>CAVVYL010000066.1:0-19597 GCA_963752385.1 uncultured Acidimicrobiia bacterium | reverse complement strand
TAAATAGGTCTCGATCTCTTCCGTGCATCCCGGCGATCAACGCAACAGGCTGGGTTGCAGCAATAACAGGGAACAGGATGCCCGCTTGAGATCCTAGTCGCTCCATAAGCCCACTTTTGAGGTCCAGCTTCCCCCAACTTGAGCTTCCTTCTGCAGCAGTATCATCCCAGGCCAGCAAAATCTTTCCATCTGAACTCGCCGTCGCTGTCGCGTGCTTGCCGAGTTTCAAGTCCTCGTCGAGATATTTACGGGACGAAAAAGAAATACCGTGATCGTTCGAGATGGCATAGTACAGACCTGGTCGTTCTCCTCCGCCCGTAAACCAGATGACTCCGACACGATCCTGCTTGTCGATGACCAAAGCGGGCCCTGCCACAGGGCAGGCATTCACATCCCACTGATCCTCGCTGACGGTGTTCGTCTGAAACGACCTACCTCCATCGGTTGATCGCGCAAGGATGATGTCCCGATACATTGGGCCTTCTTGAGGGACAGTTCGATACGACAAGAACAAAGTTCCGGCCGAATCGATCTGCAGATTGGTTCGACAGCATTCACAAACGTTTGACAGGATCTTCATATTGGGAGAGAACCTGCTCCCCTCGTCTTTGGAAACGCTCATCCAGATCTCTGTACCACGCGCTGCGGAGGCCTTCTGTCGTTCATCAATCCAGGTTACATAGACCCATCCGCGCCGATCCACAGCCATGGACTGAAACGCATGACCTGCTGGATTCCCCTGCCAATCCGAATTGATACTCTTTGCGGGTGAGAACGTCTTGCCACGATCTAGTGAGCGGGCGAATCTAATATTCCCTTTCCATCGCCCCCGCTCATTCGCCCAGCAGACATATATCTGCCCGTTCGACGCCGCTACTACCTTGGGAGGATTTTCATTGCGCACCGTAGCATCGCCAGGTTGATCATTCACTCGGACCGGCGCCGAAAATTGAAGACCGTCGCTTGACGTCCGCAGGATTACGTTAGAAGCACCCTGGCGCCGCTCAACATGCACGAGATAGAACGTGCTCTGGCTATCGGTCGTGATGTAAGGGTTAAAGTTGCCATCTTCTTGAGACATGGCTCCGTGCTTATGGACCTGAGCATCGAGAGATACGATGCAAACCAAAAGAAGAAAGGAATTGCGCTTCACAAACATCGCTGCCCTCCAAAGGAAACTTCAGAACAAAAGCCGTATTGCTTACCGGTGACATACCAAACTTCGAACGATGCAGGCTGGCCGGCTTTCCCCATCGACACGAATCGCTGCGAGTTCAATGGCCGATACCCTCAGAAAGTGAACCGCAGTGCCAGTTGCATGGACCGTGGTTCCCCCACTGAAGTGGTCTGGCCGAACGTGGTCGACGGATTGGTGGGATAGGCTCCCGTGCCAAAGGTTCCGTTCCGGGTGACACCATTCACCCGATTCAAGATATTGAACATTTCGACCATCCCTTCCAGACGGAGTCTTTCTGTGAGTCTGAAAGTGCGGCTCAGTCGAGCGTTCAGGGTGGCAAAGTCGAAGCCCGTGCCGGCGTTGCGGTTGATCATCGCTCCATTTACAGTCGGTCGGGCATTGGTGCCTTGGATCGTTGCCAACCCGGTTGTGATATTGAATGGGAGGGCAGAGTAGTACTGGAACATGGTGCTCAACTGAAAGCCGTGGCTGAGGTGTTCCCAAACATTTTTGGCCGGGTCCGCGGAAGTTTGCGCCGTGCCATTGAAAACAAAGCGATGCCGCTGATCGTCATCAGACCGCCCGTAGTCGTCCCAAATGTTGTAATGGTTGATGGGCGAACTGAAGAAGAACTCCCCGACATTGTTGAGAGACTTGGAGTAGGCGTACGAGACACGGTAGTTCCCCCAGCGCGCCGGCCGCTGAGTGAAGGCCACATGCAATGCGTTGTAGTTGGAATCAGCCATTGACGAGTAGCGGCTGTTGTTGGCGTAGCTGGGGTTTGGGCGGCAGCCATTGTTGCCGCCAGCCGCCACGCAGGTTGGCACGTTCTGGTTCATTGACACGATCAGATGAAGCCCGCGCAGATTCTGATAGCCGACACTTAAGGTGCTCCGTTCCCCAATCTGCTGCTCAATTTCAAAGCTCGTCTGCTGGGAATAGGCATTTTGCATCTCACGATCCATGGTAGTCAGGTTGACCAGTGTCACCAACGGCACGGGACCGTTTAGGATGTTGGGAAAAACAGGAGCCCCGGCTTGGGTGTGGGAGAGACTCACACTGATCTGGCTTAGATTGGCGAGGTCCGTAGTGTTGCTTGCTGACAAAAGAGCATTGGCGAGGGCACGCAACGGAACACGGTCGTAGAAAAGCCCGTAACTGCCTCGCACTACGGTGCCGCGCGATTCAAACGGCGACCAGGCAAAACCTACGCGCGGCGACAGGTTGTTCCGGTCAGTTGAGATGCTTTCCAGGAACTGCAAGTCATACCGCAGACCCGCATTCAAAGTGAGCCTCCGGTTTACCTTCCACTCGTCCTGCACATAAAACCCCACGTTCGGGTTGCCCTGCGAAATTACCGAATTGCCGAAAGTCTGCGTGAACCCGGAGTTGTTATAAACTCCTGAAAGGAAGTTGTTGAGCGAAGAAAACCCGTAGCTGCCGCGAATGGACCGAGGATAAGTGATCTTGCTGCTATTGTAGCGGAAGTCTGTCCCGACTCGGAGCGCATGCACTCCAGCCTGATATGAGAGATTGTCCACGATTTCATACAACCGGTTTATCCGACCGGTCGGTGAACCGGACGATGTGCCGAACGACGCCACACCCGAGATGCTGACTGCCGGTCCGACGGGATCACTCGGTAGTGCTTTCAAGTCGCTGTAAGTGAATTGTCCACGTGTTTCATTAATCATTCTGGGCGACAGAGTCACCGTGTTCGTGACCGCCACGGTCTGGTCCTTGTTATCCAGGTCTGATGATGCAGTTGGCGCGCTCAAAGCACCCGCGCCTCGCGAGTTCCTGGCATTGACATCGTAAAGGCTGTAGCGAATGCCGAACTGATCCTTCGGATTGACCTGGTGATCGACTTTGCCCAGGAAGTTGACGTTGTGGACCGGGTTTGGGTAGAGCCCCGTCGTAATGAGTGGACCCTGATAACCGACTGCGGCCAATCGAGCATTGATCGTGTTCACGTTCGCTTGAGAGATGGTGACCAAGCCGGATTGGTTAAGCAGTCGCTGTTCGAAGTTTGAGAAGAAGAACGTGCGATCTTGAATGACAGGCCCCCCGACACTCGCACCGTACTGTCCCTGCGTCAGGGGAAGTTTCGTGTGGGAAAGAGCGTTGGCCGCATTGAAGCGCTTGTTGCGCAAGAAGCCATAAAGACTTCCGTGCATGGAGTTAGTACCGCTTTTGGTGACCATATTGATGTATCCCCCAAGGGCACGTCCGAACTCGGCCTGGCCTCCTGAGGTGACCACCTGAAACTCATGGACCACGTCAAGACCGTAGAAGATGCCGCTGAGACCAGCGGCGTCGTCATTCGCAGAAAGGCCATCGACAATGAAGTTATTGGAAAAGTTGCGTTGACTACTGACTGAGATGCCCTGACCTGGCACAGCCGAAGTCTCTGGAAAGAGTTGCGTGCTTGCGGTGTTCGTGGGAGACACTCCGGGGACTAGCAGCGCCAAGTCAAGAAAGTTGCGTCCGTTAAGGGGAAGGTTTTTCACCTCGGCTTGCGAAACCGTGCCGGCGATCTGGCTCCGAGCCGCCTCAAGCATCGTGGCCTCATCGGTGACAGTCAGCTTCGTCTCTGTTGCCCCAATCGCGAGCGCAATCGGTAGTTCAAAAGCCGCTCCTACCGTCAAGGTCAGCAAGCGGGTCGCCTCAGCGAAACCTTTCGCCTGCACCTTGATTTCGTACGGTCCGACTTTGAGGTATGCAAAGCGGAAACGTCCTTCTTGATCCGTTGTTGCGATTCTCGTTAGGTTGGTTTCCGTTTGGCGCGCCGTGACTTGCGCGCCTGCCACGACATCGCTGGACGGATCTGTCACACGCCCACTGACGCTGGCGGAATTGATGTTTTCCTGCGCCATGGCAACCGATGCGAACGCCACGGCATAAAATACTGTGAGTGCAGGTCTGACAGAAAATGACGGCATCACAATCCCTCCTTACTCTCGCTCTAAAGTAGCCCGGAGCAGGTCGCTACAAGGTCTCCTTAATAGTGGCAAGCTTTGCTTGAAAGAAAAGCAGACTCTTGGTTCCGAAGGGCTCAGAAACAGGGATAATTCCCGCTGCAGACAAGTTGAACGGGTCCAGGGACTTCGATTAGACGGCGCACAAGTAACCGAGCTGACCTATCGGTTTACGAGAATCGAAGCCGATAACCTCTGCTGGGGCGACGGCCGTCAGGATTGGAAGAGACTGTTCTTGGGAGGGTGAAAGGGGAGTGGGATAAAACCCAAGCGTGGCAATTCAACGCTGAAACCTATTAGCTGAAAGACTTCTACAGCACCATCGAGGTGCTCGGAAGGCCGCAACCACGAGTCTTTCAAACCAGTTGATGCTTGAGTCACAGCATCCTTCTGTCCACAGCCCGGCTTGAGAAAGCAGGAAGCGGAGGGTAACCTTGATGGGTTCTCTGGTTTGTGGGCTGCC
The DNA here is from genome assembly GCA_963752385.1 of uncultured Acidimicrobiia bacterium. Classification (GTDB taxonomy): domain Bacteria; phylum Acidobacteriota; class Terriglobia; order Versatilivoradales; family Versatilivoraceae; genus CAVVYL01. The sequence continues at coordinate 14,979 of CAVVYL010000066.1, read as the reverse complement.
GAAGTATGACAACTGGCTTTAACTTTCGGCTTCTGAAGCTTGCAACTCTCAGGGCACATACAGTTGGAATGCAGAGAACAAGCTGATCCTTTAGCTGCAGCTGCGGGCTTAGGCCAGCCACCTGTCATTGTCCCTAATTCTGTTGCGCCGGTGCCAAATACTAACAGCACAATCAGCGCGGTCAATTCACGCAATCGCATGGTCTCACTTAACTGCTAGCCTAAGGAGAAACTTACAGCTTGGCAAGTGCGTTTTGACCGCGTCATGATTTCAGATACTGGAGTCGGTATTTCAGGCGAGAAGATGAAGAACCTGTTTGAACCGGAAATCATCATGAAGGGAAAGCGGGTGAAGGCAGGTATAGGACTGTTTAGCAGTCATAACATCATTCAAAAGCACGGAGGTCAGATCCGGCTGAGAGCACATTGAATGAGGGTACCACTCTCACCGTCCTCTTGCCTCTTGACCTCAAAGAGCCTCAGCGCCTCTGGGAGCGGAGCCGGGCTAGAGGGAATTAGTGGCTGCTTGACAGAAAATGTAACTGGAAAGGTTTGCGATGCTACTTGCAGGGGACATTGGCGGTACCAAAACAGACTTGGCGATTTTCTCGCACGACGCTGGACCGCACTCACCGCTCGTGCAAGCGGAAGTGCGTAGCGCCGATTACCCCAGTCTGCAGGCCCTAGTCGGAGAGTTCCTGGCGAAGGTCAAAACGCCTGTGGACCGGGCCTGTTTTGCTGTTGCCGGACCCGTCATCGATGGGCGGATCAAGACTACCAACTTGCCGTGGGTGATGGATGAAGGTTCGCTTGCAAAGGAGCTGAATTTCAGATCCGTCCGTTTGATGAATGATCTGGAGGCAGTCGCCCGAGCAATCCCCGTTTTACGCGCAAGCGACCTGTGCACGTTGAATGTCGGGGAACCGATCCCGAAAGGTTCCATCGGTGTCATCGCGCCGGGTACGGGTTTGGGCGAATCATTTCTGACTTGGGACGGGTCCCGTTACGTTGCGCACGGCTCCGAGGGTGGTCACGCCGATTTTGCCCCGACGGATGAACGACAGATCCGCCTGCTCCAGTACCTGCTCAAGCACTTCGACCACGTGAGCGTCGAACGTGTGTGTTCCGGAATTGGGCTTCCGAACATTTACGAATTTCTTCGCGATATCGAACACATCCCTGAGAACCCCGAAGTCGCTCAGTTGATTGCTTCCGCAAAAGATCGTTCCGTGGTCATCACTAATGCCGCCACGGACCCACACCATCCAAGCGAATTGTGCAGGGCCACAGTAGACACGTTTGTTTCCATCCTTGCGAGCGAAGCAGGCAATCTCGCTGTGAAAGTACTTGGGACTGGCGGCATGTACCTGGCGGGCGGTATCCCTCTACACATGCTGCGGGTACTGCAGGGGCCACGATTCATGGAATCCTTCAAGCGGAAGGGACGCTTCGAGGAGTTCATGGAGCGTATTCCGGTTCACGTTATCCTCACTCGCGCTGCGTTGGTCGGGGCTGCGGCAGGGGGGCTGGAGAGCTTTAAGGAGGAATCACGAAGATGGCCCACATGAGAGAAGAACTTCCCATCATTTATCTGGCCAGGCACGGCGAGACAGCCTGGAGCCTGACGGGCCAGCACACGGGAGTTACAGATTTACCGCTAACCAAAGGGCGGCGAGTGCGATGCTCGAACACTTGGACGGCGGCTGAGCGGGAGACTAACCTTCGCCAGGGCATTTACCAGCCCCTTGCGTCGTGCTAGGCGGACCTGTGAGCTGGCCGGCTTCGGACCCGTGGCAGAAATCGATCACAACCTCGTAGAGTGGGACTATGGCGAATACGAAGGTCGCCGCACGGTCGAAATCCGCACGGAACGCCCAGACTGGCAGCTATTCCGCGACGGCTGTCCAGACGGCGAATCGCCGCACCAGGTCGCTGCGCGGGCTGACCGCGTGATGCACCGCGTGCGGGCGGTGCCGGGAGACGTTCTGCTTTTTTCCAGTGGACACTTCCTCCGAATGCTGGCTGCGCGCTGGATTGGAGTAGAAACCTCCAGCGCCAGTTCTTTCATGCTGAATACGGCGAGCCTGAGCGCGCTGGGCTATGGAACATAGCCTTGAACAACCTGACCTACCAATACCGAAAGTTGAAGAAGGACTTTATGAAATCTGTTGGCTTTAACGAGCAGCAACAGCAGCAAATGAAGACACATCCCGGCTTCATAGCGGCGCTGGATCAAAGCGGTGGCAGCACGCCCGAGGCGCTGCGTCATTACGGAATCAAGGAAGGCGCTTGGTGCAACGAGGATGAGATGCTTGCGATTGTGCATCAAATGCGCACCCGCATCATCACGAGCCCCAGCTTCACCGGCGAGCGGATCATTGGCGCCATCCTGTTCGAAAACACCATGGACAGGGACATCGAGAGGCGCCCTACCGCCGACTATCTTTGGAACGTGAAACGTGTTGTGCCTTTTCTGAAAGTGGATAAGGGCCTTGCAGCTGAGAAGAACGGGGTCCAGTTGATGAAACCCATGCCCGGGCTTGCCACTCTGCTCGACAAAGCCAAAGCGAATGGCATCTTCGGAACTAAGATGCGCTCGTTCATCAAGCAAGCCGATGCGACCGGTATCAAGGACATTGTGAGTCAGCAGTTCGAAGGGGCTCGGCAAATCATCGACGCTGGCCTCTTGCCGATCATCGAGCCGGAAGTTGACATTCACTGCCCGCAAAAAGCCAAGGCCGAAGAGTTGTTCAAAGCGGCCATCCTGGAGGAGCTCAACGACCTGCCAGCAGATGACTTGGTCATGCTCAAGCTCACGCTACCGGAGCTAGACGACTTCTACGCCGATTGCGTCAGACATCCCAACGTCTTGAGGGTGGTTGCGTTGTCGGGCGGTTATTCTCGGGAAGAAGCCAACGACCGCCTGCGCAGGAATCACGGCATCGTGGCGAGCTTCTCGCGGGCCTTAGTAGAAGAGCTGTCGGCCCAGCAGCCCGATGCCAAGTTCAACGCGCTGTTGGATGGATCCATTCGGAGTATTTTTGAGGCGTCCAATACCTAAGCAGGCCATGGGCCATGATGGGACAATCGCACGGCAATCTGATGACGGGGTCGGACCACGCTAACGGCCGGAGAATTGGGACCAGGAGGGATTGTGAGTATAGACCAGGGTATCGTTAGACTCGCCCCTTCCATCCTGTCGGCCCGACTTTGCTCGCCTAGGCGAGCAGGTCACCGAGGCGGAACAGGCCGGAGCTGACCGCATCCACATTGATGTGATGGATGGACACTTCGTGCCCAACTTTTCGATGGGGGCGCCGATCGTCCAGTCCCTCCGGCGAGCGACGCACCTGCCCTTGGAAACGCATTTAATGATTTCGGCCCCGGACCTTTTCATCGAGGAGTTTGTAGATGCGGGTTCCGATTCGTTTCTTGTTCACTGGGAGGGCAACGCCAATTTGCACCGTACGGTGCAACGCATCAAGGCGCTGGGCAAGCAAGCCGGAGTGGTGATCAATCCGGCAACCCCAGCGACAGTGCTGGAGGAAATCCTGCAGGATGTCGAGTAGGTATTGGTCATGACGGTCAATCCTGGTTTCGGACAGCAGCATTTCCTCCCCACGACCTTGCCCAAGATCCGGCGTGTCTGTCAGTTGATCGAACAAATCAAGCCCGGGTGCGAAGTGGAGGTGGCCGGGGGCATCGATGTAGAAACTGCTCCGCTGGCGGTTGCCGCTGGAGCCAACGTTCTGGTAGCCGGAACGGCGATTTTTGGTGACGGCGAAGGGGTGGCTGCAGCCTCCGGCTCAGAACAGCATCAAGCAGTTGTGGAAACAGCCTCAACGAGTCGATTGAGGGCAAAGGAGTAACTATGCAACTTGGAATGATTGGTCTGGGAAGGATGGGGGCAAACATGGTGCGACGGCTTCTCAAAGGAGGCCATCAGTGCGTCGTCTTCGACATGTCGCCGAAAGCAGTCAGCGAGTTAGTCCAGGAGAAGGCGGTAGGAAGCTCCTCACTGCATGACCTCGTGAAAAAGCTCGAGAAGCCAAGGGCAGTCTGGCTAATGGTCCCGGCCGCAGTCGTGGACAAGACCATTGCAGACCTGCTGCCGCATCTTGAGGCGGAAGACATCCTCATCGACGGTGGCAATTCCTATTACGTGGACGACATCCGGCGGGCAAGGGAACTTACGGCCAAGCGCATCCACTATGTTGACGTAGGGACAAGCGGAGGTGTGTGGGGTCTGGAACGAGGTTACTGCATGATGATTGGGGGCGAAAAGGAGGTCGTCCAGCATCTCGATCCTCTCTTCTCGACGCTGGCGCCAGGTGCGGGTGACGTACCGCGCACGCCGGGCCGCGAGAAATTGGACGGCACCGCCGAGCGGGGTTACCTGCACTGCGGTCCAAATGGCGCCGGCCATTTTGTCAAGATGGTGCACAACGGGATCGAATACGGCCTCATGGCCGCCTACGCCGAAGGGTTTGGCGTCCTGGAGGCCGCCAACATCGGCAAGCAGAAGCATGCGGTTGACGCCGAGACGACGCCACTCCGAGACCCGGAGCATTACCAATATGATTTCAATTTGCGCGACATCGCGGAGGTGTGGCGGCGCGGCAGCGTGATCGCGTCGTGGCTGCTGGACCTGACGGCGGCAAGTTTGGTGAAAGATCCTACTCTCCCCCAGTTCAGCGGGCGTGTTTCGGACTCGGGTGAGGGGCGCTGGACGATCAAGGCGGCTATCGACGAGGCCGTGCCAGTACCGGTCCTCTCCGCCGCCCTTTACCAGCGCTTCACTTCACGCGGTGAGGCGGACTATCAGGACAAGCTACTTTCGGCGATGCGCTACGGCTTCGGCGGACACCTGGAGAAACCTGCCGAGAGGTGAAAGGCTTCTAAAGGAGACAACCATGAATAGTTCCCACTCGGACGCGCTGGTTTTCTTTGGCGCAACGGGCGATCTTGCCTACAAGAAGATTTTCCCGGCACTGCAGGCGCTGGTGAAACGTGGACGCCTCAACGTGCCGGTCATCGGCGTCGCCAGATCTGGCTGGGGTGTCGATCAACTCCGAGCACGTGCGCAGGACAGCCTTGAAAAACACGGCGGAGTTGATGCAGCAGCTTTCCAAAAGTTAAGTAATTTGCTGCGCTATGTCCAGGTTGACTACACGGATCCGGCGACATTCGACACGCTTCGCAAAGAACTCAACAGGGCGCAGCGGCCAGCTCATTATCTGGCCATTCCGCCCTTTCTATTTGAAACCGTGGCGAAACAGCTGGTGACATCGGGTTGTGCCACGGGGGCTCGCGTCATTATCGAGAAGCCTTTTGGCCGTGATCTCTCATCGGCTCGGGATCTCAACCGCATTCTGCTCGGAGCCTTCGACGAAGACGCGATCTTCCGTATCGACCACTATCTCGGGAAACGGCCAGTGCACAACATGCTCCTGTTTCGCTTCACGAACGCCTTCATGGAGTCTTTCTGGAACCGCAACTACATCGAAAGTGTCCAGATCACGATGGCGGAAAACTTTGGTGTTCAGGGACGAGGAGGTTTCTACGAGGAGACTGGGGCCATCCGCGACGTGATCCAGAACCATCTCTTTCAGGTGCTATCAAATCTGGCGATGGAGCCGCCCGTGAGAACGGACAGCGAAACCATTCGCGACGAGAAGGTCAAAGTGCTGAAAGCCATTCCGCCCATCGATGAGAACGACTTGATCCGCGGCCAGTTCCGTGGCTACCGCCACGAGAAAGGAGTGGCGAAGGACTCCCAGGTGGAAACCTTTGCCGCGTTGAGGTTGGAGATCAATTCCTGGCGCTGGAAAGGAGTTCCATTTTACATCCGGGCTGGGAAATGCCTTCCGGTGACTTGCACTGAAATTGTTGGGCGGTTCCGGAAACCTCCCGCGGCCATTTGTGAGAATGCTGTGACGGAGAACCATTTGCGGTTCCGCCTCAGTCCCGAGGTCACCATCGCCATGGGAATGACGGTGATGGCTCCAGGTGAGGAGATGATCGGCCAAACAGTTGAAATGCTCGCGAGCCGCTCTCCTCAAGCCGGTGAGATGGACGCTTACGAACGAGTGCTGGGAGCAGCGATGGAGGGAGACGCCACCCTGTTTGCGCGCCAGGACTACGTGGAGGAGGCTTGGCGCATCGTCGATCCGGTGCTGAAAAAGGGCACGCCAATCTACCTCTACGAGACGAATAGCTGGGGACCAAGCGAGGTCGAGCGAGTGACACCGAAGGGAGGTTGGCACAATCCAACAGTGAACCAAGGGAAGGGTGCTGTCACCGGCGAGGCGGCGTGAGGAGTAATCGTACCGCCTTGGGCTGGTCTTTCGACGTGCCCGGGTTTGTGATGAGCGAATCGGGCCTGGAGAAGCGGCGATGAGAATTGAAGTGTTTGCCGATGCTGACTTGGTCGCCCGACAGGCTGCTGCATTTGTAGCTGCAGAGGCCAGAGCGGCGACTGACGCACGTGGCCGCTTCGTCATGGCTGTCAGTGGTGGTCAGACCCCGTGGCTCATGCTTCGTGCTCTGGTAGCTGAAGAAGTGCCGTGGGATCGTTTGCACGTGGTGCAAGTGGACGAGCGAGTCGCACCTGTGGGACACCCCGACAGAAACCTGACGCACTTGCGCCAAAGCCTTCTTGAGTATGCACCGTTGCGCACTGAGCAGATTCACGCTATGCCGGTGGAATCACCCGACTTGGAATCGGCAGCAGCACGATACACACTGACTCTCCAGACAATTGCCGGTTCACCGCCGGTGCTCGACCTCGTTCACCTGGGCCTCGGGACCGACGGGCACACCGCCTCGCTGGTGCCCGGAGATCCTGTTCTCGAAGTCTTGGATGAAGACGTCGCAGTGACAGGCGCCTACCAGGGCAGGCGTCGAATGACCCTGACGTATCCCATCCTGAATCGATCCTGCCGGGTGTTGTGGCTTGTGACCGGAGCTGAAAAGGCCGAAATGCTTGGCCGCTTGCACGCTGGAGATCCTTTGATTCCAGCCGGTCGGATTCGCCGAGATCGGGCTCTGGTATTGGCGGATCGCGCTGCCACCAAGCTGCATAACGCTTCGACCGCAGAGGTGGGACATGAATAAACGCAGGTGCGATACCAGCGTTATTGAGTGAGCAGGATTCATTGCTCCGAGCCCAAATTTGTAAAGGAGAGAATATGCGTGTCGGAATCGCCACCGATCATGGTGGGTTTTGGTTGAAGGAGGATCTGCTTGCGTCCGATTCCTTATAGCCTCGATGTCCCCTGGTCGAATCCCGCGCACCGGCTTTTCGCCGATTTGCTGAATCCAAAAATCGATTCGATGATCCTCGTCCTGAAACGATCTCAGTCCCCTGACATTGTGCCTTCTGTCTTCGAGGATTTCTGCAAGGCTATGGGTGCTCCTACGTATGTCTTCCGGCTCGAACTTGCCGTATGTCGGTGGGGGCTCTGGCTTGGGGCAAGAAGACTTTGTATCTAGCCTCGCTGTCGACCCGAGTGGCAATGCGTATCTGACAGGACGGACTGAAAGATAGACAGATTTCCCCGTGACCCAGAAGACTGCTTATCAAGATAATCTGAAGATTCATTCCACTAACGCCGGTCGAGATGCTTTTGTAACCAAACTCGATTCCCGAGGTAACTTGGTCTATTCAACCTACCTGGGAGAAAGACTGCCCGACGAGGGCAGCGCAATTGTTGTCGATCCTGATGGGAATTCTTACGTCGCAGGGAATACAGACTCACCGGACTTCCCAAGCATCGGATTCTCGTACTATTTTGGACCTTTCGAAAGAAACAGAGCGTTCATCACCAAGTTTGATCCGAAGGGGGCTCCAGTCTATTCGATGCATTTCGGAGGACGTCAGGGAGCGACGGGAACAGGAATTGCCGCTGATGGTCAAGGCAATGCGTATTTAGTCGGCTTCACGGCTTCTCATAACTTCCATTTGGTGAAACCACGCGTGGGCAAGTGTCAGGGTGATCCACAATGCGGAGAGAGCTTTATCTCGAAGATTCGAAGTGATCGTCGGTTATACAGGATCGAAGGACGCATACTGAAGTGAAGATGTCCGAAGGATCCACGATAACTATCATTGCAAAAGGAAGCAGTATGTTACTGGGGTCTCTTTGGGTAGTACGCTCGTTTGTTGAAGGCGCTAATGCCGGAGATCGAGTCTCCGCTTCCGGCTAGAGCGATCTGTGGACTCAAGCGGATGAGCGGTCAACCTCTCGTCTTCCCCCTTTGATTGGGTCAGTACGGTTCCGCCGTTGATCTTTGATCAACCCTTCCTCAAGAAGAATCGAGATTACCTGCTTCGGCGTCATCTCATAAGTGTTGGCAATATCTTCAATCGGCTCCCGAAAGTTGCCGAAGAGGTTGCAGATAGTAGCTCTCAATTTTGCTTCCGGCTGAAGCTCGCTAAGGTTTTCTGGGAACACATAGGGTGTATCAATACGCTTCAGTGGGTCTCGAACATCGAAAGCAATCAGAATCCGAATCCAAAGGTCCTTGATGATTCGTAGCATGAATCCAGTTCCTTCCTTACAGTGACTCCGACAATCTTAGCTGCTGTGCCCGCTAGACCTACGGATAGGGAAGCCGATGGCGCTCTGCGACTCGCAGGCGCCCGTCAGTTAGAGACCGATCTGCGAGTTAATATAGGTCAAGCTAAGTGTACAAGTGCACAATGCATACCAAATGACGCTTTCATAGGAAGGTCCTATTCTTCAAGAGTGAACGCTTCACGAATTCGGACCCTGATGGAAAAACTCTTCTCAGAAGGGGAACGGGACTATGCATGTGAGCTTGTTCGTGGAACACCACCGGGCGAATTTATCTGTGAGCTGCTGCCTGACCCAATCTCCGCCTAGGCGGACCGACACAAGCTGATTAGCACCGTCGCTCCCTTCAAACCAGAGTCCATCCTGATTTCCCCGCTGGTTGTTCCCACGTTCCGTGTTGCTGACGCAATCGCCAAAACTCTCCCCCACAAGTGGTAGTACGAAAGTCGTAAAGATTCCCAGCTTCGGTGCCGACAAGGGGAGCCGACTCTGAACTTCGTTGTGGCCAAACATGAGCCTAAGTCCCAGGTTTCTTTATTCGGTAGAGAGAGGCATCATGCGAGAGCCCAATTGCGAAACTCGAGATGGTTTTCAGGTTTGTCAGAACCGGTTTAACTTGCCGAGCAATAGCACGAATCTCGATCCCAAGGCTAAAAGAGCCGTTACAATCTGCAACCTATTCATCAACCACGGGCTCACGTTCTCCGACATCGCTCGCCTGCTGGATGACGAGTATGGAGCCGTAATTTCGGTGCTGATCAAACGCGGATTGATCAAGGAACGCCGCCAGCATCGTGCTCAGCCACCACGAGGAATCGAACGCCGAACATTCGCGGAAGGACCTACTGCGGCGAAGTGATGGGATCAGATTCCAATGGTTCAGATAATCAACTCAAGTAAGGAGAAACCTAACAATGTTCGAACTATTCAAGCGTTTTCTTGAAGAGGAAGAAGGTCAGGATCTAGTCGAGTACGCCCTGTTGCTGGTGTTCATTGCTCTGATCGTAATGACAGCTCTCCCAAATTTGGGCAAAACCGTCAGCAACGTTTTCTCCAATGCCACAAGCGTGCTGCAGTCCGGTTCGTAGAGTTCCAGACCGGATGTAACCTGGATTTCATGCCTGGATGCCGATAATGGCGGCATGCGCGACATGAAATTCCGAATCATCGTAACCCTGCTGCTCTGTGCCCGACTGTTATTAAGTCAATTCCCAGGGCTGCTAAGGACATACAGGTCCGCCTCCAGAAGCAAAAGTGTCGAAGCGGCTTCACTTGGAAGCCCTGCCGAGCTGACTGAGAATTCTTCGTTCGGCTCTTAGAAAGATCTCTGGCTTTTCTCGCCGTTGACATTCATCCTTGACACATTCCCGCCGCCATTTATCTTCTTTCCACGGACCGTTTTTTCTCGTTTCGCACAGCCAGATCCAGGTCAAGGCTTCGGACTCAAGCCTTCTGTCATCCATCTCCTGTAGCCACTCTCGAAAAATAGGTTCAGCAGTCTGACGGGGCACGATGTTTCCAACCATGAAGAGCCGCCTCCATAGATTCGCTTTTTGTTCGCCATACTACTCGCGCCCATGAACTCGCTGTCAAGGAAAAATTTCAATCGGTCAGTTCGCTGAGGTAGGATCTCCTGAGACGAGAATTGAACAGTGGCAAACACCGTGAGCGACATCTTCATCAGTTACCGGCGCGTCCAAGTTCGGCTCTCAATGGCTGATTCTGGAGCCTAACCTTGCGCCTGTGATGGTTGGTAAACTAGGTAAGCCGAGCAAGGAGAAATGACATGAGCGGACAGACAACGGCGCATTCCGTGCAAATACGGTAGCGAAACCGCAACGCGTGCCATGAAAAGACAAGGTGTTTCTTAGAAGAGTCTTGAAAGTCTTCAGGGCTCAAGGACTTAGGAAAGAAGGCTTCCGCTGCTGTTCCGAACGCGGAACTCCGTTTCTGCGAATGCAGAGATCATCGATTGACACCTTGCCCTGGATCCCCACCGCCGCCCTACGCCAAGCACATCCCACTTCTTCCATCAAACAGCAGTTCAATGTCAGAGATTGGTAACCCGAAAGAGTTACTACGCATCCATTTTGCATAGGTTAGGGGTTGGCAACGGAATTGTAATTGGTAGTCCTGATCATCGTTACGTAATTTGGTTGCGAGGTGAAGGATGCGCCGCATCATGATCGCAGAGGTTATCGTTTGGTTAGCGACGGGCCTGTTGTGTTGGGGACTGATCACTCAACGCCTTTGAAATCCCTCAGCACCTAATCCCCACCTGGAAGACAACAGGTGGGCCGGAGCCCGCCGATCGCCCTCACTCAAACTTGAACAGTGATCAACTTCGATGGTATCGCCTAGCCCAACTTCGTCAGTTTGGTGCGAGAAGCAAGAAAAGACGAAGGGAATTAGATTGCAAGTGATTGAAGGTGTGGGTGAGAGTTGGGAAAAAGCGCATGTAGTGCCAACCTAGCCTCTTGAAAACCCGCGTGGGACGTGGGATTGTGAGGGTCGTCGAGCCCAACGATCCGATGTACCTGCGACACGGCACGATCGAGAAAGACGGCAAGCGGCATGCCTACTGGCGGCTGGTGCGCTCGGTGCGGGCGGGAAGGAAAGTGCGTCAACAGACGGTCGCGACGCTAGGAGAGCTGAACGAGCGAGGGCGACTGGAAGCGCGAGCGTTATGGAAGAGCCTGAGGCCAAAATTCAACTTCACCGATACCGATGAGGCGGGCGGCACCGAGCGGGATCGAAGCCGAGCAGCTTGTCGGAAGTGCGGCTGGAACAGGGACGACAGTTTGGAGATGGGTGGCTGGGGTGGAAGCTGTGGCGGGCCCTGAAGCTGGACGAATGGATGGAAACCCACCTGGAAGCCGGGCGCGAAGAGGTGGGCTGGGCGGCGGTGTGCACGATTCTGGTTCTGGCACGGTTGAACACGCTAAAACAGATCAATCGTGCGCAGCTCCGCTGACTTCGAGCGTGACCGGCCGGGAAGAATGTTCGGTGGGTACCAAAGCCTCGACAACGCCTACGGCGTAGATTTGTCTAACTACGGGCCTTACAAACGAGCGGCATTCTAATGTGAAGGTCCTCTCCGTCTCATTCTCTGCGATCATCACACCATTCAGCCCGACGTCGATCGGCCTAACACCGAAAGGCAAGTCCTGAATGCGAAACAGTACTCTGCCCTTGAAACCATTAAACCGCTCAACCGCAAGGGTCATCTGGGCTTCGCCTTTAGGATTGATTCGGATCTTCTCGTCCTTGACATAGACTTTGATATCCGGCTTCGGCATTAGCGAAACAACCTTCAGCATATCTCCTTCATTCGCCACTCGCCTCACCGTTTCTTTGCCAATGGCCGCCTCGCCCACGATTCGGTAGCGCGTCCAGCCCCCAGACAATTTGATCCCCGACCTGTGGGACAACAGCAGCGTCACAGAGGCTTCACCGGCCGGAATGTCGCCCGAAGTTCCAGTGAACCCTTCAGGCAGGGAGTCGAACTGCACATGTATCGGTCCCTCAAATCCCTCTTTGCGCAAGGCGACTACCTCAATGGGCACTTCTGCACCATCCGGGATGTTGGGATTGGCGGGAAGAGCGGTAATCAAAAAGTCCGCTACAGGCTCTCTGATTGTAAAGCGATAGGCGAAATTCTCGCCCCCTTGGTTCCGAACGTCAGCCACTTTGGCGTAATACACTCCGTCATTCGGGGCAGTGAAAGTGACGCGGGAATCTTTCCCATAGCCTGGACCACCGTCGTCATTGTGCATGTAGAAGCGAAAGACCGGCATGCCGTTGGGTGGAAACTGAGCCCCTGGCGGGTGAAGTTGAACTTTGTAGATGAAGTCGTCCAAGGCATGCGCCTCAGGGGTGGTGTCTTCCATTCCCAGACGCTGCCCGCCGAAATTTTCGAAAATAACATCCTCGTCCGGGCCGTTGGTCAGCTTGACGACGCGCATCAAGTCGTTGCCTGCCACCATGTAATCGTGCAGCTCCAAGTCAGTGGTTTGAGCCAGGCGCAGCCCGGGGGATTTGGATTCCCTGTCGAAGAGGGTGATTTGTGTCTTCCAGACAGGTCGCGCAGTGAGGCGCGGAACCAAGTTCCCATTAGCGTCGAGTACTTCGACGACCGAGTCCAAAGGTGATCCCAAGCGGTTCGCGGTCGTCTCCAAAATCAGCTTCTGCCCCTTCTTGGCGGTAAAACGATAAAAGTCCGGCAGGGCGTGTCCGGAGGAGTTGAGCAGGATTCGTCCATTCACGGTGGCGGGAAAACCAAGCTCTTGAGCGCTCTGGACTGAATGGTTGCTGCCGGCCTCCTCGACTTCCTTGTAAGGACCAATGGCGACCGGCAACAGGTTAGCGGTGTCACCGTTCCTCGTGGTCGCAGAGATAGCTCCAACGTCCAAGGTTTTGCCCGCCATCAATCCGAATGGCTCAGGCACAGCGGCAACGGTGTCACCCAAATTTAGGCCCCAGATCTGGAACTGTCTCGCTGTGCCAGCTTGCAAGCCCAGGGGATAACGCCCCTTCAAAAATGGGAATTCTCCCAGGGTGAGTCTGTAAAAGTGGCGGAGGCTGCCACCTCTCAGATAGTCGCTGACTCGAACCGTATACCACCCGCTCGCAGGAGCTCGATAGCCTAGGGTTAGACGATCATGTTCTCGGGAGTTTGAGGCAACTTGGCGGCCTTCGGAATCAAACAGGTCGATGACCGGATTCAAAGACGAGCCCACATCAGGGCCATTCACTAGCAGGACAACATCCTTTCCCGAAGTGGCTCGAAAACGAAACTGATCCTCGTCACCTGCCTTCAAAATCACCCCATTAACAGTGGTGGGAAGAGCCACCTGTTGAGCATGTGCAGCCTCGTCGTTTGGTTCCCGCTCCTCAATTTCCGGGAAAGAGCCTACCATCAGGTTTCCGGGAGTGGAGCTTCCGTCGGAGGCGATGATCCGAAACTGGTGCGTACCCGTGGCCACCCATTTCTCCGCAGCAATCTCCACCTTGGCTTGCATTTTGACGGGATCCTGGAAATAGGGTTTGGCGACGACCGCGACCTTGGTTTCGAGCGCCAGTCGCGACTCCGGAACTTCACCAACCTCTAGAACCTTCCCCTTCAATCCGGGCTCTGAGAAGACGATGGCCGTAGCTCCAGTGAGGCCGGTGCCTTCAACCAAAAAGGTTCCAGTGGCTCCTTGCTGAAGGCCGGTCGGGGAAATATAGTTCACCGTTGGGGGCGTGGTCTGGCAGACCATTGCTCGAGGGGCCAGCAGCAGCGAGAACGCTACAAAGAACAAAGTGTTACGGGCTCTCTCCATCAAAGGATCCTCCCTCGGCGTGTGCTTCTCTCAGTGGTTGAAGACAAACTCTTTCCCGGTTAATACCGCCCAGGTGAAGTCCTCCAGCGCTCCCCGGCGAGCCTGCCGTGTTCCTCCGCTGGCGGGGGCGTCAAGCAGTGCCACTGTTTCCTTGAGCTCCGTTTCAGTCGGATAGCGGCTGTAGGCAAGGAGGTAAAGTTCTTCTACGACTCGATTACTCGGGAGCTCCTCTTTGACCGTCTTGTCAACGAATCCTCCATTGGCTGCGAGCTTCTTGTTCAGCGTTTGACCATTAATGACGTGGAGTGTCTGGCGGAGATTTGGCTGAGGATCACGCTCGCAATCGCAAGTCGCGACGCGCTGCGGGCGGCCAAAGACATCTAAGAAATACGAATCGACCGACGTGTCAGGCAACTGGAGGGCACGAGTACCTGGAGGATAGCCGGCAAAGTCTGTCGGAACCTGAGTCACTTGTGACATTGCATCCAGCATGACTTCAGCCGACATGCGCTTTGCCAGATAGTGGGAAAAATAGCGGTCATCATTCACATTGGTCGCATTGGTTCTCCAGGAGCGCTGATACGTTGCTGAACTAAGGATCACGCTGCACAGGTAGTTGATGTCGAAACCGTGATCGACGAAGTCTTTGACTAGCGCTTCCATCAGCGGTTCATTAGAAGGTGGGTTCGTGGAACGGATATCATCGACAGGATCGGCTAAGCCACGTCCCATAAAATTGGCCCAGACCCGATTGACAATGGTTCGAGCGAACGCAGGATTCTCGGCAGATGTCAGCCAATTGGCGAGGTGTGTTCGTCGCTCCTGGTCGGAATCCAAGGGAATTTCCTGACCGTCGAGCGGCGTCGGGGGTAAAGGCTTACCTAATCGCGGATGATCGATGTTCCCTCCGATGGCGTTGAAAACGATGATTTCCCCGGGCGAGTTTCCGCTCTTCTGCTTCACTCGTGAAAACAAGATTGGCCATCCTGAAATAATCCGTCTGAGTCCATTTCTCCAGCGGGTGGTTGTGGCAGCGGGCGCAGGTCAACCGTAGCCCCATGAAAGCCACTGCGGTGT
>CAVVYL010000065.1:0-348526 GCA_963752385.1 uncultured Acidimicrobiia bacterium | reverse complement strand
CAAGCGTCTACACGATGTAGGCTGTGTCTGTGAAGGACCAAGATTTCACCGGAAGGTTGTTTGAAACGTGGTTCGCTTTGCGAATTCAAAACGAGGATAACCTATGGCCGTCTGGCTGATGCGCGCCGGCTCGCACGGTGAGTATGAACACAAGTTCCTGATCTTCATGGTTTCATGCCGAATCTTCCCTTTCTAAATATAACGACATAAGTAATTGCGCATACAGAGCAATGGTGAGATCATGGAGGCATGAAACCACTCACCATTGCCGACCCAGACATCATTTTGGGATTGCAGGATGAGATCCGACGCTCGGAGGAATCCCGATATGACCATCGCTTGCACGGCGTCTTACTGGTTGCCCAGGGCATGACCTGCCCTGAAGTGGCCACCCTTTTAGGTGACGCCCGACGAACCGTCCAGTATTGGGTCAAGCGGTTTGAGCAGGACGGACTGGCAGGATTAGTGGAAAAGGAGCGGCCGGGGCGTCCCTCCTCCTTGACCTCAGAGCAAATGGAGGAAGTCAGCCAGGTTCTACGGCAAGTTCCCAGGGCGTTCGATCTAGGGGAAAATCTTTGGGATGGAAAGACGCTGTCGGCTTTCGTTAAGAAGCGGTACCGAGTCCAGTTGGGAGTGCGGCAGTGCCAGCGACTGTTTCGGCAGTTGGGATTTCGGCTTCGCAAGCCGCGTCCAGCCATTGCCCATGCAGACCCCCAAATGCAGAAGCGGCATAAAAAAAACTGAAGGTCCTCAGACAGGATGTGGGCGTCGATTTGTGGGCGGGAGACGAAGTTCACTTCCAGCAATTTGGATCTCGCTGCCGCATGTGGATTGCTCCGGAAGTGGTCGACCCCATGGTCTGGCACCATCCCACACGCAAGAGTGTCGGTTACTTCGGAGCCGTTCGACTGCGCGATGGCAAGCTGGTTTACCAGCGGCAACCCCAGAAACAAAAATTCAACGGCGAAACCTGCTTCGCATTTCTCAAACATCTCAAACAATGTGCCAGCCGTTCGGGGCGGCGAGTCGTCGTGATTGTGGACAACGCTACCTATCATCATGCACGACTTCACAAACCCTGGCGAGATTTACAGGCGGCCCATTTCCAACTTTACTTTTTGCCGCCCTACAGTCCCGAACTCAATCCGATCGAACGGGTCTGGAAACTGACGCGCAGAAAGTGTTTGCACAACCAGCATTTTTCCACACTCGATCAGGTCGTCGAGACTGTCGAGCAGCAATTTCAACTCTGGGGCAAAGCGAATTCAACCTTAACCACACTATGCGCAATTACTTAAGACGTTATGTTTAGCTCTCCCATCGTTTTGGATTCATGGCGGGTGCGTCCGTCTTCATACCCTTCGGCTTGTGAGGCTGTTCCCATAGCATTCCAGTCGTGTTTGGGCTCTGCAAAAACCGCCTGGTTTCTGGTGGTGCAGCGGCCACCAGTTTCGGGTCCCACTCGTCCATCGGCTGGATCGGCCCAGCCCAGGCTGGCCGGTAACCCAACTGGACTAGAGTTCGCTGCGAGGTCGTCCTGTTGGGATGAGTACCGTGAAACAAGTTAATGGGAATTACCAACGCCGTGCCCGCCTTTAAGCACAGAGTGATTTCACCGGGATGCGACTTATATCGCATGTAAGGATTGGCCTCTGCGTGAAACGATAGATGAGAGCGAGGTATGAGCCGAAAAGGGGCTCGATCGGGAGTCAAGTCGTCGAGATAATAAAGGACACGAAGCAAGCGCGGCGAACTGCCTTCGTAACCGAAGATGGAAGAGCCAAACGGCTGGCCGTCGGTATGCAAAGAGATGGGCGGCGAACCAGACAGCGTGCGACTGAAGAGGCCTCGAGTAAATACTATGTCTGGCCCTAGCACAACTTCGAGGAATTCAATCACTGGCGGGTGTGCGATCAATCTGGCCAGCGCCTGGCTGTGCCATTGCGGCTCAAGGCAATAGGTCTGAGCTTCGCTATAGTCCTTCGTCCGCATGGGCGCGTCGACCATTTCCGTCTTGATCCGCTCCATGGATTCGGCGTCGAGCACATCTGGCAGGACCACATAGCCCTCCACTTCAAGGTGACGAATCTTTTGTCCGAGCGTGAATTTGCTAAAATCGGTTTCGTCAATATTCATGAAACCAATCTCTTCCGCAGGATCGATATAGACGGATGTTTGTTCCATGGTGTCTCTCCGGACTTGCGACTTCTTTCAGTGGCTAATCCCTTCGACTAATCCTATATCACATGTCAGCACTGCAACAGAAACACACTAAGCTGGATCAAACCTTCACCTTCATGAGTTACATAAGGATGCGGGCCATTCAGAAAGAGTTAGGTGGCGAAAACCCTGAACAGTCCGAGATGGCATTGCTGCGCGAGCGCTTCGCCAAGGCCAACCTACCCGAGGAGGTTCGCAAAGAGGTCGAGCGAGAGTTGGCAAGATTGGAGCGACTGCCTACCGCCGCTCCGGACTACCATGTCGCGAGGAGAACCGGCCCGCACTGGTCCGCAGCTATCGTCGGTTAATGAGCTCCACGCGTGCGGTCGTGCGCGAGGCGACCACGATCATCCGCCGGCCGGCCCAACGTGTGCGCACGGTGCCGGTGGCGACCGCCGGTCGGGTGCGGCGCGCCCAGCAGCGGCTGCAGACCGTGCGGCCCCTCGTCCAGCGGGTGCTCAACCAGACCAGGGCGCGCGTGACTCGGCGGCGATTGCCACGTCCCGGATAAAATGCTGAGCGTGTTTGAACCCGCACACGGAAGCGATTCGCAAAGGGAAGCACGCCAAGCCCACCGAATTCGGCAAGCTTGTGACGACCCAGGAAGCCGGGCATCAGATCATTACGGCCTACCAGGTGCATGATCGCCGGCCCGCCGACAAGACGGACGCCCGCGCTCGATCACCACATCGAGATGTTTGGCCGGGCGCCGGATGTCGCGACTGCGGATCGCGGCTTGTCGTCGGCCGCCAATGAGGAGGCCGCGGTCGCGCGAGGCGTGCGGCGGGTCGTCTTGCCACACCTGGGCGAAAAACGGCGGCGCGGCGCACGTACGAGCGGCAGCGGTGGTTTCGCCGTGGAGCGCGCTGGCGCGTAGGCTCCGAGGGTCGGATCAGTGTGCTCAAGCGACGACATGGTCTGCGGCGTCGTCGCTATCACGGCGCGGATGGGATGGCCCGGTGGGTCGGGCTCGACGTCATTGCCAATAACCTGGTGAGCACCGCGACGTTCGTGAGCGCGATCAGACAGCAGGCTGGCAGCCGGATGGACAGAAGGACGGTGTCTGCGCGGTCATTTCTTCACCAGAAAGTAGCTTAGCTGGACTCGATCCCTTGATCCTAACCCGGTTGCGTTCGGCGCTAGAAGGCAACGACCGGAAAGTCGGGCGGTTCTCTGTTATTGGGCTAGACGTGGGCGCCGCCGACTCCTCTTCGGGGAATCCGGCCGGACAGCGGAATCAGACAGCTGCAAATGGAGAACATCCTTTTAGCTGAGGATCGGTTTGACGTTGTTTCAACTCCCACACCTTCACTTTGTAATTCTATCGATGAGTGAAATGACAACCCCGGCAGCCTTTGTCTGAAACCCGATTGCGATGATCAACAATCCCAGTAAATAGACGCTGACGACATGCAGCCAAAACTGAACTGGATGGGCGTGCTGCTCAATGGGACCGTCGTCTGAATCGTGATGGGTGCCAGTCATTATCGACCATGTTCCGTAGAGGATGAACCCGCCGCCGATCACCGCCGAAAGCAGCTTGACCATCTCAGGTGTCGGACACATCAGCAATCTCCTTGACCAGCGCCAGTCAGTGACAAGCTCATCGGCTAACCGGAGCCTTCAGGATGAGCTTAATACAGAATCCGCGCAAACATCTAGTCTCAGCTCGTGATTTCACTCGCCCTATCATCTATCCGTCTTAGTCCACGTGACTTGACTCGAAGCCGTGGAATCACATCTGATCGATTCGTCTTTTTTTCGTGCCGGCATGGTAAGTTTTTGGCCTATTTTGGCACTTAAACCCGCGCTCCGAAGGTCAGTCTCTCGAAGAACAGGTCCGATCCGAGTCAGAGTACAAACTCGACAGGCCGCGCCTTCGATACTCGATATCCATCAGCCGAAATTGGTTTCTGAGAGCAGTTGGCAGGAATGAGATCCGTTAGCTCAGTTTCCGGTTAGCCCGTCATCCGTCAACTTGACTTCTCTTTCGTAAACGCTAGGCGGACTACACAGGAGAAAATCGACGTTGAAGGGACCCTTCGCAATGGCGGTCCCGAGTAAACGGCTGCGAAGTGTCGGTAGCCATTCGTTCGACCCGGGATGAACCAGGCTGGCGCCGTTATTGGCTGTGATGCGGTGCCTGCGGTCTATTTCAGCAGAGGCGGAACAGGGTTTTGAGTCATCACTCCCTGACACACCGAACGGAAAATGCTCCCTGCTTCTCGCCGCCGCTTTGACGATGGAGAGCTTGCCCGCCTCGACCAAAGTTGTAGAACCATGCACTGCCCGGATCACTCTCTGATGCCGTCCAGTAGAATCCGTGGGCTTCCAATCGTGCATACTGGCCCTCATCGGAGCGACCACCGCCGAGCAAGGCACTGAATCCCGAGCTGCCTCCGGCCAAGAGTGCCTTGTACGCCGCTTTACCCCTCTCATCCGAATCCTCGCTCACGCCACCGTAGTGTTTCGCCATCTGCCGCCATTCCTCGTCCGTTGGCAATCGCCATCCATCTCCCAATGATTGACATCCTCGCCGCGCCGACTCCCACGTATACAAACGGCCATATTGACGGCAATTCCGTTCCGCATCCTCGTAGCAATAAAACGGGACAGTGTTGATGTTCAGATTGTGTGTCGTCCACAGTTTGCCGTCTGCCATCCGCTTGGAGGAATCCGTCGTCCCGGACGCTTTCTGGTTTTGCGCTGAAAGCCGCTCCAAGGAGGCGATAACAGACCCGAACGCAATACTCAGCGCGATTGACACGACACAAACTCGAATCGTCCTGGTCTTGTCCTTAACGCTAGTCATGAATGACCTTCCACCGCGTACCGAACCATTCTACACGACGACGCCCTTCTCACGACCCGCAGCAAAACGGTTCCGACACCAAGAAGGTCCCGCCTAGCGCCATAGTGTTTACCGATCCCGCTAAGAGATCGATTAGCGTGGACGTTTTCCGAGGGCGGTTAATGCCTGGTTAGGCCGTCCAGGCATATCCCAATAGGCAAGCCGTCATTCAGTCGCAAAGTGCAGCACTTCTATTTGTAAACGACTACCGGCTGTCTCCCTGGGCAAGTCTTGCCACTGCAGATATGTGCCTAATTACCTAAGCGTAGGGTTGCTTCCGTAGGCTTGGGCTGTTCTGCGGACACCTCGGCGTAAGAAGTGGGCTGAAAGCGGAAACCATCCCGCCAGCCAGAGCATCGGCCGGTTAAGCACTCGGCACATCGGTTGCGTCCCGAACTCCTTGGCGACGAGCTCGATGAACTGTTTCCCGGTCGGCGGGTCGGGAGACGTAGGAACGTGCCATGTTTGATTCCAGGCGCTTTCGCTATCCGCTAGCAGAACCAGACTCCGCACGGCATCCGGCGTGAAGGTGAACGAGTGCTTCACAGAATCGTTGATTAGCCAACTCGCTTTCGCGCCCTTGGCCAATTTGTCGAACACGAGAACATTCGGGATACCGGTCCGCGCGCGTGGGCCAAAGAAGTCAGCGGAGCGCGCGATGAGCGCCGTGAGGTTACCTGTCTTCATCTCGTTTAGAAGCATGGTGGCGATCTGCGCACGGATCGCGCCTTTTTTGCTGCAAGGGCGGAAGGGCGTTTGTTCCGTCATCGCGCCCTCCACCTTCCCGTACCTCCACCTTCCCGTACATATACACGTTGTCGAAGAAGACTAATCTGGAGTTCGCGCGCTTCGCGGCTTCGATGGAGTTGCGCATGATACGAGGCCACAGTGCCCGCCATACCGTGATGTCGTACCTCAGACCGACAAGCAGAAACACAATCCTCGAACCAGAAACTGCCTTAACCGTGTCGTCAAGGTTAGAGAGATCGGCTGCGACTACCTCTGCTGCCTCGGGAACGAGTTTGGGATTCCGGCTGACCAGCCGAACAGGCTCGTTACGAGCGGTGAGCTCTTTGACAAGCTCGCCGCCGATCGCGCCCCGCTCCGAGAATGGTAACCATAGTTGTATGTTAGCTGGATTAACCGAGTCACCTCAAGAAGACGAGATCCGGAGGCGGACGTGAAGAATCATCCAGTGAGCTAGCCACACTGGGCAGTTTGATTTGAGCTACCTACTAAAGTAGAAATCCTGGATGTCCCGGCCATCCGGACACCGAGCGAGTAGAAGTCACTATACCGGCTCAATCCCGATTCGATCGTTAACTGCGGACCGAATTCGCTGTTTGCATCCGAGGTAGCGCAAATGTGCTGCAGCACATTTACGATATACTCACGTTTTGAATCGAGGAGGCCGGGGATCAGTCCAGCTGACAAACTTTGAGAGGTTTCTGCAGATGGGATGAGAAGGCCAATCTCGCGGAGTACCAGTAAACTGGTCTCCCATTGAAAATCGGGCAAGAGCCCAATAAGGAGATTGGCCATGACAAAGTATAGCAAGGAAGTGAGTGAGATCGTGGGTTTGGATTTGGGAGATCGATACAGTCAGTTCTGTATCGTGAGTCGGCAAGGCGAGGTGGTGGAGCGAGGACGGGTAGCGACCACAGCCACGGCGATGAGAAAACAGTTTGAACGGATGGCCCGGGGCCGAATTGCACTGGAGGCAGGGACACATTCACCTTGGGTGAGCCGGTTGTTGGAGCAGCTGGGACACGAAGTGCTGGTGGCCAATCCCCGGAAACTGCGGATGATCTACGAGAGTGACCGCAAGAATGACCGAGCGGATGCGGAGACGCTGGCTCGGGTGGCGCGGATGGATGCCAAGCTCTTAGGTCCGATTCGACATCGGAAAGAAGAGACCCAAGTGGACCTGGCGGTGATTCGGAGTCGCGATGCTTTGATTAAGGCGCGGACCCAGCTGATCAATCATGTGCGTGGCGTGATGAAATCGATGGGGAGCCGACTGCCCAAGAGCTCGACACCCAGCTTTCACAAGAAGGCGACAGCAGGGGGGATTCCCGAGTTGCTCCAGAATGCGCTGGCCCCGATTCTGGAGACGTTAGAGAAGATCAGCGAGCAGATCAAAAACTATGATCGACAGATCGAACAGCTAAGCCGAGAGAAATACCCGGAGACGGAACTACTGACTCAGGTCAGTGGGATTGGCAATTTGACGGCGTTGACTTATGTTTTGACCTTAGAGGATCCAGATCGATTTGCTAGGAGCCGGGCGGTGGGGAGTTTTCTAGGGTTGAGGCCGCGGCAGGGAGATTCGGGCAAACAAGAGCCGCAGTTGCGGATCACCAAGGCGGGAGATCCGCTGTTGCGGCGACTCTTGGTCAACAGTGCGCAGTATCTGCTAGGGCACTTTGGAACGGACTGTGCCCTGCGGCGCTGGGGGCTGGAACTGGCGAGGCGAGGAGGCAAGAACGCTAAGAAGCGAGCGGCGGTCGCTGTGGCGCGAAAGCTGGCCGTGTTGCTGCATCGATTGTGGAGTCGGGGAGAAGTCTACGATCCATTTTATCAGAGCCAGTCGCAGGCGGCAGTTCCAGTGCCGCTCGGCTAAGACCAGCAGAAGCCTGAGAACTTTCTGAGGCGGGGCGACAACGACAACAACTCCAGACACCCACCAGTGCCCAGTCTCGGTGACTGCGCGTGTTAGGCTAGGATCGGAGAAGAAGATCTCTTCGAAGCCCGACCTGCAGATAGCAGCACCGAACGTGGGTCGGACCCCAATGTGCACCTGGTCCTAAAGAAGAGGACAACCGAGAGTGCGGATGGAAGCCTGGCGAGTGGGGTCGGGGTTGAGCGGTCGCTTCACTTAACAGCTTGCCGAGGGCTTCGGACAGGAGGACCACAGGCGCGCGCAAAGGCGCGGAGAGAGAGAAAATCATCGCACTATTCCAGACTCTAACTTGACACCAACAGGCCTTCTCATGGAAGCCTAACACGCATGGGGTTAGGCTGCTGCCCAGCGGCAAGCCATATCGCAAGATTGAAGCTAAGTACTTCAAGATCAAGGTTTATCCAAGGCCCACGACGAAACAGCGGGACGCGGTGTAGGCTGCAAGATTGAGGTCGATAGACGATCCGTTGTTAGGCGGATTACTTTGTAAGTAACCAACAAAAAGGGATTGACAGATGCATAATTCCAACGATTTGGCGGCCTCTTGTTTGACACTCCGCGCGTGCGGCGATAGAGTTGAGTTTCTTCGACCTGCCGCGGGGTAGAGTAGCCAGGTAGCTCGTTGGGCTCATAACCCAAAGGTCGGTGGTTCAAATCCACCCCCCACTACCACTTACTAATACAAGCAAATACAGCAGTTACACGGGCGCAGCGGCTTCGGCCGGGGCGCCCGTTTTGCTGCACCTTCCACCACACACGCGACTGGCGAGGAGTCACGCCTGTCCCGCGTTCGCGACCAGGCCGACGAGAAGCTCGTCCAGCTGCTCGAACTGCTCGGGCAGCGCACCCGTCGCGTCGGAGGCGATGGCCTCGTCGAGAGCTTCCTTCGAGGGATAGAGGTCGTGCACGACCAGCAGGGTCTGGCCGCCTCTTTCCTCGAACGTGACCGTGGTGACCTGCCCAGCTCTCGCCACCTTCTTCATTGGTCCAGACGAGGCGCGAGTGCGGCGTCACTTCGAGGTACGTGCCGAAGAACGCCATGGGCTCCGGGGCCGCAGGGTGGCTGAACACGAGACGGTACCGGCCTCCGACGCGAACATCCGCCTCGCAGGAGAGCAGGGTCAGGCCGAACGACTTCGGCACCCACCACCGCTGGAACAGCTCGGGCGTGGTCCACGCCTCGAACACGATGCGCGCCGGACCGTTGAACGTTCGCGTGACGACGAGCTCGCGCTCGGACTTCCGTTCCGCCGTCGTGCGGTTCTTCATGGGGCTCGGCTCACTCTCTCTTACTTGCGTCCATCGGTCTTCTCCTTCTGTTTCAGTTCTTCGACGACCTTGTCCAGCTCGTCGAAGCGCGCGTCCCAGAGCTGGCGGTACCTCTCGATCCACGCCGCCTCTTCCTCCAGTCGGCGCCGGCCGAGCCTGCAGGTCCGCACGCGCCCGACCTTCTCCGTGGTGACGAGCCCGGCCTGCTCCAGGACGCCGACGTGCTTCTTCATGCCCGTGAGGGTCATGTGGAACTTGTCGGCGAGCTCCGTGATCGAAGCGTCGGCGCGCCCGAGCTGCTCCAGAACGCCGCGGCGGGTGGCGTCCGAGAGCGCGGCGAACGAGGCATCGAGGCGGGCCTGGCGATACTGAACCATGTGGTTCAGTATACAACACACGGACGGCATAGGTCAACCCCGGCCCCGACTTCGGGCTGAAAACCCCACGAAGCCGGGCAGGCCTCGGCTGCGAGTTGGTGCGGTTGCGAGCCGAAAACATCCAAAGGTGAGCCGGAAAAGGATCAGACCCCGAGAAGCGGTGGTCCCCGAACCTCGGGTGAGCCAGTTTCGCTTAGGCCTGCCCATTCAATGATCGCCTTGAGTTTAACCGGGTCTTCGATCACGCCTGCCACCAGCATCGTCCCGCCACATTTGGGGCAGAGAAACGGGTCGACCGCGAAAACCTTCTTCAACAGGCGCGCCCAGCTCTTTTTGCGAAGCCGGGACCAAGAGTCAGGCACTTCAGGGAGTTCGGCCGTTTCAGTAGCCCCCGGAGGGCTCGAGTTCGGCCTCGTGGGCCTAAATAGTCTGGACCAATATTTGCCGTGGGGAGTGTATACGGCCATACACTGTCCAAACGGGGTCTTTTGCAATCCCGCTTCACAGAATCCGGCAACTTGACAAAGTTCGACCCGGGACCTAAGGATGAATGGTGGAAAAGCTGAGTCCGGGCCGCCTAACATCTAGATCAACCTGATGCTTTTGCTTCGCAAAACCACAGGTTATCTAGGCGTTAGGCCAGTCAGGAGAGACCAACAGAGCGGCAAGGCAAAGCGCCCGTCAAGGCAGCATTCCTCTTCGTTGCTTGCTCGGTGGTTACCCGTTACTCGGCCCGGCAAGACACAAAGATGGCCAGGCCGCTTGTCTGGCAGTTCGCGATGGAGGTCGTCCAGTCGGTCAGTGAGGTGGGAAGGCTCGCCTGGGTTGGCATAAGGCACTTTGACTATGTTCTGAGGTTGGCAGTCGGCCGCAGTGCGGCACCAACCGCAAGGGCATAACGGCTCGAAGCGGCTCCGGCTCACCCGCAGCGTGCTGCGTCGGTCAGAGGGTGAGCAGAGTGTCCCAGCGAAGCGACGACCGCCATTGCCCACGAGGTAAACGGCAAGACATTTTGCCCGTACCGTTTGGAGCCTCGGCATGCACGAGCACGTCACTCTCATGCCCCCCGACGCGGGTGACCCGACCGCTCGAGGGATCTCGTCGGGATTCCCGGTCGATCTGCTCCGCCAGTCTGCCGGACGCCTCCGCGTCCTCGCCCTGCTGTACGCGTTCGTCTTCTTCATGGCCGGAATCTTTCCGGCGCTGCTGTTCCCGGGCGATCGGGCCCGATTCCTCGGCAGCTTCGTGCAGTGGGGTCCCGGCGTCATCGGGATCGTGGTGGCGGTGCTCGTCGCGGCGGTGATCCGGAGCCCGCGCGTTCCGCTTCCCACGGCGATGAACCTCGGTCTGGCATTCGAGATCGTCAGCAGCTACGCCATCGCCGCGGCCGAGTTCGCCGATCCCATGCACCTCGAGACGCACCGGGGCTGCTTGGGGCTCTCCTGGGTCGCCGTCTGGGTCGTGCTGTTCACGGTCGTCGTGCCGACCTCCCCGCGCCGCGCGGTGGTGGCCGCCCTGGCATCGGTCAGCTCGGTCGCCGTCGTCATCGGGCTCGTGATGGCGTCCGGCGCCACTTCGTTCCGGATAGATCCGGCACAGTTCTTCTTCGGTCTCGTGTTCCCATATCTCCTCGTGGTGGGCATGGCCTATGTCGGAGCCCGCGTGGTCTACCATCTGGGCACCGAGGTCAAGCGCGCGCGCGAGCTGGGGAGCTACCGCCTGGAGGAGAAGCTCGGCGAGGGAGGGATGGGCGAGGTCTGGCGAGCCCGGCATCGCATGCTGGCAAGGCCTGCCGCCATCAAGCTGATTCGGCCCTCCTTCGCCGGGAATGCGCGTGCCGGAGTGTCGGAGGAGGCGGCCCGCCGATTCGAGCGCGAAGCGCAGGTGATCGCCCGTCTCCGCTCACCCCATACCGTGGAGCTCTTCGATTTCGGGATCGCCGCCGACGGCGCCTTCTACTACGTCATGGAGCTGCTCGATGGCCTCGATGCCGACTCGCTGCTTCGGCGCTTCGGGCCGACCCCGCCCGAACGGGCCATCTACCTGCTTCGCCAGGTCTGTCACTCGCTGTCCGAGGCCCAGTCCTGCGGCCTGGTTCATCGCGACATCAAACCCGCGAACATCTTCCTCTGCCGGTACGGCGAGGAGTACGACTTCGTGAAGGTGCTGGATTTCGGAATTGTGGGGGCAGTCCGCGACCCCGCGGACACGAGCCCGGTGCACACGCGGGAGAACGCGGTCCATGGTACGCCGGCGTTCATTGCGCCCGAGCAGGCGATGGGAGACCGATTTGGACGGGCGCGCCGACATTTATGCGACCGGCTGTGTCGCCTACTGGCTCCTGACCGGGCAACTCGTGTTCACCGCCGAGACCCCCATGGGGCTGCTCCTGCATCACGCCCAGACTCCGCCCACGCCTCCATCAGCCCGGACGGACCTGCCGATCCCCAGGGCACTCGATGACCTCGTGCTATCCTGTCTGGCCAAGGACCCCGCGAATCGACCGCAGTCCGCCAGAGAGCTGTCGCTTCGGCTGGCCGAGGTGGAAGGCGCGAGCGCCTGGACCCAGGAACGGGCGCGGGAGTGGTGGGCGACGCACCAGCCGGCTCTGCCGTAAGGATGGACGGCAGTCCGGGGAGAAACCTTGATCAACAGGTTGGGCAGCTCGACGTCGCCCCGACCCACGTCGCTTCACATCGAGGCATCCCTGTCAAGCTGCAGCTTAACCAATAGGTCGCAGCCGACTCGCAAAGGCGCGAGCGGCTGAACCTGAGGGCGTGATGCCACATATGTGCGTAGGCTTTCAAGTTATGGCGATCGGCGGGTACATTGTCGCCATCATCTGCGTTCTGCTGCCTCGCACCAGAACGATTGAACCTTCCTCAAGTCGGTTTGCTTTGGTTTTATAGTTTTAACGATATATCCGCTTGACATATATCCGCAACGGATATAGTCTCAGCGAATGGCAAACAACAAAGCCAACGCGCCCCTGACTCCGGCGGTACTTCATATCCTCCTTGCGCTCTCCGTGAAAGAGCGGCACGGCTACGGAATTATGAAGCAAGTCCAAGCGGATTCGCAGGGAAAGGTAAATATGGGGCCGGGAACGCTCTACGGCTCGTTGGGCCGGATGATTGAGACGGGACTCATACGCGAGAGCGAAAAAAAAGAGACCCCGATATGGACGATGAACGGCGAGTGTACTACAAAATCACCGGCCTCGGCCAAGACGCGCTCGCAGCGGAATTGAAGCGATACCGCGAGGTCGTGGCGGTCGCCAAGCGCAATAAGCTTTCACCCAACACATACACATATGGCATATGAACACCCGATTGCACGATACCGGAAGCTGTACCTAAAACTGCTTCGTTTCTATCCAAAGTCGTACCGCGAGCGTTTCGAGGAAGGGATGGAGCAGACTTTCAATGATCTCTGCCGCGAGCTGGCGAAAGCGGAAAGAGGATTATTCAATTTCGTCTCTGTATGTTCTGAGAAACATCCGCGGGAGTTTTTAGAGAGAATGTAAGGTTCACCACTATGCCTTTAACAAAAATTATTCTCGTTTTGCTCGTCGCGGCGGGTCTTTCGATCGTGCCCTTGACGGCGGATCCGCGTACAACAGCCTTGTCTCATTGCGCTGCAGTTTTTTTCATGCGGTAGCTCGGTCATTTACCCCAGTCAGGCCGCCCTCGGTGCAGGTCTGGCCGCCGTCCACCGCCAACGTGGCGCCGGTGATCCATAGCTGTGGGTAGCCGAAATTCGGTCGTGTTTTGCAATCAGCAACTTGCGATTCCGGGTAGCCGACCTTTGAGGATGATGTTACGCATGTCACAAACTGACGCCGCCCTGGAGATCCTCGCCTTGCGGCAGCAGCTCGTCGTTCTCAAGCGGAAACGGCCGCGGCCGCGGTTGAAATCTCGAACGTGACACTGGCGCCGAGCGCCGTGCTGGATCGTGCGCCTCAAACGGGGGGTCAATGCGCACAGTACGGCTTCTGACCCTGTACTCGTAAAGTTGTCTCAAAGAGGCCCACGGCGATCTGAACTTGAAACGCAACGACGGCTCACATAGGATTCTACAGAGAGACCGAGAACATTGCCTTCACCAACTCCACTCGCACGAAAGGGTATCCCTATGAATATGTGGCGGCACTGCAGCGTGGTTGGAATTTTCTGGATGGCCGGAGCCATGGCATGGGCCGCTCTTCCGGAAGCGCCGAAACGAGTGATTATCGACACTGATCCAGGGACGGACGATGCCCTTGCGATTCTGCTGGCGCTGAACTCGCCGGAGCTGAAAGTCGAAGCCCTTACTATTGTGCCGGGCAATGTAACAGCTGCGCAAGGACTTGAGAATGCGCTCAAGCTCGTGTCTCTGGCAGGGCGTACTGATATACCTGTTGCTGCCGGAGCACAAAAGCCCCTGCTCCAAAAGTTGGTCACAGCGGAGACCCACGGTCCGAATGGCCTTGCGAATATCAACCTGCCCCCGGCTCGGTGCAGTCCAGACCCGAACTTTGCGCCCGACCTCATCATCGAACTTGTCCGCAAGTATCCGCATGAGATTACGTTGGTTCCGGTTGGACCCCTTACCAATATTGCCCTCGCGCTCTCCAAAGATCCTTCAATTGCGAAATTAGTAAAAGAAGTGGTCTTGATGGGGGGAGCAATCTCAGGCGGCAATGTCGACGCCGTGGCCGAATTCAACATTTACGTGGACCCCGAAGCGGCCCAAATTGTGTTCAATAGTGGTTGCCCATTGACGATGGTCGGATTGGAGATAGGACGAAAGGCACTCTTCCGTCGCGACCACCTCCAGCAACTAAAAAAAACTCACGGGGCCCAAAATGATTTCGCTGCTGAGCTCCTCGAATACCTTATCAATTTATCTGAAAAGTACGGCCTCAAGGGCGCTCCGTTGTATGATCCAACGGCGATGGGTGCAGTCATTGACCGCACGCTGATCACGACACAGTTTTTTCATATCGATGTGGAACTGCGTGGGGAGTTCACACGGGCCGAAACCGTTGCCAATCGCCAGAATGCCACTAATCGGATAGTACCCCGAGGAGACCGGTTAGTTTTCGAAGGGACTGAGCCTCTGCAACCGAACACTCATGTGGCGATGGATATCGATAGAGAACGGTTCATCAAGTTGTTAGTTTCTCGTCTTTCGGAAAAATGAAGGCTCGGGCTGAGAGCTTCTTTTCATACGGATGCGTGATCCACACGCGGCCCGCTCTAGCCTGCGTTTGTCTTGCTTGGGGTGATAGCCATGGCGTGGCGCGGCTCATATAGCATGACCTGCACGCCACCTGGCAATGTCATCATTACTGTGACGCCGTAGCCCTGATCTTCTGGCTCGCCATCGATTTGGACACCCCTCATGCGCAGTTCGGCGATTGTCGCTCGGATGTCGTCACACATGAACGTAACCTGATGGCGAACACCGGATTCATAGGTCGGACCCTCCGCAGGGTGCACCCCGAGCTCTGATGGAGGTAGCGCAAAAATGAGCCAGCCACCGCTGCGTCCACCGAGTCGAAACCGAACGGATTTCGTAGATTACCCGCAGAGCGTCTGCTTGAGACGAGTAAAGCAGCATGTGAGGTGCGCCAATGAGTGCCATGTGCCGCTCCTTGTTCGTGTGCGGAGGACTGCCAAATGGGCTGAGAACGGAGGTTATGCTAACCGCGAGACGGCACTAAACATTTCCTATCGTCTGCCTTCGTCGCGGCCTCAGATGCTGACGGCTGCCGATAGGTACGTCCTTAGGCGATCGATCCCTGTCGATGGCTGACAAGCCGGAAATCATTTGGCCTGCGGCATTCGACGCCGGACTCTTCCGTTACTGGGTGGCGAGAAGTGGGGCCGACTTCTCGCCCGAGTGGATTCGTAAACGCTGCGAGGCGTTATGAGGACACTATCGCTCTATCATGCAGAAGATCGGAAGATCCGCTGATCGGCGAAGCGTTCCTTGGCGACCGCGGGCGGGCTGGTGTTTACGGGCGAAGGCAAGGGTGACCTCTCGGCGTTCGATGCCAAGACGGGCGAACGGCTGTGGGTCTTCAACTGCGGCGCGGGCGTGAACGCGCCGCAGTTGAGCTATGCCATGGACGGCAAGCAGTACGTGGCGGTGGCCGCCGGCGGCAACTCGCTCTGGGGCTTCCGCCAGGGCGGCGGGTGGTGGTTTTCGGACTGGCGGACTAGTGGCGTACCGTGTACAATCAGTCGTGCTTCCTTGCCGGTTGTCATGGCGTGCAAAGAACGCGGGACTTGACGAAATATGAGCGTGGCGAATAAGTGCGCCTGCAGGCGGACTTTCGGCCTAGAAACAATTACCGCTCGCCCTAATCGTGACAGCCCTCGCACACGGAAAATGACATGAGTTATGGCTCCGGACGCAGAGGCTCGGCTTTGAGCGAGCTCGGCCGAGTTCGGGACAAGGCGTCGTGGCGCGGCACCTTGCTGAGCGTGCTAACGGCGTGGAACCGCCACCAAGTCTGGAAAATCCTGACCGCTATCGTGGTGATCTGGATCGTCAGCGGCACAGCACTCCACTTCGCGGAGCGTGGCACGAATCCAGCGTTCGAGACGTTGGGCGAGTCCCTCTGGAACGTCTGGGTCACCCTCTTCAGCGGACTCAACAACGCGCCCAACTCTCCTGTTGGGCGGCTCGTGGTTTCCGCCGTGCTTGTCGTCGGTGTCGCCTTGGCCGGTTTGTTCACGGCCAGCGTGGCGTCGATCCTGATCGAACGCTCACTAAGGAGTCGTGAGGTGTCTAATCTTGAAATGTCTGACCATCTGGTGCTGTGCAACTGGTCGCCGCGAGCACTAGACTGGATACGCGAAGTGCACAGCGGTATCACCGACAAGCGGCCAGTCGTGATCGTTCACGACACACCCGACGAAGTCGTGCTGCCTGACAAACAGGATGAAGCCGCCTTCAACGACGTCTATATCGTCAAAGGTGACCCAGCCAACGAAGTGATCCTGCGCCGCGCCAAGGTTGCGCAAGCGCATTCCGTCGTCATCTTGTCGGATGACCGCCAGGACCAGCATGCCGACGGAAAAACCATCGTGTGCTGCATTGCCGTCAAGAACGTTTGCGTGCAAGAGCGCCAGCCAAACATCGTGGTCGAGTGCCAGGATCCGAAATACCGGCTGCACATGCGCAAGGCGGGTGCCGATGAAGTCATCTCGGCCGCCGACTTCGGATTGCGGCTGATGGCACGTGCCTCGCTCTTTCATGGCATGACGCGCGTTTATCAAGAGCTGCTATCGGTCCGGCGCGACGCCAACGAGATGTACCTGGTGCCGGTGCCTGCCCAACTTGTTGGGATGGATTTCGTCGCAGCGGCAAACGTGTTCCTGCCCGATCGCACGAACATGAAGGCGTGCCTTCTCATCGGGCTCTATCGCGGTGAAACAATGATGCTCAACCCGGTTGGCGGGGAAGCGGGACCGTTGCGCGAAGGCGATGAGCTGATCTTGCTGAGCCAGACTCTGCCGGATCTTTCGCGGCTGCAGCCGCCCCCCGCCTGTGGTGCGCAAAAACATCTTGGCAACCAAATCGGGCATTATTCTCCAACTCTCCATTTGGCGAAAGCTGAGAATGTCGATCAGTCTGATTCATCGATTCGGGTTGCGGCCGCTCCGAAAGACACTTCTGGTCTCTGAAAGAGACGGCCTCCATCTTCGTGCCTTCCCCAGCCTCAGCAGGCTCAGGGCGAGCTTGGTATGAACGCTCCATCTCCCGTCCGCTCGCCTGGAGCGGAGCCATCGTTGATAACCGCATAAGCGATAAACGGTGACCCACCTTTTGTTCGTGACACTCTGGCATAGCCTTGTTGTGTGGTGGGGGCATAGTTGCGCCAGGATGGAGTCCAGTTGTTTCCAGGGCTCAAAACCGAGAGTGACATTCTCGATGAGACTGACCCGAGAACCGTTGTCACCGTCAAAAAGTTCAATCCTGAATTCATTGGCAGCTTGCTCTTGAGAGCCCGGAACTCCTGTACTTGCCAGGGCCAGGTTGGTACGATTCTCCGTATTCTGCTGCAAGCCATAAAGCCAAACGCTGGAAAATAGAGATGTTTCACTCTGGGGTACACCAGAGTAAAAGACCCCATACTTACCTCCAACACCCTGTGCAGACGTGCGCGCGCTGACGGAGACGCCTTCCAGATCATAGCCCTTAAGTTGAGTGGCATCTCTTGCAATCACTGTCCCCACATAAGTCGGTCCCATAGGGCCAACATCGCCCAATCCGTGGTCCCTCAGATATTGAACAAAACTGGGGATGATTTTTTGCTCTCCGCCTTCAAGTTCAACAGAAACAACGGCTGTCTTTTCGGCATTTGCCAAGGCTTGCGCCTGAAAACCCAGCTGGATTACTTTCCGATTTGCAGACCAGTTTGTGACGACTACCTCGGTGTCAAACTCGTCTGACTCAACCACCGCTGGCAACCACAGCGCATCTTGCCCGGCTGCCAGAAATCTTGGTGTTGGCGGAACAAAGGATCCGTCGGAACTCATTTGGTCATTAATAACGCCGTAAGCGTAGTAAGGAGCTGAGCCGCTGAGTTTTTCGACACGGACGTATC
Source organism: uncultured Acidimicrobiia bacterium (assembly GCA_963752385.1). GTDB lineage: Bacteria > Acidobacteriota > Terriglobia > Versatilivoradales > Versatilivoraceae > CAVVYL01. The sequence goes on along the minus strand of CAVVYL010000065.1, from coordinate 330,524 downwards.
CACTCTGCAAAGCACCTCCAACGGAATTGAGGATGCCGTTGATCTGCCGGAATTCACCTGGCCCCAGTTGTATCTCAGGCAGCACGAGCGAGAGAGGTCTGCCTCGGTCACCTGAAAATATCGTGAGACGGAGTACGATGTCCCCTTCCCCCGGGCCGCCGGCGTTTTGAACGGCAACATTGGATCGGTCCTGTTCGTTCTGGCGAAGCCCTAAGAGATAGACTGGATCGTTCAAGGCCTTGGAAGCGGGTACGGCAGGGTAAGCCAAACCGGCACGGCCTCTGCCTGCCGGGGTGGTGGTTCGCACCATCGCCGCAACATCGGAAGGCGAAGTACTCCAGCAACGTGAATCGATACAGTCCCACCCTGATCTCCAGTTGCTGGGATTGGCAAACCGAGAGATCTCAGATACTCGATTGCATCCGGAAAGATCCACTGTTTCCCCGCCGGAAGTGTCGTTGTGACAGACCCGCTCCCTTCGCCGAAGGCAGGGACATAGGTCAAATCGAGTGTGGCGTCTTTCGGACCTCTGTTAGTGAGTGTCAATTCGGAAGTGAAGAACGAGTTGTTGAGTCCGGATGCCGAGAGGACAATGGGAACGAATAGAGTTGCACTTTCAGTTTCGGTCCACTTGGCGACGTAGACGTTCTGGTTCTGATAAGAGACTATTCCGAGGCCGTAAATGATCGCTCCGGTACTCTTCGACCCTGTGACATATAACTCTCCAGCAGGATTCAACGCGAAGCTCGTGATATCGAGCCTTGGATCGTAACCTCCGAACGGGATTGTGCTCAAAATGGAATCCTCACGGGGATTCAGCTTCTTCAAGGACTGGGAATCCAGGACGTACACATTGCCTGCCGAATCCACTTCGATCCTGCCTGTTCCAGGTAAACCAGTACCAGGAGGAAAACCACCTGCCAAATGGGTGGAATAAACCTGATGGGTGCCGGCGGAGTTAAGTATCTTTACAAAGGACGGGCCAGAGATGTAAAGATTCTCTTGAGAATCCAAGGCAAGGCCCGCTGCGATTTCCTCCTCTGCACTTCCGAGATAGGTCGAATAAATGAGACCCGTTCCTGAAGCATTGAGCCTCGTGGCGAAGACATCCCATGTCCTCCCCAGAACTGGGTTTGATAAGCTCCAGCTGTCAGGGGAAAGTTGTCCGATCCTGTAGTTCCTGCCACATAGGCTTCGCCGGCGCTATTCACTCTAAGGCCAGCGGGGAATTCGTCACGACTCCCACCGAGGTAAGTAGAATAGACCAACGCCGACCCAAGCGGGTTGAGCTTGGCTACGAAAACGTCTTCGCTTCCACCGTTGCTTTTCTGAAAGGCGCCGGGTGGATTCGGAAACGATGGGCTGACTGGAAAGTCCGTGGACGAAGTGCTGCCGGTGGTGTAAGCATTTCCTGCGGCGTCGACTGCAATCCCAGCCCCTGAGTCATAATCCTTCCCTCCCAGGTAGGTCGAGTAGACCAGGGCTGTTCCTGTGGGATTCAGTTTGGTCACAAAGGCATCGGAAGGTCCGAAGGAGGTCGAGCCGCTGGCATACGCCGGCTGCAAAGCCCCGGGAGTCGTTGGGAAGTTGGATGAATTGGTGAAACCGGCGATATAAGTATTCCCGCTCTGATCAACGACTATGCCGGTGGCAGTGTCGCTTCCACTCCCGCCGAGGAAAGTAGAGTAGACGAGTTCGGTACCCGCAGGGTTCAGTTTGGCTACGAAAGCGCCATCTCCCGTTGTTTGAAACGCCCCAGGGGTGGTCTGAAAGTCGGGGGTGAGCGCGTGACCTATAATGCAAGCCGAGCCTGCTGAATCCAGGACGATCCCGGACGCATAACCGCGGCCAGTGAACGTAAACGAGAAAACAGGGTCGATAAAAAGCGGCTTCGTCACATCATGATCCCCCACCGAAAACGCGACTTGCATTTCTCTGGTGAGTCGATATTCTCCTGGGACATTTCTCTGCTTTCCTTTGATCCATTGGTAGACTTGAGGTTTATGCTGAAGTATCTGTGATCCAGCGACTTCCATGACCAGATCGCCGCTTTCATTGATTGAAAGATGGTCAACACCATCAAACGTCATCAAAAAAGATTGCGGGTCAACGCCTGGAGCAACCACAACGTCATACTCAAGCTGTTCAGGATTTCCGTAGTAGACCAAGTCAATACCAGGATAGATGTCGCGATAACGGACTCTGGAATAATTCGGTATGTTTGTTCGCCATTTCTCAGGATTGTTGCCTATGAAGTAATTGGTAATCCCCGCCCGCCTGTCGATTCCTTCGACTGCTACCCTGGGATTAGAGCCGATGAGTTTCATGCGAACCGATCGAGATTGCAGATTGGGGACTTCGGGTCGCCGATCCGAAGGTCGCCGATTCACCAGTGGTTCCTTAATATCTCTCCCCGCCACCCGCGAAAGTTCCGGGGCCGAAATTTGGAAAAAAGAGAAGAGTCTTGCAGGTCTCGCATCCGAAGGCGTAAGGGTTTGTTCATTTCGCGATTCGAGATCTCCGCTCCAGAAATGAAACACGGCTTCATTCGCCGTTAAAGAGAGCGTGTATCCTCGACCTCGGGAGACGAACTTCACTATGTGGATCCAATTGCCCGTGGTTTACTTCAAAGCTGAGCGGAAATTTTCCAAAGGTCTTGCCGATCTCATGGCTGCGCTGTTTTGGTGTGTATGCGGCTGAAATTCGTTTGGGGAGAGGCGGGGTCAAAAGTGACGTGTCGCAGATTCGCCTGGAATCCATCCGGAATGGCAGCCTGAAGGTCACACTAGCTGGCTCGATCGCATAGCTGGAAACCAGCCAAGCGATCAACGCTGTTGCCAGCGTCAACCACCATGTGTCCTTCTTCGTCAAACAAACTTTCATGCCGTCTGTGGTGGTCATTGTTGTTTCCTTTCTCGGACGCCCCTATCGAAGAGGTGTCTCTTCTTCCAACGGACGGTTCTCTCTCAGGATTGGCCTTGTCAACGGATACTCTTAGACAGAATGCCTACGGAACGTCTCTCCCTTGGGTCGACAGGCGAAAGGCCCATAAACATAGACCTGCCGCAATTGCCGCGCCAAACCACGACGCCCACTGGGGAAGGAACCACGGCCCGAGCTGAAATGGCCACTGATTGACAGCCCGGAGCAAATGCAACAGTGCCACAAGGCCGAAAATGGTTCCGGAAATCATCACGTATAGTTGATCCTTCATTGCCACCTCCTGCCATTGATACCGACGGAGGCTGATTCGATCTTCACAGCCTTTGGCCCACCGTCAGCTATCTATTCCAGTGAAGAAAGACAAGAATTGAGCTCTAATCGGGTACTCCAGGATCCTCCATAACTGCTTGCTGGCCCCATTCATTTCTTCCCTTCTCATGCCGCTCCAGCGCATGGATGAAAGCAACGTACCGTTGCTGCTGCCGTCGAGACGCGTGACCCACCCTGCGTGTCTTGACTATTGTGTTCTTAATCAGAGTAGGGTATGGCGTCCGGGATAAAATCAACGATTAGCTCGGCATGAACATCCCACAAGATCAATGCTCGATACATGAAACTGTACCTAAGCTCTTCGGGTAATTCGGGAAGAGCGAGCAGTATCCGAGCCGGCATGACCGCGATCTGAGCGGCTCCTGGATACGACGCATTGATTCGCGGCAGGGCGGTCGGGTTGGGATCTTCCTCCGCCAACATGACAAGAAGCTCGACGGGATCAGCGTCCTTCAGCGCCTCGAGGATAACCCGACGGAACAGCTCCCCGATGTCGTTGGTGAAAAGTTCTCCACGTTTCCCCTTGGTGCGGGCAGCTCGCAGCTCCCGCTTAAGGGCACCAATGGCCGCACAAATCTTAGCCGGATCATCCGATAGCTCTAGCGGTGGCAGACATCTTTCGAGGCGTCTGTGCAGTTCGACGTACTTCTGTACGCGCTTCTGAAAGTCTGCGAGCAGTGCCGTGTCATCGTGGATCTCGGCCGCTCGCCAAGCGGTATTGACTGCGTGTTGACTTGGAGATCCGCACCAAGTGTCCGTGTCCAGTGCAGGGCATAGGGACGAGCCAGCCAGCACGATGGTAAAAAGAGTAGTAACATCGATTCTTTTCAGAGGTTGCCCCCCAAAAAGGCTTCTCAGCCACGAGTAGATTTTGAGTGGCTTGCGTGTCCCGGTCGTGGCGGTGGTCAAGGTATCCATGTCAGCACCTCCTGGTTGATTTGCCGGCTTCGGGATTCAGAAATCAACCTCTGGCACTGCTCGAAATCGGGGAATCGCCGTCTCCTCGGTCGCGTTTGTCAAGGGAGTGACCGTTCTCGTCCTCGGTGAGGGATGCAAACCCTGCCGTAATCGAGGAACACATTCCAGGTTGAAGATCTCAGCCGACAAGACTCATCGGCAATAGAGCCTTGAGATCAGAACCTTCACAAGATCTTCCACTGCAAGCGAGCAGCCAGTCTCAATTTGCGCCCTCCGATTACGGGCAGGGCCTTCTTTTTCTGAGAACCCGAACCACCCATCTTTGTCGCATTGAGAAGCGCGAGACGGCAGTGGCTCAGCACTGTTGAGCGTTGCCACGTGGGTCCGCCTTGGACAACCCGATTCCACTGCCAAGACACCAGGGCTCTCGTTACGCCAGCCGATGGGCTCCCATCGCAGTCAACGGCACGAGGAGATGCTTGTGGATCGGGAGAGAGGTGGCCAGGCCGCAGCAAGTCTAAGCTGGATATGGGGAACGCGAGGTGTGGACGATGAAAAGGCCACGACTTTGAAGATCACTGCGGCATATTTGAACAAGGGGAGAACTAAAGTTGGAGACACATCAGGAAATCGATTGAGGGCTACCGCCGTAAACGAGCACAACCTTGCCGATGGGGCTATCTCACAGAACGTTTTGGCCGCGAAGATTGGGATCCGAATGCAGCCATGGCTCGCAGGCCGTGCGGGCACAACCGGACCTCCGTGAATCGCAATCCCCTCCTAGATGTCGTTCGGACAGTAGAGCAATCCCAAGGGCTCTTGTGCCTGCGGCCGACCACGGAGCCACGATGAATGGACATGGGGCAAATGATCCACATATGGGGGGAATTCCCCGGCCCTGCTATCCGGCTCCGGGCCTTAGTTGACACTCGGGAGCTATGTGAAGACGCTCGCTCTTGCCTGCAAGGAGCTTAACGATCTCCAGCTTCTGGTCTGCACATGTCGGGATGTGGTCAAGCATGGCTAGGCAATTGCTTTGAGGGAAGTGGGCTCATGGAGGAGGGTCAGGGAGAAAACGACCGTCGCCGGAGAGGCGCAAGGTTGCGAGGTGTCTGAGGCTCGACTCCCTGACCGGAAGCTACTCGTCGGGAGACCATTGATCGTTAGATTTGAGAACAGACTGGATGCCAACTAAGCCGGCCCACCCGATTGAGAAGCCCTCCCTGCTATGCGCCAGGTCATTCCTAATTCGGTCCGCGTGTGCTCGCGAGGTATTCAGTCGGGTCTCCGGTATTCACTGACACTGGGCGCTTGCTGCCGCCGCCGGTACTATACTCTCTAATTACAGAGAGCTTGGCCTAACGAAAGGGCGTTTCCTCGTCGTTCTCTTGAAGTCAGGTCAAGACGAGTCGGAGCGCCTGTGGTACGCCTCAAGGAAGTGGCACCAGAATACGAAGGGCACAGGATCGTTGGACTGATCCCAGAACCTGAGGAGAGCGCCATTAGGTTTATTTTCAAGCATACCCCTGGATTTCCGATTTTCTCTGTAAACGACACGGAGCTCGCGCCCTACTACCGGCATCTTCCTCAGCTTTTTGCAACCGCATAGTGGCGGGTATATATGATGGCGAGGTTCCAGCTCCGGGCACGATGGTGAAACTTGCGTCGCCGTCGATTGGAGAAGCCAGTATAGGCCATTGAGATTCGGCTCAAATGCTATGGTCCTGTTGGTTTCCAGTGGTTAGCGATCGTTGTGGAACTTGCCTTTGGATGGTAGTATTCCAAAAGTGTTGCACGCCGTGCAAGAGAGTCTAACGAGGGCATTACCTGGTTCCAGGCGGTTCCGGAATCTAGCCATGCGATCTCGTATCTCTAATCACAGGATTTCCGTCATCAAGCTAACCTGGTCAAGCGTTCTGCTGTTCATCTGTAGCTCCATTGGCCGTAGCCCTGGTCTCGCTCAATCTCAGAATTTAGCGCAGGCACTGGAAGAGACTGTTACGGGCCAGAAAAAACATGGAACTCTCAAGGGAAAGATAGTAGATGCAGTTTCCGGTGCAGTCTTGAACAAGACTACCGTTGCCTTGAGGCCGTTGGAATCGCGACTCGAGATCGAGCCGCTGTCCACAAAGACAAATGACGCTGGAGAGTACGAGTTTAGGCAGGTCGTGCCGGGCAAATACTCTGTGATGGCATACCGAAACGGTTATCTGGTCCAGCTATACGGCCAAAAAGATCCCCTCAATGTAGCCTCCGATTCAGCGAAACTTCCCACCGGGAGTCCCGTCGTAGTGCGACCTGGTGAGACAATTGACAGGATTGACATCCAGCTTGTGCGTGGTGGCGTCGTGGAGGTCGTGTGTTTGACCACGGGGGACCATTATGCAACGTCAATGTAGGACTGAGTCGTTACGCGAGTGGGAAACTTGAGCCAACGGCGGTTGCTAGGACAGACGACCTTGGACAGTTCCGTCTCTTCGATGTGCTCCCAGGGACTTACTACCTGAGCGCTACCTATCTCTCCTTCAGAATTCCTGGCTCGGCTACACAATCTTCCTATCCTTCAACGTTTTATCCAGGAGTTCTCGATTTCCAGGACTCGACGAAGATTGAGGTGGGCGCGTCCAGTGTAACAGGGGGATGGACATAACCTTGGTCGAGTCAATGGGTTATTCAGTCAGTGGTAGGGTCGTAGCACCGGAGGGCAAGCCAGCGTTTAACGCATTAGTTTGCCCTGTCAGATCCACTGCAGGCCACATTGGTCCTTCAACTGTCTACCGTCCTGATTTGAACGGAGATTTCAAACTCATTAACCTGTTTCCGGGCTCCTACCGGATCATAGCTGGAGTGTTCAAAGAAGGCAGAGCACAAGTGGCAAGTGCGACCGTTGAAGTTGGAAATGACCGGCACTGAGATAGTGATCTCTTCGCCAGCAGCGCAGCTGACGGGGGCGGTGAAAACTGAGGAAAATAATGAGATGGTGAAAGGTGCGACTGTCCTTGTTTACTCCATCGCTCGCAAGAATTGGGTACCGAACTCGCGATTCATTATTACGGGACAAACAGATCATGAAGGTCGGTTTTCGCTAAACGGAATCGTTCCTGGGGAGTATTTCGTGGCGGCTCTTGTTGGTCACGAGAATGGCAGCGAGGACGATCCCGCCTATTTGAAAGAGGTCCAGAGTTTGGCAAAGAAGATTGACCTTCAAGTCGCAACAATCGGACGCGAGATACTGACAGCGATGCCGGCACCAGCAATTCGATGACTTTCTCTCTGGAAATTGAGTTTACGACAACCAAAGTCTTCAGATCCGCTACTTCTTGAACCCCTCAAAAAGTCTCATTTCCGGTGAACCAATACACATTATGCCTGTTATCAAATGTGTTGGAAACCTAGGCTTACTAAGCATCGGTGCGTTGAGTCTCGCCGCACTCCTTTTGGGGGTTTTGGCGGTAAAATTCGTGCCAAAGTTAGCCGGGGTTTACGCAGAGGTTTCAGAAATATCACCATACACACTCGTTTTCAGTGAACGCCTGGAAGGTGGCGGCCAGGCGAGGCTGGCCACTCAAGTCCTTGCTGTCCGGGGAAACGGATCAATAGCGAAGATACGCCGAACCGAATGGGCGGGCCAGCCAGAAACCGTTCCTGGAGGGGTGTTTGAAACCCGCGAGATCGTTGACTTGGTTTCGCAACGTCGCGTCAGCGTGTTTCCTTTTTTGAAGGGTACCGTCACGGTACCGATCAGCGATGCGGACGCAAAAAACATACGTGGAAGTCACTCGCCTCGGCAAAATTGTGCAGGCGAGGCCAGATTCAAGAGGAGTGAGCAAACGGACTCCTTCCTGTTGGGCTATTCAGCCGAGCATTATGTATACGAGGGCATGGAAGGCGGTGACTCCGTCCTTGAGGAGGAATGGCGGGCCCCGGAATTAGGTTGTGTTGCACTGAAGCGGACTCTCAAGGTGAATACACCGGGAGTCAGTACTGGTGCTACCGCCATCGAAATAGAGCAAATCAACCCAGGAGATCCGCCACCGGAGTACTTCACCGTACCTGAGGATTATAGCGAGTACACTCCATCTGAGGTCTACAAAACCCTTCTGAAGGCCGAAGGAAGGGAGTGCCAGCCATGCGAGGCGAATGTGGGCCCGCGTGCTGACGAAAGCTACTATCGGCTACGCGGAGAGGTGCCGCCTGCCAAACGGTGAGCCAGAGCCTCCATCTTAAGCTCCGAAAGCTGTTGGGCGAACGAATCGCCCATCGGAGCCGCCCCTGTTGGCTTCCTCGCACTCGATGACTGTGTCACGAAATCTGAGTCATTTCCACTCCAGGTATCGGTGGAGCGGCGATTCGAGAAGGCATCCCGTTGAGCCTTTGGCATTTCACTGGCCTGACGGTCCGAGCAACGCAGGCAAGCCACTTCATCCTAACTGAGAGGGAGACCGGCTTTCTTTGTGTTCCGGCTTGAGCCGGGAAAACAGTGATGTCTTCTACCTCAAAGCGCGACTAGGAACTAGAATGTGCCTTTCACAAGACACATCTTACCTAAAGGAATGAGCTCTCATCGCGTCGCTGGGTGAAGGGCCGCGCCCCCCCGGAAGTTCACCCATACTCTCAGCATTCGTCACGACACGTTGGGTGAAGCGCGTGGGTCTGGAAAGCGCTGTCTTGGTGAGGCCGAGTCAGAGCCGCTTCGTAGCGCTTCTCACGGCCCATAACTCCGGATTCTTGGCAAGTAACTCCCTGACAAGCGAGTTGAGGGTTACGACGCCCTGCTATTGAAAGTCGGCATTGGCCTGGGCATCAGCTGGTGCGAGACTCAGCCAGTTCGTAGAGACAGCAACCAGGCAATGAATCGCTTCATAGGAGTGACATCCGTCCTATTGTCGAATCTGAGAATTTCATCAGGCTCAGTGAAATCCCGAGGGACTAAGTCCCCCGGGATTGATCACAGCTACTTGCTCTTGGCTGCCATGGCTTCATGCTCTTTTGCTAAGGCCGTCAGGTTGTCCGCTGTGGACTGGTAGTTCTTCACGAGCCGCTCGCAATGGTCGATAGATCCGGCCGCATAAGGAATCTTCTTCGTTCCGACCTCACCTGCCGTTCGATACCAACTCGCCATCTGGTCATGCTCGACGGCTTTGGCACGCGCCTTGGCGGCTTCTGCGTAGTAGTAATCTGCAATAGCCTTGTGATCTGCGGCTGTCTTGGCCCCGGCGACCATTTCCTTCAGGGCACGCTTGGAGGTCTTTTCCTTTGCCTCCCCGGTGAATGGGCTGGCGAGGGCAACAACCAGTCCCATCACAGCGACGATGGCAAGACGGACCAATGATTTGTTCATTTTTCGGAAGGGGTACATTTGCTGTCTCCTTTCAGTTCACGACTTGATTGAGCTAAAAACACTTCAGTCGTTTGGCCCCGTGGCGCTCCCGAGGACACGAGAAAACTCGTAAATGGGGAATGCCCTCAGAGAGCCGCACTTCGAGCGGTCCTGGGTAACTGCAAAGAATCTTTGGGCAGACTTAAATACGGAAGGTAGACCCGAGGAGATAGATATCAGAACGATCCGGCCAGAAGGTGATCGTCAAAAACGCCCATCGATGACGCAAAGCTCCCAGAGCTGATGGGGAAACCGGCTCTGATGAATCCAACAGTTGAGCCCGAGTTTCTTGCCTGAACTCTCCGAAAGAGTTGTCGGGAAGAGCAGAACGCGGCTGATCAGGCACCGGTGCTGACATTTGGCAGCAGCCCGAGGCTTTCTTGCTCGTTTGTTCAGAATGCGGGACAGGCGCTCGCTCGCCGCAACTCATCAGAGTGGCCGCCTTCGTTCCAGCCATCTTGCAACGGTCCTGAGGCGAACCGGCGGCGTTCTCTCCTGCAGAACGAGCGCAAAGAGTGCTAGCGGTTGCAGCGGTGCCGCCTGCCAGAACGACGAATAAGAAGACGGAATTAATGCGCCTTAACATAGAAGTTTGTTCTGGACTGCGCGCCTCTACTCAAACTCGACTTCACGCAGTCACAGCGGCTTAAAAGCAGCCTGACTTCCAAAGTCGCGAGCCCGTCAGGCCGCGGGTTTTCCATCATCCATTTTCAGCATGTTAACCTTGCTGCGCCCTGAATCTTGAATCTGTGTGCTCTGGTTCAACGGATGGGTGGTTTCACCCAAAGCAGTGGTTATGGCGCAGGTTCATAGGTTGATTGCTCTTGGCAGCGATATCACAAACGTGGTTCCGGCACCCAACCGCGTCGTGACTTCGATCTTACCGCCGAGAATCTCGATATACTTCTGGCACAGGGCCAATCCCAATCCTGAGCCTTCGGAGCGTGTCGTGAAGAAAGGGTTAAAGATCTTCCCCATGACAGTCGGCTCGATACCGGGTCCAGTATCTTGAAACGAGACCACTCCCGCCGCGGCGCTACGCTCGATCGTGACGTGCAATTTCCCAGAGCAGTTCATGGCCTGGGCCGCATTCAGAATGATATTGATGAAGACTCTCTCGGCGATGGCCGGGTCGGTATCCACGTCGACCGACTGGCGATAATCTCTTACGATTTCGACTCCCTGTAGACGGGGATCATGCACAAGGGTGGACAGCGTGCTCTCGAGGATGTCGGTGAGATGAACCCTTGTCTTGTGAGGAGACATCGGCTTGGCGTATTCGAGAAGGTCGTGCACCGCAGCGTTGAGGCGGTCCACACGCTCCAGGATTTCATCCATAATAGGGCGCTGAAGCTCACTATCCATCTTGTTTTCGCGCAACACCTCGATGGCGCCCCGAATTCCTGCTAACGGATTGCGAATCTCATGAGCCACTCCCGCTGCCAACTGCCCAATTTCTGCCAGCTTCTCCGCCTTCAGCAACTGCTCCAGGACTTGCTCCTTTTCCGCATTTGCTTCGACAAGTTCTGCGGTCCTCTCCTGGACTCTCAGTTCCAGCTCATCGTGTGCTTTGCGCAAGGCCTCTGCCGCCCTGTGCCGGTCTGTCACATCGCGGATCGCACTGATAATCAGGAGCCCGTCTTCCGCCTGTAGCGGACTGAGACTGATTTCGACCGGGAACTCGCTGCCGTCTTTACGCCGCGCCCAAAGTTCGTAGTTGGCCCCCATCGGTCGCGTCACCGGAGCCGCAAAATAGCGAGCGCGGTGCTCGATATGCCGCTGCCGAAAGCGCTCCGGAAGCAATATCTCGACTAGCTGTCCCAAAAGCTCCTCGCGCCGATAGCCGAGCAACTGTTCCGCCTGATGATTGATCAGAAGAATCTGGCCCTCGGTATTCACGATCACAACCCCGTCAGGAGCAGACTCCAGCAGCGCGCGAAACTTCACCTCCGCAGCTTCTGCTTTGGCGCGCGCCAGTTGCTCGTCGCGCAGCCGGGAGCGTCTTCTTTCGACAGGGGGTTTGCTGGTGGCGATAAGGTTGTCCTCCCGGCTTGCTTCCAACCAGGACGGCCGAAAAACAGCAATCACAAGCGAGCAACGGCTGCCCGCTTAAGACTTACTCCAGGTTATGCCTTTTCACTTTGTATCGCAGTGTGTCCCGGCTGATCTTGAGGAGTTTGGAGGCCTGGGTCTTGTTGCCGTTGGCGTAGTGAAGAGCCTGCTGAATCAGCTCTCTCTCGATGTCATCCAATGCAGCACCTTCAGGTGGCAACTTCAATTGATGATTCTCACTCCCTCGCGGCATAGGGCCGACAGCTGCCGGACCGGCAATCCGGATGGGGAGTTGATCGACATCAATCGTGTCTCGATCCACCAAGATCATGGCTCGCTCGATGGCGTTCCTCAATTCCCGAATGTTTCCGGGCCAGAGGTAGTTCGTCAGCAACTTGAGTCCCTCGGGAGTGACGCCTTTGACCTTCTTGCGGAACTGGGTGTTGTAGTGCTGAATGAAGTGTTCGATCAAAAGCGGAATGTCCTCCTTGCGCTCGCGCAGCGGTGGAATATTGATCGGGACCACCGATAGACGATAGAATAGATCTTCTCGAAACTTCCCTTCCTGGACCGCCTGCTCCAAGTTACGGTTCGTAGACGCCACCACCTGCACGTCGACGGAAATGTCCCGAACGCCGCCCACCCGCCGAAACGTCTGGTCCTCCAGCACCCGCAGGAACTTCGACTGCATGTTGAGATGCATCTCACTGATCTCGTCGAGAAACACTGTCCCGCCGTCGGCCATCTCGAAGACTCCCTTCTTCGTGGTCTTGGCATCGGTAAACGCACCCTTTTCGTAGCCGAACAGCTCGGTTTCGATCAGAGTTTCTGGAATCGCTGCACAGTTGAGAGCAAAGAACGGATGGTCGCGGCGCGCGCTTTCATAGTGGAGAGCCTGGCTTACCAAATCTTTGCCCGTGCCACTCTCTCCCTCCACCAGCAGTGTGGATGCACTTGCCTGAGCCAAGCGTCGAATCATGTCCAAAACCTCACGGATCGCTTTGGACTTGCCAACAATGTTGTCCAAAGCAAACCGCGTCCGGTTGGTTTTCGAAGTCTGGGCAACTTGAGTCTTCAGCCGGTTGGTTTCCAATGCATTGCGGATCACGTTTTGCAGTTTCTCTAAATTAATCGGCTTCTCGATGAAGTCGTAAGCACCCAGCTTCAGCGCCTGAACCGCTACGTCCACAACGCCAAAGGCGGTAATCATGATGACGGGTATTCCGGGATGTGATTCTCGGATCTGCTTCAGAAAATCAATTCCGCTTCCATCAGGCAGTTTGATGTCGAGTGTAACCAGGTCTAGGATCTCCTGCTGGAGTTTGCCACGAGCAGCCCGCAGGTCTTCGGCTTCAACGACCTGGTAGTTCCAGGATTCCAGTTTCTGCTTCAGCGACCAGCGGATCAGCTTCTCGTCATCAACAATCAGTATGCTTTCTCGGGGCATGGGTCTCCCAAAGTCTTGCCTGAATGGCCTCTAGTGCTTTTGCCTGCCACGCGGGCCATTCTATCCAAACGAGGCGAAGACGGTCAATTTTGAGTTGGTGCCACAACCGGGTCATGTGAGGATGCCGAGCGGCATCAAACCAAATTGCGAATTCACACGAGTGGCTGTTTCACTCACCTCAGTTTCTTTCAGTCCTTTTGACGGTTTCGAAGCTCAAGTTAATGCCGCCTTGATCTGCTGCCGATTAATGTGTAGAATTTGCACCTGTTCGCAGATGCGGAGGCCTGCAGAAATGACAAGGCAACAGCTGAGTAACTTCAAGGCGGAGTTCTTTAAAGCGCTGGCACACCCCCTCCGAATATCCATCTTGGATGCTTTGCGGGAAGGCGAACTGACCGTGAATGAGATCAGCCAGAGGTTCTCGGTAGAGCCCCCGAATGCCTCCCAGCAGCTGGCCGTGTTGCGGAATAAGAACATTATTGTGGCGCGTAAAGAGGGGGCCAACGTTTACTATTCCGTCAGTGATCCCACTCTCTTCAAGCTGTTGGACGTGGCCCGGCAAATCTTTAACAACCATCTGATTGGGGTACGCGGCATGCTGGAAGCAATCAATTCGGAACGTCCTGCCAAGGCGGGGCGGCACTAGGCTGGGCGTCTGGTTCCGGATCTCAATGATCCGGATTTTTTTGACTTATCTATGTGCATATCTTTGCATGTTCGCATATTAGCTCACTGGAAATTGGGGAATTAGCATCTGTTTAAGAACCTGGGAATGCGCGAGTTCTACCGGCTGAAGGGAGTTCTGCATTACATGCGTAACCACGGACTGAGCCTGGAGGAAGCGCGCGCCAAAGTGTCTGGGTCGACTGAAGGGATGCCCCGCTGAATGGGAGATACACATATCAATCTAAGTATTGAAGACTACGTTGACCAAGGTAACGCTCGCAACGAGACACCACACCCGGAGACATTGAGAGAACCCTCACCGGTTCGAGTCGTTCTGCCAAGGGGGAGTATTCACTTCAAAGTCAATCCGTTTGTCTTGTGCCGTGTTCTTTCCCAGCGCACCTTACAGTTAGCAACTCGTTACCCAGGAAAGCCCCTCTCGCAGGTGATCAAGATCACCATGACGGAATTCCGCGAGGGAAAACTGCAGTATCTAATTTCGCAGTTCTCCACGCGAAGGCGATCAAGTTAAAAGGAGACCTCAAAGCTGATGGGACTGGAGCAATTCGCGGTTCACCTGCTTCCAATCTCCTTGTGGGCATACGCTGTCGGCGCCGTGGCCTCCTTTGCTCTGACTCGCTTTCCCAGGATGGCCAGCCTGGCTGGCTTTTTCGGGGCGTGGATCGGAGGGCTGGCCGGCTGTTGGGCATCCTTCACTGGCCTCAGTCAGGGGACTTCGCCGGCCTTCACACTCTTGCCAGCTGCGACGCCGCTGGTCCGCTTTTCAATTCAGCTCGATCCCTTGGCGGCGTTCTTCACTCTGGTGGTTTCGCTGCTGGGGCTGGCCATATCCATTTATTCCTACGGTTACGTTACCCAGTACTACGGTGTCAAGAATGTGGGCAGTCTGGCGGGCTTCTTCAATCTTCTGCTGCTCGCCACGACGCTTATCTTCTGTGCTGATAATGCGGTCTTCCTTCTCATTGCCTGGGAGTTGATGGCCCTCTTTGCTTTTGTGCTGGTAGTTTTTGAGCATGAACACCCGGAAGCACGGCGAGCCGGCGATGTTGTATTTCGTCATGTCGCACATTGGCGTTGGCTGTTTGATCTTGGGCTTTCTGCTGCTCTTTCAGGTCAACGGCAGTTTCCGCTTTGAAGATCTTCACAACATCGGAGCCCAGCTTTCGCTCTCGCGACGCACGGCGGCCTTCTTTCTCTTCTTCGTGGGATTCGGCATCAAGGCTGGAGTCATCCCGTTGCATATCTGGCTGCCAGCGGCGCATCCGGTGGCTCCCACCAATGTTTCCGCCTTCATGTCTGGCGTGCTCATCAAAACTGGGATCTATGGGATGGTTCGGGTTTTCTTTGACTTCTTGACTCCGCCTCCCGTCTTCTGGGGTCTTCTGATTCTCGCTGCCGGATCGATATCCGCTCTGCTGGGCGTGCTCTATGCCCTGGTGGAGCACGATCTCAAGCGCTTGCTGGCGTTTCACAGCATCGAGAATATCGGGATCATCCTGATGGGCTTAGGCGCCTCGTTACTCTTCATTTCATTCCATCAGCCGGCCCTCGCCGCGCTGGCGCTGGTAGCGGGCCTCTACCACACGTTGAATCATGCCTGCTTCAAAGGCCTGCTGTTCTTGGGCGCCGGGGCAGTGCTCCACGCCACTGGGACTCGAAACATGGAAGAGCTGGGCGGGTTGATTCGCCGTCTTCCCTGGACAGCGTTTTTCTTCCTTTTGGGGGCTGTGGCTATCTCGGGTCTTCCTCCCTTAAACGGCTTCGTCAGCGAGTGGTTGACCTACCAGGCGCTTCTGCAGGGCTTTGGCGCCACCCAGATCGCCGTGCGGCTGATCTTCCCGATTGGCGGTGCCCTGTTGGCTCTGACAGGCGCTTTGGCCGCGGCCTGTTTCGTCAAGGCAGTGGGGATCACTTTTCTTGCTCTGCCACGAAGCCCGCAGGCAGAAAAAGCGCACGAGGCGCCGCGCTCGATGCTTTTCGGTATGGCGACTCTCGGACTGGCTTGCGTGGTACTCGGCGTGTTTCCCATGGCGTTCCTTCCTCTTTTGGATCCAGTTACACAGGAGTTACTGGAGCAAGAGATTAGCCCGCAACTGATCGCTGGGAATGGCTGGATGGTGACATCTCTAGCGGTCGAGCGGGGGGCGATTTCGACACCAGGGATGGCGGCGCTGTTTCTTGGCGCTGCTGCCTTTGCCTCTGGCCTTGTGGCTGGTTTCTCGCGGCGTGGCCGGCATCGCGTGGATGAAACCTGGGACTGCGGGCTGGACCGTCTGACGCCGCAGATGGAGTACACGGCGACGGCTTATTCCAAGCCCTTGCGCATGATCTTTCAGGCGATTTACCGGCCGCGACGTCGAATTCAGGCCGACTTCGCCGTGTCGCGCTACTTCACCAAGTCGATTCGCTTTGAGAGCCATATTGAGCCGACATTTGAGCAGTTGATTTATCGTCCGGTCAATCGCGCCATCCTTCGGTTTTCCAGGCGCGTACGCCTGATTCAAACCGGGAGCCTCACCACCTACCTGGTTTACATCTTCCTGACCCTCATCGTTCTGCTGCTCTGGGAGAAGATCCAGTACGGTACGAGTGACCTGCGGGAGGTTTTCCCATGGTTCTAACCGTCGGCTGCCTGTTTCGACTGCCACATTGCTCTGAAGGAGAGTTGCTCCCGAATGGTTTCTGAACAGGTTGTCCTTTTGCTATTCCGTTCCTGCCTGCTTGCCTATTTCATTGGGGCGGCCCTCGCACTGGCATTCACGCGCCAGCAAAGGCTGGCGAATACGCTCGGTTTCTTAGGCTCCTGCCTTGGCGGCTTGGCAGGCATGGCGGCTTCCTGGTTATGCTTGCAAGATGGACCTTCGCCGGCATTCGATCTCTTGCCTTTAGACAACGCCGCTGTTTCCGTTTGCCGTGAAGCTGGACCCGTTGGGCGCGTTCTTCGTCTTGCTCATTTCGTTGTCGGCTGTGGCCATTTCCATCTACTCCATCGGCTATGCGGCCCACTATTACGGGGTCAAGAATGTGGGCGCCCTGGCCGCCTTCTTTAACTTGCTGCTGCTGGCCAACACGCTGGTGTTTTGCGCCAGCCACGCTGTTTTCCTTCTGGTGGTCTGGGAAGTGATGGCCCTGGCCGCCTTCGTCCTGGTTAGCTTCGAGCACGAGGAGCCCAAGACTCGGCAAGCCGGCGTCCTTTTCTTCGTGATGTCGCACATTGGGACCGGCTGTCTGATCCTTGGCTTCCTGCTGCTCTACCAGAGTCAGCTGGAAGTTTTCGGTTTGAAGACTTCCATCTCCTGGGGACACGGCTTTCGCCGCTCCAGCGACATACCGCGTTCTTCCTTTTCCTGGTGGGATTCGGCGTCAAGGCTGGGATCATTCCCTTGCACGTCTGGCTGCCCGAAGCTCACCCCGTGGCCCCTTCCAACGTTTCGGCGCTCATGTCGGGTGTGCTGCTCAAGAGCGGCATCTACGGGCTGCTTCGCGTTCTCTTGGATTTTCTGGGGACCCCGCCCGCCTGGTGGGGCATCACTTTGCTTGTGCTGGGCTCAGCTCTCTGCTTTACTGGGTGTCCTCTACGCGCTCGTTCAGAAAGACCTGAAACGCCTGTTGGCTTTCAGCAGCCTGGAGAACATCGGCATCATCCTGATGGGAATCGGCGCCTCGCTGATGCTCAGCGCTTTCCGACAGCCGGTTCTGGCTGCCTTGGCGCTTGTGGCGGCGCTTTATCACACCCTCAATCACGCTTGCTTCAAAGGGCTGCTGTTTCTGGGTGCCGGCGCTGTATTGAACGGGGCTCACACCAGGGACCTCGAAAAGCTGGGTGGACTGATCCGCAGGATGCCGAAAACGGCTTTTTTCTTTCTCCTGGGTGCCATTGCGCTTTGCGGCTTCCCACCGCTGAACGGATTTGTCAGCGAGTGGCTCACTTACCAGGCATTACTGCAAGGCTTCAGCGCCACCGAACGGCTCGTCCGCCTGAACTTTCCCATTGCCGGGGCATTGCTCGCTCTGACTGGCGCTCTAGCTGCTGCTTGCTTCGTCAAAGCCATGGGAATTACCTTCCTCTCCCTTCCACGCAGTCCGCAGGCCGAAGGAGCGCATGAAGCTTCGCCTTCGATGCTGCTCGGCATGGGACTCTTCGGGCTCGCGTGCATTTTTCTGGGACTGTTTCCCCAGGTGTGCTTCGGTTGATGGATCCGATCACACAGCAACTGCTGGGAACTGCGATCAGCCCGCAGCTGATCGCGGGCAACGGTTGGGTCGTGAACGCTCTCGGCGCCTCTGAGGGATCGATTTCGACAGTGGGCATGCTCTCGTTCTTCCTGGTTTTGCTGCCGCTTCCAGCAGCGTTGTGGTGGCTTTGGGCCAGAAAAGAGAAAGCGGTTGTTGATGAGACTTGGGACTGCGGGCTGGACCGCCTGACGCCCCAGATGGAGTACACGGGGACAGCTTACTCCAAGCCGCTGCAAATGATCTTCCGAGCCATCTATCGGCCGCGCCGGCAAGTTCAGGCCGACTTCGCGGTCTCGCGCTATTTCACGCAATCCATTCGTTTCCAGAGCCAGATT
Organism: uncultured Acidimicrobiia bacterium; assembly: GCA_963752385.1. Lineage (GTDB taxonomy): Bacteria > Acidobacteriota > Terriglobia > Versatilivoradales > Versatilivoraceae > CAVVYL01. The sequence goes on along the minus strand of CAVVYL010000065.1, from coordinate 312,196 downwards.
GAACCGACATTCGAAAAGTGGCTTTACCAGCCCGTGAATCGTGCGGTTCTTCGGCTTTCCCGACGGATTCGTCTGCTGCAGGCCGGCAGCCTCTCGGCCTACTTGTTTTACATATTTGTGACGCTTCTCACCTTGTTGCTGTGGGAGAGAACGCGATGACACTTTTGCAAATCCTGCTGCAGATGGTGCTGGCGCTGGCGCTGGCGCCTCTTGTCAACGGGCTCATCCGCAAATGCAAGGCGCTGCTGCAAAACCGCCGCGGCCCTGGCTTGCTGCAGCCGTACTACGATCTGTTCAAGCTGTGGCGGAAAGGAACGGTGGTATCCCGGCACGCCTCCTGGATCTTCCGGGTCACGCCGTACATTTCCTTTTTGACCGCCCTGATGGTCAGCCTGATGATTCCCATGATTACCACTGCCGTTCCGCTGAGTCTTTTTGGCGGCGTTATTGCAGTGATCTACCTGCTCGCTTTGGGCCGTTTCTTTGTGGCGCTGGCGGCATTGGACACGGCCAGCGCTTTCGGTGGCATGGGCAGCAGCAGAGAAATGACGGTAGCGGCGATTGCCGAGCCGGCCATGATGCTATCCATCTTCAGCGTGGCGATTACGGCCGGGTCGACGAACTTGAGCCAGGTGGTGCAGGCGACGCTGCAGCATCAAGAACAGTTCCTGAACCCCGGACACATCCTGGCATTCGCGGCCATGTTCATCGTGCTGATTGCCGAGACCGGGCGCATTCCGGTGGACAATCCGGCTACCCATTTGGAACTGACGATGATCCATGAGGCGATGATCCTGGAATATTCAGGGCATTACCTGGCACTGATCGAGTGGGCAGTGGCCCTCAAGCAACTGGTGCTCATGACCCTGCTGGTCAACATCTTCTTTCCGGTTGGCGTCGGCAGCGCCTTCACGGCAGCGTCTCTAGCCACGGGCTTGATCGCATTCCTGGCCAAGCTGCTCCTGCTGGCCTTGGCTGTGGTTTTAGTGGAGACCTCCAACGCCAAGTTGCGTCTGTTTCGCGTGCCCGAGCTGCTGAGCGTCGCGTTCATCTTGGCGCTGCTGGCCTTGGCGTCTCCCTTTATCTTCTGAGAAAGGCGTTCCGTATGTCCTATGACTCCGTGGAACTCGGACACCGGCTGATCACATTGATGGCCGCTGCCATGCTGGTGGTGCAGATGCTGCTGGTGGGCCAGAGGCTCTTACCCACGGTCATTGCGCTGTTCAGCCTGCAGTCGTTCTTCCTGGCCTGTCTAGCCGCGGCTGTGGCCTATGTCAACCAGGCCCATCACGTTTACATTGCAGCCGGGCTGACACTGCTGTTGAAGGTCATCGTGATGCCGCTGCTGTTGCGGCGCATCATCCGCCAGACTGACACGCAGGAGGAAGTGGAAGGCTACCTGAACACGCCGGCGTCCATCTTGATCTGCGGCGGTTTGACGCTGCTGGGCTACCTGGTGGCCCACCCGTTCAGTCAGTCTCAAGAGCACGGTCACGGTTCGCTGGCGGTGGCCACTGCCCTGTTCCTCATTGGGTTCTTTCTGATGATGAACCGGCGGAAGGCCATCTCACAGGTCGTGGCGCTGCTGACGGCCGAAAATGGGCTCTTCCTGGCTGCAATCGCGTTGACCTATGGAATGCCGCTGATTGTGGAAGTCGGAATCCTCTTCGATCTGTTGGTGGGTGTGATGATCCTGGGCATTCTGTCCTATCGCATCGCCGAAACCTTCGAGTCGATGGACACCAGTAAACTACGACGATTGCGAGGTTGATCCGAATGAGTCTTGTTTTGCTCCTGTTGGCGCCACTGGTGGAGGCTGCTGCTTGCGGGTTGTTGCGTTCGCGCCGGTGGATGGAACGGGTCAGCCTCATTTCGGCGGCCATTAACCTCGCCCTGGCTGTGATACTCGTCCAAAACGTGGCACGGTTCCAATCAGTCAGCGCGTTTGACGGATTTCTGTATGCGGACGCGCTCAGCGCTCTGGTGGTTGTGCTCACGGCTTTCGTGTCTTTCGTCTGTGCCATCTACGCAGTGGGTTATTTCCGGACGGATTTGGAAAAGGGAAGCATTACCCTGGGGAGACTCAAGGAGTACTACATCCTGACTCCGCTTTTCGTCTTCGCCCTGTTTCTGGTCGCCTTGGCCAACAACCTGGGAATTATGTGGGTGGCCATCGAAGGCAGCACGCTGGCCTCGGTGCTTTTGATTGCCTTCTACAACCAGAAGACCTCGCTGGAAGCGGCCTGGAAGTACATCATCATCGGCAGCATGGGGATCTCGATGGCGCTGTTTGGGACGTTGCTGACCTATTACGCCGCCAGCCATGTCGTCGGGACGGAATCAATCGAAGGGCTGAACTGGACTCGGCTTATCTCGGCCGCGTCGTCGCTCAATCCCAAGGCCTTGCGCCTGGCTTTCCTCTTCATTCTCATGGGGTATGGAACCAAAGCCGGTATTGCTCCGATGCATACCTGGAAACCAGACTCCTACAGCGAAGCGCCTGCTCCCTCGGCGGCGATTCTGGCTGCGGCGGTGCTCAACTGCGCGCTTTACGGGATCCTGCGTTTTCACATCCTTGCCTCGAGGTGTCTCGGTCCGGAGTTTTCCAGCGGCCTGCTGCTTTGGTTTGGACTGGGTTCCTTGCTGATTGCGACGCCGTTCATCCTGGTGCAGACCAACTTCCGCCGCCTCCTGGCTTACTCCAGTATTGATCATACCGGGATCATGCTGGTTGGCTTCGGGGTTGGCGGAAGCCTGGGTCCGTTTGGCGCGCTGCTGCACATGTTTTATCACGCCATCACCAAGCCGTTGCTCTTCTTCTGCGCGGGCAATGTCCAGCAGCAGTTTGGAACCGCCATGTTCCGCAAAGTAGGCGGCGCGTGATCCATCTGATGCCAGTGACAGCAGTATTGTTTCTGGCCGGGACCCTGGCGGTGACCGGCACTCCGCCCGCCGGCCTGTTCCAGAGCGAGTTGACGGTGCTCAGCGCTTCGGTCCAGGGCCGCAGCCTCTGGATAGCCAGCATTTTTGTCGGATGCGTGGTCACAATCTTTGCCGGATTTCTTTACCACGTGGGGCACCTGGCGCTGGGAGCCCCTCGGATTGGAATGAATCGGACCGCCGAGTCCTGGTGGCGGCTTCTGCCGATGCTTCTGATTGCTGCGTTGACGCTGCTCTTCGGTTTCTGGCTGCCTTCACCCTTATTGCGCTTGATCCAACAGGCAGGCCAGATCGTTGGAGGCGCGCGATGACCGCGGCATTACTGCAGGAAATCCGGCGCGGAGAAGCAATTCCATTTGGGAGCGTTTTTATGAGTGAGGCAAACGGGGTAGGTTCCATTGTCGCCGACCTGCAGATGGCGTTTGGCGGCAAGATCCAGCGGCTTTATAGTAGGCGTCCCAACGAGGTCTATCTGGAAACCGGGCGAGACTCAATTGCTGCCATCGCGGCCCACCTCTACAAACTTCGCAAGATACGGTTGGCCATGGTGTTTGGCATCGATCGGCGCAAAGAGGAGGAAGTCTTCTATCTCCAGTACACGTTTGCTTGCGACCGGGCTGGCGGCTTCATTCTCGTTCGAACGCCGGTTCCCGCAACCGATCCTGAATTCCCGTCGCTGACACCTGTGATTCCTGCGGTCAACTGGCAGGAGCGGGAAATCCAGGACTGGTTTGGGCTGACGGCCGTGGGCCACCCCAATCCGCGCCGTGTGGCGCTCCATGACGATTTCCCGGACAGGGTCCATCCACTGCGCAAGGACTTCGACCTGTTCTCCAGGCCCTTGCCCTTGCCAGGTCCCCGTCACCTGTTCCGCCCAGTGGAGGGCGAAGGCGTATTTCAGGTGCCCGTGGGCCCGATCCATGCCGGCATCATTGAGCCCGGTCATTTTCGCTTTAGTGTTGCCGGCGAGCCGGTGCTGTATCTGCAAATCCGGTTGTTTTACACCCACAAGGCCACCGAGAAACTCTTCGAGCACAAGCCGCTCGCGCACGCGGTCTTCCTTGCCGAAAGCATTTCAGGAGATTCCAGCTTCAGTCACTCCACCGCTTTCTGCCAGGCGATCGAGAGCCTGGCGCGCGTCGAAGTGCCGCGTCGGGCCCGGTTGATGCGAACCGTGCTGCTCGAACTGGAAAGGCTGTACAACCACATTGCTGACGTGGGCGCCATTGCCACGGATGTGGGATTCATGGTGGCTAACGCACACGCCATGCGCCTGAAGGAACAACTGTTGTGCTTAAACGCCGAATTGACCGGCAACCGCCTCTTGCGAAGCATGAATGTGTATGGCGGCTTGCGGCGCGACTGGGATCCCCAGCAGATTCAGAGGGCCGCCGGCGTGCTACGCTTCCTCAAAAGGGAGTTTGAATCGCTAGTGGATCTGATTCTCTCGTCCGCCTCTACTCGCGACCGGCTGGAGACGACCGGCATTCTCCCGCACAAAACCGCTGTGGACCTGGGCGTCGTGGGGGTTGCCGCCCGCGCGTCCGGAGTGGACCTCGACGTTCGCCGGGACTTTCCCTACGCGGCGTACGACGAAATTCCTCCGAAGGTGGTCCTCCATTCCAAAGGGGATGTCTTTGACCGGATGCGGGTGCGTATGGGGGAGGCCCTGGATTCAATCCGCATCGCGCTGGAAGCATTGGCCCTGCTGTCCCGGGCCCGGTGAGTACTGCACTACCACCCATCCCGCCGGAAAGCTGCGCTCTCGGTTACGTGGAAGGCTGGCGCGGCGAAATCCTTCACTGGGTGCTCACCGGGAAAAACGGCAGTTTGGCTCGCTGCAAGATCAAAGATCCTTCATTGAACAATTGGCCGGCCCTGCCCGAAGCCGTGCAGGGCAACATCATTCCGGATTTTCCTGTCATCAACAAAAGCTTCAATCTCTCTTACTCAGGAACAGACCGATGAAACACTGGCACAGCGCCATCGACAATCAACCCAAAGCGACTGCGAGAGCAATTCAGTGACTGCTTCTCCTCTCAGACAGGCACTGTTAGATATCGAGAAAGAACACTCATGCGAAATACAGCGACTCTTTGACCGTGTGCGGACCGGTGCTCACGTATGGAATGCGCAGTTCGACCGCATTCTCCCCCTGTGCTGGCGCCGATTCTCCATCATGCATTGGACTCCGGTCCACGTGGCTCGCCGCGCCGCCCAGTTGTTGGTCAGCGGGCCCGAAACTCAGGTGCTGGCTGTGGGGTCAGGCCCAGGCAAATTCTGCCTGGTCGGCGCACTGGCTACCCAGGGAAATTTTACAGGTGTGGAACAGAGACCACATCTGGCGGAACTCTCTCGGAGCTTTGCTCATAGGTACGCCATTTCCCGCGTGCGCTTTTTGTGTGCCAATGCCGGAGACCTGGACTGGAGCCGATACAACGCCTTCTACTTTTACAATCCGTTTTACGAAAACCTGGACCCTGACAAGAAGCTCGACGAACGCGTGGAGTTGAGTCCTTCTCTATATGACCGCTACATTAAGATGACGCAGGATCGGCTGGCGCAAGCTCCCTCGGGCACGCGCGTGGTGACGTTTCACGGGATGGGAGGAGACCTGCCTGGCGGTTACGAGCGGGTCGTGCAGGAATTCCAGGACATCGGATTTCTCGAGCTATCGATCAAGAACCCAAGTCCGGGAGATTTAATTTCCCTTCGGAGAATTTCCACGGCCCGAAGACTTGCAAGCACCGAGGCTTTCCGCCCTCGACCGGGCGGGCGCAGAAACCCCGCTCTGGGTTTCCATTTGTGCTTTCACTTCAGACACAGCACATGATTCTGAAGATTGATCACCAGCGCTTAGCTCGAAAAATTCTTGCCTGGAGCTGCCAACCTTATGTTCAAGATTCTAAACCGAGCCTTTGTGACAGGCGTTGTCACGACCGACTACCCAGCCCGCCCCATGGAGCCTCTCCCCAACCTGCGCGGTAGACCGGTGATCGATTTCGAGAAAGCCGCAGATTGTCTGCCTGCCGCCCTCGTTTGTCCCACAGGCGCACTCACCGTCGAGGACAAACTGGACAACCGGAAGGTGACGCTCGATTACGGGCGTTGCATCTTCTGCGGCCTCTGTGCCGAAGCCTCCGCCGACGGCACGATCCGCACCACGGGAGAAATCGAGCTGGCTGCCCAACATCGCTCTCACCTGGTGTCCTCGGCCTACTACCGTCTGGATGCGGGCGGGAAGCAGCAGTTCCTCCAGATGGCGCAGACAGACCGGCAGACCTCTGAGGCGGAAGCGCTGGTCAAAGAGCGGTTGCGAGAGAGAATCCGCCGTGTACTGGGCCGCTCGCTGCAGATTCGCGAAGTGGACGCAGGCTCTTGCAATGGTTGCGAAGTTGAAATCACGGGCCTCAACAGCCCCATTTATGACGCCGAACGACTGGGAATCCGATTTGTGGCTTCCCCGCGCCATGCGGATATGCTGCTGGTCACTGGTCCGGTCACTCGCAACATGGAGATCCCACTCAAGAAGGCCTACAACGCCACACCAGAGCCGCGTTTGGTGGTGGCTGTGGGCGCCTGTGGCTGCAGTGGAGGAATCTTTGGTTGCACCTATGCGTCACTGGGGGGTGTGGACCAGGTGATCCCGGTCGATATGTATATTCCAGGCTGCCCCCCACCGCCGCAGGCCTTACTGTACGGAATTCTGGTAGCTATGGGCCGGTTGCAGGAGAAGCTCAGAACTGAGACTGGTTGAAGATGCCAGGGGTCGCGAGGGGCGACAAGCACGGCTGTTTCTAGTGAATGAAAGGAAGGAAACAAAAGGATGGCACGAATGACCAAGAGAGTTTTGAAGCTCGCCGGGGCGGCAGGCGCATCGAATGTTTTGCTTACGCGAACGGCGTGTGAGCACACCCAGTACGATCGAGGGGAACTCATGCCTATTCGGGCCGGCCATTGTTCGGGATGCAATATGAGAATTCCTTCCGGCCACCTCCAGCGAGCCTTGGGCGGCAAGACAATTCAATGTGAGCACTGCTTCCGTTCACTCTACGTTGAGGCCGACTAGACTAGAGCAACTTCATAAGACCGGAACGCCGAAGTTGGCGAAGTTGAGTCGGCTCCATGCTCGTGGCTGACTCCCCGACCAACCACCCTAACGCGATCTCCGGTCGCTCACGATCTAGGGTCTCGACTTGCCAGCTGATGGTGATGCATTCGTTTTTCACGCAGGTATACAGAATGGGCACCGTCATGCGCGACAACAGCAGCGAAGCCACTTCGCCGGCCATGAGCGAATAGCCAGGCCTTGAAAAATCGGATCGAACAGTATGACTCCCGGCGCCGACAATCACCGTCGAGTCCCCCGCCAGCCAAACCGACACCCGCTAAAGTGACGGTCGCCCATGGTGCCATTTCCATTGCCTCCTATCTGCCTAATGCGTGATCGCGTTGCTTGTCTGGACTGAATCCTTCTGGATTCTCGGGAGCAGTTTTCGGTGCCGTAGTCTGGCTGGGTGAATTTCCGCAGAGATTGGTGAATCCACCCACCTCAGTTCCAAGCTTCCTGAAAAGAAAGTGATCAAGATGATGCCCGTCCTTGTTGCAGAACAAGCTACATGCGAAGGAGTCTCATCAACTCTCTGGCTCTTGGATTGCACTGATATCGGCAGGTTAGGAAGATCTGCCTGCGCCACGCTTCGCAACCTGTGCCTAAATTCCGACAAGGCAGCTTCCTCATCAGAAAGGAGCCTGCCATGATGGACATAAAGACGGTTCTTTGCCCCGTTGATTTTTCAACGCTCTCAGACAGAGAACTCAGGCTAGCCGCACAAATTTGCGAGCGATTCGGCGCCAGGATGATGGTCCAGCATAATATCGATGACGTGCCTCCCGTCTTCCTAGCCAACGCGTGGATGTATTCCGAAACCCACATGTACCCAGAAGAAGAAAGGGAGGCTCAAGCTTCCCGTCTGCTCAAAGCGGCTTTCGAGAAACTCCCCAAATCGATCAAGTATGAGGGAAGGATCACTTTTGGGAAACTGGATGAATGTATCCTGCACCTGGCCCGGCAGCTTCCGGCAGATCTCATTGTGATGGGAACTCATGATCCCAGCAGTGCTGAGCATACTTCCCATACTGATCGTGTCTTGGCTCACTCACCGTGTCCGGTCCTCACTACCAGAGAAACCAGAGAAACTACCTCGGCAACTGTGCTCCCGGACTTCAGGGATGCCTGCTCGCTCCAAACTGTGGTGCTGCCGATGGATTTCTCTACCCATTCCCTGCATGCGTTGGAGTATGCCTTGAGCCTGATGGACGTGCTGCCCCTGAGGCTGCATCTGTTACACGTCGAGGCCCCGTTGGCGCTGGATGACTTTCGAGCCGTGGGCCACTCCCTGCATTTCGAAGAGCAGAGGCATCAAAGAATCACCGCTTCTCTGGAGCGGTTGAAGGCATTGGTTCCAACAGAGTATCTGAGCCGTGTGAAATTCGAAGTGCGGATGGGGTCAGTCGTCCATGAGATTATTGCCTATGCCCACAGCGCACGGGCGACGCTTATTGTCATGGGCGCCCATGCCAAGAACGTGGTCGACCGGATGATCTTTGGCGCCAATTCGCAAGGAGTTCTTCATCAGAGTCCCTGCCCTGTTTGGCTTGTCCCACAGAAAGAAGAGCATTCAGAGCCCTGGGTGACGGCGGCCGCGAGCCACGCAGGAGGAGACAAAGGGATGGACTTCCGTCCGTAGCGAACGCATCCATTTCTTTGCGGAATGCCTTGATCGCCAGAGCGCTTGGACTTGGACTAGCCTTGGAAAGAAAGGACCTCCTCTTGAAACCGAGCAGGAGCGCCTGGCGACATCCGGTGAGACTCCACTCCATTCGCCATAGATGTTAGGCAGCTCCTACGAAGGGGGATGATCAATGGCAAGAGTTCCCGAATCAGTAGCCCAGTTTCTTAGCGGAAGGCGCATGGCGGTGGCGGGCGTTTCCCGTCACGTGAACCAGGCGGCCAACGCTGTCTATCGTAAGCTGAAGGATTGCGGATACGAGGTCTTTCCGATCAACCCAAACTGCTCCGAAGTGGAAGGCGTACGCTGCTATCCGAACTTGGCCGCGATCCAGGTTCCAGTTGACGGCGTCGTGATTGCCACTCATCCCGCTGTCTCGGTCGATGTCGTACGGCAGTGCAGCCAACATGAGGTAGGCCGAGTTTGGTTCCACCGTTCCTTCGGAAACGGTAGTGTGTCCGAGCAAGCCGTTCGCGAGTGCGAAGCACGCGGCATCCACTGTCTCGTCGGAGGTTGTCCGCTCATGTTCTGCGATCCAGTCGACTTTGGACACAAATGCATGAGGTGGTGGCTTCAACGGCGAGGCCGCGTCCCAAGGTGAATATCCTCCCCGATCTACTGAAGACGCAGCGAGCCTGATCAAAGGTTCAACGCACGCAGTCTGTAGACGGAATGAGAAGGCCGAGCAATCGGGGAGGTGAGGTGTGCGTTACTACAGGCCCAGAATACTTTCTTCGCGACTTCGCGGTTTACTGTTCTCTTTGGTTGCTGCTTGTCCGGGTCAGGCCCTCCAGTTCCGCGGCCCTTGGGAATACGATGTCGTTCTCAAGATGGATGTGCTGATGAAGGTCCTTCTCGAAGTATTCCAGCGCCTCATAGAGCGTGCGCAAGATGATGCTGGCGTCCGCCGGAACGGCATAGTTGGAGCTGATCTCACGCAGGCGACGCAGTGCCTGTTCGGTTTGTTCGTGTTCCTGCATCATCGACTCAATCGGGTTCCGTAAGGTTCCACAAGGGAACGGCGTGGGAACGGGCTTCCCGCGACCAGCCGCCTCTTCCAGCTGCTCAATGTAGGGGAAAAGAATCTGCTCTTCTTTCAGCATCTGACTCGTCAGTTCCTGCTGCAGCTCATGGAGAATCGAGTGAATGGGTACCAACTCCGGATGATGCTGGCCATCGACCGAACACACCTTGACATGCAATTGGATGAGTCTTGGGAGCTCTTCGCGAGTGAATTTGTGGTGTTTGGTTACAATGTAGCTCGTCAGAGCCGAAAGCGGAGCTGTGCTCCAATCTCGCTCGCCTTCCGGACAAGTCGCAGCTTCGCTGGCCTCCTGCGCCACGACTTTCTCTTCAGCAACACCCCCATTCTGGTCAGGCCTCCCGGCGCTCCCTGCCGCTCCCACGGCAACAGTCAATTCCTAACTTCTCAAAGACCCATGTAGCTCCTGGGAGCTTGAGAGCGAACTCTCGGACAGTCTTGCTTGTGGTAGCAACCTTCATGGTGTCTCCTTTCCGGCGTCCCGAATCGATCTAGTGCGAAGGGTCTCAGCGCCCGAAGATCACATTCCGGCAGCCTCGCCCCTCCGTAGCGATCACGGTTGGGAAAGATTGCCGATCAGCCCAGTGCCTCTGGGCAGAATCGCAGCTTCAGGAATCCTTCACACATAACTCTTCAGTGCCTTCATGTAGTTCGCGCGTTCAAAGGCAGACGGGTGTGGACAGGATTTCTGGCTCATGCTTCCTTTCATCTGCTCGACAGACGTGTACTCGTGCTCTTCCATCCATCGAACGACATCCTTCTCTACCTGCCTTATCCAACCGATGCCATTTTTCAAAAGAGCTGAGCACAGCATGGTGACGTCCGCCCCGGCCATCAGCATCTTGACGACATCTTCAGAGTTATGAATGCCGCCGGTGGCCGCCAGACTCACTTGAAGCCGCCCGTAGAGAATCGCAATCCAGCGCAAGGGGAGGCGCATCGCCTGCGGTGTACTCAACAGAACATTCGGGACCACTTCCAATTGCTTCAGATCGATGTCCGGCTGGTAGAACCGGTTGAACAACACCAAGCCATCCGCCCCAGCGTTGACCAAGCGCTTTGCCATGTGAGCCATGTTGCTGAAAAAGGGTCCCAGTTTGATGGCTACCGGAATTTTGACTGTGCGCTTCACGTCTTCCAGGACATTGACGTACATCTGCTCGACTTCAATGCCAGGGAGGTCGAGGTCGGTGGGAACGTAATAGATATTCAGTTCCAGCGCATCAGCTCCCGTCTGTTCAATCTCCTTGGCAAACTTCACCCAGCCACCGGTGGAAACTCCATTGAGGCTGCCGATTACAGGAACTCCGACGGCTCGCTTGGCGTTGTAGAGGTGTTTCAGATAGCGATCAGGATCCAGCTCGTAGTCTTTGGGCTCGGGAAAATAGCTCAAGGCTTCCGCGTAGCTGTAGGATCCATAAGTCAAGTAATGGTCAAGTTTTTGAGCCTCGTGAAGAAGCTCCTCTTCAAATAACGAGTACATCACGATAGCCGATGCACCCGCATCCTCAAGCCCTCTGATCTTGCCAAGACTGTTGGAGAGCGGACCACAGGCTGATGGGACCAGCGGCGTTCTCAGCTTGAGTCCCAGGTAAGTCGTTGTCAGGTCCATGGACTTCACCTTTTCTTTTCGCACACCCCGCGCTGCGCTCTGACGACCCTAAGCTGGCGGTTCAGCGGGGCTGTAATAGGATAGATGGCAATGACTTCGTTTGTTCGATGGGCGACAGATGCTGCTGCTTCGTTTCCGTCGATCGTGACCCTGCGTCGTTCCATGAATTACCTCCCGTCACGCCAAAGTCGAATGGGAATGCCGAAGACCGCGCGTAAAAGGCCCCATCACTTCATCCTGACCCTCAAAGAGGCACCTTGTTTGCCAAATTGTATTTGTTGAAAAGATTGGTGCTTCAGGTCATTCCAACAGATTCGCAGGTGGGGGATATGACGCGAGCGGGTGGGAAAGGCAGGAGCAGAAGCAGCGCCCTAAAGAAAGGATACGCCGATCGCCCGTCTGATTGTCCGAGTGCAAAGTGATGCGTGGCGAGATCAACTTCCTGGGAAAGCCATCAACTGTTTCAATCCGGGAGGACAATTGCATGATTTCAGCCGCGTCAGGATCTCAAGATGCCGCCTTCTCCAAGAGTATCATGACAGCCAGCGCCGAAAGGATCCATAGCAATGCGATGAGCGACCACACGACAATTCTCTGTCGGTGCTCAAGCGCTGACTCAGAATTAGTTCGAGTCGCGACGGCGACGAATTGGGGTCCTTTGGCGAGCGCTGTTGCCTGGCTGCCTGAGCTCGCCGAGTGTTGGTCCAGCGTGGTGTTCGTGGACCTCGCGAGAGGAGGCACTCCTCTGATCCAATAGCTTTGGGCACACAGGTTCCAAATCGACTTCGTGGGGGCCGCGACTCCTCCGCTTCTTTTTCCTGTCATCTCTCTACCCCCTACGCAACTTCATGATTACTGCTACCTCATTTCCATCGATCTGTGACCCTGCGCCGTTTTCATGCAGTGTCTACCTTGGTGCAAAGTCGAATGGGAACGCCGAATCCTGAACAATGAGGTCGCGCGTAAGACCAATCGCCTCTTCCTTCCTTGGATAAGGCACCTTGCTTGCCAAGCTACACTTGTTCAAAAGACTGGAGGTTGAGGTAATTCCAGCAGGCTGGAAAAATGGGGGATATGACGCGAGTGGGTGGAAACGCCAGGTGCAGAGTGGGACTCCGGCGAGGAGTTGCGTGAGACGCTAGCACTAATCTCTAGAGTGGCCATGGAAGCAAGATGAATCCGCTGGCAATCAGGGCCAGGCTGAAGAGCGCGCAGATAGGTTGCCTGCTCTAACCGACATCTAGGCAGTCATCCGGCAAGCCCTTATGCCATGAGGCGCTTGGGGCAGGGATCTCGACGAAGCTTCGCGACTTGACTCTGGAAGCAGAAGTGCTTTGCAGAAGGTGGGCCGGTTTCGTATGTCCATAACCACTGTGTATCTGCCGGCGATTTCCATTCTGCAAAGGGGGCTTCTATGAGCAATCTCACGGCAAAGGATGTCATGAATCCTAGGGTACTGTCTGTCAGAGACGACATGACCCTCCACGAGCTGGCAACTTTCCTAACTTCATGAACCGGTTTGAAGTGAGCAATGCCGAGTTTCGGGCCTTTCTGCGGAACCAGGATGGTTACCCTAACGACGCCAACTGGTCTGAAGCCGGAAGGCAGTGGAGATCGTCAAAGCCCACTGAGGCTTCAGCCCAACTCAGACCGGGGGATGCCGAGTACGCGCGCTTCGGACAGAGCGATCAGCCGGTGACCGGTGTCAACTGGTACGAGGCCAGCGCTTACTGCCGCTGGCTGACAAGAACGCTGGGAAAAGGCCGGTGGTTGTTTGCACTGCCGACAGAGGGCGAGTGGGAAAAAGGCGCACGCGGGCCGGACAGTTTTGATTACGGGCTCAGCAGCCTGGTGAGCGATGGGGAGGTCGATTTCTATAACTGGAAAAAGAATCCCTCTGCCGAGGTCACCGTTGTCGGGCTCCGGGAAACACGCCTGCGTTTCACCGGGAATCGGTACGGACTCTATCACATGTCGGGCAACGTGGCCGAGTGGACCGCAACCCTGGACCGAACCTTCAGCCGCGACTATCCCTATTTGGACAACGATGGGCGCAATCGTGAAAATGCAGGCGGAAGGCGCGTGGTGCGCGGCGGTTCGTGGTACAGCGCCAGCATCGCGATCCTTTATTTGCCCTACCGGGAAACATTCCAGCCAGAAGTCAGCGCGGCCTACCTGGGCTTTCGCATCATTGCAAAGCCGCTGCCTTAGGAAGCGCGCGGAGGCGATGATTTCAGCCAGCGGTCAGTTGCTTTGGCAGAAAACAATCGGCACTGGCCGTCACAAGAGCAATCACCGCCTCGGTGCTGGAATGCCTGAGGCATTGAGTATGGGGAAACGGCTCGTTTGGGTCTCTTTGCCGCGACTCAACGCTGCGTTGAGTGCCTCCAGCAGTGCTGGCTCATTGGCATTGTGCATCCGGCAGGCCTGCCGAATCGTGATCTGCCGCCCCAGCGTGCGGCGCAAAAGCGGGTTTTGGAGCGAGGCAAAGCCAAACTGAGCAAACACCGCCAACAATTCTGGTGCGGCGTCAACAACCGGTCCGGGCTTGTCGTCGGAACCGACCGAAACAGGTCGAGCCACCACTGTTTGGAGGCGCTCATTCGTCGAGTTCATCACTCGGTACAATCCGATTCCCCAAACAGCAATGCCAGTGACTTCGAGCAGGCCACTCAGGCCAATCACAGAGAAAGCTCCAGGCACGAGGTCAGTCAAAACCTGTGTGCTGACTCTCAAGAAGCAACCGGCGTTTATCAAAATGAAAGGCGGCCAGAGGCGTGACAGGGTGCGAGCATCCACTCCGTTCAGCACCGGGACCACTTTGGCGGCTACCCCGAGAATCATCATGCTAATGAAGCCGACTGTAATCGCGTGGCGCGTGGCCCCATAAAAGGCATGAGAGAAGGCTTGCCCCGTGAGCCGGTTGTAGACAGGCACGAAGAGCAGCATGGCAAGCGAGACGAGCAACCAGGCATAGGCCGCTTGAATGAACTTAAAGCTACGGTCTGCCCGGTCGGCTGTGATTTCTTCAGGCACTTCTGCCGGACGGCCCCAGAAATGGATCCACCAACTGCGTGTCAGGACGACCACGGAAACAGCAATCACCATCATGCAGGCGTACATGAACCCCGCATAGAGGTGCTGTCCAGTCTTTCGAAAAAGCACAAAGAAAAGGGCTTCACCGGCTACAGCGGCTGTCAACGGCACCAGCACACCCAACGCGCGGAGGCGGGGGATTTCCGGGAAGCCATACATGCCGTGCAGGAATCGCTGGCTCACGCCCAGGATTAACGTCAAGGCAAAGCCGTGAATCTGCAAGTCCCGCAACGGCGCCTGCCAGGTAGCCACTTGTTGCAGCAGTAGTGTCCTGGTGGGGGCTGTGGTCGTCATGTAGAGATGAAAGAGGTCCAGGACGGCTTGTGCAAGGAACCAGAAGAATGCCGCGCCGATGTAGTAGTCGTAAGCAGCGAGCGGTTTCTGACTTCGACGGAACGTTTTAGTAATGATCAGAATGAACAAGCCGATTGCCGCCAGCTCCAATACCGTGCCTAGAAGCCCGATCCAAAACAGGGGAGCAAACCGATGGAGCGGTTCGCCAATGACTCGCAAGATCAATCCTCCCAGCATCAGATAAAACGTCAATACCGCTAAGCCGGGATTCCAGAGCGATGTATGTTTGAAGCGCGGGAAAGCCTGGTAGGCAAAGCCCATCACAAAAAGGCCAACCCATCCAAAGATCTGGGCATGACCGTGAGCATTGATGTCAAAGATCGAGATAGCCGTGAAGCTTCCTTTTAACCCGATGGTGATGAGTAGCAACGCACCCCACGCCGCTCCTGCCGTGAGTGTAATCGCAATGCCGGCTTTGAAGAAACGGCGGTAGATGGTATCAGCGGGGCTGACTACCTCCTGGACGGGCGCCACTTCCGGGCTTGCAGCTGCCTGCTGCAATTCCTGCAAAAGATGATCTAAGTCGACACCGTGGGCCCGAGCGAAGAAGGCTAGTGACTCTGTGGGGCCCTCAATCCCGCCGCAGCCCTTCAGTCCGTAGCGATCAAAGACAGAGCGCGTCCGTGGAAAACGTCCCAGCAGCTCACGAATTGTGCAATTGGTGGCTATCTTCATGGATGACCCTCCGATCAGGTTTGGCTGATCCCGCTCTGCTCCTGAGTTCGATAGTAAAGCCGCTACTCAGCGCTTGCTATGACCTAAGTCACAACTCTGACTTATTGGGAGGTTTCGAAAATGGGATGATGGTTGATCCTTACTCGCGATGGGAAGATTCTAGGTTGAGGGCCCAGAGTTCGCAAACGGTGGCACTTGTTGTCGCGGTTCGGTGAGTCCTTGAACTTCGCAGGTATAAAAAGCGGATCGAGCAGTTACTCCGCGTGGGCTTCTTCTTTGAGACGCTCCATATTCAGAATGGTGATGGTGCGGTTCTTGACGGAAAGGATCTCCTGCTCTTGAAAGCGTCCGAAGGAACGGGACACGAGTTCCCGGACGGTCCCAATCTGCGCGGCCAATTCCTGGTGGCTTTGGTCCAGCGTGAACTCTACATGCCCGCCGTGCTTCTCCGGCTGGCTGGCTTTTTCAAGCAGAAACTTCGCCAGCCGCTGTCCCACCTCCAGAAAGGCCAAGGCCTCGACCAGTCCTACCAGCTTGCGGAAACGGCCCGCCAGGGCCTTGATGATCCTGAACCCAATCTCCGGATGGTGGCGACAAAGATTCTGGAAATCCTGTTTCAGGATCAGCAGCAGGGTTGCTTCCTCCATCGCCATCGCCGAAGCCGGATACGGGCCCTCATCGAGGACGGCCAATTCGGCGATAGCTCGCCCCGTCGTTTCGATCGTGAGGACCTGTTCGCGGCCCTTCAACGAAGTCTTGAAGATCTTTACCGCTCCTGAATGCACGACAAACAGGCCGGGACAAGGACTCCCTTCACTGAAAATGATTTCGCCTTTGCTCCAACCCTTCGGGACGGCGGTTTCTGCCAAGGACTGCAGCGCCTCATCCTCTAGATGAGAGAAGAAAGACACTTTTCTCAATGTGTTGATGCGGTCTGCCTTTTCTAGTTTGATGTGCATAGCCCGCATTATAAGGCTGGCGAGCAAGACCACCTTGGGAAAATGCTCTCGAAAGACAGGGCGAGGCGTGAGTGCTGAACAAAGACGCGACGCCCAGATTGACGATGTACATCTGAGCCTGGGCTCCATTCACATCCACAGGAAGCCGGCGGTTGCTCTGCAGCTCGATTGAGGCTTCATTTCTCATTCCAAAAGGACAGGGTTCTTAGGTTTCATTGCACTACCAATGACTTGCAGAATCTGAATCTTCACCTGCCCCGCTTCTTTGGCCGAGATGTTCCGCTCGTAACAGGGAAACAGGACACGTTCTTCCTGCCGGATATGAGCTTCGAGGAGATCCGCAAACTCCCGGAGCAGTGGAGCCAGCTGCAAACCCCTAGATCGCCTCAGCCGCTCGACAAGCCTGGTGACGGCCCGGTGCTCCTTGATCAACTGCTCGATGACCGTGCCGGCTTCCTCAATTTCGAGCATGGCCGGAAATACGATCTTCTCTTCCGCTTCAAAGTGGGTTTTCAGATCACTCTCGAAGCGGATCACCCTCTCGGCACGTTCGCTGAGCCAATCCGGATCAGTATGGTGCTTCACAATGCCGCGATGGATTCGCAGACAGACCAGCAGACCGTAGTGATGCTCGCGAGAAAGGGGGATCAAACTTTCGTGACGCCGACCTGTATTCATCAGGCACTCGCCTCCAGCTCAGTCGCGCGCGGAAACAGAATGTTGTTCTCCAAGTGGATATGCTCATGCAGGTCCTGCTCAAACTCTTCCAATGCCCGATACAAGGTGCGGAAACTGACGCAGCCATCTGATGGAACCTGGTAATTCGAGCTCGCCTCCCTGAGGCCGCGGAGAGCCTGCCCGGCGTCATCGTGCTCTTGTATCATCATCCGGACAGGATAGCGCACGGTGCCGAAGACTGGCGTCGGCGCCGGCTCCCCGCGTGCGACGGCCGCCTCCAGATTTTCGATGTAAGGAAAGAGGATTTGCTCTTCTTTGGACATGTGTCCAATCAGTTCGGCTTTCAGCTCCTGAAAGATGGTGTGGAGTCTGCAGAGCTCTGGATGATTTTCTCCATGCACCGAGCAGACTTTCGCCAATAGTTCGCTTAACCGGACCAGTTCTTCTCGCGTGAATTCATGGTGCCGGGTGACGATGTAAGCTACCAAGTCAGCCAATGGTGCTGAATTCCAGTCACGGGCCTTGATCGAATTTGCACGCAAGACGGGCAGCGTCTTCCAAAAGAGCGACGACTTTTTCTGTGGGTACGCCCGCCGCGAGACAAGCTTCCTGCAGAGCCTTGCCACCGCCACAACAGTAGTCAATCCCTAACTTCTCGAAAACTCGGGTTGCTTCAGGCAGCTCAACGGCAACCTCTCGCACCGTCTTTGTGATATGGATGGTCATGATTCAATCTCCTTATGAACAAGGGTATTGGACCCGGCATGCGCCGCGGTCCAACTATATGGGCACTACATGCCGTGCCCGTACTTTTCTGGGAACATAGCTGCAGAAGGGCTCCTCGGCAAGGTAGTCGCCAGTCATGGCATAGGCGCGTGCCCGTGAACCGCTGCAAATTTCCTTAAACTCGCAGTCGCCGCACTTGCCTTTTAGTTTTGATGTGTCGCGGAGATCTCGGAAGAGAGGCGAATTGCGGTAAACGTCAATTAATGAGTTCGTGCGCACATTGCCGGCAGAAATTGGCAGAAACCCGCTGGGAAAAATGTCGCCGGTATGTGAGACGAAGAGAAGGCCCCGGCCTTCGTTGACTCCGGCGGCACGGCCAATGGGTCCAGCCTGCAACAGCTTCTGCGAACGCTGGTGCGCCGGCAGTTGTTGCAACCGCTGCAGCAGCACGCGCCGGTAGTGTGGAGCTGCCGTGGTTTTGATGTCAAATGGGGCCTTCAGACAGAGTTCGACCAGAAAGTGAAACACGCGCTCGTAATCATTGGCGCTCACTTCATCTTCGGGTTTCCCCCGTCCCGTTGGCACTAGAAAGAAGACGCTCCACAGCGTGACGTTCTTGGTGAGCAACAGATCGGCCACGGCCTGCAGGTCGCCCAGATTATGCCGGGACACCGTGGTATTGATCTGCACCGGCAAGTTCGCTTCGTGCGCGTAGTCGATACAGTTCATTGTCCAGCCATAAGAGCCGGACACCTGCCGGAAATGGTCGTGAATGTCTGCCTTCGAGCCATCGAGGCTCACCGCTAGACGAGCCAGCCCCACCTTCTTGAGTTCGGTCACCACTTGGCGAGTCATCAGCGGTGTGCCGCTGGGTGTCATGGCGACGCGTCGGCCTTTTTGAACTGCGTAAGGGATCAACTCAAAGAGGTCGTAGCGCTTCATCGGATCCCCGCCGGTCAGCACAAACAACGGGTTGCCGCACTGGCTGACCTGGTCAATGAGCTGAGTGCTTTCCTGGGTGGTGAGTTCCAGCGGGTGACGCCACTTGATGGCTTCCGCGCGACAATGCAGGCAAGCCAACTCGCAAGCGCGTGTGGTTTCCCAAATTGCTATGTAAGGATTCTGCTGAAAATTCGGACGTTGCATTCACTTCTTCCCAAACTAAGTCAATAATGGAGTGGCGGACCACAGAACCTCTGCAACCACATGGATCAAGCCTAAAGCGAAGCGGGGTAGGTTTGCTATGACTTAGGTCACACAACCGGAATCACAAGCAGCTGCTCTGCTAAAGAAAAGCTGGCTTTCCAAGCCGCCAAAGTTTTTGACATGGCCTTTTGGTGGAAGTTGCCTTGCTAGTTCTGATCAGGGATCTGCTCCAAACATTTTGCATGTATAATCGGGTCGACGGATAAGCCTTCCTTTCCACACTCACTCAACTGGTGGCTGGTTGCCGACCCACCCCTCCAAGGGCATGTTTGTAAACGCAAAGCCTCACTCCCTGGATGCCACTGCAGTTGCCGGTGCATTGAACGTCAACCCGGCGCAGGGGTTGAATTCCGGCACTGTGGAAGAGCGCCGCAAGAATTATGGCTCGAACATCCTGCAGAGTATCCGCCCGCGCCCGGCCTGGCGTATCCTGGCTGATCAGTTCGCCAGCCTGATTGTGGCCCTCCTCAGCGTTGCGGCTACAGTTGCCTGGTTGACGGGCGATGTGGTCGAAGCGGTGGCGATCCTGATTGTTCTCGTCCTGAATGCGCTGGTGGGTTTTAGCACAGAATGGCAGGCTGGCCGGGCGCTGGATGCGCTTCGGCGCCAGGCGCATACGACGGCCCGAGTCCGGCGCGATGGAGTTGAGTTGAGTGTCGACGCCGAGGATCTCGTACCCGGCGACATCGTCATTTTGAACGGCGGAGACCGCGTCCCGGCTGACGCCAGGATCATTGAGGCCGCAGCACTTCGCGCGGAAGAGTCGGCTCTGACTGGCGAGAGCGCGCCAGTGAACAAATCGGCCGAGGTCGTAAGTGCCGAGGCTCCAATCGCTGAACGCCATTCGATGCTCTACCTCGGCACGACGATCGCCGCCGGCCGTGCCCTTGCCATCGTGACGGCAACAGGCGCGAGCACGGAATTGGGACACATTGGCCGACTGGTGGCGGAGGCGCCAGACGAATCGACTCCGCTGGAGATCCGTCTGAACGAACTGGGTCACCGGCTGGTCTACATCGTGTTGGCCATCGCTGTGACGGTGCTGATCACGGGCTGGCTGCGAGGAGATGATTTCTGGATCATGGTGGAGGTCTCCATCAGTCTTGCTGTCGCGGCCGTCCCCGAGGGATTGCCAGCCGTAACCACGCTGATTCTGGCGCTCGGTGTTTTGCGCATGGCGCGCGAGCGGGCCATCGTACGCCGGCTTCCAACCGTCGAAACACTCGGCAGCACGACCGTCGTCTGTACCGACAAGACCGGAACACTCACCGAAAATCGGATGAGCGTCCGCGAATTTCACCTTTCCGACGGCCGACGAATTGAACTCGATGGCAGACCACTCTCTCTGAATGACGACGGCTTGTTGGCCCATGCCGTGCAAATCAGCGTTCTCTGCAACGAGGCGGTGCTGCACCGGAGTTCGGCAAATCGCGTTGAGGGTCTCGGGGATCCGACAGAAACGGCCCTGCTCTCTGCCGCTCATGACTTGGGCATGGATATCGACCGCGAGCGAGCCTCCTGCCCCAAGATTCATGAACTTCCCTTCGATGCTGCCACGAAACGGATGGTTACGGTGCACCGCGCTGGGGATGGTCGCCACTTTGTAGCGATGAAAGGAGCGCCAGGCGTGGTCCTTGACGCTTCGACAGGTTACTCGACCGGGATTCCTAACCACTCTTTGGATGCCGATTCGCGGGCGCGATTCCTGAGTATGAATGAGGCCATGGCGAGCCGGGCATTGCGTGTGCTCGGACTGGCTGGCAAGTGGCTGGACCACTCGCATTTCGATGTGAGCGGCAGCACAGGCCTGGAGGCGGGATTTACGTTTGTTGGCCTCGTCGGAATGATCGATCCCCCACGCCCTGGAGTGGCGGCTGCTATTGAGGGGGCCCATGCAGCCGGCATCCGGGTGGTCATGCTGACAGGAGATCAGATTCAGACGGCGCGCGCCATCGCCCAGGAGTTGCGACTGAACGGCGACGCCCCCCTCCAGGCGCTGCACGCGCGCGATCTCGCCAACGCCAGCCCGGAGGAACTCGCCAGGATGGTACGCACCACCGATGTCTTCGCCCGCGTCTCACCGGAAGACAAGCTGCGGATTGTGGAAGCTCTGCAGCAGGCGGGCGAAGTCGTCGCCGTGACGGGTGATGGCGTCAACGACGCCCCGGCCCTCAAGCGGGCTGACATCGGCGTGGCGATGGGAGAACGCGGAACCGAAGTCGCCAAAGAAGCCTCAGACCTGGTGCTTGCCGACGACAACTTCTCCACCATTTTGAAGGCCGTCGAGGGCGGGCGCACGATCTATGCCAACATCACCAAGTTTGTCCACATGATGTTCTCCAACAACCTTGCCGAAGTACTGGCCATCTTTGTGGCCATTGCCGCCGGCCTGCCACTGCCCTTGCTGCCTCTGCAGATCCTCTGGATGAACCTGGTGACCGATGTGTTTCCAGCACTGGCTTTGGCTGTCGAACCTGCCGAGCGAAACATCATGCGGCACCCGCCGCGTTCGCCGCAATCCGCGCTGCTGTCACGCCGGTTCATGATCCTGATCGTGTGGCAGGGCATCCTGTTGGCCACGATTGTCCTGGCCGCCTATGTCTGGGCTCTCTCTTATTACGGCGAAGGGGCCCATGCGCGGACGGTCGCTTTCCTGGCACTGATTGGCACTCAGATCGGCCATTTCTTCAACTGCCGCTCACGCACCCGCTCAGCCTTTGAAGGACTGTCTCGCAGTCCCTTCATCTGGCTGGCTGCAGCCGCCATGGTCGGGTTGCAGTTGCTGGCATTTTCTCTGACTCCCTTGACTCGTGTCCTGGACTTGTCCCGACCGACCATGGCAGACGGAGGCATTGCCGGTCTGACGATCCTCCTCCCCATTGCTGTGGTTGAGCTCACGAAGTGGATCAACCGCCGGCAGCGACCTTAGGCAGCACAACCTCGAGCGTTGGGTCCTTGAGTGTGGCTGTCCCTTTCGACCAATCCACTTCAGCAGCCAGGTCGATCACTGGGAAAGTTCTTCGGAACATTAGCGCTACCTCCCAATCGGAGGACCGATTCGCCTTTGTCGCACGCGAAGCTGACGAAAGAAGTCGACGAGGGGGCCATGCGCTTCGTCTTACTCTGGATAGGGTGTGCCCACTTCCTAATGGCGTCTTCGGTGGATCACCCATGACATCCAAACCAGCAAAGCGCCCACAGGGTGATGATCAGATGGATTCGCAGGGAAGAGGGCATCGATCATAGATCCTCCTGCCTTGAGTTGCTGACGAGTCGCGCACGCTTACGGGCTCACCCATTGTGAAAGTGCAAATCGATTGCCAAGAAGGAAGGCAGGGGGTCGGCTTGGACTCTGCAGGACCGCTGGGTCGAGCCAAAGTCTAGGTTTCTCGGAGGGCGGAGGTTGGTTCCGCCCTCAGACGCAGGAGCGTCCGCCCGGAAACAGGATGGTGAGGGCCACCAGAGAGCGCGTTGCCGAACGAGACTGGGTTAAATGTCGCAGGCGGGGCAGCAGTGCGACATCCCGGGCAAAGCCATTTGAGCGCTCAGCGACGGCTCATTCGGAAAAGATGACGTTAGCCCTGATTGTCTTCATTTCGATCTATGAAAAGACCGGTTAGGGCAGACTAGAGCTGCTCGTAGTGAGGATGGTGATGCACTTTGGCATGGTCTTCTGCCGTTTCGAGGTGGGTGATGACCTCCGTGTGCTTAGGCAATTCGCGGGCAATCTGTTCTTCGATCTGCGTGGCCAGTGCATGGGCCGACTCCAACGGGATGCCCTTTGAGAATAACAGATGTACTTCTACCCATATCGTGTTGCCGGTACTGCGGTGTCGAAGCCCGTGGTAGCGAAGTCCCAGCTGGCTGGTAAGTGCATCGAGCAGCTCTTTCAACCGAGCCTCGACGATCGGATCGACTTCGTCCATGAGCCCGCCGATCGAACGTCGCATCAACTGCCCCCCAGACCAGAGGATATTGAGAGCCACCAGAATGGCCACTATGGGATCCAAGACTAGCCATCCGGTCAGCATGGCTAAGCTCAAGCCCAGAACGACGCCAAAGCTGGTCCAGCAGTCAGTCAGCACGTGACGGCCATTCGCTTCCAGAATGAGTGATCCGTGTTTCTTTCCAATCGACACCAGGTACAGCCCTAGAACGCCGTTGATCAGCGAAGCCAGCAAAATCAAAGCTGTCCCACTACCAAGGTTTTCCAGTCTTAACCCAGTAATCCACTTTTGAACGGACACGTAGATGATGTAAAGCGCCGCCATGACGATCATCGCTCCTTCAAAACCAGCCGAGAAGAAGCTGATTTTGTCGTGACCGTAAAGGTGGGTGCGATCCGGGGGCTTGAGGCTCAGCCAGAGACTGTAAGCAGCAAAGGAGACGGCAACGACGTGGACGACGGATTCTGCGGCATCGGAAAGGATGGCAGCCGAACCGGTGATCCAGTAGGCAACCATCTTGGACGCCAACATAAAAAAGCCCACCCCCAGGGACAAGCGCATTGCAAAGCGTTGGAGGTAGGCATTCTGGAGTTTCGGATTCTCTGGGTTCATCAAGATGAAGCCTCGGCCATTGACATTGGAGGTCAAGGCGGTACTCCAGAGTAACGGGCCCCGCCGGTCTCGTCAATTCACCCAAGCAGAGGAAGCGACAACGAAGAATCGCGTTTCTTTGCTGGCTGCCTCCGCTTAGCAGCGAGCGCAGCCATTTCGCCACGGCCAGCGAGATCGAGCAGTTGCAAGCGCCCAAAAAACGTCCGGGCCAGTGGGCGGCGCTGGCCCGCCAGGGGTGGGCTGACGCCCCCTTACACCAGGCTCGTCCGGAGCGGTTGGCGTGAGAGCCGCCGGCGGTTGGCCATGCCGACCGCTGCGACGAGGAGCCAGATCGTGGCCGCCGACATGAGAAGGCTTGTCAGGAGGCGGGCACCGGTCAGCGCCTCGGGGGGAAAGATGAGCGAAATGAATGAGACGACCGCGTGCATGAACATCACCACGGGGAGGCTTTGGGTGCGGTCGTGGATCCAGACCATGAGCACTCGGAGCGGCGGCAGCCAGGAGAAGAGACGTGTAAGCAAAATGGCGAGCGGGAGCGTCGCGGAGAAACTGTCGCCTTCCCAAAACAGCGGGAAGTGCCAAGCTCCCCACACGACACCTACCGCGAGCCCGGTCGTGAGTATGGAGTGACGCGAGCGCAAGTGGGGGACGGCGAAACCCGTCCAGCCGATCTCCTCGAAGAACCCAAACATGAGGGCCGGGCCGAGGGCACGCATCACGATGCTGGCTTTATCGTTGGAGTCGATTATGGCGGGGCGGAAATCGGAGGACACGAGGGATAGCAGCAGAGCTGTCGCGGTCATCACGAGAGCGGGTAGCAGCGCGAGGACGTACCAGCGCCAGCCTGCCCGCCACCGGCGCAGCCGGGTGAGAACGTCCCGGAGGCCCGGACTCCCATAGACGAGGCCCGTCAGCTAGAATGCCCGCCAAGCAGGGGCCGGCTAGAATCGCGGCGTACAGCAATCCTCCCAGGCTCTCGAATTCTTCCGCTCTCAGGGGAAAGCCTCGGGGACCGAGGATAAGGAAGCCGCCGCCCCACGAGATGACGAACACGAGGGTGAAGTAGATCAGCACGGAGTACCGCTTGCTAACAGCTTCGATGGACGACATGATTTGCTCGTCTCGCGGCCTAACAAGCTGATAGATTTTTGCTGAGGTTGATCAGGTACTGGATCTGGCCCGGCATGAGGGTTCCTTTCTCAGGGCATTGCTGACTCAGAGCCGCTCGACAACGCCGCCGTTGACCTGCATTAAGCAAGCCATGGCCCAACCGATCTGGATTTTCATCAGGTCATGACACCACACCCTGAAGTTGGCGTAAAATCCAATCTTTAGCTTGCTGAACGGCAGTCTGAAGGCTGGACTCTGAACTCGAGGAGCCTTCAGGACAGCTGGTTCCTATTGTCGGGAGATCCCCTTTACGACTGCTTCGCGAGCACCGTCGCTGTGCGTCCGCTATCCCCCCTCGAAGCGGGAATAACCTTCCGGCGGCTTTCCCCCAAGACGGGTGAATTCACGCAGCTGGATTCTCATTCCCGTCCAACTCGAAAGTGTCCTTCCCCTGACTCAGCTTGAGGTTACGAAACAATGATCTTTGGTAAAGCTCATGCACAACCTTTGCGGGATCGCAAGCCAGCCCCTGCAGCGGTTCGGGTTATTAGACAGCAGGAAAGTAAGGAGGCAGCCATGATCGCAATCAAGAAGGTTCTGTTTCCCACGGACTTCTCCGAGTATTCCGCGCATGCTTTGAAATATGCGGCGGCACTGGCGGAAAGCTTCAAAGCAAAACTCTATGTCGTGCATGTTTGTGAGCATCCGATGGCCGGAGCAGGTATCGAAGCATACCACTTCTCCGTCCCGGAGTACGTCGCTGACCTCGAACAACGGGAGCGAAAGGCCTTGGCAAAGTCTGTGGCGGAGATTCGAGATCGCGGAATTGATGTCGAACCGATCTTCATTATTGGCCGGGCTTACCAGGAGATTGTCAAAGCAGCGAAGGAACTAGACGTGGATGTCATCACGATGGCGACCCACGGCAACAAGGGGCTGAGCCACCTGGTGTTTGGCTCCACAGCCGAAAAGGTCGTGCGGCTTGCGCCCTGCCC
The DNA here is from genome assembly GCA_963752385.1 of uncultured Acidimicrobiia bacterium. Taxonomy (GTDB): domain Bacteria; phylum Acidobacteriota; class Terriglobia; order Versatilivoradales; family Versatilivoraceae; genus CAVVYL01. The sequence goes on along the minus strand of CAVVYL010000065.1, from coordinate 286,452 downwards.
GGTTCTAACCGTGAAACATCCGGAACACGACTTTGTGAAGTAATCAAAGGTTTGCCTTTTTCCTTGTTTGCCAAGGGAAGTCTCGGGAGAGCAAAATGAGTATCTCCAAGACCCCATACCACAAACTGATGAGTGCCGAGGAAGCGATGTCCCTGGTTCAATCGGGGGATCGTGTTTACATTCATTCGGGATGTGCCGAGCCGGAGCGCCTGGTTAAAGCATTGATCCAGCGCCGGCAAGAGTTGTACGGCGTCGAAATTGTTCATCTGCTCACGCTGGGCAACGCGGACTACGTGCTTCCTGAGATGGCAGCGCACTTCCGCCACAATGCCTTCTTTATCGGTTCGAACGTCCGTGACGCGATCAACTCCGGCAAAGCCGACTTTACCCCGATCTTCCTTTCTGAAATCTCCTCGCTGTTCGTCTCCGGAGTTCTACCGATCGACGTCTGCCTGATCCAGGTGTCGCCGCCTGATCCACATGGCTATTGCAGCCTCGGCGTTGCCGTGGAGTGCACGAAGACTGCAGCCCAGTGCGCCCGGCTGGTCATCGCCGAAGTCAACCCGCGCATGCCAAGGGTTCACGGCGACGCCTTTGTTCACGCGAGCAAGATTGACGTCCTGGTGGAAAGCGATTTCCCGTTACTGGAGCAACCGCAAAGCCCGGTGACGGCCGTGCAAATGAAAATCGGAAAGCACGTCGCCGGCCTCATTGAAGACGGGTCAACTCTGCAGATGGGCATCGGTGGCATTCCGGACTCCGTCTGGTCGTTTCTGGGTGATCGTCGCGATCTCGGTGTTCACACCGAGATGTTCTCTGACCGCATTATTCCACTCATCGAATCGGGCGTCGTCAATGGAGAGCGCAAGACCCTCCACCGGGGGAAGACGGTAGCTTCCTTCGTCCTTGGCACAAGGCGCCTCTTTGATTTCATCGACAATAACCCGGCAATCGAGTTTTATCCCTCCGAGTACGTGAACGATCCCTTCGTCATCAGCCAGAACCCTCGAATGGTGGCCATCAATTCGGCCCTGCAGATTGACCTGACCGGCCAAGTCTGTGCTGACTCCATGGGCAATTACCTGTACAGCGGCATCGGTGGCCAGATTGATTTTATCCGCGGCTCGGCCCGTTCCCGGGGCGGTAAGCCCATCATCGCCATGCCATCCACGGCCAAACAGGACACGATCTCCCGGATCGTTCCCAATCTCTACCCGGGCTCTGGAGTCGTGACTTCCCGCGGCGATGTGCATTATGTCGTGACCGAGTACGGGGTCGCTTACCTGCACGGCAAGAATCTCCGGCAGCGTGCCGAAGCCCTCATCGAGATTGCGCACCCGAAGTTTCGAAGTGAGCTGGAGGAATTCGTGCGGAAGCAAAACTATGCGAGCGCGAAGAAGCTCGCGCTCGTGGGGTGATGGAACATGGCAGCGAAACCAGCATTGGGAAACACGGAGCGAGGTTGGATTGAAATTGATCCCGAAGAATGCAAGGGGTGCGGGCTCTGCATCATCACCTGTCCCGTTCACTGTCTGACGCTTCGGGAAAGGTTGAACAGACAGGGTTATGTTCCGGTTCAGTACATGGGGCATGGCTGCACTGGCTGTGGCATCTGCTTCTACGTCTGCCCGGAGCCGTCTGCGCTGACCATCTTTCAGCTGGAACGGCCCCGATCGTGAGCGCCGCTTGGTTTTCAGGTGGCCTGATTATGGTGAAACAACTGATCAAAGGGAACGTCGCAGCGGTGAAAGGCGCCCTGCTGGCGGGCTGTCGGGCATTCTACGGCTACCCCATCACGCCGGCCAGCGAGATCGCCGAGGCAGCCGCTGTCTACTTTCCTCGATCCGGGGGCGTCTTCCTGCAAGCGGAAAGCGAAGTGGCAGCGATCAATATGGTGTATGGCGCCGCGGCGACCGGGGTTCGCGTTATGACGGCGTCTTCCGGCCCAGGATTGAGCCTCATGCAGGAAGGCATCTCCTATCTGGCCGGAGCGGAACTGCCTTGCGTCATCGTTGACGTAATGCGTGGTGGCCCTGGACTGGGAAACATCGGTCCCGAGCAGGGAGACTACTTTCAAATGGTGAAAGGTGGCGGCCATGGGAATTATCGCAACATTGTGTTAGCACCCAACTCCGCACAGGAAATGTGTGACCTCACGATGCAGGCGTTTGAGATTGCCGACCGTTTTCGCAATCCGGTTATTGTCCTGGCCGACGGGTTTATCGGACAAATGATGGAACCGGTCGCTTTCCCAACTCTTGCTTTGGACCCACCTGTCAATGACTGGGCCGTTCAAGGGAACGCTCAAACTCGAAGTAATCTCATCAGCTCCATCTACCTGCAACACGACGCTCTGGAAAAGCACATCCAGGATTTGCAGCGGAAGTACGCTACGGCTGAGGCTTGTTGCATCAACAGCGAAGCCTATCGGACGGAGGACGCCGACATCATTTTGATCGGCTATGGCATTGTCTCCCGAATTCTGCGTTCAGCCGTCGATTTGGGGCGTAGAGCTGGTGTCCGCCTAGGACTGCTTCGACCCGTATCCCTTTGGCCATTTCCCAAGCTCACGCTGGAGACCCTGGCCAAACAAGCCCGGTGTTTGCTCGTCTGCGAATTGAGCTGGGGGCAGATGGTGGAGGATGTTCGGCTGGCGGTCCGAGACCAACTGCCGGTCTACTTCTACGGACGACAAGGCGGCATGGTGCCGTCTCCGGAAGAAGTTCTCGAGAAGGTCTGGGGCCTTCCTGAGTTTTCTGTCTGTACGACGCATTCAGCCTTGGCAAGGAACTGATCCATGTCTGCACTTGCTGTGTCACACCAAAAGCCGCGCAGTTTTTATCCCCGCTTCACCCGGAAAGCCGGGGACCCGATGGCAACGCACTACTGTCCCGGATGCGGGCATGGTGTCCTGCACAAGCTGATTGCGGAAGCCATCGACGATCTGGGCATACAGGACCAAACTATTCTAGTGAGCCCTGTCGGTTGCTCCGTGTTTGCCTATCACTATTTGGATGTCGGCAACGTTCAGGCCGCCCATGGCAGAGCGCCGGCCGTCGCCACAGGCATTAAGCGCAGCCGACCCGAGAGCCTTGTCATCAGTTATCAAGGCGACGGCGACCTGGCCTCGATCGGCATCGCTGAAATTCTTCATGCTGCTAACCGCGGGGAAAACATTACCGTTTTCTTTGTCAACAATGCCATTTACGGGATGACCGGCGGTCAAATGGCTCCCACCACGCTGCTGGGGCAGAAGACGGCCACCACACCAATGGGCCGCGATGTCCGCCTCGAAGGATATCCTCTGCGGATCTGCGAGTTGTTGAGTTCGCTGGCAGGGGTTGCCTATCTGGAGCGCGTGGCGCTGGCGGGTCCGCGCCATCACATGAAAGCCAGGCAGGCGGTTCGCAAAGCGCTACGCTGTCAAATGGAAGGACGCGGATTCTCGCTGGTGGAGGTGCTGGCGGCTTGTCCTGCGGGCTGGAAGCTCAAGCCCGCCCAGGCCTGGCGCTGGATCGAGGAACAGATGATACCCGCCTTTCCCCTTGGGATCTTCAAGGAGACAACCCAACCGAATTGGACTCCCATGTCGCACTCCAAGCCTGTTAACGCGGCCGAGGTGATAGCCCTGCTCGACTTGCCGTCGCAGGGTGCACCCGGTGTATCGCCGTTCAGCCTGGAGGTACGGGACCCGAAGGATGAACGCATCAAGATTGCGGGCTTCGGTGGCCAGGGAGTCCTTTCGCTGGGCGTTATCCTGGCCACCGCAGCCATGAAAGAGGGCTTCCATGCCAGCTGGCTTCCTTCCTACGGTCCGGAAATGCGCGGCGGCGCGGCCCACTGTCATGTCATCCTGTCGGACAAGGAAATCGGCACGCCCCTGGTGGATTTCCCTAACGTCCTGATTGCCATGAACGGCCCCTCTCTTTCAGCCTTTGAGTCTCAGGTGCGCACGGGCGGGCTGATTGTTTACGATAGTTCGTTGGTGAAAGATCCCTCGCGATCTCCTCGAAGGGAATGGCTCGGGGTCCCAGCCAGCGAAATATCCCAGCAACTAGGAGAACCAAAAGTGGCTAACCTTGTGGCACTGGGAGCACTGCTGGCTCGGACTTCGCTGCTGGGGCGGGACTCCATCCACCGGGCCATTGATGAAGTCGTAAGCCAGGACGGGTTGCGTCTCCTCAACAGAAAAGCGCTAGAATGTGGTGAGCAGCTTGAACGGGGACCCAGTCTATAAGGCCAAGGGTGCGGCTTGGAGCCGTCCGCCTGAGAGTGCAGCCAGCGAGGCCGGCGATCGAAAAAGTGCCCGCGGGATGTGCGCGCCCCAAGATTGTCAAAGAGCCATCACGGCATGAGTGCGATTCACAGGGTCGGGATTCTGGGCGGAGGGACCATGGGACGCGGCATTGCTGCCGCCGTCGCCCAGGCTGGACTGGATGTGCTGTTGTGCGAGAAGGACCAAGCCTTGGCCGAATCTGCTCTGGCGAAGATTGCCGAAGAGTTCGATCACGAGATCAGCCGCTGGGCCTTGACCGCAGGTGACAAACGAACGCTCCTGAGTAAGATTTCTGTGACATCGGAACTGGTCCAGGTCGCTCGCCCGGATCTGCTGATCGAAGCAGTTCCAGAAGAATTCGACCTGAAAGTCCGGCTCTTCAAGCAACTGTCTGAACTGTCTCCACCCGACAGGATCTTTGTCACCAATACCTCCACCTTGAGCATCACGAAGATGGGAGAGCAGCTGGTGAGCCCCCAGCGTTTCATCGGCGTGCATTTCCTGAACCCCGTCCCTAAAGTCAAGCTGGTAGAACTCATCCGCGGGCTGAAGACCTCCGATGCAACCTATCAGCAGGTTCGCGAGTTCCTGATCAGTCTAGGCAAAACACCCATCGAAGTTTACGAATACCCCGGGTACGTGACCACTCGTGTCATTCTGCCCATGATTAACGAGGCCATGCAGGTGGTGCTGGAAGGCGTAGCGAGTGCCGAAGATGTCGACACCGCCATGAAGCTCGGGTACAACATGGACATTGGACCGCTGGCTCTGGCCGACCGCATGGGCTTGGATGAAGTGCTGAAGTGGATGGAGCATCTTTTCCGGGAATTGGGCGACCTGAAGTATCGCCCCTGCCCGATCTTGCGCATGAAAGTACGGGCGGGACATCTGGGCGTCAAGACCGGAAAGGGATTCTTCGAGTACTAGCCACAGGCCAGAGGAAGCCACAGGGGCTCAGAGAGCCGCCTCTGCCCAATCTGGGGCATGAAGGGACCCGCTGGAATCTCGGCGTGAAAACCGGAAAGGGATTCTTCGTGAAAGTTCGCCAAGAAACGAGTCGGGTTGCTCTTGCCCGTTGCCTCGATCTGGGCTCGTCTGAGCAATCTGTGTCCCCCATATCCCCGCACTCTCTGTGTCTGTGTGGCTAGTACTATTTTCTGTTGAATTGGCGTTATCTGTGCGATCTGTGTCCCGCAGGGCCCTCTGCGCCCCTGCGGCCCCTATAGCTATTCTTGACAGCTCTCCTTCCAAGGAATTGCTCATATGAAAGTGCTTGTTTTGAACTGTGGCAGTTCCACCGTCAAGTTCCAACTGATTGAAACCGATCTGGAGCTGATTGCCCGGAACCAGGATCGTCTCCTGGTTAAGGGTTCCGTGGAGAAAATCGGGACAACGGAGGCGCTGGTACGCTTTCAGATTGGAGACAGCAAGCCAGCGATCAAGGTCGCCGAGGCGCTCGACCACAAGTCGGCAATTGCCGAATGCCTGAACCTGTTGCGATCCAGCCAAGTAGCCCTCACCCACGAGAGACAAGACATCGATGTCGTCGGCCATCGAGTCGTGCATGGAGGCGAAAAGTTTAGCGGTTCACAATTGATGACCGAAGCCGTGGTTGACGAAATCCGCGATTGCATCGAGCTGGCGCCGCTGCATAATCCCCATAACCTCAAAGGCTATGAGGTCTGCCGGCAGCTGCTACCCGAAGTTCCGCAGGTCGCTGTTTTCGATACGGCCTTTCATCAGACCATGCCACCGGAAGCCTATTTATATGGCTTGCCTTACGTTCTGTATCGCCGCCACCAGATCAGGCGTTACGGCTTCCACGGAACCTCGCATCGTTTTGTCGCTTATCGCTTCCGGCAGCTATTCGACCTGCAACGGGAAGAAGCGAATCTGATCACTTGCCACTTGGGGAACGGCTGTTCGATCTGCGCTATCGAGGCTGGCAGGTCGGTAGATACCTCGATGGGCTTCACACCGCTAGAGGGACTGCTCATGGGTAGCCGCTGCGGCGATATCGATCCGGCGATCATTTTGCACGTCATGGCTAAGGAGGATCTCTCACTGCATGAAGCCACGACGCTGCTTAACAAGCACAGCGGACTCTATGGCGTTTCTGGAATCTCTGGCGACATGCGCGAGTTGCAGCAGGAGGCTGATTCCGGCAATAGCAGGGCGAAGCTCGCTATCGACATCTTCACCTACCGGGTCCGAAAATATGTTTCGGCCTATTGCGGTGTGTTGGGCAAGGTCGATGGATTGATTTTCACAGGCGGGATTGGAGAAAACTCCCCGCTTATCCGCATTCGAAGCTGTGAGCGCTTGAACTTCTTTGGAATCGAGATCGATCCACAGGCTAATAAGCAAGTGCTGGGCAAGGAAGGCGTCATTTCCTCCATAAGCAGCAAGGTCAGAGTCTGTGTCATTCCCACCAACGAAGAACTACTCATCGCTCGCGATAGTGTGCGCACCGTGCTCGCCATTCCGCATCCCAATTGAGCTCGCTCGCTAAGTCTTGGACCTGAGTGTGGAGCCACGGGTGGGGCAGGTGAGCCACCGGCGCGAAAGATCACCCAAATCCAAACTGTGCGCTGAAACCTGCGTTCCGTTCTGTAGTGTGGAGAAGTGGCTGCTGGACGCCAGACAAATAAGAACTTGCAGCAGAAATGATCGCCGATCGAGCCTCGTTGCGATGTGGCGAGCAAATTGCTTTTGCTTGTTATGGGTGTAGGAATTCTGGCCAGGGAGGGAAAGCTGGCTAGCCCGAGAGTGCCTGAGTTGTGCCCTTTGCTCAGGCAGAGTGAGGGGTTGGTCTGTGTTGGCCTCCCTGGCCAGAGAAATGTTGGTGTCGAACAGCGATAGTGATGTAGAAGTCCCAGGGTGCCGTGACAGTTGCCTCGGGCCTGAGGAGCAGCAGAAGGAGGGACACTGCGTGCAGCGAACCTTGCTGCTTCTCGCCCGAGGAAAGTAGCGAGGAGTGGGACGCGTCATGAGAAGTGGACTCTTCGCTGAGGGGCACCGACAAGAAGCTCCTTTAGGCGAACAGGCGGAGTCCCACGCTGGACTCTTCCACCCCCGAGCGATATTAACGCTCACGACACGCGCACCAGCAGGTCCCCAAAAAAGAACATCCTCCCTGAATTATTCCCAAATTTACGACACTGCCTGTTCGCCAAAGCTACCATCCGCTCCCACTCTCCATCCGCGGCCGCTCTTTAGAAGCCCATGGGACCCTCGCACCTCGGACGGCGCGCGTCCGTGAAGGAGACCTGAGCTGAGTGCTCCTTCTGTAGCGCCCTGCCCTATTTCCAGACGTCGCTCGGCCAACCTGTATCAACGGCCTGTCCACCGATACTGATTCAGGTGTGGGCCGGTGTACATTCCCTTTAAGTGGCGCATCATGGCGATCCGTTCTTCCACGAGATGATCAGCTGCTTCGTTGGTTGGAATGCGCTCCCTGCGAGCGATTTGAAACACCTTTCGGAGGTTATAGAAGATTCCCCGGCTCATGCGAAAAGCGCGCTCGCGGTCATAGCCTTCGAGTTCTACAAAGACATTGATCATGCCGCCTGCATTAATGACATAGTCCGGCGCATAGAGAATATTCCGCTCGTGAAGCTGCAACCCGTGCCGGTTTGCCTCCAACTGGTTATTGGCGGCTCCAGCAATGATCTTGAATTTCATGCGCGCCAGGGTCTGGTCATTGACAATGGCGCCCAGACCACAGGGAGCAAAGATATGCGCCGCCACATCGTAAATCTCATCTGGCTTCACCAGTTCGAGTGCCAGAGCAGACGCCGCGTGCTGCCTTTTCTCCTCATCCACATCCGTCGCAACGACCCGGGCCCCCTCCGCGTGGAGCAGCTTGGCCAGGTGAAAACCGACGTTACCCAGTCCCTGGACGGCAACCGCCAGGTCTTTCAGGCTGGATTTCCCAAACTTTTCCTCGGCGCAAGCCTTCATACCTTGGAGAACACCGAAGGCCGTGACTGGCGCAGGATCGCCGCCACCTCCGTGCGCTTTGGAGAGACCGCAAACGTAACGGGTCTCCATGAACATATACTCAACGTCGTTCACATCAATGCCGACGTCTTCGCCGGTGATGAACCGACCTTTGAGACTTTCAATGAAGCGGCCAAACGCCCGAAATAAGGCTTCGGATTTGTCAGTCTTCGGATCGCCAATAATGACTGCCTTGCCGCCACCCAGGTTCAATCCGGCAGCCGTCGCCTTGAAAGTCATGCCGCGGGACAGCCGCAGCGCATCGACGATGGCTTCTTCCTCCGAGGGATAGGGCCACATGCGCGTACCACCCAGGGCGGGACCCAGAGTGGTATCGTGAATGGCAATGATCGCCCGCAGGCCGGCCTCTTTCATTCTGCAGAAGATCAGTTCCTCATGCCCCATCTGTTCCATCGTTGCGAAACAGGACATTAGGCACCTCCCGAGTGCTGCCAACCTTGCCTGAAGCAGTTTCATGGCCGGGAAGGAGAGGTCACCGGCGAGACTGCCGGGCGTAGAGACGGCCGCCGATAAAGGCGAATGAACGCGGATCGAGCTTCGGATCCCAGAAGCGCACGCAGTGGACGTCCTTGTCCGCGACAACGGAGCCGGAATGGACGAAGACGTGCACAGGCACATATTCGAGCCATTCTTTTCGAACAAGGAGGTTGGCAAAGGCGTGGCCTCGGTTGGCGGTTGTCTACGGCATCGTGAGTCAACATTCCGGAACCATCGAGGTGGACTCGCGCCGTGGCGAGGGAACCACTGTCGCCTTCCGTCTGCCAGCGCAGCAGAAAGTGAAGGGATGAAGCTGTGGAAGCGTGAGAGGGAGCCGTGAAAAAAATCGGGAGGGAGAGCTTCCTGGCGAGCCGCCGTCCTCCAGGGTGAACCGGTCAAGACGAGACTGCAGAGAGGTGGTGTCATGGGGAAGAAAAAGCAAGTCCGCATTCTGATCTGCGACGACGAACCCAGTGTCAGGGATTCGCTGAGCAACTGGTTTCGTGAGGAGGGTTACGCAGTCGATGCTGCGGTGTCCGGAAAGGACGCACTCGAAAAGCTGGCACAGAACTCATGGGACATCTACCTGCTTGACATCAAGACGATGGACGGCCCGGAACTGCAGAGAAAGATCAGGGCCGCCGATCCGAGTGCCACGATTATTCTCATGTCAGCTTTCGCATCTGTGGACACCGCTGTCGGAGCCATGAAGGAGGGCGCCTATGATTATGTGGTCAAGCCGATTGATCTGGACCACCTCAAACACCTGGTGCGCAACGCTGCCGAGCGCAGAGAGCTGGTTTCTGAGAATCTCCGTCTGCGTGAGAAGATTGCCGAGATTTGCCAGTTTCACGAGATCATCGGCCAAAGCTCGGCCATGCAGCGTGTTCTCGAACGAGTCACTCTGGTGTCGCAGACCGATACCACGATCCTCATCCGCGGTGAGAGCGGGACCGGGAAAAAGCTGATCGCTCGGGCGATCCATGCCGACAGCCGACGGCGCTACTCCCCAATCGTGGTTGTGAACTGCGGCGCGCTGGCCGAAGGGGTGCTGGAGAGCGAGTTGTTCGGTCACGAGAAGGGAGTGTTTACAGGAGCCCGGTACCGCCGCAAAGGAAAATTTGAAATGGCCGATGGAGGTACCCTGTTTCTCGACGAAATCGCTGACATCAGCCTGAAGACGCAAATAAGATTGTTGAGCGTGTTGGAGGAGAAAACTATTACGCGTGGCGGCGAGAATCAGCCCATTGCCGTCGATTTTCGCGTGATCGCTGCCACGAATCGCAATCTCGAATCGATCGTTGCTCAAGGAAGCTTCCGCGAAGATCTGTACTATCGCCTGAACGTCTTCTCCATCACGCTTTCTCCTCTGCGCGATCGCCGCGAAGACATACCGTTGCTGGTCGAGCACTTTGTCAAAAAACACAGTTCTGCCATGAATAAGCATGTAAGCCGTGTTTCAGCGGAGGCGTTGGAGTTGCTGAAAGCCCACGACTGGCCCGGCAACACCCGGGAATTGCAGAATGCGATTGAACGGGCGGTGCTGGTCTGCAAGGGACAGGAAATCCAGCCCTGCGACTTGCCGTTTCATCCTGGCAACAGCAAGCCGCTCTCGAACAGCAAATCGCTCTCAGCCCTCGAGGCGCAACACATCAAGCGGGTACTCGATGAGACCGGCTGGAACATCTCCCGGGCAGCCCGCTGGCTGGAGATAGATCGAGTAACGCTTTATAACAAGATCAACAAATATCAGTTGCGACTTGAAGGCGTGAAAGAAGTGAAGAGGTGAAATGTTCGAGATCCCCCTGGCTCCGATCGGCAAGGTCGACTGCCTGGTCCTCGACCAAAGTCGAGTCTGTACAGGGCTTCCTCCCTCAGTTCTTCAAATGCAGGCCAGGAACGCTTTTTTTTGTAGAAGTGGCTCATTTGACCCACCCGCTGGTGAAAACACCCAATCATCTTCGCCTGCATGCGTTCTAGGAGTCTCAGCGAGAAAGATTCGCATGGGCTTAGAGCCAGTCGGCCTTGCGGCCTCAAGTCGTTAGTAAATGGGCTTTGGAATCTAAACTGCACTTCTTCTTGGCACCGCTGAGTGCGCGGCGGGTCTTGAAGCGTTCGCTTTGTCAAAAGCGATTGGTCGAGCTGCAAACCCACAAGGAGCAGGTCGCATGAAGCCATCGTCCCTTCGTCATCAAAATCGGGAAGCAGATTTCTGTTACCAGCATTGCCGAACGATGTGCGCCGAGGCGATTCTGACAGCCGGGCACGATTGGCGACTGAGCTCTTTTAGTTCGGGAGCACAGAAGTTGCTAGGCTACTCAGCAGACGAAATGATTGGCCGCCCTGTGGATGTGCTCCTGAAGGATGGAACCGCCGAGCTGGTGAGACTCAAGCAACTCCTGGATAGCTTGGGTGACGTTCAGGAATTTGAAAGTGTGATGGTGGGCAAGAGCGAGAGTGAGATCCCGGTGCGATTGTCGGTTTCGCTGCTAAAGGACACTAGTGGCCGCCCCAACGGTTGCGTCGCTATTTGCCACGATCTGAGTTCCGTTCGTCAGCTCGAGACCGAAATTGCGCGAAGAGATCAGTTTTTTGCCAGCATTCTGAGGAACTCGGCGGATGCCATTGTCACACTGGATCCCGAAGAGAGAATCACCTCCTGGAACAAAGGAGCCGAAGCGATTTTTGGATTTGCCGAAGAGGAAATGCTGGGACAGTCGCTGGAAGTGCTCCTGCCGCAGCATCTGAGAGAACAGAGAGAACTGGAGAAGATCTCGGCGATTGCCCGGGCCGAAGGTTATCTGCGCAGCTATCAGACTCAGCGACTAACGAAGGACGGCCAGACGATTGATGTGTTGTTTACGCGCACAGCGGTTCGCGACGCCCACGGCCAGCTCATCGGCTACTCCTCGGTCTTGAAGAACGTCACCGAGCAAAAACTGCTAGACCGGCATCTGGCACAGACGGAAAGGCTTTCGGCGATCGGTGAACTAGCGGCCGGATTGGCCCATGAAATTAAGAATCCCCTGGCAGGCATCAAAGGCGCCATAGAGATCATTCGCGACAACCTGGCACCCCATCATCCGCACCGTCAGATTCTGGGGGAGGTGCTATCGGAAGTCGCCCGGATCGATCGGAGCGTGATCAATCTGCTCTCCTATTCGAAGCCGAAGAAGCCCGATTTTTTGAAAGTCGATCTGGTGCGACTGATTGAAAATGTCATTTCGTTTTTGCATAAGGTGGCCGACTCCAAACGGATCCGCCTGCACTTGGACGCTCCCTGCGAGGTACCGCCCATCACGGGAGACGAGAACGAGCTGAAGCAGTTGTTCATGAACATGATTTTGAACAGTCTCGAAGCCATTCAGCAGCAGGGTAACGTGTGGGTCAATGTCAAATGTCCACTTGACGCCCATGTCAGCGTCGAGGTTGCGGATGATGGTCCTGGCATCCGCCCTGAACAACTCAGCAAGATTTTCCTGCCGTTCTTTACCTCGAAAAAGCACGGAACGGGACTCGGCCTGGCCACCTGCAAGCGGATCGTCACTAACCACGGCGGTGTCATTCGAGTGGAAAGCCAACCAGGCAAGGGCACCCGCTTCACAATCGACTTGGGCCTGAATTCCCAGGTGCCAATGTCACTGGCAGGGCGATGATGGCGCAAGCAAGCATCCTGATCGTGGATGACGAGAAACTGATTCGCTGGTCCATGAAACAAAAGCTCGAATCCTGGAACTACCAGGTTTCCGAGGCTGAAGATCTCCAGGGAGCTCTGAGGAAGTTTCAGCAGGAAACGCCCGATCTGATGACTCTGGACATCAAGCTTCCAGATGGAAGTGGGATTGACTTTCTCAAGCAGGCCAAGCAGATTCAGCCAAGCGTCCCAGTCGTCATGATTACAGCCTTCGGCGTGGTCGACGTAGCAGTGGAGGCCCTGAAACTGGGCGCTTACGACTTCATCGAGAAGCCCATCAATTTCGAAAAGCTGGAAAACTCGATCCAGAACGCTCTGGAAACCCATCGGCTCAAGGCTCAAGTAGCCCAGGTTTCTCACTCCAACAAATCCCGTTTCAGTTTAGAGAATATCGTCGGGAGTTCTAAGGCTATTCGCGATGTCCTGGAGTTGGTTCAGCGCCTGTCACAGGCAGGCGGCACAACGCTGCTAGTGCAAGGTGAAAGCGGGACTGGCAAGGACCTGGTGAGCCGCGCCCTCCATTACCAAAGCGCACGACGCGACCATCCCTTCTTCGCTTTGAACTGTGCGGCGATTCCTGAGACTTTGATTGAGACCGAACTCTTTGGCTACGAGAAAGGCGCCTTCACCGACGCGAAGAACCTGAAGAAGGGCGTCTTTGAAATGGCGGACGGTGGTACGGTCTTCCTGGACGAGATCAGTGAGATGAACCTGAATTTGCAGTCGAAGTTCCTGCGTGTTCTCGAAGACCAGACCTTTCGTCGAGTGGGTGGCGTCAAAGACATTTCGGTGAATGTGCAGGTGGTCGCCTCGACAAACCGGGACCTTGAAGTCGCGGTCAAAGAAGGCAAGTTCCGGGAAGATCTGTTTTATAGGCTTTCCGTGGTGCCAATTCAAATCTCACCGCTGCGCGAACACAAAGAGGACATCCCCCTTCTCGTCGAGCACTTCATCCAGCGTTACAATATGCAATTCCGCAAGAGGGTGAGCGAGGTTAGCCCGGACGGAATGAAACTGATGATGAATTACTCCTGGCCAGGCAACATCAGGGAACTGAAGAACGCCATTGAGCGGGCCATGATCCTGGCAGACAAGGACCGAATCGACGTGGCTCATCTCCCCATCCGCATCGCCGATCCCCATTCAGCCAATCCGCTGCCGCGTGGATCTAACAACTTTCTAGTCCGTTTGCCACCGGAAGGCGCCGGTCTCGACGAGATCGAGAAGAAGCTCCTCGAGCAAGCGATGGAGTACGCCCACGGCAACAAGACGAAGGCCTCGAAGTTACTCAAGATCAGCCGCGATACATTTCGATACAAAGTGAAGAAACACAACCTGGGATAGCCGAGCTAGTCGTTGCCTCACCCCCATTTGGGGGAATTGCCCCGGCAGCACTCGGGCCAACACTGACCCGCTCCCAGCTCTCTCCACAACATCCTGGGAAGAAAGGCTCCCGAGCTGCGCGGGGCCTCTGCCTCTTTGGTCCATTGTTTGCTGTCTTAAGCACCGGGAAAAGGGACGGAGGTGTGGGGGTTGTGGGCGCCCCTTTCAATGGTCCATTATTGCCTGAACCTCTCCCTCCCTGCTACGACGATCGAAGGTGCCCGATGCTGAAACTGGAAATGCCAACCTCAGATGGTGTTCTAGCTTGGAGTCGCCCCATTTGGGCCGTCCTTCAGCCCCTCGATGAGGAGTGTTCTCCTGCGAACCCCACGTCCAATTCGCGACGGGAGAGCTGTGCTTTCGACCTTCGGCTCGAAAGCCGATCTCCAAATTGAAGTCGTCGAGTTCAGCGAGAGCCACTTCCAGGAACTCGTGGAGATGTACGAAGGGTTTGAGCCGAAGCGCGCTGCACAAGGGCTGCCTCCCGTGGGCCGCGACCGCATCATTGCCTGGCTGCGGCATCTTCAGAAGAACGGTCACAATCTCCTGGCTCTCTGGAATCGTCGAGTGATTGGGCATTCGATGCTCTGCCCGGTGGATCCACAGCGCGCCGAGTTTGCGATCTTTCTCCACCAGGGTTTTCGAAACCAGGGGATTGGCACCGGATTGACCGATGTGACGTTGAAGTACGCTCGGCACAAAGGATTCCGGCACGTTTGGCTTTCGGTAGAGGTGAACAACCGGTGCGCCATTCGAGTCTACAAAAAGAAGGGATTTCGAGTCAGCGACCTTTTTGGTCCGGAACAGGAGATGGTTCTGGACTTGGAGGAAGCAAAAGGAAATGAGGTGGGTGCCCATGAACCGGCGGCTTGAGAGAACCTCACGACAAACAAGTTCAACGGCGCCTCTGACGCCCCGAGAAAGTGCTCGCAGACAGGTTCGCTTGCAGAAGTTTCTAGCGATGCAGACAAAGGACGTGATGACGAAGCTCGTCTTGACAGTCTCTCGGCACGTCACGTTGCGGGAGCTTGAGCACTTGTTTGAGACCCATGATTTCAACGGATTTCCCGTAGTGGAAGGCCATCGTCTCCTGGGCATTGTGACGAAGTTCGACTTCTTGAAGAACTTCGTTTTCACCCCCAGCACCGTCTTTCCTCACTATGATGATCTGATGAAACGGACGGTTGAAGAGATCATGACCAGAAACGTCTGCACGGTGCACCCCACGACACCCTTAACCCGTGTTCTGCAAATGATGGTGGAAACGCGCGACAAAAGTTTTCCGGTGGTTGACGACAAGAACCGGTTGGTCGGCATCATCTCGCGTGGCGATATTGTTCGAGCCTTTGCAGGCTAGAACTTCAAAGCGGAGAGGGGTTCCTTAGGAGATTTGGAAGGCAGACTTCCGGATCTGCGTTTCATCTACATTCATCTGCAGTCGATTTCTCTGGTACCTCTGAGCCTCGAGGGCTACTGCCGCAGGCCCGGAAACGATTAAAGGCATTGCTCTTGAACTGAAAGTAATCACAAACCTAGCTGCCACCTGGCTAATCTCGATTCCGACAGCCAGGGCGCAGAAGGCGTATGGTTTTCCGCACTCGTAGCGGCTTGCGGCTATCCAAATTTTGATTGTTCAGAAGCTCAGCACACCACCCCCAATTCCGCAGCTTCGTTGGGCGCGTAGTTTTACCCGCCGCTGGGTGATTTGAGCCATGGCTTGTGAGCCGGGATCCCCCACCCGCCCACGCCCCGCAACCCCGACTTGTTCAGCCGAACCTGGGCAAGTTGTTCCGGAAACACCACGCCTAGAGAATTCAACCCAAGCTCCTGTCGTTGGAACTGCAGATGCTCACGCACAAGAGGCAGGCGATTCCTATTCTGAAAAGAGCTTTGAAAGGGAGGGCAGAGGCCATGGAACTCACCAAAGAAGAAATCATCGAAAAACTGAAGCTAGAGAAAAGTATTCTGGCTGACGGGGGCTACGGACGGTCGGTACGAACCCCGTGGCGACCGACAGAGTACTTCCGCGATTCGATCAGTTGCCTGAACGTGGGGGAGCCCGAAAAAGTGCACCCTTGCAGCGATTGTTTCCTGATCAACTACGTGCATCCCGCACATCGCGACAAAGAGCTGCCTTGCCACTTCATACCTCTAAGTCGTGAGGGAGAAACCATCTACTCATTGCTGCGGATTGGCGACGTGGAGAAACTGGAGCAACTGTTGCTGGAGTGGCTGGACACAACCATTCAGCGGGAACAGAAGTCGCTGGGAACGGTCAAACCCGAGCACGCAACCAAGCGGCCTGCTTGAGCGGCAGAACATTTACGCGTGTGGTGCCCTCTCTCCCGGAGTCCCAGCTAAGGAGAGGCGGACTCTGGCGCAGCCAGCGCGGGTCCGACCGGAGGTGGCGAAAAGCTCGATTCGATTACTTCGTTCCACTCACGCGCGTATTCAAAACGAAACCCTCAGATGATGATTCAGGGGTTATTCCTCGCGAACCTTGCGACGAACTCATCGAGACGTTTGTCGAATGGCCTGGAAGCTTTCCCTCATGCGGCTCTGCAGTGGGAAGACTTCAAGCACCATCACGCCATCCGCATCCTGGGCCGCTACCGCATCACCAGGCCCTCTTATTCATGGGTATCGCCCAAGCAGTATCGACATTGGCCACCGAATTTCCTCTTCTTTGGCTTCCAAAACGACACCTATTGTACACCTGTGCTTAATCCTTCCGGTGAAGTCAGATCGCTTGCTTCGCTTACCGATCCTGCTCAATGGCCTGGTAGTCGCCTAAACCGGAAACTGGACCGCTTCCGTTGCTTCCCTTGTTTGTTCAGCTCCCTTGACGGTCTCAGCGGGAGAAGACTACAATGCCCGGCATCGTTCTTAACAAGAGGAGGAATGAGCGCACTCACGGGTCTCCCGGATCGGGTCAATGCCGTCTCCGCGCTATCTTCGCCCATTGCAGTTCCTTGACTGCTGAGGGCGGGGAGGGGAGAATGCATTCCAATTCCAGAACAATCTGTCTGATAGAGCAGAACGGTAAACAGAACCTTCATATTTTGTTTGATGGGTGAGAGAAAGCTATGGATATGGCCCCTGTTCCTCGGCGCGAATTGCTTATCTCCAAAGGGTGGGCCCAAGCAGCCATTCTTGTTTTCGTATTCGGGTTCTTCGTACTTGGACTGCTGGCATACCGCACCTACACGAACGAGCCGCCTATTCCAAAGAAAGTTGTTGACCCGTCCGGAAACGAGTTGTTCACGGGCGACGACATCATGGCTGGCCAGCAACTATTCCTGAAAAATGGCCTGATGCAATACGGCTCGATCTTCGGACAACTCATCCAGAGAGCCAGTTTCGCTTCGAGTATGGTGGGTGATGTGGGCATGAGCCTAACGCCCAGCGCGCACCACTTCCACCGAGCAGTGAGCTCGGGCCACGACCGCGGTGGCGACACTGCCTAGCAATAGTCTTTCGAAGCGCCTGAGTCCCCTCGACCCGACAAAGATACAGTCCGCTTTCCATTGATCCGCTTCTTCGATGAGAACACGCTTGGGATCACCTTCCTTCAAAGCAAAGGAGACAGCCAGTTTCCTGAGACTTAGCCTCTCGACCTCGGCCTCAACCTTCTGGCGGACCCATGCCCTTTCGTCTGCATCTTGGTCATCACCTTTCATCCACGCAGTGGCTGTTGCCATCACTGGGTCCAGCGCTGCGATCACTCGGGCTTCGCTGCCCGCAGGCCACACGCGCTCAGCCACGGCATGTACTGCCGTTTCAGCCCCGGGTGAGCCATCTACACCAAGAAGGATTCGCACTGACGAATGGTTTGGCAAAACGGGCCCTCGCGCAACCCGCACGGAGCAACTTGCTTCGTTCACCACCTGTTGCGAGACACTGCCAAGGATCAGTCTGCTAACCGCTGATCGACCATGTGACCCAACGACAATCAGATCCGATTTCCATTCATCGGCCTTTCTTATGATCGCCCACGCCGGCGATTCGCCACACGCCTCGGAGTTTACTGTCCAGCCTGAAAAGCTTGCCTTGATACGTTGGCAGGCCTTCGCGGCCAGAGCCTGCGCTTCCTCGACAGCGTGCAGGGCGAGTTGGCGTGCTCTCTTCACGTTTGCGGTCTCCGGAATCGCAACGTTCTGGTTGGAATCAGGCCATAGCCAGACGTCGGCAACTGAAAGAACAATGACTTCCGCATTCTGCGGCAAGCCGGCTCTCTGCAAATCCACCAGTGCCGCATCCGCACAGGTGGAGCCGTCATAGGCGATCAATATTCTCATCTTCATTCAATGCATCTTCCTTTCCGTGGCCGCTCCAAGATCGGCCTTGAGCCCCGACGCCATCGTCGCTCCGATAGACGTTGCCAAGGCTAATGATGAGGATCCTCCGGTGTTAGTCAAAGGTTGTTTCGAAACGCTTCCGGGCGCAACCACGAATCGCAGTCTCAATCTCGCTCTACGTGCAACTTCAAGAAGTGCGTCGCGCAGGAGATACACGGGTCGTGGTTACGAATCGCTTGCTCGCATTGCCAAGCCAGCTGGTCTTCGGGAAGCTGTAACGACTGGGAAGCAAGCTGCCACAGGTCTTCTTCAATCATTTTCTGGTTTTGCGAAGTGGGCGGCACGATCTTGGCGTCCACAATCACACCCGCATCATCCAGCTGGTAACGGTGATAGAGGATGCCCCGAGGCGCTTCCGTGCAACCATAACCCGTGCCTGCACGCGGTTGAACCTCGATCGCGGGACTTTCTGGCATCTGGTACTCCTCGATGATTCGAAGCGCTTCGTCACAGGCGTATAAGATCTCCAGGCTTCGGACAACGATGCTCTGGAATGGGTTGCGGCATGCGGGTCCAAGACCGGCTTCCCGTGCAGCCTCTCGTACCCACGGGCTGAGCCGGTCGAAGTTCAGCTGGTAGCGGGCCAGCGGGCCCACCAAATAGGCTCCGCGTCCCTTGAGCAAGCAATGGAGCGCATTGCTGTGAGAGACGTGCTCCTCCAGAAAGTGCGCATCGTAATCGCGCACGTCGATCTCCAACCCCTTGTTGGAGACAATTCGCCCTTCGTTGAAAGGGTACTCGCTGTCATGACGGAGCGCGACAAACTCATAATCTCGTTCTATTGCGGGAAAAGGTAGATGGGCGGCCCAACGGACCGTTTCCAGCGCCGCTTCGCGAGCCCACTTGAGACGCTCGGCAACGGGGCCGAGTTCCCTTCTGGCCGGCACTTTGTAGAATCCACCGACCCTGACATTGATCGGATGAATCTCCCTGCCACCCAAGAGTGTGACTAGCTCGTTACCTGCCTTTTTTAGCTGCAAACCGCGCTGCACAACCCCGGAGTGGTCTTTGGCCATCTGGATCGCGTTCGCGTAGCCCAGAAAATCCGGTGCGTGCAGCATGAAAACATGCAAGGCATGGCTTTCTATCCATTCACCGCAGTAGATGAGCCGCCGCAAGGCACGCAACGGCCCGCCTACATTGATTCCGAGCGCGTCCTCTATGGCATGGCAAGAACTCATCTGATAAGCGATGGGACATATGCCGCAGATACGTGCCGTGATGTCTGGCGCCTCGCTGTAATTGCGTCCACGCAGCAAGGCTTCAAAGAAGCGTGGCGGCTCGAAGATCTTGAATTTGACATCGACCACCCGGCCCTCTCTGACCCTTACGTGCAGTGAACCTTCCCCTTCCACACGGGCCAAATAATCGACCTTGATCGTTTTGCTCTTGTTCGAGCTGTTACTTTTTCTCATGCACCTCGCTCTCCTTGCGGAACGGCTCGGCATAAGCATTGAAACTACGAAAAACGCGGGTAAGGTCCGGACGGCTCACGCCCAGACGCGACCACCACTGGCTCAAGGACGCGGTATTGGGAGTCTCCTTTGGCCCAAAGCAACCGTAGCAGCCGCGATGATAGCTCGGACAGATGGCGCCACAACCCGCCTGGGTGACCGGCCCAAGGCAAGGAGTGCCGTGCGCCACCATCACGCAGACAGTTCCCCGCAGCTTGCACTCGATGCAGACGCTGTGAGGCGGGGTATTCGGCTTGCGCCCGTGCAGGAAGGCGCTGATGACCTCCAGAAGCTGCTGCTTGTTGATGGGGCAGCCTCGCAGCTCGAAGTCGACGAACACGTGGTCAGCAATAGGGGTTGACTTGTTGAGGGTCTCGATGTACTCGGGTTGCGCATAGACGATGGAAAGGAACTCTTTCACGTTCCCAAAGTTGCGCAGGGCCTGGATTCCTCCGGCTGTGGCGCAGGCCCCAATGGTTACGAGATATCTTGAAGCGCGGCGCACCTGATGGATGCGTTCGGCGTCGTGCGGCGTCGTGATGGAGCCCTCCACCAGCGACAGGTCGTAGGGTCCTTTCAGCACGGCACGCGATGCTTCTGGAAAATTGGCGATTTCGAGTCTGTCGGCCACAGCCAACAGCTCGTCTTCGCAGTCGAGCAGGCTCAACTGGCAACCGTCGCAGGAGGCGAATTTCCAGACTGCCAGTTTGGGCTTATGTTGCCTGGCCATCTCAAATCTCCCACATCCCCAACCACCGTTTCACTCGGCTGTATCGGAATACCGGGCCGTCCTTGCAGACGAACTCGGAGCCGAATTGGCAGTGGCCGCAAAAGCCTACCGCACACTTCATGTTGCGTTCCAGCGAAACAAAGATCTGCTCGTCGCTCACTCCTCGCTTCTGGAGCTCCAGAATCGTAAAACGCATCATCACCTCAGGACCACAGACTAGGGCCACCGTATTCATGGGATCAAAGGGCGCACGAGGAACCATCCGGGTCACCACACCGACGTTGCCCTGCCACCGGCTGGTGGCGCGATCCACGGTCACGTATACCTCCAGATCAGACCGGGCTCGCCACTGGTCCAACTCTTGCCGGTATAGAAGGTCTTCAGGAGTGCGGGCGCCATATAGCAGGACCACTTTGCCGTATCGTTCGCGCTGCCCAAGAATTTGATAAAGAGCCGGTCGCAAGGGCGCCAGCCCGATGCCTCCGGCCACCAAAACCACGTCGTTGCTCCGGGCGGCCTCTACCGGCCAGCGACTGCCGAACGGGCCGCGCACGCCCAAACAATCTCCCCGTCTCAGCCGGCTCATAGCCTTGGTTACCGCGCCCACCGCCCGAGTGGTGTGCACCAGCGTTCCCATTCGCCCGGGATCGCCGCTGATGGAAATGGGGATCTCTCCCACGCCGAACACATACAGCATGTTGAACTGGCCTGGCGCGAAAAACAGCCCGCTGCCTTCGCTGGCTTGACGGAGTTCACAGGTAAAGGTATCGCTGGTCTCCTTTCGCACGCGGTGGATGCGGTATGGAACCGGAAGCATGGGCTCGGGACAACCTTGATTGCTCTGATTGTTAGGAATGGTCGCCATAGACATCTAAGAGCTGCATGCTCATGGCTTGAAGCCGCTGCTCCATGATGTGGGCAAAGCGCTTGAGCAGTTCATACCCCAAATCGTGATCCTGCTCGCACTTCTGGCGAAGGCAGGCTCCCATCGAGAACGATGGCTCGCGTCAGCTCAATCGCGCGAGCGTCGAAGTGCCAATGGTACGGAGGAATCAGCCAGGACCACCCAAGAATCTCCCCTTCCCCAAGGGTCTGGATCGTTACGGGCCCGCGTTCCGGAGAGAAGATATCCACTGCCACCTTCCCGTGCCGGATCACATAGAAATGCTTCGCTTCTTCATTGGCACGGAACACAAACTCTCCTTTTTCGAAGACAACGTTGGAAGCGCAGCCAACGATCAGCTGTACATGAGGGGCTTCCAGACCTTTGAGAAAAGGGTGCTCAGACAGGACTGGCTCAAGTGTTTTCATGGGGCTGCTCCTTTGCCGGGCCGCCGGTTCTGGAAGATTCACTTGAGCGAATGGCCGCGACTTCCTCCGTAATGTCAATGCCGACCGGACACCAGGTAATACACCGGCCGCAACCCACACAGCCAGATGTCCCAAACTGGTCGATCCAGGTAGCCAGCTTGTGAGTCATCCATTGACGATACCGTGCCTTGGTCGAAGAGCGCACGCTGCCCCCGTGAATGTAGGAAAAATCCATGTTGAAACAGGAATCCCAGCGTTGCCAGCGCTCGGCTTGGTTCCCACTGAGGTCGGTAACATCCTCAACCGTTGTGCAAAAACAGGTGGGGCAAACCATCGTGCAGTTAGCGCAGGTGAGGCAGCGGCCGGCTACTTCATCCCATCGGGTATGCTCATAGTTGCGGTAGAGCAATTCCTTAATGCCGGTGGTGTCGAGGGTCCGCCCCATCTGCGCGGCGGTCCTCTCGACAACCCCTGCAGCCGCATGCTTCTCCTCCGCCGTGGGCTCTTTCTCGGAGACGTTCGCCAGCACCTCGGCTCCTCGTGCTGTGCCGGCTTCCGCAACGAAGTAGTGCCTCTCGCCCTCAAGAACTTCGGTGAGAGCGACATCAAACCCGAGGGTCACGCGCGGCCCGGTATTCATGGAAACACAAAAACAGGTTCCACCCGCCTGGCTGCAGTTCACTGCCACGATGAACACTGCTTCCCGCCGCAGTTTGTAGTTTGGATCGGTATACGCACCACCCATAAAGACCTTGTCCTGGACAGCGATGGCATGAAGTTCGCAGGAACGGACGCCAAGGAAGGCCAACCTGGGTACCTCTTCGTCTTGAGCAACCATTTTGAAGCCCTGCTCATCCCGGTTCGCGCGCCATAGCCTGAGCTTAGGAGGATGGAGAAACTTTTTCCAGGAATGTGGGCCGACAGCGTAGCCGAACACGGCTCGATCTTGGCGTTGGCGCAGACGGTACGTCCCGCCATCCTGCTCATCGGTCCATCCAATCGGAAGATCCTCCGGAGACAACAACTCGTCATAAACAATAGCTCCCTCGCGAACGGTCGGTCCCACGACTCGATAGCCGCGCTGTTGCAGGACACGTAATAAGCCGTCTAGTTCGTGCCTTTCTATGAGAACCTGCGCTTGTTGTTGGTCCGGTTTTTTCATAGTCTCCACCCAGTGTCTGCCACGATCCACAGCCAGAGGCCGCTGCTGTTCAAGCTAGCACTCCAAGTCCTCCGCTGTAGGTTGAAGCCGCCGGGTCGAGAGAGATCTGCATCGAGAAGGAAGCAACCTGAGAAGAATTTGAGGAAGTAAGCATCCAGGATCTCGTCTCTGACTTCTGGACATAGCATCGTCGAAATCCAGCTGAGAGTACACCCTCAGTTGGAGCAGGGCTTCTTCAGTCTGCACCCCTCATACCCAAAAGTCATCCCCTGCCCTTGAGTTTCCCATTTGGCTGTCGTTCATAGGTTCTTATCCCAGACCGTCCTTCATCCAGCGACCCGGGTGCTGCGAATTCGTTGTTCACGAAGCAGCACAAGTTAGCCCTACTTTGAGCGGATATTACCCCTTTTTCTGAGGTCCAGCCTTCGATTTTAGTACGGACTCTGACCAAAGGATGGCACCGCAATCGTTCCCTCGGGGTCATGGTATCGTTCGATTGCGTCGTGATTTGATCGTATCTGCGGCTTTTCGTCGCCGAGGATTGTGAATCGTCTTTGATGTCCCAGCTTTCGGGGCGGAGGAGTTGACGCTGCAGACCGGCGGAGTTGCCGGTCTGCGCTGCAGGAATCGGATCTCAAATCATTCCGGAGTGCCTTCAGTTGGTACCGGTCTCTGGTTGGCCGAGTCACTGCCTGATGGTTTCAGGTCGAATGGACAGCTCCTCTTCCTCACGGTCCTGCTGGTGAAAGTGATGAGAAATCAGCCAGATGGCGCACAGCAGTAGGACTCCCATGCCAATGCTGACCGGGCGCGGCAGGAACGTGCTGAGCAAGAGAAAGGGAGCCGTCATTAGTCCCAGCATTCCCAGGATGACCAGCGTCTGGTCGACCCAGGTCTCGGACGGAACTGTCATCCGCTCGCCCGACAGAGATCCAGCAATGGCTGCAACCAACGCAACTGCTGCGATGGTCAACGCAGTGCCATAGCTGCCTTGTGCAATCGCGACGCTGAACAGAAACATGCCACTCAGTCCAGCCACTGTCGTGGTGATCGCGTCAATTGCCAGCGTCAGAACTGTGGCGATCGTAGGTTCTAGAATGGCGACTCGTTTTGACATGAGACCGATCACAAATCCTCCCGCCATGAAGGCAACCAGGGTAGAGACGACCGTTGCCAGCAGAACGGAGAATGCTGGTGGAGCCGACAGAGGAATGAGGTTGTGAATGATCAACAGAATGACTAGCTGCATCCCGTACATCATTCCCACACCCACGCACAGCCATTTGATTCGCTCTTTCATATGAGACCTCCTTTGAAAGCTGGTATGTTCCTATGGGTCATGATCTCTGCACCATTCGTTGCACCAAGGCTTCGTAATGAGAAGAGACCGAACTGGGAGCGTGTCCCCGTAGACATTCGCATGGGCTCACCTCACTTGCCAGGCGAGAAGAGAATGCGATCAGGAATAAGTCAAACCTTAGATTCCCATCTCCCTCTACTGAGCTAGCAAGTCATGGCCCAAAAAGCAGGACGGGCCAGGATCGACGGAGCTCCGCTCCCTAACGATCTGATTACTGCGGTTGGGTGTCGGGTTTGTCTCTGCCGGCCTTGCCATCCAACCCCCCATGTTCTCGACCATGGAAAATCGACCACTGGCACGTCGCAACTGACCTTATTCTGACGAGAAGCCGAATGCTCTCACCCGACGGTGGATTGCTGCGGGTCTGGGTGAATTCGCGCAAGGATGGCTCAATTCACCCATGAGCTCCCAGGGGCAGGTCACGAAGTCTTTCAAAGGATTCGTGACGTGCCAACAGTAGACGCCTCTCGATTTTGCAGGCCATCGACAACGATGCCCTGTCGAGCAAATTGACAGCCCATAGGGGCCACGATCTGCCGGCCAGGATTGCCCAACGGGACGCCGTGTTCAATGCCAGGGCTGTCAACCCGTCAGGCAGCACTTGCCAGTGAAGAGTGGCAGTGAGGTTGCACACCCATGAGGGAAGGTCGCCAACTGTGCGGCCTTGTCTGGCGGCGATCTTCGTGTAATGACTTGGCTCGACAGCCGACTGGAGGTCAAAGCCAAGACTAACTTCTATCCAGCAGATTCTTATCTCCCGTCGACTGTGACGGGGGTTGCGTTAAATCTGTTAATACAGCTGGAGCCTTAGAGAGCATCAGAATTATCTTTGGAGGAATCATGCCAACCGCAACATTACCTTATCTCTACGAAACCAATGTGGAGTGGACAGACCAGCGCAAGGGGGAGCTGGAATCTCCAGGTTTGGAGGCCCTGCAAGTGGCCTCTCCGCCTGAATTCCACGGACACGAGGGGATGTGGACGCCTGAGCATTACTTTGTCGCGTCGGTCAATTCCTGCTTTATGACGACCTTTTTGGCCATAGCTCAAATGTCTAAACTCGAAGTGGTGAACTTTGATTCTAAGGCCGTCGGGAAACTCGATAGAGTGGAGGGAGAGGGCTATCAAATGACGGAGATTGTGATCAGGCCGCGGCTCCTCGTTCGCTACGCCAAGGACCTAGAGAGAGCCCGACGCATTCTGGAAAAGGCGGAAAAAAACTGTCTGATCTCCAACTCGATTAAGAGTACCGTCAAACTCGAGCCTCAAGAGGTGAGAGCAGAGGATGAGGAGTGAGCACTCGGTCGTGGCGTTGGCAGCTCTCGTCCCGCAACAAGACGTCGCGACAGCGGCGTTCTGAGTCTGCCAAGCCCTCCACCCCTGTGCGGATGGCTATCTCTCAACTTCCAATAGGGCTACCGGCATGGCCCGGTGAGCTCGCTTGCTAAACCAGCAGGTCGTGAGGAACGAAGAATTCTTCTCGCTCCAGCTTGGCGATATAGCGGTCCACGGCAACGCGCTCTCGAACTTCTTGTTCGTTGTATTCCCTAAAGTTCTTAACGATGGGCGCAGCAACAAGCATCCAGTTTTTCGAGCCGCAGCTCGAGCAGATTAGAGTCCCAGAAGAGTCAACCGTTAGCGTACGATTGGTGTCGCAGTCCGCACACAGCACGATGCGATGCTCCAAGGACCTTTTGCGGCCACCTTCCCTTCGGTTACCCTTTGAGCGCATATCAACCTCCTGCCGGAAAACCTGGTTGTTGCTGACGCTAACGAACGCGGCGTCTGGAATAACCTACCCAAGGGGATTCCTCGATCCGGTGACGCAGATTGATGATCTCCTTCCGCAGCACACCGATGTTGATACCGCAGGCACGAGCGAGGCGCCTCCCTCGAATGCAGGCATGGCATTCGGGGTAAAAGCCCTCGCTGACAAGGAGTGAGTCTGCGCCGAGACGGTAGTAATGAGGCTTAATTGCAAGCAACTGACGGCCGATGCAGGCTTCCTTGTTCATTTTGCATCGCAACGTCTCACAGTAATGGTCGAATCGTTTCATGGTCATCACCTCTGTCGGCCGGCTTATCAAGGAGTGAGATGCAGCCGGCGTAGCGCAAGGGTTACCAGGACTCGCGCGCACGCCCCAAGGCGGTCTTTTCATGGCTTGGTGCTGCGGCCCGACGCCATGGGGAGCCTTCGTTAGCAAGCCTGCCGAAAGCCCAACTCCTATCAAATAGACCTGCACACAGCTCTCCAAGAGTTACGGAAAACACAATCTGCCGCAATTTCACGGATTCTGGTGAAGATTATCGTGAACTGCAAATTGGTCGCTCGGTTGCGTCGTCCATCACTATCGACCCCAGATCCGAAAGCAACCGCGCCTCCGCTATGATGTTTTCCACCACTGCGTCCAGGGCGGCCTCCACTTCGGGAGAAAGCCCTGTGCCTGGAGCAAAGTTCTTTCCCTCAATCCCGAAAATGACAATCCTGTGCGGAAGCTGATTCAAGCTCCGGGCGAGCTCGACAGCCTCTGCCACACCAAAGCCGTGGGTAGAAGAGTGGCGCAGGAGGCTCACCGGCAGAAGTTGGGCGCTACCCTCCAGCCGAAAGACGGTTGCCGGCTCGGCTCCGGACTGTGCGGCGTCAACCAGAATTACGGATTCGGCGTCTTTCCAGATCTCCAACAGAGACAGGCAGTCCCCGGTCCTTTCGATGACCCTCGTATGGCAGATCGCCTGCGCTTTAACTTTGCGCACAACGATGAGCCCGGCCTGATCATCGCCGCAGTCAGGATTACCGATTCCGATCACAAGGATGCGTGCCGGGTTTTGGGCCTGGTGGCTTAGGTCATTCATTCGAGCTCCAAGAGCTTCATTCATATGAGGTCGCTTCCTACGTGCTGACCACCTTGGCTGGACTCCGAAGTTCATCTTCCCGAGGAACGATAAAGATCAAGACAAGATAGGCCAAGACCGCAACTCCAGCCGACAGAAAGGTAAGGACTACCCAAGCCACCCGCACCAGAGTCGGGTCGCAGTCCAGGTACTCACCTAATCCACCGCAGAGACCGGCGAGTTTCCTGTCAGAGATCGAACGGTACAGTCTTTTGCCTTTCCATTGAGAAGCTTGCAGACTTGAGCCACAATGCTTGCACTTGATGGCTTCCTCTTGGATCTCTTCTGCACAGAATGGGCACTTTTTCATGGGTTAACTCCTTGCTGAAGGATTCCGCAGATATCATAGGCAAATCTGAGTTGCGACGGGTAGCGAATACACAATATCCCAGGCTTCCAGAACGGCAGTCGTTTCGTAGTTCTCTTCATCAGGATGTCCTCTATTCGATACCTTAACGTGAAACGCCGACCTTCAAGCCGAGACCAACGGGGTTAACCGTCAACTCAACGAACTCGCTCTCCTGTTTCTCAGGGGAGTCGCCTTGTCTGGTGGCTCAACGGGCCCCCTGTTGTAGCGGATTCGGCAATCAGCAACGGCAGGAGGCAGCTCCCGATGGCGTCAATGTCATTTCACTGGCTTGCGATGACAGTGATCGTCTGGCGCTTGTTGGAGCAGCGTGGGTCGTCTGACACGATCGCACCCCTGGCGAATCTGAGTCTCCTGATCGCCTTCGTCTGAATTCTCCGAGGCTTGCACTGGGAGGAACCTAGAGCAGTCATGGGACCTTTGGGTGCTTTACGAGTTCCTGCCAAGATCGATTGACGCAGATCAACTGGGATGGGTTCTTCAAGGAGCTCTGGTCTCCCCATAAGCCTTGTTGGCAGAATACACAGGGGGAGCCGCGAAAAAATCGGGAGGGCGAGCCTCCTGGCGAGCCGTTGCCTTAGCAAGTCCTTTCCCCGCGGGCTTGCCAAAGATTCGCGCTCCCGATCTTGACCGCTTTTGAATTCCTTCACTGCCTCACGGCCGAGTTCAGCAGTCTCGAGCGAGTACCAGCTCACTTGTTTCGTGAATAGATTGGCTCTAGCGCATCCGACGATTGGGTGAGTTGCCGCAACATGTGGTTCAGCTCACCCATTTTTTTGGCCGGGCGAAGGCAGGTGAGGATGAGCTCATCTTCCGGCGCCAATCTTGAGATCGTGTTGCCCCTCCCGTTTCTTTGGGATCTGTCCCGGAGCAGCCAGGTGTTCCCACTCCTGTCGGCAGTGGAGAGTTTGGTCAAGCTATTGCAATCCTAGAAGAGGTAAACGAATGAAGCCGGCCGTGTACGGGCGGTGCCCGTACTGATTTCCGGCACGATTCGGGCCACAGCAACGGTAGCTTGAAGGCTGAAACACTCCCGTTCCCCAAATCCGCTGGGCGCCGGGATTCAATGTTCCCACCCCGGTTCCCAGCGTCACAACGGAGGCAGCAATGTCACAAGCAACCAAGAAAGCAACGACCAGCCAGCCAGAAGGGTTGGCTCTACGAACGCCATTTGGGACCCTCTCCCGGCTGGAACAGGACATGGAGAGGATGTTCAATGAATTTTGGCGCCGACCGCTTCTGAGTTTTTGGGAGCCGGACCGCTGGTGGCCAGGTAGAACCCTGGACCTTCAAATGCCAGCGGTTGATGTGTACGAAGAAAAGGATGATGTGGTCGTCAAGGCCGAAATTCCGGGTCTCTCGAAAGAAGAGATCGAGGTGACTTTGACCAATTCGACCCTGACGATCCAGGGTGAGAGAAGGAAGGAGGAAGAGACCAAAGAGAAAAACTACTACTGCAGCGAACGGTCAAGCGGAAGTTTCGCCAGGCGCCTTGAATTACCCGCTGATGTCAAGGCGGATCAAGCCAAGGCTTCCTTCAAGGATGGCATCCTGGAGATTCGACTGCCGAAGACCGAAGAAGCCAAGAAAAAAGCAGTGAAAGTCAAAGTCGATTAGGCTGAGTGACCACAGCAATCTGTGAGACTAGAAGGTAGGGGAACGGGAAATTCTTCCAGGCTTTCAAGATGCCGACTGCGCTCAACATACAGCAGTAAGATTCGGCAGCAAAAATACCGAGGGACGTCTGAACGCCAAAGGAGACGGGAGTGAACCGCTAAGGACACGCCAAGCCTACTAAGGCCGGACCCATTCGCCGAGTCATCGAAAGGGCTCCCTGATCTTGGACCAGGCAATGATTCCCTTGTCGTTCTTTGCGTCCCTCGCGGTTTCTCACCCGAATTAGGACCATGGTTTCCGTATTGGGAGCCTTCACCTGTGTTGGGCCGTCCCTCCGTGCTGGCGGGATCGAACGAATCGTCCACGATGCGCTGATGGGTATACTTGGCCCCGGTTAGAATGTTTTTGGATTTTCCAAACTGGATTTCATGCGCATTTCACATCGATGTCCGATGATAGGAGCCGAGTACAGACTCGAGTCGCCCGGAACACCGATCGAAAGGCCGAGTGGTGAACGTCGTTGCCACGTGGACCGAGAAGCAAGATCAAAAGACTCTTTGAAGAAACGGAGAACAGCTCCATGAAGCTCGTAGCGAAGAAGGACCAAGACCTGTGGTCGGTAGTTCTGGCCGGAGGCGAGGGAGAGCGCCTCAAACCTCTCGTTCAGCGATGGCTGGGGCGCCACAAGCCCAAACAGTACTGCACCTTTATCGGGACCCGATCCATGTTCCAGCATACCCTGGACCGGTCTGACCAGGTCGTTGCGCCTGAGCGGCGTGTCACCATCATCGCGCGAGGCCACCGAGAGGAGGCATGCCTTCAGTTCTCATCGCGAACCCGGGGCAAAGTGGTATGTTCAGCCGATGAATCGGGATACAGCAGCCGGAGTGTTCCTGGGATTGGCCCATGTCCGGTCTCACGATCCCGATGCCACGGTGCTGATTTTTCCTTCTGATCATTTTGTCTATCCCGAAGATCGATTCGTCGACATGACTTACAGGCTAGCCCGGGCAGCCAGACACCTGAAGGAGTGGGTCTTTTTGCTGGGCGTCGCCCCTGATTCTCCGGAACCAGAATATGGCTGGATCCAACCGGGGGAACAGCTCGGCTGGATTGACGGATACCGTGTTCACGGGACAAGCACCTTCCTGGAAAAACCCAGCCCGGAACGATGCAAGTGGTCGATGACTTCCGGGGCTCTGTGGAACACGATGATCATCGCAGCGAAGGTTGAAACCTTGTGGGGCTTGGGGTTGCGCTGCTTTCCTGAAATGATGCGCCTGTTCGAAATCTACGGTGAGTCGATCGGCAGCGCACGGGAAGATCTGGTTCTCGACGGCATCTATGAGGTGATGCCGAACCGGAACTTCTCTGCTCATCTCCTGCAAGAGTTCCCCAAGCGCGTCGCCGTCATGGAGCTGCGCGATGTACTCTGGTCAGACTGGGGCAAGCCTGAGCGCATTGCGGAAACACTGAGTCAGATCGGCAGGGAACCGAGGTTCAGCCAGGCACACATTGCCTGACGGAAAGGGTTAACGCCGGCCGGAGCAAACCAGGCGGAGGTCAAGTCAAGCACCGGAGTTCCCTCCATCCGGCGAGCACACTTCCCGAGCGGGATGGTGACCAGGGAGGTGCTCCAAGACATACGGATTGAATGGCGGCCTGGAGCGTCCTACCCCCAGACGAGAGAACGCAATCAGAGGAACAGCAGACCCGAGTTCGGCAATAATCCTCAGCACATCGCGAAAGTCCCCCTCGGCAAGACGATCCTCACAGAGGACCAGCAAAATCGAATTCTCTGCCAATATCGTTCGTGCTTCTGCCACGCTCTAACAAAGCAGAGACGCCAGGCCACATGCCCGAGAATACTTGCCAAGATCCGGCAGTGCTCATGATCTGCTGAAGCTACTAGCGCTTCAAACAGATCGGCCGCCTGCGGCCTCTCCTCTGAATTGAGATGTTGTGCTGCCAAGACTTGGGCCTCGATTGAGCCGGAGGATGCCTGCGATTCCGGCTGTTTTCGCCCCGCAAGTAATTTACCCGCCTAGGTGACCGCCACTCAATTCGTCATGCGATAGATTTCTTGCCACGGTCCCAGGTTAGCCGCAGCAGCTTATCTTGAGAAAACGGCAGATGTATAACCTTGGACATGTCAGGCGAAACGAAAGATGGCCTCGGCGCTGAATCGCAGAGACTCAAGTTCGGAAGCCACGCCTTTCCAAGCTCGACTCTGACGGAGCGTGAAAGTCGGACAGCCGTCTGACAGCCGCCTTTTGGCAGGGGGCATGCAGTCTCGATGCCGGGCGCAGCTTTACAGCGGGCCACAGTGGCCACCCTGAATCGCAAAGAGGAATCATGATCGCCATCAAGAAACTTCTTGTCCCGACAGACTTCAGCGAATACTCGAGATTCGCGCTGAGGTACGCAGTTGCCCTAGCCAAGAGCTTTGAAGCGAAGGTGTATGTCATACACGTTCATGAACCGTACCCTCAAGGCTCGGCGCTCGAAGGCATTTACTACGATCCGGAAATCATGGAGGAGGACGCTCTAGATGCCATTGTCAAGGAGCTTCGCGTACAAAAGATCGACGCGGAGGCCGTTTTCGTCAAGGGGCGCCCGTTTATGGAGATCATCCGCCAGGCCCAACAACTCGAGGCAGATCTGATTGTGATGGCCACGCACGGACGCAAAGGGGTTAGCCATCTTGTTTTTGGCTCCACGGCCGAAAAGGTGGTGCGAATGGCGCCTTGCCCGGTCCTGACGGTGAAGCATCCTGAGCATGAGTTTGTTGGCTGAGATTCTCGTCGGTCCTTGACGTACCTTGATCGATGACCCAGAGAGGTTTACTGCCTCTTCATCAACGCAACTCGGCCGCATACGCATACTCAGCCTTGCATTCAAGGCCTCAAGCCGAAGCGTTGTCTGTGACCCCGGGGTGTGCCCTGTAAGAGCCGGGCTCCCTAACGGAGCCCGTTCGTATTAGTAGGCGGGCATCTCCGGCGGAACCAACTTGTAGCGTGACTGGAGAAAGGCCACGAGATCGATCAATTGCTGAACCGTCATGGTGTCATTGAAGTTTGTCATTGCCGACTGATTGTCCTTGGTGATCAGTTCCTTCGGATACCCAGGCGCCAACGAGTGCGATGGGTTAATGATGGAGGTCACCAGTTCACCATAGGTTTTGACCTTTTGGACTTCTCCCCCAAGCACTACCACCCGTACATAGGCGTACTCTTTGCTGGGTAACGGGATGTCTGTTCCTTGCACGGTATGGCAGGTATGGCACTTCAATTCCAGGAACACCGCCTTCCCTCGCTCAGCATCGCCGTCTGGCAGGCGAAACCCTGCGGAAGACTTCGGATTGCTGCAGGCCGCCGTGAGCACTGTTAGAAGAATGAGTGTGAGCTTCACAAACATGAGCCACCTCCTTTGAAGCAGCGTAGATCCAAAACCCCAGACTGCAACCGCAGTTCCAGTTTGTCCACATTCGACATCCGAGGTGGGGTCCGGTCCTCGAGTTCCCACCTGCAAACCTTCGGGCATCGGAGGGTCATCATGCCAATGACAACAACTGCGG
Source organism: uncultured Acidimicrobiia bacterium (assembly GCA_963752385.1). Taxonomy (GTDB): domain Bacteria; phylum Acidobacteriota; class Terriglobia; order Versatilivoradales; family Versatilivoraceae; genus CAVVYL01. The sequence goes on along the minus strand of CAVVYL010000065.1, from coordinate 253,771 downwards.
GTGGCTTGTTCCCGAGCGATATCTTGCCCGTGAAGCGTCCATCAAGACTGCCTTCAGTTCGGTTTCTTCGACCGGTTTGGGCAGGCATTCCCATGCCCCAAGATGGATGGCTTCGATCCAGAAGTACATCTCGGACTGTGGCACGAGAACCACGACCTTGGCTTCGGGATGCCGCTCCGTAAGGGACGCCAAGGCATGGAGGACTGTCTTCAGAGGGCCAGAGACATCAAGCAACACCACTTCGGCTTCGGAAAGCCAGGACAGGTCTCTTCCCATTCGTCTTCCCGGTTTCCTGAAGCAGAGTTCGCAGTGCTCTTCTGCCAGGAGTCGAGAAACCTTGTGTTGGAGCAGTTCGTCGCTCGTGACAACCAGGAGACGTGAGGGCGTGCTCTTTGCGTCAACTTGCTTGGCGGCTGTGGCGACCATGATTGCCTTCCTTTGCACCGCCCGGAAAAGATCGCCGGGCGATGCTCGATTCAATGAGGGCTCTGGGACAGCGCTCTGTGTCGCACGACCAGATGGCCATCACGGTTCAAAACCCTCCAACTCAACCTGTGGTGTGCCTTCCGGCTGCTCCGCGATGGAATGGAGTGCGGCGAGCAAACCTACACTCTCCCTTAGACTAATCTTGGCAATTCCTTCACCAGATCTTGCACTGATTGACTCGTGTGCCAAACCTGATGACCTGTAACGCTATTCCAGTTCTACCCTCACAACGGGTGTCGTGGCGAGCTTTGGGTTCTGGGTGAATTCTCCCGGCCTGCGGCTCTTTTCACCCAGCATCGGCCGGTCAAAACAAGACAGAGCGGGTATGCTGCCCAAAATAGTTTCTCTCCCTAGGGGATCGGGATGCCTGCTGCCGAGATTTGGGAGGGCACGGTCAGAAATTCAACATAACTCTCTTCCTGATTGGAAGATAGAATGCTTCTGGATGAGTGCCGGCCTTCCGGCACCTCCGCAAGCCTGTTGCACGAGACAGAGAGGAGACTGACATGATCAAGTTTCGAAGAATCCTTTTCCCGACTGACTTTTCACCGCCAGCTAAGTATGCTCTGGACTATGCCATTTCCCTGGCACTGGAGCACGAGGCCAAGCTTTTTGTCCTGCATGTGATCGAAGACATCGGCTTCAGCTCTCCTTTTACCCTGAGCTCGTCACCGGCGACCCTGGAGTACCAACATGGGCAGGAAGCAATGGCGAAGCGGAATTGCAGAAAGTTGTATCTCCCCAATTGAAGAGGCAATTGCAGGTTGAGGAAATCCTTGTTAAGGGAAAACCTTATGTTGAGATTATCAAGGCTGCCAAAGAAAACCAGGCCGACTTAATCGTGATCGCAACACACGGTAAGCCTGACCCTAAGCATATCCACCTTGGCTCGACTGCGGAGCGGGTGGTCAGACTGGCGCTTTGCCCGGTATTGGCGGTCCGCGATCCAGACTATGTAACTGTCATGCTGTAAAGTTTCTCGGGTTCGCTAGCTCCGCTTTCGCGGGAGTTACCCATTTTGAAGGAGCAGCGTTGCTCCCATTGCGATCCAAGGCCGTCCAATGCGCTCAGGGGAGAAATCATCTCCGCCTTCACGAAGGAGGAGGGAGCCAAAACTCGCTCGTTCGCACGGGCTCCGTGACTCTTTGCTGTCCACTTCAAGAAACAGCCTCGGGAAACTCACCCCTGTCGAATCTGTGATGCGATAACATTAAGGGCTCTTTGTTCCAAAGCTAGGAGGAGAAGATTGAAGAAGTCGAACCGCGCCATTCTTCAAGTCTGCAATGTGTGTAGGGAGACCGCTTGAACGAAGCGATGCTCAATCGAGTGGAAGCCAGGATTCGTGCGTTTCACCCTTACTTCCGCATGATTGAATTCCTCGTGATCTGACTGGCTGTCGCCGCCGGTCCAGGTGGAGATTCCACGACTCATGAGGAAGTCAACCACGCTCCTATCCCGGGGACAGCCTGATGCATGAGCTGGCCATCACCGAGAATCTGTTGAATCTCGCGCTTCGATATGCGGCGGAGCACCGCGCCTCGCGCGTCACTGAACTGAACCTGATGATCGGTGATCTCTGCGGCTTTGTGGACCGTTCGATCCAGCTCTATTGGAGTCATGTGAGCCAGCACACGCTGTGCGAGGGTGCTCGGCTCAACTTTCAGCGAGTCCCGGCCAGGTTCGCGTGCCTGGACTGTTCAACCGAGTACGTTCTGAAGGGCGAAATGACACCGTGTCCACGCTGTTCTGGCACGCGCATCCAGCTAGTTTCCGGTGACGAATTCCGCCTGGAGTCTATCTTCATCGAGGGTGAAGCTGAGGCATCAACTGCGAATGGATAATGACCCTTTGGGGGATTTAGCGCAGGACTTGAGGTTTGCGTGAGTGATTTCGCACACCTAGAAGAGATCCGATGACAAGGTGGGGTTCTGTCCCATCCGTAGGTCTTGACGGATCAAGAGTTGCGGTTCTGGTAGTCTCTTTCGGGCGCGTTCATTGCAGGGCCGGAACCAGAATTGCTGCGGAAGGTCGGGGGCCGTTGGGACATCTCGGCACAGTGAGCTTCTGGATTCCCCCGGGAGCGGTGTCGCGCCTTCTGGCGGGCTGCATTTTACATTGGACTTTCACGGAGGTGAGATATGGTGCCAATTCAGGTACCTGTTGTAGAAAGAATCATGAGTGCTAATGACCGGGTTGCCGAGGAAAACCGCGCCCGCCTTGATGCCGCGAGCGTCTTTGCAGTCAACCTTATGGCATCTCCCGGTGCCGGCAAGACGTCGTTGATCGTGCGAACGATTGAGGCGCTGTCGAGCAGCGTTCGCATCGGAGTTGTCGAAGGTGACACAACAGTAACGACACTGGATGCCGAGCAGGTGTCAGAGGCAGGTGTTCCGGTGGTTGCAGTTAATACCGGCGGAAGCTGTCATTTGGATGCGGTCATGGTGAACCAAGCGCTGAGCTCTCTGCCATTGGAAGAACTCGATCTTGTGATCGTAGAGAACGTGGGTAATCTTGTCTGCCCCGCAGCGTTTCGGTTAGGGACCCATGCTGATGTGTTGATTGCCAGCGTTCCGGAAGGCGACGACAAACCTTACAAGTACCCGAAGATCTATCGCAACCTCGCCGCCTTGGTTCTGAACAAGACGGACCTGCTTCCCTGGGTCAGCTTTAACCTCGAGTCTTTCCACAGAGGTGTTGAGATGCTCAATCCGGGAGTCGCGCTGTTTCCGCTGTCCTGCTACACCGGAGCAGACCTCTATCGCTGGCTCGACTGGCTGTTACTCCGCTGCAAAAGCATGACTTCAACCGCCGCAAGTGCAGGACGCCCGGGAGCCTAGCCAAAACAGGCAGTTCCGCTGTGTCCCGAGGATGTGCGTTTTGAAAGGAAGACGCATCCACATTGCCGGCATTGTCCAGGGAGTCGGCTTCAGGCCTTTCGTCTACCACCTTGCTGTTCGTCACGGCTTGCGCGGATGGGTCTGCAACACTCTTGCCGGTGTTGACATCGAAGTCGGCGGCTCAGAGGTCGAACTGGAACAGTTCATCGATGCGCTGACGCGGGAAATTCCTGCACTCGTGCGTATTGACTTGTTTTCCGCAACAGAAATCGCCCCTCCGCAGGAAAGTGGGTTTGTCATTCGGCCCTCGGTAGCCCAAGCCGGTGACTTTCAACCCGTGGCGGCCGATATAGCTATGTGCCAGGAATGCCGTCGGGAGATGACTGACCCAGCGAACCGACGTTACCGTTACCCGTTCATCAACTGCAGTCTTTGTGGCCCTCGCTTTACGCTCATTAAAGACCTCCCTTACGACCGCCCATTGACCACGATGGCCTCCTTTGAAATGTGTTCCAAGTGTTTTCAGGAATACTCCGATCCTGAGAACCGCCGCTTCCATGCTCAGCCCATAGCCTGTCCCAGCTGCGGTCCGCAAATCTGGTACGTGAGGCAGGCGAAAGATCCAGCCAGCAGCACAACCGCCTCGCCGACCTCCCAAGCGTTATTAGGCGATAAAGCGCTGCAGGAGGCCAGGCAGTTGATCGGAGACGGCGGCATTCTTGCTCTCAAGGGAATTGGTGGATTTCATTTGGTTTGCGATGCATCGAACGCAATTGCAGTAAGCGAGCTGCGCCGCCGCAAGGGTCGTGTGGACAAGCCGTTTGCGGTGATGCTGCCTAATCTGGAAACAGTAGAAGCCTATTGCGAACTTGATCCTGCGGAGCGCACCTTGCTTCGGTCAGTCGCCCATCCCATCGTTTTGCTCAATCGGCGTCCCAGTCATGTCGCACGAGCTCCCGTAGCTGCCTGCGTCGCGCCCGGCCAGTCCACTCTGGGCGCCATGCTCCCCTATTCGCCGTTGCATACCTTGCTCTCTGAGCCAGAGAGCGGTTTCCCCAATGCTCTCGTAGTGACGAGCGGCAATTTAGGCGAGGAGCCGATCTGCCGGTCGAACGATGAGGCTCTCTGTCGCTTGGCAGGTCTCGCTGACGGCTTCCTGCTACACAATCGCGAGATCCATGTCCCTTGCGACGATTCCGTGGTTCGCGTGGTAGGCGGGGGGGAACTGCCCATTCGGCGTTCCCGAGGTTATGCTCCGTTCCCAGTGGAGCTGCCAGCGACCTTTCCCTCCGTCCTGGCAACAGGAGCCGAGCTTAAAAACACGTTCTGCATCACCCGCGGCGACTACGCTTTTCTCAGCCATCACATCGGCGACATGGAGAATTTTGAAACGCTGAGCTCGTTTGAGCAGAGTATTCGTCATTTCGAGAAGATCTTTCGGATCGAACCTCAACTGATCGCCCACGATCATCACCCAGACTACTTGAGCACGAGCTACGCGCTCCAGCGCGCTCAAAGGGAGAATATTCCTTCAGTTAGAGTACAGCACCATCATGCGCACATTGCCGCCTGCATGGCTGAGAACGAGTTAACCGGAGAATCGCCGGTACTCGGTGTGGTTTTTGACGGCATCGGTTATGGCACGGACGGGGCGATCTGGGGTGGCGAATTTCTGCTGGCGGACTACCGTGGATTTGAGCGGTTGGCACATTTGGCTTACGTTCCGCTTCCAGGCGGCGACACAGCCACACGCAGACCGTACCGGACGGCTTTGAGCTATCTGCAGCAAGCTGGCATTCCCTGGACAGAGGATTTGCCGCCGGTGCTGGCAGCCATCCGGATGGGACAAGGCCCACAGCCAGCGCCGGCCTCCGTGGAGTCCCGACAACATCAAAGGCCGATCGAACTCGCGGTCATCGCCCGGCAACTTCAAGCTGGCGTGAACTGCCCACTTACTTCCAGCATGGGACGCCTCTTTGACGCAGTGGCTTCCATCATTGGTGTGCGGCAGGAGGTGACATACGAAGGTCAGGCCGCGAGTGAGCTGGAAGCGATGGCGGATTCGCAAGAGTCGGGTCTTTACCCGATACCCTTAGTTGCTGAGACTGAGCTTCGTTGTGACGGCGTGCTCCAGGCGATAGTTCAGGACCTGAAGTCGGGCACCTCTGCCGCCGTGATCTCGGGGCGATTTCATAATACAATTGCGGCCATGGTGCTTAGCGTGGCGGTATCAGCGCGCAAGGATTGGGGTGTGAACAGGGTTGTTCTCAGCGGCGGGGTCTTCCAGAACGTCAGGCTGTTGCGTAGGACGCTTGCCCTGCTGCAAGCCGACGGGTTTGAAATGTACCGACATCGCAAAGTGCCTCCCAATGACGGTGGACTTTCTCTGGGGCAGGCTGTGATTGCGGCTTCAGTATGGGCTGAGCACACGCGGAGGTGAGGCGATGTGTTTAGGAGTGCCTGGAAGAATCACTGCACTTTACGAAAACGCTGGATTGGCTATGGGCAAAGTAGATTTTGGTGGTGTGACGAAAGAGGTGTGTCTCGCTTATGTCCCTGAGGCCGCACTGGGGAACTACGTCGTCATCCACGCGGGTTTTGCCATTAGTTTGCTGGATGAAGAAGAAGCGGTGGGAACTCTCGAACTGCTCAAGCAGGATGGTTTGCTCGAAGGCGAGATCGGCCCCCCAGGAGAAGCCGGCAATTGAATTTGACTCAGTGTCAGCGACAGGAATGCCTAGCTACCTTTCAAGACTGTGGAGCTGCCAAGCAGCCCGGGCGTTCGCTCCATGTAGCGAAACTTGCAGGAGAGTCTGCACCCTATGAAATATGTCACTGAGTTTCGCAGCTCTGCGTTGATCGAGGAGGGCTTGCGCCGTCTGCGGCTACAACTGAAGCGACCTTGGACCCTGATGGAGGTCTGTGGCGGGCAGACGCACTCCATCATGCGCTACGGCCTTCATGAACTCCTGCCTCCTGAAGTCGAGTTGGTTCATGGGCCCGGTTGCCCCGTGTGTGTGACACCGTTAGAACAGATCGACCGGGCAATTCAAATTGCCGAGCAGCCAGGAGTGATTTTCGCCTCCTACGGGGACATGCTCCGGGTTCCCGGCAGCCGGAGCGATTTGCTCCATGTGAAGGCCGATGGCGGCGATGTCCGTGTCGTCTATTCGTCTCTTGACGCCTTGAGGATCGCAGAGCAAAACCCAGACCGGCAAGTCGTCTTCTTTGCCATCGGCTTTGAAACGACCGCGCCGGCCAATGCCATGAGCGTCTGGCGCGCGCGGCAATTGGGGATCCGCAACTACACCTTGCTGGTATCGCAAGTGCGCGTGCCCCCCGCCATGTGCCTCATTCTCTCTTCGCCGAACAACCGTGTTCAAGCCTTTCTCGCCGCCGGACATGTTTGCACCGTCATGGGGTACCAGGAATACCCAAAAATTGCAGCAGATTTCGGGGTGCCAATCATCATCACTGGGTTCGAACCAGTCGATCTCATTCAAGGTATCCTGTTGGCGATCCAACAGCTCGAAGAGCGGCGCGCGGAAGTCGAGAACGCTTATCCCCGGGCCGTGACTTTCGAGGGCAATCGCCATGCGCAGAATCTAATTGGCCAGGTGTTCGAAGAATGCGACTGGCCCTGGCGTGGCATTGGAATCATTCCGGGCAGCGGTTGGCGTCTGCGGCCTGAGTTTGCCGACTACGACGCCACACTTCGCTTTCCGCTGAATGCGATTACGACATCCGAATCCACAGAATGTATTGCCGGGCTTGTTCTTCAAGGTTGGAAGAAGCCGAACGAATGTCCGTCATTTGGCTCTGCCTGCACACCAGACCATCCACTAGGGGCCACGATGGTTTCTTCCGAAGGTGCTTGCGCAGCCTATTATCGGTACCGTTGAAAAAGTTAAAGCCTCAAGTCGGCTAAAGCATAAATCAGAGCCCGAGTGCCTGCAGTCTCCTTATTGCGGATGTTTTCAACGCTGAGGTCGAGCTTGCTGGAAATCGATGATGCTTTCCTGTCCAACACCCCTCAATCCCGCTTCGAAAATCCTGCTTGGTCATGGCAGCGGAGGAAAGCTAACACACGATCTGGTCCGACGATTCTTTTACCCAGCCTTTGACAATCCGCTGTTGCGGTCTGCTAACGATGGGGCCGTCCTGGATCACGACAAGACCGGGCAGTGGGTCTGCAGTACCGATGCCCACGTCGTGGCTCCACTGTTCTTTCCGGGAGGCGACATCGGACGCCTGGCGGTGTGTGGAAGTGTGAACGATGTTTGCATGATGGGCGCAGTCCCGCGTTACTTGGCGGCAAGCTTCATTCTGGAGGAAGGCTTGGATCTAGCAGTCCTAGAACGAGTGCTTCAGTCAATGCGGGAAGCAGCCAAAGAGGCCGGAGTGGAGGTCGTGGCCGGAGACACTAAGGTGGTGCAGAAAGGCAAGGCAGACGGGCTGTACATCACCACAACTGCGCTCGGAGTGCGATCAACGGGCTCGGGGCCGAGTGGGGCCCTGGCTCAACCAGGAGACCAAGTCATCCTGTCGGGTTCGATTGGCGACCACGGCATCGCCGTACTGAGCGCCCGAGGTGAGTTGGGATTCGAAGCAGAAGTACAGAGCGACGTGGCGCCACTCAATCATCTGGTGACGGCCATGTCGATAGCCCGTGACAGCATTCATGTGCTTCGCGACCCGACCCGCGGAGGTCTGGCAACTACTCTGAATGAGATCGCTCGGCAGTCAGAGAAGAATATCGTGATCAATGAATCGCGCATACCTGTTCATGGGCCTGTTGTGGCTGCTTGCGAGATGCTGGGATATGACCCGCTCTACGTCGCTAACGAAGGAAAACTGGTCGCGTTGGTAGCGCCGGAGAGTGCAGAAAAGGTCCTGGAGGCAATGCAGGCCACACGGTATGGCGAAGAAGCCGTGATCATTGGAGAAGTGTCCGCCGAGCCGAAGGGTCGTGTGCTGATGAAAACGCTGACCGGAAGTCACCGCGTCCTGGATATGCTCGCCGGCGAGTTGTTACCCAGAATCTGCTGATCACGGCGCGCAGCCTGAAAACCCGAGCCTGGGAACTTGCCGAGGGGTCGCCTGCTTTGAGCGCGAAATCGACGCGACCCGACTGACCGCACTGCTGGGCAGCCATCCAGAGCAAGCTTGCCGGAATCATCGACATGCCACAGAGCGAAGGGGGATACACATCGCCGATTCCGGTATTTACCGCCGAATTTGGCTTCACCAACTCTGGTTGGCTTCCAAATCGGGAACAAGTGCTTTTGTCAAATATAGATAACGACAAGTTACCAACAGTAGGCTGCGGAAGCACCGGCCGGCCCGTCACTTTCCCTATTCGGGCAGTGCGTCTGGCGGCCTGGCAAGAATTGATGACGGAAGCGCCACACCGACTCCTGGAACCCGTCGCGCGATCAACTGCACGCCCCAGAAACGGCTACTGTTCCACGCGGCCTTGCCTTCGGGCGTTTCCTGCCTGTCCGTCGCCAAAAGCCTGTCGCCCGAGATTCCTGCAACTCGCCGTTCTGGTTCTGGCTGGGCTCATCATCGCGATCGAGTTGTTGCGTTATGACCTTGGAAGAGAGCGGTGAATACTGCGGGTTGCGTTCGGGATGGTGAGTCGGCTTGCGCTTAAGCCGCGTTCCCTGGCCTGTCACCGCGGGCTGATTGTGTTCGTCGGAAGCGTAAGACCTGAAGCGCACAAATTCACTTGAAAACAGTCGTTGAACGCAACAGGCGAGGAGAAGGAAACGGTATGGATACAATGCGAAAATGCAAATTGACCGAGGTGGATCTTAAAGACTGTGTTCCTATTGTTACAGCCGTTATGGATGCGATTGAGGCGCTGATCATAGTCCTTGATACCGAAGCACGCGTAGTCCTGTTCAATCATCGCTGCCAGGAAACAACAGGATATTCGTTCGATCAGGCGAAAGAGATGTATCTGTGGGATCTACTTCAGCCTGCGGAGTTGGAAGAGGTGAAATCTGTCTTCGATAAGCTGAGGACAGGGCAATTCCCGGGTAAACACGAGAATTATTGGGTGACCAAAGACGGGAGTCGTCGACTCATTCGATGGTCAAACACAGCAGTCCTAGACGCCTCAGGTTCAGTGAAGTACATCATCGGCACGGGCACTGATATTACGGAGTTTGAACAGTGAACGTATGACGAAGAGCGGGCACAAACCATCGTCGCGGCCCAAAGTCGAGACCAGACTTCAATCGAGGTGAAGATCCAGAACGTTATTGGCACTGGCAGCGACGACGCTTTCCCCACCTGGTCCTGCAAAGCCATGGCGAATAATGGCTCTGATGTCGCCTTTTTTCGAGGGAAGGCAGTGGCTGTTGGGACAGGCCGAGACTCTTCATGGTTAGTGGACTCTGTAGACGGCAGAACTGATGGCCTCAAAGTGAGTCTCAAGCTATACGACGCACGCCCTAGTGGCGACCCATTGGCTGGCGTGCTAAGTAAACGGTTGGCGACTTTCGGCGGGAGTCGTATTCTCTGCCTGCCAGTGCAATCCGGATCAGCACCTCGGTCGCCCGAACCATGTCGTGCAGCCGTCCTAGCCCAACTTGACCAGTGAAGGGGGCGAAATTCAGTTAAGCCCGAATTCCGAAGTTGGAAGCGTTAGAAATGGAAGGCACTGTTTTGAACCCTGATCAGTTAAGGTTGAAGTGAGAAAGCAAGCAAACTGAGGAGGGACAAAACAGTGCGGGGACAAATTAGCGCGATTTTCAGTGGACGGAAAGTGGAATTGCGACAGACGCCGAAACCGGTGACGCCGTTTGGCGGGGCGGTGGTGTTTCTGGAGTTTTTGCGGCAGGTGGGATTTGCCGAGCAGGTAAGCAGGGCGATGCCGTTTGAGTTGAAGTCACCGAATGCGATACCGGCGGTGGAGACCTTCACGGCCTTTGTGATGGCGGTAATGGTAGGGGCGAGACGGTTTGCCCATGCAGGGTTGGTGAAAGCGGACCAGGCGCTGCAGGCCGTGTTGGGGCTGAAGCGATTTCCAACCGACGACACGATTCGGAACCTGTTGAAGCGCTTCAGCCAGGGGGCGGTGTATCGATTTTACTCGGTGCTGTGGGAGTGGCAGCTGGAGCGTGAGCGTAAGGGCACGTTGGGCTGGTCCATTCCAGACAGTATCTTAGGGAAATCATGGGATTTGGCGCGGTAGTTGCAGTAGAGCGCTCAACCTCGCCGTGACCAAACTCAGATGAAGCCGCCAATGACACTCGCACCGCCCAAACCAAAAGAACACGGAGCGTGGGGGATGCTTTATGTCCCGTTCGTCATAGGCGCCGGAATCGCCGGGAACTTCAATATTCCCGTACTCATCATGGCTGTCGCTGTAACTTTGGTGTTCCTCTCTCAGCGGCCTTATGCCCAACTGGTGAGCAGCCCCACAGTTAGAAAAGACCCGGGGGTGCGCCGCAAAGACCTCACATGGCTTGCGGGCTACTGGGTCTCGACTCTGTTGCTCGCCAGCGCACTCTATTTCGTCTACGGCCTGCTGGCGTTGCCGCAGTTTCTTTGGATTGCGGCCCCAATCGCGACCGCTTTTACGCTGTTTCTTTTGAAGAACCGGGTACGTTCCGTTGCCGGAGAACTAACTGGCATCTGTGGACTCACCCTTACAGCCCCATTGGCTCACTAGGCTGCCGTCGGAGAAGTTCATGGGCTTGGGTTCTGGCTGTGGGCGCTTTGCATCCTCTATTTTGGAAGCAGCGTGTTTTTTGTGAAGGCTCTCGTCAACTCTTTCCTCAAGTCTCGCCTCAAAACCAGCACCGAGACTGCGGTTACAGCTCGGGCTTGTGTTCTTTATCACTCAGGTCTCCTCCTGGCCCTTGCTGGCTTGATCTTAATCAACTGGATTCCACCACTTGCGATGGTTGGCTTTGCGCCGGTGATTGTGCGCGGCTTCTGGGGAGTTCCAAGAATTCCGACGAAGCTGAACATCGCTCGAATCGGCTGGACAGAAGTCATCTACTCCCTCTATTTCGCAGTCGCGACGACCCTGGCGATGCGCATGAACACCCTGGCTCGATGAATACAAGCGGTAAACGATATAATGAGAATGCGAATGAGAACTGAATTTGCCATTATGAGATTTAGCTTGATTTTTGCCGCCCTGCCGCTTGTGGCCTCCCACGTTTTCCAGTCCCAGTCATCCTTTGTGATGTCGGGTGAAGGCGAACCCATTCGATACGAAGCGCCGCCCGCGAAAGATCCGGTTGCGCGACTCCAGCATCCAACAACATCCCAGATTTATGCGCCGCGCAGGTGTCGAGCACAAGTCTCAGATGGGTTAGGACAAAGCAGGTTCCCCACCAGTTCCTCAACGTTGCCGTATATCTGCATCAATCCTGTCTACAAAGAGAAACAGCACCCAGCACGCGCTGAAGATGACTCCGGAGATGAGGGCTGCCGGCAGTGCCGTCTCGCGGTGTCCAGCCAGCAACGCTTCCAGTGCGGTGGTAAGTAGCCACATCTGAACCATGAGCAGGATGACGATCAGGGATATGGCGCCATCAATGGCTGTGAGGCCCTGTCTCTGCAGCTGAGGTTGTTGACGTTCCATGTCACAGCTCCGCGTTGCGATCGACGCCGACAGCGACTAATTCATCGCCGCGCTGTTCCAGCATCACCTTAGGCAAGGGGCGTGGAGGTGGGCCTTGCAACACGCGTCCGTCATCCACTGAGAAGTAGCCGTCGTGACAAGGGCATTCCAAGCGATTGTTGGCTTGAGAGTAGATAACAGCGCAGGAAAGATGCGTGCATTTCTGGCTGTAAGCAACGTACCGGTCCGGGCCAGTTCTCACCATGAGGCAAGTGTCTTCAGCCGCCGGGTAGCGAAACTGCTTGACTCCGCCGACGGGAATTTCGCCCAATCGTGCCACGGGAATGGCGGGATAGACCAACGGCCTGTAACGCAACGAACGGATCAAGATCCACAGATTGCCCGCCAACATGCCAAAGCTGGTCAGCACCAGGAATTTACTGAACTGCCTGCGAGTCACATATCGCTCTTTGGCGGTTTCAACTGAAAACTCATCCCTCCACAGAGGATCGGAACTGGGTCGGCGTTGAAGCATCATGACTGTCCCTCCCACATGTAGTCCGCTACATCCATATGTAACTCCTCGTGGCCCGGAGGCAGCATCATAAAGACCTTGGTAGTGACTTTTTGCCGGCCGAAATAAAAGGCATTGGACGGTTTCTCGCGACGGCGGCCAATCTCTTCCGGTGTGACGTAAGCGAGTGCCTGGCTGGGACAAACGGTGGCACACATAGGTCGTTTCCCAATAGAAGTCCGGTCATAGCACATGTCGCATTTCATCATCTGCTCGAATTCCGTGATGACTTTGGGAATCCCGAATGGGCAGGCCAGCACGCAATTGGAACAAGCGATGCAGCGGGGTTTCAAGGACGACTGGACGACACCGTCTTCATTCTTCTTGATGGCATCGGCCGGGCACACCTGCGCACAGGTAGGATCGTCGCAGTGCATGCAGACAAACGGCACCGTGGCAATTGAGGAAGGTCGGTCAATGAAATCCACATGAATCATAGAGTGCCCACGATGGGTCTCACACTCTGCACAGGCGTTGACACACGACTCGCAGCCAATGCAGCGCGATGGGTCGATGTAGAACTCGTAACCGAACATCAGCGACGCTCCTTCAGGATTGGAAATGCCGAATCACGCGACGAGTCACGACTTCCGGCTTTTGCCCATTCCGGCGGTTCTGCGCATTTCCTGATGCGGCAAGCCGACACCTTGAATTCCGGTATCTTGCTGCGTGGGTCGAGTGTGCGGTGAGTTAACTGGTTGGCGCTCTGTTGACCTGGCCAGTGGTAGGGAATGAAGACCGTATCGGGGCGAATGGTCTTCACTACCAAGGCCTGCAACGTGATCTCCCGGCGGCGAGTCGTTACGGTAACCCAATCGTTCGGCTTGATGCCCAGACTCTCTGCCAAACGAGGATGAATTTCCACACGAGGTGTCGGGTTTTGATCGACCAACGCACCGATGCGGCGCGTTTGAGTCCCTGACAGGTACTGGCTCACCACTCGCCCTGTTGTCAGATAGACCGGAAACTCTGCGTTCGTCGGATCCCCCGACTCCCGATACTCAGCCGTGACAAAGCGCGCTTTACCATCGGCGTGAAAGAACCGAGACCCTTCAAACAGTCGAGGGGTCCCGGGATGATCCAGCGTCGGGCAAGGCCAGAACACCCCCATCCGCTCATCAATCTTTTCATAAGTGATACCGTAGTAGTCCGCACAACCGCCGCGCGACGCTTCTCGCAACTCCTCGAAAATGTCGCGGGCGTTCCGATACGGGAAGAACTTTTCCTTGCCTAAACGCTGGGCCAGGTCCACATAAATAAGGAGATCACCCCGCGCGTTGCCTGGCGGATCGACGGCTTTCTGAATGTGGAGCACCCGGCCTTCCGCGCTACACACGATACCCTCTTCTTCCTCCTGCAAACTGCCCGCCAACACAACGTCGGCATGCTGGGCAGTCTCAGAGAGAAAGAAATCCACCACCCCGAAAAACTCCAGTTTCTCCAGGGCCTGCTGCGTAAAGCCACTATCAGGGAGGGATACTAACGGATTGAAGCAAATGGACAGAAGCGCCTTGATCTCGCCGCGATGGATGGCTTCCATGATCTCCACCGCCGAATATCCCGCCTGCGGAATGTCCTCCGGGGCAATGCCCCAGACCTTGGCTACATGACGGCGCGCCTCTGGATCGCTGATGGACCGCTGGCCCGGCAATTGATCGCACTTCTGGCCGTGCTCGCGCCCGCCTTGACCGTTGCCTTGGCCCGTAATCATCATGCAGCCGGCCCCTTCCCTGCCTATGTTTCCAGTCGCCAGGCAAAGGTTGATCACCGACAACACGTTTTCGACGCCCTTCGATTGATGCTCGATGCCGCGGGCGTGCAGTGCAATGGCCCGCTCAGCACCGGCAAACCAGAGCGCCGCCTTTTCGATGGACTCCGGAGGCACACCGGTCAGCTCGGCTGTCTTGCGGGGAGTCCATGGCTCGACCGATTTGGCTACCTCTTCGAAACCGAGCGTGCACTGATTGATAAAATCACGCTTCTCCCACCCCTCGCGCAGCACTACATGCAGGATGCCCATCAGCAGTGCTACGTCCGTGCCGGGTCGCACTGGAAGGTAGAGATCCGCGTTGCGAGTGATCGGCGTCATCCGTGGATCAATCACAATGAGTTTTCCGCCGTTATCACGGCAGCGCCAGAGATAGTCCGTGGTAATGGGGGCGCATTCTGCGACGTTGGCGCCGGTCACCAACACGACCTGAGCTTTGGGAATATCGCTCCAGGGATTCGGTGAGCGATCCACACCAAAGGCCAGCTTGTAAGCCGTTCCAGCCGAAACCATGCAGAGGCGTCCGTTGTAGTCAATGTGCCGCGTGCCTAGCGCCACGCGTGCAAACTTCCCCAGCAGGTAAGACTTCTCCGTAGTCAGTGAGGCGCCGCCGTAAATAGCGACAGCATCCTTTCCGTAGCGTTCTTGAATCTCGCGCAACCGCCGGGCTGTGAAGTCAAGGGCTTCGTCCCACGTGCACTCTCGGAATCCGCTGTCAGTACGCAGTAACGGATTCAGCAGGCGATCCGGATGATTGCTCTGCATATAGCGCTTCACGCCCTTCGGGCAGAGCATGCCGCGATTGAAGGGAAATTCCTCCCAAGGTTCAAAGCCAATGACTTGGTTGTTTCGTACCTTTAGCTGAATGCCACACTGCTGGCCGCAGAAGCAGCAGTGAGTTTTCACCAGCCTTTCGGGTGGTTGGCGTGAAGCTTCCTGCCAGCCACCCGGCGGCAGGTAGTTTAGATGAGGACCATAACGCACCTTCAATTCTTCCTGAGGCGAAGGCAGCCTAGCCATGCATCTCCTCCCTCAGCCGCAGTTGGGCCGTAGCCACTTCTTTGCGCTTGCAGGGCGGACACAGCTCCTGCCAGGTTCGTTCAGTGGTGTTCATTGAATAATCAAAGCCCAACTGTGGCAGTACCTGCTTCAAATCCTCAATGTGCTGCAACGAGGCAAAGGCCTCACCACAGCGTTTGCAGCGGACCGAAGGCCCCTCCTCACCAGCCAACTGGTAGAGTTTCACGCCCAATTGCGCTGGCCTTTGAAAGATGTGGAAGAACTTGCCGAAGGGCAGATACAGCAGTGCCGCTATTACAGTGATGGCGTGCAAAATGGAAAGGAATGGGTAAAACCCACCGCGCATCCACAGGGTTGAGGCGGTCAAAGCCAGACCTGTTACTGATATCGCGAATAGTAGAATGAGCGGGAGAAAGTCCATGGCGAAGGTTTGCAGAGACTGTGCGCCCGAATCTCTCATGCGCCGCCACAGAGACAACGCGACGCCTGCCAACACCATCACGGCTGAAATATCCAGCCCGTGAAATAGCATCCAGGCAAACAGTGTGTGCAATCGAAAGGTGAACGCTGGAAACCCGAAAACGTGAGCCACATAGATCAATTGGTCCTCTGGGTGAGTCTCGAAGTGAATCCATCCAAAGACCAGAGGAAAAGTGATGGCGACAGCGAGCAGACATCCCCAGAAAAGCAACTGGTGCATCCACCAGCGCAGCGGGGACCGCTTGCTGATGAAGCGCTGGGCTGCAAGATGCGTGATTGCTACCGGCACCAACCGGCCCAAACTCGAAAAAACACCGCGACGAAAAAAGATTTGCCAGCCGCGCCGCCAGAACATTTGGGTCGGCGGCTTTTGCAACCACACGCAGTAGTGATAGACCACACCGAAGTGGGCAAAGATCACGGCGAATGTGTAAATCACCAGAGCTGCGTCAAAGTTCTGCAGCGTTCGTGATCCCACCACAATGGAGGCTATCAGAAACCCGGTCCACAAGGTGGCCCAAGAGCCTGCCCGCAGTCGGTCTGCGGTGCGGTTCAATTCGGGCGGCAAGGCCAGCTCGAGGGCTTCCTGGCGCGGAATGAAGGTTTTGCGGTTCAGCCACCACAGCGCCAGAGCCATCGCCGATAGGCACAAGAAGCCCGGCCAGACTGCTCCCATCCGGTCGCGGAAAAATCCGAGCAGCAGCGGAGGGAAAAACCCGCCCATACCTCCCATGGCTCCAACCAAGCCGGTCACGGTTCCAGTGCTAGCAGGGAAGTACTGCGGTACGAGCTTGAAAACCCCGCCGTTGCCGAGCCCCATCAAGGCCGCACACCCCAGTGCGCCCACCGTAAACGGGAGCATTTCGGACCAGGAAAGCAGCAATGCAAAAGGGACAATGCCCAGAAAGACGGCCGAAAGCACTCGCGCACCGCCAATCTTGTCTGAAAGCCAACCACCCACCGGACGCAGCAAAGTGGACAGCACGACAAAACCAGCGGTGCGGAAACCGGCGTCGGCGGTTGAAAGTCCAAACTGGTCACGCAGCAATGTAGGGAGATAGATGGAGAAGGCTACAAACCCGCCAAAGGTGAGAAAGTAGAAAGCAGAGAGTACCCAGGCAACGCGTTCGCTCGTGAGGATCGCCAGCATTGCGCCGAACCCCTTCGGAGCCGCTCTGGCAGGCGCATTGCGCGCCAATAGACCGAAGGCAATGCCCCAGACCAGTACCAGGGCTGCCGTAACCTGGTAAACTGCGGGGATGCCGATCAGATTTCCCAGCAGCGGCCCCAGAAATACGGCCGCAGATTGTCCCATGTTTCCCAAGCCATATACGCCCAACGCTGCCCCTTGGTGCTCGGGTGGATACCAGCGGGAGACGTAACTCACTCCCACAGCGAACGAAGATCCGGCCAGACCGAGAAAAAACGCAATGATCAGGAGAGGTTCGAAACTCCGCGCCTGCGGTACCAGAAACGCCGGTACGGCTACTGCGGACATCAAGAGGGCAAAAACCAGCCTCCCGCCAAAACGATCGGCCAGAATCCCCATCGGGATACGCGCCAGTGACCCGAGGAGCACTGGCACAGCCACCAGAAAAGCCGTCTGAGTGGCAGAGAGCCCAAATTGCGTGCTGAACTGCGAAGCAAACGCGCTGATGAGGCCCCAAACCGCAAAGCAGACGGTGAAGGACATCGTGCCCAACGCTAAGTGCTTGGCACTGGGAGATGGGCCTTGAGTGCTCATACCGTCTCCTTCTTCAGGTGAGCCAGAGAATAGGGCCAATCATACCAAATGGGCAATCTCTAGCAATGACGAGATTCAATGCACCGATCCTACCGAACGACACCTCATTCCACGTGATGGAGATCAACCTTAGGAGCTTGACGACTCATTTCACCTGTGTGTCGTCAAAACTCCGTGAGGCAGCAAATTCAAGCAATTCACGCGGGCGCCGGAACCGACCCTGTGCTATAAATCTGGTCCCATGATTGCATTTTTCCTCGGTTTGCTCACCTGCCTCAGCGCATTCTTCCGTTCTCGCTACAATCTCAGTCTTGAGATCCTTGCCCTGTGTCAGCAGTTGGGCCTACTCAAGCGAAAAATTCCTCGCCCTCGGACACGAATCCAGGATCGAATATTTTGGATTCTGCTCCGCCGCCTTTGGCCTGGATGGAGCCATGTCCTGGTGATCGTCAAACCAGAAACCGTGGTCGCCTGGCATCGGGCTGCCTGAAGAAGTCCCTTCGTAGACGCCAGAACCTTTCGAGTTGGCACGGATCAGTGTCTGATGCTGCGGCGGACCCAAACTGCTTTCTTCCCGACAGGTGTCCCGGACCTTTCAACTCTTCAACATCCCGGTAATTCTTCGATTCCAAGTGCAGGAATCCCGGGCGATAGACTTTTGGCGACGGACAGCAGTCGTAGCGCTTAGCATCCAATCTCGGGCAAAACGAGAGACTTGCTCCCGCTCACTAAAACCGGCACTCTTTCCAGTGATCGACCGGCTGTCAGCGTCGCTGCAAACTCCTTTCGGCTCCAGCACGTTCATAGATTTTCTCCGTACGATCGAAGGCCGCATCGCCTGCGTTCACAAGAGTGAGCGGCCGCGGGGCGAGGAGTCCCAAAGCTTCGGGGACGTCCAGCACCCGCAGGACGTTCATCAAAATTGGGCCTGTGGCGTGTGAAGTCGGCGGATCGACCAGGATCACCTCCTTGATTGACGGTTCCCACAGGGCAGCGTAGGCGGCGAGAATACCGGCCTGACCGCGGCCGATCACCTTCACGGGGCCTTCGCCGTTCAGTGGACGGGCGACGGCTGCGACGTCCCAGACGCGGCCCTGGTCGACGGTGCGTCCCACCAGCACGTGCGCCCGTTCAACGTAGTTCGCCCGTTGCTTGGTCCAGGCGGTTGGCCCTACGCCTCGGGGTGCGAGGATCGCATACGGCTCGTGATTGGAGACGAACTGCGCGGCCCAATCGGGAAGTTTCTCCAGAGACTCGCTCTCGTTCAGGACGACGAGCGTAACCTGCTTGTCGCGGGGCGGCTCGTTGCTCACGAGTCCGTGCAAAGTGACATAGACCAACAGGCCCGACTCGGTGGTCCGAACTTGAGGCCCGCTTTCTCGCTCCCACTCCACGAACGTAAAGAAATTGGGGCGGGGAGCTTTGTCCGAGGCGGGAATGCGGTCTGGGAACGTCGGGAATGACAGCGACCGCAACCGTCCGAGCAATTTCTCACGCCACGCCCTAAACTCGCTGGGTGCTGGCAGAGACACCTCGGCCTGAGGAACAAACGTCTGGTCGATGACGTTGTTGAGGGCGTCCTTCGGCAGGTCGTTATCCGTGGGGAACGTGCGCAACTCCTCCTCGGGGAGCCGTTCGAAGTTCGCGTCGGTCACTGGACGGTCGTCCCCTTTGAGGTGATGGTTAATCCATTTGAAAATCGTCATCCGCGAGTCAGGCGTGTAGGCGTGCGCTCCGACTGGCCCGTGCGTCACGTAGTCCTTGAAGAAGTCGTCCTTGCCATACATCCCGTAGATCTTTCGCAGCCGCGCCGAAATACGATGGTTGGCAGCCATGGGGAACCCGAGGTCGTCGTCACAGTTCACGAACATCAACGGCCGGGGAGCAGCGAGCGCAGCGACCGTCGTGAACTCCCAGCCGTAAGTGTTGATTGGCAGCATACAGTCGCAATGGAGACGCAGGATCCGGTTGGTGACGTTGCTTTCCCAGTCAGTCATCCCCGAGGCGGCGGCTGCACACTTCACACGATCGTCGACGGCGGAAATCCAGAACGTCAGCGCCCCGCCGCCGGAGAGGCCGGTAGCAGCGATTCGGTCCCGGTCCACCTCTGGACGGCTGACGAGATAGTCGATCGAGCGGACAGCGTTCCAGCATTCGACCGCGGCCGGCGTATAGCCGCGGGAGATCCACCACCAGCGCTGTCCGTTGTAGAGCCCGTGGTGCTCGCCAGGAAGTTCTCCGCGAGTTAGCGAGTCAAAAATCAGGCAGACGTAGCCGTTCTTCGCGAACCACATACCTTGATCCTGCATGAACGTCTTATGCCCGTTGCGGCCCCGGTTGTAGTGACCCACAAACAACACCACGGCGGGCAACTTCCCCTCGATCTGTCGTGGCCGCCACAGATTCGCCGTGACATACAGGCCCGGCCGGCTTTGAAAGTGCAACTTCTCGACAACGAAATCGTCCTTCTCGATCTTCCCCGTAATTGTGGCGTGCAGCGGAGTCTTTTCCGGCATCGGCCACAGCCCAATCATTTCGAGATACTCTTGCCGAAGCCGTGGTCGCTTGGCCTTCCACTCGTCGAGCGTCCGGGCGCCGTCCAGGAACCGATCGCTGAGCTTGGCAGCTTCCTGGGCCAGATACTTCTCCATCATGACGTCGCCCAGGAGCCGATTGTTGGAGTCGTCGGCGTGGTTGTTCGATGTCTGAGCGAATCCGACGAGTGTCCAGAGCGTAACCAACAGCATCAAGGAGAGTTCTTTCGCGAAGCCTGCGGAAATCAGCTGCGGGCTGGCCGAATGATCCAACCATCGGAAAGGCGGACCCAGGACTTTCTGTTGTGCCCGAACAGCCAAGGAATTGAACGAAGCCCAACACCGCGGCATCATTGTTGTCATTCGAAACATCGTGTTACCTCTTGTCAGGCCTGCGGCAAGCGCGTGTTCGAGATGACGTTTGGTGACATTCTCTTGGCTTGCCCACTGAAGACTTACCGGTAATGGGTATTCTTTGTCGAAGGCCTTCGGTTGCTGAATAGATTTGACAGACAACTTTTGGGGCAGGGTCGCGGCCCACATCGACGTGCCACTTTGGTTGGTGACCTACCCTCGGCTGTTTCTCAAGGCAACGCCGGCCGGGCGGGGCTTTGGGCATGGTGGTTGAAGGCCTCCGCCAACTTGCATCCGTGTTCCGCCCCTCGCATTTGCCGCATCAGGTCATGGAGAGGCCAAATAGCGTCGTACCACAGTGTGAGGGCCTTCCAGGCTTCGTGTGTTCGCTCCCCCACGGAAGTGATGTCAACATAATGAGTCGGAACGAAGTTTTGTGTTTGCGTTCCCGTTTCCGCTTCCATGTAATAGAGTGGGAATCTTTTGCCGCTGGCCAACCAGGCGCTGTAAGTGAGTAGCGAAGCGGCCCGGTGATCCATGTGGAAATCGATTGGCCAATGGGTGAAGACGATATCGGGCTTATACTTGTCCAGCAGGATTTCCGTGAACTCCTTATATCTCTGTCCCGTGATTTCTGATGCAGTCCCGTAGACGATGGGAAGTGAGAACTGGCCGCTATTCGATCCGGTATAGTTCAAGCATTCCAGCCGAATCTTCAGAATCTCAGCCATCTTCATAGAGTCCAAACGGCTCCTCACAGAGCGTTTCTCGGGATCTGCATCGGGGCCCGGAGGCGGTCCGCCGGCCAGTGATAGAGCCACCACGTCGTGCCCTTGATCAGCAAAGAGAGCCAAGGTCCCGCCGGCACAGGTCTGGGCGTCATCCGAGTGGCCTCCCACAGCGACCACCCTCAGCTTTCGATCCGGCTCGGCACGCTTCTCCTGTGCACTGGAATTCGCCACCGGGAGCAAAGCGGTCACGGCTCCTGTCAGACCAAACGACCGGCGTAACATTGACCTTCGACTTAGCTTGTCCACGTAGCTCCTTTATCAGCTTTTTAGGGCTCAACGACGGTCTAGCAACTTGGACCCCGGATCCAATTCAGCCGCCCGATCGAACACAGCACGTGCGGCTTGCGTCCTCTCCACTCCCAAACCCGTTCCGCTTTTGCGGATTCGGGGTGGCGCGCAGACGTTGCCGATTTTGCTCTGCGCACAAAAGGGAACCCGCGCCATCAGTGTGCCACACAGAAACTCTGGGTGAATACCTTGATTTCTCCGAAAAGGCAAATAACTCGTCAGCTCGCTGATGCTGAGCGCGTCTGAGAAATCTCCCGTTAATAAGCCCGATCCAGTGGCTTGCCGGGCAGACCTGTTGGGTCAGGAGCGATTGTGCGGTTGTTGCCAGCAAGCCCTAGCTGCCCCTGTGTCAGGACAACAAGAAGAAAATCGTCCCTCCCCTTCTGTCTTCGAATCCGAAAGTCAAAGGTTCAAATCCTTTCGGGCGCGCCACCCACCACCCATTCCGCAAATCCTTTAGAAGTCAATTCTAAGAGGGCTCCAGCGTTCAACTCGATTCATTTCGGACTCGTTTCGAGTCAGACTTCCCGAACGTCTGTTTCACGTCAGTGCATTCACCGTTCGGGCACAGTTTCGCCTCTCAGCGCGAGCATGAGCTCTTGTCGCCGCTCGGCTCGCAAGGACTGGCGGCATCGCGTCCTTCAACGCCGGCCGCACCAGACGACGATGCACTCCGCTACCTCTGATGGTCTCACCAAAGCTCGTACTCTCGCCTCATCTGCTCGAACAGGTCTACTTTCGCTCTCCTTTCCATCCGGCTCAACCATCCTCCTGGTCTCAGACTGGAGCTGCTGTCGAGTTACAAGGGAAATAGGGGCCAATTCAGAGTATCGAAATCAATTGCGAAGTTAACACGACGCGTACACCATGGGCGTTCACTTTTGTCCACTTGGGTGTATGCGTGAAACGCAGTTGCTTAGGACCTGCCAAGCCTTGCTTGCCGGGAAGCAGGCTCAAACTCCAAAAACCGTGCTAGAGTCGCAATTGCTGAAGGCGAACGGATTTCCGGGCGGAGGTGCTTTGTTGCGGGCTAAGAAACTGAAGAAGTTAGGGCTGTCGGCTCTGGATACCATGACTGACGAGCAACTGCTCGACACCCGGTTTTGCGACTTGCCATTGAGCGTGAAAGGGTCGCCCTTGAAACACCGGCTTAGCCAGCTCTACAAAGAGCTTGGGGCGCGCGGTCTACGTTTTGAGCCCCACGTCTGGCTGTCCAAGGAGTGGTTTACACCCGACAGGATTCCGGGTTTCGCCATACCGTTTTATCTGGCTCACCCCCGCCTCGCCAGGCTGGAGCGCAAGCAGATGCTCGAAGTCGAGGGGGGCACCGAAAAGGAATGTCTCCAGATCATGCGACACGAGACTGGGCATGCGATCGACAATGCCTATCAGCTTCACAGCCGGCCCCGCTACCGCGCGTTGTTTGGTTCGTTCGCCCATCGGTATCCGGACTGGTACAAACCAGAACCCCACAGCCGCGACTATGTGTTGCACCTTCCAGCATGGTACGCGCAAGCTCATCCCGCGGAAGATTTTGCCGAAACGTTTGCTGTGTGGCTGGTCACGGGTTCGAGATGGAAAAGGCAGTACGAGGGATGGCCTGCGCTCAAGAAACTCGAATATGTCGACCAGATCATGAAGGCTATTGCAGGCACGAGGCCCCTCTCTCGATCTCGACAGAGGTTTGAGGATCTGCCGGAGATCAGGATGACTCTTCGGGAGCACTACCGGGTCAAGCGTCGGCACTATGCGTTTCACCGGACGGCGGACTATGATCATGGTCTGCAACGGGTCTTCTCCTCGGAGGCCCGCCACAAGCAACGGCCCAGTGCCGTCACTTTCCTGCGACACCACCGCCGCGAGCTCTGTCAGGAGGTGGCGGAGGGAACAGGCGTTCACAGTTATGCCATTCACCAGATGTTCCTGCCCATGATTGACCGCTGCCGCGAACTGAAGCTGCGTCTGGGTCTGACCGAAGCGCATACAAAGCAGAGGCTGCTGGTGCTGCTGACGGTCCAGACAATGAACGGAGTTCGCTCGGGCTATCATCGGATTGCACTATGAAGGGCAAGCACCAAAGAAAGCTTCGCATTATCGTGTTGCTGCAGAGAGAATTGATGCCTCCAGAGACCTTGGAAGGCGTGGAGGACAAAGAGAGACAGCCTTGGCGAACCGAGTACGACGTGGTTTCAACCTTGAGGGGAGCGGGACATGAAGTCTGGCTAATCGGCGTGCGAAGCGAACTCGGCGTCATCCGAAAGGCCATTCAGGACCACAAGCCGCACGTTGCATTCAACCTGCTGGAGGAATTCGACGGCTATCCGCTGTTCGACCAGCACGTGGTGAGCTTCCTCGAGTTGCTGAAGCAGAAGTATACGGGGTGTAACCCTCGCGGATTGACTCTCGCTCGGGACAAGGCCCTAACCAAGAAAATCATGGCTTACCACCGAATCCAGGTGCCGGGTTTTGCCGTCTTCCCGGTCGGCCGCAACGGCCGCCGCCCTGGCCGGTTGACGTTTCCACTCTTCGTTAAATCCCTGAGCGATGAGGGTTCGGCTGGCATCGCGCAGGCATCCGTCGTGCGCGATAACGAGAAGTTGAAGGAGCGCGTCGAATTCATCCATCGTCAGAATCAGACCTCGGCGATCGCAGAGGAATTCATTGAGGGCCGGGAGATTTATGTGGGGGTGATCGGAAATCGGAAACTTCATGCCTATACTCCGTGGGAACTGATGATCACCAATCCCTCTGCAGGGGCACTGAACATCGCGACTGGCAAAGCGAAATGGGACGTGAATTATCAAAAGAAGATCGGCCTGATCACGAAACCCGCCGAGCTGGAACCTCAGACGAGGAAGGAATTCGAGCGGCTCTCAAAACGCATTTATCGGATCCTCGGCCTTAGCGGATACGCCAGAATGGATTATCGTATGGCAGCGGATGGCCGCATCTACTTGCTCGAAGTCAACCCCAACCCTCAAATCGCGCAAGACGAAGACTTCTCTGACTCCGCCAAGCACTGTGGGGTCGCCTACGAATCGTTACTGCAGAAAATCATGACCCTCGGAATGAACTATCACCCCACCAAGTGAATGGTCTCCGCACGTCAGCCACTTCGGCATTGCGTTCCCGCATTCGAATGCCTTTCCGCTGGTCTGGTTCCACTCCTTCTAAATTTCTTAAAACCGGCAGGGACCTGATTCGGCTGAGGCACGGCTTTCTTGCTGTGACGCAAGGGTCAACTGGGCCATCGCTGCCTTGCGGATCTCCGCCAGCTCCTTGCTGATCTTCGTAACCTCGATGTCCAGAGTGTCTACCGGGTCTTCATCCTTGAGAGGCGGGTAACCCATGGCTACACGCAAGACACCACAAAGCGATCCAAAAAGGCTGACCCAAGAACATTTCGTTTTCATCATCCTTCACTTCGGATCCGGCGCGACTCCCAGCATCGCCGCCGGACCGGTTACCTGACTATTTTTTGGAGCTGAACCTCACCACCGGTGACGTCGCGTTGCTATTGAACGAGATGTACATCGTCCGACAAGTGTTGGCATCATCCTTCGGCGTCTTTCAGTTGAACTGCCAGTAGCCGTCGCCGTTGTACTCCAGCCGCTGCTGCCCGACGCTGCCTCCTCGATCGCGTCGGTCCGAGCACCTGGATCGGAACAACTGATCGGATAGGAAAAAGGACCAAGAAAGCTCGCTGGATCACCGATGGGTACGCCGTTGGCGTCCGTCAACCGCCACTTCACCGGGATGGCTTGTCCCGCCTTCGCGATGTTCAGAAAATTGTTGTCGATTGGGCTGAAGAAGCCCTCGCACTTTTCCTGTATTGGCTCTTGTGGCGATACCACGGCTCCGAGTGACCAGACGGGTCGAGGCCGGACAGGTTCTTCAGTGGGGAGCACGATCCTCAGAACTAGCGCTACTCGGAAGGCTTCCTTTTCCTGCTGGAAAGGAAGCTTTCCTCTTGCTTGGCCAGCTCCTGCTGGGCTAGGACCAGGATCATCCAGTAGTGACTCGCGGCCTCTTCGGACTGAGACAGCTGTTTGCCGATCTGCTCAAGCGTGAGGGTGGCTTGCAGTCGAGCGTTGCGAATCGCTCGGATCGAGTTGGCTGTGGAGGCATCCATTCGGCCCAACCCTTCGTCCAGGAGCTGGCGACAACGAGTGGAACGAAGGTTGGAAAAGCAGTCCCGCTCCAGCTGCTGCTGCAGGCGCCGAAGCCCGAGGACGGAGGCAACCAACTGATCTAGTTCTTGCTGAGAGATCCGGTTGGCCTGCTCGACAAACGACGGCTCCGCTGCGACTGTTGGCTGCTTTGGCTTAGGCCTCTCACAACCTGCCAGTGGTAGAATTACCATCAACAAGGCCATCGAGAGGAATAGTCGCGATGACTTTTCTGAACTGTGTTTCAACGCTGATGCCCTCACTTCTGGGTGCGCACCCCTGGCGAGCGACCTCGATAGTCCTCCTACCCTCCCGGGGGCTCAGGGGGCACCTTCGATTCTAAAAAGGGGGCGTAGGCCTGAGGCCAGCAGCACCCTCCAGTGATGCTAGTGGAGGCAGGCAGCCTACCAAACCACATCTACTCCCTCCGAGTTCACAACCCATCTGATTTCAAAGTCTTGGCAGAAAGGCCAGTGAGAGCAGGTCAACGACAGATCCACGAAGTTCTCCTCATTGAGAACGGCGGTGCTGTTCGGGCTAACTCTCACGGCGAAGGACCGGTCAACTACGCGCGCGACTACAACCGCAGGTGGAAGGTAGGAGTTTGGACAACTAGCCCCCGCTCTGCTTGACGATGCCGTCTAAGGTGGACAGGGCGAGGCCCGTGCCCTTGGCCAATTCCTTGGTCGTAAAGAACGGCTCGAAGATCGGGCTTGCAACTGCTCGTCCATCCCCGAACGGTGTCGCCGATCGCAAGCATGACATAGCGGCCGGGCATCGCCGGCGAGAGGTCCGCCGCGTACGCCGCGTCAAGGAATTCGGGATGCGAATTCGCATTTCGAAGTCATAATTCCAACCAGGAGCCCATTCATCATGCCTGCGAACACGCAAAGACCCGTTCTGATCGTTGGAGGATCCGGCATAGTCGGTCGCCGTCTCGCGAAGGTATTGCGCCGGCTGCATCCGGGGCTACCGATCACGATTGGCGCGAGCGATCTGGCGAAGGCCCGCGCACTCGGAGATCGGGACGGTCGATGCGATCGAAATCGGCGTGGTGGTGGATGAAACGACTTGGGCGGGCCGGCGGGGCAGATATCGACCGTCTCGCGAAAGGCCGTGTCGCGCACTCTGTGGCTCTGGGCGGGTGAAGAGGATGCGGTTCGCTCTTTCATCGGCGCAGACGGAGGGAGTGGCAAGGTCGCGCTTTTCCGTTGCTCGACGTCGTGAGTCTTGCAGCGGGCCACCGACGCCAAGTCCGTCCGCCTCGTCATTGCCGTGCGCGATGGGGCGAAACGCCGCGATGGCGATGGAGCTTCCCACGAGGTCAACATCGAGATCGCAGGCGAGAAGCACGATGGAAGCACGGGACGCATCCGCCGGCAGGGCTCCTGCCTGGACGATCCAGGGGTGGCGGCCGGGAAGCGGAAGTGAAAGCCATGAAGGCCTTTTACCAACTTTTGGGCGTGGCCCTGCTTGTGGTCACGACGAATAATTTCGTCTGGTTCGCCTTGACCTTTTGGGCGTTCCTTACGACCAAATCCGTGATCTCGACCTCTATCATGGCGGGCATTTTCTTGGTGCTAACCGCCATCTCGGGATTCTGGTTCGGCTCCATCGTTGACCACCACAAGAAAAAGCACGCGATGCTCGGATCGTCAATTGCGACTCTCAGCCTGTTCTTGATCGGCCTCGCGATCTTTCACACGACGCCCGCAAGCGCATTGGCATCGGTTGCGAGCGTCATGCTCTGGATATTCGTCGTCATCCTGCTCTCCGGCACTTTGGTCGGGACGATCTACAATATCGCCATCCCGACGCTCGTCGCGCTCATCGTTCCCGAGGACCGGCGGGATCGGGCAAACGGACTGTTCGGAACGACGATCGGGATCGCGTTCGGCATTACCTCGGTCGCGAGCGGCATTTCCCTTGCCTTCGGAGGGATGGCGTTCGTGCTCCTCGCCGCCGCGATCGCCACCGTGCTTGCGATCGTCTTGCTCGCGCTCGTCCCGATCCCCGAAAAAGAGATCATCCGCGCGGGGGACGGCCCCGTTCCGCAAACCGTGGTGCTTCCCGAAGGAAGAAGGCCGGAGGAAACCCCGGCGGAGGATCTGCCTCAACTCGCGTCGAGCGAGGCGAGCAAGCGGATCGACATTCGCGGAACGATGCAGGCCGTCAAAGCCGTGCCAGGACTCTTCGGGCTCATCTTCTTCACCACGTTCAACAACTTCCTCGGGGGGGTGTTTTTTGCCCTGATGGACGCGTACGGCTTGTCGCTCGTCTCGGTCGAGGTTTGGGGAACATTGTGGGGAGTCTTGAGCTTGAGCTTCATTTTGGGGGGACTGTATATCTCGAAGAAGGGGCTAGGAGCGAATCCCCTCCGCGTCCTCTTCCGCAACAATGTCATTACCTGGACGGTATGCATCTTCTTCACCATTCAGCCCTCGATCACGCTCCTCGCCATCGGGACGTTCGTCTGGATGTTCTTCATTCCCTTTACAGAGGCGATCGAGCAAACCATCTTCCAGAGAGTGGTCCCTCCGGAACGGCTCGGCCGGGTATTCGGATTCGCCCACTCGATCGAACAAGCCGCTTCGCCCGTCACCGCGTTCTTGATCGGTCCTATCGCGCAGTTGATCTTCATCCCGTTCATGACGACCGGCTCCGGCGTTGAACTTATAGGCAGCTGGTTCGGGACGGGAATCGGCCGGGGCATCGCGCTCGTCTTTATGAGCGCAGGCGCGGTGGGGCTTGCGGTAACGCTCGTCGCCATGCGGTCAAAGGCGTACGCATTGCTCGCCGAGCGATTTAGAGGAGAACGAGCGGCTCCGTGATCCAGAGATGACTCATAGGGGTTTCCTTCCGCCGCAAGGGGATCGGAGACGGGTACGGCAGAGAGCGAGCCTTGCCCGGAAGGGTGGCCGGGATGGAGTCGAGACGCTCGAAGCAGAGGTGTCGGTCGCTGAGGCAGGTGAGCAAACCGAGGAAAAATGCAATCATTGGACCGGACTTATACCACAGCGTCCGTTCCGGCGCGCGCGTTAATTGCTTGAATTTGCTGCCTCACGGAGTTTTGACGACACACAAGCTTATTCACGGCCTGCCTGTTCGCGCCAGCACCTCTTGCCACCCGCACAAAACTCAAAGCGTAGGATGCGCTGTAAATGGCGTGTCGAGATGTAAGCCCATCCTACCTTGTTTGAAATGTTTTGCCCCTGATGATCATAAGAAGGTAAGAAGCCGATTGGCTCTTGCGACGGCCTAACAGGCTATCTAATTGGAAAAACCGATGCTGCTGTACCAACTACTCTTGACTATTTGTGTTGCTCAGGTTGCCGGTGAAATCGCGTATTTGTTGTGGATGACTCGCGACAACGGGCTGGAATTCTCAAAGGATCTACCTCGAACACTTGCGGGGCCCAAGCCGAGGTTTGAGCTTGCCATGGTTCCGAAGGAAGGGCTAGCGAAGACCATCAAAGCTGGTGGGCCACCTCGGATCTGCTAAGGAATGCTGCAAGTTCCCCTCTCGGGAGGGAGATTGAAGCATTGGCGACTCTTGGAGGTGGGTCAAAACGCGGTGTCTACCAAGCCCAGTACTATGAGGGACTGCAAGCAAGCGCATGTGCTGTGAGCACCTGCGACCCCGGACGAAGGTTTTGCTGTTGAGTGAGGAGAACTTAGATCTTGAGCAGCCTACCCTCCAGGAAAACAGAGTGGGAACTAACTCCCGAGGCTTTCGAGCAGCTGCTTGTCTGGCTCAACCCCAATCGCGAGCAGGCCGGAAGTAAATACGAGGAGATTCGCCGTAGGCTCATAAAAATTCTTACCTGTCGTGGTTGCACTTGCCCTGAGGAGCTGGCCGATGAAACCATGAACCGCGTTACCAGGAAAGTGCCTGAGATCATCGGTAACTACGTGGGCGATCCGTCACTCTATTTTTATGGTGTCGCGCATAAAGTTCACTCTGGAGTACGTACGCAAAAAGCGTGACCCAGTGCCACCGCCGGCGCCGGATCCTCCGGAGGAGACAGAACGAGACTATGAATGCCTGGAACAGTGTATGGAGCGGCTGACATCGAAGAGTCGCGAATTGGTCCTGGAGTACTACCAGGCAGAGAAGCGGGCCAAAATCGATCGCAGAAAAGAGCTGGCCAGTCGGCTGGGGATCGCGGTTAATGCTTTGCGCATTAGAGCTCACCGGATTCGCAGCAATCTGCAGGAATGCGTGTTCGAATGCACCAAACGAAAACAGGAGGATGAAATGGATGGCGGGTTCGGCTCATGACACTATAGAAGACTTTGGCGGGAAAAAGGGGAAGCACTAATGACGAAGAACGTTGAGAATGAAATCTCAATGAAGATGTATCTGCTGGGCGAGCTCACGGAGGCTGAGCGGCAAGTCCTTGAAGAGCGGCTGATGACCAGCAATGAATGTTTTGGGGAGCTATCAATTGCAGAAGATAGACTGGTTGACGAATATCTCATGGGGAGACTCTCAGCCCGGGAAAAGGACAAGTTCAATGATTACTTCTTGTGTACACCCGAGAGACATCAGAAGCTTCGTTTTTCCAGATCGCTACATAGATATGTCTTAGCCAACGCGGAGAAACCGCAAACTCTATGGAGCTGGCCGGGATTCTTGCCCGTTCTACGTTTCCCTCAGCGAATCATGGAATGGTCGCTGGCGGCTGCTCTATCAGTAATCGTGGCGGGGGGCTCATGGTCGATTATCACAATCCGGCGCCTTGAGCACGTAATCGAGCAGGTTCAAAATCAACCAGCGGTTCTGGCAAAGCAGTCGCAGGACTTGCAGCAACAATTAGCTCAGCTGCGGGCGCGCAACGATCAATTGGCCAGCGAGCTTCGGCTGCAAGAGGAGCAGCGCGAAGCGCTGGAACAAGCTGCGCTAAAGGCTTCTCCGCCTCCGCGCTCAGCCTTGTCCATGGTCAGTTTCGCACTCGCACCTGGTCTGGTCCGAGATATGGAAGGCGGGAAAAAATTCACCATTCCCGCAGGCGTAAACTGGGTTCAGTTACAGCTTGATTTGGTTGGAGATGACTACGAGAGATATCAGGCTGTGCTCCAAAACGCTGCGGGTGCCAAGATCTGGAACCAGAGCACCCCCAAGATCAAAACCCCCACAGACATTCCAGTCGTTGTTTTGACCTTGCCTGCCAAACTTCTGCCTCATGGAGATTACATGCTGAAACTAAGTGGTATCGCCCTCAGCGGAGATCCTGAAGACGTCGCAAGGTACACTTTCAAGGTATTGAAAAATAAGCTTCAAGATGCATTGCGCGATACTCATAAATTGAAGCTTCTCCGGCTGGCTCAGCGATGAGCCAACTCGACGTCAATGAAAGCTGCATGGCGAAGGAGAAAGGAGTGTTCCAAAGACGTCTATACTCTCACTTTGTGATCCTACTAAGGAGTGAAATGAGAAACCCGGCAGCCTTTGTCTGAAACCCGACCGCGATAATGAGTATTCCCAGTAAACAGACGCTAACAACATGTAGCCAAAACTGAAGCGGATGGGTGTGCCGCTCCACGGGACCATCGTCCGAATCGTGATGCGTGCCAGTCATTATGGAATATGTGCCATAGAGGATGAATCCACCGCCCACCACAGCTGAAAGCAACTTGAGCATCTCAGGTGTCTGGACACATAAACCACTCCCCACATAAACTCATCCTTGACGAGCAAGGCAGTGACAAGCTCATCGGCGGATCACATTCGCAGGATAAGCTTGAGGAGGCTTCCGCGCGGCTTTTGAGTTTCCCAGCTTGGCCGTGGACCGATCCCGAACAGCCACGAACGCTAATGTCTACCTCACCTGGCATGATGGCCGCAATCTCCAGGTGCCGGATTTCGCGGCTGGCGTCTACGGTTATGCCGACGTGCTCATCAGTCGTTCGAGCGACAGAGGAGCCACCTGGTCTGCCCCTGTGCGGGTCAACAGCAACGTCGAGCCGTTGGATAGCGGTCGTGGCAGCGATCAGTACCAGCCAGGAGCTGCGGTCGGCAAAACAGGAAAGGTCGCGGTCTGCTGGTACGACCGGCGTAAAGATTCCTCGAACTTCCTTGTGGACCGCTTCTGCGGCGTCTCCACCGACGCCGCAGCGACCTGGACTAACAAGCGGCACAGCTCGCCTAGTTGGAAACCGATTCACGCTACCGACGTCTTGATCAATCCGTTTTACCTGGGAGACTACGACAGAATGGCCCAGGCACCTCACCTCAAACGGTCTGGCGCAATCAGCTTCATTTGTCGGCCCGTGTTCGGTTGCCGATCGACAGCGAATGTAGGCCTATGACACAGGCTTCTACGCTAGGAATGGACATCTTCGCATCGAGAATACGAGTTGTCTCCTCCTTACGATGTCACGAAGGTTTCCACAGGTCGAGCGGCCGCTAGCGAAGAAGAATAGGAAGACATGCAGATCCATTCACAGCCCTATTTCTTCTCACGAGGCGTGGATCGGGGAGGGGAGAGAAGTCCGGCTGCCACTTCGTCGTAGAGCGACTTGACGGTGCTCTTCTTCTTCCCGCCCTTACCGCGTCGGTAGCTGTGTTCGTTGCCGCAAGTCTGGCAACGAACCTTTCCGACCTCCGTGTCAACCATGCTCACCACGTAATGATTCATGAGCAGCTGGCAGCGACTGCAGTAGTCATCAATAGTGTCTCCAAGCTTCCATTCCTTCGACATGTCTGCTCCTCCCTGTCACTCCCTTCCGCTTAGGCGTATCAGAAGACCTTCTGAGTAGGTACTCTCCTTCCCAGACCAACAAGCTATACTCAATGGTACACTCGTTCAAGGGCAACAGCACGCTTCAGAACCTGGAGGACTCACCAGGCAAGACTGCGTACGCCAGCTGATCTGACAAACGAGCGCGTGATTTTCAACTTCGGGCCGAAGAACTCCAATCGGTGGCTAATTTGAGTAACTCGCTAGCTGGTCGCCTGCGTTGCGAGGGCTTGAATGGTAAGTCTCAAGGAGGACTCCCGAGTTCGGAACTCCCGACAGTATTGTGCGGATCGTCAGTTTCCGGCCTTGGGGTTCTCTGGGAGCCGGTTTTCCAGATCAAGCACGCGTGTCGCCAAGCGCGGATCACCGATGTTCTGAGCCACCGACGCAAAGGAAGCTGTGGAGCCGCGCCAGCGCAGCTGCTCCACATCCCCGAACAGCGGCGCGTCGATTCGTAAGGTCGCAAGCTTCTTAAAGAGCAGCGCGCGATCGAGGTTGTCCTTGAGAATCTCGAGAGGGAAGTGTTCGAGCTGACCGTAACGGTTTATGAGTCGGGCGGCTGTCTTGGGCCCGCAGCCCGCGATTCCCGGATAGCCATCCGCGGCGTCACCAACGAGGGCAAGGTAGTCCGGGATGCACGGCGGCGCAACCCCGTACTTGACGCGGACACCGTCCGCATCACGAATCTGGCCGCTTCTCCGATCCACTTGGACCACGCGTTCTCCGACTACACATTGCGCGAGATCCTTGTCCGGAGTCCAGATGCACACTTTCTGCACTCGTTCATCCTGGGCCGCAATGTGAGCCGCGGAAGCGAGGGCATCATCGGCCTCGAGCTCAATCATCGGCCACACGGCCACGCCCATCGCGGCAAGCGCCTCCTCGAGCGGGATGAACTGAGCGTGCAGCACCGGCTCGATGCCATCGCTGGTCTTGTATTCCGGCCATAGATCATTGCGGAACGACTCGATGACGTGATCAGTCGCCACTCCGAGGTGGGTTGCTCCACCCTCGAGCATCTCCGCAACCGTATGAAGCACACCCGCCACTGCACCGAACGGGGGATCGGTCTTCTTGGCGCGCCGGATTCCATAAAAGTGACGAAAGAGCTCATATGTGCCGTCGAGGAGGTGAACGATCATTCCAGCCAGGACTCCAATCGAACGTTGAAAAAACAATGATGGGCCTCGAGAAGGGCAATAGTCATCGAAAGCGGCCGATCAGCGCGTTCATAAGCACAGGCTGCTTGCCGCGGGCACCGAGCTCAGGCGGCGACCATTAGGGAGCAGTGGAGATAATTGGCTGAGGATCATAACATTTGCTTCACGCAGGCCAAAAGGGTCCAAAACCTAATCGCCACCCCTGAGGCGTTACCTCGATGATCCCCAGCACCAGTTCGACCTCGACTTTGACATCAGTTCCCGACCCGACACCAAACCGCCAACGGCGGAAAGGCCCTGACATGAGAAAGCATTCACGCGACAAATGGTCGAAGCCAAAACTTCATGCCCTCTTGCTGTCATGCTTAGAAGTCAAAACTAATCTGTCAGCCCGAAGCAGCATTGGAACCGGTGCAATCAAGAGCGACATCAGGACGAGTCAGCAGCGATTCTTTGATAGATGGCTCGAGCGGCATTTAGCTGCCTCTCCACGGCTGCCTCCAGCTCGGTGTTAGGAATGCGGTCGCGTTCCTTCAACTTGGCTTCCAGCCGATCGATCCAAGCCAGAAAGAACCTGGCATCATCGCGTACGCCAGGACGCTTGCGGCCAACTTCGACATAAATCGGACTTGTGTGCGCCGGGCGGTTGTTCTTATCAAAGGCTCGAAAACTGAGCCAGCCGCTGTCCGCGAGCTGAACAGATTGTTCAACCGTACCAGACAACTGGTCTGGGGAAAGGGTGCCAGAGGCAGCCAGATTGCCGTTAAAGATCAGCTCGACTCTTTCAAGAGGGAACTGCGACACAGCGCTGGCCCGCACCGGAACGGAGCTGGCCGCCGCGAGACGGATGGTCTCGCCCAAAGACTGGCCTCCTGCCGTAAACTCCAACATAGGACCGCTGGTGGCGAAGGAGCGGCCCTCGCGCAGGTTCCGAATCCACTCCGGGTAGGAGAAGGCCCCGTCAATCTTCACGTAGGCGCGATCAGAGCCAGGCAGGCGGCTGCGGATGCGGTTGAGAAAGCAGTCGGTACCGGCCGAAGCGGGCAGTCGAAAGCCGCAGTTGAGTAGGCGGTACCACAATTTGACCGTGGCCTCTCCCCCATTAATATCCAGGCTGTCAATCTTGCCCAGCGCCACATCGACAGGAAGGGCCTTGGCAGAATACGCACTGAGAAAGGGATCTTGAGGATTGTTCGCAGGATGCGTGTAATTAACGTGCCCGCCCTGGAGATGGGTCTGGTCCGCAATATCCCCATTGGTGGGCACATCCCAGGGATGGGTGGTGTCTTTGAAACCAGTGAAGATCGGCTCGACCAAATATTTGAGATTCAGCAAGGTCATGTGTCCCCAGAGCGTGGCTCGAAATTCCTCGTTCCAATAGAGGATGTTGTGCGGCCCGGACTGCGGGTCGGGCGCGCCACGGAAGAACTCGCGATCAAACACTCCGTCCGCGTCGGAATTCGCGACCATGAAATTGGCGATGTTCAACCCTTCGCCTTCCAACTGAAGGCGCATCGTTTCGGGTGTGTTGTACCAGTGCCCATAGCCGTAGTTCGCATGGATATGGCTCTCTCCACTGAACCAGGAGCGCGAGGCCGGGTCCGTCCAGCGTTCGAGTTCCACTTGGACCGTCTTGTTGTCATTTGGAGCGACTTCGAACTCTTGCTGCGTAGCACGGTATTCCAGCCCACGCCAGGCGCGCACCACGTATTTGCCAGCAGGCACGGTCAAACCCGCCTGGGCGGAGGCATAGAAGTGCTCCAGGTCTCCTTGGATGCGGTAGAGCGAGCCGACCGGGGCGAAGTATTTGCCACCTTGCTGCTGGATGGAGAGCCGCGCTACTAGGCGTCGTTGAGTCCCTTTCTCCGCAACAACGACACGAACCGTGCTACTGGGCTGCCCAAAATCGAGTTGTGACACCGACAGAGTCGTTTCTTCCCCGGTGTTCAAGTCCCGCAAGACAATAGCGGTGGCATTCTCGCGGTTGTCGGTGTAGACGAGCCAGTGCCCGTCAGCGGAAGTCGAAGGAGAGTCCTCGTCGGCTTGGCCGAAGGTGAGCTTGCGCGCTGAATCCGGCGCCTCGAGTGGCATCGTCCAGAGGTCATTGTGGGCTCCTCCCAAGTCGCTGGCGAAGTAGAGACCCTTGCTACCCCACCACAGATCGAAGGTGCGTGAGCGAAAACGGACAAGCTTCTGAGGCTGTCCTCCTTCCGCTGGCACGATCCACAGGTCAGCTTGGGGGCCGTTGTTCCCACTTTGCTCGCTCGCGACGTCCTGGGTTGTAGCGAAGGTAATCCGCTCGCCGTCCGGCGACAAGGCAAATGCCCGAGGGCTTTGTGGCGGATCGAGCACGGGGCGGATCGCTCCGGTCTCCAGGTCCAGCCACGCCAAGGCCTGCGACCGCGTCTCTGAGGGGTTCATTCTAAAATTGCCCAGCAGACGCGCGCCTTGAGGATGGAAGTAGAGCTTTCCGCCTGCAAAAGCCTGGCGAGCCAGCTTCAGCGACGAACCTTTCTCCGCGTCGATCAGGCCTAATTCGCCATTCGAAGAGTTGATGTAGGCAATTCTTTTTTCGTCGGGCGACCAGGCAGGCTCAACATCAAAGCCCGGCCCGCTGGTCAACCTGCGCATCACGCCACCCTGGCGGTTCATTCGCCAGATGGCCCCCTGATAAGAGAAGATGATGGCGTCGCCGCTGCTCGACACACGCGGGTAGATAGCGCCAATCGACCGCCACGCTGTCTGTCCAGTCGAGTCTCTCCCCGGGGAGTCCCGCATCGAGGAAAGAACGTAAGTCAGAATCAGGGCAACTGAAATCGCCAAACGCAAGACCCATCGGCGTTGCAGGTCAGTTCGCATACTCACATCTCCGAAAACGGTGCCCCTCAGTCGAGGGGTGCTACGGGGATTTCCCTAATCTCACGAGGGTTCATTGTTGGTGTTTGTCCGACAGAAGATCATCCTCGTTGCCATCCTCCTGCTCCCCCCGATGAGAAGCCGAGTACGACGACGATGCGTTTTCACTCTTGGTGCCGCCCGGCGGCGTGGAGGGCTTCTCCCAAAATAGGCGCAGAGTTCAGGCTTTAGTTTGCCTCAGCGTCGGCAGCCCCAGGCGCGCCTAACACGTCCGATCCCGCACAAAGGCAAGTCTCCGCTGAGAATCCTATTCTTTTGCCATTGTCTTTCCTAGCAGTTTTCCGGAGGCCAATTTGGGCTCCGAGCCTAATTCAGCGGCTCCTTCGGTTCGCCGAACTTGATGCCTCGGCGGGTTACCTTAGTGTGTAGAAAATTTCGTTATTCTTCGACATTACCACGCCAACGTCTCGGCACAAGTGAAGGAATCCGCCGGTGGGCGGTCCCTAGAACCGTCGCCGGCGGATTAAGCAGCACCCACGACCTGCAGAGTATGCGATGATATATGTCCCCTCGGTCGTGATTCCGGTGCAATGATCGTGAGTATCTGGAAGCGCGATTGGGCGGTTGCTGCGACCGCAGAAGTGTTCGAGGTGGCTCACAAAAAGAAGCGAGAGCGATACTCATGAGAGCCGATCGTCTGCTGTCTGCTCTCCGGCTGCTGCAAGCGCACGGACAGCTAACCGAACGCGAGCTGGCGAAGCGCCTCGAGGTATCGGAGCACACGGTGCATCGGGACCTGGAGGCGTTGAACGTGGCCGGTGTGCCGGTGTCAGCGCTGCATGGCTCAGAGGCCGGCTGGTTCCTGGACGAAGAGTGGCGGACCCAGGTGCCCGGATTTGAAGAGGAGGAGCTGCGGGCTCTGCTGATGGCGCAACCCCGAGTCGTCGGCGACGTGCAGCTTGCGGCCGCTGCAGAGAGAGCACTCCGCAAGCTAAGGGCCGCCCTGCCAATCTCGCTGCGCGAACGGGCAACCTCCATTCAACAACGGCTCTACGTGGACACAACGGACTGGCGCGGCACGACCGAGAGCCTCCCTATGCTTCCGGTGGTCCAGGATGCCGTCTGGCGCGATCGTAAGCTGACGTTTCGGTACTGGCGGGCAGGCCGTGAACTGGTTGAACGAACGGTCGATCCGCTCGGCCTGGTCGTCAAGCGCAGCACTTGGTATCTCTTCGCCCGCACGCCCGACGGATTTCGGACTTATCGCGTGTCGCGGATCGAAGACGCGCGGATGCTCGATACGCCTGCCGAGCGACCTGCGAATTTCGATCTCGTGGCCTACTGGAAATCGTCCACAGAGCGATTCCAGGACGAGGTAAGCCAGTCGGACGAAGCGTACCGACGCACGATGGCAGCGAAGGTGGAATCCGAACGCCGCGCCGCTCAGGAACTGGAAATCGCGAAACAGGTTCAGGCAAGGCTCTTTCCCCAGGCGCTGCCGCCCATTAAGACGCTGGACTACGCGGGCCTGTGCATCCAGGCTAGCCAGGTCGGCGGAGATTACTATGATTTCCTTGACCTGGGTCGAGAGCGGCTCGGGCTTGTGATCGGCGACATTTCAGGAAAAGGAATGGCTGCCGCGCTCTTGATGGCCAATCTGCAAGCCAATCTGCGCAGCCAATGTGCCATCGCCTTGGAGCAGCCGGAACGACTCCTGCGATCGGTGAATCAGCTCTTCTACGAGAATACGACCGACAGTGATTACGCGACCCTCTTTTTTGGCGAGTATGACGACACCCTGCGGCGTCTGCGCTACGCGAATTGCGGGCATCTCTCCGCTGTTCTTCTCCGAAGCGACGACACTGTTGAACGGCTCGATTCCACCTGCACAGTACTTGGACTCTTCAAGGAATGGGATTGCTCGATAACGGAAACTCAACTCTTCTCTGGGGATACGCTCGCGCTCTACACTGACGGCATAACTGAATCTCTCAGCGACGCCGAAGAAGAATTCGGAGAGCAGCGTCTGATTGAAGCGTTGAGGCAGCATCGTGAACTGTCTTCGCAGGCGGTGCTTGGGTCAATAGTTAATGAAGTTAAGCACTTCAGCCCTCATGAACAGCATGACGACATTACGCTAATAGTTGCTAAGTGCAGAAGACATTAGTTCGCTGAGCGCTTCCATTCCACAAGCTCCCTTATCTTCCACATTTGCTGCCTACCTTCTTGGCTCGTTCATGGTTTGCCTCCTCCCAGCTCGAGACCCAAGCGGCATCATTCGATCCTCAACGAGGCGCGGCGCGAAGAGCATGAGGCCGTATTGACATAAGCCTCTCACCATCGATCCTCTGGGACTGCTTTACCAGTCAAAGAAAATTCAGGAGCGCCCACGTGAGGTTGTCCGATACCATCCAAGAGGCAATTCCGGATCCGGTTGCTCTCAGACCTTCGTAGATTTTGACGAGTCGGTCGTTCTGCTTCGCGATGTTATAGTGCGCTTCCACGAAGCCTCGCCCGGCTTTCCCCATCCCGGGCCAGAGCTGCGGATTCGAGAGAAGCAAGTCCAGTGTCGCCGCGAGTTCCTCAACGTCACGTTCCGGCACGAGAAAACCGGACCGGCCATGCTGAATGAGTTCGGGGATTCCTCCGTGAAGAGTGCTGATCACTGGCATCCCTTGTGCCAATGCCTCCATGAGCCCAACCGGTATTCCTTCCTGGTCGCCGTTCTTCCCCGTCACGCTGGGAGCCAGGAAGACGTGAGCGTCACGGGCGAGAGCCACAATCTCTTCCTGAGTCCTCTCACCTATCAACGTTACGCAGTCGCGCAGATGGAGTTCCGAAATCAGATCGGCGAGCTTAGGTCTTAATGGTCCATTCCCCGCAATCTTGTAACGAACGCCAGGATATTTGCGGCGAACCTTGGCGACCGCCCGGATGGCAAACTCTATTCCCTTCTTTTCAACAAGCCGGGCCACCGTAAGAAGCTGAATCTCAGCTGACTTCGACTCGCGGAGACGATAGCGATACTTCGCGGTGTCGACGCCCATGCGGTGGACGAGAACACGATTGGGTGCACAGCCCATATCAATCAGCTTCTGTCGCCACGTTTCACTGATGGGCAGAAACAAATCGCCCAGTCGGAAAAGCGACCTATAAACGCCAGTCCCGGACTGCTGAACTACTGAAGACAAATCGTAACCATGAAATGTTGTTACCACTTTGCCCTTGAGAAGACCCGCTTCCTTGAGCAGAACTGCCAGATTGCCGTTGGGCCCAAAATGGCAGTGAACGATGTCGTACTTTTTCTTCACCCGGTCGAGCCAACCGTACACTTTATAAAGGGAACGAAGCGAAAGCGCTGTGCGCCCGAACTTGATAAAGTTCAGCATCCTGAGTAACGACGTCCGGTAGTGTGGAGGGCTTCTGAGAAGCATATGAGCGGCTCGGGTAGCCCGTTGCAGAGGATTAGTCGGAATTTCGAGAGACGGATAGTAATAAGTTTTTTTCAGGAGGTCATGCTTGTGAATGTCTTCATGCACGACATTGCTGTTGCCCGGGCGTGCTGCATAGATGTCAACGTCGTGCCCGTGAGCCAATAGGCCGGTAATCTGGTTGAGAATGAAGGTTTCTGACAGGCTCGGAAACTCGTTAACGAGAAATGCGATGTTCACGTTACCTCCAATCGATTGGATTTGGCTCAGTTTGAATTATCTCCGTTGCAAAAGAGTGTTCACAACCTGGCACGAAGGTTTTGGCCACTTATACAGATGAAACGAGAATCTTGTTCTCGTTTCATCACGCTGGAATAGGCGTAGGGTGCGTGGCGTCCTTGGACGCCAGGCGTAGCGTGCGTTGAAAAGCGCATGCTACCCCTACCCCGAACTAAAACGGGAGACACATCAAGGGCGAAGCCCTGGACCTAGAATGGAACCCGGGCAACTCGACAACGTCGCACACGGTCTGAAAAGCTTCCTAAGGTCTGGCACTTCGACAGGCAAAGAGCCCGGACTGGTGCCTCCGCGGTCGATTGTTGGTGGGTTATCCTCATCTCCTTCAGACAAAAGCACTTGTTGCTGATTTGAAACCAACCCCAATTGTTGCGTCAAACCTAACTGTAAGGCATTACAGTGTAAAGCTTTAGACTTGCCCAACCAACAATTGATTGCAGCATCCATCGACCTTCACGAGAATGCTGTTCTCTTTTGCACCAAAACCGCTTTATCCAACAGCACCGTACCCGTGGTCGTGCTTGAGGGAAATTTCAATCCTGGTCGTCGATCCGGGAATTGGGGCCCATTCGCATCGGCGTACAGAGCTTGCCCTACTACATATCGATCGTGCGCGGTCTGCTTCCGGAGGCTCAACTGGAGGTCATCGCAGAAACCAAGGAGCTCATCGATCCGGAAGCGCCCTACGATGCTTACGTGCTGCCGGCAGAACGCGGCTCGGTGCTGACGATGCTGAACCCGCGCTTCACCGTCGCGATTCCGGAGGGTGCAACGGTGAAGATGCCCCTGGCCTATTCCATTGCCGGGAACGATCCAAACTGGGTCCGGTATATCAATTCATGGATCGAATTAAAAAAGCGAGACGGATTTATTCACACTTTGTATGAACACTGGATTCTGGGAAAAAACGCCACGCACAAAGAGCCCCGTTGGTCAGTCATTCGAGACGTATTGTATTGGGTGAACTAGTCTGACAGGGCCGAACGCTGGTGCTAGCGCTCCAGCCTGGTCTTCCGGTGAGAGGCAGGAGTCGAATAGGACTCTGTGGTGATCCGTCGGTTGGCCGACGGAGACATGTTCGGGCACTTCGGCCGGCGGCCCCTGTTCTACTGACCGGGCTTTACTTCGGTGGGCTCGAACGCGTAGATGCCGTCCTCTGCCATCAAGCTCAAGGTGAACTTTCCATCGCGCATCGTGTAGGAGCGCACTTTCATCACGCGAATGGTCATTCAACCCCGGGTCTCCCGGCCCGTAACTCTAGATCTGACGCCTTACTCCCTTACGCCATAAACGCGGTAATTCATCGCTTTTTGTGTGCGCCATAAGCGCGGTAAGCGTCCCACCTCTCACCGAGAATCAAAGAAATATTTGATCAGTATTGAACAGACAGTCTAAAGCAACCCTTGGTGAAATGTTCTAGGGGGAATCCCTCTATGGACTACTCAACCATCACTCTCTTGCTCGTGGTTATTGGCTATGCCTGCCTGATCCATCAGGTATACAAAGTGAACCGGTAAGCGCGGTAAGTTCGGACTTATGGCGCTTATGGCTCAGGCGCTCTGCCTGCAAACCAGCGTTCAATCGGTCGGCCTCCATTGCTGTCCTCTCTGACTCGGTGTGCTGTTCCTGCTCTTGCAAGTAGGTTTAGAGCTTTATCGATCCTCTCAGACTTAAAATGTCGCTGGAAGTATTCCCTAATCTCGTTCTCGGTCATTCCTTGAGGTGCGTCTTTCAGTGCTTCCAGGATCTTGTCTGCTGGAGCGTGCAGGACTGTTCTTGTTGAGGATTCTCAAGTCTCCTGAATCCCAAGCTTGCCGGATGGTAGCGGAAAGCGTGTTGCCCTCACGGCCATGACTTTGAGGGTCGAAGCAAACTCCGATTCAATCACCAGCAGACGTTTGTCAGTGACGCCAGCATCAACCTTGACTTCTTGGTAGTCACAGACAACGCCCTTCTCTTTTACCCTTTCGGTTTTGAAGATTGCATTACGCACA
Organism: uncultured Acidimicrobiia bacterium; assembly: GCA_963752385.1. Taxonomy (GTDB): domain Bacteria; phylum Acidobacteriota; class Terriglobia; order Versatilivoradales; family Versatilivoraceae; genus CAVVYL01. The sequence goes on along the minus strand of CAVVYL010000065.1, from coordinate 211,658 downwards.
GCCCAAATGAGACCCTCGCCGCTGGATAGTCCAGACTGAATGCAGGAGTGCCTCCAGGTTTCATCTTGAGCACGTAGCAAAGGCATTGTGCGACTCAAGGCCGTGCCTTTCCTTCCCTTGGAAGTAACTGCTACCAACACGCAGAACATATTGGTGCAGTGTTCTGCGCCGTCCGCAACAAAGTGAGCCTTCCGGCCTATCAGGTTGCCGAACGCCACAATGAACTGCATCAGCAGTGCAGCAGGTGCTGCTTCCGTGTGCAGGTCGATGGCACGGACGATATCGCCGGCCGATGATGATCGCGCTGCCGATGCTTGGGATGCTCTGGTCGATGTCCCGAAGGCGGTCAATTGACGTTTAGGTGCGCTCGCGGGACATGGGAGAAGGCATCTCAAGTGTTAAGTTGTTGAGAAATAAACGGGAATGATGGTAGCGCTAACGGGCACCCAGTTGGCCAAAGGCCAGCCGGTATTGTCCCATATCTGAATAGGATGACATGGGATGACATCGAGAGCGGCTGTCGCTAAGCACCACCAGACGGGAATGGATTAAGAAGCCTAAACTTCCCGTGCGACTGGCAGCTGAGTTGGCGCTGTCTATGAGGATCTGGTTCTATCCGGATACGAATATTTTTCGACAGTTAGTCGAAAAGGGAAATGTGGATGATATTGAATCACTGAAAGGGAGCCCTAATGTCTTCAAAGTGACGCCTACGACCATAATGGAATTAGTTGAGGACCTCCTTAGGTGTCGAAGCCACAATTTTGGGCAAAGAAGGCAGGCTCTTGAACTAGTCCGACAGGTCGCAGGAAAGCGTGTCCTACCAGCATCCGGTGAGTTTCTTGCGAAGCGGGTTTTCAAATCCTCATTCGCAAATCCGCATCTCAAACCCGCTAAGATCGCCCGGTGGTTAGAAGTTGTCGTGAGATACCCCTCTCAGGAGCAGCTCGGAAGCGCCGTCAAGATGCGCAACTTCATGTCTCGCTTAGACGTGTCGTACATAGCCAAAGTATTAAGGCAGGTCCGTTCGGCTCATCTCTCCATGATGAACAAGTACAGAGACGCCATTGAGAAAGCACCGCAATCTTACAAGGGTGGTCCGAGCAACAGGCCAACAAGTCTTGCAACTTTGATTTCCTCAAAGAAAGGTGGATGCCCGCAGACAGTTCTGCCTTCAGTCAGCGCTAAGAGTTTCTCCAACCTAGTGGAAGCTGTCGAAGACTTCGCAAAATCGGCCACTCCTCCCCAATTTTCTATGGTAATGGTGAGCTGTCCCCCTGTGATTTAGGTATCTGCACGTTTCGGTTTCCGCTTGATCATTTGCGTAACCTCGGTTGTGGAGGGTATCATGTCAGTACACTCCTTTCTATCGAGGAAGTACGTGACATGAAGTGTCTCCTTCTTTTCTTCCTTCTCTTCGCTGTTACAGACCTAGAGGCCGGAAAGTCGTCGAGATACTCCACTCGGCGCCCTTTCACTGTTACAGACCGCGAGGCTGCGAGATACATGTCGAGATACTCCACTCGCAGTTTTAAGACGTCCTGCTATTCCTGCCGGCGTGACAGGACTGGCAGGATCGCTCGGAGCTCGACCGCGCAGACAGCGTTTCGGAAGGCGAACCCGTGTCCGTCCACAGGTAAGAGAACCGGACCCTGCCGCGGGTATGTGATTGATCATCGTGTGCCGCTAAGGCGCGGCGGGAGGGATCACCCGTCGAACATGCTATGGCAGGCGCGCTAGGCCCACGAGCCCAGTAGCAGCAACTCCTTGCCAGCGAGTGCCTCGGTTTCCGGTTAGTAAAATTAAGCAAACGAAGCTGTTTGAACCTCGGCTTCAAGCGTAAGCGCTCTTCAATCGGTCAGTTTGGCCGGTTAAGCCGACTAACCGACTATTGCGTCGGATCGGTGAACACTGCGGCCCTTAGTGTCTCGAAGCGGTGGAGAAGCTGGCTAGAAAAAAGTGAATGGCGCCATCACTACTCATTCGCCGGGCCTGCCAGGCAAACGACACCAGTAACCTCAGCTTCGATCGAGATCCCATCGGCGCTTAATTGGCCGGTAAGAAAGAGGGTTCCGGTGGCTCCGAGAAATTTACCTGTTCCGTCCGTGACCCTTAACAATTCACTGAACTCGCCTCTTGCCGTGTCAAAAACTGCCGTAAAGCGAAGCGTCAAGGTCCCTTGCGAGTTCACTATAGTGCGATCGCCGGCGACCGACAGCGTTGTTTCCGGTTCGATTCCCGGCAGCCCTACCGAAGGCGCTAGACCCAAGATGGTAGCGCTCGTTTTCCCATTGATCCATCCGCCTCCGTTGATGACCCCTTCGACGCAAAAACCCACCGGACTTGTGCAACCCTCAGTCACTCGTACGGCGTGTTCTTTTGCCCTGATCCGTTGACATCGGTCACCCTCCCCGGAAGCGGAATAGACCTGAGAAGACGAGCTCGGCTGGACTAGCACAAGTAGCAAAGCTCCCAAGAAAATGGGCGCCTTCACGGGTGAAGAGAGGGTCGAAATGGTGATTACTTTCATGGATATTCCCCTTTCTGATAACTTATCGAGAATTTTTGGTTGCCAAGACGCTGGGTCAGTTCAGTCAGATGATTGCTCCCCCGGCTACTTGGGAACGAGTAGTGCCTCAGACCAGCAATCGAAAGCGATCTGAAAGTCCACACACCTTAACCAATGATGACGCCGCCAGCTCTCCAAAAAACCCCTGCTGACTCGTCATCTTGTCAAGTCAGCTGCTTGTTGTTTTCATAATCTAAGGCGGAAAAAGAGGCCGAAAACTATCATCGAGTGGGAGTTTTTTTTGAATTCGGGCACGGACCGACCTAGCGGGCTGCTGGACTCGTGAAATTGTGGTATGAAACTCTCTGCCTCCCTGTAGGCCGATGTTCATTCATTTGGTCACCGGCATTCCCTACACCTCCTCGCAGTTCGCCCTTGAGCAGATCCCGTGAATCGGGAATAATCGGCTGTACTGGAAAGAGCTCATCCAAAAATGGGGATTTGTATGACGGCACCAACGCCCCAGGAAGTCACCCAATTGCTTGTGGCTTGGAGCCAAGGAGAGCAACCAGCTCTGGAAAAATTGGTTCCCCTGGTCCGGGCGGAACTCCACCGAATGGCCAAGCGCTACCTGAGGCAAGAGCGTCCTGGCCATCTGCTCCAGACCACAGCACTGGTCAATGAAGTTTATCTACGGCTGATTGATTGGAAGAATGTCAGCTGGCAGAACCGGGCTCACTTCTTTGGAGTCTCGGCCCGATTGATGCGACGCATTCTGGTCGATTTCGCTCGGAGCCAAGCCTATCGGAACGGCGCAGGAGAAGCGTGGGAGGTCCCGCTCGACGAAGCTCTGGTGGTGTCTCAAGAGCGAGGCGCTGACATGATAGCACTGGATGATGCGCTGAGCGCTCTAGCCGTTTTCGACCCAAGGAAGAGCGAAATTGTGGAATTGCGATTTTTTGGTGGACTAAGCGTGGAAGAAGCGGCTGAGGTTTTGAAGCTCGCCCCGATCACGGTCATGCGAGAGTGGAACAAGGCCAAAGCCTGGCTTTACCGGGAGCTGAGTGGAAGAAAAGAGGATGACTCCAAAACGATGGCAGCAGATTGATAAGCTCCTGGGTGCTGTTCTGGAGCAGAATGCCAATCAGCAAGGAGAGTTTCTGAAAGAAGCGTCCGCTGGAGATGAGGAACTGCGTTTAGAGGTGGAGGCCTTGCTCAAAGCACAACAGCAGGCGGGAAGCTTTCTCAGTTCGCAAGCTCTGGAAGTTTCAGCTCAGAACCTGCCTCTTTCTGGGCCCGTGCGGCAGATTGGCGCCTACCAAATCCTTTCGCTGCTGGGTGCAGGGGGCATGGGTGCAGTTTACCTCGCTAAAGATATGCGCCTGAATCGCCGTGTTGCCATCAAGGTGCTGACAGCCGAGCTTTCCGGAAAAGCCGACTTCCCCCAGAGGCTTGAGCGGGAGGCGCAGGTCATCTCGAGCCTGAGTCATCCGCACATCTGCACACTCTATGACATTGGTCGGCAGGCGGGTGTCGACTTTCTGGTGATGGAATACCTGGAAGGGCAGACGTTGGCGCAGCGGCTGACTAAGGGAGCCTTGCCTTTGGATCAAGCTTTGCGCTACGCCATCGAGATTGCCGACGCTCTTGACTTTGCCCATCGACACGGGGTGGTGCATCGAGATTTGAAGCCCGACAACATCATGCTGACCAAGTCCGGAGTAAAACTATTGGACTTTGGTTTAGCTAAGCTACAACCTGGTAAGCATCCGATTGTGACCCAACCCTCAGCCGGAACTGTCCAGACAGGCGAGAGCTCAAGTTTGACAGCTGAAGGGATAATTCTGGGAACCTTGCCGTACATGAGCCCCGAGCAACTGGAGGGTAAAGCTGCGGACGCCCGCACCGACATCTTTGCCTTTGGCATGGTCCTTTACGAGATGATCACAGGACAGAAGGCATTTGTTGAGCAAAGTCAGGCCAGTTTGATTGCGGCGATCATGCACCACGACCCGCCACCGATGGGAACTGCCTCGCAGCCCATGTTGGAACGGGTGGTTAAGACCTGCCTGGAGAAGGATGCGACGCAACGCTGGCAGTCGGCCCGAGAGGTTCGGCATGCTCTGGAGTGGATTTTGGCAGAGCCGTCGGTTCGCCTAAGGCTCTCCCCCATGAATCGAGGGCTGCCGTGGCTGGTTGCAGCGGCGTGCATGCTACTGGCGATCGCAGCGATAGTGGTTCCGTGGTGGCGAAACACGCCCGCGACGGCGCATCCGGTGCGTTTCTCAGTTGATCCTCCCGAGGGGACCTACATCCCGTTTGCCGACTACCTTGGCGGGCAGGCGATTTCGCCGGATGGACGGGTGTTGGCTTTTGTTGCCATGAAACAGGGCACGCCCATGCTGTATCTTCGTCCGCTCGACTCGCTGCAGTGCAGGCCCTTGGCCGGAACCGAAGCCGCAACTCGTCCGTTCTGGTCTCCAGATAGCCAGTCCGTTGGGTTTTTCGCGGGAGGTAGGCTGCTGAAAGTCGCCGTCGCCGGTGGTGCGCCGCACCTGATTTGCGATGCCGTAGGTCTGAGTGGAGGAGCCGCCTGGGGTCGCGACGGCGAGATCCTCTTCTCAACTGGAAGCGTGCTGATGCGCGTTGCGGCATCGGGTGGCACCCCAACCGTCGCTTCCGCGCTGCCATCAGATGGCAGTGAGTGGCAGCACCGGTCTCCACGACTCTTACCCGACGGCAGGCATTTCTTATACGCTGTCCGACCCACGAAGGCCCCGTACCAAAACGTTATCTACCTGGGCTCACTGGATGACGTGGAAGGCACACGCCGCATTCGCCTCGTGGATTCCACCTACAATTCAGACTTTGCTTCCATACCCGGTCAAACGGACAAAGGGTTTCTCCTTTTTGTTCGCGGGACAGCCTTGATGGCGCAGCCATTTGACGTCCGGAAGCTTACACTTCGCGGCAAGCCCGAGGTGGTGGTGGAAAACCTCCAGCTTGTACCCACGTCAACAGTCGCGAATTTTTCCGTATCGCACACTGGCGTGCTGGCTTACGGTTCCAGCCTGCCTCTGCGACTGACGTGGCGCGATCGCTCTGGGCGCATTGTGTCCGGAATAGGCCCGCTTGGAGACTACCCGCGCCTATCTCCGGATGGGAAGCGTATCGCCTTTCAACGTTATGATGTGAGCGTCGGAAAGGTCACGCTGTGGCTGGCCGATTCGGCTGGGGATGGCGAGACGCGCGTAACCCCGAACAGTAGCAGGCAGCCAATTTGGTCCCAAAATGGAGAACAACTTCTGTACGGCGGGCAGGGCCCGTCATTGCGTTGGCAGCGGGTTGGCGGCATTGGTGAGGAAATGGTCTTCATGGCTGAACAATACATGGCTCCTTACGACTGGTCTCCGGACGGAAGGGACGTTCTGTTCGGCAGACTGGCTCAGAACGCCTTCATCGATATCTGGGTACTCCCGCTCGTTTCGGGACGAGAGGCATTCCCTTACCGAAAGACTCCGTTCCAGGAATGGCGGGCCCGCTTTTCACCCGATGGTCACTGGGTGGCATACATATCGAACGAGCCAGGTAGCTTCCAGGTCTTGGTGCAAGGTTTTCCAGAATCCCGGGGCTGGCGTCAGATCTCAACTGATGGTGGGCTCTATGTGATCGGATGGCGGCGTGACGGCCGTGAACTGTTTTACCAGACTGCAGCCGGCGACGTGATGGCTGTGCCGGTCGAAACTTCGGCTGATGACTTCCGATTTGAAGCTCCCAGATACATGTTCCGGCTTCCGCAGGGTAGCAACGGGGACGTCAGTGCGGACGGCAATAAGTTCATCTTTGCCGAACCGGGTGAGAGGCAGGTCTCTCCGCCATTGACCGTCGTGCTGGACTGGCAAGTAGGACTGAACCAATGAGGCCTAGAAGCCCATTCGGCGTTCCCGACAAGACCGGGTTTCTGAGTTCGGCAAAGCGGCGCCTACTGCATCAGACCAAAGCCAACACGTTTTCAACTCCTGAGTAGTCAGTTCGTACAAGTGCTTGAAGCATTGCGGAACGTTCATTACTCAAGATAAGTCGCCTACTGTTTACCAAAACGAACCCAAGTTGACGTAAATCGCCCTAACCGGCCGCAGCATTGGTGGAGCTACAGAACGGTTAGGACCAATCACGCAGTGCGTGATTGCGGATAATTAATCCAGAGCTAAATTAGCAAGGGTCTCGGCCAGCCAGCCGGATTTCGCTGACTGACTGCGAACGCCAGGGTGTTGAAACTTGCAGAGTGACGGCCTAAGGCTTTAAACGGGAAACGATTAAGACGCGGAATGAAAAGGAAGGCAGCTAACCCGGTTAGACTCGGTTTTTGGAGATTTGTGTTCCCAGGACGTTACCAACCCGGAAAGCAAAAGATTGGAAGCGGCAGTAAGTGCTTTGGAATGATGGTAGCGCTAACGGGGATCGAACCCGTACTCTCCGCCTTGAGAGGGCGGCGTGTTAACCAATTACACCATAGCGCCATTCATTTGGAAGGAAGGAACCTAGAGGGTTAATTGACTATTTCACCACTTGGTCGGACGGCTGCACCGCGTATCGTGCAAGGTCACTCCTGGAAAAGCTGCTGCTCTGGCCGCCCTTCGCCTTACTTGGCTGGCATAACCGCCGTCTAGCGAAAACCAGAAGACTTTAGCAGAGTCTTGTTTCCGAGGCAACGCTTCTAAAATTGAGACCACGGCTCGGTTGACAGACACAATCCTTTCGTGACGCCGCTTATCTTTTTGGATGCGGCACCGACACACTCACCCTCCTTTTTCACCGCGCTGCAACCCAGCCGTACTGAGTATTGCTTGGCACCGGCTGCCCAGCCTGTTTGTAGAGTTGCTTCAGCCGGTCGACATAGTCGCCCGGCACTGGATTCCGCTTCGCCTTCGGGTCGACGCGGTAAAGGCTCGCGGCGTTGAGCCCGAAGATCTGGCGCTTGACTTCTGTGGTTAGCGGTCCGGTAGCCGAATTGGGTCATCAGCGACTGGGGCATTTCAAGGCGCCGCAAGGCTTCAATCTGCCACTGCGGCGACCCCCACCAGACGGAGTCTGTACCCCACAGGACGTGGTCGGCGCCGAAGGCATCGATGATCATGCCGAGCACATGGCAGCAGAGCGCCGGGTGCGTGATAGCCATCATTCCGAACGTGCTGCCAAGTTCCATGTAAACGTTCTTCATGTGCTCGTTCTCTTTACGCAGGCGGCAGAGGTCTGACACCCAAGGTACACGGGCATTCGTCCGGAAGCCATCTTCCGCTGCAGGCAGCGCGTCTTCGAGCGACTTGAAACCCGAGTGGTAGATGAGGAAGTTCAGATCCGGAAAATCCCGCGAGACTTTCACGATATCGCGCGGGTGGCAATGGTCCTCATTGAACAGGCCTATGGCAAGGCCCTTATGGACGCATATATTCTTCACTTTGAGCTTCCGGGAGTATTCGAGGGCCGGGTAGGTAACCTTTTCGTCATCCAGCCACCAACCATCCTTGTTGGGGCCGAGGCCCAGGCCGGTGTAACCCTTCCAGGCCGCAATGCGAAGTTTTTCGCTCTGAACATGCATCGACTCGCGATTCTTTTCGCCCAGGTCTGGCGCCATGAGACCATGGCTGACCATGCGGCGCGAGCCGGTGAGCTGGTTGACCCAGTTGCGCGAGCGAGCCATCTTATCGGCCGGCAGGATGTTTTCGTCGTCGGTAAGGCTAGGGATGCCGCTGATGCAGGCGACGTCGGTCTCGCTGTCGAGGAAAACCTCCTTGATGAAGTTCTCGAAGTAAATATCTTCGGGTTTGGGGTCACCCTTGCGAAGTTCGGGGTTCCAACTAGCAGCTGTGCGGCGAAACCCGAGAAGGACGTCGTTGTGGCGTCCCACTTCGACGTGGTGGGTCTGGACGTCGAAGATGAAGTAGTCCGTCCTGGCAGTCGCATCGGATTCCAGCAACTCAGCGGCCTCGACCGCGAAGAACCGGCCAAAAACCGAATTCATGGCTGCAAAGGCGACAGCCATGCCGCAGCTGCTCCGCAGAAACGACCGGCGGTCAATGCCGAGCTTCCGAGAGCTGGTCTCAGCGATCTCGGCGATGCGCTGTTCGACGGCACGCTGGGCACGAGTTTGCGGAAGGGGGATGAATTCCTCATTCGACACGACCTGGGTAGGAACGGGCAGGGCACGCCCCAAGTAAGCGTCGAGGTCGCACTTCCGGATCCAGCCGTGGGACGGGACTGGGCGCTGAGGAACAGGCTCGGTCTTGGGATTCGACTTGCAGAATAGTCGTCCCGAACACGACACTTGACTCAACGATACTCGCTTCATATGGCCTCCTGATTCTGGGTTAAGTGAACCTGAGCTTCCATCTAAAGCATTTTAAGAAAAGCGACAGCCTTCTTGTCGTCTTCCGGCTCCCAGCTCAGCCCGAACCCCGATCGCGAAGGTATTCCGCGATTGCTGTCCGTCCGCCGTAGATCGCCCAATCGAGAGGCGTACTCGTGATAGACCGTGTCCTGGATGTCCAAACGCGCCCCTCGTTCCACAAGCAGGCGCACCACGTCGGCGTGGTTGGACCACACCGCTTGATGTAGTGGTGTCGAATGCGAATGGTAACCGTCAGGGTTGTAGCGGCTCGGATCCTCACCCGCATCGAGGAGCAACCGCACGATGTCGGCGTGGCCGTGCTGGGCGGCGAGCGCGAGGGCGATGTGTTTGCTCTGGCTATCAGCGAGTGGGAGCAGCCGAGCCGTGTCCTCAAGCCGACCCAGTCCGGCCACGGCGGCAATGTTGTCCACTGGCGCACCACGCCTGGCGAGCATCTCAGCAGTGCTCAGGTACCCGAACGCCAGCGCAGTCATGAGAGCCGATTGCCACTTCGAGCCAGGCCCAGCGAGTGCTGCACCGTAATCGATCAGGGTTTCCGCGAGTGCGGTTTGCAGACCGGCTTCGGCCGGGTGAGAACTCGACACCAGCATGCTCATCGTGGTGCACTTCGCTTCGTACATATCCGCCAGCGCATCGACCTCTGCGCCGGCGTCCAGCAGCATCTTTGCGACTTCGAGCGCGTTCGCTGGGGTCTTCTGTCTCCCACCTTCGACGCCGTTGGCACCGAGATAGTGCAGCAGTGTCGCATGGTGTCTACGCGTCGAGCGTGCCCGGACCAGCTCCGGGTTTTCGCGCAACATTGACCGAAGCGTTGTGACGTCACCCGAGATGACCGCCTCCACCGCGGTCTCGAAGCGGTCGACGGGTCCGTCGCGCCTGACCGCATCGGTGAACTCCGCGAGATCTGACCAACTCTCGAAGCCATATTCATGCGCGACGACCACTTGCGCATCGGCCATATCGAGGGTTGTAGCTCTCACATCGGTCACAGTCTTGCCATGGAAGCGTGGGTGCTCCCACTTGAAGCGCCACTCCGCGACGTCATCGCCGCACTTCAGTGCGTTGGACAGTGCTTCGGCCTGTTGCTCGTACTGCTCTAGAGTGGCGCGATACGGAAGAGGATTGGTGCTGCTCATGTCGACGACTCTTTAGGCCTGCATGTGTTCGCTGTATGCGCTGGCCAATCCGTGCCTGCTTCGGCCCTTGTGGGGCGGGAGTGAGCGTGATTCTCTTTTGGCTACATCACCGGCTGAAGAACTTGCACGAGTGTTTCGTATTCTGATCTACAAAACTGGTCGGTAACCGGCCTACTCCGCTTCAGGAAATTGAACGATACATCGAAAACCATGCCCTGAATAACTGATGTCTGTCTGGGGAGATTCCATTCAACCACCGCAATCCACTTGTCAGTTGTATACGGGCTCACCTTCACGACGGTGCCTCTGCTACCTTTGGGTACCGATGGGAAATCAGACAGCGCCTCCACGATGTTTCCGATTTCCTTTCGAGCTTCTGCTTTGGTGAAGTATGTCCTTTCCATTGCTCTCTCCTTTTAGCGTCGGCCGATGCCCAGTTTGTTGGCCAGTGCTGGCGGTCCTCAGATTTCCCCAACGGTCAGATTCGGCTGGCAGGAACCACCCGGGGCTACTGCGATCTCATCCAAGGTACTTTCTCATGTAGACGAGAGAAAACTCGCCCTGGGAGCGTCGATCGTACTCGACGTATCCTATCTTTGAGTAAAGCGCCAGGTTTTCCGTCATCTTCTCATGCGTGTATAGATAAATGGAATCGAACCCCGCACGCCGGGCTTCGTCTTCAGCAAACTCAAGGAGGGCCTTTCCAAGGCCTTTGCCGCGATGAGAGGGATGGACAGCGACGTTCTCAATCACAAACCCTTCGTCAGTAATGCTGAGGACGATTACCCCTACAATCGCTCCGTGGCTCTCAGCGACGGTCACTTGTGAACTTCGGATGACTTCTGCGTAGTCGTCGGTCATCGGTCCAGGCAGCATCCCGATACGCTCAACATAGTGCCCGTAGGCGGCGTTAACCAATGCGCTCACTTTAGAAGCATCCGCCCCAATTGCGGGCCGAAACGAATGGTCAGGGTTTGTCATCGTTTGTCATGTCAAACGTCTTCCTCACAAGCTATACGTCCTTGACAGAACGCCAAATAGCCTCGCCTAACTACCTCCAATCATCCATCACGTAAACACCAGGCCGGTTGTAGCCGGGCTCGTTGGGCCTGTGCATGGCCACACCCTGAAAGTCCGTGCGGAAGCCCCGCTCCAGCATCCGGCCATAGGCTTCGTGACGGGCCATATTGACCCCGGCGGCCAGCCGCGACAATCCATTTTCGGCGGCCATCTCTTCACAGGCGTCAAGCAGACGATCGAAGTTCCTCTCCGCCGTCGGACTCGGGCGCACCGCCCCGAACTTGACGTAGCAGGTTCCACTCCCGGCCTCGGTACCCGGTCCGCAATGACAGACGGCTAAGCCTTCCAGTCGCGCGTCGTCCCATAGCAAACCGGTGTCGCCGAGGTTCTGGGTAGCAACAGCTCGTATTTCCCGGCCTACGTCTAGCCCTTCGTAAACTGCGTCAGTTAATTCGCCGCAAGCCTTGAGAGAGCCGTCCCGTTCACTCAACGGTACCTCAGAGAACAGGGACCATTGTGGTCGACTTGCTGTTCGCTCGACCGGCTTCGACATGATTGCGGTGAGGAACCGCGGCCAGAAGCCGAACTTCTGATAAAGGCCGAGGTGCTTCGGGCTATGGGCGAAGGTGAAGAGACCAGCGTGGGCGGTCCCCCACCCGGCGAAGCAGTTCATGATTGGTTCCATCAGACGCTTACCAACGCCGCGATCCCACAGGTCGGGGCGGATCGTCAGTGGCCCGAAGAAGCCGACGCTGCCCCAGTTGGTGGCGAAGTTAGAACCGACAAGCTCCCCGCCGATCTCGGCGCCGAAAGCGGCGGTTGGGTCAGCACGCCAGCGCGTCCGCACGTAGCTCGCATCGCCCATGAAGGAGGCCGGCTCTGGGAAGCCGAGGAATGTGCCGAAGGCTAATCGCATGATGTGGTCGGCGGTAGGCAGATCACTCTCCTGAAGTGGACGCACAGAGATGTCCTCCTTAGTTGTGCCTGCCCGTTGCGGTGGAATCTCTCCCATGGCTGTCTCCGTTCGTCGTTCAGCTTACAGCCGGCCGCGCTGCCAACCGGTGCTGTGTCGCAAGTTCGCTCTTCCATCTCGAGCTTCACTCAGATACGGAGGACGACCGAGCGAAAACACCACAGCAGTGTAGGCGACCCCGCCGATCGACATTGTCGATCATAAGGAGGTTTGGCTGAACCAGGAAGTAGGGAATTATGAGCCAAATTTCCAAGAGTGAGCCCACGTTTGTGATAGAAGCACGGGCACGGGCGAATGCCATTCCATGCCGTTGAGCGTTGCTTTCGAGCTATGTTCCGAGCGCCATTTTGACTTGATTGAAATGGAAGCCACAACCTCGAAACTGAGGTCCGCGTGGTAGGGCATTCAAAGTTCAAAGGCCAATCCCCAGTCGCGCTGTCCGCTCGCTAAGGGCAGGCATACGACTGCAAAAGAAGGCTGCCCTCTACCTATTATAAAGGGCTTTCAGGCGGCAGTAAGGGCATGGTCGGTTCCAGGAGAAGCTTGGGGTCCCAAAAACGCCTTGACAGAGTCATATTCACTTATGTAAATGGCCTCATCGAATTGACAAGAGGACAAAAACAAGCAACCAACGCCAATTTGTTCAGACCAAGACTGGCAGAGCCAGAAAAGTCATGCTGGCGGTTGTTCGAGCAACGACAAAATCTTTAGAAAAGGGGCAGGCGGTCGCGGCGATGAACGCCTGGCCCGAGGAGTTTTCAACAGATGCCCCACAATCACAGAAGAACGTTGACTCGCCGAAAGTTCCTGCGAGGACTGAGTGCCTCAACCCTGGCTGCTTCCGCGGTGGGTCGACTGGATGCTGCGGTGCCGACCCCCAGAGTTCCTGGCCCGCAAGTCCAGGAGAAGCAGGTACGAATCGGAATTGTAGGTGGAGGCTTCGGCGCCTCCTTCCAATGGCACCTGGACCCGAACTGCAAGGTGGCCGCCTTTTGCGACCTGCGAGAGGATCGCCTCAAGCGCATGACGGATGCCTACGGCCCGGCTCAGACCTACAAGAACTTCCGGGAGTTTCTGAAGCATCCGCAGTTGGATGCTGTGGCCGTTTTTACTCCGGCCCCCCTGCATGTCTGGATGGCAACGGAAGCCATGATGGCTGGGAAGCACGTCATCAGCGCAGTTCCAGCTGGCATGTCCATTGAAGAACTCGAGCAATTGCTGGAGTGCGTGCGCAAGACGGGGTTGAAGTACATGATAGCCGAGACCAGCTACTATCATGCCGAAATCATGACGTGTCAGGAGTGGCGCCGGCAGGGAAAGTTCGGGAGCATCTTTTATTCAGAGGCAGAATACCACCACGAAGGGCTGATTCCCCTCATGTTTGATGAGCGGGGGTTCCCGACCTGGCGTCATGGCTTTCCCCCCATGCACTACCCGACTCACTGCACGGGCATGGTCATTCCCGTGACCGGTGAGCGGTTGGTCGAAGTCCAGGCAATCGGTTGGGGAGATGGCCATGAAGTGTTGCAGACCAACGAGTATGAAAATCCATTTTGGAACACGACCGGATTCTTCAAGACCTCGGGTGGCCATGCGTGTCGTATTTCCGTGTTCTGGCATGTGGCGGCTGGCGGCACCGAACGAGCTCAATTTTACGGAGATCGAATGTCGTACGTCATGGCCCGCCCCGAAAAATCGCCCAACACGGTCATTCACATCAGCAAGGATGGCAAGACCGTTATTGACGCGAACGGATATCCCGAAGGACAAGTCAGCATCGAACCGCACGGGCTTCCCAACTACTTCGAGCGGCTGCCGGAACCGATGCGTGTGAAAACCGGCCATGGCAATTCGCATACCTTTTTGACTCACGAATTCATCCGCTCCGTTGTCGAGGATCGTCGGCCGGCTGTGGACGTTTATGAGGCCATTGCGTACACGCTTCCTGGCATCGTTGCCCACCAGTCCGCTCTGCGCGGGGGCGAGGTCTTGAAGATCAAGGACTACGGAAACGGAACTTCCTGAGTCGTACGTGTCTCGTTCCGCTGGAAACCTGTCAGCTAGAGAACGATAGATCGTTCGGCTTGAAGAGGAGGCCGCGAGGGGAAAGGTAAACTGAAACTGTTTTAGCTTGGGTATCTAACGGAGATCGAGCGCGCTCACAGGATCTGAATGCATCTAAGATGTTGAAATTGGTAGCGCCAAACGGGGACCGAACTCGTACTCTGCCTTGAGAGACGGCAGGTTAAGCAACTACATCGTAGCCCACGACGTGGCACTTTCCAGCGCAACCCTCTCTGATTATTCAACGAGTCACTAGCGTACCCTCAGGTTCGCCCAAAAGCCTTCTTGTTCGCGCGCTTGCTCTGATCTGCCTTCATCTGCATAATCTGCGTCTTCATTCACCGCCGTTCCTGTTTTTGTGACACCCTGTGGCAACCCCGGCACTCCGCACTTTGGATTTTTCTGCGATTCGCATATAGTAAATTCGCCTAGACTCAACAGAGAGGTGAGGCAATGCACTCGGCCAACGTCTTCTGGGTGTGTGTGGGCTTATCCATACTCGCCATGATCAGCATCGCACTGGCACAGGACGGACAAAATAGAGAAGAATCGTCCTGGGCTCCCAAGCCCGTTCAGCCGAGTAAGTGGATTCCGCCCAATAAGCCACACACCAAACTCTCCGATCTCAAGGCCAAATACAAAGGCAAGGCCGATTGGCGGGAAGTCATTGTCAGCGACGATCATCTGCATGCGGAGTACGTCTCAATGGGGCCCGGAGGCAAGGTGTCGCGGCGCTTTCATCCGGATACGCGTGAGTGGTGGGTGGTGATGGAAGGTGAAATCCGTTTTGAGATCGAGGGCCAGCAGCCTCTTGTCGCCACAAAGGGTTCGATGGTTCAGGTTCCCATGCAAACGATCTATTCGATGGAAACCGTGGGTGACGGCCCCTCGCTGCGTTTCGAGGTCAACATCGCCAAAGCCAAGACGCTCTACCCGCACGACGTCGAGCCTCCGAAGACGGAGGGTGTTAACTGGATTCCGGTGCAGCTTGGCCGAAAACCTGGACCCTACGACCGGGGCAATCAGCCTCACATCAATTTGTACGAGCTCGCCAAGGATCCCAAGCACAACGGCGGCCGCTTTCTTCATCGCTTCGTTCACGACGACCGAGCTGTCTCGAACATTATCTACGGCTACGAAAAGGATCTGCCGCCGCTCAACGAGAAGGACCGCGGGCACTATCATCCGGAGTGCGCCGAATTCTGGCTGATCCTATCCGGCCAGATCCGCTATCCTATCGAGAATCATGGTGTGATCATCGCGGACGAAGGCGACGTGGTTTATGCGCCCATTTTTACTTTTCACGCACCACGCTTCTACGGACCCGGACCTTCGTGCCGCCTGGCCATGAACGGATATCCCAACATCGCCCATCTCCGCGACGCAACGCCCCATTAGCATTGTGGATCCTGGATAACGGATTGGCGATTCGGTGTTGACCTAGCTATTGATCCATGAATATTCTTCCCTTCCACGGCTACCGCTACAATCTCGAAAAGATTCAAAATCTCGACGACGTGATTTGCCCGCCTTACGACCAGTTTAAGGAAGGGCTCGATGAGCTGTTGTATCAACGGCATCACTACAACATGGCGCGCCTCGTCATGAACAAGGAGACACCCCAGGATACTCCCGAGAACAATCGCTACACTCGGTCGAGAGCTCTTCTCGAGGAATGGATGAGGCAGCGCGTCTTTCTTCAAGATGCTGAACCCGGTGTCTACCCCTACTTCCAGGACTATCGCGTGGGAGAGGAGCTGAAGCGCCGCAAGGGATTCATCGCATTGGGAGAGGTCACCGACTACTCGCAGAAGGTCGTCTTACCTCACGAACGAACTCTCTCCAAGCCCAAGCAGGACCGGTTGAGCTTGTTGCGTACAACGCTGGCCGACACGGGTCTGGTGTTCATGCTCTACTCAGATCCCGCGGCTGAAATCGAAACAGTCCTGGAGAAGGAGACCTCCGGACCGCCACTCATGGGGGCCCTGGATCTCGGTCAGGAAGAAAACTTCCTCTGGCGCGTCAGAGACTCGGGCGTGATAGAGAGGATTCAGGAGATCATGGCGGGAAAGCGCGTCATCATCGCAGACGGCCACCATCGCTACGAAGTAGCCCGCATGTTCAGCCAGGAGATCACACCGAAGATTTGCCAAGATCCGCGCTGGGCGCTGTATCGCTACAAGTTGATGAGCTTCATTCGCCTCGAATCGGAGGGAATCACCATTTTCCCAATTCACCGGCTTCTCCACAGTTTGAAAGGGTTCGAAGCAGACGAGCTGCTAAGGAGAATGAGCGACTATTTCGTAGTCGAGCCGTATCCCTTCGACACCGGCGACAAGTTCAGCATCCTTGATTTTCTGATTGAAAGTTCAAAGAAGCAACAACAAGCCGGCGCCAATGCCTTCGTACTTTACCTCCCGAGCTTGAAGCGCTTTGCCTTGACGAAACTCAGACGCGACGCCGCGAACCGGCTGAATTGGCCGCCTGACAAGAGCCTGCCTTGGCGCAAGCTCGATGTCGCCGTGCTGCAGATTGTGATTCTGGGCCATCTCCTGGGGATCGGCGAGCAACAATTGTCGGATCAGACCAATCTCGACTACGTCAGCCACCACACTGATGCTGTCCGGATGACTGATCTGAAGAACTACCAGTGCGCCTTCCTGTTGAACCCTACTCCCATTGAGCGCGTCAAAGACGTTGTGGAGGCGGGCGACCTTCTACCCCAGAAATCCACTCACTTTCACCCAAAACTCATGGAAGGTCTTGTTTTCGCAAAACACCTGTAGGAAGAGACATTCAGGATTCTGGAGTTTTGCACATAAGCAGCGACGCCATTTTCCCGATAAAGACAAGGTGACGCTTGGAATCGCAACTGGAGCAGGGTCCAGTCCGGCCATAAGTCCTCGAGTCAGCGAACGGGAGGGCATGTTTAACCGTGGTCTCAAGTTGTGCCTAACCCTTCACAGCTCAGCCGACTCGAGAGTCTCAGCTTAATCTATGACTGGCTTGAAGATAGGTATTTCGCTGGTCTTGCAATACAACCCCGTTTGGTTTAAGTTAATCTCACTCAATGTGTGTGTCTTCGGACCAATTCTTCTTAGAGGAGGACTCCTAGCTTGAGAGTACTCAAGTTGTTTTTTGCTCTTGTCTTCGTATTTGGAACGATTGCCTCATTCTCGTCACTCAACTTCTCAAAGCCTGCCGATGCCAAAAAGACGGGCAAGCCGTGCCTTTACTGCCACAAGGAGTATGGCAAAGCGGACCTGACAAAAGCGGGCGAATGCTATAAGAAAAAGGGCACCCTGGAAGGTTGCGGCGGCTGATCAGGGCTCGCCCTCCGACTCTTGCCTCGGTCAAAAAGTCCTGGCGCTGTCCAGCAACAGAGTCACCGGACCGTCATTGATGGAATAGACTTCCATCATCTCGCGAAAAATTCCCGTCTGAACGTTGATTCCACTCTGCTGACATTTTGCGACAAGCTGCTCGTAGAAAGCCTTGGCTTTTTCAGGAGACGCCGCTTCCGAAAATGAAGGCCTTCTCCCTCTGCGGCAATCGCCATAGAGCGTGAACTGAGAGACTACCAAGAGACTGCCTTGAGCTTCATTTAGGGACCGATTCATCTTTCCAGCGTCGTCCTCAAAAACGCGCAGACCGGTAATCTTGTCGCACATGTAATCGAGATCTGCTGGCCCATCGGAGTGGTGAATTCCCAGATACACGAGGAATCCCTGCCGAATCGACCCCGCGTGTACACCATCCACCTCAACCCAAGCTTCCTTCACACGCTGAACCACTGCTCGCATGGCTACCTCTTCGAAATCGGAAATTGACAGCATGCACAGGCTTCATTAGACTTCTCCTGAGCTGGCTAAGATCCGCCTTACCCTGAAACGCTGAATGGGTGCGGGAGCGCAAGCATGAAGAAAAACGTGATCACACCCTCCAATTGTCGGGAAACAGACAAGGAGTGGCAAGAGAAAACCCTAGATCCTTCCCTCCACAAGGCACCTGAGCGCCTCCCGGAATTCACCAGCCTTTCTGGCGTCCCGGTCAAGCGATTGTACACTCCGTCTGACCTCGAAGACTTCGACTACCACGAAAACCTCGGCTATCCTGGCGAACCCCCTTACACACGCGGGATCTATCCGACGATGTATCGCGGACGGCTGTGGACGATGCGTCAGTTCAGCGGATTTGGAACTGCAGAAGACACCAATCAACGTTTCCATTACCTGCTTTCGCAGGGTCAATCGGGGCTCTCAGTCGCTTTTCACCTCCCCACGCTGATGGGATTGGATTCCGATCATGCTCTGTCGGAAGGTGAGGTCGGCAAGTGCGGCGTAGCCGTGGACTCATTGGCCGACATGGAGATCCTGTTTCGAGGGATTGACCTGGAGAAGACCACTACGTCCATGACCATCAACGCGCCTGCCGCAATCATCTGGGCTATGTATCTGGTGAACGCGGAAAAGCGCGGATTCAGGCTGGAGAGCATCTCCGGAACAATCCAGAACGATATCCTGAAGGAATACATCGCACAGAAGACCTGGATTTTCCCGCCGCGCCCGTCCATGCGCCTCATTACGGACATCTTCAAGTTTGCCGCCGAGAGAGTGCCGCGCTGGAACACGATTTCAATCAGCGGCTATCATATCCGCGAAGCCGGCTCAACCGCTCTCCAAGAGCTGGCGTTCACACTGCGGAATGGGATTGAGTACGTCGAGGCGGCTCTGCAGGCTGGCCTGGAGGTCGATCAATTTGCGCCACGCCTCTCCTTTTTCTTCAATGCGCACAACGACCTGTTCGAGGAGGTGGCGAAGTATCGGGCGGCTCGAAAGATTTGGTGCCGCGTCATGCAGGAGCGTTTCCATGCCAGAGACCCCCGTTCCTGGGCTTTGCGCTTTCATACTCAAACAGCAGGCTGCTCTCTAACTGCCCAACAACCTCACAACAACATTGTTCGGACGTCAATCCAGGCTCTGGCAGCCGTTTTGGGCGGCACCCAGTCCCTGCATACCAACTCAATGGATGAAACGTATGCGCTGCCTACCGAACAAGCCGTGGCGATCGCCCTGCGCACGCAGCAAATTCTGGCTGCCGAGAGCGGTGTGACCCACACGGTCGACCCACTTGCCGGGTCGTACTATGTTGAGACGCTCACGCGAGAGATCGAGCAGGGATGCTGGGAGTACTTTGAAAAGATAGACGCCATGGGGGGAATGATCGCCGCCATTGAGAACTGCTTTCCGCAAAAGGAGATCCAGGAAGCTTCTTATCAGTACCAGCGCGCTGTGGAGCGGCACAAGAAGATCATCGTTGGCGTCAATGAGTTCGTGAGCCAGGAGGCGCCGCGCATTGAAACCCTATATATCGATTCAGATGTCACGGAAAAGCAAAAGGCTCGTTTGCGGGCAGTGCGTGAATCACGGAATCAGGCTGCTGTTCAGCAAGCCCTCGGAAGGCTACGCCAGGCGGCCTCTGGCGATGACAATCTCATGCCACACTTCATGACCTGCGTCCGCGAATATGCGACGTTAGGTGAGATTTGTGATGTCCTGCGTTCTGTGTTCGGAACCTATGTGGAACCGATCTTTTGAGGTAGGAAGGGCTGCGCTCAGCATGCCTGTCCGAATGCGACCAGCGGCGCGGTGAGGAGACCGCGCTCTGCCTACGACCTTCTCGGGAAAGTGACTCATGCTGCTGGGCGGCGCCACCGAGGATGAAAAACAGTTCTCAGCTTTGTTGCCCTTGGTAAGGGGGACGCTGCGCTTTTTTGCGGCGGGCGTCCTACCGACGGCGGACTACCCCGGCGCTGCACGCCGGATTGCCATAGGAAGCCCTGATAGCCATGACCGATCGACGACTCAGAGTTCTCGTAGCCAAGCCCGGCCTTGATGGCCACGACCGCGGCGCCAAAGTTGTGGCCCGCGCCCTCCGCGATGCCGGAATGGAAGTGATTTACACCGGGTTGCGACAAACGCCCGAACAGATCGTGAACGCCGCTCTTCAGGAAGACGTCGACTGTATCGGTTTGTCGATTCTCTCTGGCGCCCACAACGTCATTCTTCCGCGGATCATGCAACTGCTCAAACAAAATGACGGTGACGATGTTCTCGTGGTCGCTGGCGGCATCATTCCCGAGCAAGATATTCCCGCCCTGAAAGCTTGCGGCATCGCAGAAATTTTCCCGCCTGGCACTTCGACCGAACCCATTATCGAATATATCCGGAGCCACGTGCGGCAAGAGACTTTGTGAGCCCTCACCAGGGACGTATCCCATCTGATACTTACGGCCCCCAAGATCAATTTGCGCGAGGTTCCTATGGCGCGACTGAACGGCTTGTTGGGATTATTACTATTGCTGGGTATTGCCTTTACGCTCTCATCGAATCGAAAGGCGATTCGCTGGAACACCGTTCTTTGGGGACTGGCACTGCAGCTGGGCTGCGCCCTGGTTGTGCTGAAAGGAGACTGGTTCGCTCAGGCGTTGGATTGGCTTCCCGTTCCCCTGCCTTTTCTCGTTGCGTTCCTGCTTCTCCAGCTCGTGCTGGTGCGACTTTTTTCCAGACAGCTGGCGGCACTCAACTCTTCGCTGCCCGGCCGGATTCTTGGCCTGATCGGGCTTGAGTTTCTGCTTGGACTCTTGAAGTTCAATCTGATTGCGCGATTCTTCGCTTTCATGCGGGAAGTCGTCAATCGCCTCATCTCCTACTCCGCGGAAGGCGCCGAGTTTGTTTTTGGTGCTCTGAGCTCGGAGCGGGGAGAAAAGAGCATTGGCTTCGTCTTTGCCTTTCAAGTCCTGCCCACCATCATCTTCGTCGCCTCCATTTTCGCGATTCTGTACTACCTCGGCGTCATGCAGGCCGTGGTACGGCGAGTTTCCCGGGTCATGAGCCGGTTCATGGGCTCGAGCGGAGCCGAGTCGGTTTCCGTGGCCGCCAGCATTTTCATGGGACAGACCGAAGCGCCTTTGACGATCCGTCCGTTTCTTGCCGAAATGACCCGATCGGAACTGATGACCATCATGACCGCTGGGATGGCACACGTTTCTGGCGGAATCATGGCGGCATACGTTTTGGTCGCCCACGTGGACGTCGTCCACCTGCTGACGGCAGTGGTGATGACGGCGCCCGGCTCCATCATGGTAGCCAAGATCATGGTGCCTGAAACGGAAACGCCCAAGACCGGCGGCGAGGTTGAAGTGCGCCTTCCCGCAACTGACGTGAATCTGGTGGACGCGGCGGCCCGCGGGGCTTCGGAGGGCATGCACCTGGCACTGAATGTCGCTGCGATGCTGATCGCCTTCATCGCGCTCGTGGCGCTGGTCAACGGTTGCCTGGGATTCATGCATGACGGGCTCAATTCGCTCGCTCAACGTCTGCCGGATTCGCTCGCGTTCCTCGGAACCGGCGCGCATTACTTTCCTGAAAGCCTTCAGCAGATTCTCGGAGTCATCTTCCGGCCGATTGCGTGGTCCATGGGCGTGAGCTGGAAGGACTCTTTTCAGATCGGGAATCTGCTTGGAACGCGTCTCGTGCTGAACGAACTGGTTGCGTTTCTTCAGCTCGGCCAAATTGGCGGCACGCTCGATACCCGTTCTTTCATCATCGCGACGTTTGCATTGTGCGGCTTTGCCAACTTCGGCTCCATCGCCATCCAAGTTGGGGGTATTGGCGCTTTGGCGCCTTCACGCCGTCACGATCTCGCCTCGCTGGGGATCAAGGCGATGATCGCCGGTACCCTGGCGAATTTTCTTTCTGCTACGATGGCTGGAATGATCCTTTAGAAAATCATCGAGAAAGCCTTTCGTCCCCCAATGCCATCTGATAGATCGTTTGGGCCGGACCCTCCAACCCGTTCGATGGATTTGAGGAAGCAATTGACCGTACCGGCAACGAGAGGTTATGCTTGCTCGATTTTGATTTGAGGTGCTTCATGACTTTCCACAGGTTCCATAAGACTCTGGCTTTCTTGACAATCATTCTGGTTATTGCCCTGCAAGTGGCGTCAGGTCAGAGCCCAAAGTCGACTATTTTGGATACTAAACAGGAGGAACCCGACGCCGCGAAGAACCTGGTAATCAACGTGGATTTGGTGAACGTGCTGTTCACCGTTACAGACCGAAAGGGCAAGCTGGTCACCGACCTGAGCAAAGACGAGCTGAAGCTCTATGAAGATAACAAGCTTCAGTCGATCACGAATTTTTCGCGGGAAACCGACCTGCCTTTGACCATCGCCATATTGATCGATACCAGCAGCAGCATTCGCGATCGGTTCAAATTCGAGCAGGAAGCAGCGATCGATTTCCTCTACCGGACTTTGCGCCCGAAGAAAGACAAGGCGCTACTGATTACTTTTGATTCGGCGATCGAGCTGATTCAGGATTTCTCGGACAATCCAGAGGTAGTGGCCAAGGCCATTCGGCAGGTCCGTCCTGGTGGTGGTACCAAGATGCTTGATGCCATTTATCTCGCCTGCCAGGAGAAATTGAAGGCGGAGGCGGGCCGCAAGATTATCATCTTGATCAGTGATGGGGACGACAACCTGAGTCTGGAAACCCTGAGCTCGACTCTAGAGATGGCCCAGCGTTCCGACGTTTCGCTGTTTACGATCAGCACGAATTCCAGCGGCTTCTTCGGATTGACCGCTCCAAAGTCCGACAAGATCCTAAAACGCCTGGCCGAAGACACTGGTGGACGGGCGTTCTTCCCGTTCAAAGCTGAAGACCTTTCTCAAAGCTTCCAGGACATTTCCTCTGAACTCAGGAGCCAGTACTCCCTAGCTTACCGTTCCTCCAATGGCAATCGCGATGGGAGCTTCCGCGCCATCAAAATCGACCCTGAGCGCAAAAACGTCAAGGTGAAGTCACGCAGAGGTTACTACGCACCTCGCAGCTAAGGCACGTTGTGTGTCCTAGTGCGCAGCTCGCAGGAACCGCATGTTGGCGTGTTGGCGCGCCATCTGGCGAGAGGTTTCTCCGGGCTTGGCCCTGTCTCCTCGACGGCCAGGGTTGAGTGTGCAACCAGGGGATAGGCTCGCGAGAACTTTCGGAAGGACCGAATCAGTACGTGGGCGTGCGACAGATTTTGTGGGGGAACCGGGGATCAGCCTCTATCAGGCTACCAGAGGCCGGAGCAGCTGGATTACCCAGCCTTTGTGAAATTGTACTTCCTAGTCGCCCTGGACGGGCAAAACACAGTCGCCCAGCACATAGTCCAGGAAGAAGCACGGAGCCGAGGAATCTAATCCTTGCTGATAGGGTTCTCACCCTGCTACTGTTTCGGGGCATTCCTGAGGCGTCCCACCGTTTGACTTTGTAGCGCTCTCACAACGGTGTCGAATTCCGGAGATACCGACAAATGGGCTCGTTCGGATGGATCGATTGGGGAATCATTGGGATCTACCTGATTGGGACGATGGCCGCTGGGCTTGCCATGCGACGATACGTGGGCAAGGTTGAACACTTCATCGTTGCCGGACGCGAGATGGACGTCTACCTTGGCATCGCTTCTCTGGCAGCGACGGAGTTCGGAATCATCACGGCCATGTACACAGCCGAACTGGGTTTCAGGAACGGCTTTGCCGGTGCCACGCCTGGAATTCTCATGGCCCTGGCCATGGCTATAGTTGGCCTCACCGGTTTTGTCATCAATCCGCTCCGCGAATCGGGAGCACTGACCATTCCAGAGTTGCTGAATCGTAAGTTCGGCTCGCATGTGCGCTGGTTGTCAGGCGTGGTGATTGTTCTCGGTGGACTCCTCAACATGGGTGTCTTCCTCCGGATTGGCGGCGAATTCCTTATGATTGTCTCGGGCATTCCTTTTAAGTATCTGGAGGTCACCATGACGGTGCTCCTCCTGGCCGTCCTCATCTACACGACTCTTGGAGGAATGCTTTCCGTCCTTGTCACCGACTATCTGCAGTTTTTGATCATGGGCGTCGGGCTGGTCCTCGTTTCGGTGCTTGTCGCTCTGAAAGTCGGCTGGACCGAGATTGTAAACGGAGTCGAAAGCCAGTTGGGCCCAGGCGCGTTTAATCCGCTGGTCAGTCCGGAGATGGGAGTCACTTACGTGTTATGGCAAGCGCTCAATCAGCTGGCGGTGGTGCTGACCTGGCAGACCGTGATTCAACGTGTTCTGGCCTCTCGAGACGCGCGTGTAGCTCGCCAAGTTTACACGCGAACCAGCTTTTACTTTGTAGGACGCTTTCTCATTCCAGCATTTTGGGGAATGGCCGCACTCGTTGCCCTAAGCGCTTCTAGCCTGCCGGCAAACTCGCTTCATGCGATGCCCACATTCCTGGCAACGTTGCTGCCTACAGGTCTCATTGGTCTGGTTATTGCTTCCATGCTGGCAGCTGAGATGTCCACGGATTCCAGCTATCTATTGACCTGGAGCAGCATCTTGTACAACGACATCGTGGCTCCGCTGCGAAAGAGACCGTTCTCAGAGCGGCAGGGACTTTACGTCAATCGCATGATCATCCTCTGCATCGGTGCCTTTCTGCTCTTCTATGGCCTGTGGTACCAGTTGCCGGGCCGAGTCTGGGATTACCTATCCATCACCGCGAACATTTATCTGTCCAGTATCTCGGTGCTGCTGGTTGCCTGTTGTTACTGGAAGCGTGCCAACTCTACTGGTGCGGTGGCCGCCATTGTGGGTGGAGCAATGACGCCCATCGGCTTCCTGCTGACCGGACTGGCACAGCATGTTGCCATCGCCGGTCTGGCTTCCTTTGCATTCTCGGCTGTTGGCATGGTGGTAGGATCGTTATGGCCGTCTCGAACCCACACATCGAAAGATATGCCTGTAGTTGCAAGCTGAGGAATCTCGTAAGAGATGGCGTGGGGCGATCAGCAATTCGTTACAGCTTCCCTTTGCTAAGGGTGATTTCGAGGAAACCGCTCAGCCCACCGCGCTCGGCAGTGTCGAAGGATGAAAGGCGAGGACGCTCTCCGAGCCGCGTCTAGAGTTCAAGGTTCAACTTGCTCCACACGTTGCAAGCCACACTTGAACTTAACCCATCGTTGATGAGGACAACGCCTCCCGTTGAACTGCATTTTCAGAGGATTTCACAGTGCCAAAGCATCCCTTCTGGTTTCTTCTGACTTGGATCTCGATTCTCTGGTATGGCTTCCTGGTGTTCTACGTGGGGTGGAATGGATTTTGGGACATCCGCCGAATGATTCGCGGGCTGAAACACGGCCGGGAAGAGGACTGATCAAAGACCGTACGCGACCGGACGTCTTGCACATAAGCCAATGATCTGGAATGCCCTGCTTGCGTTGACTTTGTTTCTCACCATCTTGGCCGGGCAGCGTCCCTCCGGCCAAACGGCGCCCGCACCTCAAACACCCGACGTCTCCGGCGCAAAGAGTGGTGCGTCGAAGCGAATCAACATCAACCAGGCATCTCTCGAAGAATTGAAGACGCTGCCTGGAATTGGTGAAGCGACCGCGCAACGCATTCTGCAATATCGAAAGAAGAATCCGCCTTTTCGACGGATGGAGGAATTGCTGATCATCCGTGGCATCAGTCGAAGTCGACTGGAAAGAATCCGGAATCAAATCTGTCTGGAGTGAAAATGCGTCACGCCGTGCTGGGGCGCCACGTTGGATGAAGCCCCCTTTTTATCACCCATATGGGCTTCGCAAAAGTGAGATAATTTTGTTTCCGTCGGCAAGGGGGGACACTGCACCTTTCGTAGCAGGGTGCTTGGCACGGAGGGTAATGCACCTTGAGACGGCGGTGGAGGGTTCTCAGGCCTTCCGGAGGAACTGTTTCACAGGAGCGTCTTATGTTCAGGCTGATTCCTAAGGAGGAAAAGTTCTTTGCCATGTTCATTTCGATGGCCGAGAACGCCCATGAGGCTGCCAAGTTGCTGGTCCTCATGATGGACAAGCCATCCGAGATCAAAGAGACCGCGGAGAGCATCAAAGCTTTGGAGCACAAGGGCGATCGCATGACTCATGACCTGATCGTCAAGTTAAACAAGACCTTTATTGTGCCTATCGACCGCGAAGACATCTACAGTCTCTCGTCCAGGATTGATGATGTCACCGATCTGATTGAATCCATTGCACGCAGACTGGTGCTGTTTAAAGTGAAAGAAGTCACCGCACCCGCAGTGGACTTGGCCCATGTCCTGCAGCGATCGACTTCGGCGATCGTGACCGCGCTTTCAGAGCTGCAGAATGGAATGAAGGTGATGGATGCCTGCATCGAGATCAATCGTCTCGAAGATGAGGCTGACCATATCTATCACTTGGCACTCGGCAATTTGTTCGACACCGAGGCCGATCCGATCAATCTGATCAAATGGAAGGAACTGTATGAAACATTGGAGGCGTCTCTGGACAAATGCGAAGATGTTGCCAATGTCATTGAAGGGATCGTGGTGAAGAACGCGTAGTTCGTCCCTCTGCTTGCGCGATGAAGGGCTCGCTGCCAGAGGGCTGCCTTCAGATGAGACCCTCTTCAAAGAAGCAGCGTGATCGCATAATACGAGAGCGCAGCCATCAAGGCGGAAAGGGGAATCGTGAATATCCAGGCCCAGACAATGGTATTGGCGACTCCCCAGCGCACCGAGGACAAGCGTCTGGTCGCGCCAACACCCATGATTGCCCCAGTAATGGTGTGAGTGGTACTCACCGGGATTCCTGCCAGCGCCGTGCCAAGCAGGGTGATGGCGCCGGCTGTTTCGGCGCAAAACCCGCCAACCGGCTTAAGCTTGGTGATCTTCTGCCCCATCGTCCTGACGATTCTCCAGCCACCCGCCATGGTCCCCAGGGCCATGGCGGCATGGCAAATCAGCACGACCCAGAATGGGATGGTGAAGGCCGACAGATACCCTGAGGTAAAGAGTAGACCTGCGATAATGCCCATTGTCTTTTGAGCATCATTGGTGCCGTGCCCAAGACTGTAGAATCCAGCTGATACCAGTTGCAGTTTGCCAAAGTACTTGTCCACCGATGAGGGCAGGAAGTTTCGGAAAACCCGGAACACAACCACCATTAGCGTGAATCCCAGGATACCGCCGATAATCGGGGACAACACGATGAAGGTGAGCGTCTTGATCCATCCGCCGGCGACAATCGCTGAGAAGCCAGCTCGGGCTACAGCCGCCCCGGCGTAGCCACCCATCAAGGCATGTGAGGAGCTGGTCGGCAAGCCAAAGTACCAGGTGATGAGGTCCCAGAGAATGGCGCCGATTAGGC
The DNA here is from genome assembly GCA_963752385.1 of uncultured Acidimicrobiia bacterium. Taxonomy (GTDB): domain Bacteria; phylum Acidobacteriota; class Terriglobia; order Versatilivoradales; family Versatilivoraceae; genus CAVVYL01. The sequence continues at coordinate 184,331 of CAVVYL010000065.1, read as the reverse complement.
CCGCGAGTATCACGTATTCGTTGACGACATCTAACTGAATCATGCCTCTGCCCATGGTCGTGGCCACGTGAGTCCCGAAACCAAAGGCAGCAATGAAGTTAAAGAATGCGGCCCACATCACGGCAAATCGAGGGGTTAGGACTCGGGTGGAAACCACCGTGGCAATCGAATTGGCCGCATCATGAAAGCCGTTGATAAAGTCGAACACAAGCGCAATCAGGATGATAAAGATAACTAACGTCAGCACAGGGTTCTCTCGAAACTAGGGCCGTTTTGGAGAGGCAGAAGACTGTGTGAACCTTCCGCAATCATGAGATTTGCTAGTCTCGTTTAGGTGCAGTTCCATTAATTGGCTTCGAATGAACAGGTGCGAGATCCTTTGAGGCACTCCCTAAATTTCGCCTCACCTTACCCAAGTCGACCTGAAAGGTCAACTGCTGGAAGGTTTTGGCAAAAACATTAGGAAACCAAGGCAGGGTTTGGCTCGTCTCTGTTTCAGGTTTTGGCAGGCGGGGCCACTGCGAGAGTGAGGCTGAAAAAACGCCCGAAGATCGCACGCGATGCGGCCGAAACTTATGAATGCGAGGCCTTCTGGGCGGGCAAGAGACCGCTGAGCGACCCATTGTCGAAAGGTACGAATGAATTATGAAACGGAATTCAATCATTAAGTATTGCATCCTGGCAGTGTTGATCTTTGGGGCTGCCTGGGGCGGTTACTCTTACTGGAAGAATACCCGCAAGGATCCGCGGGAGAAGTATCTGACCGTCAAGGCCGAGCGTGGCTCTCTTCGCCGCACTGTAAGCTCCACGGGAACCCTGCAAGCAGTGGTTACTGTCCAGGTCGGAAGCCAGGTTTCGGGCAGGATTCAGGAGTTGGATGCCGATTTCAACAGCGTCGTCAAGAAAGGCCAGGTGCTCGCCGTCATCGATCCTGCCAACTTTGAAGCTCAGCGAGAGCGGGCACAGGCTCAACTTGCGACGGCACAGGCTACCGTCAAGAACGCGGAGGCCAATCTTGTCAATAGCAAAGCTGAACTGAACAGTGCCAAGGCCAACCTTGAAGTTGTCCGCGTTGCCTCAAAGGAGGCGGAGCGTCAGTATAGACGGGCGCAGGGATTGTTCAAAGACGGTCTGATTTCTGAACGAGACCTCGAGACCGCTCAGGCAGCCTTCGACCAAAACGCTGCTCGAGTGCTGCAGGCCGAAGCCCAAGTTAGCCAGACCGAGGCGGTGATTCGCTCGGCCCTTTCTCAGCAAGAACAGGCGGCGGCCAATGTGAAGCAGGCCAAAGCCGAGCTGCAGATGGCAGACGTGAACCTGCACTACACCAACATTGTGTCACCCATCGACGGCGTGGTGATTGAGCGGAACGTCGACATCGGGCAGACGGTCGCCGCCAGCTTTCAGGCGCCAATCCTTTTCCTGATTGCCAACGACCTGACCAAAATGCAAGTGATTGCGCAAATTGACGAGGCGGACATTGGCGCCCTCTCGGAAAAGGCGAAAGTGGACTTCTCCGTGGATGCCTTCTCGGGACAGGCTTTCCGTGGGCGAATTGCCGAAATCCGGCTCTCCTCCAAGCTCCCGGGTGCCAGTACCAACAGTAGTTCCGGCGCAGGAAGCACCACCGGGGGTGGCGGCGGCGGGACGGCCTCAAACGTGGTGGTCTACAATGTGATGATCGACGTTGACAATCCTCAGCTCAAACTCAGACCCGGGATGACGGCGAACGTGAATTTCACCGTGGCCAGTACCGACAACGTGATCAAGGTGGCAAATGCGGCATTGCGATATCGCCCGTCCGACAAGGATCCCGAGGAAATCCAACAACTGCTCAGCTCACTCGGCGAAGTCTCCGCATCAGCCGACACTCGTCGACGCCGCGACTTGGCGGCAGACTCCAGCCAAGAACAGCGAAGCACGCCGGCAGGTGGTGAAGAAAGCGGCCGGATGCGGATGGGTGCGCGACCTGGCGGAGAGACGGGCGGACGTGATGGTGGCACACGCCAGTCGGGTGGCGAACCTGGGCGTGCAGGAGGTTTTGGCAGCGCCAGCAGCGGTGGAGCCCAGGCCGTCATCGGTCCCTCCGCTACCGACGTTTATGGGATCAATGCCGGGTTGAAGATTCGCTTCCCAGAGGCAGAACAACTCAGGCCTACGCCGGGGATGATCTGGGTGCTGAATGCCGCAGCCGAACCTCAACCGCGGCGCGTCATACTGGGAATCACCAACGGCCGAGAAACTGCCGTGCTCGATGGCGAGTTGAAAGAAGGTGAGACTGTGGTTACCGGCGAACTCGGGGATGAAGACGCCGCTGCGGCAGCTGCCCAGCAGCGCGGACCGCTCGGCAATCCGTTTGGCAATGCCCGAGGCGGTCGGCGGGGGGGACGTTAGTTATGCCTGAAGTTTCTGTATCCCTCAACGAAGCCATGAGGACCAGCTCCCAGCCGGAGCTGGTAACGGCTGCTAATGGCACGGTCATCTCTCTTCGGGACATCCGGAGAGTTTATGATCTCGGTGAAGTGCGTGTGGAAGCCCTGAAGGGAATCTCACTGGATATCCCGCGTGGACAGTTCGTAGCGATCATGGGAACCTCGGGATCGGGCAAGTCGACCATGCTGAATATTCTCGGATGCCTGGATCGTCCAACCAGCGGGACCTACCACCTCGACGGCATCGATGTTTCAACCTTCAGCCCCGCACAACGAGCCGACATCCGCAATCAGAAAATCGGATTCATTTTTCAAAGCTTCAATCTGCTGCCCCGCACCTCGGTCTGGGAGAACATCGAAGCTCCAATGCTTTACTCCGGCGTTCCCAAAGCCGAGCGGGCGCGGCGCATCGAAGGAGCCATGAAGGTCGTCGGCATTCCCGAGAAGGCGAAAGCCTTGCCAAATCAGCTTTCTGGCGGACAGCAGCAGCGCGTCGCCGTCGCCCGCGCGCTGGTCAATGAGCCCGCGATTCTTCTGGCCGACGAACCAACTGGAAATCTGGACAGCGCCACGTCTGAGGAGATCATGCGGTTTCTGCAGAACTTGAACCGCCAAAAAGGCATTACTTTACTGATGGTCACTCACGAGCATGACATCGCCGCCTATGCGACACGCGTCATCCACATGAAGGATGGTCATCTGACCGGTGATGAGATGAATCCGCCGAGGGTCGGCTGAAGACCCCCTCCATCTCCCCCTTACGCGCTTCGCAATGGGGAGAAAGACTTTGTCCTCCTTGGCAAGGGGGACGACACGCCTTTTGCGGCAGGGGGTCCGGCTGGAGGCGCAGCCACGTCTGCACTGCGGTGAAGGCTTCTCAAGCCTTCACTCCTTCCTGAGGAGCTATTTTCACAGGAGTTCACAATGAGTATCTGGGTCATTCTTAAAATTGCTCTCAAGGCACTTAACCGGAACAAGATTCGCTCCGTCTTGACGATGCTTGGCATCATCATTGGAGTCGGCGCTGTGATCGCTATGGTCAGCCTTGGGAAGGGAGCTCAGCGCCAGGTGCAGGAAGAAATTGCCTCCATGGGTACCAACACCTTGCAAGTCTGGACCGGCAGCATGCGCTCGTTTGGAGTGCGAAGTGGCATGGGAAGCATGAACACGCTCACTGCCGAAGACTTTGATGCCATCTTGAACGAATGTGCCGCAGTCAAGGCAGTCAGCCCGAGCGCCTCCACGATGGCACAGGTGGTATTCGGGAATCAGAATTGGAGCTCACGCGTGGAGGGTTACAACGAGCAACTGCCAGAGCTGCGCAACTGGAAGATCGTTAGAGGCAGCTTTTTCGACGCGAGCCACGTCAAGTCCGCATCCCGCGTGGCCGTGCTCGGACACACCGTGGTCAATGAACTCTTTGGCGGCGGTGATCCCGTCGGACAGTCCATCCGCATCAAAAACCTGCCCTTCCAGGTCATTGGCGTGCTTAACCCAAAAGGCTTTAACGCCTGGGGCCGCGATCAAGACGACGTGATCATGGTTCCTTACACAACGGTTCAAAAGAAATTCCAGGGCGGCGTGCTCTACGTTCAGTCCGGCGTTGTCGGTGCGGTCAGCGCCCGTGCCACCTATGCTGCCCAGGAACAGATCACTGCGTTGCTCCGCCAGCGCCATCGTCTCGGCCCGATGCAGGACGACGATTTTACGGTTCGCAACCTTAGCGAAATTGCCGATGCGGCTGAGGCAACCAATCGGATCATGACCAGCCTGCTCGCCAGCATTGCTGCAGTCTCCCTGCTTGTCGGCGGCATAGGAATTATGAACATTATGCTGGTGGCTGTGTCTGAACGCACGCGCGAAATCGGGATACGGATGGCCATCGGTGCCCGGCCCGGACACGTGCGAATTCAGTTTCTGTCCGAGTCAATTGTTCTGTGTACGCTGGGTGGCATTCTAGGGCTCGCCCTGGGCGTCGCTTCAGCCATAATAATTTCTCAAGTCATGGGCTGGCCGACTCTCATTTCGCCCAACGCCGTGATCATTTCCGTTTTATTCTCGGCGGCCATCGGCGTTTTCTTCGGCTACTACCCGGCACACAAGGCGGCTGGCATGGATCCGATTGAAGCTCTGCGGTATGAATAGCTTGGTCCTGCACGAGCGACCGAAGCGACCGAACGTGAATCGGCGAGGGCTTCCCTGGTCTGGACCCTGAAGTGAACGCTGCAGCCCACATTGTGGTGAGTGGTTTGGTTCAGGGTGTCGGGTTCCGTTACTTTGTTCAGCACTCCGCTCAACGACTTCGTTTGCAAGGCTGGGTGAGGAATCTTCCGAACGCTGACGTGGAGATCGAAGTCGAGGGGGAGAAGGAATCCATTGAGCAGCTGATTAGCTCTGTCCGGCAGGGGCCACGCTCAGCGGTGGTCTCCGATGTAGAGGTCACGTGGGAGGAGTTTCGCGGTAAATTTCAGCGCTTTGAGATCACTTATTGATGATCCGCATTGGCTTCGGTTACGACATTCACCGATTCTCGCCAAACCGAAAACTCATCCTGGGTGGAGTACGAATTCCTTGGAAGCTAGGGCTGCTGGGACACTCGGATGCTGACGTGTTGTTACATGCCATCTGCGATGCCATGCTAGGTGCAGCAGCGCTTGGCGATATCGGGAAGCACTTTCCTGACACGGACAAGCGGTTCAAAGATGCATCCAGTTCGATCTTCGTTCGCGAGGTCACACAGCTTCTCTTTGCCCATCGATTCGAAGTCGTGAATATCGATTCCACGATCGTCTTACAGTCGCCGAAGCTTGCTCCCTTCATCCCCAAGATGCAGCGAAGAATCGCCAAGATCTTGGGACTTGAACTCAGCCAGGTTTCCATCAAAGCCACCACCAACGAAAGACTTGGAGCTCTAGGATCTGGTGAGGGCTGCGCCGCTTACGCAGTGGCTCTGATTCAGAGCCTTCTCCCCTGATTGACATCTGGCGAGGATTACGCGGCACGACTCCCCTGAGGTTTCAGAAACGAGCACTCTGCCTGAGGCATATCGACCGAGGGTCGCGATGGTAGCAAAGTGCACGCTGCTCAAGTGGGCAATGGACACCGGAAGAAACGTCCATAGCCAGAATCGCTCACAACATTCCGAGCTACTCGATCAACCCCAGTGCTTCATAGGGTTCGAGCGAAACCTTTGCCTGACCGCCCTCCACCAAAATTGACTTCCCACCTCCCAAATATTTCAGGCGTCTCTGGCGTGTCGCTGCCAAATGCGGCGGGAAGCGCAGCACTGCGGTCTTGGGAACAGTTGCAGTGTTCGCCAGCATGAGGAGAGTTTCGTTGGCACCCCTTGCCGCGCGGAATTCGATCTCGGGTGTCCCTTCTTGAAGCACGATTGAAGCCTCTGTGCTCTCCAGCAGCACGCCTCGGATTCTTGCAATCTCGCTGTTGATCTGTTTCACCGCCTGCCACAACTGGGGCTGTTCCTTCGCGATGTTGGTGCCCTTCTTACCCGTTACATGGCTGTACGAGAAATAACCGATCCCCTTGGCACCGTGAATCAACGAGAGATAGACCATGCATTTCAATTCAGCAGGCGTCGGGTAGCGGTCCTTCGCCTGCCACGTGAAGAGCTGCAGAATGGGGAGCAACGGTTTCTTCCCGCCGCTGGCGATTCTCGCCCGCTCGACGGCCTCGCCTACGCTGCGAACGGGCTGGTACGGAATCGGGTACAGGTACGGGGCCGACACGTCGAGCACCTTGACCAGATCCTCGTAGCGTTCCTTTGACGGCACCTTGTTTGAGTACACGCCGGCGGGCTCGTCTTCCCAGTAGCCGATCGCATTCATGATGGTTCGATTGGGGACCAACGCCCGCATCTTCGCCAGATCCGCTTTTGCCTTCTCCAGCAGATCCTGCTTCCAATAGAGCGCGGGGCTGTCCATGCCAACGCCGAAGAGCACGCCATCCAGATTCTTGACCGGGTCCTTGCCAGTATGAACTGCTGTGTAGAACCCATTTGCAAGCAGCATGTCCGAGACTGCGGGCTGGCCTGTTAGCGTGTTGAAGCCGTGCTCGCGAAGCATCTTCAGCGACGCGGGATCGGTTGGTACGTCGTACATCAGGATGGGGAAGAACGGTTTGCCGTTCACCGTGATCCGTCCCTGCTCGTCGCTGGCAGCCCTCTGGATGGGAGGCAGCGCGTTACCAGCAAACGAGATCGAGCAACCCAGGCAGAATACCCAGGCCGCAATCGATGAATAGATTCGATGCATGAATCACCGTCCAAAAGAGCTGCCGAGAGATCACTCCCACAGCGAATGGCACGCTTGGGTTGTTCGAATGGACCGTCGCCGCCCAGTGCCCTTGCAGGTTGAAGTGGATTGGGTGACACTCATCCCTGAAAGGAGGCTGTGAAAATACGCCGCAACACTGTCGAGAACCCCCGCTGTGGCCTTTCCCGTAGCGACGGAGCCCTGATTTGAAATGGTTTCGCCACCCAGCAGGGAACAGGACAGCGCCCGTTCCCTACGAGAACCGAATTTTTCCCCCAGCTTCGGCCACCCATTATGCCGGCAGCAGCTTGAGCCCAATGACGCCAACGAGGATTAGGCCGAGGCAGGCGAGGCGCATTGGCGACGCGTTCTCCCCAAACATAATGATGCCAAACAGAGTAACACCGATGCTGCCTATGCCGACCCACACGGAGTAGGTTGTTCCAGCCGGCAGTTGCCGTATCGGAATAGAGAGCAGGTAAAGGTCGACCAGAACGCTGTCACGACGAAGATACTCGGCCAGAAGCGTGTCCAGTGACCAGTGTACTTCATTCCGACAGCCCAGGTGATTTCGACGATCCCAGCCACAATAAGGATGAGCCATGCAGTCGTCGTCCACATCACACTCCTCCAACATTCGTAGACGGCATCACCAACTCCGCTCCTGCCCGGCAAGCCGTGGCAAATTCCTCCGGCCCATCCCCAATCTCGCTGTTGATCAATCACTCTGCCACGATGTCCGACGTTCACAACGGTGACACGTGGCACCTTGTTCACGCTATCCTCCAAGCCCTACCTGTCGGGGCCACCAGCAGGACCTTCATGCCGCGCCAAACCAGTCTCGTGGCCCCGGTCCGGTGCAGCGCCAGATTCGGCGAGAGGTGCCCCAAACGCCTGCCTGAACTCTCGCCAACAAGACCGCCACCAATCCAACACGGATAGCCCGCCCAGGCGAATTGCTTTGCGGTGGAAAAACCAGACCACGAGCATCGTTCCCAGATACAGGAAACGCTGCAATCCCATCGTCGCGGTTCGACCTAACAACCGTCGGCCCAGCCGGAGTTTGGCAAGTTGCTCAGCTTGGAATTGCACATGTTTCAACTCGTCACGGAGAATCTGGTCGCAGAGCTTCCGCAAGATCACTGACTGGGTTGCGTGCTGCAGGGCCGCGTAGTAAACCTTGGCGATGACCTCGGCCGTGATCAGAACGGCAACGGAGATCTCCAGACCGCCGAACAGATGCCGCAACCTGCGAAACACGCGGTCTGTGAACGTGGTTGGAACAAGTGGGATGTCGTTGAGCGCTAAAAACCTGGCTAGATCACGAGCGTGGCGTTGCTCCTCCCCGATAAACAGCCGGACGGCCGGCACATATTCCTGGTCGCCTGTGCATTCGGAGTACTCTTGAGCATACCGCAACAGGTACTTCCCTTCAGAACTCTCTCCGGCCTGAAACTCCTTGAGTGACTGGGCGATCGCAGCGGTTTCATCTGGTGTTAGTTCGGGCCCGAGGTGCCACGGGATATCTAACAGCGATCGCGCATTTTCCTCGAAGTACCGCCGCCACTCGGGTGATGATGGCATCCAATTCTCCACGCGGAAGTTGATGTGCCGCCGAACGGCGCGCGAGATACACCGGCCCCCGACTTGAGGCAGACTCTCGTTAAGGACTGTGTTTTGGTGTCCCTGCCGAAACCAAGGAGGGCAAGGCCCCGCTGTCACCCTCGGTGACCTTCCCCACAGCGGAAAGGAGGCAGCCAGAAAATGACGGCATTCGACACAAATCGCACCCGTCTCTCGGCGTTATGAGGTCACTTTCTACCTGACATCCAAAAGATACTTCGCGAGATCCCCGATGCGTTGGAACGTCTCGGGACGAATACGCGACGCCTGATTGATCGCCGCTCGAGCTTCCCGTGGGATAAAGGCGCCCTGGATCGAACGCCGACGCCGGGCAGATCGGTTGGCAGTATGTCCATGCCATACCGACCCATTGAAGATGATGATTGATCCTGCTGGACCACACGCGAGTATCTGCCCCTCGCAGGCATCGCTCGCATCCTTGATCAGATCGCCAGGCTCGTGAAATAGCAAATGCGACCCGGGCACGAAACGCGTCGCACCGTTGTCTTTGCGAAACTCGTCAACCATGATGATGAAACCCACCAACGGCCAACCGTCGGCCTCACGCCTGACGTCCAGATGAAGCGGCTGTGCCGGCGCGCCCGGTTCCAGTGTCCTGGCGTGCATCGTGCTGAGTTTGAAAGGTCGACCAATAATTAGACAACAGGCAGCCAGCGCGGGACGATGAATGTAGAGCTCGTCGAACTCTGGCCCTCGGTTGACAAAATCGTGGACGCGTGTCGAAGATCGAATCGACACGTCATCCGGATCAGCCGTTAATACCGCCCCATCATAGGCTTCCGACAACCGCGCACACCCGCCGTGAATGACGGGACCCGGCATGACCACGAAGCCGAAGTCGCACAGTTGCCGGGCAGCATCTGGCGGCAGCTCTGATTCCGCTGCCATAATGCGATACCAGTCGCTCATTGGTTGTCATGGCTTCCTACGGGCACGCACCCGATGTTCTCAACTGCTAGCGGCGCGATCTGCCGTCACTTTAGAGCGCAACTCGTGACCTAAGTCATCCGTCGCTTTCGAAGAATGCTCTCGAAGGCGCGCTTATCACCTTGAGCCGAGCAGCGCCTATCGCCTTGGCGGGATCCCCTCCAGCGATTGGTTGGAGGGCGCGCGCACCGTCATTCGAGACCCTTGCCGATTCGGAAGACGTGGCCATCGGGGTGGCGCACGTGCATCTCGCGCACATTCCAGGGCATGTCCGTAGGAGGCCAGGTCACCTCGAGTCCCTGTTCAAGACAATGCTGGTAGACCGCGTCCACGTCATCCACCCAGAGCGCCACCCAGACACCCTTGTCTGCGGAATCGTCCCCTTCCGGACCGAACGTCATCTTGATGGGGCTCCTACCACGACCGCCCTGAGCATTCTGGCAGAGGAAGATCTCGCACTCGCCGGAGCAGACCCCGCCGAAGTTCGGCGGATCGCCCCAATCCCACCCCTTCTTCCATCCGAGCTTCTCGAACCACGCGAAGCTCTCCTCAATATCAGAGACGTTCAGAATCGGAGTCAGGCCTTTGGCTAGCATGACGTTGTCCTTTGCACAAGAAAGAAGTCTGGAAAGATCCGGAGAGAAGACACGCTTCCGGTTCAGCTGCCGCTCTTTTGCGAGTCGGCTGGATTCGGTCGGGTTAGCCTCAGGAGAAGGCTAACGATTGTACACTGAACAGCCCCTGTGGCCCCGATCCCTCGGGGTCCCATCCAAACCGGCAATTCTGCTGCTCGTCAACCGGCGCTAACAGCCTGTTGGCCTCTGAACTGATTGCTTCTATCATACAGGCATGTTGGACTGCTTTGGGATGATTTGTTAACACCGGCTTCTCAATGATCGAAAGTAGTTCTTTCCCGGCACATATGGACTACCATAAACTTCGGAAGGTACGTCTTTCGGGAAGGAGCTAACCCATGAAAAAGTGCCCATTCTGTGCAGAAGAGATCCAAGAGGAAGCCATCAAGTGCAGGTATTGTGGCTCAAATCTGCAAGTGCCTCGATGGCAAGGCAAAAGACTGTATCGTTCGGTCGTCGACAGGAAGCTCGCTGGGATCTGCGGTGGCTTAGGTGAATACTTGGACTGCGATCCCACTCTAGTGCGCGTGGCTTGGGTGGTCCTCACGTTTCTGTCGGCTGGAGTTGCCGTGTTGGCTTATCTTGTCTTGATCTTCATCGTTCCTAAGGAAGATGAACTTCAGAGCACGGCCAAGGTGGTAAGCACGTAGCGAGGGACCTCCGCCGAGTCGCACGTGACGAGTGATGGCTGAAGCGCGCTGGTCGAGCCGTCTTTTAGCGCAAATCGCAGGCGATCTGCCATGCGAGAGTGATCGCAAAGTCTCTGCCGGTCCCCCTTTTGCCACTCTTACCCTCGGATTTTTCAGTTGGCAGCGTTGTTGCGCTCTCACAGCCTCAATCCGCTTCCGCAGAGGAGATTGAAGGCAGTCCGAAACCCGAACATGAGGGGGGCGATACCATCGCCAAGATGCTCTCCCTTGCCTCGCCTGCTGAACCTATTGAATTGCAGCGTTTGAAAGAATCCGGTTGGCAGAGTAAACTGTGCCTAGGGAAGAACGTCGCATGAAGAGTCACTGCTTCCCCGGAACATGGAGACTGCGGGAATCGGCCGGTCTGATACAAAACGAAATGAGGGTGTCGCAATCGTTCTTGCTCGGGCCAGTGGGTCAACTCATCCGCCGTGTGGGTTAGGTTCCCCATTCGTTTGGAGTTGTTCCCACGTCAATGCTCACGCGTCTTGAGATGTAAACCCGAGCTGACGAATCGTCGATTTTTCGAGCACGATGTATGTCCTGAAGTGCCTTGCAGTCTCAGTGACTGGGGAGCAGGTCGCGCGGGTTGATTTCGGGATGAAGGTCGGAGTCGAACAAGAGTGGCGTTTTAGAATCGGGCTAGCGATTCTCGGCGAAGGGATGGCCCGTCTATGTGATCAGGCATAGCTGCCAGCGACGTTTTCTCAATCGAGATCAGGAAAGTGGAGGATTGCTATGGAAACACCGGATAAGAAGGTCCATCCAGCAGCAGCTTTCGTTGTAGGAGGCTTGGTAGGAGCAGGCTTGGCCCTGCTCTTCGCTCCTCAAAGCGGCAGAAGGACACGGCAGGAGATCCGCTACTTGGGGAAAGTGATTAAGAACAAGTCAGAGGAGGTCCAGATTGAGCTCCAGCATGGTATTGAAAAGCTCGCTGCAGACGTCTCGGAGAAATTCCAAGCAGCGATCGACCAGGGGCGAGAATGGACCGACGAATCGGTTCCGGCGCTCCTGAATGCTCTTGAGTCGGGCAAGCGTCGCATTAAGGAAGAGATTGAAAAGATCATGCACTCGCGGGTCTGAAGTCTGTCTGGATTGTCCGGTTCCCCAACGCTGTCCCTTCGGATGCGGGCCCGTTGACGTCTAAGAGGAGAACTGCGGTGCAACGTGGGGGCAGCTGTGCGTCACCTGACCGACCTTGAAAGCGTTGGGTACGAAATGCCCCCGGAACGGGTTCCGCTCGGTGGACCCACGGGCTGGCCAAGTCGGTTCCCCTGCAACTACGACGTGCTGCAAATTGGCGCCTCATGTCATCGTAGGAGCAGGGCTTCCCGCGTCTACTGTGTCTTTGAGCCGTCCTACTTTGGCCCGGCCTGCGTCACGTTTCCTTCCAGGGACAACCCTAAGCCCAAAGCAACACGGCTTTCAAAGCTTACGTAGCTACAGAGCATGGTGAGCTGCAAGATGCCGTGATCGTCCAACCCAGCTTGACGTAACTCCTGAATATGGGTTTCACGAGTCGTCCAGGGTTCACGTGTCAACCGCTCCGCGTGTCTAAAGACCAACGCATCGCGCGGCGTGAGTTGGTCCGGAGGCTTTCCCGTGGCAAGCCGCTGGAATTCTACGTCGCGGGCCTCCAGGCCGCGCAGAACCTTTCCAAACCAGTAGACACTGTAGTCGCAATGATTCAAGCCCGAGATGAACAGCGCCAGACGAGCTCTCGTTTGGGCGTCCAGAGCTAAGGTGCCCGCCAGCTGGTAAGCTCGCCATTCCCTCGCCAGGTCGCGCGCAGGTGGATTCTCTCCTATCACCTCGAAAAGATGCAGCGGTTCGGCCTCCTGCCGGGAAGGATGCCCGACCTCTGGGAAACCGATCCAGGCGGCAGTTGACTTGGCTCCGGTGCTGGAAGATCTCTCGCCTGGCGCGGCTGTGTCCCCCGCAGATCCTCTCTCACTGCCTTGACTGGGGACTTTGAATTCCACGATGTCGGTCTTGTATTCGAACTGGATGCCGATGCCGTCGGCCATTCGGTTGAGGTAATTGAAGTGGGCGCTGCCCATGACGATGTGAAGAATCTCCGCATCCGAGAACCCAACCTCGCGCAGCCGCTTGATATCGGTTTCTACCAGCAGCCACGGGAACAGAGTGAGTTTCTCGACGAACTCGAGCATGCGGAAGTCGCGCTCGCGCAGATCGGCCTTGCGAAAATCGACTTTGAGCTGGGAGGCCAGCTCCTTATTATTGGAGGCAGCACGCAGAAACTCTGCGTGAGCCGACACTCAGTAGAAACAGTTGTTGGCGCGGGAGGTCACAGTGTTGATCATCTCCCGCTGCACCCAGGGCAGCGATTTGTGGCTCCAGTGAATGGCGCCGCTGATGCCAAACGCCAACTTCAATCCTTCGGGCTCGAGGCTGTGTGCCTTGACGATGTTGGCGGCGTCGCCCGTAGGCGTGTTGTACGCCGCGGGCCTGGAACCACTACCAGCTTTCATCCTGGTGTAGATTTCCTTTAGCGGCCCATCGGCTTCGGCAATACCGATCATTCGGATCCACCCTTGTCTTTGGCTGTTATTGGCAGGCGGTGTAGTCTTCATAGCAGGACTGCCTCCACAGTCGAGAGCGGCCACCAATACAAGCGCTATCGCGGCATGGCCCAAGCCGGCACGAGCGTTGTCGCAAAACCTCATTCTGATGCGGATCTCCTCGTTTGACGACAGTTCTGGGTTGTGCACGCCTCAATCGACCAAGGAGCCCTCGCAGTTCTCTGTTAACTTATCATGGGGGCGCAGACTTCGCATTATTTTGGCGATGTCTGGCGTTCGGTCGGTCCGAAGTCGCTCTCTACATGCAGGTCAAAACAGATACTTCAGAGCAAACTGCAGCAGCCTCGGCGGCCCCGCTTGGAAAATGCGTCCGAAGTTCGGGGACCCGACATCGTTGTCTGGGATAAAGAAGTTCGGATGATTCGGGAAGTTGAAGCATTCCACCCGGAACTGTAACGAATGGCCCTCCCGAATCGGGAAGCTCTTCAACAACGAAAGATCCAACCCATGGAAGCCTGGAGCTCTGACGATGTTTCGACCGGCGTTGCCGTATTGGCCGGCATTGCTCACGGGATCGAGCCGTTGAAATGCACTGATGTCGAACCAGCGTTCCACGGTCCGTGGCCCCTGGTTGGGATCAGCGGCTACGTCGGGTCGATTAGCCGGAAATCCCTGAATTTCGGGAGCGTTTCCTGACTGAGAGAAGTCCACGCTGTCGTAGACGGTGAAGGGCGTCCCGCTGCTGAAATTGGCGATACCGTTCAGTTGCCAACCAGCTAACAGAATACGCGCGGCGCCCGTCGTATTCTTCAAGAACGGGAGTTCCCAGGAGGCGCTGATAACCCAGCGGTGCCTGGCATCGAAGATCGAAGGGCCGTGTTCAGCTCGCAGGTTGAACGGGTTTTGACCAATGTCGGTTTCGCCCGAGGCACCACTGGGGCCTGAGCCGGTCTCATTCAGGCTGGAGACGTAGTCGAGAGATTTCGAAAACGTGTAAGAGGTGGTGAAGTACAACCCCGCGGCAAAGCGACGATTGAGCGTCCATTGCATTGCGTGATAGGTGGAATTGGCCGATCCCGAGATCAGGCCCATGGACTTGAAATCGCACGGACCTGTTGCACCGCGGCAACCGGCATGGATGCGTCGCCGGTCAATGTTGGGTTGGCTGGGATCAAAGATCGGTGGATTGCCTTCGATGAAACGTGGGAGCCGGGTTCCCTTGGTTCCCACGTAGCGCACCTCCACGAGGTACTTGTCCGCGAACTCTCGCTGCAAGGCGAGATTCCAGTTTTGCACGTAAGGCGGGCGGAGACTGTCTTCCAGCGTAAGATGGGTGAGGCCAAACGGGAAACTCCCTGGGGGAAACGGATCGGTGACACCGGGAAACGGATCGGCAAAGCTCGGTCCCGGGAAGCCAAAAGCCGAGAGGAACAAGTTGTCAACCTGGCGTGTCTGCAGGTAAGGCGGAGCGCTGATCGGGGCCTGAAGGATGCCTCCCTGTCCGGCAGCTAGCGATTCGAAAATGACCCCATAGGCAGCCCGAACGCTGGATCTGCCGCTGCCGGTAGGATCCCAGCTCAAACCAATCCTGGGAGAGAATCCCTTCTTGTAGACTGGCACCAGACCGTCCGGGACACCGGGATCTCCCGGATACACCAACCCGGTCGGCGCATCAGGCTGGACTTGTGACTTGACGCCCGGCCGAAATCCAGCCAAACGGTTGCTGATTTCAGTGTAGGGAGTGTTGATCTGGTAGCGTAAGCCCAAATTCAGTGTGAAACGGGATGACACCTTGAACTCATCCTGAGCATAGACTGCAAGATCGTGGTTGCGCAGCCCGCGAGGCAGTTCGCCACCTGCCTGCAAGAACACAACGGGCGCCCCCAGCAACAGATTGGCGATCGCATTACTCAAGGGAAAGGGCACGAAGACATAGAACCCATTGCTGGCGATGCCTTGCAGCCCGTCCACGTGGTTTCGCCTGTACTCCGCGCCGAGTTTCCACTGATGACGTCCCCGAATCCAGGCGAGGCTGTCGTTGAACTCATAGGAGTTCTGAACTGTCAGCCGGGGGCCGCTGATCGGGTTCCCAACGCTAGCCAGCCCACTCACCTGGATGAAGGGTGGCCCGATCGCCTCGTCAAAAGTCGGTGTAATGTTGAAGCCTAAGGAGGCCGGCGGGGTGGTGTTGAACCGCCGATCAAAATCAAACCGGTTGCGAAAGTAGGCGAAGCGCGAGTAGTTCACCAAGGTCGGGGAGAAGGTGTGCGTGTTGGAGACCATCAGGTTCTGGGTGCGAATAGCGTCGCTGACTGGAAAACCCGGAACATCAGCGCCGTTAATGGAAAGGGGACTGACCACGTCGGACTGCGAGAACAGGTAGCGGACAAACAATTCATCGGCTGCAGAGAAACGATGATCGACTCGGATACCCCACTGGTTCGTATCGTTCTCCTGGACTTCAGTGCTGGTAAAGAGATTCCGGTCGGAGTTAGGCAACGGATAGAAATTCAAAAGATTCTGAGAAATGGGATGAATCTGTTCGGGAGGAATCCGGTTACCTGGGACGGGTTGGCCGAACAGGAAATTTATCAGCGGAGGGACTTGGCCGCTGGCATCGACCGATTGCGAGAAATCCCCTTGGCGTTCCAGTTCGGTGGGCACAGCGGTTGTTCGGGTGTTCCCCTGCCGGTTGCGAAAGCCTTCGTAGTACCCGAAGAAGAAAGTTCGATCTTTCTTCAACGGCCCGCCGACGGTGGCGCCGAATTGATTCTGTTTCAAGGGCTCAACATCCCGAGAAAAGAAATTTCTGGCGTCGAACACGTCATTCCGAAAGAACTCGTAGATGCTTCCGTGGACCCCGTTGCTGCCGGACTTCATCACCAGATTGGTGTTGGAGCCCAGACTTTCGCCAAATTCACCTGAAACCCCGCCGGTGATGATTCGAAACTCGGCGATCGCGTCGATAGGAGGTTTCAGAGCAAAACCGCTGTCGACGTTGTTAATATTGCGGGCGCCATCGATCAAAAAGTTGTTCGACTCTGGCCGCAGACCATTAATTGAATAGGCGTGACCCTCGCGCAGCGGGCCTCCAGCCTGGGCAAGGCCCTGAGTCATCGGTGCGGCCCCGGCCTGAAGCAGACCCAACTGGGCAAAGTTTCTTCCGTTCAGCGGCAAGTCAACAATTTCCCGTCCCGAGGTGACTTTGCCGAGCGAGTTACTCACCGTCTCGACAAGCGGTGCGTCAGCGTTGACCTCTACGGTTTGCTGGGATGTGCCAATCGTTAGGTCAATCATGAGCCGCAGCGCATCGTTAACATTGACTGTGAGCGGTTCTCGGACGTATTTGGCGAAGTTGGCTGCCTGAATCTCCAGCCGATAGGAACCGATTGGCAACAGAACAAACACAAAGCTACCTTTTGTGTCTGTCTTGAGTGAGCGTTCCGCGCCGGTTCCCAGATGGATCAATGAAACCGCGGCATTCGGAACCATGGCCCCCTGCGGATCGCGTAAAGTCCCTTCAATCCTCCCTGTTGTGTCCTGAGCTTGAAGAACCAGAAGCGCAGCCCCAACCCAGGCTGCAAAAAGCAGTCGAATCATCCGAGAGAAAAATGGATTCACATAAGGCGCCTCTTCCCGCCGACTCCAAAGATATCGATGACCCGTTGACTGTCTTGGGTGCGGCCATTAGACGAGGAATCCAGCGAAGGTATGTCATGAAAGTGTAAAAAGTGTTCAACACTTACTTTCGTGCGTTGTCAAGCCGGGTGGTCAGAGGAACAAGAGTGAGTGTGCGCAAGGGTCTCTCGTCGCCGCGGCACACTGACCCTGCGGATCGCCGTTAGGCCGAGGGTCGTTCCTAATTCCGGGTGTCTTTGCTCTTCAGGGCTCGATTTTCTTACAATAGCGTGACAATCATCGAACCGCACTCTGCTAATGTCCCGGAACAATCTGTCAAGACCGAGGATTTGGAAGGCCGATAGCATGGCTCAACTGCGAGTTCGGCTGAATCTTATCAAGGATGAAAAAGGAGATCGCTATGACACGATTTATCTGGCTGCCTTGCTTACTGGCAAGCTCGCTTCTTATCGGGGCACCCGAGAAGGCAACGCCCAAGTCGGTGACGGGCTGGGTCTTGGACTCTGCTTGTGCGTTCACCCAGAATCTCAAGAAACCCATCAGCCGGGAGTGCGCGCTTGCTTGTGCTAAGAATGGTTCTCCGCTAGTGATACTGCAGGACGACGGCATGGTCTACTGGCCGATTTCCGAGTCCATGCCGGCGGTCGGACAGAATGAGCGTTTGCTGCCCTTTGCAGGGAAACGCGTGACGGCAAGTGGCAAGCTATTCACCCGCGGGGGATCGCACGCGCTGGTGATCGAGAAAATCGACGAAGCGCGGTCCGGCAAGTAGGGCGAGTCACCGATGAACTGACCGGCGGCGGAGGTGGCGCCAAGGATGACGACTGAATTCGAACAAACAACCTTCAGACGAACCAAGTGGGTGAGCCTGTCGCTGAGAATTGGAGTGGCCGTCGTCCTAGTGCATGCCCTGCTTTCTGCCGCTTTGTTCACGGCCATGAGAAAGCCGCCGATGCAGTTCGCGAGCGTCATGTCGAAGCTCCCAATGGTCTCGATGCTTGTCCTACCCTTCGAGTCGCTCTGGAACATCGCACGGGCGGGAGATCTGAAAGTTGGAGATCGGGCGCCCGATTTTCGATTGCAGACCTACGACAAGTCTACCTGGGTGCAGCTGTCCAGCTTCCACGGCGACCGCCCGGTGGCGCTTATTTTTGGCAGCTATACCTGACCACCGTTTCGCCGGGAGGTTCCCGCGCTCAACAAGCTGTATGAGCAGTACAAAGACAAGGTCGCTTTCTACATCGTCTACATCCAGGAGGCTCACTCCAGCGACGTTTGGCAGATGGCCAGCAACATCCGCGACAAAGTGATCTTTCAAACGCCGCGGAGTTTCGAAGAGCGCACGGACGTGGCCTCCAGTTGTGTCTTGAAGCTTGGGATCAAGATTCCTGCCGTGGTCGATGACATGAACAATTCAACCGAGCGGGCCTACACTGGCTGGCCGGATCGAATCTATCTGATCGATCGAAATGGCCGCGTGGCATTGAAGACGAAACCAGGGCCCTTCGGATTCGCTCCCTCTCAACTGGAAACACAACTTCAACGCATCCTGCCGCGCAGTACGAGCTGAGCTCAAGCCTCATGTCGGCCAGATCCTTTCTCCCCTTCGGCCGATGTTTTCGCGGCAGGGACACGGCGTTCCGCCTTCTAGCACCGCCCTGGAACACTTCCTGCGCGTGGCGTCGATGACCTTTACCAAGGCTTCCCTCGAACTGCACTTCTTGCTCCACACCAGAACGAGCCATGGGTTCCCCTTGGCGTCGAAAGGCGCTCGATGTATATTTGGTATCGGTAACCGAGGACATAGTCCATGAGCAAGCCTTCCGATCTCGTCCAGGGCATGCTGAACCTCTTGATCATGAAAATCCTCGCCTTGCAGCCCTTGCATGGCTGGGCGATCAGCCAAAGACTGAAGCAGGTCTCAAGCGATGTTCTCCAGGTCAGCGACGGTTCCCTTTATCCGGCGCTGCATAAACTGGAGCAGGAAGGTTGGATCGCAGCGGAGTGGAAAATCAGCGAGCTCGGTCGGCGTGCCAAGTACTATTCGCTCACGCGTCTCGGCCGCAAGCAGTTGGAGAAGGAAACCGCGCAGTGGCAACGCTTGTCCTCGGCAATCACTCAAGTTGTCGGTCTGAAGGAGGCCTGATCGGATGCGCTGGGTACATTGGTTCTACACTGTCCCTCTTTGGCTGCGCTCGGCGTTCCGGCGGAACCGGGTAGAGCACGACCTGGACGACGAAATCCGCTTCCATGTGGAAAGAGAGATTTCCGAGAATGTTGCCCGCGGGCTGACAGCGGAAGAGGCGCGCAATGCGGCCCTCTGTACTTTCGGAGGCATCGAGCAGCACAAAGAAGAGTGCCGCGATGCCCTTCGTGTGCGTTTCATCGAAGAGTTCCAACAGAATCTCCGCTTCGCATGGCGCCGCCTCCGATCCAGTCCTGGTCTCACCGTCTCTGCCGGCATCGCGCTCGCCCTCGGAATTGGCGCCAACACCGCAGTTTTCACGGCCGTCGACGCGCTCCTGTTTCGTCCGTTACCCGTAGAGGCCAGCGGCCGGCTAGTCTCTTTCAACAACGGTACAGCCGTAAGTTTTTCCTATCCGGCTTATAGGGACTTTCGGGATCGCAATGACGTCCTCGCAGGATTGACGGCCTACCGCGTAGTTCCTATGAACATCAGCGCGCCGGCGGCCGGGAACTTCCGGACCTGGGGATACGAGGCGACCGGTAACTACTTCGACCTGCTGGGCGTGAAGCCTTTTCTTGGCCACCTGTTTCATTCCGAAGACGACACTCAGCCCGGCGCTCATCCGGTTCTCGTGCTGAGCTACCGCTGCTGGCAACGTCGATTCGAAGCTGACCCAAACATCGTCAGCCGAACGGTGAAGGTCAACGGGCTTGATTACACCATCCTCGGGGTAGCCCCGGCCCGCTTTAAAGGAACGGAGACATTCTTCAATCCGGATGTCTGGGTTCCGATGAGCATGCAGGCGCAAGTTGAGCCCGGCTACAACTGGCTCGAGAGCCGCACAGCCACTAACATCTGGATGCTGGGTCGGTTGAAGGAAGGAGTGTCGCGCCGCCAGGCCGAAGCCTCCTTGAACCGGATCGCGTCACAACTTGTCCGGGAACACCCCGCCACCGACGAGGGCATGGCCGTTCAGCTTTCAGCGCCGGGGCTGGTAGGCAACGCTTTGCGGGGCCCCGTGACAGCCTTTGGGACGGCTCATCATGTGCATCGCCGGACTGCTGCTGTTGCTAGCCTGCTTCAACCTGGCGGGGATGCTGCTGGCCCGGGCCGCCGACCGCCGCAAGGAGATCGCCGTTCGTTTGGCCCTTGGCGCGTCTCGAGCGCGACTGGTTCGGCAGTTATTGACTGAGAGCCTGCTTCTGGCGGTCGGAGGTGGCGGTGCCGGCCTGCTACTCGCGGCCTGGCTGGCTGGCCAGTTCAGTGCGTGGCAACCGCCGTTCGACCTCCCCATTGACACCACCTTGATGATAGACGCCCGCGCTCTGCTGTTCGCATTCTTGACCACGTTGATCGCGACGTTCCTGTTCGGCATGGCGCCGGCTCTGCAGACGACTCGGCCCGACCTGGTTGGGGCACTGAAGAACGAAGCAATTTCCGAGCGCTTTCGTCGCTGGCACTTGCGCGACGTCCTTGTCTCAGTACAAGTCACGCTTTCGGTCGTGTTGTTGATCTCCTCACTTCTCGTGCTTCGCAGCTTGCAGGAGGCTCTGCGTCTCAATCTGGGCTTCGATCCTAACCACGCCGTCTCCATTTCCTTCGACCTCGGTCTGGAAGGCTACAGCGAAGACCGCGGCCGCACCTTCCAGCGCGCGGTGATCGAACGCGTGTCTGCGCTGCCTGGTATTGTGTCCGCCGGTGCAATCGACCACATGCCGCTCAGATTCGGTATGGAGGTGGTTCCATTCTCCATCGTCGGAAGGCCACTGCCACCGTCGGACCGAATGCCGACGGGTGTGATCTACTCCATCTCTCCTGGCTACATGACGGCAGCTGGCACACGTCTGCTGTCGGGCCGCGGTATCGACGTGCACGACCGAGCAAGCTCGCCGCGGGTCGCCCTCATCAATGTCGCTTTCGCGCGAGTTGTGCTGCAAGGCGAGGAACCAGTCGGGAAGCGCTTTCGATTGGGCCGTCCTCCAACCGGCGATCCGATCGAGATCGTCGGCGTTGTGGAAGACGGCAAGTACCAGTCACTTGGCGAGGATCCGACACCCGCAGTCTTTGTGCCGCTATCCCAGCGCTACGGGGCCTGGACGACGGTCGTTGCACGCACATCACTCCCGCTGAGCGAGGCCTTGCGCACGATTTGCGGCGCCGTGCTCCACTTGGATCCGGCGCTGACTCTGTTCAACACCGGAACTCTCAAGGATCAACTCGCGCTCCCGTTCTTTCCGGTTCGCGTGGCCGTTTCTGTGCTCGGCGCTTTCGGCTTGATTGCGATGGTTCTCTCGGCCACCGGCGTGTTCGCGCTCGTGGCGTACGCGGTTTCTCGCCGAATGCGCGAGATTGGGATCCGCATAGCTTTGGGCGCCGGCTGCGGGCAAGTGTTGAGGGCTGTGTTTGCCCGAACACTAGCCCTGTGGACCGCCGGCTCCTGTCTGGGAACAGCGATCGCCCTCGCTGTCAGCCAACTGCTCTCATCTATGCTTTATGGCGTCAGTCCCCGCGATCCTGTCGCGTACGGCTTGGCGCTGCTGCTGATGGCGACAGCCGCTCTCCTGGCCTGCTGGTATCCGGCGTACCGAGCCATGCGGGTCAATCCTGCCCTGACGCTCCGCCAGGAATAGGAACCTTAAGCTTCCAGCCAAGTTTGCGAGACTCCCGGGAGGCCCTATTCTCTTTTGTGCCTCCTGGTGTATGCTCGATCCTGACAGATCGATATTGTCTGCCAAGGGTTCGATGTATGAGAATGGCGTTTCTTGCCAGCTCCCTTCCGGTAGACTCTGTTAGGCCCTTGAACGCGAAGGGCTGTACAACCACCAAATCGAAAGGAGACATGATGAAAGGTAGACTCAGAATCCATTGGCCCTCGGCCACACTCGCCACGGCGTTGCTTCTCTGCGGCACCCTGATCAGTGCTGCCGAGGAAGAGTTCAGCACTCTGGTCAAACGTTTGCAGAAAGAGAAACCAGAGTTCGCCAAGCGGCACGAGGAGTTGCTCGCGGAGCGCTACGATCTGGCTGACCGCCCGGCCCCGGGCGTCACGATGTCCCGTGGCAAGCCAGTTCAGGACGGTGTGCGGATACGGCTACCCAAGGATATGACATGGGAGAAGCTGGCCGCCATGTCGGCAGAGGACATCAAGGCCAAGAACCTCTGGCCGGCAGGATTTTTCCCGTTACCACATCCGCATCACGAAGCAGGCGGCATGGTGTTCCCCAAAGAGCTGATTGACGAGACTAAGCGCCAGACTGATCGCGACCTGACGCGCTTTGACCTGGATTTCGATTTTCCAAAACATCTTCTGCCCGAGTTTCCGGCGCCCATTTATCTGACCACACGGCCGGATTTAGGCGATGTGTCGCGTGGCCAACTCGTGACCCTGGCCAACTTCCAGGAGCTCTTCAAAGACAATGTGAATCCCAAGCAGATCGAGGGCCTGCGGCTCCTCGTGACGCCGTTTCCCCAGGCACAGTTCAATGCAACCGAAGATCGCCGCAGTCTCAAGGCCCACCAAGGCGTGGCCTGTTTTGACTGCCACGCCAACGGTCATACGAACGGGGCCACGCACACCGTCGGCGACATCCGCCCCGATGCACACCGGCATCGCATCGATACTCCTTCGCTGCGCGGCGTCAACATCCAGCGGCTCTTTGGCTCGCAGAGGGCAATGAAGAGCGTCGAAGACTTCACGGAATTTGAGCAGCGCGCCGCCTATTTCGACGGTGACCCGGTGCAGGCGCAGCGCAAGGGCGTCAACATCCTGGAACGCGGAAGCCAGGTTCATTTCATGGCCGAGTTTCAGGATTTGCTCGACTTTCCACCTGCCCCGAAGCTCAACGTCTTGGGCAAGCTCATCCCCGGCAAAGCTAGTGAGAGCGAGATGCGGGGTCAGACTCTATTCTTTGGCAAAGCCCAGTGTGTCGCCTGCCACACCCCGCCGTATTACACTGACAACCTCATGCACAACCTGCAGGTAGAGCGCTTCTACAAGGAGCGCATGATCAATGGCCGAAAGGCCTCTGCCGACGGTCCCATCAAGACCTTCCCGCTGCGTGGCATCAAAGACTCGCCACCGTACCTGCACGACGACCGCTTACTGACGCTGGACGATACCGTGGAGTTCTTCAACCTCGTGTTGGAATTGAAGTTGAATGATCAGGAAAGGAAGGATCTTGTTGCCTTCCTGCGGGCGTTGTAGGAAGTTCTTGATCGAAGATGCGTAGGCAAACCAAGGCTTAGGGCAGCAAGCCGACGCGCGGAAGTGTCCACATCCGACAGCGTATCCCGCCCAAAACGATGGTCACGTTCTGTTCCCGTTTCGGCGACTTTTTATTGTGGCTTACCGCTGATCGTTGAGGGCGCCGAGGGGGCACTACCAACCCCTCGGCAGTTGAGGTTGATCGCTACTTCTTTGCGCTGGTAGTACCGTTGAGTAGATTGTGCTTGATGAGAAAACTCTGGATGGTGGTGAAGATCTTCAGTGTCTCGTCGGGACTGAAGCCTCCGTGCTTCCCACCGGGAATAGTGAGCAATTGATTGGCAACTCCAGCCTTGGTCAATGCTTCATGTAGACGCGTGGCGTGACTGTAGGGCACGACCGTGTCGGCATCTCCGTGAATCGTCAAAATCGGAGGAAGCCCGGCACGAACATACGTGAGTGGCGAAGCCCGTTTTGCGATTTCGTCCCGATTGGTCAGACTACTCAACCACGTCACGGCGTAAGTCTGCTGATTCGGTCCTTCCAGCAAATCGCCCACATCGGTAATGCCGAACCAGTTGATGATCGCCGCCACTTTCAATTCTTCGTTGCCGGGGCACTGACGATCCAGTCCTGCAGACGCAGGCAGCATGCCGGTCATGAGCGAAAGGTGCCCTCCGGCAGAGTGTCCCGTCACCACGAGCTTATTGATGTCAAAGTTGTAGTCCTTTGCTTTGCTGATTACCCAGCGCAGCGCGCACCGGCAATCCTCGACCGCTGCAGGAGCCAGCGACACTCGAGCCAAGCGGTAGCTCACATTCACCACAGCCCACCCCATTTCCAGATAAGGCACAGCATTGAGGAATGTCCCGACGCGGTCTCCCCCGACCCAGCCGCCGCCATGAAATAAGATCAAGGTTGGCATGGGTGCCGCGGCCTTTGTCGGCTGGTAGACATCCAGCTTGGCCTCCCAGTTGTTGGCTGTCAGGTAGGTGATGTTTGGTGTGATCCGATACTCGCTGGCTAGCGTAGCTGCCCACGAGGCGCTCTCGGAGAGCTGTCCCCGGGCACGAGTTGGCGAGGGCAGACTGGCCCACATGGCAGCCAGCACGAGGCACAGAACACCCCATAAAACCATCCTTCTTTGCATACTCTTCCCCTAGCTCTCGAAAACTGTGTTAGACGTGAGAATATACTCAGGGCCCAACCAGAAGTCAATTTCAACGAAGCCAACGCCTGTCATCAGAATCCGTCAAGGCACCAAAGGTCGTCCTGCGGAGCAGCCACCAATTCTGGCGTGACCCGGGCCACTCACACCAGAACCTTGTTCAACACTTCACCGTGAACATCGGTAAGGCGAAAGTGGCGGCCCTGGAACTTATAGGTGAGACGGGTGTGGTCAATGCCGAGACAGTGCAGAATCGTTGCCTGCAGGTCGTGGACATGAACCGGATCGCGAGTGATGTTGTAGCAGTAATCGTCGGTCTCGCCATGAGTGATGCCAGGCTTGACTCCCGCGCCTGCCATCCAGAGTGTGAAACAGCGGGGATGGTGATCGCGTCCGTAATCGTCTGCCGTAAGTCTTCCCTGACAATACACGGTCCGTCCAAACTCGCCGCCCCACACTACCAGCGTATCTTCAAGCAGTCCGCGCTGCTTGAGGTCCATGATCAGCGCAGCGGAGGCCTGATCCGTGTCTCGGGACTGGCCCACGATCTGTTTTGGCAAGGTATTGTGCTGGTCCCAGCCGCGATGGAACAGTTGAATGAAGCGAACGCCCCGTTCGGCCAACCGGCGCGCCAAAAGGCAATTGGCGGCAAACGTGCCGGGCTTCCGGGAATCGGGACCGTACAACTCAAAGATCTGCTCCGATTCTTTGGACAGATCGGTCAACTCCGGAACGGAGGCCTGCATGCGGTAGGCCATCTCGTACTGAGCGATACGCGTGGAAACCTCGGGGTCGCCGAATTCCTGGAGTTTGAGCTGATTCAGTTTGGCCAGATCATCCAGAAAACGGCGTCGAGTGGCATCGCTGACGCCTGCCGGATTCGACAAGTAGAGCACCGGATCACTGCCCGAGCGAAACTTCACGCCCTGATACTTTGTTGGAAGAAAGCCGCTCCCCCAAAGCCGATCGTACAGCGGCTGATCGGCTGGATTGCCGCTTCCTTGCGAGACCATGGCTACAAAGGCCGGCAGGTCCTGGGTTTCGCTGCCCAATCCATAGGACAGCCAGGCACCGATGCTGGGCCGGCCAGCCAGCTGCGCGCCGGTCTGAAAGAAAGTAATCGCCGGATCGTGGTTAATTGCCTCGGTGTGCATTGACTTGACGAAGCAGAGTTCGTCGACGATCTTGGCTGTATGTGGCATCAACTCACTCACCCAGGCGCCCGACTTGCCATATTGGGAAAACTGGAACTTTGAAGGGGCGATCGGGAAGCTGGATTGAGTCGCAGTCATGCCCGTCAGCCGCTGGCCTTTGCGAACGGAGTCAGGTAGCTCGGTACCCCGAAATTCTGCAAGCCGGGGCTTGTAATCAAACAAGTCCATCTGCGAAGGAGCGCCGGACTGGAACAGGTAGATCACTCGCCTGGCCTTTGCAGCGAAGTGAGGCAGGCCGGGAAGCCCGCCGGTGCTGGCTTTTTCGGATGCCAGCAGATCCCGGTCGAACAGCGAAGCTAGAGCTGCGATCCCGATGCCAGTGCTTGTCCGGCTGAAGAATTGGCGGCGATTGATTAGGAGTTCAAGTTCGTTTTCAGGTTGAATCATGGCTTGCCTTCCGTTCCGGATCAGGCCCTGGAAGTGTGAAGAAATCGCGTTTGTAAGGGCCGGCCGCTGTGCTGGCCCGTGTCGCTTGGGAGTGACAGGGAACGCCACGGCGGGCGTTCCCTACAGCCGACCCGGCGAAGTTCTCACAGCTCCAAAGCCTAGAGGGTGATTCACAGATATTCGTGGTATCACTCCTTCGTGATTACTTCATCGAAGTTTAGGATCAAGCTGGCTATCGTCGTGTAGGCTGCCAGCTCACAAACATCCAGTTTCTCATTCATAGGAAACTCGCCGGTACCTACCAGTTTCACAGCCGCCTTGGGATCCTTGTGATAGGTCGCCAGGTGTTGCTCGAGACCGGCCAGAAGAATATCGCGCTCCGCCGGCGTAGGCCGGCGAGCGGTCGCCAGACGGAAAGCCAGCTCCAGTCGTTCTTTCGGGCTCGGGACCTGCCTCGCTCATTACTCGCTGGGCCAGTACGCGGGAGGCCTCAACAAAAGTCACATCGTTCATCAGGTTCAATGCCTGAAGCGGCGTGTTGGTGCGAGTTTCCCGCACCACGCAGGTTTCGCGGGCTGCCGAGTCGAAGTTGATCATCACCGGCGGGGCAGCGGTCCGCTTCCAGAAGGTGTATAAGCTACGACGGTACAGACTTTCGCCCGAGTCGGGTTGATAGTCCTCTCCACCGCTCAAATCTTTCCAGACTCCGGCTGGCTGGTAAGGCTTGACCGATGGCCCGCCCAACTTCTCGACGAGGAGACCGCTGATAGCCAGCGCCTGGTCGCGCACCATTTCCGCCGAAAGCCGTACCCTGGGACCCCGTGCCAGCAACCGATTGTCGGGGTCTCTTTGGCCCTAGCTCCGGCCTCAATCGAGATGATTGGCGGTAGGTAGCGCTCATCACGATCGTTTTGAGTATCTCCTTGACATCCCACCCGGTTCGAACGAACTCGGTGGCGAGCCAGTCCAAAAGCTCCGGATGTGTTGGCCACTCACCTTGCGAGCCGAAGTCCTCGACTGTCTTGACCAAGCCCGTCCCGAAAAGCATTTGCCAGTAGCGGTTGACCGCCACCCTGGCCGTAAGCGGGCTTGCCGGATCGACGAGCCAGCGGGCAAAGCCGAGCCGGTTCCGCGGTATCTCGGCCCGCAATGGAGGCAGGCAGGCGGGCACACCTGCCGCCGTGACCTTCTCGCCTGGACGGTCATAGGCGCCACGCTGCAAGACAAAAGTCTCACGGGGCGGGTTCATCTCCTCCATGATCATCGTCGTCGGCACGCGGTCCAACAAGCGCTGCTTCTCCTCTTGCAATTCGAGGAGCCGCTGCCTAGCTTGCTGAATGGGCTGCGGGGCATGCTTCTCCAGAAAATAGGCTTCGATTTTGGCAGCCTGGGCATCGTTTCTCTGCTTTGGGGGGATCGCCGCAATCGCGGTGATCGAATCGGAATTAGCCGCAATCTTCACTTCGTCTGCTGACAGAACGCGGGGGTAAACGCGAACCTCATCAATCTCTCCCTGGAATCGGTTGGCAGGCCCCCCTCCACCTCCAATGCGAAAGGGTTCCTTCGACTTGAAGTTCTGATTCAGTTCGTCCAGTAGCACCTTCAGCTCTTGTACCTTGCCGTTCACATAGATCCGAACCCCGTCGGCGAGCCTGGATGCGTCGTAGGTCGCCATGACGTGGTGCCATTGCTGGGGCGCCAGCGGCTGCTCCGTTTCCACCCGCAACGCGTCGTCCAGCCAACGCACGACCAGATTCAGCTGGACCTTGCCGTTTACGAGTCTCAAGCTATACCCCTCGTCTTCCGGCGTTTCTTTCGTGCGTGACAGGATAGTGCCTCCGTGTTCGCTTCTTGGATGGATCCAAGCCCCGAGGGAAAATCGATCGTAAAAGCCGAAATTCCCAACTTCACCCACTTCGATGAAGCGCTTGCCATCAAAGCTGGCAGCTAAACCCGTCTGCCCCATCGCGAACTCCGCTTCACCATCGACGAAGCGGCCATCGAGAAATCTGTTGCCGGCGGATTCACTGACTCTCTCGGCGGTGCTGCCGTCCAGCGGGAACTGGGCCGAGAGACCTGCAGAGGGTCCCCAATGAAGCGGCTGGGTTTTGTTCAGTGCTTTCTCCCAAGCCATCTGGGCAGCGGTAACCTGTGGTTTCAAGGCCTTGAAGTCACTTTCAGCCTTGGCCAGCTTCCGCTCGAGCGCGTCAAGCTCCTTTTGCTGTTCGGGTGTGGGCGTAGACAGGAAGGGCGGGGAATTGCCATATTTGAAGGCTTTGCCTCGTTCAGGGACGTTGTTGAAAAGGGCAAAGACCTGGTAGAACTCTTTCTGTGCTATGGGATCGTACTTGTGATCGTGACAACGGGCACAGCCCATCGTAAGGCCGAGCCAAACCGTGGCGGTGGTCTCGACGCGGTCAACGACGTATTCCACCGCATACTCTTCCGCGATAATCCCGCCTTCTCCATTGCCCCGATGGTTGCGATTGAAGCCGGTAGCGAGCTTCTGGTTCAAGGTGGCGCCGGGCAGCAGGTCGCCGGCTAGCTGCTCGGTGGTGAACTGGTCGAACGGCAGGTTGCGATTAAACGCATCGATGACCCAATCGCGCCAGCGCCACATGATGCGTTCGGCATCAGTTTGATAACCGTTGGTGTCGGCGTAGCGAGCGGCGTCCAGCCAAGGCACCGCCATGCGTTCGCCGTAGCGCGGCGATTGCAACAAACGGTCCACCAGTTTTTCGTACGCCTGGGGAGATTTGTCTGCCAGAAAGGCATCGACCTCGGCAGGCGAAGGCGGCAAGCCGGTGAGATCGAGCGTCACGCGACGGATGAGTGTTGTGGGTTCTGCTTCTGGGGATGGCTTGAGACCCTCTCGCTCCAGCCGTTCCAAGATGAAAAAATCGATCGGGCTACGAGGCCAGCCTTTGTCTTTCAGGGTAGGGAGTTCTGGCTGCTTGGGCGGAATGAAGGACCAATGCTTTTGCCATTGAGCTCCCTGCTCAACCCAGCGACTGAGCAGGTTGATCTGGTGCGCCGTCAGGGTGCGCCCTGAATAAACTGGCGGCATCCGAACTGCCTCGTCCGCAGCAGTGATCCGCCGAATCATCTCACTCTTGGCCAAATCGCCGGGCACAATGGCGCGATGGCCTCCCAGGTCTGCAAATGCGCCTTCCTGGGTATCGAATCGCAGCGCGGTCGTGCGGTTTGCTTTATCAGGCCCGTGGCAGGTATAGCAGTAGTCGGAAAGGATCGGGCGGACATCCCGGTTGAACTCGACTTGGCGATTCTGTACGTCTGCCAAACCCGACTCACCTAAGAGGCCTGCGGCCACCAAGAGCAATCCCCCGAGCAATCTTGACCACTGCCGAGTTCGTAGACCCATATCAGCCGACCCCCCAAGGCTGGAGACTGCTGCTAGAAACAAAGCCAGCGTTTCCTTCCAAGACCCACGACACAATGTATCTCCAAAGGCCGTCAGGTTTCCAGAGTTTTCCGATCCACAAAGTCAATCCACGATGGACACGAAAGGCATGAAGATAGACAATCAAGCGGGTCGCTGCTCGCACTCATCCAGACACTCCCACGGATCGACGTTTCCAAAACGGGTAGATTAGGCGCTGCAGGAGCCCTTGTGGAAACTCAGCCATTCGTTCGAAGCCAAGTCGTGCTGGCTCACCTCGAGCTGGAAGATAGGCGGTGCCGAACAGGAAGTCCCAAAGGCTAAACACGATCCCAAAGTTCTGACCGGATTTCTGATGCTGGACAACATCATGATGCCACACATGGAGACGCGGAGAGTTCAAGACATAACGAAAGATTCCCCAATCCAAATTGAGGTTCGAATGGTTCAAGTGGCCGATTAGCGTGCTGAACACGGCGATCCACAGAATGACAGTGTCGTCCACGCCCAACAGAAACAACGGAAGGTAGGTCAGTCCGCGATAGACCACAATCTCCATCCAGTGAAAGCGCATGTTGCCAATCCAGTCCAGCTCCTCAATACTGTGGTGCAGCTTGTGAAATTCCCAAAGCCAGGGAATCCGATGCAAGAGATTGTGAATGCACCACTCCAGAATGTCCTTTACGACCAGAAACACCAGAAACTGAACCCAGACCGGGCTGTCTGTGAGAGCACCCGAAAGGTCATTTGGGAGATTTGGACCGAACCGCCACGGTGTGGCTGACTGCCACACCCAATTGGCGAGTGCTGCCAGCAGCACCCCGGCATAGTGCCCATTGAACACGAGCCAGAAGAAGTCCTGCCCAATTTGTTTGCGGAATGCCTTCTGCTGCGGCCTCCAGGGTGCGAGCCGTTCCAAAATCCAACAAGAAAACGAGACGACGAGCAGCCAAAAGAAGTAGCCACGGGTATTCCAGAGGATTTGTAACATCCAGACCCCGAATCAAGTTTTGCGTTGCAGCAGCATCGGTGCTGCCTGGAAACTACCTGCCGTCTTGGTCGCGACGGTGCTGATACCCGTCTGGAAATCTTCCAGCACAACCACGGTCTTGGGCTGCCCTTTCCGTGCTGTCCAAGACCAGTCTATTTCAAAGCCTTCGCAGCCTGTTGAACATCGCTGACAGCAAGGACGACCAATTGCTTCTTTGAACCTTCTTGTGCGCCGCAGTAACCGTAGTTGATATTGATGCCGGCGCTTCCTAGCTTGCCGGCCGCATCGGCCAGTGTCCCGGGTTTGTTGGCCAACTTGACTGCCAAGACTTCTGCTTCGGAGGTTTTCAGGTCGAGGCCAGCTATGGTTTTCTTGGCCTTAGCCAGTTTATCGGTGACAAGCCGCACGCGACTTTGGCCTTCGGTCTGGTCGGTCATGAAGGCGAGGATATTGACCTTTGCTTTGCCTAACGCCTTTCCCATTTCCGCAAGTGTCCCGGGCTTGTTTTCCATCCAGACGGTCAGTTCATTCATCTTTCCCATCGCACGCCTCCTCGAGCAGTTGGCACAAATACCGCACCTGGAAATAGTTCAGAAATCGGCCTGAGTATTGTATTCTGGAACATGAGATAGTTGGGAGAAAATTACGATGATTGCTTACCAGTGTGACCTTTGCGATCGGGTCAGGAAGTGCGTGCTTAAGGAGATCGATGGCTTGAATTATGACATCTGCCTTGAATGCTGGGCTCGGTTAGAAGCGAAGCTCAAGGGCAAAGGAAGAACAAGAGAAAGGGAACGCTTTAACGTCTATTTGCCTCCAGTCAAGATTGACGAGCGCGATGATGACGGCGAACCGGACAAGTCTTTTCCTGGAGCGCCTCCCAGGATATGGCTAGGCGTCTCGGGTGCAATGACAAGTGACGGCAATTTTCGCTTGGGTCGGAGCCGATTGGAAGAGCGTTGATGAGCCTTGTTGGATGTGATACCTTGCAACTTAATCACAACCGTAATGCCTTACCATTAAAGGGAGGTATCGCATGCCGAAGTTTCTCTATCAGGCAACTTACACAGGTGAAGGTGCAAAAGGGCTTCTCAAGGAGGGAGGTTCGAAGCGCCGAGCAGCAGTTGAGGAGGTGATGAAAGCGCTCGGTGGAAAGGTGGAGGCCTTCTACTACGCCTTCGGTGACCCGGATGTGTTTCTTCATTGCGGATGTGCCCGACCAGGCGAGTGCTGCTGCGCTTTCCCTGGCCGTCAATGCATCTGGAGCAGTCCATCTCAAAACGACCGTGCTGATGACTCCTGAGGAGATGGATGCGGCTGCGAAAAAAACCGTCAGCTATCGTGCGCCAGGCAAGTAGCCATTGGAGCTGCGTTCCGAGTCAATGCGTAGAGAGGAAGGCAAGCGGCGAGCGCAGGGCCAAAAGGTGGTTCAGGCGAAAATTTCGGCTTTGGGCTGCCTGATTTTTGCCCTATGCTGTATGAGGTTATGATTGGAAATGCGACTCATGATTGACAGGAAGCTGCTAGTTGTCCTTTCGCTTGCCACTTCGTTCAACCTCTCTTCGCCCTTGTTTCTATCCTGCCTTGGAACTTGCCGTTCTCAAACAGAGAGCTGCCACACTTGGACACGGCGCCAGCCGGGTTCTGAGACCTGTCCTCATTCGAAGCCAACTTCCGGAGTTTCAATTGGCGCCGCGGCTGGTTGTGATTGCGCAGTTGACGCTTCTCAGCTTCCAGCCACCTCGGCGACACTCACTACGGGGTCGTGTCGGAATGAGTTCTCAAAAGCTTGGGGAGTCGCCCTCCACCTACCAACCCAGCCGGATTCAAGCTTCCCGAAGGCGAGGCTGCATGCCCTACCTTTGCTCTTGCCGTTAACCGGACAGAGCACCTTTCTGGTTAACTCCAACCTTCGAATCTGATCTCACAACGAACGATAGCCTCAGTGAGAGGCCAGGCCTTTCAGGGCCTCTCCTCCGCAGATTTGGCGAAGCATTCCTTGAGATGCGAAGTGCACATCTCCGGGCTTGAACCCAATGTGCAGGGGTTTGGACATCCGGGCTTGACAAGCCCGTCAAGAACTAAAGGAGAGAAGTCTATGAGCAGAAACCGACGAAACTTTTTTAGACAGATTGGATCGCTGGGAGCGGGGCTGGTGGTGGGTCAGAAAGCTCTGGGTGCTGAAGAGAAACCGCACGCCCAGCATGTCCATCATCACGAGCGCCCTCCAACCCAAAACACCAGGGGCGCGGCGATTCAGGATGAGGCCAGAAGCGGCCTCTATTTGCCCGTGGAAACCCCGGACGTGCCCAAGCTTCCGTGGAAGATGGTGAACAGCGCCAAAGAGTTTCATCTGGTAGCCGAACCCGTGCGAACCGAGTTTGTTCCGGGGCGGGTCGTCGACGCTTGGGGCTACAACGGTGGTGTGCCCGGCCCCATTATTGAAGCCAACGAAGGGGACCACGTCCGAGTCATCTTCGATAACCATCTTCCTGAAATGACCAGTGTCCATTGGCATGGCCTTGAAGTGCCGATGGAAATGGATGGCGTACCGGGCTTGGGCCAAGACCCCGTGATGCCAGGCGGGCGGTACGTCTATGAGTTCACCCTTCACCAGCACGGTACCTTCTTTTACCACTCCCACTTTGCCATGCAGGAAATGATGGGGATGATCGGCCTGTTCATCCTGCATCCCAAAGAGCCTTACCAGCCAAAGGTTCACCGCGACTTTGGTCTGATTCTGCAGGAGTGGGCTCTCCTTCCCAACAACACGGTCCCAAACACCCTCGCCATGGAGTTCAACTGGCTCACGATCAATGGTAAAGCCGGCCCGGCCTGCACACCGATGCTCGTGCGCCTGGGAGAGCGGGTGAGGCTTCGCATGGTTAATCTAGGAATGGATCACCACCCGATGCACCTGCATGGGAACACCTGGGTGGTGACGGGAACAGAAGGCGGGCGGGTTCCTGAAGCTAGCTGGACTCCGGGAAATACTGAGATCGTAGGTGTGGCGCAGGCCCGCACCGTGGAGTTCGAGGCCAAGTACGCCGGCGACTGGATGCTGCACTGTCATCTGCCCCACCACATGATGAACCAGATGATCTCGATGGTCGGTCCCATCTCGCATGTCGGTCACGGCCTGCATACAGGAATGAGCATGGAAAACGGCATGGGGATGCTCCGGGATGGCAATGCGTTGTCCGAAGACTTCGGACCATCCTTCGGACGAGACATTGGGGAGAGCGCTCGCATGGAAAGACCAATCAGCCACCTGGTCGGCTTGTCGCTTGCTGCTCAGCAGCCTGCAAGCCAGCAG
The DNA here is from genome assembly GCA_963752385.1 of uncultured Acidimicrobiia bacterium. Taxonomy (GTDB): domain Bacteria; phylum Acidobacteriota; class Terriglobia; order Versatilivoradales; family Versatilivoraceae; genus CAVVYL01. The sequence goes on along the minus strand of CAVVYL010000065.1, from coordinate 150,683 downwards.
CAGTCCCAGGATCGCGATCGCCACCGGACTCAGGGGCACGAAGGGCATCTTACGCATAGAGATGATGGGATGTACCCCGTGGACGATCCCGTGAAAAAGCAGGTGCCTGGTTATCCGCAGGATATGTGGATGGACACATCGCAGTGGGTCCCGAATAAGCCCGAGTTTTACGGCCTTCGCCCAACCTGGGACAGGGCGATGATGGGCATGATGACGTTGGTGCGAGTTCTTCCTCCCGAACTTTACGACCAGATCATGGAGCTGAGGAAGCAGGCGATGCAACAAGAGAAACCGGTTGAACAGCCGCACCAGCACAAGCCTTAAGGTGGTCGATCAGCACCCGTGAAAGTTTGAGCGCGGTCAATTAGGAGAATAGGAATGAGACTTGAATCACAGACACTAGGCATCATGCTGGGACTTGTCGCCTTTCTGGGTCTGCCGTTCTCTCTGCCAGGACAAACTGGCGGCAAACAGCCGGTCCGGCGCTCTCAGCATGAACATGCGCCGTCCGGCGTCGAGCGCGAGACAGCTAGACCTTTGCCCCAGGTACAGGGAGAGGGTCAGCTGCGTCTTGAGGATCTGGAGCAGATGGCCTTGGACAGCAACCCAACCCTCGCGCAAGCAGCTGCGAATGTCAGGGCTGCGATTGGACGGAAGCATCAGTCTGGGCTCTATCCGAATCCTACCATGGGAGCGACCGGGGATGAGGTTTCTCCGGGACCGATCATTCGAGGGGGTGAATTTGGCGCTTTTGTCGAGCAGAGAATCGTAACAGCCGGCAAGTTAGGCTTAAGCCGACGTGTTTTCGAACAAGAGGAGCTGCAGGCAGAGGCAACTGCTAGCGCCCAGCGATACCGGGTTTTGAACTCGGTTCGCAGCTTGTATTACGAAGCCTTGGGGGCTCAAAGACGTCTTGAGGTGCAGACGCGGCTGGGAGCGCTCACACGTGAGGCAGTGAAAATCTCCAAAGAACTGTCGAATGTCGGTGCGGCCGATCAGCCGGACATTCTGGAATCAGAGATCGAAGCCGAGCAAGCCGAACTTGGGCTGGCGATGGCGAGAACGGCACTCGAACGAACCTGGAGAGAACTGGCGGCGGTGATCGGGAGACCCTCGTTGCAGCCGGTTCCTCTCGCGGGAAATCTTGATGAAGTGCCGAAGCTCGACTTCGAGAAGGCCATCGCAGCGCTTTTCGGTGAGAGTCCGGAAATCAAGAGTTCAGAGTTGACAGTGGCTCGCGAGGAAGCTACCTTGCGCCGTGCAAAAGTGGAAAAGACCCCGGATATTGTTGCTCGCGGCGGTCTCCGCTATAACCGCGAGCTTCTCGAAGTGGGGGGAAGGCCGGTAGGACTGGAAGGTTTCTTCGATGTCGGACTGGAGATCCCCTTCTTTAACCGGAACCAGGGCAACATCGCGGCAGCCAAAGCCAACCTGGAGCGCGCCCGACGCGACGTGGAGCGAGTGAAGCTTTCCTTGCGCCTGCGCATGGCCAGGGCCTACAAGCAATACCAGGATTCGCTGACCAGGGTTGAGAAATACCGCACTCAGATGATCCCACGCGCACAGAAGGCTTATGACCTCTACCTGACCAGCTTCAGGCAAATGGCGGCTGCATACCCGCAGGTACTCATCGCGCAACGGAATCTGTTCCAGTTGCAGGGGGACTATGTCTCTGATTTGATCACCACTTGGCAGAGTGCCGTCGAAATCACGGGATTATTGCTTACTGGCGGCCTAGAGGCTCCGGGCGGGATGGAAATGGCACCAGCGGAGAGAATGGAAAGTGCGGATTCGATGCCAGAACGCTGAACGATCCAGCAAGCTGGAGTTACCGAGCGACCCGCCGACGAACGGAAGTGGTTCTTGTTGGAGCCGTTCACCCGCTGACTTCCGCCGCCCATGACGGGATCGAGAGAGAACAGAAACTTGCCGAACTTGGTCGCCTAACTCGACTACAGCAATTGACGACAGCGCAGAAAGATGCGATCGAACATGGGCTCAGTCAGTCTGCCGGTGAAGGTGTTTTGCTGGCTTGGATGAAACGACGCGATCAGCGTCCGCCGCGGATCCAGAGCGACTTCCAACCCATGGCCGAAGCGGGGACGTTTTCGTTTCTCGTGGGAAGTCGCAAGCGACCAAACGCTGTCGAAGGCAAGCCTGCCTAGGGCGACAATGACGCGGACCTGCGTCAGCAACTCCCATTCTCGAACCAGGAATGGACGGCAACTCGCTATCTCTCGGGCTTCGGGTCTGTTCAGAGGTGGGGCACAATGCAATACTGCGGTGATGTAGCAGTCGATCAGTTCTAGTCCGTCGGCCCTGTCAGTCGAGTTCGGTTGATTCGCGAAACCAAACTTGTGGAGAGCGCGGTAAAGCCAGTCTCCACTCCGGTCGCCAGTGAAGATCCTCCCTGTACGGTTACCGCCGTGAGCAGCCGGAGCCAGCCCCACTATCAGCAGTCGAGCACGGACGTTACCGAGACTGGGAACGGGCTTGCCCCAGTACTCCTGATCGCGGAAGCGAGCAACGCGTTCCCGCGCAACCTGTTCTCTCCACTTCACAAGACGGGGGCAAAGTGTGCACTGGCAGACGAGATCCTGCAGGCGGCCAGGGTTGCGAATCTGTTGGACACTAGCCGCTGTCATTACGAGGGTTCACTGGGATCTTTGTCTATTTTTCAGTTGAAGCGTGGGGCTCATGACAGAGCTTGTGACAGCGAGGGCTAGCCAAACACTCGAGCGGGTAGAGCGCGACCGATTCACAGGGTCAGTAAACGTGGGCAGGACCTGCGAGCAGAGGCCCCCCTGAATCGAGGGTCATCGATCCTTTCTGGGTCTTGATAAGTGCTTTTGCTTATTTTTCGGTTGACTTGGTGGCGGGGGTCGGTCGGTTCTGAAAACACTCGTCGCACCACGCGTAGAGCACGCCCGAAATCAGCCGGTAGGCGTTCGTCTCGGAATCACTCACCGGCCGATGGCAATCTTTGCAGGGGAGAACCAGCTTCGAGCTGTTAGTTTGGACAAACACTGTTCAATTTCCTCACGTTGCAGAAAAAAAGCCCTGAAACTTTCGTTTCAGGGCCGAGCCATCGGGGAGAATGGAATTTGAAACTAGTTCTGGTCCTGCCGGACGACCTCTTGAGCCTGCAGGCCTTTTGGCCCTTGAACCACAGTGAACTCGACCGACTGACCCTCTTCTAAGGTTCGATAGCCTTCCGCCTGAATCGCAGTGTGGTGAACAAATACGTCACCTCCTGAACTCCGCTCGATAAAGCCATAGCCCTTAGCGTTATTGAACCACTTAACCCGCCCAGTCTCTCTACTCATCGATTTCGAGACTCCTTTCAAATGATAAAAATATCGTCGTACATGTTTTTATAACTTGAAGAAGCCTCGAAAACTAAGTTTGCACCTGATCTTTCATGGATACGCAACCTCGTTTTTCGACCTGCTTTCACTCTCAAATCCTTAAAAACATTACAACAGATGCGAAAGTATACAAGAATTGAATTCGCTGTCAAGAAGTTTGAGGGAAGGTGATGCCACGCATCGGCAATCTGAGCATCCCACGAATTTCACTGACTTGACCTCGATTCTTCATCTTTCTTTCGCCGGTGTTGCTAATCGGCAACCCGCTGAGACTGCTTTAGTCGATCAACGAGAATTTCAGCTGGTCTTGGTTCTTAGTGTCAAGGTTTGTAAGAAATGTGGCCCCCACGCGCCCGCTGGATATCAAAGGCGACAGCCCCTGGCTAGTTGGTTTATACTCTGAAACCGTTGCGATGTTTGTTGTCTCGGAACCCTCTTTCATGGCGCACGGAACGGCTCCTGCATCGGGCGCATGAGGAAGAGTGCGCGCGGCCAATCGAGGAATATCATGACCACGTTAGCCAGAAATGTTGATGTTTATGAAGAGATTGCTCGTTTGCGACGGGAAGGGCGACGTGGTGCCCTGGCGACGATCATTCAGATTCGTGGATCGGTTCCCAGCTTTGAGACGTCCAAGATCCTGGTTCGGGAAGATGGTTCGATCGTTGGTACTGTAGGTGGCGGCTGTGTTGAAAACGACGTTTGGAAAGCTGCCCGCCAGGTGATGTTCGACGAGAAACCACGACGCTTGCTTTTCGACCTTACGGACTCGTCAAACCTAGAGGCAGGTCTTATCTGCGGCGGGAAGGTCGAGATTTTCGTGGAGCCAATATTGGCGACGCCAACCAATTATGTCTTTGGCGCTGGGCACATCTCCAAGTTCATTTCCAAGGTCGCGACGCTCGCCGGCTTCAACACAGTCATCATCGACAATCGCCCGCAATACGCCAACCAAGAGCGCTTTCCGGAAGCCGTGGAAATTTATTCAGACAGTTTTGAGGCCGCCTTCGACAGAATCACACCCAATGAGTTTTCTTATGTTGTGATTGTCACACGCGGTCATCTCGACGACCAGAACGTGCTGCGCTGGGCGGTCAAAACCCAGGCACGCTTCATTGGAATGATAGGAAGCCAATTCAAAAAACGTGCGCTCTTTCAGAATCTAAGAGAAGAGGGAATCCCTCAGGAGCAACTCGACCGCGTTGTCTCGCCAGTGGGCATCGACATCAATGCCATCCTGCCAGAGGAAATTGCCGTGAGCATCGTGGCTCAGATGATTGCAGTCCGCCGATCCAAGCCGGGCAACCTTGTCCCAAGAAAATAGTCGGCAGGTGACTAGCCAAGAGGCTTCCTCCTTGATATCCGAAGCGGTATTGTGGGGTGTCCCCGCCGAGCATCAGATGAGGGCCAGGGAAGGCAAGAAAGCCCGTGCCCCGTTTGCTGATTGGCGAAAGAGGTTCTCGTGACGTTCCCTTAGTCGCCAAGTGGGTCTCAGCTGCTCGAGTGGAGTCTTAAGAGTTTCTCTCATTGCCAAGCTGAACAGTCCATAGAGGGCGGTGCCGCCGTACCCGGGGATAGTGCAGGAAACAGGAGTTTCGCAGACTGCACCCAACCAATTCAATTGCAACTCCCGGCTGTGACAAAGCAGTTGAAAAAAAATCGCGGATGTAGAAAATACGCGTTAATGTTTTGAATCCATGAGTGCCGATTTGTATAAACTGATTTCTCTCTTAGCGCTTCGGAGGAGGCATGGCTTACTGCCCAGAATGTGGTGCTGAGTTTGGGGGAGGCATTCGCCGCTGCCCCGAGTGCCTGGTCGACCTGCTCGATGAATTGGAAGAGCCAAATCTGTACGATAGCCAGGATGAAAACCTTGTAGTCATCCGCGAGTCAGCCACGCCAGACGAAGCGAAGAGAATTAAAGAGTTCCTTGGCAAGAACGGCATCCTGTGTGTCATTGAGCCCACGGTGACCAAACTGGCACTTCCGGGAAGGACACACGTGCTCGTGAATCAAAAGGACGAATCGCGTTCCCAGGAGTTGCTGGAACAGAAGTTCAGTTGAGAACCACTCTGCCAAGATGCATCCTGGAAAGAATTCGGATCAGATTCCGGGTGACTGCCTCACACGACACGCCGCAAAGAAGGAGTCGGCAGCCTCGCGACGTTGCACGTTAGTGGGAGAGGCTCGGAGCTTGACCGGCGAGGCATCAAAGGCTCTTGCCTTCCACTGCCAAATACTTCCTGAGGTCCGACATCATCTCCGAAAACTCATCAGGCAACAGTGATTGTTGGCCGTCCGAGAAAGCTTCTTCTGGATTGGGATGGACTTCCACAATCAAGCCGTCGGCTCCAACCGCAACTGCAGCTTTGGAGACCGGAGGAATCAAGCTGCGTTTTCCAGTGCCGTGGCTGGGGTCAACGATGACGGGCAGGTGTGACAGCTGTTGAAGCGCGGGCACTGCCGAAATATCGAGCGTGTTGCGGGTGTAGGTTTCGAAAGTTCGAATCCCGCGCTCGCACAGGATGACGTTCGGGTTGCCCTGGGAGACGATATACTCGGCCGACATCAGGAGTTCCTTCAACGTGGACATCATTCCCCGCTTGAGCAGAACTGGTTTTTTCACCCTGCCCAGCTTCTTCAGCAAGGCGAAATTCTGCATATTGCGGGCGCCAACCTGAAAGATGTCGGTGTACTCATCAACGAGCTCGATGTTTTCAGTAGTAATGATTTCAGTCACGATCTTCAGGCCAGTTTTCTCTCGGGCCTCCGCTAGCAGTTTCAGGCCCTCTTCTTCCAGCCCCTGAAAGTCATAGGGTGAGGTTCGCGGCTTGAAGGCGCCTCCGCGCAGCACTTTGGCACCAGCCGCTTTGACTCTTTCGGCGGTTGTCAGGATTTGCTCACGGTATTCCACCGAGCACGGCCCCGCCATGACGACGAATTGTTCACCGCCAATGCTCAGCCCGTCCATTTGAACGATAGTCTTCTCCCTTTTCAGTTCACGGCCAACCAACTTAAAAGGTTGAAGGATCGGAATGACCGACTCCACACCAGGCACAGATTCCATGACGGAAATGATCCGATCTTTGTCCTTGCGATCGCCGATGGCGCCTATCACCACGCGCTCCTTTCCCCGGATCGGATGGACGCTGTAACCGAAGCCTCTGATCTTGTCGCACACGTGGTCGATCTGTTCTTCGGTGGCATTGGGCAACATTGAAATGATCATAGAAGGCTCCTTAGCAAAAAAGCCCGCGATGCGGCGGGCTTTTTGAGGGTACGCTGCGTTTCTCAGCTCAACTCAACCCGCCCGCGCTTTCAAAAACCCAAACCGGGGCAGGAAGCTAAAAACGGCCAAACTCAGGTGCGGAGATTTCTGAGCGATGTAGGCTGGAAAGAGGATGCAGAGTCGAATCTTTCATAAGCCGCAAGGCTGCCGAAGGAACCGGCCGGCCACAGGACAGCGGAGAAGCCAGGATTTTAGCTTAAGAGAGAGCACTGTCAATCAATAAAATCAAAATGGATTACATAGATCAGGTGATGTCACGGTGAACGGAAACTGAATGTCTACTCCAGTAATGCATACCAAATGGTGACTTGCTTGCTAGCCAACAAGACACGGGTAAGGGCCCGGGCAGTGGGAGAAGTGCCCCATCCGCGTGTCACATCTTAATCTCAGCCGCCAGAACGATGGCCTCCGCAATTTCTCGCATTGATTTCCGCAGCTTCATGCTCTTCTGCTGGATCCGCCGGTAGGCCTCCTCTTCAGTGATCTTGTCTTCTTTGATGAGAATTCCCTTGGCGCGTTCGACCAGCTTGCGGGTTTCCAGAGCCTCTTGCATGGCGAGCGTCTCTGTCATGAGTTTGGTGTTTTCAATAGCCACAGCCGCTTGGTTCGCGACAGTCGAGATCAACTGAATCTCTTCGTTGGAGAACTGCCGTTCCTGCGATGCGTAAAGATTGAAAACTCCCATCACCGAGTTCTTGATCATCAAGGGCACCGAGACGAGAGAGCGAAGCCCCTCTTGCTTGGCCAGCTCCGGATAGTTGTAACCCTTTTCCTGGGTCACGTCGCGGATAATCAATGGCTTGCGATCGAGCACCACGCGTCCCAGCAAACTCTTGTGGACCTTAATGTTGGGCTTGTTGGCATAACTAGGGCTTAAGCTTTGGGTCGCTTTGATGACGAGCTCTTCTTTCCTTTCATCCAGCAGCATGATGGAACAAATCGGCGAATTCATGGCTTCGGCCATCATCGACACAATCAAATTCAACATCTCATCCAAATAGTGATTCGAGGCGATAGTCTTGCTGACCTTGGAAAGCGTCTCGATCTGCATGGCCCTCTTCTTGGTTTCCTCATAGAGGCGCGCGTTTTCGATGGCACCGCCCACCTGGCTCGCAATCGTAACCAGTAACGCCTTCTCGACCGAGGTATGCCGATGCGCCCGCCGGTGCTGCACATTGATGACACCGATCACTTCGCTTTTGCTGATGATCGGCACAGAAAGAAACGCCTGATAGCGATCTTCGGGAAGACTGTGAAAAACCTTGAACCGTGGATCGTTGAACGCGTCCTTTGGAATTGCCACAGGTTGCTTCTCTTTGGCTACCCAGCCCGTGATTCCCTCTCCCAGCTTGATCTTGATCCGGCCAATGATTCGTGGATGTGGATTTTTGGAGGCACGCAACACCAGCTCTTCGTTGGTCTTGTCTAGAAGATATAGCAAACAGGCGTCGCCTCGTGTCACCTGACTCACCAGATCGATAATGTGCCGCAGCACATCCTCCAGATTCAGGTTTCCACTGACCGCCTCGCTAATCCTGTGGAGGACTTCAATCTCCTGGGTCTTTAACCTCAGCGCTGTCCTGAGCTTAGTTACCGCTTCAGGCGTCGGGGCCGAAGACACTCTGGCAAGTTCAAGGTTCATTATGCCGAAGGGTAGGCTTGGAGCTCGCAAACTCCTTGCTCATTGTTTCTCACAAAAGGTGGCGATGATAACACAGCGATTGGCAAATTACAGCGGGTGTGTTTTTGCAGAGAGCACCGGTGTCTACACGTTGCGCGGTCTAGAGTCGGCAACAAGATGCGGGGTGTGAATTATGAATTTTCAAAACTGCCGCGAGTTTAGCCGCCGTTTCCGTGGGTCTGTGAAAGGCCTTTCAGCTGTTCTCGCAGGAATCGAATCAGGAATTCATCTCTCCTGGCTTTGGCGGTATTGATGTCGCGGAATGTCCAGTCGTAGAACCCACGGCCGGTTTTGGCTCCGAGTTCTCCTCGGCTCACCTTTTCGTCCAGCAGCACCTGCTCGCCGGCATTCGCTGGGCAATGGGCGATGCGCAGTGCCCATCAACCTTTGACAGCGAGCCTATCGTTCATTAGTATTTCCCATGAGTTTGTCATCTTGATTCTGACGGTCGCCCAGAGAGGATTCCATGCCCATCTATGAATATCGTTGCTTGGATTGCGGGACAACCTTTGAGAAGATTCTCCCACTCAATACCGATTCGACGGACTGCCGGGAGTGCCATAGCACGCGCCTTGAGAAGCTGTTTTCTGCCTTTGCGGTGCAGTCAGGCGAAACGGAATCTTTCGACTCGCCTTCAGAAGGATGCGGTACTTGCGGGGCGCCACGCCCGGGTATGTGCCAGGAGATGGAGTGAGCGCTGTTCGCACGGGCAGCACGGAGCGTGCCCTTTCTGTCCTGATCCGGCATGAGTTATGCCTGACTTGGTGATGCTCACCTGCTTGCGCCGAGCCTTTACTTACTTCCTCCTGTTGGTACCGACTTGTCTGCTTCCGGCGTTTTCGCCATCTCATCAGAACTCAACCGATGCCGTTCGCCTGAGCTCCGGCCAGAGACAGGTCTTTCCGGGTGATATTGTTCGAATCGACATCATCGCTGCGCAAAACATCGAGAGACTCGATCTGGCGTTCATCGGACGCAAGGTGACAGTCCATTCCAAGGAGAACCCCGGAATCTGGCAGGCGCTGGTAGGCATCGACCTGGAAACTAAGCCGGGCCGCTACTCCCTCACGGGAACCGCTGTCCTCCTAAATGCCAAATCCATCAACTTGGAAAAAAGCATTCGGATCTTGCCAAAGAAGTTTCCAGTTCAGCGCATTGCGGTAGATGAGAAGTACGTGACCTTGGATCCTCAGGATGCCAAGCGAGCCGAAGAAGAATCGCAGAAACTGGGAGCTCTGTGGAAAACGATCACTCCGAACAAACTTTGGCAGGGGCCATTTCTCCACCCAGTGAGCAGCACGCTCACCAGCGGCTTCGGCAGGCGGCGCATTGTGAACAATCAGCCGCGCAGCCCGCATTCGGGCGTCGATCTTAAAGCTTCGACCGGAACCCCGATTCAAGCCGCAAACGCTGGCAACGCGGTCTTGGCCGAGGATTTGTTTTTCAGTGGCAACACAGTGGTGTTGGACCATGGCCTCGGGCTCTACACTTATTACGCACACTGTTCCAGGATTCTCGTCAAAAGGGGTGAAACTGTGATGAAAGGACAGGTCATCGCGGAAGTTGGCGCCTCAGGTCGTGTGACCGGTCCCCATCTGCACTGGGCCTGCCGTTTGAACCAGGCAAGGGTCAATCCTTTGGAGCTGGCGGAGGACTGGATGGCCGAGTAGCCTTCCAACGTAGGCTCGTTCGTGACAACCTTTCACCTTTTCTCAAGCTGCGCTGGGCTCCTGTTTGCTCGCCGGATTCAAGACAACCCCTTCGACGCCCTTGTGCTCAGCCCTTTGATCATTCTCGGCGTCTACAGAGCCGTCGGGCACCAGCTGGAGGCTTCTAAGCATCTGCTCAGTAGCCTGGTTCGCGTCCTGTCCCGGCGGTTGGCTCTTCCTGGTGATCAATCTGGTGTACTTCTAGCCACCAAGCGAAGCCCCTTGCAGGCAGGCCGTCAATGAGCTTTGAGGAGGCGTTCTTCCGCCTGCCGGATTAGGGAGGGCGCCAGTGGAGCTGGCCGCTTTGAGGTCCGCAACCCTGCAGACTTTAGAGACAATGACCGCAGTCTAGGATTCAGGATTTCACGCAAGCCGTCACCCAGAAAGCTGAAAGCCATCACCGCCAACATGGTTGCCAGGCCCGGGAAGAGGACCAGGTGGGGTGCGTCAAACAGATGGTTACGCCCATCATTCAACATGGCTCCCCAACTTGATAGCGGCGCCGGGACTCCCAGCCCGAGGAAACTGAGTGACGCCTCAGCCAGAATGGCGCCTGCCATACCGATGCTGGCCTGCACGAGAATCGGCTGGATGATATTGGGGATGAGGTGACGAGTGATGATGCGAACGTCGGAAGCTCCCAGCGAGCGGGCGGCCTTCACAAAATCCAGTTCTTTCACTTTCAGAATCTGGCCACGAACCAGGCGGGCATAACCTACCCACCCTACGGCTATCAGGGCAAAGATCAGCTTGTCGAGGCCTGGACCCCAGAACGCCACCAGAGCGATGGCGAGCAGAATCCCCGGGAAAGCGAGCAACACATCCACCAGCCTCATCAGGACCTCGTCGAACCATCTTCCGTAATAGCCGGCCAGAGAACCGACGAACAACCCAATCAGGGAAGAGACCAGCACGGCTGAGAACCCTACCAGCATCGAAATCCGAGTGCCGTAAACGACTCTGGCGAAGATGTCGCGGCCGAGTTCGTCGGTCCCGAACCAGTGGACGCGCGATGGTGGACTTAGCCGACCCGGCAAGTCTTGGGTGTCAAAATCGAAAGGTGACAGCATCGGACCGACGAGGGCGATCGCAGCTAATCCTGCCACCACAGTACCACCGAACAGGGCCAGTTGGTTGGAAGCAATATCTCGAAGCAGGGCAGCGGGGTTCATTGATACTTGATGCGCGGATCCAAGAACCCATACACGAGGTCAGTCAAAAGATTTACTGCTACATAGGTGCTGGCAATCATCAGGATGCACCCTTGGACAAGAGGATAATCGCGCGAGTTGATCGCCTGAATGGTGAGACGGCCAATGCCCGGCCATGAAAAGATCGTTTCCGTGATAATAGCTCCAGCCAACAGTGTCCCGAATTGCAGTCCAATGACTGTGACTACCGGGATCAAGCTGTTTTTCAGGGCGTGCTTCAGGAGCACTTTAGACTCCGGGAGCCCTTTGGCTCGGGCTGTCTTCACATACTCCTCTTGAAGCTCTTCAATCATGCCGGCTCGCACCATCCGAGTCAGAATCGCTGACAAAGCAGCCCCTAGCGTCGCAGCGGGCAAGACATAATGAGCCGGGCCTAGGCGACCGGAAACCGGCAGCCAGCCCAGCAAAATGGAAAATACGATGATGGCCAGCGGGCCTAAAACAAAGTTTGGCAGCGAAATGCCAAGCAAGGTCACCGAGGTAATCGTCCGATCCAGCCAGCTCCCAGGCCGCGTGGCCGCAAGCACGCCCGCAGGAACGGCAATGAGAATCCCGACCGCCAGAGCCAGACAGGCCAATTGCATCGTGGCGGGATAGCGGCTCAAGATGATTTGGGTGACAGGCTCGCCAAAACGAAACGAGACCCCCAAATCTCCCCTCAACAGGTCTTTCAAGTAACTCCCATATTGCGTGAGAATCGGCTGGTCTAGGCCAAGCTTGTGCCGCAACTGTTCGACGTCGACGGCTTGAGCGCCTTCGCCCAACATGATTTGTACGGGATCGCCGGGAACCAAATGAATGAAGGAAAAGACAAGCGTGACAACGCCGAAAAGCACGGGCGCCGTGAGCAGAAGGCGCCTCAGAAGAAAACCGCGCATCGAATGGGGTTAGATTGCAGTCAACGCGGCAGTGATTTGGGCTGGCGGCCGCGAAGCATCAGTTCCTCGCCCAGCTGTCTCGTGGCATCGCTGGAGAGGGCTTCTAGCAAGGTCCGGAAGCTCCGGACCGACTCCTCGGCCAGCCGGCTGAAGTCGCCACCAATCCGTTCCACCTGTTCCCATTCCTGCTCAGCCTCGGTCTTCCGGCTGACAATGTTTCGGATCTTAGCCAAAAGGTAGTGGCTAGTAATCGAAACACCCTTACCAATGATGAACAGCCTGAGACGGAATCGTTGTTTCGTAGAAACCACCATCTGATGGAGAAGCTTGTGCAAGTGTGCCAGGTTGGTGAGCTCGGCAAGATGAAAATCGGCAGGGACCAAGGGATCGATTGGAGCCATGGCGCTGACCATTCGGGAGAACTTCGTCATGACTCCTAGCAGAGCAAGCAGGCTGGGTGTGAACTCTTCAATCACACTCGTTCCTATTCTCAGAAACCGCAACGCCTCATCCAGGTCACCCAGCTTCCTGATCTGAGTTGCTTCCGACAAGGTGACCCCAATCAAGTGCGTATTATCACGTACGCTGCCCTGAGCGGTGGTAAGGACTTCCTCACTGTCCGGGCTAAGCAAGTGTTCCCAATCGGAACGCACCTTTCTCTCGTTACGCCTGGCGAGAATCATGAGGCAAGTCCAACCCAGAATGAGCAGCAGGAATGGAATCACGAGTCTGATCACGTCGAGAATATACCTTGGTCCAGATAAGTAAGGCAAGGACAAAGAAACCCGAATTCAGAAGACTCAAAAATGGCCTCGCAGACTCTCCAAAAGTGGCCATCAGAGCATACCCGAGGGCTAGAGGGAACTGAGAAAACAGGAAGCCCAGGAGGAGAAACTTGTGTCTCGTATCAATCTGCAGACGATAGAACAAGACCGAGCCGGCAAAAACAAAAAAGATAAAGCAAGTGGTTTGCATGATCTTCGAATGCAAATCCAGAGGAATGGCCCCCCACCAGTCCTGCTTTTCCGGCGGAAACAACCAAATATAAATCAGCAGAAAGAAAGCCGCCCAAATGAAAAAGAAGAAATTGGATCGCCTAACCCGCGGATAAGATCGGAAAATTCTCAGATTCAATTCGACCAAAAGGGCTACCTTGATGGCATCTAGAAGCAACTCCTTGACAACGTAGAATAGGCGACGGCCTTCGTGGCTCTCAATCAAGTAACTGACGGCGACCGAGGATAAAAAGCCAATACACAGATACACCAGAAACAAGTAGCTGATCCGCGCGTTTCCGCGGCGCAGGCCTGCAAGAATCAAGAACAATTGAACGATCAGTCCAGCGACTAGTAGGATTCTCTGAAGTGTGTCCATCGAGGCGAAGAGGCTCCGCAATTTGCGGAGCCTCGAATGAGTCAATGGGGGGACCGATGAGGAAGTACTAGTAATAAATTGAAGAAATTCGGCAAAAGAGACAAGCTTACCAGAAAACACCCGACCGACCGTTCTCCAGTTTTCGAGAGATTTGTTACTAGGATTTATTAGTTAGCGCATGTCTCCTTCCTTTACGACTGGCGCCGCTTAGCAGCTCCGCATCCTAATTGATGGCGGGTTAGGCCGCCAATGCAATGGGGGGAACCGGCTCAGGGCCGTCCGCCACCAAGACCGCCGGAGGCACGGGTTCAGGACCGTCAGCGATCATGACGGAGACAGGAGGCACAGGTTCGGGGCCATCAGTACGGGTTCGAGAGGGGGGAACCGGCTCAGGGCCGTCCGCCACCAAGACCGCCGGAGGCACGGGTTCAGGACCGTCAGCGATCATGAAGGAGACAGGAGGCACAGGTTCGGGGCCATCAGTACGAGTTCGAGAGGGGGAACCGGCTCAGGGCCGTCCGCCACCAAGACCGCCGGAGGGAACCGGTCTCAGGGACCCGTCAGCCACCATGAACGCGACAGGAGGCACGGGTTCGGGACCATCAGTGCGAGTTCGAGAGGGGGAACCGGCTCAAGCCCATCCGCCACCAGAAACGCGCATATCGAGCTGAATGTGAAGCGAGAAGACGAACTACCCTCCAATCCGAGGTTCAAACTTTGAGTAGCAGCGGTCAGAAGTGAGGTCATGAAACATACTTTCAGGATAATCGCTTTTTTCATTCGTTTCTCCTTAATTTTGTTTAGGGTAAAAGAAAATGACAATCCGAAGGTATACTGCTGGACCAGTCCAAAAACACTGGCCGTTACGCGAATTTGTGCATGTTTCACCTCCTTGCGCGGGCAAATTACTGCAGCCTGACCTGAGAAGATTCAGCAGGATGCAGCAAGAAAGGAGTCAAAAAATCCAGAAAGATTAATCTTGATTTGTACAGGGGTTGTGTGTTAATTAAACTCCGTGTTGAATATAGCTCATCCCACACAAAAAACAAAACTGTAAATCGAAAATAAATTCACAAAAAAAGGGAGAACCTTATGAGAGGAACAAGGTCCGAGCTGATCGACCAAGTGTCAGATCTGGTAGAGAGCATCCTAGTTCCAGGAAAGCTCGTCTACAAAGTCTTATCGGTCGTCGTGAACATGTCGAATGCGGAGCGCGGCGCGGTTCTCGTACTGAGCAACGGCAACAAGCTGGACGTGAAGGCATCCGCCGGAAGTAATACAAGCGATCCGAGCGGGATCAAGGACGTTTGCAACAGTTACTTTGGCGAGATGGGTAGAGCTTCAGGTCTGGTCTACGTTGCCGACACGCGGAAGGATGAAAGGTTTCGCAAGATCTCAATCCTGAAAGGCAGCGAGATTCTTTCCTTCGCTTGCGTGCCTTTGAAAGTTGAGGGTTCGCTTTACGGCATGTTGTATCTGGATAGCTCTACCTCAACTCGCTTGTTCTCTTCTTTGGATTTAGACCGCATCACGCGTTATGCCAAGCTGATTACCAACGCTTTGATCCGCGAGCAAAAAATTCCGGAGATTGACGTGAAGGTAGCGGCTGTTTCCGTTAATGACTATCTGGCTGAGCGGACCATCGACGAAATCGAGCGGCAGCAGCTGAGCGCTATCCTCGAGAAGTACAACTGGAACGTGACTCGCACTTCGCAGGCTATGGACGTGCCTCGTCGGACCTTGTACAACAAAATGACCAAGCATGGAATCAAGCGGCCGCGCCGTGGGAAGGTTCTGGCGTCCGCTTCGGCAATGGCCTAGAACCGGACTCAACCCCATTCCCACCCTCGCCTGTCAACTCACAACTCTCACTAGCACGCTGGCACGAAGACCTGGGATTCTGAGAGCCCTGGATTGGGGGGCTCTTTGTCTCTCAAAACCCTTTGTGCTCGGTTGTTCCTTCTCTGTGTTCGGTTTTCGAGCGTGGACAAGCGCTGTCCTTGGATGCCGAGGGTTCGGATGATTTTCAATATTGTTCGGATGCGTGAGGATCTAGAATGGTAAACGACGATGCATCTGCGTAGATCTGCCTGCCGCGCCTGCCGTTCCATCTTCGCGAACGGGAGCCGATTAGAGTTGAGCACTGCCTATGACGCGCACACTGGCGACCGAACTGTTCAGGGAAATGGTTTCAAGACCGGCTGAGGAAGTCGATCTCGCTGCTGCAGCTCTGTTAATTGCGTTGGACGAATATCCTGACTTGAATCTGCAGGAATATCTTCTCAAGATTGATCAGCTCGCTGAAGGAATTAGACCAGAACTGCAGCGTTCAGGCTCCGTTTCAGAACGGCCTGTCGATGCTATCGAGAAGATGAACCAACATCTTTTCGCCGTCGAAGGATTCCGAGGTAATCGGGAAGATTACTATGATCCCCGCAACAGTTTCTTAAACGAGGTTCTGGACCGAAGAACGGGTATCCCGATTACGTTGTCTGTCATCTACATGGAAGTCGGAAAGCGCCTTGGGCTTGAGTTGCAAGGAGTCGGTATGCCCGGGCATTTCGTCGTCAAGTGCCGTCATCGCGACATCGAGATCTTTGTTGATCCGTTCAACCTCGGTGAAATCCTGTTGGAAGCCGATTGTCAGAAGAAGGTGGCTCAGATTTATGGAGAAGACTTTCGGTTCGACCGCTCTCACTTGGACTCGGTCAACAACCACCAAATCCTCACTCGAATGCTGACGAACCTGAAAGCCGCCTATTTCGAAAAGCAGGACTACTCGCGAACGCTCGCAATGATCGAAAAAATCCTTCTGGTAAATCCAGATGCCCCTGGCGAGATCCGCGACCGCGGTTCTATCCACTACAAACTCGACCATCTCTCGCAAGCCCTGAAAGACTGGTCTCGTTACCTCGAACTTAGCCCGCATGCCTCAGACGCTAAGGAAATTGAGAGGAATCTGACGGTCGCTGGGCATCTGCTGGCATTCCGGAATTAAGCGCGCAAGACTTCGGAGCGCGGGATGGGCGTGCATGGTGTAACGTCAGAGTCTTCCCAGCAGTGCCGCGAATGCCGACCTAGCCGGATCAAAAGGCTGCCCAGAAACAGTATGAATGAGCAAGAACGTCTCTCGGCAGTGGATCTAAGTCCCTCGCGGGTTCGAGCGCTGCAGCGCAAATTGCTACGGTGGTACTCGGAGAATCGACGGGATCTTCCGTGGCGAAAAGTCAAAGACCCTTACGCGGTCTGGATTTCAGAAGTGATGTTGCAGCAGACTCAGGTTCAGACAGTCATTCCCTACTATCTTCGATTTCTTCTGCACTATCGAGACATCGGGGCGTTGGCCAATGCCGAAACGGAACAGTTGCTGCGCCTCTGGGAGGGCTTGGGCTACTACTCGCGTGCCCGAAACCTGCACAAGGCCGCCAGAGTGGTGGTGGAGCGCTTTGGTGGAGAATTTCCCAAAAGCTACGAAGACGTCTTAGCATTGCCAGGAATTGGGCGGTATACCGCCGCTGCCATTTTGAGCATTGCTTTTGATCAGCCTTATGCCGTGGTCGACGGGAACGTGGCACGGGTGCTGGCGCGGGTGCTGAGAATTGAGGGTGATGTCAGGCACAGGCAGGTCCAGCAATCATTGTGGGCTGCGGCGCAACGGCTCCTGCCTTCACGAAATCCCGGTGACTTCAATCAGGCCACTATGGAGCTCGGAGCGACAGTCTGTTCTCCACGCCAGCCCAGCTGTTCGCTGTGCCCCTGGCAAGCAGACTGTCTCGCCCGAAGGGAAGGGCTTCAAGAAACGTTGCCCGTGAAGAGGAAACGCCCGGCTGTTCGGAAGTCGACTCAGGCGGCTATCGTCATCCGTCATCGTGGACGGTACTTCATCGTTCGCCGCTCCGGACAACGGGTGCTCCAAGACTTTTGGGAATTTCCAGGAACCGAGCTTCGCCAAACCGAGAACCTGAACAACATATTGGTCCGATGGATTCAACGGACTTATGGCCTCAGTGTCGACGATCTTGAGCGGTTCATGACGCTGAAACACGCTATCACGGTTCGGCGCATCGAATTGAGGGTATTTCACTGTGAGCTTGCACCCAATTCGCCATCGGCCATCAAAAGGCAAGACTGCAGATGGATGCGCCTTCGGGATATGGACCGTTATCCCTTCGCTTCAGCGTCCCGGCGAGTTCTTGAGGCGCTGAGGAAGCACACTGAGAGCCACATTAAGACTTGACAAATCGCAATGCCGGGTCAAAATGAGGGCGTTGCTTGAAGGCTGGAAGGGCCAGCCCATGGGCTGTTTGCACCATGTTCACGATTGACGAGAAAGAGGAACGAATCCATGAGTGGTGGTTTGGTTGAGTTTACCGACAGTAATTTTGACACAGAAGCGCTGAAGGCAGACAAGCCGGTTCTGGTCGATTTTTGGGCCCCATGGTGCGGTCCCTGCCGCATGGTTGGTCCCATTATTGAAGAGTTGGCCGGTAGCTACTTGGGGAAGGTAAAGGTCGGAAAACTGAACACCGACGATAACCCGGCTGTAGCGAGTCGTTATGGCATTATGAGTATTCCCACGATCTTGCTCTTTAAGAACGGTGAGATTGTAGACCGCATCGTGGGGGCGGTGCCAAAGAAGGACTTTGAAAAAATGTTGTCAGCTCACGTCTGATGGCCCGTGAGCCTTCAGGGATGGCGCATCTTAGAACCGGAGCCGGCAGGTCGGGCTCCGGAGCACTTGTCTATCGGATGAAAACACTGACCCGTTTGAAGAAATGTGAGACGGTCAGGGCTAGGCCGGAAAAGAAAGACGTCAGCCAGTACTGTCCGCGGTGTGGAATTGAGTTGCAGAGTAACCACTGTAAACTGTTCTGCTCGCGTTGCGGCTACTACATGTCTTGTTCGGACTACTACTAGCAGTTCGGTCCCAAAATCTCCTCGTGTCTCTCCTCAGTGGGTGTGGGAACGACCAAATCGAAATTAGCCTTCCTCCTGCTGTTCGCCGTTTTCGTTTACCTGCAGTTTTTCCATCAACTTGGCCGATTGGGACTGGTTGGTCCAGACGAACCCCGCTACGCCCAGGTCGCCAAGGAAATGGCCCTTTCGGGTGATTTCATCACGCCCCGCCTCTATGGGGAAACGTGGTTCGAGAAACCCATTCTGTACTACTGGCTCACTGCCCTAACCTACAAGACTCTGGGGGTTTCCGAATTCGCTGCCCGCCTGCCGTCGGCTGTAGCTGGTTTGCTTGGGGTCTTGGCTGTCTTCTGGATCGGCCTGCGCTGGATTTCTTTCCAGTGCGGTATCACTGCTGGCCTCATTCTGGCTGCCTCCCCGCTGTACTTCTCTTTGGCTCGAGCGGCGTCGACCGACATGCTCTTAACCTGCATGCTGACTCTCTCCCTTGCGAGTCTCTATCTTGGGTTGTTCGAAGAGCCTGGAACCACGGAGGCTCCCGCATGGGCTTCGGGAGGAATATATGGCTTCTACGGGTTTCTGGCTCTGGCCGTTCTGGCTAAAGGGCCGGTAGGAGTGGTTCTGGCAGCCACCAGCGTAGGAGTGTTTGTCCTCCTGACCCGCCAGCTCAGCCTGGCGTGGAAAATTGTGTCGGTGAGAGGAACCTTGTTGTGGGCTGGTATCACGCTTCCATGGTATCTGCTCTGTTATCGAGCCAATGGCTGGCCTTTCGTTGAGGAATTCCTACTCGACCACAATCTGGCACGGTTTGCCACGGATCGTTTTCAGCATTTGCAGCCCTTCTGGTTCTACCTGCCGGTTGTCTTTGGCGGCTTCTTTCCCTGGATGTTTCAACTCATTGGCCCGGCTTGGCGGTCTGCCCGGAAGAGGGGGTGGACTTCCCGTGGCGATCGAGTTGAGTTGCTTCTCTGGAGTTGGGCTCTGGTTCCTCTGCTGTTCTTTTCATTCTCGAAGTCCAAACTGCCAGGATATGTTCTACCCATGGTTCCTGCTTTGGCACTGCTGGCCGCGCGCGAATGGGAGAGGTTGTGGGAATCTTCGGCAGCCGAGCGTTCGAGATTCTGGTTCTTAGCTCAAGCCGGGTTCGTCTTTCTTCTCGGACTCGTGTTGCCCCTAGCAACGGGCGCACTCAATCTGAATCTGGGCGGATTCCTGCTGCCGCTGACAGCAGTCTTCTGTGGCGTGGGTGCCTGCGGAATGCTTCTGGCGCGGCGACGCCAGTGGCGACCCTTGTTGGGAGTCTACCTGTTGGGCGTCGGATCAACGGTGGGCTTGATTCTTCACGGCATTGTTCCAGCAGTCGATTTCCAGGAGTCATCCCGCCAGCTGGCAGCGGTTTTGACAAGAGAGGGCTTTTCGGGGGAACCCATTTTTATCTACGGGCTGTCCCGGCGGGTCGAGTATGGGCTGAACTTCTATTTGAACACCAAGACGAAGATCATCTACTCCGAAGAAGAGCTGGAGTATCCAAAACGTGGCTCCTTCTTCCTTCTCACCACTCCTTCGGCGGATATTGAGTCCTTGTTCCCACGGGCTCGAAGAGAATCCCAGTACAGCTTCCATCAGCAGCGGATTGTGAGGATGAGCAGAAGATCCCCCCTTGAGCGTGAAGATGGCTAGGAGTGGCGTGGACGTCCCCTGAGGGTTTAACTCGGGGATGTGCCGATCATTCTGTAGTTCCGCCCCTTCGCTTCTCGTCTCCAATCAGACGTCCGCTTTCAGTTCTGTCCACGCACGGGAAGGCGCTTCTTGAAGAACTCAACGACGGTATTTTCGTAGTTCTTGCGATCGACGTCGTACAGAATGCTGGTCTTCGATTTTTTGAGTCGAAGAAGTTCTTTCGGTTGTGGAGTGCGATTGAACAGATTCAGAGTCTGGGTCTCCAGTCCCGGGGTCTCTTCGTTTGTGATAAACAGCTTGTCGCGCCCCCCAAGTTCAGGCAGAGCCCGGACCAAGGCCGCATTGCTCGAAATTTTCGGGAGGTTCACCAGAAAGAAGCCAAGTCTCGCTAACTTGTTAAACACGAAGTTGTCAATGCCTAGAACCGACGTGGTCTCGATCTCGATAAAGCGCCCCGGGCTATCGAAAGGCGAGTCGACTACCAGCGTCTTCACTCGGCTGCTCCGCGCAGCCGCCGCCAGGGAAACCGAAGCCCCCAAGCTGACGCCCCAAAGGCCGACCCGATTGGGATCAACGTCCGGCCGCTCTGCTACCATCTGAATCGCTCCGAGCAGATCCTCGGTCTCTCGCATCCCCAGCGAGCAGATCGAAGCAGGGCTCGTTCCGTGCGCCCTGAAATCGAAGAGAAACAAGTTGTAACCGTTCTCTTGAAACGTGGAAGCCAGCGTCAGCAGTTCCGATCGATTCGATTTGTAACCGTGACACAGGAATACCACTGGCGCGCGCCGAACGGAGGGGATGAACCAGCCTTCAAAGGATTGCTTGCCAGATCCTTCGAACGACAGAGACTGGAAGTTCCTCAGCAGAAAGCTACTCGGGTCGATGGTTTCCGGCATGCGGGTCGGTGCCACGATTCGGTAGGTAGCGAATGCGGAAAATCCGAGAATCAGCAGAGTCACCAGTAGGATAATGGGGACGATCCGCTGGAGGGTCTTGCCAAAAGCTGACTCAGGGTAGCGAAGCGACACGATGATTTTTGTCAGCTGATTCATGCTGGTGCACAAAAGTCTGGAAATGCCCGTCAACAGCTTGTGTCAAGGCGCCCCACTATAGCACAACCGCCTTGAGACCAGAATGGATTTTGACCCGGGGCTGTGGCCAGGTAAGGATGGGTAGAATTGCCGACGCCATATGCAAGTGACCTCATTCGCGCTCAATTGCGCGTAATGAGTCTTGAGTCATCAACTCCCTCGCTCAACGGAGGACAGGGGAGTGAGCAAGCAGTGAACTCGCCTCTAGGCCATGACCGAACCGGGAACTTCTTTGACGCCTCCTGGACCTAGAGAAGTCCCTGGCTGCTGAGCTGGCGAACTTCTTCGGGGGTGTTGACATTGGTGAAAATTTCCCGGGAAAGGCCCTGTTGCTGGAATTCCCTTTCGCCAACATAGGCAACGGCAACGCGGCTGAAAAAGTGGGAGATCTTGAACATCCCGGCGGCAAAGTTGGCTTCGATTGCTGGCAGACACGCCACCGAATAGATCGAGCAGAGGGGCTCGATGAAGCCGTCCTCAAAGCGCATCACTACAGCATCTCCATTCGCAGACTTGGAGAAGAGGAGCTCGAAAAATTCCGGTCGCATTAAGGGCATGTCACAGGCCAGAAACAGATTGTATTGGGTTGAAGAACTCTTTAACCCCGTGTAGATGCCGCTCAGCGGCCCGTGAGAGGGGACGCAATCAGCTATAACGGGAAGCCCGAAACGAGCGTATCGCGAAGGATCACCAATGATCCGCACGTCGGGCGACAACTGCTGGAACAACCGAATGGGATAACGGATAAGACATTCCCCGCGGTAATTCAGGAGCGCCTTGTCCGTGCCCATCCGGCTGCTCTTACCACCAGCCAGGATGAAAGCCGTACAACCGGACAACATGAGGACTCCTCCATGAGGCAGCATTTTCTTCCCCGCTCAACAGGGCCTTTCACCTTGCTCTAGCCATGGGAAATCGGCCCCGAATACGAAGAACAACTAAAGATCTGGAAGGGCCGAGCCGGAACCGGCGCCCGCAAGTGTTGCACAGTCGATCGCGACCGACAAGCCGTAAGAGCGTGTCTTAAGACCGACTTGGCGGGCAGAAGGCTGAGGGTAGGCAGAAACCCTGGCCTCCGCCAAGCGCAGCGCCGGCGCTAATGACGAACGGAGTCACGCGGGGTGGATTCCCGCGGTCGCTCCGGCCCAGTGGGTTTTCAGGACGTTCTACGAGCCCATTAGAATACGCAATCGCGAATTGGGCCTTGTCTACTTCTCACACCTCGTGCCTCTTCCCATGCTTCGAAGATCTTCACCCCTGAAGGATTGTCCATGATCATCGATTCCTAAACGGCATCGTGGGCTTTGTCGAAAAGGTGACTGGAGGAGGTTGAGCGGTCTTGAAGCGTTCGGTGAACCAGGTCAACCAGGATTGTTGAAACGCTTTGACAGCTCTTCTGTTATAATCCTCTTCGATGGAGAAGTAAGCCTCCGAATTCCAGCCACCCCAATCTACTTTGAAGGTCCTTTTGAGGGAATGGATTGAGCAGTATGAAAACGAGTGCTATTCGAAACGGTCACTCAGTGCTTTACAGAACGACCGTGTTGCTGTTGGTGCTTGCCGTTCTCGTGTTTCTCGGTTGCCAGACTAGGGTGATTTGGGCCGCTGAGGGTGTTCAGTCCTTCATGCCCTTGTCCGAGCTAAAGCCTGGGATGAAAGGCGTCGGCAGAACGGTGTTCACTGGAGACAAGGTCGAGGAATTCGAGGCCGAAATCCTGGGAGTGCTCGAGAACGTTGCGCCGAAGCAGAGCGCCATTCTGGCAAGGCTGTCCGGCGGACCGCTGGAGCGCACGGGTGTGATGGGCGGCATGAGTGGCAGCCCGGTTTACATCGACGGCAAGATTATTGGTGCGGTCGCATTTTCATTTCCCTTCTCCAAAGAGGCGATTGCCGGAATCACGCCCATCCAACAGATGATCAATATTTTTGACAAGCCGGCTGAGCCCGTGCGCATTGACACCATCAAGGTCGAGGTGTCCAGCATCGTCCCCAATCGCGCCGTGAAATTCACGCCTGCATTCGACTTGACCGGCCTGATGCCCCTAGGCCAAAGAAGCTTCACCATTTCCGAATCGCTGGTCAATGGAACTCCTGGGCTGCAGCCCTTTTCTGGGCAAATCTTCAGCTATATCAACACCCCCATCTTTCTTTCCGGCTTCAATCCGAAAGCAGCCCTAGCTTTCAAAGAAGCTTTCCAAGCGCTGGGACTGTCCGTGGTTCCCGCTGGCGGGATGACCGTGGGCAGTGGCTCTGACAAGCTGGCTGATGCTTCCGATATGGGGCCGGGGTCAGCAGTGGCCGTGCAGTTAATCCGGGGAGATCTGGGCATCGGGGCCAGCGCCACAGGAACCGTCACGTATCGTGAAGGTGACAAGATTTACGCCTTTGGACATCCCTGGTTGTCGGTAGGACCCGTGCAGCTGCCTTTTTCCAAGGCGAAAGTGATTTCACTCCTTCCGAATTTGAACACTTCCTTCAAGATTGCCGTCCCGACGGAACTGGTGGGTTCGATCACGCAGGATCGTTCTCAAGGCCTTTATGGGGTGGTAGGCCAGTTGCCAAAGTTGATTCCGCTAACAATCAACTTGAAGTCCAGCCGGAACAAGCGGGAGACCTTCAAGTTCCAGGTGGTGAATGACCGTTTTCTCACGCCGTTCCTCATGAATTTCACCGTGTTCAACACGATCACGTCCAACGAAAGAGCGCTGGGTGAAGCAACTTTGCAGGTTTCCGGGAAGATTAGCGTGAAAGGACAGCCCGAGGTGAAGTTCGAGAATATGTTTTCCGGCGAAGCCAACTCGCATGTCTTTGCTTCCTTGGCTGTCGTCCAGCCGCTGAGTTTCATTCTGGGTAGCGGGTTCGACGACGTGGCAGTGGAGAGCGTCACGGTCGACATCACCTCGATCGACGAAAAACGCACGGCCACATTGGACCGGGTTTGGGCGGACCGGGAACAAGTGAAGGCAGGCGAAACCGTCATTCTTTCAGCCTTCCTGCGCGCGCCGAATGGCGGTGAGCACTTAGAGAAATTTCCAATCGACATCCCAGCAGACATGCCAAGCGGGATCCTGCAGCTAACTGTCGCGGATGGATCTACCCTGACGGCTGTGGAGAACCGAGCTCTGCGACAGACCTTTACTCCCCGCGACCTGGATCAGCTGATCCGAGCTATTAACAACATTCGCAAGAACGATCGGGTTTACGTTCGCCTGCAAAGGCCGGAGCCTTCGGTTCTTATTCGCGGCGAGGAATTCTCAAACTTGCCACCGTCCTTCAGCAGCGTCATCACGTCGGACCGCTCAGCTAGCAGCAGCTTGACCACCTTGAGATCCTCAAACCTCTACGAGTACGAATTGCCTTCAACGCCCTTCGTCATCAGCGGCCAGAGAAGCTTGGCGATTGAGGTTGTGGATTGAAGGCAACCGCTAGTCACGCCTTTCCGCTTCACTCGATAAGAAGACAGGGACACCTGGGTCTGGCCGTCTGGGCAACTCAATCCCTTGTTCTTCGCAGATGCAGACAAAGCTGGCGGGCGAGAGGAAGCTTTGCCGGTGGACCGGCCGCTCCCGCTCCCGCCTTTCCGCTGTGCTTTGCCACGACGCCCGCCGCAGGGCCATTCCACCGGCTGTTCGTCAATCCTGTTTTCGCCTTATTCTGGAGTTCGCATGATTCAAAAGAGTAGCGTCTTGATGTTTGCGCTTTTCTATATGGGATTAGCCCAGGAAAGCCAGGCCGTCAACCCCATTTTCTGGAACCATTCCTCCTTTGCAGAGTTTTCCAAAGGCACCCTGAAAGGACTTTCACTAAACGCCGATGGACAGCTGTCGCTAGCACCCAAATTCGATTCGGTGTTCGACTCCGACCAGGCCCTCATCTGGTCAGCCGTCTATGACAACAAAAAGAACCTTTTCGTTGGAACTGGGCATGACGGCAAGGTTTTCAAGATTGACGCCAATGGCACGTCTTCGCTCTTTTTCGATGCGGCCGAGCTCGACGTTTTGGCTTTGGCGCTGGATGCGGCGCAGACGCTTTATGTGGCGACGTCGCCGGATGGCAAAGTCTATAAGGTAAATGTTGAAGGCAAGGGCACCATCTTTTTTGATCCGGAAGACAAATTTATCTGGGATATGACGTTTGACGCCAAAGGCAATCTCTTCGCTGCGACCGGCAACAAGGGAAGGATCTACAAGGTCAACAAGGAAGGTAAGGGAGAGACCTTTTACGACAGCGGGCAATCCAACATAATTTGCTTGGCCATCGACGACGCCGGCAATATGGTCGCCGGCAGCGATCCCGACGGCTATGTCTATCGAATCTCTCCCGACGGCAAGCCGTTTGTGCTCTACGATTCCTCGATGCGCGAGATCCACAGAATCCAGGTGGACCCGAACGGCAACATCTACGTTGTGGCGATCAACGGGGCCGGCTCGGGCGCGCCGCCAGACCCCAAGAGTTTGGGGCCAGACGTCATCTCGGCTGAGAGCGTCACCGTCACCGTTGGGCTTCCCGGAGCAACCATTGACAAGAAGCCTGTCGTGGAGGAGCCGCCCACCACCAAACCTCCGTCGGGTCGTGCCTCCCGGTGGGACACGGGCAGTGAGAAAAGTGGCATCTTTCGCATTGCCAAAGACAACAGCGTAGAAATGCTCTGGTCCTCTGAAACCGAGGCAATTTACGGTCTGCTGGTTTCTCCGGATGGCAACGTTTTCTTTTCGACCGGCAGCAAAGGCAAGATTTATCTCCTCAAGCAGGACAAGAAGTTCAACTTGCTATTGGAGACCACTGAGGAGCAGACGACCAAACTGATTGCAGCGGGGAATGACATGTTTGCGTGCACGAGCAATCTGGCCAAGGTCTATCGGCTCAGCGGCTCACTTAGCACGGAAGGGAGTTACGAGTCGGAGGTCAAGGACACCCAAGGCGTGTCGACCTGGGGAAGTATTCACTGGCGCTCGGCACTGCCTCCGGGTACGTCACTAAAGATCCATACCCGATCAGGCAACACCAAAAAGCCCGACCAATCCTGGAGCGATTGGTCCAGGGCCTATGCGATCTCCGACGGAGAAGCAATCCAGAGCCCGCGAGCCCGCTACATTCAGTACAAGGTGAGTTTGGCGACAACGAATCAAACGTCTCCCAGACTGGATCAGATTTGCCTGCCTTACCTGCAGCAGAACCTGGCGCCGGTGATCAAGTCCATTAACATCTTGCCTCCGGGTGTGGCATACCAGCGTATGGCGGGGCTTTCCACACCCCGTTCACCGTCGTCACTAGTCGATCAAAGTTCGGCGGAAGCCTCTGGGGCAAGCGGGGCTATCCCGCAAACGGGCACTGCTTCCATCCCACCCCGACGGGCGTTTCAGAAAGGCGCTCAGTCGTTTTCCTGGGAGGCGGACGATGCAAACGCAGATGATCTGATTTACGCGATTTACTTTCGCGGCGAAAAGGAGTCGGAGTGGAGGCTGCTCAAAAAGGACCTCGACGAGAAGTTCTTCACCCTCGAGGCTGACACATTGCCTGACGGGAATTATCTAGTAAAGATCGTCGCCTCCGATGCCCCGTCGAATCCCAAGGCGACCGCGACTTCCGGCGAACTGGTCAGTGCTCCCTTCACCGCAGACAGTACGCCACCTAAGATTGAGATCTTGAGCCAGACGGTGCAGAACAAGGTCGCTACTGTCAAGTTCAAGGCACTGGATACGGTCTCTGCCCTGCGCCGCGCGGAAGTTTCCCTGGACGGGAAAGACTGGGAAGTCGTCTTCTCCATCGATGGGATCGTAGATTCCAAGACGGAGGAATTCGAAATTGACACTGACGCGCTCAGTCCGGGCGAACATGCTGTGGCCCTGCGCGTCTATGATTCAACCGGGAATGTGGCCATCGGCAAGGCGGTTGTGGCTGTGAAATGAGATTCCAGAATGCCGATTGTGGAAAAGCGGATTGCAGATTCTCTGCGAATGCTAAGCAGGGGCTTCAGCTTTCTGTCGCCAGTAGTCGGCACCAGACATAGCCCGGGTCACGTGTGCCCACCGCACTGCCTGCTCGAGCCCCCTGCCTGCAGTAGCAATCTTCATGCCTGATTCGGCGTCTCGCGCAATCGCAAGATGCACATCGTCCTCGTCGAACCTGAGATTCCCCAAAACACTGGCAACATCGCCCGCCTCTGTGTTCTTACCGAATGTGCCCTGCATTTGGTGGGCAAATTGGGTTTCTCCACATCTGACTACTATCTGCGCCGCGCTGGACTGGACTATTGGGAGCATCTCACCGTGGCCTATCATGACAGCCTGCAGGCCCTCCAGCAGGCTGCCCCTTCGGACCGATTTTTCTACGTGAGTACCAAGGCCCTTCGCCTCTACACAGAAGTTCAGTACAGGTGGGAGGACTATCTGGTCTTCGGCAACGAAACGCGGGGATTGCCGCGAGCTCTGATCGAAAGCCATCCAGAAACGGCCATCAGAATCCCGATGTGGGGAACCAAACCCCGTAGTCACAACCTTAGCAATGCCGCGGCCATCGTGGCTTACGAGGCATTGCGGCAGATCAAGGGGTTCTGAAGCCTAGAGTGCGCTTGGCAAACAAAGGGAGTCTAATGCTTTCGTTTACTGGGCACAGAGAGAGCCGACTTTTGACAAGGAGCCAGGTGATACTCAACCTAAGCCTCTCCCAAAAGGGGCTCCTCAGGCGCATCAACCGCAGCTTTAGCTGGAGGAATCGGATCTTTGATGCGAATCAACTGAACAGACTTTGCCAACCCAAACAGCTGAAGCGTTCGGATACCCAACCAGTTGAGATCGATTTCGTACCAAGCCAGTCCGTGGCGAGCCGAGGCCGGATGGGCATGGTGGTTGTTGTGCCAACCTTCTCCAAAGGTGAGCATCGCCACCCACCAGTTGTTGCGCGAATCGTCGCGGGTAGCAAAGCGACGCGTCCCCCACAGGTGAGTCGCGGAGTTCACCAGCCATGTAGCGTGCAGTCCAAGAACCGTTCGCAAGAACAGGCCCCACGTCACGAATGGCCAGCCGCCAAGCGCGAGAAGCAGCAGCCCGAGTAGAACCACTGGCAGGGCATAATACCGGTTGATCCAACAATGGATCGGATCCTTCACGAGATCGGGAGCAAAGCGTCGTTTAACTGGTTCCGGATGGGCCTGAGCCTGCCCAACCAGCAACCACCCCATGTGCGCCCACCAGCGGCCATCGCGAGGAGAATGAGGATCTCCTTGCCGGTCCGAATAGGCATGATGAACGCGGTGCGTGACCACCCAGTCGATGGGACCACCTTCCATGGCCAGAGAACCTAAGACCGTCAGGCCATACTCCACAGCCTTGGGTGTCTTGTAGCCACGATGCGTCAGCAGGCGATGATACCCCATGCCAATTCCTAGGCTGCCCGCAAGCCAATATAGTGAGACCGCCACGGCCAACGCAGTCCAGTCAAACATAAAAAAAGCCGCGATAGCGCCAAGATGAAAAAGCCCCAGGGCCACCACGACGAGCCAGTTTATTGGCGCATTTCCACTGCGGCTTTCAAGCGCATCGTCCATGCCATTCTCCTCGGAAAAGTAGTCAGCTCCATCGAATCGGAGCTCTCGACGCGAACCTTTAGCCGATAATAGCAATCGTTATTTGAATGATTTGTAATACTTCTGTAAGAAGGAGAAGGGCAGGAGAGACAACATTCTGGCGCAGGCCAAGTCGGAAGCAAACTCCAACAACGAGGGCTCGTCCTGCGGAAGGCCAAGTCAGGCAGAGTGGCAGGTCAGAACGCCCGACTTGGCCGTGGGTTCACTTGGGTGTTACGGTCACATAGCTGCGCCCGCGGTATAGACGCACGGAGCCGTTTTCTTTGGTCATCGTCAGTGGCCTCGGTGTCTTGGTTACCGCGTCCTTGCTGCCCTGCACGGACCAAAGTAGATTTCCCCCCACGTCGAATAGATTAAACTTGCTGTCCTTGGTGACGCCAAAGCCGTAAGCTCCGGCTCCTACCTCTTTGTCGCCGACAGAGACTTTCGAATCGGTGATCAGAAAGCCCTCGTACTTGGCCCGAACTTCCGACGAATAACCCGCGGTGTCGACCAGGGCGACTATCACATGGCGTTTTTCACCAAACCTGACCGCCGTCGCATTCCGCATTTGGGTGGGGCCGCTCAGGCCTTCAAAGTAGAAGCTCGTAGGCATGACTCGCGTCAGCGCGCTTCCGTCCAACAGCAGAGCATCCTGGGCTTCAGACCCTTCGGTCCAGAAGACAAAGGCCAGGACGACCAAAAGGCCGGAAATTTGGCGGAATCTGCTCATGGTCATAGCTCCTCGTGTGATTGCGCTCTGATTTGATTGGTAAGCACACATCTTCTGCACAAAATCCTCTTCCTTGCTGCGACGGGAAGCCGACAAAACAGAAAGCTTGATGGGCTTTCTCAGGTGAGGTGGGCCATCCGATCAGCAAGGAGACTTTCCAGAGAATTCGACTGATCTTCTGCAAGCTGGAAAAGCATAAACACTTTGCAAATGAAACTGCAAGAGGTTAAGTTTTGAGTTCTCGAGGACCCACAACAGACCGGCAGCATCACCCACACCAAGGTATAAACCACTCGCCCGCATCTATACCTTGGTAGTAGGCCCGGATACGAAGGTATAGTTGCCAGGCTTTGCTCCGGATGAAAGAATCACCTACGAGTGTGTCGAAAAGCGCGGCGGTTCCAAGTGAGTCCCGGCTTCACCGCGCTTGAAGGTTCACTGCGGGTACCCTTCATTCCTCGCTGGCCGGGGAGGTTCCGGCGGGTGTCGTGAGTAATGAGGTCGTCCATGAGACGGATACCTTCACGACGTTCGCTCAGCTGGCCGGCGCGCGGGTGCCAAACGACCGGCCCATAGAAGGTGTAGACCAGGCAGATTTCTTCCTCGCAAACGGAAACACTCCAACCGAAATGGGGTTCCCGGCCTACGTCGCTGACTGTCTCCAGGCGGTCAAGTGGCGAAACTGGAAGGTGCATTTCTCCGACCCGGAGGCGGCGTCCGCAGTTGATCTGATAGTTCGCCTGACCGATGCCCAAGCCTTCAACTACTTCGCGACCCGCATGGGCGGGTCAACCTGGTGTGGGCGCACTCATGGGTGACGGCGCCGGCGGTGGGGATCGTGAGGAAACATGCGGCAAATCTGAAAAATATCCGCCCATTGCACCCGGCACGCCCGATCCCTACACGCCGTCGAAAAGAGGACAATAGTTTTTTGGGTCAGAGTTACTGTCCCGCGTTAGAATGCATCGGCGTGCTCAATATCCGAGAACCCCCATTACACGAGAAGGAGGGAAAATGAAGAACACGTTCCTAGTCATGTTCAGCGTACTGCTCAGCACCGGGTTATGTGTCGCCGCGGAAGAAGTCTCAACTTTCCACGCTTACGTGGACTCGGACCTGTGTGCACGTTTGATGCTCGGTCCAATCACGTCTTCGCGGGTCGAGTGCAGCCAGAAGACGCATAAAGAAGGATCCAATCCGGTGTTGGTCCGCCTCCAGGACAACACTGTCTTCGACGTCAACAAACAGAAGATGGTGAAAGACCATATAGGCAAGTTCGCCCAGGTTACTGGAGAAGCCAAGTTGAAGTCCGGAACAATGAAGTTGCAGTCCGTTACGCCCGAGGAAGCGAGCAGCATCCCAGCGGGCGACCCCGGCCGCAAACTGCTCGATGTTCGGACGTTCAAGACCACGGGCTCAGCGAAAACCTTTGAAAAGATCCGGCACGAACTGGCGATGATGCCTTATATCAGCCAGTTTGATTTCATCTCCTTCACCATGGTGGGCGACGATGTCATCCTGACCGGTTGGACGGTTCGTGAGACGAACCGGAGCGAAGCATACAACCGGGTGAAATCGATTGAAGCAGTCGAGAAGATCGTCAACAACATTGAGGTGTTGCCGCTGGGCAGCCAGGACATGCAGATCCGGGCGGGTGCCCGCGCCGCGCTGCAGCGTAATCTGTCGAGATACTTCTGGGGCAGCGGCTCCGATATCAAGATCGTTGTGAAGAACGGCAACATCATCCTGCTCGGTTCCGTGGCGAGCAAAGCTGACTCCGACATTGCCACCATACAGTGCAACGCGGTGCCCTTCGCGTTCCATGTCTTCAACATGCTGCGCGTGCAGGAAGTGGCCGACAAAAAGAAGGGGTGATCTGGCGGGCGTAATTGGCGCCCTTGATGTTTTGTGAACTCTCTCGGCGCAGCACAGAGACAGAGTCTTGTTGATGGACGTTTTCTAGAAGAATGGAAGGGAGGCAGAGATGTTGAAGAGATATGGTCTTTTCTGGGGAACAGCACTGGTTTGCTTCACCGTGGCTCTGCAGTTTGCAGGGTGCTCGCAAGCTACGAAACCAACCGTTGATACCAAACCAACCGTGAAAAGGATCGCGGCCGGTCAGGAGTTTTCGGGATTCCTGAAGGAATACTCTGCGCTCAAGCCCAACCCGAACCTTGAAGGTAGTGCCTTGACGTATGTCAACGCGGACGAGCGCAAGAACCTGCGGAGTTATCTGGCGATTGTGGTCGACCCAATAGAGGTTTACATCGCCACCGATGCGGACGAAAGCAAGGTCCCGGAAGCCTCGCGCAAAGCGCTGACGAATTACTTCCAGTACGCCCTCACGAAGGCCGTGTCCGACGCTTTCCCGGTGGTTGAAGCGCCTGGGCCGCTGGTCCTTCGCTTGCGAGCCGCCCTCATCGGCGTCGATGTCGGGGGAGAAGTGGCCGCAGGCGACGTTCCGGCGGACACCACCAAGCCGCTCGAGCGCGCTTTGAACATTGGCAAGGTCGGCGTCGAGATGGAGTTGGTGGATTCAGAGACCGGCGAGCGCATCGCGGCGATGGTGGACAAGACCAACCTGGGCGCTGGGGCTGAAGTGGGCGCTGTGAACTTCTCGCGTCTCCAGAAATTTGCCGCGGCGAGAGAAGCCTTCGATGAGTGGGCCTCGAGGGTCCGTCAATTCCTCGATTCAGCGCACGAGTTGACCGGGGAGGACGCCCAGCGAGCCGACAAAGCCTATCAACCCTACGGCGCGGAAGCCGCGTCCAAACGGTAGCGTTGCCTGTCTTCATCGCGGGCAGTTCTCGATCCGGTGACAAACCCACGATAGCCGTACCTGTTTCTCCATGGGTTTTTTTGCGGGAGATGATGACACTGCCCACGATGAATGCAGAGAGACTATTGGCTTCCTTGCTCCGAACTGAAAGAGTTGTCCGTTTAAGAGACTACAGTCTCGG
This sequence comes from uncultured Acidimicrobiia bacterium, assembly GCA_963752385.1. GTDB lineage: Bacteria > Acidobacteriota > Terriglobia > Versatilivoradales > Versatilivoraceae > CAVVYL01. The sequence goes on along the minus strand of CAVVYL010000065.1, from coordinate 118,228 downwards.
GAACCACAATCCTCGTGCGGTCTCGCCGAGAATGGCAGCCTTGGCAGAGTCCTTCAACTTCAGGTCGTGAGTGAAGATGCGGAGATGCTCCGCATAACTCACCCTGGGCGTCCACAGCTCGCAAGGAAAGTCGCTTCCCCAGACGCAGCGTTCGGGGCCAAAAACCTCGATGATCTTCAAACAGGCTTCATGCATGTCGGCACAAGGATAGCCTGTAGCGCTGCCGGTCGGAAGAAACGTCAGCTTGGCATGCAATTTCTTGTGGCGGGACAGCTTCAACACGTCAGCCAGGGTGGGCTCCAGGCCTTGTCCGGTTTTCAGATTCAGGCAGTGATCCAAGACCACGCGCAGTGCCGGAAATTCCTTCAACAGCTTCTCAGCTTCATTCGCTTTGTCCCGGTTGATCAGCAGATTGATCACGATGCCCTGATTGAGCGCGGTTTGCCAGAGAGCACGCACTCCCGGATGGTCGAGGCGGCCGTCTCTGGCGGGAATGCTTCGCATGCCGCGAATACCATCCTCCCTCACAAAGCGCTCAAGCAGTCCCGGGCTGTGGGGATCGTCCGGATCGAGTGTGCAGACGCCCGCGACCCAGTCGGGATTGGCCCGACTGCTGTCGCATATGTATCGGTTGTCAAAGCGGTAGAAGGTGCTAGTCTGAATCGCACAGACGGCTTTCACGCCATTGGCCTGGCTTTCCCGACGCAGATCTTCCAAAGAGCCTTTACCTCCTGGAGGTCTCAAGGGTTTGTCGATCGGTGGGTAACGTTTCTCGTCCGGCGAATAAATGTGCGCATGAGTGTCGATGATGAGCATATGTCCTCGCTAGGCGTGATCTTCTGAGTAGGGCGTTTCACAAATGCGGTTGAAGGGTGTCTTAGCGAAAAGCCGGATAACTCTATCTGGCAAGTGCCTTTCGCAGCTTCATTCGGAACGCAGTCGATCACCTAACCACCGACGTCGCTAGCTGGAGCAGAATTTGCGGCGTCTTGCGGATGAGATGGGCACGCAACGTTCGATAATCTTGGCGACCGGCGACAAACGCGTTCATCGTCTCCCGAAGTGTTCGGCTGTGAGAGGTCGTTTGGACCATCCGGGTAATGAAGTCGGAGCCCAGAAACTTGCCCGTGTAAAATTTATCGAAGAGTTCCGCCGCGTGAATGAAGTCAGCTACAAAATCTTCGCCACACAAGTCCGGATATATGAGCGGCCGCCCCTCGAGCAAGGACTGCGCTAGCAACTCTGCCGAACGCAGAGCGAAGTAGATGCCTTCGCAGGTAATCGGATCGACGAAGCCAGCGGCGTCCCCCAGCAGCGCCCACCCGTCCCCGCAGACGGAATTGTCGCAGAAAGACTGGCGCCGGAGAGAGGGAATCAGCGCACTGTAAACCTGCCAGTGCTGCGTTTCCGACATGTTCGAAAGGTATCCGGCGTCCTCCAGGAAGTGGTGAAGGTATTCCTTTATCTCGCGCGTTGGATGCTGGCTCAAACGGCCGCAGATGCCAAATGAAACATGATTCGTGCGAGGGAAAGCCCAGTAGTAGCCGCGAAGCTTCGGAAAGAACTTGATTTCGATCCGATCGCCGAAGTCTCGTGGGACGCGGTAACCAAAGGTCATCATCAGATCTTCCGCAACGAAGTTGGAGCTGAGCTTCCTGCGCACCAGGCTATTGACTCCATCGGCACCGATCAGCCAAGTCACATGGTGGTCGGCCTTGTCCGTTTTGATTTCCCAACCTGTTTGCCGCTGACGAAAATCCAAAACACGCTCCTGACAGAAACGAGCTCCACTGTCCGTCGCTCGAATCAGTAGCAGCCGGTTCAGGGCGCTTCGAGAGTAAATTGAGATCGGTTCCTCGAGGACAACTTCGACCTGAGCATTCCTTGGGGAGACCACCTGCAGGGTTCGGATCGTTCGACAAGTTTCCAGGCAGTTTCGCAGAAACGGATAGCGATCAGCGCCCTTATGGGTGACTCCACCGCCACACGGCTTCTCCCATGCTCCGCGATGGTCGAAAAGCAAGACCTCGCATCCATTGCTAGACAACAGTGAAGCGCACAAAGACCCGGCCGGTCCGGCACCGACGATGCCAATTCGCATATCTTAGTCTTAGATCTGACGCATTCGACCAAACTCTAGAGCCAGCTCAAAGAGCTCGAGAGCCGACGGCTAGGTTTGATTGAAAAAAACGCTGAAGAACCATGCTGTGGTGAGTGTGCTAAACAGCGTAGAAGCGGCCACACTGCCGGTTCTTCGACAAATCCAACCGGCAAAGCACCAGCACAGGAAGCTGGTCAGCAGTAGGCCGGGGAGAACCAAAACTATCAGAAATTGAGAGTTCTTTAAAACGAAAAACCCCAGCAGCAGAATCATTGTGAGGACCAGCCGAGTGGAGAGGTGAAAGAGCGTGAGCCTGATCCATCCTAGCCTTTGGAGACGCCGACGGCAGACCCATTCGTCGAACAGATAGAAAGGAAGGACGCTGGCAGCAATCCAAGGAAAGCGCCACAGCCGGTGCAAGAGGAGCTCCAGATGAACAAAGTGAGAGGTGACAAACGGCGCGACCGATCCCAGCAATATTAGAACGGCCAGGAGCGAGAACCCCGCGCTCCGTCCTGAGCATCGAATCTCCTGTAAGACCGGCCGGGTGAGGGCACAACCGAGAGCTCCGGCGATGAACAAAAACCCGCTGAGGTAGGCGCCACCCATGAGGTGGAGAGACTTCCAGGGGTTGAAAGCGAGCAGCACCAAAGTAGCGGCTCCTCCCGCTGCCGCGTAGATCCATAGTGGGAAGAGTCCCTGTCCTACAGCCAAATCCACTGAAGCAGTGGCCTGTTCCACGTCGGGCCGCACTCGCAGCCAGTCTCCGAGTAGAGCCACGAGCGGAATCCAGAGCAGCAGTTGAGAAAGACAAAGAAGGGCTCGCAAACGCACCCGGAGCCAAAACTTCCAGGGAGCGAAGGCAGTTCGTCGGGTCTCGGGGTTTATCCGGGCGAGCCAGGATCGAATCTCACTCAGCGACCTTGGACTGAAGATCCCCTGGGTATGGTCGGTCCAGGGCAATACGACGAGACGACGTGTGTTCTCAGGATTTTGCCAACTGCCTGGCTTGTCCAACAAGGGCAGCCGTGCACCAGTCGCTGCTTCGTAGAGAAAGGCAGCTCCGCGGCGAACGAACGGAAAGTCAAACTCACCTAACAAAACCAGCAGGCGCGCCGGCTCGTTGCGGTTGGCGGTTTCTGCAGGGGGCGAAATGGCAACCACGCCCGCAATTTGCGGATTCTGGCGACCGGCTTCGATCGCCAGACCGGCGCCAAAGGAGTGGCCGATCAAGATTACTACTGGCCGGCCCGCCGAAAGTTGAACAGAACCTGCCACGAGCTCCGTAGCCACCTCCTCAACTGCCTCGAGCGCAGCTCTGCGGCTAAAGGTCTCTACAGAAGCGCCATGCCCGGGCAGGTCCATCAGCAGGCAGTCGAATCCCCAGCGGGCTAGTTCAGATCCCATTTGGATCAGAGTCGACTTGCTAGCTGCCAAGCCGTGGATGAGCAGGACCTTGGGGGCGGCAAAAGACTTCAAAGCGCCGTCTGATGGATTCACCCGTATGTTCAGGAGAGGTGTACTGAAGCGGCGTTGCAGGAAGGAGCTGTCTACGACCAGGTCACGGTCCTGCATGCGAATGATGGCCAAGAGCGAAAGTGACCCCAGAACAGAGGCAGCCAGGAAGGTCAGGTTGTTGCGAGACATTGGGTAGCGTGGCTGATTTCCAAGTGTACACAGCGCAGACTCGTTAGATCGTGTCTCCGGTGCGCCGCAGCGGCGCACCTCCTCTAACATCGAGTGATGCTATAATTCAGACCGCCGATACAGAGTAGCACAATGCTGGGAACCGTTTGAGCAGCTTGCGGGAGAGCCATTTGGAAAAGATCCTTGATCATGAAGCCTTGATGCGGAAGGTGCTGGAACTGAGACAGGCCGGTCAAAAGATCGTTTTCACAAATGGCTGTTTTGACATCCTGCATCCTGGACATGTCGTCTACTTGCGAACTGCTCGGAGTCTCGGTGACGTCCTAATTGTCGGCGTTAACAGCGACCGCGCGGTCAGAGAACTCAAGGGCGAACAGAGACCCATCCTGAACCAGCAGGAGCGATGCACCGTGCTCTCCGGGCTGGAAAGTGTGAGTTATGTGATTGTGTTCGATGAAAGCACTCCGCTGAACCTAATCAAGTCGATTTCTCCGGACGTGTTGGTCAAAGGAGGGGACTGGGGATTTGACCAAATTGTGGGTCGCGAGGAAGTGGAGACGAAGGGCGGCCAGGTAGTTTCGCTTCCCTTCCAGGCCGGCCAGTCCACCTCGGGAATCATTGAGAGAGTCTTAAGCCGCTATCAAAGTTCGTAGTCAATTGCCCGTTGTCAGGATTCAGCTTTCACTGGCCTTTTGTCCGTTGCGCTGCGGCACCATCCTTCTGCGCGGCGCCGGTTTCATCGCAATGGTTTAGCAGGGTTGGAAAGCCTGTACGTCAAGTTGCTTTCCGGGCGGAGCCCGCTGTCTCGAAGAATCAAAGCGTTAGGCTCGAAAGCCAAGCCGATGGCGCAAGATGCCACAGTCCCGCTTAGCAATTGCATTGCATCCGGCTATCAAATTTGGCCCTTTCCTTGAATCGTTTCAGCAGCATCCCTTGAGAACCCTGGCAAGTGACAACTGACTACTAACCCCTTAAGACCATGCTTACCCAACATCTTTTGGCGCCACTGATGCAAGACGCTGAGTTGCTTCAGATTCCTCAGCAGGTGCGCTTTGGCCAGCGTCACTTCGTTCTCAGTGGGGTGACTCCGTCAGCGAAGCCGGCCTACCTCGCCCTCCTGCAGCGGGTGCTGAAGCAACCGCTCCTTTGCATTGGCTCCGACAACTCAAACCTGGAAGACCTCAAGAGCACGACGGGTTTTTTCCACCGCATGCTTTCAAATCGCGACGATGAAACGCTGGCCACTTTCCCTGCCCTCGAACCAGGCCCCTACAGCGGGCTCTCTCCCCATGCCGAGATCCTGGAAGAGCGGGCCTTGGCGCTTTGGAAATTGTTTCAGGGACAACTGGACATGCTGTTCTGCCCGCCGGCCGCCTTGCTGACGCGGCTGCCGGATGTTCGTCCCACCTTCTCCAGTGTGCCGACGCTCACAGTCGGGCTGGAAAGCCCTCCAGATGAGTTAGTTCAATACCTCCTCAAGACCGGGTATGTTCGCGAGGAGCCCGTCTCCAGCGTGGGTGCCTTTTCGATGCGCGGGGGCATCCTGGATGTGTTTCCGCCAAACACCGAAAATCCCGTTCGTATTGAGTTCTTTGGTGATGAAATCGAATCGCTTAGAGAGTTTTCTGTCAAGTCTCAGCGTTCGATTGGGCCAGTGCAGAAGCTCATTGTGCCACCTATGCGCGAGATCCAGCTGGACGAATCTCAGCTCCGGACATGGAGCGAAATAGCAGAGCGGACTCTCAACCTGAGCGAGTATGAGAACTTCTTCAAAAACCAGGCAATGCGAGCGCGAGAAGGAGAGGCGTTCGCGGGGTATGAGTTCTTGCTTCCCTTGTCGATTCCTTTCGACAAAACCCTCCTCGATTTTGCAATGGACTTCTGTGTCGTAATCGACGAGCCAGCAGAGCTTCAGCGTTGGTTGGGAGCCTGGACCAGGGACACTCAACAGGAATTCGAACGGCAGCTCGCCCAAGGAATTCCCGCTTCATCTCCAGAGCAGATGTTCTTGGGTATCAGCCAGCTCGCGGAGGAGCTCCAGCTGAGGCGGGTGGTTTTTCTCGATCAGCTGGGGACGGAGAGCGGCGAAAGCCTTCTTTCAGCCATACCCTCCAGCTTGCCCGCTGTTGGCAAGGAGGAACTGGAGCTGGATGGCTTGGACTCCCTTGCTGCGAACTCGTTGGACCGCTCTGACCGGCCCGATAGGGATTCTGAACCATCCTTCAAGCCCCTCACCGTCTCTAGTGCCCAGGGGCCTCACGCTACCCATAGTCCCCTCTTCCGGATCGAGTGTCTCACACGGCCTGTCCGCAAATATCACGGCAACTTGAAAGAACTCGTGGATGACCTCGAGGGTCTACGCCAAAAGGCGTCCATGGTTGTCTTTGTTCAGTCCAGCCTGGGCAAAGCCGAGCGTCTGTACGACATCTTGAAGGAATATGATGTAGCCTGCGTGGCTGACTTTGGAGCGGAGGCCAGAGAGGCAACCCTCTTCCGCCAAATTGAACACCATATACCTACAATCGTCGTTGGAAGCCTCGCCGAGGGCTTTGAAATTGACGACAGGAACCTACTGCTGTTCGGAGAGAGCGACCTGTTTGATGAGATCGATGTTCTGGCTCGGCCAGGGAAGGCAAAGTCGAAGACGGCTTCGTTCATTTCCGATTTTCGTGAACTCAAGCCGGGCGACTATGTTGTCCATGTCGACCACGGCATTGGCCAATTCCTCGGCTTGAAGCAAATCGTGTCTGAAAGTATCACTCGCGAGTTCATGATCCTGAACTATTTCGGCGACGCCAAGCTCTATGTGCCGCTTGAACGGCTCGATCTGATTCAGAAGCATAGCAGCGGCGGTGGGGTACGTCCCCAGCTGGACAAGCTGGGTGGCACGACCTGGGCGAAAACCAAGGCACGGATCAAGAAGTCGATGCGCGACATGGCGGAGGAGCTACTTAAGCTTTACGCCGAGAGGCGCATTACACCGGGTTACGCCTTCTCGGCCAACGGCCATTGGCACGATGAATTTGAGGAAGCCTTTGAATTCACCGAAACCAACGACCAGCTGGCAGCCATCAAGGACGTCTACAGGGACATGGAATCGGATGTTCCGATGGATCGTCTCCTGTGCGGCGACGTCGGGTTTGGGAAAACTGAGGTTGGCATGCGGGCAGCCTTCAAAGCTGCTTTTGATGGCAAACAGGTGGCCGTCCTAGCTCCCACAACGGTGCTGGTCTATCAACACTACCTCCGATTTAGGCAGCGTTTTACGGCGTTCCCCATAAACGTCGAGATGCTCAGCCGTTTTCGCAGTCCAAGGGAGCAGGCCGAGATCGTGACCCGCTTGGCCGCCGGCAAGGTCGACATCGTCATTGGTACGCATCGCATGCTTTCAAAAGATATCCAGTTCCGCGACCTGGGATTAGTCATTGTCGACGAAGAGCAGCAGTTTGGGGTGGCACATAAGGAGCGTCTCAAGCAGCTGAAGACGCGGGTCGACACGCTGGCGATGACGGCCACGCCCATTCCCAGGACACTACATATGTCGTTGGTTGGTATCCGGGACATGTCAGTCATCGAGACCCCACCGCGTGACCGCCTGGCAATTCAGACTGTGGTTGTGCCCTTCAGCAAGCAGGTGATTCAAAGCGCACTGCACCAGGAGCTGGCCCGCGACGGCCAAGTCTATTTTGTGCACAATCGAGTGGAATCCATCTATTCGGTGGCTAGCATGATCCAGAAAATCTGTCCGTCCTCCAGAGTACTCGTGGCTCACGGACAAATGGGGGAAAAGGAACTGGAAACCACCATGCTTAGGTTCGTAAACCATGAAGCCGACATCCTGGTATCAACTACAATTATAGAAAATGGCTTGGACATCCCATTGGTCAACACTCTTGTCGTGAATCGAGCCGATCGCTTTGGTCTCGCTCAGCTTTACCAGCTACGAGGCCGGGTTGGACGATCGAGCCGTCGCGCCTATGCGTACTTTCTGACCCCTCCTGACAAGGCAGTTCACGGGGTAGCCCGTCAGCGGCTGGCGGCGCTTAAGGAGTTCAGCGATTTGGGTTCCGGGTTTAAGATTGCCGCTCTCGACTTGGAGCTGCGCGGAGCAGGTAACCTGCTAGGTGGCGAACAGCATGGTCATATTGATGCCATCGGCTTTGATCTCTATTGCCAGATGCTGGAACGCACCATCGAAGAGATGCGTGGAGCCGCGGAGTTGCCGGAGATCCAGACTCATATCAACCTGAGAGTGACGGTAAAGATCCCAGAGGCGTACATCCCCGACGAAAATCAACGCCTCAGCACCTATAAGCGCATCTCTTCTCTGAAGCTGGATTCGGAAATCGAGGATCTTCGGAGCGAGCTGGAAGACCGCTACGGGCCGCCGCCCCGAGAAGTGGAAAGCTTGATGGAATATGTCCGTCTGAGACTGCTCGCAGAGAAGGTCCTCGTTAGATCCATCGAGCGAGAGCGCGACGGCGTGGCCATCAAGTTTCACGAGAAGACTCCTGTCCAACCTAAAAAGCTCGTCGACTTGGTTTCCGCCAACACAGAAGTAGCCCTGTCGCCCAGTGGAGTGCTGAAGCTGCAGTCAGCTGGCCTGATGCCGAGCGAGATTTTTTCTTCTGTGCGGGGGCTGCTCTTGGAGCTGGCCGGTTAGGTGCTTGCGCCCCAACAACAACGGACTTAACAACTGCCCCGGTTTCAGCTATCCTTAACCTGTCTGATTCATTTGAGGAGACCGGACTGATGAAAACGTCTCACCTGTCGCGGTGGGGCGAAAGGAATGTCATGAAACAAAGAGTTCTGTTGATGCTAAACCTGCTGCTGCTGTCAAGTTTAGTTGGTGGCTTACGGGGTGAGCAGGTTTTCGAAGAGATCGTTGCCCGTGTCAACAACGACATCATCACCAAGTCTGAGTTCGAAAAGAGCAGGGATCTCATCCGACGCGAACTGCAAAAGAACTTCAAAGGCGCCGAGCTGGAGAAGGCAGCCGCCCAGCAAGAGAAGGATCTGCTCAAGACGATGATCGAGGACCAGTTGATGGTGCAAAAGGCGGCTGACCTAAGTCTGACGGCCGACACGGAAGTCATCAAATATCTCGATCGGATCCGGCGCGAACAAAACATCGCCGACATGGAAACCCTGGAAAAAATGATGGTTCAGCAAGGCATCGATCCTGTTGAGTTTAAACAGAACATCAAGAACCATAGTTTGAAACAGCAAGTTCTGGGGCGAGAGGTCTATTCCCGCCTGCAAATCTCGACGGAAGAGATCACCAAGTATTATGAGGCTCACAAGCAGGAGTTTGACCGGCCGGAAGAAGTGCGCATCCGGGAGATTTTGATTTCGACGGAGGGCAAGGAAGTCGCGGAGGTTTCTGCCCTGGAAAAGAAAGCCCAGGAAGTGTTGCAGAAGGCGAAAAGTGGGGAAAAATTCGATGAACTGGCCGTCAAGAATTCGGATGGGTCTACAGCGAAGGACGGTGGAGACCTTGGCTTCTTCCCAAGAGGGAAAATGGTGAAGGAAATCGAGGATGCCGCCTTCAAGCTGAGACGGGGTCAGGTGAGTGACATCATCCGGACCAAGTATGGCTTCGTCATCATAAAAGTTGAAGAAAAGCACGAGGCGGGGATTCAAAAGATGGAAGTGGTGATGAACGACATTCGCGACCAGATCTTTGCCACCAAGGCCCAGCCAGCGGTCCAGGAGTATCTAGTCAAGCTGCGCAAGCAAAGCTTCATTGAAGTGAAGGCCGGCTACCTCGATTCGGGCGCTGTCCCATCGGCCATCGTTGCCACGGAGACTGCTCAGGCCCAATCGGAAAAAGAGAAGAAGGAAAAGAAGAGGTGAGCAGTCGATCCGAGTCGCACGGGAGCGATGCTGCGCCCGCATCGATGCGGCTGGACCTGTTTCTTAAGGGGTCCCGTCTGATTCCTAGACGAAGCCAGGCTCGCGAAGTTTGCGAACGTGGCGCCGTTTCGGTAAACGGACATGTGGCCAAGAGTGCTCGGCCTGTGAAAGTGGGAGACGTGATCGAATGGCGCCAGCACAGGCGGATCACTGCCGTGAGAGTTTCTTGGATACCGGCAGGCCGACCTGGCAAACATGAGGCGGCACGGCTCTACGAGCCTGTAGGAACGGAGTATGGCGAGCGATTCTCACAATAAGATACCCAACCGGTCTGACAACGTCGTTTCGCTCAGCCGTCACGAGTTCGTCGCCAACATTGAAAAGAAATTAACCGACGCGCGCCGTCTCTTCAGTCTGCACGATTACGCGGCCTGCGAGGAAATTGTTCTGGAAGTCCTCGCAGTTGACTCTAGCAACACCAGGGCACGGGCGCTGCTTGAACTGGCTTCTGTCAAGCTTTCCAAGAAAAAACTCTACCAGAAGATGGTTGACCCGAAGGGTGCGCCTTCGCCAACTCTTCCAGCTAGCCCTCCTCAGTCGCCAGCACCCCCGGTCCAAGATGTATCTCCAGCTAGCCCGGCTACCAAGCTCAACTTTTCTTCTGAATCGTCGTCGACGGAGAAGAGGGAAACTCCAATAAGAAGGCCTTCTCGAGCGGATTCACAGCGGCGGCTGCCGCTGGTCCAAACTGAAGGTCCGCCCGACACGATGCGCGAGCGGACGATCTCTGCGCTGGTGGAGTTGCTCAAGCAAAGGGATAGGGCCCCTGAAGACTGGCACCGCCAGAGAAACGCTGCTAAGTCTCAGCGGGAGACGGAGACAGCATCTGACCTACCGTCCGAACACCGTGTTGGTTATCCGCCTCCGGAGGCCCCGATTGTTCCGAAGATCGGAACCAATTTGACGTCCAGTCATGGTCCGGCCAAGCCTTCGATGCCAGGAAAGGGTGACTTCCTCTCTGGGTCGTCAGCTGATCTGCTTGACCCCGATGAGTCTCAGGGACAACCCAGATCTCGCAGCGAAACCGCGCAGGCTAATTCAGACACTGCTACTCCGGGTTTCCTTGCTGACCCACCAGGCCCGACCGCGAGCAAGACCAACATTAAGATAAGCAAGATAGGCGCGGACAGCGCAGCTCCGAGCCAGGTCGCACCTCTTTCACCCAAAGTGGTTCATCTTCCAGATGTCCGGCTCTTCGAGCAGGTCGAAACGCCGCATAAGGTTGGCTCGAAGGAGCCGGTCGAACAGAAGCTGAAGCAACGATCTGAGGAGTTCAAAAACTCTGAAATCAAGACCGTGTCCGTCGCCCAGATCAAGAAGCACCTCTACCAAGAAGAGTATGAACTTTGCGCGCGGGAGCTGGAACAAATTCGCCGCCTCTTTCCGCAAAACGCTGAGATTCAGGCCTTCGTCGACAACACCTCCAAGCGGCTCACCGAGCTCCAGCGAATCAAGGCCTTCGAGAGTCAGGCAAAAGATTTAATGGCAGCGGCCGTGGCGTTCTATCAGGAAGGAAAGCTGGAAGAAGCCCTGATTGCCGCTCATGAAGTCCTGAGGGTGAACCCCAATTACCTTCAGGCCAGGGAGTTTGTGACCTTTGTGGAACGCCGCCAGAGCAAAGAACAAAAGAGAGAATACCTCATTGAAAAGGTACGGTACTGCAAGGCTTGCGGCACCACCGTCGATGCGGTCAGTCAGTTCTGCTTCCGCTGCGGAAAGCGGCTGAACTGAAGCGCTGGCTGCTTCGATTTCATAGGTCTGCAAATTGAGTCTGCCAGCAGCCCCTTCTACTCCACGCGCCGGCCCTTTCCGGCGGTGGACTGCACGGAACGCTGAGTACCTTCCTACTCAGCACTTGATCACTTTTGCCTCGCTTTGACATCGCCTACCAAAGGACCACTGAAATGCTATGGTGTGAAGGTGGTCGAGGGTTTGCGGCCGACTAAAGAACGAATGCGAAGTTTCGGTATCAAGAACCTGAGACAACTTGTTTCCGTCGCAAGCTGGGCGCTCTGCTTCGGCGTGTTTTCGCTCCAGCCGGCAAGGGCACTGCAGGGCACCCCAGCGTCCCCCTCGTCTCGCCGCATTGATTTCAGCCATGACATCCGTCCTATCCTGTCGGACAAATGTTTTGCTTGCCACGGCCCTGATGCCTCGAACAATAGAAGCGACCTGCGGTTCGATTCCGAAGCCCATGCGTTGGCCGATTTGGGCGATGGCCGGCGAGCCGTCGTCCCCGGCCATCCGCAGCAGAGCGAGCTTGTGCGCCGCATCACCGCCGAAGAGGAATCGATGCGTATGCCTCCGGTCTATTCCGGACACAAACTGACCAAACAGGAAATCGAACGGCTGATTGAATGGATCGCACAGGGTGCACAATGGCAGCAGCATTGGGCCTTCACCGCCCCAATCCGGCCGCAAATCCCACAGGTGCAAACGAAGAATTGGCCTCGCAACCCCATTGATTTCTTCGTGGCGGCCAGGCTGAAACGAGAAGGCTTAGATCCCTCGGCGGAGGCAGACCGGGCTACCTTGATCCGCCGCGTTTCCTTTGATTTGACGGGCCTGCCACCCACGCCACAAGAAATTGACGATTTCATAAGCGACCGGTCGCCTAACGCCTACGAAAAGGCAGTGGATCGCCTCTTGGCTTCACCACGCTATGGTGAGCGGATGGCGTTCCGCTGGCTCGATGCGGCGCGCTATGCCGACACAAACGGGTATCAGCTCGATGGCGAGCGGGAGATGTGGCGCTGGCGCGATTGGGTGATCGAAGCCTTCAACCGCAATTTGCCCTTCGATCAATTCGTCGTCGACCAACTGGCCGGCGATCTGCTGCCTGAACCAACCTTCGATCAACGCATTGCCACCGCATTCAATCGCAATCATCGCGGCAACTCTGAAGACGGCATTGTGCCTGAGGAGTACGCTGTCGAATATGTAGTTGACCGTATCGACACCGTTTCCACTGTGTTTCTAGGCCTGACGATGGGCTGCGCGCGCTGCCACGACCACAAGTACGATCCGTTGACACAAAAGGAGTATTACCAGCTCTATGCCTACTTTAACAGCATTCCCGAAGACGGGCGGTTCAGTAACTTCGGCAACTCACGTCCATGGATGGCTGCGCCCACCCGAGAACAGGAGCAACAGCTTCGTTCGCTTGAAGGAGAAATCGCATTGGCCGAAAGGCGGCTTGCCGCATGGCTGAAGCAAGCGGCGTCGGCGCAACAGCGTTGGGAGAAGTCGCTTGCGGCCTCTCCGACTCGTCATTGGTTTCCCGCCGCCGACCTGGTGCTGCATCACCCGCTCGATGAAAACGCCAGTGTAGTCGCTAACGAAACAAGCAGACCGGCCAGGCTGGGTGACCAGGCTGACAACGAGGACAAGGACCCTCAGGACGACAAGAAGGTGGAAATTGGTTTCAAGGGCGGTTTGCCGCAATATGCCGCGTCACCGCTCGGCCAGGCCGTAGCATTCGATGGCCGGTTCTGGTTCGACGCGGGCAAAGTGGCTAGCTTCGATTATCGCGACCGCCTGCACGATTTCAAAGACAGGTTTGCCATTTCAGCTTGGTTCTATCCTGAATCGGAGAACAGTGGTGCCATTGTCACGCGGATAAGTGATAGCGTCATCGAGAAAGAGAATAACCTGCCAACAGGGCGCGGCTACGGGGTGTTTTTCGTTAATGGCAAGGTGCATTTCAACCTGGTAGGGGTGTGGGCTGATGATTCGTTTCGCGTTGAGACGGAAGACAAACTGCCCATCAAGCACTGGCACCACGTGCTGGCCATGTTCGACAGCTTGCAACCTTACGAGAAGGTCCAGATCTACCTCAACGGGCAGAAGCAAACTCTCAAGGTAAACAATGGCCGCTTGTTCCGGCAGTTCGCCAACAACGCCGCGCATCTCCGTATCGGAGGCGGAGCCGGACCGGAGTGGGTCTTCAAAGGATTGATCGACGAAGTGCGAATTTACAAAGCTCTGCCGGGCGCTGAGCAGATTGCGATACTCGCTTGTCCCGATTCCCTCTCCCGGATCGCCACGATCCCGCCACAAACGCGGAGCGAAGGGCAGCGGCTGAAAATACGCAATGCGTTTCTCGACGAAGCTGCACCCTCCGCATCGCAGCGGGGGTGGAAGAGGCTGCGCGAGCTCGAACAGCAGAAGGCCAGGCTGGAAGCCACATTTCCTACTCTCATGGTGATGCAGGAACTGCCACAGCCGCGGCCGGCATACGTACTCAAGCGCGGCGCTTACGACGCACCCGGCGAAAAAATCGACCGCGGCGTTCCAGCCGTGTTACCGGCCATGCCGAAAGCTTGGCCGAAGAACCGACTTGGATTCGCCCGTTGGCTTGTCAGCCCTGAAAACCCGCTGACTGCGCGCGTGACGGTCAACCGTTTCTGGCAGATGTTCTTCGGTTGCGGACTGGTCAAGACTGCCGAGGATTTTGGCGCTCAGGGCGAATCGCCTTCGCATCCTGAGTTGCTCGATTGGCTGGCGGTCGAGCTTCAGCAAAACAGGTGGAACGTCAAAGCATTGCTCAAGACCATTGTCATGAGCGCGACCTATCGTCAAACCTCAAGACTCACTCCCCAACTATTGCAGCGCGATCCTGAGAATCGGCTGTTGGCGCGCGGCCCGCGTCTGCGTTTGCCTGCCGAAATGATTCGCGACCAGGCCTTGTTCATTTCTGGCCTTTTGGTCGAGGAGCTTGGCGGTCCTTCGGTAAGGCCTTATCAGCCGGCGGGTTTGTACAAAGATATGGTCTTCTCGAACATGACCAACTACGCCGAAGAGAAAAGCAAAGGCTTATGGCGGCGCAGTCTCTACACTTTCTGGAAACGAACGGTCATGCCGCCCGCGATGCATGTCTTCGATGCCTCCTCGCGCGAATATTGTACGGTGCGCGAGACGCGCACCAACACGCCGTTGCAGGCGTTGAACCTGATGAACGATACGACCTACGTTGAAGCGGCCAGGATACTCGCCCATCGTATGTTGAGCGAAGGCGGAACGAAGCCCGAAAACCGCATTGTCCTGGGGCTTCGTCTTGCGGCCGGGCGCCCGCCGGATGAAATCGAAAGGCACTTGCTGCTGGACAATCTGCAAGCACAGCTCAAGTATTTCCGAAGCCATCGCGAGGAAGCAATGCGGCTGCTCGCCGTCGGCGTACAGCCCAATGACCCGAAGCTAGAGACTGAAGAGTTAGCAGCCTATGCAGTTATCGCCAGTTTGATTCTCAATCTCGACGAGGTCATCACCAAGCAATGAACGCCGAAATGACCAACCCGCTCGATGAGTATCGCCTGCTACTGACACGCAGGCATTTCTTCAGCCGGTGCAGTTGGGGACTCGGAACGGCCGTCCTGGCTGCAATGTTGAAGGAAGACGGCTTAGCTGCGGCGCTGCCCGAAGGCCAGGAGTCCGAGGCTGAATTGCCGGGCAAGCCGCATTTCGTGCCCAAAGCAAGGCGTGTAATCTATCTCTTCCAGTCTGGTGGTCCCTCGCAGTTGGAACTGTTCGATCACAAGCCGCAGTTGGAGAAATATCGCGGCCAGGATCTGCCTGATTCCGTGCGCCGCGGGCAGCGGCTGACGGGGATGACGGCCTACCAATCAAGCTTCCCGACGGCGCCTTCGATTTACAAGTTTGCTCAATACGGGAAATCGGGCGCAACCTTGAGCGAGTTGCTGCCGCACACGGCCAAAGTTGCTGACGAGCTCTGTTTCATCAAATCCATGCACACGGAACAGATCAACCACGATCCTGCAATCACGTTTTCGCTCACCGGCTTTCAACTGGCAGGGCGCCCAAGTTTGGGTGCGTGGGTTGCTTACGGCCTGGGCAGTGAGAACAAAGACTTGCCCGCCTTCGTCGTCATGGTTTCACTCGGCGCGTCGAGCGATCAGCCTTTGTACGACCGGTTGTGGGGTAGCGGCTTTCTCTCTTCGCGTTATCAGGGAGTGAAATTTCACAACGGCCAGGACCCAGTGCTCTATCTGTCGAATCCGCCAGGGATCAATGCCGAAGTACGACGCCGTTTTCTCGACGATCTGGCGAAGCTGAATCAAAAAAATGCCGGAGCCTTCGGCGATCCAGAAATCCTTTCGCGCGTTTCGCAGTACGAGCTGGCTTATCGTATGCAGTCGTCCGTGCCGGAACTGACGGATTTGTCGAGAGAGCCGGAGGCTATTTTGCAGCGCTACGGCCCTGACGCGCGCAAGGCGGGTACGTTTGCCGCCAACTGCATCCTGGCACGCCGCCTGGCCGAACGCGGCGTGCGTTTCATTCAGCTGTTCCATCGCGGCTGGGATCAGCACACCAACTGCCCGAAGCAAATCGCTGGTCAATGCCGCGACACCGACCAGCCGACCGCTGCGTTGATTCAGGATCTAAAAGAGCGCGGCTTGCTGGAGGATACGCTGATCATCTGGGGAGGGGAATTCGGGCGCACAGTCTATTCACAGGGAAAACTCACCGCCGACGACTATGGCCGCGATCATCATCCGCGCTGCTTCACTCTTTGGATGGCTGGGGGCGGCATCAAAGGCGGTGTGACCATCGGCGAGACGGACGATTTCAGCTACAACATTGCGCGCGAGCCGGTCTCGGTCTTTGACCTCAATGCGACGATTCTGCACTGCCTCGGCCTTGATCACACGCGACTGACTTACAAGTTTCAAGGACGTCACTTCCGGCTAACGGATGTGCATGGAGACGTGGTGAAACGAGCTTTGGCTTGAATAGTCACTGCAACTGGGTGCCTTTGCGCGAGACAAGCAGCAGCCACGATTTGCAGCCCTTCCGCTATCTAGCAGGCCTGCGATTCATTCTTCGCAGCCTCGGCAGGAACCGTCGTCTCCGTTCCTCGGACCGAGCATCCTCACCGCCACTTTCCTACAGGACAATGAGACCCTGCCTGCTCTCCAACTGTGACGGCTTCCTCTGATCGAGCGCCTCATCACCGTGGGGTAATGACTGGAGCGATGTCGCCGGCCTAGACGGCTCGCAACAGCAGTCGGACGCTCCATACCGACTTCATCGAAGTCTTCAATCGACGTCTCAACGCCGTGAACGTGACCGGGTGGACCGGACAGTAGAATCCTGCCACCGTCTCGATGGTCGAAACGTGTTGCTGTGTAGCGTCACGGAATCCGCGTAGCGATTTGATCAATTCCCGGATGAAAAATATCTGCGAAGCCCCGAATCCGAAAGTTGGGTCAAGGACGTATCTCCGTCCAGCATGCGCTGAGAGAAGGGCCGGCCACTCAGCGCCACGCTGATTTGTAATTTGAACTGTCTAAGGAGATGACTATGTCTATGACTTCTACACAAGTCTTTAGTTGGGAAAAATCTTCCATAACAGAAAGAGGAACTCTTATCACTCACGACAAAGGTAGACGTCGAAAATTCGTCGCTGCCTGGACTACCGCGTTCATCGCGGCGCTCTTTGCTGTGTCACCGTTGCGTGCGGATGACCGAAGGCGACTTGGGGATTCGTGGTTCAAGAAACTGGTCGTAATCGGGCTCACAGCTGATAGCCGACTAGTGCAGTTCAGGGCCGGATTCCCCGACAAAATGAAGGAGATCGGCTCTGTGTACGGTCTGATGAGTCCAGACACGACGCTGGTTGGCATCGATTATCGAGTCCAGGATGGACGCCTTTACGGCGTCGCAAACGGCGGCGGGATCTATACGATCGACACGGAGACCGCTCAGGCGACCTTTGTGAACTCGCTGACCGTTCCGCTTTCAGGCTCCTTCTTTGGCGTGGATTTCAACCCTGCTGCGGACCGTCTGCGGATCATAAGCGATACAGGCCAGAACCTTGCGCACAATGTCAATGCGGGAGGCGTGACGGCTTTGAATGCCACGTTGACCTACACGGCACCTCCCACTGCTCCGACCGCCGCACTCGGCGTGACTGGTGCCGCCTACACGAACAACGATGTAAACCAGCCGAGCACGGCGACGACGCTCTTCGACATTGACACGACCATGGACCAAGTCGTGATCCAATCGCCACCCGGCAACGGTATCCTCGTGGCGACCGGGAAGCTCGGGTTCGATGCAGACACGCAGGCTGGCTTCGACATCTACAGCCGTCTCGTCAGCGGCGTGACGATGCAGAACCGTGCGTTCGCTTCGCTTGCTGTGAACAAGACCTACGGGTTCTACCAGGTTAGTCTGTTGACCGGTGCGGTGACGTTCCTCGGCAACTTTGACGAGCCCGTCGTTGATCTCGCGATACCGTTGGATCAGCAGTAGTTCACTGGAGTTAGAGCCAAGCTAGAGGCCGGGACCAATTTTCGTGCCGGCGTAACTCATTGCCTCGGAGGCCTCGATCTACTGGGAATTGGGCGCCTTTGGGACAACGGGGAGATTTATCTCGTGCTTGGCTCCAGCCCTCCCTTGGGAGGGCACGCTGGCATCCATTCTTTCTGCCGCAGTTCAAGCGCCACGGATGCTGATGGCTTCGCTCGGTCAGCCAAAAAAGAACACCGCAAGCAAATCGCCACGTTCCGATTCAAGCCTCTCTGCCCTCGAGAATCGTTCGGTCTGGTGCTAACCCGTGCCGCCCCTGCGCGAGCAGTTCACAGCCCTTGTAAGTTCGATCAGATCGCCCATCAAGAACTCCGACGGGCATGGCTGTCCCAATCCTTGGTGATCCTCTCACGGATCCACTTGCGAGCAAATCCTCTCAGCTGAGTGTAAAATAGATTTGCTTTGGTTTCCGGTTAGCCGGCTAACCAGCCATGTGGATTCAGAAGGGCATTCGGCCCTTACCTGAAAGAGCGGGGAGGAAATTCGATGAGTTGCTCACGGAAGACGTAAAGTTATGAAGTCCCGGCTGTTCTCGGTACGCTTGCTTGACGGGCTCTTGAGTCACCGATTCCGAAGATTTCCGTGCGCCGGGAGCAAGAATATGGGGTTGCTGCGCATCGATAAATGGCGGTCCTCCTTCATCCTTGATAAGTGCTGACCAGTGGAACGGTAGTTGTCGGCGGTGCTGACAACATGTGAGCAACGCTAAATGATCGACAAGGTACTCGGGCATTACAGGATCGTTTCAAAGCTCGGCGAAGGGGGCATGGGAGTGGTTTATCGCGCGCACGACCAGGTGTTGCAGCGCGACGTAGCATTGAAATTCCTCGCAGAGAGCCTCGGCCGAGAAGCGCGGCAGTTTTTGCTGCGCGAGGCCCGTGCGTCTTCTTCCCTGTCCCACCCAAATATCTGCACGGTACACGAAGTGGGTGAAGCCGAGGGTGAGCTCTACATCGTGATGGAGCTGATCGAGGGCAAGCCACTGAATGTTTCGATCGGCAGCGGAGGGCTGCCCTATGAATCAGTGATGCGATACGGCACCCAGATAGCCGGCGCCCTGACCCATGCCCACGGGCGCAACATCGTTCATCGAGACCTGAAGAGCTCCAACGTAATCGTGACGCCCGAAGGCCTGGTCAAAGTGTTGGATTTCGGCCTGGCGCGGCGTCTGGCAGCGGTGCAGGATGAGCGGACGCGGACCATGGACACGCTGGAATCCGTTGTCACGACCGGGGGCACGCTGTCTTACATATCGCCGGAAGTACTGCACGGCGAACCGGGCGACTACCGCAGCGACTTGTGGGCGCTGGGAGTGGTGCTCTATGAAGCCTTGGGGGGTCAGGTGCCATTTCATGGGCGGACGACTTTCGAGGTCACCTCCGCCATCCTGCGTGAGCCACCGCCACCCCTGCCCGCCCGGATACCGCCCGGCCTGGCGGCCATCATTCAACGCTGTCTGGCGAAAGAACCGGCGCTACGTTATCAGCGCGCGAGCGAAGTGCAGGCCGCCCTTGAGGCGATTCAATCGGCCAGTGCCGCGCCGCAACCTCCGGGCGATCAGCGCGGGTCGCTCACCACCGTGCATCGCGGAATCAAACATCTCCAGGTCAAGAACGGCGACGTTCTGGTACTCGTCGGCACAATGAAAGGAGTCTTTCTGCTGCGCTCTCAGGCGCAGCGCGGGCGCTGGGATATCGCCGGGCCGTACTTTCACGGACAAGCCACCTATGCGCTGGCATACGACAGCCGGGAAGGACGCCATCGCGTATGGGCTTCGACTTTCAGCATGCTGTGGGGCACGTTCTTGCGTTCCAGCGACGATTACGGGAGGACCTGGACCAACCCGCAGGAGGCGCCGATTCGATTCCCAGCCGACTCGGGCGCCACGCTCAAGAACATCTGGCAGATTTGCCTTGGACGGGCGGAGGAGCCGAGTGTGCTCTATTGCGGCGTCGAGCCCGCAGCGCTCTACGAATCTCGTGATGACGGCGAGACTTGGTCACTGGTGCGTGGATTGTTCGACCATCCGCACCGCCCGCGCTGGATGCCGGGCCTTGGCGGGTTGGCACTGCACACGATCCTGCTCGACCCACACAATCCGGAGCGGATGTACGTAGCCATTTCGGCCGGCGGCGTCTACGCCACCGAAGACGGCGGACGGACCTGGCAGGCGCGCAATCGTGGTATTCGTGTCGTACACATGCCGGAGAAGTATCCGGAGTTTGGCCAGTGTGTGCACAAGGTCGTCATGCACCCCTCCCGACCGGAGCGCCTATTTCTGCAAAACCATTGGGGTTTGTACCGGTCCGACAACCAGGGCGAAAGCTGGCAGGACATCGCCCATGGTGTGCCGTCGGACTACGGTTTCGCGATGGTGGCCCACCCGCACAATCCTGACTGCGTCTATATCCTGCCGATCGAATCCGACGAGTTCCGTTGTACTCCTGAGGGCTGCCTGCGTGTCTATCGCACCCGAAACGCCGGTGAATCCTGGGAACCGCTCACGCGCGGCCTGCCGAAAAAGGGAGCGTATGAGACCGTCCTGCGCGATGCCATGACGGCGGACTCGCTGGACCCGGTTGGCGTCTACTTCGGGACCCGCAGCGGACAGGTTTACGCGTCGGCCGACGAAGGGAAGACCTGGAGGAAAATTCTTGACGGCTTGCCTCCAGTCGTCTGTGTGAAGAGCGTTGTGGTGGGGCAGCCGCGGGTCACCCGCACGCCACGAGACACCAAACAGACCGCATCTGGGAGGCGGAGCTCAACGCGGGGAAACAGAAAGATCCGGAGGAAACGATAGAATGCCGGTCACCTTTCTCATACCCGGTCCCTTGCGTTCTTTCGTCGGCGGGAGAAGCCGCATCGTTGTTGAGCAGTCTCCGACTACCCTGGCTGATGCCCTGGAAGCGCTGTGGAAGCGGTGTCCGGGTATTCGCGACCGTGTGGTAACCGAGCAAGCTGAGATCCGGGAACACATCAACGTATTCGTCGGCGACCAAGATGTCCGCTATACAGGGGGTCTTCAGACGCCCATACTGGATGGCGCGGAGATCTCGATTATCCCGGTTATCAGCGGCGGATCCGGAACGAAGAGACAAACTCTGGCCCTTTCGTCTGGACGGGAACAGCCGGTCGGAAGACTACCCAAGGAATCGCATTCGAGCTGATGGGAGAACCTTCGGATGGTTCCCTGGAAACAAGTCCGCCTGCTCGAACTTCGCGCTAACGGTCGGAGCCCAGCAACGGCAGCGCTGGTTCAAGCGAGCGCAACGCTGGCGAGTAGGCTGTGAGGGCCGCATCAGCGTGCTGAAACGCAAACACGGACTGCTGCGCTGTCGCTACTACGGAATGGAAGGAATGAAACGGTGGGTGGGACTGGGGGCCATCGCCAATAACCTGATCCAGATGGGCAAGCAGCTGGCCCGCAAGCCCGCCCAAGCCTGGGTAATCAGCCTCACGAGGGGACATCGAACCCTGGCAAAATCTCCCGAAAGAGCAGTTTCTCAAAAATCGATTTTTGCACCGAGAAGTAGCTAGCTGCCTTGTCGTCGTAATAGGGCTGCGATCCGAAGTTTTCGCTCGGAGACGCCTACCGCAGTCAACGGCGACTGACCGGCCCCATCGTCTCATCCAGCCAGCTATTGATGGTGGGCACAATGAACTCTAGCGGGGCGATGTGCCCGCCATCGTAGTAAGCAAGACGCTTCGGCTCGCGCAGCAACTTCACCAGCGGCTCGGTTTCGGATGTCAGCCGGCAGGTTTCATCGTAGCGGCCATGCACAAACAGCTTGGGCGGACGAATGTACGGGATAAGATTAGCGGGGTGGATCTCCGGGAGAAGCTGAGCACTATCTGCAGTCAGGCAGGCCCCGAGCCAGATCACCGCGCGGTAGCGCGGCTCAACGGCAGGCAGCCCAAGTTTGAGGCTGCTATCATTGGAGCTGCTCGAAACATAGGCAACCCGGCTGGCATCCAGATCGCTGCGCGTCGCCACGTAATCCAAAGCCCGCCGCTCGTCGGTCATCCAATCCAAAAGCATCTCCCCATACTCGACTGTTGACACCTCCGGCGGCCTGCGATTCGGCGGCCACGCCCGCTCCGGGAAACCTTTTAGCACCGCGGCCAACATGGCACGGCCTGACTTGATAAAGGCCGGGAGATACGCCTCAACCCGGGCCTCTATGGGTGAGATGCAATGGCCACAGACCAGGCCTTGAACGCCTCCAGCTTTGAAGTCGTGGCCTCTACCAACGGCTTGTCGAACCGTTGGATCGAGCTGAGCGACTCGCCCAGCTTTTCGCGCAACTGTGCCGCGGCCTGCGAGAGCGCGCCCAGCACCTGCTCTCGGCTTTCCGCTTCAACCTGCTGGCGTGCCAGCGATTCACCGGTCTGCCCGTTGATCGCTTCGAGCGTGATCACGTAATGGTTCCCGAACGGAGCAATTGCACCGGCGATCAAAGCCTTGATGTTGTTACGCTCGCAAAGCTCCCGCGCAGTCTCCGCCGTGACTCGTTCTTCGGCTGAGCGCCCCATCAACCGCAAGGTTTGGCGCAGCCCCACCTCGGGAAACAGGTTTAGAAAGGGCGACTGCTGTAACTGGATTGCCAGCCCTTGCTTGAGCGTCCCATCAAAGATGTTGTCGCCGGTCTTATTATCGAAATCAGCCAACAGAATCGTGTCCTTGCTAGTCAGGATGGGCGAGCGGTTGGTGTAAAACCACACGGAGGCCACCGCGATGAGAAGTCCGGCGATCGCGCCCAGCGCGGCAAGGCGGCGTCTGGTTGCAGGCTGGCTCGTAGTCTCTCCTGCAAGCGCAATGGTTCGCGGTCCGGCAATCTGGCCTGAAGACAGGCTTGCGGGGCTCTCCTCTCCTTCAGCCTTTGCCCGACCGGAGCGCTTCTTCTCTTCCGCAGCGAACTCCTGGTCTCGCTGCAACTGCTTGAGGTCGCTTATCAGATCCTGCACGTTTTGATACCGCGCTTCACGGTTTCTCTGCAGCGTTTTGCAGACAATGCGCCCTAACTCGTACGGTGCTTCGGGCGCGACACTCGCGAGCGGCGGCGGATCGTCCTTCAGGATTGAGGCGATAACGTCGTTCGCTGTTACGCCGGTGAAAGGCGCTCGGCCAGCAATCATCTCGTAGAACACTACCCCGAGGCTGAAGATGTCGCTGCGGGCATCTGCCTTCTCTCCGCGCGCCTGCTCCGGTGACATGCAGCGCGGCGTCCCCATCACCACACCAGTCTTAGTATTTACACCGGCTTCAATCGTAACTCCGGCAGCAGCGGCCGTCGTTGACGGTTCGACGAGCTTGGCAAGGCCAAAGTCCAGCACCTTCACATACCCGTCGGGCCGTACCATCACGTTCTCCGGCTTGATGTCGCGATGGACGATGCCGGCCCGGTGGGCTGCCTCCAGCGCGCCAGCTACTTGAAGCGTGACATCGAGCGCCTCTCGTACATTCATCCGGCTGCCGCCCATCCGCTGGCGCAGGGTTTCGCCTTCAACGTACTCAGTGGCAATGTAGTGGGTATTCTCTATTTCCCCGATCTCATGAATGGTAATGATATTGGGATGGTTGAGAGCGGAAGCGGCGCGCGCTTCCTGGGCGAAGCGGCGCACCCTCTCGGCATCGGCAGTGAACTCCGCGGGCAGCAGTTTAAGAGCGACTCTGCGTCCCAGCAGCGTGTCTTTGGCCAGCCAGACTTCTCCCATCCCGCCTTTGCCCAGGTGCGAGAGCATCTGGTAGTGAGCGAAGCTGCGCTCCTGCAACGGGATAGCGGCCGCTTGCCAGCCAGCCGCGACATCATCCGGCGGCTGCTCAATAAAGTTGCTGGCTTGTTCATGCGCGGCAAGGAGCGATGCGACTTCGCGGCGCAGGGCTTCATCCGTGCCGCAAGCTTCGGCAAGGAACGCGGCATGCTCTGACGGCTCGCGCTCCAGCGCAGCCTGGTAGAGCCTGCCAATTTGTTCGTACCGTTCGGGAATCATAGAGGCAGTGGTTAGTGGCGAGTGACGAGTGATGAAGACAGTGACGAGTGATGAGTGAGGCCGCTTCCTCCAGCGAGACAGTGAGCGCCTCACCCCCACGTTTGCCCGTGTTTCGCGCACGGGCGTAATCCACCAGGATGTGGCGCATGGCCTGCGCGGCAACGCCGAAGAAATGAGCGCGGTTCTCCCAGCGTTTCTTCTCCTGCCCTACCAGCCGCAAGTAGGCCTCATGGATCAACGCCGTCGCCTGCAGGGTGTGGCTGGAAGGCTGCTGTCCCATATAACGGCGAGCCATCCGGCGCAGCTCACCATAGACCAGGGGCATCAATTGCTCGAGCGCGCCGCTATCGCCGTTGCTCCAGCGCTGCAACAAGAGACTGATTGACTGCGACGAAGTCTCCATACTTTTTTCTGCAGCCGTTCTGGTTTTCACGCCTGATTCTCGTTTCTAAGGGTAAGAGCAGAAACTGCTCGACCGTCATGGCGCCATAACGGAAATTGAAATGAACTCGCGGGGGATAAGTGTAGACCGTCCCCGACTCAAACTCAAAGGAGATCAAATGAAAAAGCAAAAGTCTGTAACCGCAAGAAGAATCATCCTTGCATTGACAATGGCCGGTTTCATCGCCATCCCTGTTACCCCTCTACCGGCACAGTCGAGCGAAAGCATTGCCAGCGATGAAGCGCTTTCAATTGAAGCCCTGTCTCAAGAGGATTTGCGCGAAGCCTTCGCACAGATCAAGAAGGCTCAGGGACAACGCCTCGAAGGTTCCTGGGTGATCACTGTCACCCCGGTAGTGCCTCCGGGCGTGCCACAGCCGCCGTCCTTCCGCGCATACGCGACCCTCGCACGCGGCGGCGCGCTCATCGGCTCGGGCCGCACCACGCCATTGGGTAGCCCGCAGCACGGAACTTGGGCGCACATCCGAGGCGATGAATTTGCCTTTACCGCCATCCAAGACCTCTTTGATGTGATGGGAAATTTTCAGGGCACCGTTACGGTGCGAGCCAAAGCTCACCCTCATTGGGAAGGACGAGTTTGTCGGTGTCTCTAACGGCGAGACACGTGATGCAGCCGGAAATTCCACTTCTAACCGATGCGGAACAATTCGAGGGCAGCGCATCACGATCGAACCGCTCGCGCCACAGTGTCAGAGCATTCCATTGCCTCAATAGGAGCGGTCGGAGCGCGCGGTATCGTGTGGCGTTGGTCACGCACGCCGCCGTCGCCACGCACGGGTTTACGCGACTTGGAGCTCCAAGGCAAATCATGACGCTCCGCCTCAGCAAGCCGTGACGCGATCAATAAGGGAATGTGGTCGCACGGGCATTCGCGCCTTCGGGCGCAGGCACGCTAACGGTCGGAGAGAACACTTCTTGGAGCGGCCCCCTCAGTAATGGTTTGTTCCGGCGGCGAGCCAGGAGCTGCAATATCTAGCGCCCAGCAGATGCCGTTCAGCAGCAGCTTTTGGAACGCCGGGTTCTGGAAATCGTCGGGATGTCCGAGCGAACTGTAGAACACACGAGACTGACCGGTGCGTGTTGAATTCGTCCATGCCAACGGCTGGGGGTCTTGGCCGGAAATCGAGCCGATGACAATCGGTGTCGTAGAACTGGCCAGCGGAGTGACTCTATACAACGATCCGTTGCTCAAGAGCCGTGTCAAGTCCACCCCGCGCAAGATCGGGTGCTTCTCGGCACCAGGGGCAACTGCCGTTGCTACCTTGGGACCAACGCCATGATGTCCTGTGTAATGCCCGCCCAGGACTTCTGGATCGAATTCTGGCCACGTGGCCGCTCCGTTCGCGAGTGGTGCATTTTGGTCTCGCACTGCGAAGGCATGACTCGCCGTACGGATACCAACCAACGGCTTACTTGCGGCCAGATGAGCGCGGATTGCATCAAGCTGCTCGTTCGGCGGCGTGCGACGCCGAACGCTGATGAGCACGAGATCTGAGCGAGCGACCGCTTGGGCCAGACCCGGAAAGTTGTTCTTGTCGGTGGGGAAGGCCTGCACCAAACGAACCTGAAAGCCGTGCGGTTCCAGCTGCTGTCGCGCAAAGACTGGCAAGGTCTGTTCGGTCCCGTACTCATCTTCACCGATGACCATCAGGATCGTCCGCCGGTCGTTCTTGAATCGAAACGGGTCGCCACCGAGGAAGTCGACGCTTGTGATTGTCGGGCAGACGAACTTTTCGATGTGTTCGACGATCAGTTCCGTGCCAATGAAATGCGTGACGTACGGCCAGCGTTCAGGGTTGTACATCGTATCGGTCATATCGCGCATAAGCACGACATTCTTGCCGTTCTTAGCCATCTGCCGCAGACCAAACGGCCGACCGAGCACGCACATGTTGGTGTGGACGCCCATGAGGATCACGTTCTTGATACCGCGGTGTTCAAGCAGGTTCCAGACCTCGACGCCCGAGTCGCTGATGGCATCCTCATCGTGAATCTTTAGGAGATTAATCTGGGCCTTCCAGGGCGATTTCGGATCGCGCCCCATACCGGCCAGTCTTTGGTGCCACTGCTCGTGCTCGACCGGATCGTCATCCTCCCCGCCGTCCGACTGGTCGATCGGATACTTTCCCTTTTCCTCCGCTGGAATCTTCCGGCACCACTCGCCAATGTCCTTGGGTAGGTTCGTCGCACCTGGAGCCCCCTGCGCCCTCCTCCGGGCCGGGTGGTCCTTGTACGATTCCATGCAACTCGACGGCGCGTGTACGATGAGCACGCCGCGGCTGCGGGCGCTCTCCAGCACCCGGTTCATGCGTGGGGCCATCTCTTCGGCCCGACGCACGGCGTTCAGGCAGTGATGCGCGTCCCACATGTCACAGACGATGACGGCTGTTTGATTCGGGTTCCACTGCTCAGTCTTCTCTCGCACAACGTGCGTGCCATTGGCCATCTCCTCTCGGAGACGCTTACGGATCGTGACCAGAGCTGGACTGCTCGATTCCGCATGAACCAGAACGAACACGATCGCAAAGGTGGCAGAGCAAGCTGCGGCACAAAGGATTCTCCTTAGTAGACGTAGTTGGAAGTGCTGAGAAATGGAACTCATCTCTGCGGTCTCCTTGGTCGTTGGTTTGGGAAGGCACCACAAAAGGGTGAAGCGTCTGGGTTCCTCTTGCTCAAACGAGACCAGATTACCAGTTTTCGACAAGATTTCTAGAGAAACCCGTCCCCGTCAGGAACCAAAGAAAAGCTGACGAACGCGTCCCGATCCCATTTCCTAACGACTGCTAAGCACTCACAGGCTCGAGACTCTGTAAACAAGCGCAAGACCAAAAGTTCATGGGAAGGTGTTCTTAGTTACCGGTTAGCCGACTGTCGCTCAAGTCTATAATGCTCCGGTGCTGAACTTGTAAAGAGCCCTTCAACTGGTACCATATGAGTCAACTACAGGCTGCCTCCAGCAGATTTCTTCTGACAGGTGTGTCGCAAGTGAGCTAAGATGTTCTCTCCTTTCTTTTTGCGATCTACAGGCGGTCAGATTCCATCTCTGGCAGTTCACACCCCTCCACGACAGCACTGTCGGAATACGCACTCGAAACCACCTCAGACCACCTGCAGAATCACCCGCTTTGGCGGCAGTTTTGTAGTGAAGGGCTCCAAGCTCCGGGTTGATGGACGGCTCGTGCACCGCATCTCGTCTCGTCAGTTCGCCCGGCGGTGAACCGACGAGAGGAGAACGGAAAACAAAAATCATAATTGTTTGGGAGGTAAACCATGAACAAGAAAATCAAACAACAAGAATCCGTCAAGGCTGGCGGAACGGCCGCGGCCGGGGTAGCTCGGGGGAAATCGCGTGCACTCTCGCTTGGGTTCCCCAAGGGCTTCTTTTGGGGCGTCGCGACGTCCTCGTACCAGATCGAAGGCGCCGCCAACGAGGACGGTAAGGGAAAGTCGATCTGGGACACGTACGCACATACGAAGGGCAAAATCAAGGACGGGTCCACCGGCGACGTCGCCAACGACCACTACCACCGGTACAAAGAGGACGTGGCGCTAATGGGGTCGATCGGAGCCAAGGCATACCGGTTCTCGATCGCCTGGCCGCGAATCTTCCCCGAAGGCACGGGCACGCCGAACGCCAAGGGGCTCGACTTTTACAACCGGCTGGTGGACGAACTGGTCGCGGCCGGCATCGGGCCGTTCGCCACGCTCTACCACTGGGACCTGCCACAGGCGCTTCAGGACAAGGGCGGGTGGCAGTCCCGCGACACGACAAAGGCCTTTGCGGACTATGCGGGGTACATCGCCGAAAAGCTGAGCGACCGGGTCAGGCACTTCTTCACGATCAACGAGTTCCATTCATTCGTCAACATGGGCCACCGAGGGCTCGAATTGGCAGTGGGCGGAAAGACCGTCTCCATCGAGCTCGCGCCGGGACTGAAGCTCCCGCCAGCCGAACTGAACAAGGTCCGACACCACAGCGTTCTCGCCCACGGGCTGTCGGTCCAGGCAATCCGGGCAAAGGGGAAGAAGGGCACAAAGTGCGGCCCCGCGGAGAACATCAACATTGCCGTCCCGCTGATCGAATCGCCCGAGCACATTAAGGCGGCAGAGGCCGCCACCCGGGAAATGAACGCCAGCTTCCTAACCGTAATGTTGGAAGGCAAGTACACAGATGAGTACCTGAAAACGGAGGGCAAAGACGCGCCGAACTTTACCGATGAAGACCTGAAGATCATCGGCTCGCCTGTCGATTTTGTCGGCATCAACGTGTACCGGCCGACCGAGTACGTCCTGGCCTCCGATGGGGCCCCTGGTTACCGAATAGCTCCGCTCAACGCTTCGCACCCGAAGATGTTCTCGTCGTGGCACGTGCTCGGCCCCGAGGCATTGTACTGGGCCCCGAAGTTTGTGCAATCGCTCTGGGGTGCGAAGGAAATTCACATCACCGAGAATGGCTGCGCGGCGGACGACAAGCTGGCCGACGACGGAAATATTTACGACACGGACCGCGTCATGTTCCTGCGGAACAACCTGGCACAGCTCCAGCGGGCGACCGCGGCCGGCGTGCCCGTCAAGGGCTACTTCCTGTGGAGCCTGATGGACAACTTCGAGTGGACCGCCGGGTTCGGCAACCGCTTTGGAATTGTGTACGTGGACTTCAAGACCCAGAAGCGGACGCCCAAGATGAGCACATTGTTCTTCCGGGAGGCCGCCGCGCTCAACGCGGTGGCATAGGCGGACGTGCCCTGCTAAGGCTGCCAGCATGCCAGCCGCCGCCGGGCCAGGCACGCCAACCATCATTGATATGGTGAGGGCCGGGATTCGGCTGCCGCGTGGAGGAAACATGGAGTCGAAACTATAATCGGGTAGAGAGTATCGCCGCCGGTCTGCACAGCCGCGTCAGCAGTAAACTAGGCGACGTGTGGTGGGCCTTTCTTCTGAGGAGAGTTCTTGCGCTCGCTCTGGGCGTGAGTGCGCTGATCTGGCCCAAGCTGACGCTGGGGTTGCTCGTCCGTCTGATAGGCATCTATGCATTGCTCGATGGGGCGGCAGGCCTGAGCGGCAGATTCCGTGAGCGCGAACTGCGGCCCTATCTAGCGCCGGCGCTGCTGAGCGTGGCGGTGGGTGCAATATTGCTGTTTTGGCCGGGGATGACTGTGAGATGGCTGCTAGTCCTTCTGGGCCTCTTCGTCTTGGGGTTGGGCGCAAGCCTGTTGCGTTCCGGTTACCAGGCCGGACAGGCTGATCCTAACCGTAGTCTGCTGCTGACGACCGGCAGTGTGGCGGCGGTTATCGGCTTGGTGCTGATCGTCTGGCCGGGAGTGGGGGCGGTCACGATCTCATGGCTGGTGGCGGCGTACCTCTGGTGTATGATTACTAGAAAGGCTTTAGAGCGGCGCGCTTCGGTTTGAAATAGTTGCTATTCCGACTGGTCCGCTCTGGAACTGAGACGCCGATGATCCACAAGACTGCCGCTCTGGGAGTTCTGCTCATGGTTGTCGCTCCAACCCCATCCTCCCGCGCTGATGACGCGGACCTCCGCAAAGCCGTCACCTTCTATGTCTCCTTCGACGCGGCCGTCGAAGGGGACTTCGGTGGTGGAGAGTTGACCCCGTCGACTCGCACCAACCACAAGACGGAAAAGGGCGCGTTCGTGTTCGAGAAGGGGTTTCCCGAGAGAGCCTTTCGCATCGCTTCGGATAAGGGGATCTCCGGGGGTGCGCTGGAGGCCGTCGATGTGCTGCCCGATAACGGCCGCATCTTCTTCCCAGCCATGGGAAACATCGCCTACAGGAAAGGCGGCTGGGGCGGGGCACTGTCTATGTGGGTCAACCACGACCCCGATACTCAGCTCAAGACCCGCTTCTGCGACCCCGTTCAGATCACCCAGAAGGGAGCCGGTGACGGTGCCATCTGGTTCGACTTCAACGACGCCAAGCCCCATCGCAGCCTTCGCATGGGCGCGTTCCCAGCGGTCGCCGCAGGCAAGCCGCAGATCCAAGAATCGCGCGAGGGGTTCTCGCCCATGGTGTGGGTTGATCGGCCGGGTCTCAGGATGGGCGAGTGGCGCCACGTGGCGATTGTCTGGCGTAACTTCGACACGGGGAAAAATGATGCCCGCGCCGCTTTGTACATCGACGGCAAGCTCGCGGGTGAGATTGGGGAGAAAGACTATCCCATCTCGATGGACTGGGACTTGAACAAGACAGGCATCTACATCGCGGTCAACTATATCGGCCTGATCGACGAATTCGCCCTTTTCAACCGGGCGCTGACGGAGGACGAGATCACGGTCCTCCGGACCCAACCGGCGGTGCTCTCGAGTCTCAAGCGCAGGTGATCTCTGAGGCTAAGGTTCGGCGGGCTTCTTGCGCTTCTGGAGCACTGGCGGGTTATTATCTCTTGCCGGTTCTTCCTTCCGAGAGCCCTGGTTTTCGGGGGCTGAGGCATTCACCCCGAAATCCCACACCAACGTGTTGATGCCTTCCTTCCCGAGAATCTCAACCAGAGCGTACTCGCCAGTGGCCAGCGGCGTTGCAGGTGTCACCTTGACCCAGTTCCCCGAAACGGGCTCCACTCTGGTTTCGATGTACGTCGCCTTTTGGCTCACTTTTCCATAGACTGCTATATTGACGACCCCGACGATGCGGTTGTCCTTCTTCTGCTCACACCGAACGATGCGGAAGTGGTCTTTGGCAGTTTGAGGGGTGTACTCGGCTGATGGATCGCCCCCGGAGTCCAGCGCCACATAGATCAGTGGATCGGCCACGTGTGCCTGTACCCGAGCGTGCAGGCCTGCGAGTTCAATTGTTTGCTTTGCGCTTGCGACGGGGTTGATGACTCCGCGAAGGATGTTGCCGGCCGTGTTTTTGTTAATATTGGCCCCATTCTGGAGCAGTTGATTCAACTCCGGCTTGCCCTCAAATGTATCGAGCAGGAAGACGCCGCCGGTATCGGGGAGTCGAATTCCAGGCGAGACCAACGGAGCTCTTGCCGCTTCTTCAGCACGCTCTTGAGCCTCGGATTCAGCAGATTGCTCGATTCGAGCCTGCCTTTCGAGGGCAGCCTCCTGCGCGTATTTAGCCGTTGCAGTCCAGTCAACAAGCGAAAGCGGGACTTCCTCCCACCCATGCCGTTCCGAGCTGAAATATCGCACCTGCTTTCCGTCAATTTCAAACTTGTTGATCAAGAGATAGGAACCATCCTTCAAGATCAGGCGTTTGAATGCGCGCTGCCGTTGGACGCCAGGTTCCGAATTCTCAACCTTGTCTTTTGACTGCCCAGCTTGCTGGGCGAGGTGAAAGGCCGCTGAAAGCGCCGGAACGCCAAGTCCCACGAGGACGATGAACATCACCGGGAGTCGCATACTAAGCAGTGTATCACTCTACTTGGAACGACCGAAGATAGATTGATAGATTTCTGTTGCGTACGCTGAACTCCTTGAAGCTGTGAAATTCGGTCCACGTAGGGAACGGCCGCTGTGCCGTTCCTGATGAGGTCCCAAGTCCATTTCGAGTGAGTGGGCTTTTCTGCAACGGAACGCCACAGCGGGCGTTCCCTACAGCCTTCGGCGTTTTCTTCGCACCTTCCCCTTGGCAATGATCATAGATTCTGACTGATCGTTGAACTTCAACGGCAGCAGGTGGCCTTAATAACCCGAACTAAAATTGTGATCGTAACGCTGGTCGAGAACCGCCCGGATGCTCATGGACAAGGACAGGTGGTCGGGTGTCCCGAGGAGACGGTATACGGACTGTGTGTAGTCGTACTCCTCTGGAACTCGGCCGTAGAAAACCAGACGCCTTGGCGCCAATAGGGCTGCGGTTTCTGGCAGATCAGTGTAGCGCAGGATGTTGAGAAAGATTGGTCCTTGACGGTGTGAGACGGGCGGGTCGATCAGCATCACCTGAGCGATGGAGTCGTCAAGAATCGCGGCGTATAGCGCCAGGATGCCGGAGCCACTTCGACCCAGAATCGTGATGCGGCGCAAGTCTACCTGGCCCTGGCGCTTCAAGACCTCCACAGACTGGAGCACGTCCCACAACCGCATGGAGTCGACGGTGTGGCCAACATGCATGGCGTTGCGAAGCATGTCGCGATAGATGACTTTGTTCCAGGGTATTTCTCCCACACCGCGCGGAAACACGATCATCAACGCCTTCTCTTCGCCCAACAGTTGAGTCAGTGTGCGGCGGATGGAGTCATCATCCTCGCCGTCCGAAGCCACATATAACAGAGCCGGCCAGGTGGTGGACGCTTGTGCGGAGGGGCCGCGGTAAAGCGCCCGCAGGCGAATGCCACGATCTGAAGAAAACGTGATTTCGCGAAACGGGTTGTTCGGTAGTTGCCGCCGCGGCTGCGATCTCCAGCTCGAGATTTGTTTTCAGCCTAGGATCGAAAGACACTCTTGCGAAGTCTGTCCGTCAGTTCCAGCTTTCGGGACTGCCAGGCTTCTACTGTTGTGTACTTCCGACGTGGCGGGGACGCCGTCAGCAACTCGTGGACGCGAAAATTCAAAGCTTCCGCAGGCGGCTTCCCGGCGAAGACGGACAGATTCTCGGGCTTTTCCTTCTCCACCTGAAGATCAATGCTGCGTTCCGGCACCTTCATGAGATAGCGGTCAAACCAACGTAGCGCCTGCTCTCGCAGAAAGTCAGAATCTTTGTGTCCGGTATCAACGACCGTGTTCTTGAAATGGGCCGCCGCGCCATAGTCGCGATAGAGTTGCCCCACTTTAGCTTCGAACTCTTCGTATCCTGGAATCGGAAACAGCACATCCTGCTTGCCGTGCATCATGTGCAGCGGGCGCGGCGCAATGAGCGCTCCCTGGGTCATGAGATCATGCTGATACGTGTTGATGGGAAACATGCAGTCGCAGTGCCCCTTTTGCGTGTTGGCGGCTACGTTCGCGGCATACGTGCTGTGGCCCATGACGGGGACGGCGACCTTCAAGCGGGAGTCGACTGCCGCGCTGAACCAGCTCATGGCGGCGCCGCCCGAACGGCCGGTGATTCCGAAGCGCTCTTTGTCGATCTCGGAACGAGTCTCCAAATAGTCCAGGGCACGAATGACGTTCCACACTTCCACACCTGCCGGAGTGTAGCCGCGTGCGTACCAGTCGGGCATCTCCAGGTTGTAGACACCATGATGCAACGCGAAGGTCTCGGCAATCTGGATCGGATCAATGATCAGACAGGCGTATCCATGCCTCGCGAAGGTGATGGCGTGATGCTGGTACTGCGCCTTGCTGCCATGCGGCGAGACCGAGTGGCCGCAGACGTAGATGACTGCCGGCACGCGCTGGTTGCGCGACCTGGGAAGGTAGAGGTTGGCTGTTGCGAAGATCCGAGGCAAACTTTCGAAAGCCAGTTTCTCGATCGTGTACTCGCCTTTCTCGATGACACCCGTCACCCGTAGGTTCAGAGGCGTACGGGCGGGCAGCGGGTTGAGTCCCAGCATGTCCAGTAATTCCAGGCGGCGCTGCTCCTTCACTTTCTCCCAGGCAGCGCGCGTGCTGAACTCAGACGCGGCGCGATCTGTGAGTTCCCGCGCGACCCGGATCAAATAGCGGGTCACCATCTCCTTACTCTCCAACATTCGCTGCCAGGAAAGAGTCTCGGGTTCCTCGGGAAGTGCGCCGGCATAACAACTGGTGAAAGAACCAAGCAAAATAGGGGCTACGCTTAGCAGAACGAAGCCAGACAACCAGGAGCGCATCGGGTCTCCCTTCATTGCGGTTACGACAACGTGTATCCGGTCGGTCCAAAGTCTGAGATCCGAGGTCCAAAGGGCCTCGAGCCCCTGCCGTTTCTGTGAGCTTTCACGTGCCTTCCTGGCCTGCTCAGTTTCTCTTCGACAGCTGGCATCTTGGGCAGAAATGAGAGCTTCGCTGGCCCACGACGATTCGGACGATGGTGGCCTTGCAGCGGCGGCAGCTCTCCCCTTCGCGCCCGTAGACCCTAAGTTTCTCCTGATTGGTTCCGGTCTCTCCATCGGCATTGGTGTAACTTCGAAAGCTGGTTCCACCGTATTTGAGCCCACGTCTCAAAACCTTCGGAATGGCGCGAAACAACCGCTTCTTCTCTTCCACCGATACGGATCTGGCCAGCCGCTCCGGATGGATGCGCGCTTCAAACAGTGCTTCATCGGCGTAGATGTTGCCAATCCCGGCGACAAAGCTTTGGTTGAGAAGTAGCGACTTAATCTTCAGCTTGCGGCCTTCAAACTGCTCGAGGAACCGCCTCCAGGAGTAGTCTTTGGTGAACGGCTCGAGTCCAAGCAGCCAGAATTCTCGGGCGTGCTTGAACTCTTCCGGACGGTAAAGGCGCCATTTCCCGAACTGGCGAATGTCGCGATAATGGAGCGCGTTCCCGTCATTGAAGTAAAAGCTCACGTGGGTGTGCTTGTCTATGGCGTGCTGGCGAGCCTTCTGCAACCCTGTCAGGGTGATGAAGAACTTTTCGTCGTCTTTCCGAGCCTCGGTCCCAGTAGGTAAGTTGGCCGGACATGCCGAGATGGATGAGCAACTTGTAATCGTCTGTTTCAAAAATCAGGAACTTTCCGCGGCGCCGAATGTCGCGAATGGTCTGGCCGGCCAGCGCAGCCGCCAGTTCTTGAGGACGCGGCCGCAAGATAATGCGCTCACAGCGCACCTCCACGCTCTCAATCCGCTTGTTGGAGACACGATCCAGCAATCCAAGGCGGATCGTTTCAACTTCGGGCAGCTCGGGCATGAGGATCTTCCTTAGGCGCCACGGAGGCACAGAGACACAGCAGCATCAAAGGGAACCCTGATTCGGGATATTCGCCGATGGACCCAGATACCGATAGAGCTGACCAAGGAGTCGAAAGAACAAGAAAGTCGAGGCCCTTCGCAAAACACTGCCATCGCTTAGTTGCGATTTCGTATTGCAGTCATCAGACCCATAACAAACTCGTTGGCCCTCCTTTTCCTGCTCTGTGTTTCATCCTCGCAATACTCTCTCTGCTTGTGCGCCTCTGGCTACTTTTTGAATGTTGCTTCTACCCACTTCAGTGCTTCTTCCCGGCTCCTTAGAGTGTTGTCAAGTTGCTCGTCCTCCACCGCCCTCAACATCTCTTTGAACGCCGGTCCTGGTCGAAAGCCGAGCTCGATCAGATCGTCACCGGAGATCAACGCTGGAGGACGAATCTCCTCAGGACCGAGTTGTTCCAGACGGTCTTGGGCGAAATGCCACAGCTCCAGATCGCGATGGCTCCCGAGACAATCAAGCCGGTGCAGCTCCAGGTGTTCTTCAAAACCGTCTTGGCGCAGGAAGCGTTTCAGGGTCGACGGCCGCATTCGCGGAAGATCTTTGAATTTGAGGTGGTCTTGCACTAATTGGATAGCGCGCTCCGTTTGCTTGGTGGTGAAGCGAAATCGTTCGCAAATTCGGGCGGTCAATCTGGCGCCCACCTCACAATGATTGTTGAACCGGATGCGGTCCTTTCGTTGGAAGGTCAGCGGCTTGCCAACATCATGCAATAGGACTCCCAGTGCCAGGGTGAGCGTTGGATAGTGCTTCCTCAAGACTTCATTCGAGATGAAGCCACCTGAACTCAGCTTCCGCCAGGGAGTGTCCCCGTTTTCGACGATTTCGCGCCTGGTCTCATCGATCAACTTCAGCATGAGAAGTGTGTGGGCCCAAACGTCCCCTTCGGGATGGAATTCAGGGGGTTGCTCTACACCGCGAAGATCAGAAATTTCGGGCAGGATCGTTCGCAACAGGCCGCATTCCTCCAGCAACAGCACTCCCTCGTTCGCATAGCCCTCCGTCAGAATCTTCGTCAGCTCGTCGCGAATTCTTTCTCTGCTGACCTGCCAGATCTGGTCAGCCAGCGAAACAATCGCAGCGCGTGTTTCCGCTTCCAACTGAAAACCAAAACGGGCTGCGAAGCGAACCGCGCGGATCATGCGCAGTTTGTCTTCTCGAAAGCGTTCGAACGGATTCCCAATCGTACGGACCAGACCCGCCTCGATGTCTTTCTGGCCGCCTACGTAGTCCAGCAGCGCTTGGTCTAACGGATCGTAGAGCAACCCGTTCATCGTAAAGTCGCGGCGCAAGACATCAAGCCGGGGATCAAGGGTGAAAGTCACTTCTGCCGGGTGCCGGCCATCAGCGTAGGTGCCATCAGACCGGAAGGTGGCCACTTCGATTTGACGCTCGCCAACCGGGACCAGAACGACTCCGAACCGCGCGCCCACCGAGATTGTGCCGGGAAAGAGTTGCATGACCTGGTCCGGCGTGGCACTCGTGGCGATGTCGTAGTCTTTGGGCTCGTTTCCCATGACCTGGTCACGCACACAACCGCCGACCCAATAGGCCGAAAACCCGGCCTCTCGAAGTCGTCTTAGAATCTGAAGGGCCGATTCCTTCATGGTCCGTCCATGATTGGGTTCCAAGCGAAAATCACTTCACCGTCCTGGCCGAAGTGATGGAGTCAAAACCGAATTTGTCGCGGACCTTATCTGCTGCCTGATAGAGCCGGGCCATCTTGTCCCGTGATTCTTTCTGAAAGAGATGTTCCTGCCAGGGACCATAGCTAAGTCCGCTGAGCGCTACACCCAGGAGGCGGATTTTCTGCCGGCCGTTCCAATTTTTCTCCAAGAGTCGAAGGACGTTCTCTAGGATCTGGCGGTCCAGCTGCGTCGGTTCCTCCAAAGAAACAGCCCGAGTGATGGTTTGAAACTGGGGGTCACGCAATTTCAAAGTTAAGGTGCCAGCAAACATCTTGTGGTCACGCAAACGATGAGCAGTCTTCTCCACCAGACGAGCCAGAGTTGCGTGAATTTCCTCATGGTTGCAGGTATCACGGTCAAAGGTATGCTCGTGGCTGATGGACTTGGGCTCTTCGTGAAATTCAAAGTGCGCTGTGTCAAGTCCTTGCGACTTGCGATAAAGAGACTCTCCCCACGCACCAAAGGTCTCCGTGAGGAACTGCTGACCCACGCTCGCGAGCTGTGCGACTGTGACAATCCCCAGGTCATTGAGGTGCTTCTCCGTAACCTTACCAATTCCGGGCAGTTTTCCAATCTTCAGCGATCCCAGGAGTGCCGCTTCCTGGCCTGGCAGCACACGCAAAATCCCGCGGGGCTTTGCCAGATCAGACGCGACTTTAGAGACCATTCTTGTTCGTGAGACTCCAATCGAGGCGCTGAGTCCCGTTTTCTGCTCAATCTCCTCGCGAAGACGTTCGGCGAGCTCAAACGGATTGCCATAGAGTCGGCCAGACCCGCTGAAGTCGAGATACGCTTCATCAATCGAAAACATCTCGACCACTGGGGTGTAGGCCCGGAAAATCTGCTCAACCCTGCGAGAATACTCGCTGTATTTCTCCCGCCGCCCGGCAAGAAAAATGGCGTGGGGGCAGAACTTCTTGGCCGTTACCAGGGGCATGGCGGAATGTACGCCGAATTTCCTGGCCTCGTACGAGGCGGCCGACACCACGCCTCGTTGATCGGGGGAACCGCCGACCACGACAGCTTTGCCCTTTAGGCTGGGGTCGAACAGCTCTTCCACCGAGACGAAAAAGGCATCCATATCGACATGGAAGATGACAGGCTCCATAGAGAGCGGTCAGTGGCCGGATCGCTAGGCCCACTTGCTGCCAAGAGAGTTCGCAAAACGGTGAAATTCCGAGTCCTCCTCGGTTGAGAGAGTTGCCGAGAGACAGTGGCCCTCGCGACGGCGTGTGCGACCGCCGTCGGCGGAGGCCGGGTGAGGCGCTAGCTGCCAAGGGAGTCGCGACCCGCGGCGGTATGAGATTGCTCGCTAGTACTTTCTCAGCACTGCGATCACCCGCCCCTGAATTGTGAGATCCTTGGCCTTGACTACGATTGGCTGCATCGCGGCATTGGCCGGTTGCAGGCGAACAAAGTCGCCTTTCTCCCGGTAGAACTTCTTTAGAGTCGCTTCGCCGTTGTCGATCAGGGCTACCACGGTCTCACCATTCTCGGCGCTCTCTGCCCGTTCGACTACTACAAAATCGCCGTCGCAGATGTAATCTTCAATCATCGAGTCTCCCCTGACCTGAAGGACGAAGACTTTCTTGCTCCCTACGAATTCCTTCAGTGATAGGCTTTCGCTGTTGGAAACCGCCTCCAAAGGGCGGCCAGCGGCAATCCGTCCTAAGAGTGGGAGCTGGATGTCGCGAATGACGCGGCTAGGCGCTTGTTCAGCGAGCAGTTTCGACTTCGCTACTTGCTGAAGCGGCGCACGGTCGACAATCTCGATGGAGCGGCTCCGGTTATAGTCCCGGCGAATGAATCCTTTGCGCTCGAGCGTGTTGAGGTGCTTGTGAACTGTCGCCAGTGAGGAGAGTTGCAAGCTTTTTCCGATTTCATCGAAGCTCGGACAATAGCCGTTCTCCTTTACGAACCGGTCCAGAACCGAAAGGACCTGGAACTGTCTTTTGGTGAGTGCCATGGTTATCGCTCTCCCGAAGAATCTCGCTCGACGTCGACTCAATGCCAATTCGGCGACGATAGTGGACGACGAAGAGGTCCCGTCGTTGGTCGTGGCGCTGCGAGTGCCGACTAACGTCTTCCCGGCCAGCCGACACCTCCCCAGCTCAAGAAATGCTCAGGGGGATTATAGGCGAAGTAAAAGCGAATTACTAGGAGCAATCCATGACTCAAGCTTATCCTTTGGCGCCGGTCTGTGCGGTCGGCGCCATTGTCTTTCGCGGTAGTGCCGTGTTGCTGGTGCAACGAGCCAAGCCGCCCGCGCAGGGGAAATGGTCAATTCCCGGTGGAGTCGTTCAACTGGGTGAGACATTGGAAGAAGCTGTCATTCGTGAGTTCCGCGAGGAAGTGCAGTTGGAGGTGCGACCGCTTCAGGTGGGCAAGGTCCTGGATCGGATCCATCGGGATGCTGCTGGGCAGGTTTGCTATCACTACGTTATCGTCGACTACCTTTGCGAACCCGTTCATGGCGAGCTGAGACCCGCCTCGGACGCCAGCGCAGCAGCCTATTTCGAGGTGAGCAACCTGGAGTCTGTCGACATCACCGAAGGGACAGCGGAAGTCATCCGAGAGGTCTTCCGGTATTGGCGAACACAGGGCTAGCCAGAGACGCCGCTCCGGAAGCTGATCCCTCATCGGCCTTCGGCCACACTGTCCCATAAACAGGAGAGGACGGATGAAATAGGACCGTTTCGTGACCTTTGTCGGCAACATTTGGATCGAGTCGAGTTTCTGTTGCTGGAGCCAGTGATTCTGTTCTAACCGTCCAACACCTTCCGGTATGTGCTCAGCACCAACTCAGCCGACTTCTTCCAAGAGTATTTACGGGCCTGCTGGTAGCCTCTTGCGATGAGTTCCGAGCGTAAGTTCGTGTCGAACAGCAAATGCTTGAGACCCTTCGAAATTTCAAAGACGTTCTCCGGATTGACAAGCATTGCTGCGTCGCCCATGACTTCCGGGAGGGACGACGTGTTGGAGGTCAATACGGGAGTGCCATTGGCGACGGCTTCAAGCGGAGGGAGGCCGAAACCTTCGTAGAGGGATGGGAAGACAAAGATCTGTGCCGACTTGTAGAAAACCCCCAAGGTCTCGTACGGAACATAGCCGAAGAAGCGCACATCGTGCTGGACGCCACTGCGAATCACAGTCCGGCGGAGAAACTGGTGCTTTGAAAGTTCGTCTCCAATGATCAGCAGCTTGAGATTTTTCCAGGTTTGGTCCTCTTTGAGTTCCGTCTTCAGCACTGAGAACGCTTCGATGAGGCGGGCAATGTTCTTGTGGGGCTTGATGTTTCCAGCATAGAGGAGAAATGGATCCTGGATCTGATAACGCTCGAGCACACGCCGCTGCTCCTCGGGGCTGGTGCTCACGACCGCCCGCTCATCAATGGCATTATAGATGACCGTGATCTTTTCTTCCGGAACCGAGAACAGGCGAACTAAGTCTCGTTGTGTGGCCTCAGAGACTGTCAAAATTCGGCTGCAACGCTTGATGGCGCGCCGCGTGTCCTTACGCGCCTGGTCATAGTCGGCTTTCGAACTGGCGTAGTTTGGGAAAAGAATGTGAACACAATCATGGATCGTGATGACGGATTTGCAGCCCAGGAAACGCGGCGCTCGGTAGTGCGGGCTATGCAAGATGTCCACCTGATTTTGCCTGAGACTGTAAGGAAGAATCACATCGTTCCAGAAGCGGCTGTCGTGAGTGTGGTCATGGTGGAAAGAGAAATTCGCCGGCAGTCCCCCGAGTTCCGAGCTGTCTCGCTCTCGCCCGATCAGCAGGTAGCAGTTCTCCTGGTCAATCCGGGCGAGATTCAGAACCAAGTTTCGGATATACGTTCCAATCCCAAAATCGTTGATCTTGCGGATGTCGAGCGCAATTTTCATTACGGCGCCGTCTCTCCATCTCCGGAAGCGTCATCGGCGGTATCGACTCGCTGCGAAACCGGCTTTTGCGGCAACGTCACTGGAGCAAACGTCTCCACCGGTTTGTCTTTCACGGCCCTCTCCATAAAATCCACCC
Organism: uncultured Acidimicrobiia bacterium; assembly: GCA_963752385.1. Taxonomy (GTDB): domain Bacteria; phylum Acidobacteriota; class Terriglobia; order Versatilivoradales; family Versatilivoraceae; genus CAVVYL01. The sequence goes on along the minus strand of CAVVYL010000065.1, from coordinate 77,276 downwards.
AGGTTGGCAGCGCGGCCCGAGCGCCGGTTTCACCTCTGCCAAGGGATTTTTTCTTATCGTAACCGATCCAGACACCACACGTGAGTGAGGGGGTAAAACCAATGAACCAGGCATCGGTATAGTCATTGGTGGTGCCGGTTTTTCCTGCCACGGGGCGCCGCAGGCGCTTTGCCCGTTGCGCGGTGCCGAGCTCCACGACACTCTGCATCAAGCTCACCATCGCCCGAGCCGTGGGCTGGGGAATCACGTCACTCACCTGAACCAGGCCTTCCTCTTTGATCTCGCCACCGTAGTCGGTGACCCGCTTGATGAATTGTGGCAACAGACGGACACCGTCGTTGGGAAAAGCGGAGTACGCCGAAGTCATTTCCAGCAGTGTCACTTCTGCGGATCCCAGGGCCAGCGGCAGATACGGAGAAAGGTTAGGACTGGTTATCCCAAACCTTCGCGCATATTCAATTCCCATGTCGATGCCGAAACGGTTCAGCAAGCGGATCGCAGGAATATTTCGTGACTGGGCTAAGGCCCGTCTCAAGGTAATGACACCCTCAAATTTGTGGTCGTAGTTTTGAGGCGACCACTGGCTCTCGCCGCTTGGGAAGCTAATGGGCGCATCCTCAATGGTGTCGGTGGGAGTCATGCCATGGTCGAGCGCCATCGCGTATATAAACGGCTTGAAAGCCGACCCGGTCTGCCGCAGAGCCTGGGTGGCTCGGTTGAACTGACTCCCTTCAAAGTCATAACCTCCCACCAGCGCTTTGATATCGCCCGAGGCCGAATCAATCGCAACCAAGGCTCCTTGCACCTCCGGGACCTGAAACAGTTCAACCTTTAGCTGACGCTGCAAAGGGTCGACGGCCAGAATCCGGAAGAGGGCCAGATCGCCGACTTTCAGCAGAGCGGCGAGAGACTTTCTCCTGGTCCAGGCAACATCCGCATCGGTTAAGGTGGCTTCATACTCGCCAAACTTGATGCGCGCGACCTTGGGCTTGACTGAAACGACGAGGCCGATGAGCTTGCTTCCCGGGAGTTTGGGCCTTTTCCAGTCTTCGTGCACATAAGACTCGAGGCTGATGTTTTCTTGCTTAAGAATGTTTCCTTGAATCCCTCGCCAGCCATGTCGCCGGTCAAACTCCTCCAGCCCCTTCCGTACTGCGGCATTGGCGGCTTGCTGCATCTCCACGTTCAGCGTAGTGTAGATTCGCAGTCCCCGCTCATTCACCGCCTCTGATCCGTATTTCTGTTCCAGGTACTTCCGGATCTCCTCGGCGAAGTAGGGGGCCAGCTCGTTCCGGCGGGTAGAGATCTTCAGCTGAAGCGGCGCAGCCTTGGCGGCTGCCGCCTGAGGCGGAGAGATGTTGCCGTTCTTCACCATCCGGTCCAGCACATAGTTCCGCCGGATCATCACTCGTTCGGGATTGGTGACGGGCGAAGTAAAATGAGCGATGGCTGGCATCGCGGCCAACACGGCAATCTCTTCGAGCTTGAGATCCTTAATACTTCTGCTGAAATAAAACTGGGCGGCGGCTTCAAACCCGTAAGTGCGCTGGCCAAGCGGAACCTGGTTGCAATACAACGTCAAAATCTGCGACTTGGTATAAAACCGTTCAATCTGAATGGAGAACAGGAGTTCTTGAAACTTTCGTTTGAAGCTCTTTTCCGAGGTCAGGAAGCAAAGCCTGCTGAGTTGCTGCGTAATAGTGCTGGTACCTTGGATGGGCTTCCAGTAGATCAATCCTTTGAAAAGAGCCCGCGCGATCCCGCTGATGTCAACCCCCCAGTGCCTTTCGAAGTTCTGGTCTTCCGTGGCGATGAGGGCGTCCTTAAGAAGCTTTGGAATCTGCTCGCTCGTAACAACGACTCGCCGCTCCAAAGCGAAAGATCCGATAATCCGTCCATCATCCGAGTACAGTTCCGTAATGACGTTTGGGCGGTAATCTTCGAGTTGCCGGACTTCCGGGAGATCGCTTTTGTAAACGATCAGGAGTCCTGTGAAAGCTCCAATGGCTATGGAAACGACGAGCAGAACGACGAAAATGATCGTCCGAAAGAAAGTTTTACCTCGAAATTGCAAGGAAAGAGCGGCCATTGGGACTAGAAAACAGCTACCTAGAAAACACAAATATAACAAAACTGACGGGTTATTCCAACGGAGTGTCGCACACAGACTTGGCGACGTGGGGTCTGCAGCGGCGAGAAGCGCTGGCAGTGACCGGAATCCTCGCAGGCACGGTCAACTGTGGCAAGGCTCGTGAGTGGGTAGCTCACTTTTTCTCGTTCGGCGGAAAAACCCAGGGTTTATAAGAGATTACTAACCGATAATTGACAGTGATAGACTCACATATTATATTCACGGCTGACCTGATGAGTCTCGAATCGAAATCGATACATTTAATTATCTTTATCTTCAACTAGGAGGAGCTCCCGATGAGCAAAATCATTGGAATCGATCTAGGCACGACTAATTCGGTGGTCGCTGTAATGGAGGGGGGGAGCCGGTGGTGATCACCAATCCTGAAGGCAGCCGCACTACGCCTTCGGTCGTCGCCTTCGCGAAGGGTGGCGAACGATTGGTTGGACAAGTCGCCAAGCGGCAGGCGGTCACCAATCCGGAGAATACGGTCTACTCCATCAAACGGTTCATGGGGCGGAAGCACGAGGAGGTCTCGGAAGAAATGAAGATCGTCCCCTATCGCGTTACTCGTGCATCCAACAATGACGCGCGAGTCGTCGTCATGGGCAAAGAATACAGCCCCCCGGAGATTTCCTCCATGATCTTGCAGAAAATGAGGCAGGCCGCCGAGGAATACTTGGGCCAAAAGGTGACTAAGGCGGTGATTACGGTTCCGGCTTACTTCAACGACTCCCAACGGCAGGCGACCAAGGATGCCGGGAAGATCGCGGGACTGGAGGTTCTGCGCATAGTCAACGAGCCGACCGCCGCCGCCCTCGCTTATGGTTTGGACAAGAAGAAGGACGAAACCATTGCTGTGTATGACTTCGGTGGAGGAACTTTTGATATTTCGATCCTGGAGGTGGGAGAAGGCGTTGTCGAAGTGAAATCCACGAACGGAGATACCCACTTGGGTGGCGACAATATCGACCAGCGGGTAATCGACTGGATTGTGGACGAATTCATCAAGGATCAGGGCATCGACCTTTCCAAGGACAAAATGGCTTTGCAGCGGCTAAAGGAAGCGGCAGAGAAAGCGAAGATGGAGCTTTCCTCGACGATGGAGACCGAGATCAACTTACCATTTGTTACCGCCGACGCTTCAGGTCCGAAGCACTTGAGCATGAAGCTCACTCGAGCGAAGTTTGAGCAGTTGGTCGAAGACATTCTGCAAAAAAGCGCTCAACCTTGTAAGCAGGCGATGACTGACGCAGGTGTCAAGCCCGAGGATATCGACGAAGTGGTTCTGGTCGGCGGTTCAACCCGGATTCCGCGGGTTCAGCAAATTGTGCGTGATCTCTTTAAGAAAGAGCCGCATAAGGGCGTGAATCCTGACGAAGTCGTCGCTGTGGGCGCGGCTGTTCAGGCTGGCGTGCTGGCAGGTGACGTAAAGGATTTGTTGCTGCTGGACGTCACGCCGCTCTCTCTGGGCATTGAAACCCTGGGCGGCGTCTTTACCAGGCTGATCGAGCGCAACACCACAATTCCAACTCGCAAGAGTGAGATCTTTTCGACTGCGGCCGACAACCAGACTTCTGTAGAGGTTCACGTCCTGCAGGGCGAGCGGAGTATGGCCAATCATAACCGCACTCTCGGGAAATTCCACCTTGTGGGTATTCCGCCGGCGCCTCGCGGGGTTCCCCAGATTGAAGTGACCTTCGACATTGACGCCAATGGGATCGTTAACGTTTCGGCGAAGGATCTGGGCACTAACAAGGAGCAGAAAATCACCATTACGTCCTCGAGTGGTCTGACCAAGGAAGAAATCCAACGGATGAGCAAGGACGCCGACGCCCATTCGGAGGAAGACCGCAACTATCGCGAAGAGGTCGAAGCCAAGAACAAGGCGGATAGCCTTGTGTACAGTACGGAGAAGACCCTGAAGGAGAACCGCGACAAGATCTCCGAGGCGGACGCAAAAGCCATTGAGTCCGCTGTCGAGGATTGCCGCCGGGCGATCTCGGAGGGTGGCACCGAGCGGATCAATCGCGCCATCGAGCAGCTCAGCAACGCCACGCATAAGCTGGCCGATGTGCTGTACAAGCAAGCCGGCCAAACAGGTAGCGCCGGAACAGGAACCGGGGGCGGCCCGGCAGCTGAAGGTCCCAGCTCACAGCCGACCGAAGGCGAAGTCATCGATGCCGAGTATGTGGATGTCGATGACAAGAAGAAGTGACGCAACGGGGCAACTTCGGACCGGGTTTTTTTGAACCGACCAGTTGCCAAACTTTCTTGCCGCCGAGTGGAACCTCGCACCAGAGAGTGATGCCTAGTGCCTCACTCGGCGTTCGCCTGGCTCTCCCAGCAAACGGGAGGGATGTCTGGCTTCTTGATTCACTTGTTGGAGAGCAAATTCGCAAATCGGTCAAATCCTGGATATCCCTTGCCCGTCAACGGGTAGAGGAATCAGACGGTGAGGGGCCCCGCGCCCAGGCCAACTAGCTGAGGCATTAATTTCGAACCAATCTCAGAGTGGTCCGTCTGGGAGCAAAGGAAGGTTCAATGGCGACCAGGCAAGATCTGATCCGGAAATTTCAGGAGTTCCAAGACCGTATCCACGCCCTTGTCGAAGATGCCGTGGTTGGGTCGCAGGTCGCCCACGGCCAAGCGCCTTGGTCTCCGGCTGTCGATGCCTATGAGACGGATTGCGAGTTTGTCTTGACGGTGGAAATCCCAGGGGTTGAGCGTGACCAGGTTGAACTCCAGATTAAGGATCATTTGCTTTGCATTCGGGGACACCGAAATCCCTGCGCTGAACTTTCGAAACAGGTTTACTATCGTCTGGAGAGACCCTCGGGAAGTTTTGAACGCAGGTTCAATCTACCGCAAGACATTGATCCTGAAAACGTTAGTGCGCAGCTGAGCGAAGGAATCTTGACAGTTACGCTGCCTAGAAAGCAGGGGCGCCTTCAACCGCTTAAGGTCGAGGTGAAAAGGCGATAAGTTGTACTCATCATCAGGGAGGGGACTACCTCCAGGATTTTTCGCCGACGTTCGTTGATCTACCCGGCTAGTCGCAACAGGTTGCCACGCGGGTTCACAAAGCAGTCACAGTTCTCTTCTCCTTGGCAGGTAAGACGGGACAGGCAGGCAGAGGGTGAGGGGCCTCGATAGAAAAACCTCCGTCTCAGGCGGTATGAGGCTAACACAGTTTCCATGAAGAACGAGGACTACTACCGCCTTCTCGGCGTCAGTCGGGATGCTTCCGCCGAAGAAATCAAGAAGGCCTACCGCAAGCTGGCCAGAAAGTACCATCCCGACGTCAATCCGGGAGATAAGCATGCCGAGGAACGTTTCAAGAAGATATCCGAGGCCTATGATGTACTAAGTGACCCCAAGAAGCGGGAGGTCTACAACGCCTATGGCAGCTACTCTGATAGTTTTCGGCAAGGCGCCGGAAGACACGCTCCAGGCGTCGATTTTTCCGGGTTTGATTTTTCCGGCTTTGGCGGCACCGGATTTTCAGACATTTTCTCACAATTCTTCCAAGGAGGGGCCCGCACGCCCCAGCCGCAGCATGGTGAAGATCTCGAATACCAGGTCTCCATCGGGTTTCACGAAGCACTGAAGGGCTTGCAGACCCGCATCACATACGCCCGCCGCGACAACTGCTCAAGCTGCCAAGCCAAGGGGCAAAGTTCCGAAGGCAAAATTCGCGAGTGCGCGCTCTGCCAAGGGACCGGCCGGGTGACGCAAACGCGTGGTCGCATGCAGTTTAGCGTCACCTGTTCCCAGTGCGGTGGTACCGGCCGGTCCGGCAAAGAATGCGCGGTTTGCCGGGGAGAGGGCCGGGTGCGAACCACGGAGAACCTGGAGATTAGAATTCCGGCGGGAGTTCAGACGGGTTCTCGCATCCGTTTTGCCGGCAAAGGGGATGCCGGCATCCAGGGAGCGCCCCCAGGGGATCTTTACATTGTCGCGAGCGTGGGGAGTCACCCGTTTTTCGAAAGAGTGGGCGACAACATTTACTGCAAGGTTCCAGTCACCCTGACCGAAGCGGCCCTGGGTGCGAAGATTGAGGTACCCACAGTTGACGGGCGGGCCATGCTCAAGATCCCACCTGGTACTCAGCACGGGCAGAAGTTCCGTCTGAGAGAAAGGGGAGCGCCTTCGCTGCGCGCTGCGGCGCGGGGAGACCAGTTTGTCGAGGTCCAGGTGGTTCTGCCCAAGATTGCTGACGAGCGGAGCAAGGAAATCGTGCGCGAGCTGGCGCGTTTGAATCCGTCCAACCCACGCAGCGGACTGTTTGATTTTTAGTCTATGTTGAAATAGGTCAGCATCGTTTTCACGCAAGAGCTGACTCGATTCCTAGGGCCACCCCGGCAGTGGCGGCAAGTGAATCGAGTAAATCGAAAGTCGTTCGGCGCCGAGCCCGGTTTTGTGAACCTGGTCCAGGGTTCACACCGATGTGAGCGTAGTCCCGATGGTGTGCAGCCGGCGCACTTCCATTCACGCGAGTCGCTGAAGCAACTGTCATGAAGAAGCGGAGCCAAGCGGCCTACCTGATCAGCAATGTCGCCAGAACCTATAACATTCATCCGCAGACTCTTCGGCTTTACGAGCGTCACGGATTGCTGAAGCCTTCACGTTCAGAAGGTAACACTCGCCTTTACACGGATGAGGACTTGGAGCAACTTGAGGTAATTTTGAACCTCACACGGGATCTAGGGGTCAATCTGGCCGGCGTGGAAATCATTCTCAACATGCGAGCCAAAATCGAGGAGATGCAAAACGAGATCAAGGAATTCATGGAGTACGTTCAGCAGGCATTCGCCGCGCAAGCTCCGCAGTTCCAATCTCGGAAAGAAAATGCCTTGGTCCGAACCACGCCGACGAAGATTGTTCGGATTGGTCGGTAGCCGGGTTGACTGCGAGCAGGGCGCTGAGCATGTCCCCCTTGCTGTTTCAATGTCTCAAGCGGTTCTTGGAGAAGATGCGCCGCGGGCGCCCACCGTCCTTCGATTACCAATTCTTTTGCTGTTGGCGCTGGCGCCCCCAAACGGCGCCGCAGTGACATTGTCGAGTTCACCCTGTATGGAAATCCAGTCTCAGAGTCCTTGTCCTGTCTGTAGCGGAACAGGCTGGAAAGCCATCGAGAGCGAGGGCGTACGCTCTGTGATCCGTTGTGAGTGTTTCCAGAAATCCAAACTCGACCGGTTGTTTCAAAGGGCCGGCGTGCCGCCGCGTTATCAGTTCTGCGCCTTTGAAAGCTTCAACGCTATGAACGAGAGTGTGAACTACGCCAAGACAATCGCCATGAAGTTTGTGGAAGAGTATCCGCTTGACTTCGGTCTCCTCATCATGGGTCCCTGTGGAGCCGGGAAGACCCATTTGGCAGTCTCCATTCTTCGGGAGTTGATTTACCAGCAGAAGACAGGAGGAGTGTTCTACGATTTCCGTGATCTGCTGAAAAAGATTCAGAACTCCTACAACTCGATCTCTCAAAACTCAGAAATGGAGATCCTCGATCCGGTGCTAAACTGCGAAGTGCTGGTGCTCGATGACCTTGGGCGTCGAGCGCCCGACCGAGTGGGTGCGCGACATGTTCGCTTACATCATCAACAGTCGATACAACCGCAAGCTGGCTACCGTAATGACCACGAATTTTGAAGACCGAGGGAGGGAAGCGCGAACCCTTGTCGACGGAACGAAGGTGAGCAAGGAGGAGACTCTCGAAGAGCGGATCGGTACCCGGCTGCGCTCCCGCTTGTATGAAATGTGCAAGGTCATTGAGGTGGACCCTCCTTACGATTTTCGGGCAAAAATAATGCAGCCCCAATACCATCCCGAGCGCCGTTAAGCACTGCGGGTGACTAGCCTGATGATGTGATTCACCGGACTCTCTTGCCACCGCCAAGGCAATGGGTTATTTTTGCTGAGCGAGCCACTCCAGTGAGGGCTACGGTTTGTCGCGGCCTTTGCCCAATGCTAGATATCTGGAAAGTTAGACGCAAGGAAGCCCGCATTCTGCTTTCCGTACCGGTCACGATCGAAGGCTTGGACCATGACAACGCTCCGTTCAGCGAAGAGACCGTCACTGAGAACGTCAGCAAGAACGGGGCCTGCATACTGGTGAATCGCATTTTGAAATTGGGCTCGGTCGTCACGGTCCTGGCGTTCCAGGACAAGTTCAAGTGTAAAGGCGAAATCAGAGCCCATTGGGTAGACGAAAGCGATCAGAAGAAAAGAATTGGAGTTCAATTTGTCGAGGCTCCGATCAACTGGGTTGTTTCCTAGCTCGCGACACCGAGGCTGTATGTGCATTTCCAGGCGCAACTCCTATCGAAGCTGGCATGACGCCAACATTTTTTTTGCTGCGAAGGGGAAATCGAGATGATGAAGCTGTTACTAGTATGGACCATCCTGGCGACACCTTTCGAACTGATGGCCGCAGGGAAGGTGATGGCCAAATTTGTCGACCAGGAAAAGAAGGCGATCACCAAAGTACAGGCGAAACTAGTGGAAAAGAACTCCGGGAAGGAATATCCGGCCAAGGTGAACAAGAAAGGCGAGGCCGAGTTCGACAAGGTTGAACCAGGCGAGTACCAGCTTTACGGCCAATCAGAGGGTTACATGACGGCCAAATCGGACTGGATCAGCGTCGGAGACAAGGAAACCTCTACCACTCTAATGCTCGTTTCGCGAGACTTTTACCAAAAGAAAGAAACGGAAGGAAACAACGCTCTGACGCAAGGGAAATTCACCGAGGCCGTTGAACGGTACCAAGAGTTGCTCGCGTTAGTCCCTCAAGAGGGTGTGCTCTGGTCCAACTTGGCTAAGGCTTATGTTGGCGCCGGGCAGCCTCAGAAGGCCCAAGAGGCAGCACAAAAAGCCGCCAGCCTGGACCCTAAGCAATATGGGAGTCTTGAGACTCAACTCAAGGGCTGGCTAAAAATGGAAGAGGGTCGTCAGGCCCTGGAGAGCAAGAACTTTCCAAAGGCTGTCGAAGCTTTGACAGAGGCGCTATCAGCAGACTCCTCCAATCCTGATGCCTACTACGCTTTGGCCTTGGCCTACGGACACCAGAAGAAATATACCGAAGCGCTCAAGAACATTGATGCTGCTCTCAAGCTCAAGCCGAATGATGCCGGCTTCCTGGAAGTGAAGAGGATTCTGACCCACAATGCCGGAATTTCAGGAAAATGACACGCTCGGATCTGTGCGTTGGGCGGCTCACAGGAACCGGTTTACACATGGGCACTGGTTCAAGGCCGACCAGTGGCGTAAGCCAGCGGAAATGGCATTCCGAAAAGCCCGCCAGTTTGGACCCTCCACTGGGAAACTCGATCTGGGCCAAGTGGTGATACAGTAAGGCAACTTCTCGAATTTAACCTAGCTCCTTAAGGAGGAACCGATGAATCGAATTACAATCTGCCTGCTGGCCCTTGTTGTGGCAGCGCCTCTCTTCGGACAAAATCCACCGAAGACCCATCTGAAAGTTGGCGATGAGGCCCCGGACTTTACCCTGCCTTCCACAACCGGCCAAACCGTCAAGCTCTCGGACTTTCGTGGAAAGAAGAATGTAATTCTGGCCTTCTATCCTGCCGCCTTCACCGGAGGCTGCACCAAAGAGATGCAAGCTTACCAGTTCAATCTGACGCAGTTTGAAGGGGCGGAGACACAAGTCTTCGGAGTCAGCACGGACAACACCCCTTCGCAGAAGAGGTTCGCCGAAGACTTAAAGGTTTCGTTTCCGATGCTGAGTGACTTTGCCGCGCGCAAAGTCTCGAAGGATTACGGTCTCCTCAATGCCGAGCGCGGAATTGCCAATCGGGCTACCTTTGTGATCGACAAAGAAGGGCGCATTCAGCACATCGAAGAAGGGACCGCGGCCATTGACGTGACCGGAGCTGCCAATGCTTGTACTCGGCTGGCCAAGAAGTGATTTGGAGGATCTCCAGGCTTTGGTTCACGGGTATCGAGAAACGTAGATTCGGCTTGGAGATCCAGCTTCAATCTGTCCGATAATGGCGGAATCTTTCACTCCCGCCTTGTGGAGCGAGTCCAGCACGCCTTCAGCGTCCTTCTGGCGAATCGCTGCCAGCAACCCTCCCGATGTCTGCGCATCACAAAGCAGCAACTGCTCGTCCTTGCTTAAGTCTGCCCCATAAGTAACCCAGTCGTTCAGGAACCGCCAGTTGGCGTGGCTGCCGCCTGGCGCAATACCGGCACGCACATACTCCCGAGCGGCTGGCAACACAGGAACTCGTTCCAGCCAGACGCGCGCTACGACTTGGCTCTCGGCGACGATATGTCGCAAGTGGCCCAGAAGGCCAAATCCCGTGACGTCAGTGAGGGCGTGTGTCGCCGGCGAAACCAGCGTCTCGGAAGCAGCTCGGTTCAACGTGGTCATTACGCGGATAGCTTCACGAATAGCGCCCAGCCTGTCATCTCCGAGTTTGGCTGCTGTGGTAATGATGCCGAGCCCCAGTGGTTTGGTCAGAACCAGGGCGTCGCCTGGCTTGGCCCCTGCGTTGGTGAGTACCTTGCGCGGGTGAATCGTACCGACCACAGCCAGTCCGAAAATGGGTTCTTCAGACTTGATAGTATGTCCGCCAACGATATCAATACTTGCTTCACGGGCTTTGTCTGCCGCGCCGCGAAGAATCTCGCCAAGCACTTCCGGGCCGAGCAAGTTGTCTGGGAATCCCACCAGATTAAGAGCCGTCAGTGGCCGCCCTCCCATCGCATAGACGTCACTTAACGCATTGGCCGCGGCCACGGCACCAAAATCGTAAGGGTGGTCAACGATAGGTGTGAAGAAGTCCGTGGTAAGAACCAACGCCAGCTCTTCGTTCAGCCGGTAGACCGCAGCGTCGTCTGCCGTTGCGCTTCCAACCAGCACATTGGGATCAGTAATCCCAGGAAGCTTGCCAAGCAGCGGCAGTAAGTAGCCAGGAGGCTGTTTGGCGGCACACCCCGCCCGTTTTGCCAACTGCGTCAGTCGAATTCCACTCGCTTCAGTCATCAGACTCACCTCAGAAAGGGATTCGAGGAAACCTAGTCCCACTTGGTGTCGGCCAAGTTCACAAATCAGTCAAGTTCCTGTTCTCCCTCACCCCGCGGCCGTGAGAAGGAGTCAGAGCGTGAGGGGTGTTGAGACGAGTCACTGCTCCGTTGGCGGCTGACCCCTCACCCAGCCGAGCGACCAGCGTCGCTCGGCCACCCTCTCCCCACAAACGGGACAACGCGGAAAACTTGGGCGATTTGTGAACTTCCCTCGGTCGGCAAGTTGGACTAACCAGGCTCTCCTGTCGCCCCAGAGCGTGTGGCACTTGAGCCTTTGGGCGCAGACCCCAGTCTAGCAAGTGAGTCTATAAAGCTTGAAACGATTTGTTGAGAAGAGCCAGAAGCCGCCCTCGAACAAAATCGCCGAGGACGACAGGCGTTTCCGCTTGATCGGAGTCTGGCCACAGTTTACGATGAAACCAATCAGGGTTGGCAGGTTGCCCCGCTCGATACATTATCAACTAAAAGCAAATCCGCAAGCAGGTGCTCAGGAGGAAACACGTAATGAACAGGAGCATGTTGAAAAGTTTGCAGATCACTTGCTAGTGGTTTTTGCTGGCTGGGCCAATTTTCTACTGGCAAGTGATTGGCGGGTCGGAGATGTGTTTGTCGGGATCGGCAATGGGCAATACAAAGTGTTCGACAAAAACGGGAATCTCAAAGAAACGATCCAGCGACGGACAAGGCGGCATGACTGGTGGGTGTGCCTTTGACTCCACGTATCATTTATTCACGACCAATATCTCAAACGCCAAGGTTCTCAGGTACAAGATTGACCACCCACATGGGGTCCTTCAAACAATCAGCCTCAGCGTCTCCAGTTCTCCCACCAGCGGTGCTGGATCGGTTGTCTTTGCCTCGCAACGGAGACTTTTATGTCGGCAGTCCGTAGCCCTGGTGGAGACGGGTTCATTCGCAAGTATCGATCATTAAGGATCGTGATGATACCGGAACACTATTGGCGACCTACTCGGTCGCGGTTGAAAACAGCGGCACAAACTGGATTGACCTGACATGCCGACGGGAAAGTAATCTTCTATACTTCCGAAGGCCGGCTAATAAAACGGTTTGATGTTTTCAACAACGCAGCAACTGCCCGATTTCGCGAATCTGGGGAATCGCGGGTGGTCCAAATTTCCGGCTCTTTGCTCTTCGTCTGCCTTCCCTGATGGCGGGCTTCTGGTCGCCGACAAGAAGAATATTAAGCGCCTCAACAGTGCGGGTGCAGTCGTGAAGGAGTATGATGCCGCGGGTCAAAACGATTGGAGATCCCTTAACTTAGATCCCGACAGACGTCGTCCTTTTGGGCCGGAGATGCGACTAGCGGCAAGTTCTATCGGTTCAACATTGCCACAGGAGTGATTGAGCTGGGGCCGGTGAGCATTCAGTCCGGCAACTTTCCGGCCTTTGTGTGGACGGTGCCTTCAGCGCTGCACAAGCCAGCCCGCAAGTTTTCACGAAGGTCGTTACCGCCGCAAATCCCACCGCCACGATTTCCTTCTCGATGGGTCAAATATTGAGCAATGTGACTTTGAATGATCTAGCGGGCAGCGTGAAGTTGACGGCCCGCGTTTCCGTCATCCACAAGAGATGCCGGCTTTTCCGACCAGGGGATGCCATGTACTCTAACCGAGCCGAACGGAGACCAGTGCATCGTATGGAACGTTGAAGCTGCACTCCTGAATCGGGGTTCTCGAGCGCCGATGTGCAGATCTTCCAGCCCAACACTGACATGAATACCAGAGTACTCAAGAACGAGGCTACGGACATCACCACCTTTGTCAAAAATATAGACCCTGGAGGAAGGACCCGCACTTTCTCTGTCTTCTCGCTGAATCAAGCATCCGTGACTGGGAATGCCGTATCCTGTGGTTACCAAACCCCGGTCGAGGGCTCCGTGTACAACTTGGGCTCCAACCTCTCGTTTCGGTTCCAGGCGGCCGGACGGCCGTCGATTGCAGAAACGGCCCATTCCTGGCCGAATCTCGAAGCGCGTCTTTCACTGGTGCGGCTCGTTGAGGGACGAGCTCCAGAGCAAGTTGAAGTTAAGGTCGTCGGAATCTCAGATGACTCCACCCATCTACCGCGTCCAGGCCGATGGAAAAACCTACCATCTGAACGTGAAGACAACGAACCTGCCGCCCGGCGACTACCTTGCGACCACCTTCGACGACTCGGGACAAATCCCTGCTTTTGAGGTGCAATTCACTCTCAGATGAGGAGAGTCAGCTCTATTCAGGAGAGCCGCTCATTCCTTCCGGCGGCACCCCAAGGATGAAAATGGTAGGGCGGGCTGTCCCTAGCCCGCCGTCCTCCAATGTAACCACCGGCGCGGTGAGGACACCGCGCCCTACCCGGGCGATTTCAGGAGAGGTTGTTGAAGAACGTTGGCTTCAGCTCTTCTGGCTTTGAGACCGGCGAAGTGACTCTTCGTGAATGGGACGAATGTCTACACGTTTCAATATCGCGTCGTTGCCGGCTTCCTTGTGAATCTCTTCGACGAGTTGGCGGGCCTCATCGTAGTGAGACGACGCTGCTGCATCCTGGCCCGAGAGTCGAAATGTGGTTCCCATAAGGAACTGACACCTGGCCAGCAAAGCTCGTGATCCTAATTCACCGCTCTTCCGCTTGGCCTCTTCAAGTTGCTCGCGTGCTCGCAAATAGTCTTTACTGTTGAGAAACGCCTCACCGAGATAAACTGAGCATTCTGTTGAAAGGTATTTGAGTCTGAGAGCGCCTGACTCTTGAGCCAGGGTCTTGAGCGAGTTGATCGCCGCCTGCCCACGTCCCTCCTTCAGGGCCACTTTGGCCAGGTTCATTTTGCTTGCCAGGATGAGAGGACGATCGGAGGTACTGGAAGCCAACTGGAGAGCCTGCTCGAACAACGGCTTGGCGGATCTGAAGTTGCCTTGGTAGAAAAAGAGATCCCCCTGAAAGTTCAGAATCTGAGCAGTCACAGACTGGTGTTTGAGTTTCTGAGCCAGACTCAGGGCTTCCTGCAAGTTCCCTTTGGCTTCTTCTCCTCGCCCAGCCAGACTCAGTGCATTACCGTAACCGCTCAAAATCCTAGCCAGCCAGATGTCGTGGTGCTGGAGTTCCCGAAATGCCTTCAAGGCATCCTGCAGCGAATTCACGGCAGCGCCATATCGCCCCTGGTGCTCAAAGAGCGTTCCCAAGCCGTAGGAGGCGATGGCGACACCCCACTTGTCTCCGGATGCACGCCAAAGGTCGAGCGAGCGCAGGTAAGACGCGAGCGCCTGCTCGTAGCGACCCACTCTGAAGGAGGTGTCCGCCAGATTATAGAGCGTGTCGGCGAGGTCGCCGGGGGTCTTCAATTTCTCACGCACCTGGAGCGCCCGTTCAAAATAGGTTAGCGCGTCGTCATAATCGCCCTTGTTCAGGTAGATCCATCCGATGTTGTTCAAACAAAACCCTTCCCTGGTGGGCTCGCCGATGTCGTGTTGTATCTGCAGTGACTCTTTGGTCAGCGCCAAAGCCTGAGCATATTCGCCGCGAGTTTCGTAATAGACTCCAAGATTGATCAAGCTGTCACCGATCCCCTTTTTGTCCCCGATTTCGCGCTGCAACTGCAGGGCCTCCTGGTAACTCTTCAGCGCCACGTCTGAATCTCCGAGCACGTCATGAATCTGCGCCATTTCGTTCAAAGTGACTGCAATCTCGCGCTTTTGCCCGAGGCGGCGCCTTACCTCCAGCGAAGCTTCGTAATTGCGAAGCGCATCGTGCGGCTTGTTCAAGAGCTTGTAGGCGACCCCGATGGCGTGAAGAACAGCGGCCTTTTGTCCCTCGTTCTCGAGCTGGATGGAGAGAGCCAGCGCACGGTTCAGGTACTCGAGGCTGCCCTGTGGATTGCCACTGTTGATTTCCACCCGGCCCATGGCGACCAGAGCCTCCACGAATTTTGGATCGCGCGCCAAGAGCTTTGCGTAACGGTCGCGAGACTGATCAAATGCGCCAGTTGCCTGATACAGTTCAGCCAGTTGAAACTGGACGTCAGGATCATCGGGCGCAATCCTGGCGAGAGTTTCGTAGGCGTCGATTGCTTTCTGGTTGTCGTTGATGATCCGCGCGTGGTGAGCGGCTATCCGATACTTTTCCTGGGGCGGCAGGTATGCGCTCAGGCTGACAGCCTTCTGAGAGTTCTGCTGCGCCTCATTGTCGTATCCGAGTCGGGCATAAGTCTGTCCCAGCCTGGAATAAGCCAAGGGCAAACTCCGGATCGTCTTTGATCGAAGATTGAAACTTGTTCAAGGCCTCACGGTTGCTCCCTTGACGGAACAGTTCGAGACCTTCGTTGTAATGACGAAGAGCGTCGGTGGACTTAGACGCCGGAGTAAAGGCTGTTGCTTGCAGTTCTTTGACAAGGTCAGGGGACAGTGCCAAGTTCTGCTGGAGCGACTTCGCCAACTGGCCAACCGCTTTCAAGACCTCTTTTTCGTTCGGCGCTTCTGCCTTAAGGGGGATGGATCTGTTTTGCTTCAGATCCTGAAGCGTCGCGTCAATGCGAATCTGATCTCCAGCTTTGAGGTACTGTCCCCAAACCAGCTTGTCCGCGTTGGTGAAATCGGCGATGCGTCGAAGGGTTTCGGGATCATAGTTCGCGCCTGGCGAGATGCGCAAATCGCGCAGGATCTGGTGCAGTCGATCGGGGGAAACGGTCGAGAGAGAAGAAGATTGTCCCAGGTCTGTCCGCAGCATTTCTGCCAGGCTCGGCCCGAGCCAGTCGAGGGCCTGTTCCCCTGAAGCATTGCGCAGCGGAAGAATTGCAACAAGAATCGGCTGGATTGACACTTGCTGCTTTACTGGGGGGCTGACGAGTATCCTATTCCTGAATACGAACGCGCCAACTGCCATGACCAAGACCGCCAATAAGCCGGCGGCCCATTTCCACGACCATGGTCTCCGCCGAAGATCCTTCAGAAGCGACAGCGCTGTCCCACGCGCTGTCCTGCCCTTGGTTCGCGAAGCTTCTAAGTCCTGCAGGATTTCCTGAGCGCTTTGATATCGACGTTGGGGATCAATCTCCAAACATCTGACCACCACGTCGCTGAGAGGCCGGGGTATCGTCTGATCCAGTTCGATAGGCGGGACCGGCCGTTCGCTGGTGCGCCTCAGCAGGGTGGCAACTGTAGTCTTCGCCTCGTAAGGCGCTCGCCCGGTAAGCAACTCGTAGAAGATAATCCCTAGAGTGAACAGGTCAGACCGAGAATCGACTTCTTCTCCTTTGGCTTGCTCAGGAGACATATAGTCGGGAGTGCCCACCAATGCTCCCGTTTGTGTGAAACCGGACACGTCCATCGAGCGTGCGATTCCAAAATCCATCACCGAAACCTTCCCGTGGGCGTCCACCATGATATTCTGAGGTTTGAGGTCTCGGTGAATCACTCCTACGCTGTGGGCCGCATCCAAGGCGTGGCAGACTTGCCCGACGATTGCCACGGCCTCATCAGGCTCGAACCTTTTCTTCTGGTTCAGCATCGTTTTGAGATCCTGACCCTCGACATACTCCATGGTGATCAACTTCGTGCCCTCGCCCTCGCCCAGGTCGAAAATACGAATCACGTTCTTGTGGGTCACTTGACGGGCCAGGATTAGTTCCTGTTTGAAGCGGTGCAACATTCCAGGATGTCCGGCCAGTTCGGGCCGAATGACTTTCAGTGCGATCAACCGGTCCAGCTCGCGGTCTCTTGCTTTATAGACTGCCCCCATGCCTCCTTGACCGAGCAGTTGCAGGATTTCGTAACGACCTGCCAACAAGACTCCCGGTTGGAAGGTACGCAAGGAACCGGCGAACTCTGCATCGTTAGCATGAGGAGATCCGCGTCCGGGACCGTCATGCGTGATGGTCCGATCTATCGCGCTAATAGGGGTATTACACCGAAGGCAGCTAACAGTCCCCGCCGGGTTGTCGAATTGGCATTGCAGGCATTCCATGATTCCTTGGACTCAAGAGTCTCGCCTAGTCGGAGACTCGAACAGGGCGCACGAACGCGGAGGGAGGCACAGGGGTTTGAACATTGAGGCGACGGGTGATCTGCACGTGCAGAGGTACAAACCAAAACTCTTTCAGATCAGCTGCTTCCAGAAAGCCCGAGAGGTTTCGCGTCAACGCCGCGCCCTGGAAAGTTCCAAAGGGCTGCTTCGAAGGCCAGGCCTTGAACGGCTGCACCCGAAGGATCACATAGGAGCGATTGTTGGCGTTGAGGTGACTCCACTGAATCGGTTGATTAATGAACAAAGCGAGAAGGAAGGTAACAACATAGACCCACGCCAGAGGATAGAGCGGGAGGAAGAACACCCACCATCGCTGGCGCAGTCGCAGCGACAACGCCTCTGCAGGCTCGACTTCTGTAAAGAGCGCAGTTCTCATTCGTGAGCGGGATACCCCTCCCATCCCTGTTGGCGGTTAATCGATTCTGAGGGAAAGCGCTCGAAGAGTCAATGACAGTTTTCAACTGCAGTGCCTCCGAGGGTGGGGTCAGGGCGTGCCGTTATGCTCAAGATGAGCGGTCCAGCCGGCCACGATCTTTCCGAGTTGTTCCAGCACCTCACGGTCAGTTCGACCTGAACGCTTCAGCACATGGAAAGAGTGGTCAGCGCCCTCGATGGGATGCAACTCGGCCCTGGTCGCCCAGTCGCTCGCACACGGGGCGCAAAAGTTCCAGTTGAGCGAGCTGGTCCCGGGTTCCTTGCAGAAACAACATCGGCAGCGCAACAGAGCCAAGATGACGAGCTCGCTCGGCAGAAGGTTTTCCGGCGGGGTGAAGCGGAAAACCAAAGAACACCAGGCCGTGCACTCTTGGCAGCGGAGCCTGAGCAGCAGCCGTGGAGGTCATGCGTCCACCCAGGGATTTGCCGCCGGCAATCAAGGGCAGATCGCCCGCAATGTCGGTGGCCGTTGCGACTGCTGACCGAACGGTGGCGACCAGTATCGGGGGGAAGTCGGGTCTGCCCAGGCCTTGTTCCATATACGGAAACTGATAGCGCAACGTGGCAATCTGGTGGTGGGCAAGTTGTTCTGCGATGGTCTCCAGGAAGGCATGGCGCATGCCCGCTCCGGCTCCGTGAGCCAAAACCAGCAGCCAGCGCGCGTCTTCGGGACGCAACAGCATGGCCGAAACTTTGCTCGACTGGCCAGTGACGGTGAATTGAAGTTCGGTGCGGCTGTGAAGATTGTCCATTGGTTTAGCTGGTGATTTCGAATGAGCGTCTCAACCACCGCATCAGCTGCCTGTTGATTTCCCTAGGATGCTCAAGCCGGACAAAATGAGCCACTCGATTCTTTGAGACCCGCACAGTCTTGTGCACTGGAAATTCGTCGATCTCTTGATCCAGCAGGAACTCAATGTCAACCCACTCCTTCTTTGGCTTTAGGGCTAGAAAAGTACTCGCCGATTTGAACAGGATGCAGTTCTTAACGGAACTGACCCTGACCTCACCAAACCGCTTCATGCCGGCCTGCAGACCTTGGAAAATGGCTACCACGTGAGGATTCTTGCCGGCGAGATGCTCTCCTACTTCAACTCGAACGCAGCTGTGCATCTGATTCTTGTGCTTGAAAGGACGCTGGCAGACAGGACAGGACCAGGGCATTTGCGAATCAGAAATCAGCTTAGACGATTCCTCGACGCCCAAGTACTTCACCCGAAGCGCCAGAGCCGCCGCAATCAACTACTGGGTGACAAGGATTCGATTATCTCAGAAACCGCGCCGAAGCTGAGGAAAGAAAGTTGTCATTGTTGAGCATGGCTACGCGCATTCGGCTTCGCAGGTAAGGCCTTCGAGCATGACCCCTCTTCAGGACAGCTTGTGTCTCAACGTCTCTGCGGGGTAGCCGCCAACGCAGCTGCGACACTCAGCGGTATAAGGTTGTTCGCTGCATCTAGGGTATACTTCTTGGGTGCGAGGAGTTTGGGCAACCGACGTCGAGATCGCCGATAGACAGCCTCCTCCGGTGAAATCCACCGAGAACAGCAACGTAGCATCGAGAATGACCATGCAGTTGGCATCCTTAGTGGAAGTCGTGGGTCAGGTTCGCGCCACGACCAAGAAGACAGAAAAAGTCCGTCTGCTGGCGGACTTCCTCCGGCAAACGCTGGACAGGGAGACTGAATTGGCTGCCCTCTATCTGTCCGGATCCTTGTCGCAGGGCAAGATTGGCGTGGGCTGGCGGATGATTGAAGCAGCAATCAGCGACAATTCTCCGAAAGGTACCTCGCTGACTCTTCTGGAAGTCGACCGGATCCTTGACGACATTGCTTCGAGTCAAGGACCTGGCTCGGCTGACAAGAAGCTCAAAGCGCTACGACACCTGTTCGAGCGAACCAGTGCCGAAGAGAGGAACTTTGTCAGCGGGTTGCTCATGGGAGAAATTCGGCAGGGCGCATTGGAAGGATTGATCCTGGATGCCGTGTCCAAGGCTGCCAACTTGCCCTCCAATGAAGTCCGCCAAGCCATGATGTTCTCGAACAATCTCGGCGAAGTCGCCGTTGCGGCTCTGCAGCAAGGTGCTGCTGGTTTGTCCCGGTTCACGCTTCGCTTGCTCACTCCGGTCTCGCCCATGCTAGCCAACAGTTCGGAAAGTGTTTCGGAAGCGCTGGAACGGCTGGGAGAAGCCGCTTTCGAATACAAGCTGGATGGAGCCCGCATTCAGGTTCACCGCTGCGGAGAGGATGTGGCTATCTTCACGCGACAGCTTCAGAATGTAACAAAGCGCTTGCCGGAGGTTGTCGAGTGGACGCGCGGTCTGCCGGTCCGGGACATTGTCCTGGAAGGGGAAGCGATCGCTCTCCGAGCGGACGGACGGCCCTACCCGTTCCAGGTGACCATGCGGCGTCTCGGGCGAACGAAAGAGATCGAGTCAATTCGCAAGGAGCTACCGCTCTCGTCATTCTATTTTGATTGTCTCTATCTGGAGAATGAGGGACCGCTCCTTTCGTTCCCCTATGAGAAACGTATGGAAGCACTCTCCAGAGCAGTTCCCGCCTCATCTTTGGTTCCGCGGATGGTCGCGCGCCAGCCCGCTGAAGCGGAGCGTTTCCTGCAACAGGCGTTGGATGCCGGTCACGAAGGGGCCATGGCCAAGTCTCTGCTGGCTCCCTACGTTGCCGGTCAGCGCGGCTTTCACTGGCTCAAGCTCAAGCCAGCGACAACACTCGACCTTGTGGTTCTGGCGGCGGAGTGGGGCCACGGACGCCGAGCAGGGTGGCTCTCCAACCTACACCTGGGCGCGCGAGACGCTGAGAGCGGCCAGTTCGCCATGCTGGGGAAGACCTTCAAAGGGCTAACCGACGAAATGCTCCGATGGCAGACAGATAAACTGCTCTCTCTGGAAGTGGCGCGGGACGACTGGACAGTCTTTGTGAAGCCGGAGCTGCTCGTTGAGATCGCGTTTGGCGAGATTCAGGAATCCCCGCGTTATCCGGCCGGATTGGCGCTGCGCTTTGCCCGAGTGAAGCGCTACCGCCCTGAGAAGTCAGTTAATGAAGCTGATACTCTTCAGGCGGTCAAGACCCTGTTCGAAAGACAGAGACGCTTGCCTTGACCGGCTCGGAGAATTCCCTCCCTTGCCGTAAGAGAATCGTTGACTTCGAGGGATTCGGGTCTGGCGCTGAGCCTGCGTAGAATTTGTCTAGATCTAGAACTCCAGACGCAAGCCCACGTCGATCTTCCGCGTTGCCGGGAGACCGTTCAAGTCGATTCCCTATTTGGGTTAGTCGTCGCGGTCTTGGTTTGGTTGTGGCCGGCCAGTTAGCCCTTCTCAGGCCCCTGTCCTGACTTTTACCTGTCCAGTCGTTCACCGTTACGCTGACATGGGGACATTGTGCTTGACCCCAAACACGCACGACTGCCGATGACGTCAAGCACGTCGAATTTTCTGACAGGCGAGAGGGGGGCCAGCCAGCTACCGTCACGACGAAAGAGGCGGACGGGGGCAGAAAATGCTCTATGATCTGCATTGCGGTCCAAGCGCCTTGTCTCTACAATAAAAACCTCCTGTTTGGGCGATCACTGACTCTTGATAAGAATTCGGCACCGGAGGCCTAGTTATGGAAGAATCCATTGAAGAAAAGGTTGCGCGGCTGGAAGCCGAGAATCAAGCATTGAAGGGAAGGAGAGCAGGGAACCTTTCTCTGAAAGTCAGCGAGAAAGGTGGGGTCTCGGTCTACGGACTTGGGCGGTTTCCGGTGACCCTCTACAAGGAACAATGGCTGAAACTACTAGCCTTTGCCGACGAGATCAAAAGCTTTATCAAAGACAACGACCACCAGCTCAAGGCCAAAGAGTAGCCCACCCCAGGCGGAACTCTTTCAGGATTCGTCATGGACTGGACATCTCTGCGGAGGGATTCCTGGCCGGGCCCAGCGCTCCGTTAGGAGCGACATGTCTATAGAATTCGCCCCTGCTTCCGGGAACCGCTCCGTTAGGAGCGGCAAAGGCTGCGGGTCTTGTGCCGTTCGCTCCCAATCACATCGCGCTCTCTCTGGAGCGCTCATCTTCCGACGCGCGGCTAAAACATCCGGCCCCGCCGGGGCCGAGCACGCGTTCCGTTGTTCGATCATGGCTCAAGTCGACAGAAGCGTCCTGGGCACTCTGTTCCGCGGAACTCTCAAGCGCTCGAAGGCTGCAACAGATCGAGGACTGGCTTGCCTTTTCCGTCCTTGGTCACGTGCACCGGGCGCTGTTCGACCTCATAGGCGGTATCGGGCGCGACGCCGAGAGCATGATAGATCGTAGCATGGAGATTCTCGATGGGCACCGGGTTCTCCACGATCTTGCAGGGTCGTTCATCGGCCGTCTTTCCGTAGAGAACCCCTTTCTTGAATCCACCGCCGAAAATCAACACACTGCTGGCTTCTGTGAAATGCCGGTGCATGCCGTAGTGCTTGGGCGCGGTCATGATCTCAGGTTGCTCGATTTGTTCCTTGACCGTCTTGTCCGGCTTGCCTTCAATCATCATGTCGCGACCAAACTCGCTGGCCAAGACAACGACAGTCCGATCCAGTAGTCCTCTCTCTTCCAGATCCAGAACTAATTGTGATACTGGGCCGTCGATCATTTGTTTCATGCCGCGAGCGCGTTCGTGACCGTTCTCGTGAGTGTCCCAAAAGCGGAATGGGATGTACTCGGTGGTCACTTCGATGAAGCGCGCACCGGCTTCGGTAAGGCGTCGTGCCAGCAAACAGCCCAAGCCAAAACGCCCGGTGTTGTAAGTGTCATAGACTTTCTGGGATTCCAGCGAAAGGTCGAAGGCCTTTGCCGCAGGCGAATTCAAGAGGCGGTGGGCGTTCTCAACGGATCGCAGCAGGGATTCCTGCTGATAGTCGCTGCCATACTTGAGAATTGAACTGCTCTCCACCAGTTTGCGGTAGCTCTCGTGCCGTTGGCGGAAGCGCAACGCGCTCATGTGCGCAGGTGGGCGCGTGCTGGAGACCGAGTCATTCGGATCGGCAATGAAGAACGGCCCATACTCAGATCCCAGGAAACCAGCCGTGTGAAAGGCTTTCAACGAGTCGCTCTCAGCGCCGATCTCCAGGTTCTGGCCGATATCGATAAAGGCGGGCACGTCGGGGTTCTTCGGACCGAGGGTCCGCGCAATCATAGCCCCCAAGTGGGGAACTGCCACGGATTGAGGCGGCTCGTAACCCGTGTGCCAGTGATACTGATGGCGCGAATGCAGAATAAAGCCGAGATCGCCCACACGATGACTGCGAATCAGGGTTCCGCGATCCATGATCTTTGCGATGCGTTCCAGCCCCTGTGAGATCTTCATGTTGTCAACGGCAGTATCGATGCTCGGGAAGGTGCTCAGGACTCGATTCGACTCCATACCATTTTCGAAGGGTGTATGCCGCTTGGGATCGAAAGTCTCTGTCTGAGCCATGCCGCCAGCCATCCAGAGCAGAATGAGGGTGTCGGCAGTTGGAATGATTTTCGCTCGCGTCTCGGATCCCAGCAAGCGAGGTGCGCGGCCCAAGAGTGCCCCTAGAGTGGCGCCTGCAGACGCTTCAAGAAATTGACGACGCGAGACAGATGCCATGATTTCCTTAGGTTCCATAACGATCACACCTCCTATGAAAATCGTCCTCGAGTCGTCGACGTTACTGAACAAATGCCAAGGACGACTGGAACGAGGGCGCTGATTTAATCCTTTGTGGCGCCGGTACCGGGACCAGCCCAATCCTCCGTCTCAATAGATAAACTGAAACTCAGGCAATAAGAACAGAGCCCAGAACAAATCCTCTAAGCCGTCGGCCGACATCTTTTCCGTTGAGCCCGAAGTGACCAGAAGTTCGCCGGCGATCTGCCGTTCCCTTTCAGTCGGGTCGCGGCTGAGCGCATAGCGGTAGACATAACGGACGAGACTTTCTGCCGTAAAGTTCTGGCGGCTCATCGGGACCGGAGGCTCACCAGTTACCCTGACCAGCTGGCGCGGGTCGGGCTTCTCCGCAAACACAAAGAAACGAACTCTCGGACTGATGTCACTTCGCAGGCAACTCTCATCCACCCCGACCACGGCCTGAAGCCGCGAATAGCTGCGTCCCTTCAACTTGAAGACGAGTTCGGACCGCAATGGGGTGATGAGACTCTCAGCAAATTCGCTTCCTTCGATGACGAGCTTGCCGGGCTTGACCGGCTGCTTTGCGGCTAGCGCGGACAGCTTCATTTCCCCCTCCGGCCCTATCAAGCGTGCGTCCGCCCAGCCAGCGATCACCAGATTGCGATCATACGAGCCCGCATCCTCGGTAAGGAGCCAGAGTTCCTGCACACCTTGGATGTTAATATCAATGGCAACTTTTTCTTTGCCAAACGCGCCGCTGTCGAAGAGATTTTGTGGTGTCGGATCGAGCTGATTGAGAATCTTCCTGGCACCCCTCCGCAACAAATAAGCTAGGTCCTCGCCATTCACCAGCTCCAGCGCCTGCAGTGTGCTAGCTTCCTCATTGCGGCTGGTAAAGACCTGGTCGCGAATGGGCCGCCCCAGGGCCCGAGTCAGCGAGCTCGATTTCAAGCGCCAGTCACGGCTGTAAACTCCGGGCTCGCTTCGCTCTGTCTGGAAAACACGCCACTCACCTGTCACTGAAGAGACACCATCAACGAACTGCTCCGCCGTCAATCGTCTTGGCAAGGGCCCCTTGAAGCTGAATTCTTTGTCTTTTGAAGTGGCCAGGTGCACCGCGGGAAGTTGGTACGCTTCGGAAGTCACGATCTGTCGCAAGAGATGCCGGAGATCATAGCCGCTCGCGGCGAAATCGCTTGCGAGCCAATCCAGCAAATCAGTGTCCCAGGGCTCGGTGTCCATGTCGTCCACGGGTTCCACCAACCCACGCCCGAGCAGCTTCTTCCAATAGCGATTAACCAGTGTGCGGCTGAAACGCCCGTTCTCAGGCAACGTCATCAAACGGGCGACGGCCTCGCGTCGCACCGCCAGAGGAGCTCCTGACTCAATGCTTCCCAGTTCAGGATACAGGAAACGGAGCTGCGCCGTCTCTCCCAGTTTGACGTCGCAGCGGACTAACTCCAGTTCCTTGTCTGAAAAGAAGCTGGCCAGGCCATAGCTTTCGCGCAGTTTCCATTGGTTGATAAAGCTATCGTGGCAGGAAGCGCATTTGAGATTGACGCCCATAAGGACCTGAGCGCTGTTCTGAGCGGCTTGCATGGGCGGGCTTTGGCTGGCGCTCACATCGCCGCGCCAGTTGACGCCGATGAGAAATCCGGCAGGATCACCGGGCTTTGCAGGGTTCAAGAGTGCCGAGACAAATTGGTCATAGGGAAGATTGTTCTCCAACGCTTTCAGGAGCCACTGGCTGATGGACTGCCGATCGCCATGGTAAATCACCCCTTCGTCATTGCGAAGCAAGTCGTTCCAGAAGCTGATCCAATGCTGGCTGTAGAGCTTGGCATCGCCGAGCAACTGGTCGACAAGAGCTTCCCGTTTGTTTGGGCGTTTGTCCTTGAGAAACGTTTCCAATTGTTGGGGATTTGGTAGAAGTCCCCACAGATCGAGATAAACTCGACGGGCGAAGGATGCGTCGACTACG
This sequence comes from uncultured Acidimicrobiia bacterium, assembly GCA_963752385.1. Lineage (GTDB taxonomy): Bacteria > Acidobacteriota > Terriglobia > Versatilivoradales > Versatilivoraceae > CAVVYL01. Next base: position 52,034 of record CAVVYL010000065.1, on the reverse strand, counting down.
ACCTGCGGTAAAGTGATGCTTCTCCGCTTAGAGTAGGCAGCGATGAATCGATCGATAGGGTTGCGAATTCGGCTGTCTGTCTCAGGCACAGCCGGACGGCGAGGAGCCAACGGTGGCTGCCATTTCACAGCAACGGTCGCATCCGCACTCCAGCTTGCTCCCTCGTCGATCCAGGCCTTGAGGGTGGCGACCTGGTCTGGCTTTAGCGGATCGGCGCCTACCGGCATGATCGGCTGCTTCTCCCCGGTCACGTGCTGTATCAGGAGACTTGCCTGGCTCGAACCCGGCACAATGGCGGGACCGCCTTTCCCGCCTTTCAACAGTCCGGCGCGTGTCAGCACCGTAAGCCCGCCTTGCGGAGCCTTGTCTCCGTGGCAACTGGCACAGTGACGATGCAAAATGGGCTGGACCTGGCGCGCATAGTCAGCAGCTTGCGGAACACTTTCGATCGGCGAGACGTGAGTCGCCAGGAAAGCGATTAGAAGGCCTGCCGCCCTCGAGGGGCGCCCAATTCGATTCAGTCTCTTCACCCGGAATTTCTCCTGTGAATAGGAGCGGCACCGCAGCGAAGCCGCCTTTACTCCTGCCAACTATACCATCTTAGCTCAGAAAAGGAGCTTCAGCGGCAACTGAACGAGTTAAATGTTTCACTCCGAAACCTTCTCGGAAATCAAGAACAGGTAGGACAGAATTCCAACCACACAGATCACTCCGGTAAGACTGAGAGCCAGCGCAAACGAGTTCGTGGCGTGGGCAATGTAACCGGTAAGCGCTGGGGCAATAACGCCTCCGACATTGCCGCCGAAGTTTTGGATGCCGGAAACTGTGCCGACAATGCTCTTTGAGCAGACGGCTTGGGTCAGTGTCCAGGTGTTGGGCGAACACAATCCCAAACCGCAAAGCGAAATGGTCAGGAGCCAGACTGAGGTCATCTTGTCTTCAACCAGGCCTGCCGGCACGATCAGACAGCCGATAACCAGCCCAGCTATGATAAAGCCCTTCCGAACCAGCGTTTCCCGATAGCCGCGGCGGATCAACCAGTCGCTGGCAATGCCGGACAACATGATAATGATCGACATGGCAATATAAGGGATGGAGCTGTAGATGCCCATTTCCGCCTTGGTGAAGCCCCGCTCAAGTTCTAGATAGCCCGGCAACCAGGTCAAATAGACAAACCAGGCATAGTCGTAGGCAAAGAAGCCCAAGAAGATACCAAAGACGGTTCGGTTTCTTAGCAAACCGAGACTCCTCAAAAAGGACTGCCCGGATGCACCACCAGTCCCGGCAGTCGCAGAACGTCCAGCTGCTGCTTCCCATTTGTTGAGAAACGCATACCACGGCAGGAGCCAGAGAAGCGAAACCACGCCGATTACCAGGAAGAACAGCTTCCAGCCGTAGATCGGCAGAAAGGCTGCAGCCGCAAGGGAAACTAGAGCTTGTCCCAGCCGAACCCCGGTCAAGTAGGTGGCTGTTACGGTGCCACGCTCACTGTCGTGGAACCAGTTGGCCACCGCCCGCGCACTGGCCGGAAAGGCCACCGACTGTCCGAGTCCCAAAAGCATGCGCAGGACATTGAGTGTTAGCAAGCTCTTGGCCAAACCCGTGGCTGCGGACGCCAGCGACCAGAACGCGTATCCCAGCGCGTAGGAGCGCTTGACGCCATATCGGTCGACTACCCACCCCGCAGGCATCTGCATGAATGAATAGGACCAGAAAAAAGCTGAGAGCAGCACTCCCATGTCTGCCTTCGAGAGGCCAAGCTCTTGCATGATGTCTTTGGCGGCAACGGAAAGCGCCCCGCGCTGGGCATAGCAGAAAATCATCCCCGTGAAGAGTAATGCCGCCAGAAGCCAGCGGTGCGGAGACTCGCGAAGACTGCCAGAGCCTCCGTCCCAAGGCTGCACCGATTGCGTCGATGGTAGCGCGGCCTTCACAAAGGGTCCCTTCGTTGAGACACCAGGCGTTGCTTTGGGATCATGATTTGGCCAACACAGAAAATCTGAGTTACGGTGAGAAGCTTTATAATAGCGGACGACTATGGCCCGCCGAAGTCTTTTTTCACGATGACGGGAAGTCTGCTCAGGAGACACTGGGCGGGGAGAAAGCTCTCCGACACTAATGAACACAGGCAAACGCGGACTCTGGAAGCTGAACGCATCCCGGACTAGCGGCACCTGAATGTCGGGTGTTTCTATCTATTCAGCATCCTAGAATCTTGTTTGCCTACCAGACTCCGCTATAGGGCAAGGGCAAAGTTGGCAGAGCGCTCAAAGAACTTCGACTGATAGATGCTCACGGATGTTGATGATTGGGCGGCGTCAGCGTTGACCGTGCCAAAGTCTAATCCGTGCTTGTCCTCGTTCATCCGTCCCAGAATTCCTTTGGCGTTTCGGGGTGTTTGCGGTTCACTAATACCATGCCGCTAGCGCTGGCTTTCTCTCAAAATCAAACTCTCTTCGGATGGAACGAAACTCCAGGCATTGTTGCTTTGGAGCTCGACGACGACAGTCACATCCGTGTCTATCGCAAAGTTGACGGCCGCGTTTTGTCCACGCTTCAGGAGTTCCATCCCGTCCTTTGGTTGCGCGAGCCGGATCTGCTCAAGGACTTCACGGGGTCATTCGAGATCGAAAGGCTTTCAGGCAGCCTCTTCTATCAGTCATTGGCGATGTTTCATTCCTGGCGAGAGATCAACGCTGCCAGGAAGTATCTTGCCAAAGCCAGCGGGAAAGCGCCCTTCGACAAATCGGCGCCGTGCCTTTTTCTGAATGACCCCATTCATCTGCATCTGCTCAGCACGGGACAGACGTGCTTTCGTGGCATGACCCTCGCTAGTCTAACGCGTCTGCAGGTGGGCATTGAGACATATTGGACAGCTGGTTTCGAGTTCCCGAAAGCCGAGCGCGAGCAGGACCGCATCATAGCGATTGCGTTGAGCGATTCGAACGGCTGGGAAACTTTGTTGTGGGGAAGAGATCTTTCCGAAGCCGAGATGCTCCGTGAGCTAAACCGCATCATTCAGGAACGCGATCCGGATGTCATTGAAGGTCACAACATCTTCAAGTTTGATCTGAACTACATCAAGGCCCGCGCCAGGCGCTACGGCATTTCCCTCAGGTGGGGGCGCGACGGCAGCGAACCTACGGTTTACAACTCGCGACTCTTGATTGCCGAGAGAACGATCGACTATCCGAAATGGGAGGTTCACGGTCGCCACTTCGTCGACACCTGGATTCTCTCGCAGTTCTATGACATCAGCAACCGTGAACTGGAAACTCTCAGCTTGAAGGAAATGGCCAGACACTTCGGGCTGTCAACGGACGACCGCACCTACCTCGAGGGCAGCCAGATCAGCCGGATCTATGATGAGAATCCGGACGCATTCTACCGCCATGCGGTAGACGACGTCCGCGAGACTCGCGCTTTGTCGGAGCTTCTGACGCCAAGTTACTTCATCCAGGCCCAGATTTTTCCCTATAACTTTCAAGACGTCGTTGTGCGGGGCAATGCCACGAAGATCAATGCCCTATTCCTTCGTGAGTATCTGAAGCAACGCCACTCTCTACCGGCACCACCCAGCGAAAGCAGGGAATTCGCAGGCGGGTACACCGCCATCTTCCAGGAAGGCGTTGTCAAGAATGTGGTGCATTGCGACGTCACGTCGCTGTATCCCTCAATCATGTTGAGCAAGCGGTTGAAGCCCCCCCAGGACCAACTGAACATCTTTCTTCCCCTCTTGAGCGACCTGCGCGCCTTCCGCGTCGAGGCCAAGCGTCTCGCTCAGCGAGCCGAGACTGCCGACGACAACACCCACTATCAGGCATTGCAAACAACCTTCAAGATACTAATCAACTCGTTCTACGGCTACCTGGGGACATCGTTCTCCAATTTCGCAGATTTTCAGGTGGCCGGAGAAATCACGGAGGCGGGTCAGAGTATTCTCAAGCACATGATTGCCTGGCTTCAGCGCCAGAGCTGCCAGGTCGTCGAACTGGACACGGATGGCATCTATTTCGTCCTGCCGCCCAGCAGGGACAGCTTGGAAGCTGGCCAGGAGCTGATTTCGCAGCTGGCGTTAACTTTACCAGAAGGCATTGACGTGGAATTGGATGGCCAGTACCAGGCTATGTTCAGCTACAAGATGAAGAACTACGCTTTGCTGAGCCACGCTGGCAAGCTGACGATAAGAGGCTCGGGGCTGCGCTCTCGGGGCCTGGAGCGGTTCCAGCGCAGGTTCCTGAGAGAACTGATCTTGCTATTGCTGAAGGATGAGGGCAACAACCTACAGTTGTTGTATACGCAAACTCTGGCGAAGTTTGACCGGCATGAGTTCGACATCAACGACCTCTGCAAAACCGAAACACTCTCAGAGTCGTTGGGCGTCTATCAGCAGAAGGTCAAGGCAGGAAAACGCAATCCGTCGGCCCTTTATGAACTGGCTTTGAAGTCTGGCAGAGGGTATCAACCCGGCGACCAGCTGTCGTACTATGTGACCGGGAGCAAGAAGAACGTGATTGCCTACGAGAACTGCAAACTCGCCAGCCAGTGGGACCCGTCTCATCCCGATGAAAACGTCGCCTATTACAAGGGCAAGTTGGACGAGCTGTACACGAAGTTCAGGGCCTATGTGCCAGATTCAGAGCCGCCTGCGCAAAGAGTGCTCACGCTGGAGTAGGCTTAACGGGAACGGAACAGAGTCCCGAGAACGCTCTAGAAGACTCTAAACTGGCGCATCCCATCCTCGTTGAGTTCCACCCCCAAACCTGGTTCCTCCGGGACCGTGACGTAACCGTCTTTGGCGACAAAGTCCTGGCGAGTAAGACGGTCGCGCAAGGTTGTCTCCTCTTCTGCGACATACTCCATAATGAAAGAGTTGGGAATCGAGTTCAGGAAGTGAATAGCCGCAGCGATATTGATATAAGTGGTGAAACCGTGATTGACGCAAGGCAGACCGCGATCCTCTGCCAGGCTGGCAATTTTTCGGGCTTCCGTAAAGCCACCGCAGCGCGTGAGGTCCACTTGGACAATATCAATCTTGCCTTTGTCCATCAATTCCAGAAATGAAAAGCGATTGCTCTCTTCCTCGCCGGCTGCGATGCGGATTTCCGTGGCTTCGGAAAGGCGGCGATACCCTTCGTAGTCATCGGGGCGCAGCGGTTCCTCCAGCCAGAAGATGTTGTGTTCAGAAAAAGCGCGGGCCCGCTGGAGCGCGGTTTTCGCATCCCATACCAAACCGGCATCAATCATCAGGTCGGGGTCTGTGCCAAGTCCTCGACGGGCTTCCCGAACGAGAGCCACATCCGTCTTGGCATCTCGTCCCATTGGGTCCCAGCCGAATTTCACAGCCGTGAAACCACGATCCTTCAAGCGCGAAGCTAGAGCGCCGGTTGCTTCAGGCGTCTGCCCAAACAGGACACTTGCATAGCAACGCATCTTCTGATGGAAGCCGCCGCCCAGGAGCTTCCAGACCGGAACGCCCAGCGCTTTTCCTTTAATGTCCCACAGCGCAATATCGATCCCGCTCATGGCGTGCATTCCCACACCACGCCTGCCGCCGTAGACGTTGCCACGATACATTTTGTACCAGATCTTTTCGGTTTCGAAAGGATCTTCGCCGATCACCAGTTCTCCGAGACCACAGGCTGTCGTATGAGAGAAAGGCGACTCGATCGCCCCTTTAACCGCCAGCGGCAATGAATCCACTTCGCCGATACCGGTGATTCCGGCATCGGTGAACACCTTGACGACGAGGGCATCCTGGCCGCTGTCGCACTGCTCTTTGACCTCTGTCTGCCGGACGTAGTAGACCTGAACATCGGTAATTTTCATGAAGCTCTCCTCCGAAAATAGCCCAGGGAATTAAGGAAACGGTGCGAAACAACAAAGACAGAGGCCGTTGAGTTTTCATCAAACGTGGCGCCACCGCGCGGCATAAAGGGCCCCTTTGAAAGTCCACTCTTCTGGAAGGCGTGGCATGCAGCGCCGGGCGGGTTCACCCTGGGCTGGACTCCCTACCGAGAAGAAGGGGGGCGTCCCCCTCGCAAGAGGGACAAAGCCCAGGACTGCCCATTTTTCATACTTGAGGTGCCGCCCAGTGGCATGAATGGTTCCCTTGAGAATCGTATCTGTCGTCGTCCTCGACCAAGTGCCGATTGGGACCAGACGAGAACGACAACGATACCGCCTCTGTGGTTTGCCGGGCTTAACTGATTAGTGCCGCCAAGTGAACTAGCTGGCCCTAGAGTTCAGTTGAAGCTGGTCCTTTATAAAGGAAATTGAGAGGAAATTAAAGAGGTCCGGCCGGTCCACATTACAGACATGTCCGGAGTTTTTGAGGATTTTCAGAATGCAGTGTTTGTGTTTAGCCACAATCCGCTTGAGGGGAGGCAGAAACATGTAGTCTTCCTCACCCATCAGGTACAGCGTGGGAACGGCGATTTCCTTTTCCTCAAAGTAGTTCAGAAGAGGATTCACTTCGTAAGTCAACTTGAACCAGCGAATGAACTCCTTCTGGCAGAGCTTCCTGGCCTCGTTAATGAAAAGGAGGCGCGACTTCTCATGCCGCTTTTTCGGCATGATAATCCACGCAAAGAAGCTGTATAGCCAAAGGTAGGGAATGAATCGCTTCAGACAGTTACCCAGGAACACGAGGCTCTTCGAACGCAGATTGAGCCGGGTGATGGCGCCGCCGAGGATCATGGAGCGGATGCGAGTCGGCGCAATTTCTCCAAGGGTGCGAATGATGACGGTCCCGAGCGAGATCCCAATAAAGTGAGCGGCCTGGATACGCAGATGATCAAGAACCTCTAGGATTTCACGGCTGATGTCTTCGAACGTATAGTTGCGATGCGGCCTGGTCGTCTCTCCCAGATTGGCGGACTTGCCGTGCCCGCGGAGGTCAACCATCAGGACGTTGAAGTGCTTCTTAAATTCTCTGGCTTGCTTGAACCAGATCGACGAACTTCCGCCAGCACCGTGCACAAAAACTACCCATTCCTGGTGGGCTCCAAGTTCGTAAGTCCGGTAATGCAACATTGGTTGTCTAACCTGGGTACGACTCAAATTCGGTCAACCACCCCTGCAAAGGGTCCATATCATACTGCCAAACGAACTAGGTAGGCATCAAAATCCTCGCGCAGCAGGTGGCCATTGCTGATGCCTCAGCGATCCCTTATAATTCGTCGGATTAATACGATCCTATTAGAAACAAGTTACGCCATTTGATGATGCGGCGATACGGTCGCGGCAAAGCCGCCTCTGATGCCCGAGGCGTCAGGTGTTAAACACCTGCTGCCGGCAAACCTTATAAGCGACGCAAAGGAGGATTTGTGAAAAACTTGTCTTTTGCTTTACTCTTCGCAGTTGCCGCAATGACTTGGGTTTCAGGAACAACCCTTGTTTCCGAGGAGAGTGCAGAGAAGGTCGCAGGAAAGGCTGCTGGATCTTGGTTGGCTTTGGTTGATTCGGGCAAGTACTCAGACAGCTGGAGTGAGGCCGCGCAGCTTTTCAAGGAAAGAATCACCCTGCAAGAATGGGAGAGCGCCCTGCAATCGGTGCGAACCCCACTTGGTAAGGTCGACTCCAGAAAGCTGAAGAGCACTCGCTACACAAAGACCTTGCCAGGTGCTCCCGATGGAGAGTACGTCGTCATTCAATATGAAACCCACTTCGAGAAGAAGAGGTCTGCCCTGGAAACCATTACTCCCATGAAAGACAAGAACGGGCAATGGAGAGTTTCCGGATATTACATCAAGTGACCGAGGGCCGCTGGACCCGTTCGAGGGGTACGATTTGCTGTGAGGGAGCAAGGGAGAGTTTTTCAGTGAGAGATCGGAAACTAGAGCTGCGACCCATGCTTGCCTTGGCGGGCCCCGTTGTGTTAGCGGAGGTGGGCTGGATGACCATGGGGGTTGTCGATACCATGATGGTGGGGCGGGTGAGCCCCGAAGCCATCGGGGGCGTTGGCGTGGGCAGCGTCCTGTTTTTCACGACTGCCATTTTCGGAATGGGCTTGCTGTTGGGATTGGACACGTTGGTGTCGCAGTCTTTTGGCGCGGGCCAACTTGAGGAGTGTCATCGCTGGCTACTGCACGGGGTCTATCTCTGCCTTAGCTTGCTGCCGCTTTTGGTTCTGCTCAACGTCCTACTTGTCCCCTTGCTGCCTTACTGGGGACTTCATCCCGGGGTCTTGAGTGAAGCGGTGCCTTACTTGAAGGCCCTCCTGTGGGGACTCTTGCCCCTGCTGCTGTATGCCTGCTTTCGCCGCTATTTACAGGCGATGAACCAGGTGAAGCCCATCCTCTTTGCCATGATCAGCGCCAATCTGGTGAATGCCTTTGCCAACTGGGTGCTGATCTTTGGGCATCTGGGGGCGCCTGCCATGGGCGCGGAAGGTGCCGGTTGGGCCACCAGTATTTCACGGTTCTACATGATGGCGGTTTTGCTCGTGGCGATGTATCTTCACGACCGCTGCCAACCCAGAGGGTTGCGATCCGCTTCGTGGAGACCGGAGTCTTCGCGACTTCGCCGGTTGGTCTTTTTAGGCCTCCCGGCGGGTCTGCAGATCACCTTGGAAGTCGGTGTCTTTGCGGCTGCCACGACGCTGGCTGGTAAGCTCGCGCCCATTGCCCTGGCTGCACACCAGATCGCCTTGAATGTGGCCAGCCTTACCTTCATGGTACCGTTAGGAATCGCTTCTGCGGGAGCTGTTCGCGTAGGGCAAGCGATAGGGCGGCGCGACCCCGAAGCCGCCGGCCGCGCTGGCTGGACTGCCCTATCCCTCGGCGTCGGGTTCATGGGCTTGGCTGGCCTGACATTCCTGTTATTGCCGCATGCTATCCTCAGGATCTTTACAACCGATCAGAGGGTGATTTCCACTGGCGCCACCCTCCTGTTGATAGCTGCCGCGTTTCAGCTGTTTGACGGCGTACAGGTTGTGACAACCGGAATTTTGCGCGGGGCCGGGGATACAGGCAGTCCGATGGTCTTGAACCTGATTGGACATTGGATCATTGGTCTGCCAGTCGGTTACCTTCTCTGCTTCGTCTTAGGCTGGGGTGTCTTCGGGCTCTGGATCGGCCTTTCCCTGGGACTCATCTTGGTAGGCGCCGCTCTGCTGCTCGTCTGGTCTCGCAAGGTCATCAGCTTGAAACGAGGATGGACAACCGTGGTTGAGGCTTGAGGCCTAAGGCTTGAGACTTCAGGCTCGGGGCCGGAGGTTTGAAGCTTGAGGTTCGCAAGTCTCAGGCCTCAAGCCTCACTTCATCATCTCATCCCTTCTGGCCTTGAACTCCGCACGGGGTTTCCATTCGGGAATTTTCTCGGCCTGTGCGACCCGGAATCCAACCAGAAAAAGCAGCTGTGTATCTTCGACCGCTCCCGAGAGGTCCCAATCGGGTTTGATCTCGTCAGAAACCTTGTGATAATCCTGGTAGGTGTATTCATCACGTTTTTCCTGGCCATACTCAGAGGGTTTGTCTCTATAATCGGTTCCGGAATCTACGTAGAGTGCAGGCACTCCTTTCAGTGCCAGCTCGAAGTGATCAGATCGATAATAGAAGCCCTTTTCCGGTTCCGGGTCGGGTGTGACCACCCGTCCCTGAGTCTGGGCTGCCTCTTTCAGATCGTCCTCCAGCGTCGAATTGCCTAAGCCCACCACCACAATATCGCGAGTCTTTCCCCACTGGTTCATTCCGTCCATATTGATATTCGCTACAGTCTTAGCGAGAGGATAGAGTGGGTTCTCGGCGTAATGCTTCGCGCCCAGCAGCCCTTTTTCTTCTGCTGTCACCGACAGGAACAGAACAGACCGCTTGAGCGGGGTTTTCAGTTGTGCAAAGGCTTTGGCCAATTCGAGAAGCGAACCTACACCCGAAGCATTGTCCGACGCACCATTGAAGATTTGATCGCCGGGGAGCTTTTCGTCTTTGCCAAGGTGGTCCCAATGGGCTGAATAGATAATTGACTCGTCGCCAAACTTCGGGTCCGAGCCTTCCAGCTTGGCGACGACATTTTGCGAGTCGACCTCACGAAGGGTGTTCTTGACGGCGAAGTTAGCCCTGAGCTTCAGGGGCACGGGCTTGAACGCGCTGCTGACGGCTGACTTTTTTAGCGCAGCAAATTCCTCGCCACCCATTTGAAAGAGTTTCTTTGCAGCGTCCAGGCTGATCCACGACTCAACAGCGACACGTCCCATGTTTTTGTCGGGCTGTCGCAAATCGAAGTTTTCTCGGCCCCAACTTCCAGAAACGACTTCAAAGGGATACCCAGCCGGTCCGGTCTCATGAACGATGATGGCCGCCGCGGCGCCTTTTTCAGTCGCGATCTCGTATTTGTACGTCCACCGGCCATAATATGTCATGGCCTTTCCCTTGAAGAAACGGTCATCGAGCTTGGACGGGTCGCTGGAGTCTGGCACGGGAGGATCATTAATCAGCATGACGAGGGTCTTCCCTTTGACGTCCACGTCCTTGTAGTCGTCCCAGCCATACTCTGGTGCTACGACGCCGTAGCCGACAAAGACCACATCGGAGTTGTCCACTTTGACTTCCGTGATGTAGCGTCGACAGACAGCCACATAGTCTACCTTAGGCATGAGTTCCAGCTTCTTTGACCCTGCCGTAAAGGAGGCCTTGGGTTCGGGCGTGAAGCCGGCGAGTGGGACCTTCTGAACGAAGGTTCCATCGGGATTACCAGGCTTCAATCCCAGCTTCTGAAACTGTTCGATGAGATACTGGACGGTAAGCTCCTCGCCATGGGTTCCTGGGGCCCTTCCTTCATACTCGTCCGAGGACAATACACGAATATGATTCATCAAAGCTTCACTGCTGAAACCTCTGAAGGCCTTTTGAAGGCCCGCAGGGAGTGAATTTTCTGACGTCTGTTCACGAGAGTTTCGATATGGAGAGCATCCAGATGCCAGGATGCACGTCGTCCACAGAATCAGTGCAGACAAGATGTATTTCATGAGATTCCTTCCTCGGATACTGCTCTGGTTCAGAAGGTTCGACTTTGGCATGCACGTTCTGGAGAAAGCCTGCTGACGCTTAAGCTCTGAAAGCTGTGTTGGAAGTTGAGTTCTGTGGCTGTGTCCATCAGATCCACGCGCCATTCTCAACTGGCCCTTCGGAAGGAAGGAGGGTGCCTGTATTCGGGACTAGGCGCGTTTCCAACCCGTGAATCTCAAAACGCTGCCGTCAGGCGACACGAATTGCGCTTGCGATCTTGGCGCCCGCTTCCTCTGTGGACAACGATCCGCCAAGGTCAGGTGTCCGATTCTGTGGATCGGATAGCACTGTCTCGACCGCCTGGCGGATCATGACAGCCCCTTGCTCGGTTTGAGGGTGATGCAACCAGTCCAACATCATGGCGACTGACAAGATAGTTGCAACAGGATTTGCGATACCCTTTCCGGCGATGTCAGGAGCAGATCCATGCGACGGTTGGAAGACCGCGTATTGATCGCCGATATCGGCGGACGGCGCCATACCCATCCCTCCTACCAATCCGGCGGCGAGGTCAGAGAGAATGTCTCCGAACATGTTCTCGGTCACGAGTACATCGAAGCTCTGCGGACGCTGTACTAAGTAGAGGCTGGCTGCGTCGACGTAGATCTTTTCCGTCTGCACGCTTGGAAACTCCGTCGCAACCTCGTCAAAAATGCGGCGGAAGAACGCCATCGACGGCAGCACGTTTGCCTTGTCCACCAGAGCTAGACGGCCGCGTCGCCGAACCGCTTCGCGAAACGCCGCACGGAACAGACGTTCCGAGCCTTTCCGAGTGATTTGCATCGCATCGGTGACTTCTGTCGCGCCCTTGGGATGTCTTTGCCGCCGAGCGGCGAACAACCCTTCTGTGCTTTCGCGAACGATGAGGAAGTCGATTGCTCCTGGACCAAGGTTCTTGAGGGGTGTATGGGCACTGTGATACAGGCGGATGGGGCGCAGCCCGCAGTACAGATCCAGTTTCTCGCGGAGGTCAATCTGCGGCGTCATCTCCACGCCCTCGGGCCAGCGGACGTTTGGCAATCCCATGGCACCGAGCAAAACGGCGTGCTGCCGTTTCACCCGCTCGAGAGTTGCCGGAGGTAACGGATCGCCACTTCGAAGGTACTCACCAGCACCGACGGAGTATTCCTCCAGGTCAAACCGCACTCCTTCCAGTCTAGTCTCAACGGCACGAAGGGCCTTGATACCTTCACGAATGACCTCTGAGCCAATGCCGTCGCCTGGAAGCACCGCAATCTTGTAGGTTGTTCGATTAGTCATGGCCTAAGAAGGCTGGGAAGCAAAACGCAAGAGGGGCAAAGATAGTCGCGGACAAGCGCAAAATTTCCACATGTCAAACGCAGGGCTCATCGTCATAGCTGATTACAGCCATAGAGACGCATCTGCCCTGGAAATCCTGCGGCTATGTCTCCTCGCCCACAATACCTCGAAATACCTGTTTGTGGGTTCAAACGTTCGGGAGCTCATCTTTTGACAAATCCGCCTTGATCCGCGTTCATCCGTGTCCCAGGGATTTCCCGACGTCTCTTGGTTGGTTTTGGCTTTTATTCCTGGCTGATCCGCACAGCCTGACCGGAAGCGGCCGACTGGTAACAGGTCTCGACAGCGGTGACCGTCTTCAAATAGTCTTCGCCATCGCTCTCGCTTGGCTGTCCGGTCTGGAGGCACGTCACGTAATGTTCCTGCGCAGCTCGAATGCTGTCGCCTCGGTAACCTACGTCGGGGGCTCTGAAGGGTAACTCCTGTTCGTCTTTACCGTGCTCGGTGAGGAACATCCGTCCATTGGAAGTGAGACGGACCATTCCGCGGTCCCCCTCGACTCGAAAGGAGCCCATTGCTACCTTAGTCGGAACACGTCCGCTAATGCGGTTCGCGTCGATCAGTCCCTGCATTCCGTTGAGGAACGAGAGCTGGATCAGAACAGAATCCTCTCCAAGAATGGTCGAGTTGATCTGTTGAGTTTGGCAATAGACCCTGGAGAACTCGCCCGCCAGAAAGCGCGCGGTGTCGAGGTGATGCACAAGCGTCTCGTGGATCAGCAGGCGTGGCATCTGACGGAAGTAGGGCTGGACGGCATAAGGTTCAGGGCCAAGTCCGTCACCTGCGCGATGGCGAAACGCCAGATAATAAGGAACACCGAGCACCCCGCTGTCCATGATCCTCTTCGCTTCGCGATACCAGGGCTGCCAGCGCCAGTTTTCATGGATCAACAGCCGTACGTTGGCTTGCTTGCAGGTCTCTACCATGGCCACGCACTCGTCCCATGTGGGCGCCATGGGCTTTTGACAGATCACCTGAACCCCGAGTCGTGCGGCCAATCGGGTCAGTGGAACGTGTGACTCGGGCCGGGTGACAATGTCGACGAAGTCCGGCTTCTCTTCCAGGAGCATTTCCTCAGCGTCCAAGTAGCTCCGGCCGATCTTCCATTTCGCTGCAAACTCTTCAGCTCGGTCAGGTGCAAAGTCGGCTACTGCCGTGATTCTTGCCCCTTGAGTTCGACTCCATCCTTCTGCGTGGAACTGCGCGAAGTAACCCGCCCCAATCATCACACCTTTTAGCGCACTCGGGTTCATTTCAACGGTCACCTCCTCGAAAGTGTTGAATAAGGTTTCGCTTCCTGCGGTTGGTCAGGAACCATCACGTTCGAGGGCGCGAGGCTGAGCAGGGGCTGGAAATCACCACCACACGCCTTTGACTCTGATGTGATTGAACGGCTCAGTTGAGAGGGCCAGAACGGCGGAAAGAAAAATCCGGTGCCTCCGCGATCAGCCAATCTCCTAGGTTCCGTGCGTCGAACATGGGGTGGGTGTAGAAAGGACGCCAGCAGAAACGCGAAGACTTCTGACCCAAGTGAATCTCTTCAAAGATAGCGCCTCATCGAAGGTGTGAGAAGATCGGTGGTAGTCGTGGACACCTCTCTCGCCGGTAACCGCGGGCTCGAAAGAAAATGAGAGCCATTGGTCACGGGTGAACGGACTGCATCACTCCGTTTGAGCTTCTCGGCCTTGGTCGGCAAGGGCTTCAGACTTTCGGCACGGGCGGTGGCAACACCCTGGCCTTGATCTCCGATTGGAATCCCACTTTCCTGTGACTGCCGTCGCAGAAGGGTTTGTTTTCCGAGTGTCCGCAGCGGCAAAAGGAAATAACCGTTCGGCCAGAGAGATCAAAAGCGTTGCCCTCCGGATCGCAGACTGTAAAGTCCCCTTCCACTCTCAGTGGGCCATTGTTGTTGGCGACGATCTTCGTTCCAGCCATTGCCCTCTCCCTTTATGTTTATGTCAATTTGAGCTGCCAGCGGGCGTAAGGATGACATAACTGACTCGGTCCGATCAAGCTGCAGCATTCATGAGCGATAGATCAGGAGTTCGATGAATCATTGCCCACGAGTGTGCAGTCGATTGACTCTCCTCTGGCTGGAATGAGATTCAACGGGCCGAGGGCAGAGGCCGCGGCGCGCCGCCAAGGGTCACAGCAATCGTCGCGGAGCCTGGATGAGAGCGTAGTTGCAGGGTGTTCGGCGTTCTGAACCAGCTTCAGGAAGGCGAGCTGGAATTATTTACCAGGAAAGGAGCAACCCAACTGATGCTTCAACGAAATTGAGCGTCTGATTAAAGGCGTCGGGGACGGAGTAGCCGCGCACGTCCAATCTGAATCCGACCGGGCCCGCCAGGTTCTTGAATTTGACGCCGCCTCCATAGTTGACCGTAAACTTCGTACCGATGTCGGCGATGTCCTCAATGCCCTGAAGGTCTCCGAAGGTCGTGATGAAACCGATGCCTGCGGTGCCGTACGGAACGATCCGGCCCGCCGGAACCGCCACGACCACGTTCGACTGGGAGTTGAAAGCCCGCTGTCCGGATACCAGAAATTTCCAGCTGTATCCAAGCGTTTGCTCGAAGCCCAGAATGCCCCCGCCTCCGAACCTCGCTCCGACAGTGCCTCCGCTTTGAGGATTCTGATCCAAATTGCCGATCGAGAGGTCTCCTGGATTTTGGTAGCCGCCATAGAGCGTGACGTCGGAGGCTAGCGTGTCACGTGTTGATAGCAGACTTGTAAGCAGCAACAGGAAAATGACTGTTTTTTTCATTAACTCCTCCCCTCCAAGAAAGAAATGGTAACGTCCTAGGCTCTTCGGTCTCTCGTTGAGTTGAGATGCACAGACTCTGGGCTGAGGATGCCGCATCTCCCGTCCAATAGCCAATCCTATCGGCTCGTTGCTGGTCAACTTCAAGGTTATTTGTTGGGTACATCTGGCGAACTGGGTTGAGAGAGCCTCGCTCGAGTCTCAACCGTGAATGGGTGCGAATGAAGGAGTCATGTCTAGCGGCGGGAAAATAGGCAACAGCCGATTTAGTCGATGACCAAGAACAAACGCTTGAAGAAAAGTTATGACCTCTGTCGAGGTGCATGCCGAGTTTATCTTTTCAGGCTTTTCCGGTAGAATCGCTCTCCCTTGAAGGGGCGCACGGGCCGCTCCATCGGGAGCCAGCGTTTCGCTTCAAACAGTGGTCACTCCGCCAAAAGCCATGTCGGATTTCCTGTCTTCGATCAAACCTGCCGTCCGCCAGACGCAGGCGTACACGTTGAAGCATCTTCAGGCGAGAGTTAAGATCAACCAGAATGAGAATCCGTTCGACATGCCAGAGCCGATCAAGGCTGCGGTTGCGCAAGTGATGTTGCGGAAGCCCTGGTGCCGCTACCCCGCCTTTGTGCCGATGGAACTCACTGAGCGCCTGGCCGGATTTGCCGGCTGGAAGAGCAACGGGATTCTCGTGGGAAACGGCTCGAATGAACTGATTGAAGCAATCTTGATGGTTACCGTCGAGCCGGGAATGCGTGTCACCATTCCTCAACCCACCTTCACGCTTTATAAGCTCTTGACCACCATCCTGGGTGGCCAGTGCCAGGAAGTGTACCTGACGCCGGATTTCGATTTCGACATCCCAAAACTGATCGAAGCCGCACAACAGACCGACGTAACAATCCTTTGCTCTCCGAACAACCCCACTGGTTCGCTCTTGAGTCGGAGCGACTTGAGAGATATCTTGAGGGCCGCCAAGGGATTGGTCGTCGTGGACGAGGCCTATCACGAGTTCAGCCGTCAGACGGTAGTCCCTTTACTCCAAGAGTTCGATCACCTAGTTGTTCTGAGAACCTTTTCAAAGGCCATGGCCATGGCCGGGTTGCGAGTAGGCTATTTACTGGCTCACCCACTTCTCGTTGAGCAGATCTCGAAAGCAAAGTTGCCTTACAATCTGAATGTCTTCTCGATGGCGGCTGCTGAAGCCGCAATTGAGCATTTCGACTTGTTGAAACCGCAGATCGAACTACTGATTCAAGAACGCAAGAGAGTTTACCAGGAGTTGCAACAAATTGAGCGCGTGAAGCCCTATCCTTCACAGGCGAACTTCATTGCGTTCAGGGTCGATGCCACACCCGCTGACGCTTTCGCCGCCCTGTATTCCGATGGCGTCCTAGTTCGTGACATCAGCCGATATCCGATGCTGGAAAGGTTTTTGCGGGTGAGCATTGGCACACAGGTCGAGAACGACCAGTTTCTGGTGGCGTTGCGGAGGTTTGCAAACTCAATTTGAGGCAACAACAGGTTACAGGCGAACCGCAGAGTGCGCCTTTGGGCGGGGCTGCGGCTTTGCTTCTGGAAGCCCCGGAGTCGCCCAGCACTGCGAGAGAACGGCAACCCTATACGATTCTCTAGTTATCCATTCGGTTGGGTGGTGCCCACCTAGAACGAAATTGACCGTTCCCCTTGACAAGTTTGACATGCGGACTTCAACCGAGGGGTCGGGATCGAATGTCAATCACCTCCCGTGACCCCTCCCTCGCGAAAGGCATTTTCAGGAGCCAACCCATTGAGCAAACAACGCATAGCTGAGATCTCCCGGAAGACGAAGGAAACCGACATCACGTTGAAGTTGAATTTGGACGGCAAGGGAGAATCGCGCATTGCTACCCGGATCGCTTTCTTCGATCACATGCTGATCTTGTTTTCCAAGCACGGCCTGTTCGACCTGGAGGTCCAGTGCCGCGGGGACGTTGAGGTGGACGGCCACCACACAGTCGAGGATGTGGGGATTGCCTTAGGGGAAGCCTTTCATCAGGCATTGAGTACCAAGGAAGGTATCGCACGGTACGCGGTCGCCTACGTACCAATGGACGAGACCCTTTGCCGGACGGTAGTCGACATCTCGGGTCGCCCCTATTTGTTCTGTCGTGCCGATTTCCCATCCCAAATGGTTGGCGAGATGAGCACGGAACTGGTGGAGGAGTTTTTCCGGGCGTTGACAGTGCATGGGCGTCTGAATCTGCACGTCGAGGTGCTGTACGGTAAAAACTCGCATCACATGGCCGAAGCCATGTTCAAGTCGGCCGCCCGTGCCCTCTGTGCTGCATTGAGCAAGGATCCGCGGGTGGTTGGAGTACCCTCGACGAAAGGGGTTCTCTGATGATCACCATCATCGACTACGCGATTAACAATCTGCGCAGTGTGGAGAAGGCCTTGGCCAGCCTGGGTGTTGCCGTAGAGGTCTCTGACGATCCGCAAAGGATTCGGCAGGCGCAAAAAATCGTCCTGCCGGGCGTCGGCGCGTTTGCAGATGCCATGAATAACCTGCAGGCCAGGAATCTAACTGGAGTCCTCCGTGAGCAGGTTGAGGCGGGCACGCCGTTGCTCGGCCTCTGTCTGGGCCTACAACTCCTGTTCAGCGAGAGTGAAGAATTCGGCCGCACGCTGGGATTCAATTTCATTCCCGGAAAGGTGAAGCGTTTGCCACCGAACCTGAAGGTCCCCCACATCGGTTGGAATCAGCTGCATTTTAGGCGGCCGGATCCTTTGCTGGAAGGCATCCCAGAAGGCAGCTTTGTTTACTTTGTGCACTCGTATTATGCGGACCCGGACTCCCACGAAGACATTCTGGCGACAACTGACTACGCCATCGAATTCCCAGCCATTGCCCGTCGTGGCAACGTCTGGGCCACTCAGTTTCACCCTGAAAAGAGCCAGGCTGTGGGTTTGCGGATCCTGAAGAACTTTGCGGTGATGTAGACCAGGGGGAACATAGGGGCACGCCACTCGCGCCTAGTCTTCTTCATTCACACGACCTTCCTCCTTTCAAATCAGATCTCACGTCATTTATCCAGGAGACTTTGGGAATGATTCTCCTTCCGGCCATTGACATGCGTCAGGGCAAATGTGTTCGCTTGTTGCAGGGACGGCCTGAACAGGAGACGATCTATTTTCAAGACCCTGTCGCTGTCGCACAGGACTGGGAAGCCAAAGGTGCAGAGTGGCTACACCTCGTCGATCTAGACGGAGCGATGTCGGTTGGCTTCGAGAACCGCTCCATTGCCAAGCAGATCTTCAGGACGTTGAGAATTCCAGTTCAATTTGGTGGGGGGCTTCGCGAAATGCAAGACGTCGAAGAGATGCTGGACGCTGGTGCTGCGCGGGTCATTCTGGGAACGGCGGCAGTTCGGCGACCCGAGTTTCTGGCGGACGTAGTGAGCCGCTGCCCGGAAGAGGTTATGGTTGGGATTGACGCGCGAGATGGCTTTGTCGCCACGCACGGCTGGAACCGGGTGGAAAAGCTCGACGTGATTGCATTTGCGAGAATGCTGGTTCAGTGCGGCGTCCGACGCGTGGTTTATACCGACATCGCCAAAGACGGAATGCTGACGGGGCCGAACGTAGAGGCAACCCGGCAACTGGCTCTGGAAACCCAGCTGAAGGTTATCGCTTCGGGGGGCGTTGCGTCCCTGGAAGACCTTCGCCGGTTGGCAGAACTTCAGTTGTGCGGGGTCGAAGGCGTCATCGTCGGCAAGGCCCTTTACGAGGGGAGGCTTTCGCTTGAGAGAAGCGATTGAAGCCCTTCGAACGCAATGAAATCTCCCCTTCGAGCAGCGGAAGGCGCGGCCGTTGGGCGCTAAAGCCGTTGTCTTTGCAGTGGCCTTTATTTAGAATCGCAGATGATGCTGGCCAAACGGATCATTCCCTGTCTGGATGTGGATCGTGGGCGAGTAGTGAAAGGCGTCAATTTCGTTGGGCTCGTGGATGCTGGAGATCCAGTCGAGTGCGGAAGGCGTTACGACGAAGCGGGTGCGGATGAATTGGTGTTCCTGGATATCACGGCCTCGTCGGATGCCCGGAACATCGTCGTCGATATGGTCCGGAAAGTGGCTGACACGGTTTTCATCCCGTTCACAGTCGGCGGAGGCATTCGCAGCGTCGAGGATATCCGTGACATCCTGCGGGCCGGAGCCGACAAGGTCTCACTGAATACTGCAGCGGTCAAGAATCCGGAACTGGTCAGGACGGGTGCGGAGAAGTTCGGCACGCAGTGTATTGTCGTGGCTGTTGACGCTAAACGCTGCCCGGACAATGGCCGGACCTGGGAGGTTTTCGTCCACGGAGGCCGGACTCGCACTGGCCTGGATGTAGTGGAGTGGACGACGCGTGCCGAGGAACTCGGTGCAGGGGAAATCCTGTTGACCAGCATGGACCGGGACGGGACTCAGGATGGCTATGACCTGGACCTGCTTCAAGCGGTGAGTACGCGGGTGAGAATTCCCGTTATCGCTTCTGGCGGTGTCGGGAACCTCGAACATATTTATCAAGGTCTCACGGAAGGCGGGGCCAGCGCTGCATTGGCAGCTTCGATCTTTCATTTCGGAACGTTTACAATCGGTCAAGCCAAGAGCTTTTTGAGAGAGCGCGGCGTGCTTGTGCGGTGAGAGCTGGGCGTCTTATAATGCGGGAGTTCCGTGGATTCAAAGACCATCCTTGCTAAATTGAAGTTCGACGACCGCGGGCTGATTCCGGCGATTGTTCAAGACGTGGCTACAGGTCGTGTCTTGAGCCTGGCCTATATGAATCGCGAAAGCCTCGAGCTGTCCTTGAGAGAGCAGCAGACCTACTTCTGGAGCCGCAGTCGCGGGAGGCTCTGGCACAAAGGAGAAACCTCCGGGAACACACAAAGGATTGAACGGCTCGAGGCAGATTGCGACGGTGATGCTCTGCTCGTTTCGGTGAAGCCGGATGGGCCAGCTTGTCACACGGGTCAGGTCAGTTGCTTTTTTGAAGAGCTTTTCGAAGCCAGTCTCTGTCTCTGCTCCCAGCGATGCGGACCCGTCAGGCAAACGGCAGTTTCTGGGGACTGTTGACCAGCTCCTCCAGGTCATCAAGAGCCGCAAAGCCGAGATGCCGGAAGGATCTTACACAACCTACCTCTTTGCCAAGGGGCTGGACAAGATTCTCAAAAAGATCGGCGAAGAATCCGCCGAAACGATCATTGCTGCCAAGAACAGATCGAAGAGCGAGCTGACGATGGAATCGGCCGATCTGCTTTATCACCTCCTGGTTTTGTTCGTGAATGAAGGGCTCGAGATTGAAGAGGTCCTGGGGGAACTGGAAAAGCGAGCCCAAAGGAACGTCAAGAAGCATGACCAATAACAGACCTCGAGTGAGGAATTGGCCGGCACCGCGCGACCACCAAGGTGGACTAGATTTGGGCCTCGCCATTCGTCATTCACCTCGGGCACTTGCAGTGACTCCTGACGGACTTTAATGATTGCTCCCACGTTCGAACAGTTTTCTGAGTATAGCCAGCGCGGCAACATCATCCCGGTCTACAAGGCTGTCACCGCGGACTTGCTGACGCCGGTATTGGCTTACCTCAAGATTGAGTCGGCCCACCCAAACGCGTTCCTGCTGGAAAGTATCGAAGGTGGCGAAAAGATCGCGCGGTATTCTTTCCTGGGCGTCAGTCCTTATCTAACCATCAGCGCCAGCGGAGAGGTCGTCGAGATAGTCCGTGCCGGGGAAACAATCAAGCGCAAAGGACAGCTACTGGAAGTGCTGCGAAAAGTCACAGACCGGTATCGTCCGGTCATGCTGCCCGGGTTGCCACCTTTTGCGGGTGGAGCGGTCGGGTACTTTGCTTACGACACGGTGCGCTGGATTGAGAAGATCCCTCAGACCGGAGAAGATGAACTCAAGCTTGAAGACGCTTGGATGATGTTCTTTTCCACGGTTTTGGCGTTTGATCACGTGCGGCAGCAGATTCTCATCATCTCGAACGCTTTCATTGACGAGAGCGCGCCGCAACTCGAAGCAAAGTATCGGAAGGCCGTTGTCGAAATCGAAGACATCGAGTCGCTCCTAAAAGAGCCTGCCTCGATTCCTTCTTTTGGCAGGTCGAATGGCGGAACCGACCGAATCAGATCCAACTTCACGAAGCCGGAGTATCTGAACGCGGTGGAGAAGTGCAAGGAGCACATCAAGGCCGGGGACATCTTCCAAGTTGTGCTGTCCCAGCGTTTCACAGCGCAGGTGAGCTGTGATTCGTTTAACATTTATCGTGCTTTGCGGATTGTGAATCCTTCACCTTATATGTTCTATCTCAAGCTAAAAGAGTGCGCGGTGATTGGATCCTCGCCTGAGATGCTAGTGAAGATAGTTGATGGCAAAGCCTATTACCGGCCGATTGCCGGAACACGGCCCCGCGGCGCCAACGAAGACGAAGACGCATTACTGGCCGAAGAGCTAAAGGCGGACGAGAAGGAGCGCGCTGAGCACATCATGCTCGTCGATCTGGGTCGAAATGATCTGGGCAGGGTCTGTGAGTTTGGAAGCGTAGAAGTCGTCGATCTGATGTTCATCGAAAAGTACTCCCACGTGATGCATCTGGTGTCGAGTCTTCGAGGCGAGCTGCGCAGAGACCTGGACCGCTTCGATGCGCTCATGGCCTGCTTTCCGGCGGGCACGGTCACGGGCGCCCCCAAAGTGCGAGCCATGGAGATCATTGACGAACTCGAGCCAACGAAGCGTGCCGTCTACGCAGGGGCTATCCTGTATCTGGATTTTTCGGGAAACCTGGACTCGTGTATCGCCATTCGAACGCTGGTCGTCAAAGACGGAAAGGCTTACATCCAAGCCGGCGGTGGCATCGTCGCGGATTCTATTCCCGAGAAGGAGTTTCAGGAGACGATCAACAAATCTCGAGCACTGGTGAAGGCGATCGAGATGGCTGAAAAGGGCTTCTGAGGGGCCCGCTATCCCGTCTGTTGTCCGTAGACGGTTCCGGTTAGTGACAGAGAACTAGCAATCAACCATTGGCTGCTGCGTATGATCCTGGTCATCGATAACTATGATTCGTTTACCTATAATCTGGTTCAGTATCTGGGAGAGTTGGGTCAGCAGGTCGACGTGCGTCGCAACGACACGATTGATTTGGCGACCATCGAGACGATGAACCCGGAACGCATTGTGATCTCACCGGGACCTGGGAATCCCGATCAAGCGGGCATCACCTTGAAGCTGTTGAAAGCGCTTGAAGGTAAGAAGCCTATTCTCGGCGTTTGTCTCGGGCATCAAGCGATTGGCCAGGCATTTGGGGGGAAAGTCGTTCCTGCTCCCTACCTGATGCATGGGAAGACCAGCGAGATTTGCCATGACAACCGCACGATTTTTGAAGGCTTGCCATACC
The DNA here is from genome assembly GCA_963752385.1 of uncultured Acidimicrobiia bacterium. Lineage (GTDB taxonomy): Bacteria > Acidobacteriota > Terriglobia > Versatilivoradales > Versatilivoraceae > CAVVYL01. The sequence goes on along the minus strand of CAVVYL010000065.1, from coordinate 29,527 downwards.
GGTTCACTGCTACGCGCTATCATTCCTTGATGGTGGAGCGAAAGAGTTTGCCGAAGTGTCTGGAAGTTTCCGCGACTTCTACGGACGGTCTCATCATGGGATTGCGTCATCGGGAGTGTCCAATCGAAGGAGTCCAGTTTCATCCGGAGTCGATCATGACAAACCACGGGAAAAAGCTCCTAGAGAATTTTCTGAAGTTGTAGACTCGGCTGACAGACTTGCCAGGCAAGAGCCGCAGTTTTCCATTTTTCCCCGTTGGCTAGTTCGCTCCGGCACCACTCGCTGCACATCGGATGGAATGATGCATCTCCAAACCTGTTACATCGACACGCTAAAGAAACTCCAAGACCGAATTGACCTGGAAGTCGACGAGTCTGAACAAGTGCTGCAATTGATTTTTGAGCAGAAGTTCAGCGAAATCCAAATCGGAGCGCTGCTCGTTGCCCTGGCGTCAAAAGGGGAATCGGTTAACGAGATTGTCGGCTTTGTCCGCGCCATGCGGCGATTTGCGGTGAAATTGAATCATAGCCAGGAGCGTCTCGTGGACACAGCAGGAACTGGAGGCGACGCCTCCGGCACGTTCAACATTTCAACCGGTGCGGCCTTTGTGATTGCCGGCGCAGGCATTGCGGTGGCCAAGCACGGTAACCGGGCGATGTCCGGGAAGTGCGGAAGTGCCGACGTTCTGAGTTGCCTGGGAGTCAATATCGAAGCTCCGGCAGCGGTGCTGGAAGACTGCCTCTCAACGTGCGGTATCACGTTTTTGTTTGCTCCTGCATTCCATCCGGCAATGAAGATTGTTGGCAGGGTCAGGAAGGAACTTGGAATTCGAACCCTGTTCAATCTGCTCGGCCCTTTGGTGAATCCAGCCGGCGCCCGGCGTCAGATCATCGGTGTTTTTTCTCCCCATCTAACTGAAATCCTTGGCGACGCGCTCCTGAGATTGGACTGTGAGCATGCGTTGGTGTTTTCAGGTGAGGATGGCTTGGATGAAATCAGCTTGAGTGGGCGCACGCGGATCACGGAAGTGCAAGGCGGCGTCGCCCGAAGTACCTTCGTCACCCCTGAGGAGCTGGGGTTGGGTCGCAGTCCAAGAGCAGCGTTCCTGGGCGGAGACGTGGAGTGCAATGCTCAGCTACTTCGTAAAATTCTGTCATGCCAGGCTGGCGGCGCACAGGCTGATATCGTTTTGCTGAATGCGGCTGCAGGAATCTATGTCGCTGGGCGTGCCGGCTCTCTCCAGCAGGGGCTGGTAATGGCCCGCGAATCTTTGCTCAGTGGAAAAGCTTTCGAGAAGTTGGAACTACTGGTGAAACACAGTAACCCGTTGTCCGTGACCCGGGGGGCGGTAGGAACCAATTTCACTCGCGACGAGGAGGTTCACAGGTGAGTCATGTCAACGCCAACTAGACCTCCCGTTGGTCCTCTTGGGCAAGGAGGACGTGAGAGCGTGATTCCCCTGCTCGAGGTATGCGGTCTCTTGCTACGAAGTAGCTTACTGTGCCGCGGCCCCGGCCCTGGTTGAAGAGACAGGCCAGAGTTGAGGGGCTGCGCGTTATCATGTGTGGCTCGGGCCTAAGGAAGGCGGCTCTGTTTGAAGGAAAATCACCTGAGTCAGATTGTTCAAGTGAAGAAAGCTCGGCTTGAGCGGTGGAAACAGACGAATCTGCCGGTGAAGGGAGAGAACCTGTCCGCCGTGAGAAACACGCTGATCAAGACACGGTCATTCTACGCTGCGCTGGACCGATCTGATCGGTTGAATTTGATTGCGGAGATGAAGAAGGCCTCCCCCTCGAGAGGCGTCTTACGGGAGGAGTACGACCCGGTGGAAATCGCCATTGACTATGAGTCCCACGGCGCCGCGGCTATTTCCATTCTGACAGAAGAGGACCATTTTCAGGGTGCCTTGGAACATATTCAACGTGCCCGGCCGAATGTTTCCCGTCCCCTGTTGCGCAAGGACTTCATCTTCGATCCCTACCAGATTTACGAAACAGCGGCAGCCGGCGCGGATGCTGTCCTGTTGATTGCCGCCATCCTGGACGCCACGATGCTGAAGAACCTGATTCGGCTGGCAGAAGAGGTCGGACTGGACGTTTTGGTCGAGGTCCACAATTTACAGGAGTTGCACGCCACCCTGGGATGTGGTGCCAGAATGATAGGCATCAACAATCGTGACTTGACGACTCTCAAGGTGGATCTTCACACGACATTGCAATTGGCGCCGCACGTTCCTGACAGCGCGATTCTTGTGAGCGAGAGTGGGATCCAGACGGCGGATGACATCCGCATGCTGCGAGACGTAGGTTGCGATGCATTCCTCATTGGCGAAGCATTCATGAAGTCTGACAAGCCGGGACGTGCCTTGCGGGAGTTGATCATTCGAAGTTTGAATTGATGATTGTTGGTTGTAAGTAGCCAGTTTTCAATTGCGAGTGGCAAATCCCGGCTGGGCCTCACAAACTGGCAACGGACCGCTAACAGTTGATAACTGGCTCTTCGCTTCTATGGTTCGAGTCAAGATCTGCGGCATTACGAATCTGGAGGACGCCAAGGCTGCGATCAATCTGGGCGCCGATGCCCTCGGGTTTAACTTTTACAAGCGCAGCCCGCGTTACATTGAACCAACCAATGCGAAGCCGATCATTGAGGCTCTTCCCCCGCTGGTATCCCTGGTAGGGATCTTTGTGGACGAGTTCAGCCCTGAGCGTATTCTCAGCATCATCCACGCCATCGGCCTCGGTTCAGTCCAACTCCATGGCTCCGAGTCTCCCGAATACGCCAGAAAGATCAGTGAGCTTCGCCTCATCAAGGCTTTCCGAGTGGATGAGAACTTCGACGTCGCCCAGCTGGCGGCCTATCGGGTTGGAGCCTACCTGCTCGACGCGTACGATTCTAAGCAAGTGGGAGGCACGGGACAGATCTTTAACTGGGACATTGCGATTGCGGCCAAGCAACATGGTCGGGTCATTCTGGCAGGTGGATTGAGTCCGGAAAACGTTCACGATGCCATCCTGCGCGTGCGTCCCTATGCCGTGGACATCTGCAGCAGTATTGAAAGTGAACCAGGCAAGAAAGACCCAGCCAAAATGGCGACGCTCTTTCGCGAAATCAACAGGGCCCGTGTGGCGCTTGCTGCCAGCGACGGAGGTTGACGAGAGCGTCGTCTCGTTTTTGTCGTTGTCTCAGAACATTGTTCGAGAGCAAGCAGGACAACGACGAGGTCTATTTTCAGGAGAACTATGGAAAACCTGAATTTTGATCAGTTACCCGATGCGCAGGGACACTTCGGTCGTTACGGGGGAAAGTTCGTTCCTGAGACTTTGATGCATCCGCTGGAAGAGTTGGAGCAGGCCTATCTGAAAGCCAAAGTCGATCCCACATTTCAAGCGGAGCTGAACCGGCTGTTCCACGAGTATTCGGGCCGCCCCACGCCACTGTTTTGTGCGGAGCGTCTTACCCAACGGCTCGGTGGCGCCAAGATCTATTTGAAGCGGGAAGATCTGAACCACACGGGTGCGCACAAGATCAACAATTGTCTTGGCCAGGCCTTGTTGGCAAAACGCATGGGCAAGAAGCGCATTATTGCGGAAACAGGTGCTGGCCAACATGGTGTAGCGACGGCCACGGTTTGTGCGTTGCTGAACCTGGAGTGTGAAGTCTACATGGGCGAAGAAGACATGCGGCGCCAGGAGCTCAACGTCTTCCGCATGCGCCTGCTGGGTGCCAAGGTGCACAAGGTAACCAGTGGCAGCAAGACTTTGAAGGATGCGATTAACGAAGCGATTCGGGATTGGGTTACCAATGTTCGCCACACCTATTATCTGCTGGGATCGGTTTTGAGCTCGCACCCTTACCCGATGATGGTGCGCGATTTTCAAGCAGTGATTGGCCGTGAGGCTCGAGCGCAGATTCTGAAGAAGGAAGGCCGACTCCCCGACACGCTCGTCGCTTGTGTGGGTGGCGGTAGCAACTCGATTGGACTCTTTTATGCTTTCCTCAAAGAAGCAACGGTGACCATGGTCGGAGTCGAAGCGGGCGGCCGCGGACAGAAGTTGGGAGAACACGCAGCCCGCTTCAATGGCGGCAAACCGGGGATTCTGCAAGGGACCTACTCGTACGTGCTACAGACCCAAGAAGGGCAAATTGCAACGACGCATTCCGTCTCAGCCGGGCTCGATTACGCGTCCGTGGGACCGGAACATGCGTATCTGCATGACGTTGGACGCGTTCGTTATTCCTCCGTGGATGACGAGGAGGCGCTGGAAGCGTTCCACTTACTCAGCCGGACAGAAGGGATCATTCCGGCATTAGAGAGCGCCCATGCCGTCGCGGAAGCTGTCCGTTTGGCTCCGACGTTGAGTTGCAACCATCTCATGATCGTCAATCTCTCCGGTCGGGGAGACAAGGACGTGCAAACAGTCGCAGCGAGTCGGTAAGATCACGGATCATCGATGTTCCCTTGGTCCGGTCCACGAATCACCGCCCCTCATGTGCTTCGGGTCGTTGGCTCTCTTCTGATTTCCAACTGGTTTGAAAATGGCGAAACAGCCGATCACCTATGACCCACCGCAAATGCTTTCCTCCGGACAATGACACGAATTCAACAGAAATTCGAACAACTCAAACACCAGGGAAAGAAAGCCTTCATTCCCTACATCGCTCTAGGTGATCCCAGTCTCGAGGCCACTTTCCAGATTGTTTTGGAGCTGGAAAAGGCCGGCGCAGATATCATTGAGTTAGGGGTTCCCTTTTCGGATCCATTGGCAGATGGTCCGGTCATTCAGCGGGCTACGGAGCGCGCTCTAAAGCAAGGTGTTACTTTGAAGTCGGCCTTGACGATGATTGCCCAACTGCGCAAGAGAACAGAGGTTCCCTTCATGCTTTTCAGCTATTACAATCCATTGTTTGCCTACGGGCTGGAGGCGTTGGCGAAGGATGCCAAGGCCAGTGGCCTCGATGGCGTGCTGATTACTGATCTCTCCGTCGAAGAGGCTGAACGTCCGACGAAGGTCTTGCGGCAGGCGTCACTGGACTCCGTCTTCCTGGCTGCGCCGACGAGTACCAGTGAGCGGATTCAGAAGATTGCTCGTTTTTCTTCGGGTTTTGTGTATGCCGTCTCACGCACAGGGGTCACTGGCGAGCAGAAATCGATTTCCGAGGAAGTGCGTCCGCTGGTTGAGCGGATTCGCCAGCATTCTGCTTTGCCGGTGGCGGTCGGCTTTGGCATTTCCCATCCTGATCAAGTCGCCGAAATCTGCCACCAGGCCGACGGCGCTGTCGTGGGAAGCTCGATTGTTCGCTGCATTGAGGAAAACCTGGAAAATCCTCGCCTGGCAGAGAAAGTTGGGGAATTCACCTGCTGGTTGAGAGGAGGAATGTAACGCATGGACATCGGCCACTGGCGAAAGCGAATTGACGAGATCGATACAAAATTGGCGGAACTGCTGAGCGAGCGGTCTCGCTGTGTCATTGAGATCGGAAAGATCAAGAGGGAACACCAGTTGCCAGTATATGACCCGGAGAGGGAGAAACAGATTTTCGAAAGAGTCACTCGAAATAACCGGGGGCCGCTTGAGGATGAGGCCTTGCGCCGGTTGTTTGAAAGAATTATCGACGAGTCACGCCGGGTGGAACGCATCGTCCTGGAGGGCCGGGTTAGCGAATGAGGAGCGAGAATGGTTGTCGTCATGCAGGAAGGCGCCACTGAGGCGCAAATTCAACATGTAGTCGAAAAGCTGGTCCAGCTCGGCTTTGATATCCACCGCTCGACCGGAGTCACACACACGGTCCTCGGCGTTGTCGGTCAAAAGATTATCGATACCCGAGAGATTGAACTCATCGACGGTGTCGGCGAAGTTATCAGAATTACCGCCCCGTACAAACTGGCCAGCCGGCAGTTCAAGCCGGAAGGGACTCGTATTCGGATCAAAAACGTCAGCCGCGAGATCGAAATTGGCGGCGAGGTCGTCGTCATGATGGCCGGTCCTTGCAGCGTGGAGGGCAAGGATCAGATCGAGACTGTCGCGGGTATTGTTCAACGCTGCGGTGCTGGCATCTTGCGTGGCGGTGCGTTCAAGCCAAGGTCCTCTCCTTACAGCTTTCAGGGCATGGGTGAGGAAGGCCTGCGGCTCATGCGTGCGGCTGCCGACCAGCATGGGTTGTTTGTCGTCAGCGAAGTGATGGATCAGACGCAAATCCCGCTGCTGCTGGAATACGCAGACATCCTTCAGGTTGGGGCCCGCAACATGCAGAACTTCAATCTCCTGCGCGAGCTTGGAAAGGTTCGCAAGCCGGTTTTGCTTAAGCGCGGCATTGCAGCAACCATTGAGGAGTGGCTGCTCTCCGCCGAGTACATATTGGCCGGCGGTAACCACGACGTCATCCTATGCGAGCGCGGTATTCGCACCTTCGAAAACTACACCCGTAACACATTGGACATTTCGGCCATTCCGGTCGTCAAGAAACTCTCTCATCTTCCCATCGTGGTCGATCCGTCTCATGGTACCGGTCGCCGCGACAAGGTTCCTCCGATGGCGCGAGCTGCGGTGGCGGCGGGTGCCGACGGTTTGTTGGTTGAAGTCCACCCGAATCCGGAAAAGGCCATCAGCGATGGTGCACAGACCTTGTTCCCGGATCAGTTTGAGAAATTGATGAAGGAATTGGCTCAGATTGCGCCAATCCTCGGGAAACGAATTTAGAAGTCCAGCACTGAAGGTGACGACGGCGCAGAGAGCATTTGACAGCAATCACGCAGGTAGAACGAGAGATCGAAAGGGGGAGCCGCTCTGCTGACATGGGTGTGTCTCTCCCCGGAGAGCCGCCAGTCGGCAGCGGCGTGTCGCTTTCAACGTGAAGCGCGTTTCGGTCGGGACGCTTGTCACAATCGATGCTCATGACGCGAGTGTTTCAGGACATCCAACAGGCAATCGCTGACATTGAGGACGGTGCCAGCGTCATGGTGGGTGGCTTTGGTCTCTGCGGAATTCCGGGAAACCTGATCCGGGCCTTGCGGGATCGGGGAACGCGTAATCTCATCCTGATCAGCAACAACGCCAGTACTGACAATGCCGGTGTGGGCCTGCTTTTGCGAAACAGTCAGGTAAAGAGGATGATTGCAACCGACGTCGGCGAGGATCCATTTTTCGAAAGGCTCGTGCTGAACGGTCAAGTGCAAATCGAGCTGAGTCCACAGGGGACCTTCGCGGAGCGGATTCGCGCCGGTGGGGCGGGTTTGGGAGGGTTTTATACCCCCACCGGCTACGGCACCATCGCGGCCGAGAACAAGGAGACGCGCACCTGGAATGGCAGACATTATGTTTTAGAACTTCCGCTTCGAGCCCAGTTTGCCTTGGTAAAAGCTTGGAAGGGCGATCGTGCGGGAAATCTGGTTTACAGGGCGACGGCGCGGAATCTCAATCCGCTGATGGCCACCGCGGCCGACGTCACGATTGCCGAAGTTGAGGAGCTGGCCGAGCCTGGGCAACTCGATCCAGACTCCATTCATACTCCTGGGATCTACGTGCAGAGGATTCTTCAAGGAGTTCGGCACGAGAAATACGTCGAGAGAAAGCGGGGGATGCCGCTCGATGCGGGACAGAAAGCGCCACCTCATCGCCAAACGGGCAGCACAGGAGATTAAGGATGGGTTCTGTGTCAATCTCAGCCTGGGGATTCCCGCCTTGGTAGCCAACCATCTTCCCGATGGTGTCGAAGCGATGCTGCTCTCAGAGAGTGGCGTCCTCGGCTTTAGGGCTCGTCCGCAGGAGACCGAAATCGACCCTGACCTGATAAACGCCGCCAAGGAAGCGGTGACGATCCGTCCTGGCGCGAGTTTCTTTTCCTGCGCCGATGCGTACGCTATGATCCGCGGCGGCCACCTGGACCTGTGTATTCTGGGTGGTTTGGAGGTGGATGAGGCAGGCAACCTGGCGAACTGGATGATTCCGGGAAAAATGGTCAAAGGGATGGGCGGGGCCATGGATCTGGCCAGTGGCGCAAGGCGAGTGGTGGTGGCAATGGAACATACGACCCGGAACAGGAAGCCGAGAATTGTTCGAAACTGCACCTTGCCCCTGACTGGACTCAGCGTGGTCCATAGGATCATTACCGAGATGGCTGTGATCGACGTGACCCCTCAAGGTCTCTTGCTACGAGAGGTGGCGAGTGAACTTTCAGTCGATGAAGTGTGCCGAGCGACAGAAGCCAGTTTGAGGGTGGACAAAGATCTAAAGATCATTCAATTGTAAGTCTAAAGTCCAAGTTCTAAGGTTCCAAGGCTCTGCTCGGCTTACTTCTCCAAGGAAGAAAAGGACTCCAGGAGGTCTTCTTCGATGTGGGTTGAGAAACAACGCTGCCTGCTCATGTCTGTACTAGTTGTGGGCCTTTTGTGCCAGGATGTTACCCCCGCCAAAGGAAAGAACGAGGCTGGCACCAGTTGGAAGGCGGGAGTTGCCAAAGCGGTCATTACTCCTGAAGAACCGATCTGGATGGCAGGGTATGCCAGCCGCAACAAGGCTTCGGAAGGAAAGATACAGGATCTGTACGCCAAGGCGCTGGCGCTCGAAGATCCGCAGGGCCGCCGGCTCGTCATCCTGACAACCGACCTGATAGGGTTCAGTCACAGCATCGCAGAGAAAGTGGCCGAGGGGGTGCGAAAGCGAACCGGATTGAAGCGAGATCGGCTCATGCTGACGTCCTCCCATACTCACACAGGGCCGGTCATCCGTGACTCTCTCATCGACATGTATAATTTGAGCGCTGAGCAGGCCAGCGCCGTCAGCAGGTATACGGCCTGGATGGAACAGGATGTGGTCCGCGTTGTTGAAGAGGCACTTCGGAACCTGGCTCCGGCAAGGATCTCCTACGGTGTCGGACAAGCTGAATTTGCCGTCAACCGGCGCCTGCCTTCGCCAACAGGATACAAGATTGCCGTCAACCCAGACGGGCCGGTGGATCGTAGTGTTCCGGTTCTGCGCATCGACGACGGCAATGGCAAACTGCGGGCGGTGCTCATGGGGTATGCCTGTCACAACACGACATTGACTGGCGAGTTTTACCAATTCAGCGGCGACTATGCTGGCTTTGCTCAAAGCGAGTTAGAGCAGCAGAATCCGGGAGCGATGGCGCTGTTCGTCACGGGTTGCGGGGCAGATGCCAATCCAAATCCGCGAAGCACTCTCGAATTGGCTCAGCAGCACGGCAAATCCCTGGCAGCAGCCGTGTCGCAGATATTGTCCCAGCCGCTGGTCCCCGTGGCCGGAAGCCTGACTACCAGATGGGAGCTGATTCCTCTACCCCTGGTGGTACCCGCTCGCGACGAGTTTCAGAAGCGCCTGGAAGAGAAAGATGTCTACCGCCAGCGGCACGCACGGCGCATGCTGAGGATTCTGGACGAGCAAGGGAAGATTCCAGATCGTTACTCTTATCCCATCCAGGTTTGCCAGTTGGGCAGCGACCTGACAATGGTGGCGTTGGCAGGCGAAGTCGTCGTCGATTACGCGCTGCGGCTCAAGCAGGACCTGAAGTTGAAATCGCTCTGGACGATCGCCTACGCAAATGACGTGTTTGCTTATATCCCGTCGGTGAGGGTGTTGAGAGAAGGTGGCTACGAGGCCTACCAATCCGGAATCTACTATGGGATGCCAGGGCCATTTGCCGAGCCGGTAGAAGAACTCATTGTAGGCAAAGTGAAAGCAATGGCCGCTAAGGTTCAGGCGAAATGAGGGTGCGCAGGCCGCGCCCTGTAACTCGCTCTTTGCAAACTATGGTGACACCCCCTTACTTGTATCCCTCTCCCAGACTTCGGCATCCCTCACCCACAAACGGGTGAGGGACCAAGCGTCAGGTTTGCGTCACCATATTCTCTAATCCTTTATAATACGAACGAGTAATACGAACGCGGAGAGCAACGTTAAGTCACGAGGAAGGATGTTTCTGGGCTCCGTTAGGAGCCGAATATGTATAGAAATGCCGTTCTCTACGCATATTCTGAGCCCCGCAGGAGCGGCATCAACACCTTGTGCATCAAAACGATGCCGCTCCTACGGAGCTTGAGAGAGAATCTGGACGTCTGGAACTATAAACATTCGGCTCCTACGGAGCCCACCCAAAGGCTCGCAAACAAACTTTTGCAGCCCTATTAGCCACGTTGGTATTACCTTCCGGAAGTTTCAACCGAATGCAGACCGAGCTTACTCACCATCGCCTGAAAGCGGGGCTCTGAGCGCAGCGGGTCATAGGTTGGGTAAACATCTAGGAAAGCCAGAGCTCCTTCCCGTTGCTCAAAAGCCTTCTCCAGCCAGCTGAGAGCCTCGTCAAGCTGGCCTAAACCGAGGTGAACCAGCGCTACCGTGGCGGCCGGAACATGACGCTTCTGGGCCAGCCGAACCAGCTCTCTGAGTATTGCTTCTGCCTTTGACCTTTTCTCCATCACGGCATAGCAATGGGCGAGAACACCAGTCACGTACGGAATGTTTCCTGAGAGCTTCTCGCCTTTGTGGAAGTGGTGCAAGGCTTCTTCCAACTTGCCGAGCTGTGCATAAGCGCGTCCCAGGCCGGTATGAAAGTGGTAATAGTTTGGATCCAGTTCCTCCAGGCATTTGCGATAATGTTCGATCGCTTCGCTGTACTCGTGCCTCATGATCAAGACGAATCCCAGACTTGCGTTAACCAGCAGGGAAAGGGGATCGAGGAACTGCGCCTGCCGGATAGCGGTGAGGGCTTCGTCCAAGCGGCGCAGCGGAGCGAGGTAGTCCGAAGCGTACCAGTGAAATGCTTCGGCCTTGCAGCCGGAACCGGCTTGCAAGGCACGCAGATAATGCGACTCAGCCTCGGCCCACTGCCAGTCGTAAGTCGAGCGCACAAAGCCCAGTGCTACGTGCGCCTCGGGCACCTGATCGTCCAAGGCGATGGCTTGCAGCGCGGCGCTCCTGGCCTTCGATATCACTTCGCGAGAGGGTGACAATCCCTTGTGAGCCAAGAGGCTGAATGACTCGGCCAGTCCGGCGTAAGCAGCGGCATAGTACGGGTCGGTGTCGATAGCCTGCTGGAAGTATCCAATGGCCTTAGTGATTCCGTCCTCGGTCCGCTTGCGGCTGTGAAAGCGCCCTTTGAGGAACAGATGGTAGGCTTCGATGTTCTCGCGGGCGCGCCGCACCGGAGGGAATTCGGCTTGACTTGCCAGGCGCTGCCTGAGCGTGCTGACGATGGCGTTCGAGATCTCTTCCTGAATGCTGAAGATGTCTTTCATTTCGCGCTCGTAGGTTTCTGACCAGAGATGATAACCGTCCGCGGCGCTGATGAGCTGGGCCGTGATCCGCAGGCGCTCGCCAGATTTGCGAACACTGCCTTCGAGCACGGTCTGCACGTTGAGTTGCTCTCCGAGTTTGCGGATGTCGTAAGCCTTGCCTTTGAACTGAAAGACAGACGTGCGCGCGACGACACTCATTCCTTGAACTTTGCCCAGAGCATGAATGATCTCTTCTGTCAGGCCATCGCTGAAGTACTCATTCTCGCCGTCGGAGCTCAAATTGAGGAAGGGCAGCACTGCGATGGCTTTGGCGTTCTGCAGCGGCTGAGCCGGTGCTGAGGCGGGCTCCAGCGTGGCCTCGGTTGCGAAAACCGGCATGTAGCTGCCTTTTGGCAAAGCGAAACGAATCGGGTCAGCGCGGCCTTCGCTGTCGTAATACTCTCTTAGCTTGACCCGGAGGCGGCGGGCTTCACCCCGAACTACGGGGTCAGTTCTAGGATCGAAAGCTTCCCCGCGATCAAAGACTTCCACGCCAACCAGGTATTCCTTGAGTTGAGGCCCTCCTCCTTTCAGGGTTTGCTCCACGATGAACCGAAGAAACCGGCTCATGCGCTCGGCGCGAGCGAACCCCTCACTGCACAGAATCTTATTAAGCTGCTGGCGGATGGCCTGAACGGGAAGGTCTGGCCGGACCCTGGTATTAGCCCCGCTGGACTTTCTTGCCTTCAGGATTGGAACAACACGTTCGGCTGCGCCCATCTCTTCTTCCATTCCTTCGTCCGATTGATCTACCACTCACTGTAACTCACACCCAGCACAACATTCAAGCGAGACGCCACCGTGCGGCACCGTGGAATTACCGGGTCTCACTTTTCGGCAGCAGATCGGGGTGGCACGATGACTGTGGTTGAACACAGGTTGCCTTCTCTTTGCGTTCTTGGTGGTTCTCCAGCGAATGCAACCGTTTTGTGAACTTGGTCCCTACCAAGTGGACTAGGACGAAAATCTTGAGGAGGTCGTCATGCCAGCTAGTCGATTCCAAAGCACGGTTTTGCTTCCTTTGGCCCTGCTTCTCCTTTCGGAGGTCCTGTTGGGAACCTCGACGGATTGCGTCAGGAACCCGAAAGGTGCGGGATGCGGGACCAAAGGGATCTCCTTTCAGAGGGATACCGCCCAAGCGACTACTCCCGGGAACCTGCTGCCCGCCGGGCGGCAGGAGTTGCTGGAGCGGGTAATCAGTTTGAACCGCCTTGCGGAGACGATGCGGTCTGCAGGCCGATACGCAGACAGCGAGCCCCTCTATCGGCAGGCGTTGGATCTTTGCAGAGATCTGAGCAGCCAGGACTCGAACACCGCAGTCATCTTGAACAACCTGGCTGAACTCTATCGAGTACAAGGACGCCTGGACGATGCGGAGCTGTTCTATCGTCAGGCGCTCGAACTGTTGGAGCTGACCCTGGGAGCGGAACATCCCTTCGTTGCCACGGTGCTCAATAACTGGGCCGAACTTATGCTCTTTAGAGGCCAACATGAACGTGCAGCGGCTTCGTGCCGGAAGGCCCTAGCGCTCCTGGAAAAGTCTCTAGGGACCGAACATCCGCAGATTGCAGCTGTCCTTAATAATCTGGCAGAAGTGTATCGAGCTCAGGGACTCTATGGGAAGGCAGAGACGCTCTATGAGTCCGCTTTGAGAATCCAAAAGCAGGCGCTCGGAGAAGCCGATCCGGCGATGGCCACCACTCTGAACAATCTCGGGTTGCTCTACTATCAGCGCGGTGAGTACTCGAGAAGCGAGCCCCTTTTGCGGCGCTCGTTGGCGATGCGGGAGAAGGCTCTGGGCAAAGATCATCCGGAAGTGGCAACCAGCTTCAACAACCTCGCCGAATTGCTGCGGACCTGGAAAACCGGAGTCAGTCCGGAACCGCTTTACCGCAGGGCCCTCGCCATCTGGGAGAGTGCCCTGGGACCGGATCATCCCAGGTTGGCGTTGGGCTTGGGGAATCTAGCGGCCTTCTATGTGACCGATGGCAGGACGAAGGAGTCCCTGCGGCTGCAGCGACGTGTTTTGAGCATTCGGGAGAGTGCGCTCGGGCCGGAACACCCGGAGGTGGCAGCCAGCCTGACAGTCCTGGGTCAGACGCTGCGATCGGTCGGGAAAGCGACCGAGGCGGAACCGCTTCTGGGCCGTGCCGTCGCCATTCGCGAGAAGGTGCTGGGGCCCGGGCATCCCGATGTGGCCAGGAGCCTCAGTGCGCTTGCAGCAGTTCATGCAGACAAAAATCAGAATGAAGAAGCCCAAACCTTGTTGCGACGATCATTGGCGATTCTGGAGGACACACTGCCCGCCTCGCATCCAGAAACAATGGAATGCCGCGCACAGCTGGCGACAGCGTTGCGGCGAAATCATCAGAAAGCTTCAGCCGCCGCCACGATGACGTCGTTACGAAGGTGAGAAGACAATGTTTGGGAGGCCGAAGTTCTACCACTGCCCTACTCCCGTGCTGCCACCACAAGCCCTGTGCTGCATCAAGTTCTGCTTCTGGCACACTCTCAAGCGCGACAAGACCACCCTGAAGTTGGTCCCCCCGCCCTGTAACAAGAAACTCCCAGCGTGTTAAACCAGCAGGAAGTCCGCACCATCCCGCCTGCGGGTCCCTCTTGTCCGAATTACCGTTGTGGATATTGATGTTGTTCGGAGGATGTGAGCCGACTCTAAGAATGTCGTTCCGCCATGCTGGAGCCCGTCAGGCTTTAGGTCTCGTTGGATCAGTCACTTCAGTTTGGGGTCTCAATTCTCGCCTACGGTCAGACATGCTTCCAGCGCTTCCTGCCTTTCTTCGTAGAATGTCAAGCGCAACTTGGCCAGGGCGCCACAGCAGCCCAAGCTCCTGCGGTTGAAATACTGGAGATGTGCCGGAACATGATTATACTTCCATCCCCTCCAGCACTGCATGGGATTAGTAGGCGCTCGTAGGTTCCATTGCTTGGGGCGGTGAGGCGCCGTCACGAAGAGGACTCCAGTTTGATCCAACAGCCAGGCGCACAACTTAAGGGTTGCTACTGGATCCGGGAGATGCTCGATGACATGTGTCATCGAAATCACCTGGTAGGGCGCGTGTTTTCGGATGAGGTCCAGGTTCTCAGCGAGGTCACCAACGACAAAGTGATCCACCCAGGGACAGGATTGGCTAGCCTCCGGGCTGACGTCCTGAGCCACTGTGACCGCCCGCGGATCAAACCACTTCGCGGTGCGGCACATCCAACTGAGCCCGCTGCCGACTTCCAGGATATGGATGGGCTGGAGTGCGGAGGGATATTGCCGGAGCAAGCTTCTGAAACGGCGCCAATAATAGGCTCGGACCAGCCAGGTCCGCGGGCCGCGGTAGACGGGACCAGCAAACTGCGGGTTCAGTACATAGAGGCTGTCGAAGACGTTTCGAGGTGGAAGCGGGCTGATGTAGATCAGCTCACAGCCAGTGCATTCGACGAGATCGTAAGTACAGAGGCCACTTTCGGACACATGCGCTGCTGTTATCGGCAGCTGTCCTAGCCTCCGGTTCGCGCCTGCAGTTGCCGAGTCTCGGCCACTGCAGACAGGGCATCGTCGCAAAGCTGCAGTCTGAAGGGTCAGGTGACTCAGCCGAACCGACAGACTTCTCGCGTCACGACTCAAACCGACGTCTTGTGGGACGAAGATTTGGCTACTCTCCAAAAAAATCACTACGTCCGCGTCTGTAGATTCGATCAGCAACTCGACGAACTCAGAGTGGTCGCTGTTTTGGAAACTGACGCGAGTACTTCTCTCCAAGGAGGTGCGGATTGTCACCTCAAACGGAGCTCGACCATAATAAGCTCTCGAACCACAGGAAAGTACGAAGCACACCTTCGCCGGCAGATACTTTCGGCTGACGTGAATTTCACCAGTGTGACTCATCCACCGCCAAACGCCCTCGTCGGCATAGAATCCCCGTCCGAACTGAACACCAGCTGGCTCGGGTGTGCGAGCATTGCTCTCTGTTCTCTCGGGTCCCTCGACTGCCATGAAACCGGATACCCCGATTTAGATTGGTTTAGAGTCGGTTAGTTTAGATTATCTACCGCACACTGCCTAAACCACGAAGCGGGCCACAGGGGCGAAGAAAAAGGACCGACTTTCTTTCTGCATCCTTGCATAAGTGTGTGCGCAGCCCAACAGCCGTGGGATGAGCCGTCCCCGCGCGTGGTTCACTTCTTCTCTTCGACTCGCAGATTGTTCGTCACCGAAAAGACGCCGGACACGCCGTTGGCCTGGATGTTGGCAATGTTTTTGTCCGACTCCCTGGCGACGACACCTTCCAGAGTGACGTTGCCGTTCTTCACAATGATGTGGATGGGAGGCACCGCCCGAAGACTGTATTGCTGCAGAGCGCTGTGAGAATAAATGGCACGGTAAACGGCCGCGCGGAGCCGATCATCATTCGACGAGAGTGGTAATACCTCGATGTTATTGGTCACTTTCTCCACGCCTTCAATTGCCTTGACTACGTTTTCGGCGCTGCTCTTGAGGGTTGGACGAACGACCTGCCCTGAAAGAATCACGTGGCTTCCATCCACTCGGAATGTCAAGTTGTCAAAAACATCGTAGTAGGGAAGCATAACCAGCTCATGCCGAACTTCCCGCTCCAGCCGCTGGCGAGCCTGCACCGGGTCGCGCTCCGCCTTGAGTTTGGGTTTTTCTTTCGTATCCTCTGCCCGCGTATCCACTGCCTGAGGTAGCACTAGCAATACGCATACCCACCCGACGACAAATCCTTTCCACAGGTTCCTCATTTCTCCTCCTTCCATCGGGCCTACAGCCTGATACTCGAACTAGGAAGTGATTTTCTTGGACAGATCCGGCGGCTTCGTCTTCTTGGCGCCCTTTGCTGCGTGTTTCTGGCCCTTCCTGTCCAGCGAAGCCTTCTCCATGTCCTTTCCGACCAGCTCGTACGGCACCAGACCGGCAGCAACCTCCGCCTGAGCCATGGAGGCTGGTTTCTTGGACGGTGTCGGAGTTTTGGGGGTAGCTCCCGTCATGAGTTGACGTGCTCGCCTGGCGGCTAGAATGATGAATCGGTATTTGCTCTCCTTAACGCCCACATTCGATGTCACTTTATTCACCTCCGGAAATGACTCAGAAACTATGAAGAAATCGAACTCGGCGAATGTGTCCGGGCTTCCACCTTAGCTTCCGCTGACACTTGAAGATGCGAGAAGATTGTCGCGGCGCTCTATGAGCGTCGCTCCGCACGTTGCAGATGGGAGACTTCGGCGGTCGCAAACCGCCGCCGCCGCAATTTCTTCACCGCTCCGCTTTTCCAAGGGCCATTCTTTCACACCTTCCCTCCTCACGCTACTTCCTGCTGAAGCGAAGGGATCACCAATAGGCAAGGTAGCCAACAGGCTTTTCAACTCTGGCCTGGACTCAAGCTCTTTGGCGTGCAGCGCGGTAGAGGAGGAAGGCAAGAACTGCAAACGCAGCCAGGGCCACGAGATCTGCTACTTCCCCCAGCCTCTCCCCAAGGTGGAACTTATCGCCGATGTTAAAGAGCTGGGCCAGATAGCCTTCCTTGACGCCCGCGAAAATCGCGATTGCGATGCCGCCCAGTGATCCCCCTGCGACCAAACCGGTACTGTAAAGCATACCTGAGCTGAGCTCAGATTCATTCTCACCTTTGCCGGAGAGCTTATCGACGAGAGCCTTGACCAGTCCTCCCACGTAGATGGTTGAAGTCGTCGAAAGCGGCAGATAGGCGCCGACGGCGAACGACAGTGATTTGACGCCGCAGAGCTCCAGGACAGTTGAGACGAAGATACCAATAATGACCAGGCCCCACGGGAGTTCCTGGCTGAGCATTCCTTTGATGATGGTCGCCATTAGCGTCGCCTGCGGTGCGGCCAATTTGACTGAGCCAATCGGACCATAAGCCGAGTTATGCAGCAGAATCAGCGTCCCACCGATGGCCGCTACGGAGACGAGCACGCCAATGATCAGGCCCAGTTGTTGCCGAACCGGCGTTGCTCCAACAATGTAGCCGGTTTTCAAGTCTTGAGAAGTGGCGCCGGCGTTGGCTGCAGCGATACAGACGATGGCTCCGACACAGAGGGCTACGGACTGGTACGCATCGCCGCCCCAGCCGATCGAGACAAAAACCAGACAAGTTGCCATCAGTGTCGCGATGGTCATTCCCGAGATTGGGTTAGAAGAGGATCCAATGATCCCGACGATTCTGGAGGAGACAGTAACGAAGAAAAAGCCAAAGATGACAATCAGCACCGACATGAGCAGACTGCCTGGAAAGGCTCCGGGAATCTGAGGCAGCACTGACATCAGTAGTGCCAAAGTGATCGAGCCGAACACGACGTAGTTCAGCGGGATATCTTGCTCAGTGCGTCTTCGGGCATCTCTCCGCCCGGCCTGGCTGCTGGAGAGGTCTGCTAAGCTGTCCCGAAACGAACTGACAATGGTGGGCAAGCTGCGGAGCAGCGTGATGACCCCCGCGCAGGCAACTGCCCCAGCTCCAATATAACGCACGTAGCCGCGGTAAATTTCAACCGGGTTCATCTGCGAGATGAGCTTGTTTTCCCAACCGGGTTTCAGCACTTCCGGCAGGCGGTCGCCGAAAATCGAAATCAAAGGAATGAGGACCAACCAGGAGAGCACACCTCCAGCCACCATGGTTCCTGCGATTCTGGGCCCAATGATGTAGCCTACGCCCAGATATTCGGGAGTGATCTCCCCGTTAATGGTTGCGTTGGGAAACTGACTGGTTCTGCTGGTGACGTATGTAGGGACCTCTTTCCACAGTCCCAGGATGCTCATCAAGAACTTGTAGAGCAAAGAAATGCCGAGACCGGCAAAGACCTTCTGCGCCAGCGAGCCGCCCCTTTCGCCGGCTACCAGCACCTCGGCACAGGCTGTACCTTCCGGGTAGGGAAGTACTCCGTGTTCCTTCACTATTAGCGATCGGCGTAGCGGAATCATGAAGAGCACACCCAGGATACCGCCCACCAACGAAAGAATCAGGATCTGACCGTAGTGAAAGTATTGTTCTCCCTGGTAGAGGAACAACAGAGCGGGAATGGTGAAAACAACCCCGGCGGCGATCGATTCGCCAGCCGAACCAATCGTTTGCACGATATTATTCTCGAGGATGGTCGAGTTCCCAAGTCGCTTGAAGATTGCAATGGCCAGGACCGCAATCGGGATAGAGGCGCTCACCGTCAGCCCGGCGCGCAGAGCCAGATAGACCGTCGAGGCCCCGAAAATGATTCCGAACGCCGAACCTAAGAGGATAGCTTTCGGAGTAAACTCTGGAATATTCTCTTTGTCTGGAACGTAAGGTTTGAATTCCCCGCCAGAAGTCGCTGGAATGATTTGGTCCTGGGTCTTCTCAGCCATGGAACTCTCCTTCAAAGAATGAATGCTGTGAAATCGCTGGCTTGGTGGGAGGTGAATTTGTCAGGGCCAATCGGTCGCCAAAAGTAACACCCGGCTGGAACGGCGTCAAGGCAAAGTTTGCTGAAGCAAAGACGTTTAGGCTCACTCGGCTTGGACATCCAGCGAGCAATTCGGCGGCGTGAATGAGCCCGAATGCAGGTCGCGGGCGGAAGGCGACCTGCGCAACTAAGCAACAATGATCAAGAGGTCGCCAAGCCGGAATAGCGCAGAGCGGTCAGCCTTCGACATTGTTCGTCATTAAGGCTTCGTCAGTAGACGCTTTGTCTGCGCACAGCTGGTGGTCATCATTCCGAAATTGAAAATTCCTTCTAAGACAAACGTAACCTGCCGCCGATGAAGCAATTAGTTCGTGTTGAACAAAACCTTCACCCCGAGTTCCGAAAGAGAGGCTTTCAGGCATTTGAAGCGCTCCTGCAGGGTGAATCTGGGAGGGGTGGATCCCAGAGAATTCTTGACAACATTGAACTTATTCTCTAGACTGACGCTCCATTTCTTCCAAGGAAGGTTCGCCGTGATCAAGCTAGACATCATCAATCAGGTAGTTGAACGAACTGGGATCCCAAGAACAAAAGCCGAGTTAGCTGTGGACTCTGTTTTTGAGGCCATGAAGGCGGCTCTCAGAAGAGATGATCGCATTGAGCTGCGTGGGTTTGGTGTTTTCACCATCAAACCTCGGAAGACTGGCATTGGCAGAAACCCACGAACGGGCGAGGAGGTTTCCATTCCTCCTGGCAAGGCAGTCCGCTTCAAGCCGGGCAAGGATTTGCAGTCGGTATGACCGACTCCCTTCCAGGGACGCCTCCCCGAAGATTCTGAAATTTAGAGATTTATGAGACAAAGGCGAGTCGTATTGGGCTCGCCTTTTTTCTTGTTACCGGATAGATCAATCTAGCGAAGCATTCCCTCCCTTTCACGAGGCGCATCACAAGATGTTGACTGGGTCGATATCAATATGAATCCGGTCAGTGTCTAGACCCTCGGCATCCCCCTCCTTAAGAACCTGTCGGAGAGTCTCTCTGAGCTCTAATCGGCTCTTCGATTTGATCAACAACTGAAAACGATGTTGGTTCTTGAGCTTTGCCAGAGGGGAAACCGTGGGACCGAGGATCCGAAATTGCCCATCCGCCAGCCGCTGGAGGATCTTTCCAAAGGTGTTAAGGCTCTTGGCTGCAACTTCCGAATTCCGATCACGTGCCAGGATATTGGCCATGCCGCTGAACGGTGGATAGTGCATTGTCTTGCGAAAGCGGATCTCCTTTTCATAGAAGCCTTCGTAGTTGTGCTCCGTGACGAATCTGAGACAGTAATGTTCGGGATGAAACGTTTGAATCAGCACTTGCCCGGGCACATCTCCCCGTCCCGCCCGTCCCGACATCTGGGTCAGCAGGTGGAAGGTTCGCTCGGCACATCGGAAGTCGGGAAAGCCTAAGGAGTTGTCGGCTGACAGAATGCCGACTAGGGTGACGTTGTGGAAGTCATGCCCCTTGGAAATCATTTGTGTTCCGGTCAGGATGTCGGTCTCACCTTTCTGAAATTGGCGCAGGATCTCCACGTGAGCGTTTTTTCTTTGGGTCGTGTCGCGGTCCAGGCGAGCGATGCGGGCTGCAGGAAAGGCTTTTTCGAGAAGCGCTTCCACCTTTTCAGTGCCTTCCCCTTGAAAATAAAGATACTCACTCGAACAGCGAGGGCAAATGTTGGGCACTTTCTGTTGATAATCACAGTAGTGGCAGAGCAAACGGTTGATTGTCCGATGAAAAGTCAGGGCGATGCTGCACTGGCGGCACTGGATAGTTTGTCCGCAACTGCGGCAGAGGAGGCAGGCCGAAAAGCCGCGCCGATTCAGGAGGATCAACACTTGTTCCCTGCGTTCGAGGCGCTCCTGAATGCCAGTCTGCAGGGCCCGGGAAAACAACGAGTTATTCCTTGCAATCTTAAACTCTTCCCGCATGTCGACCAGGGTCACTTCAGGTAAGGGCCTTGACAGGACGCGGGACACCAGGCGCAGATAGCGATACTTACCAGAGCGGGCGTTGAAAAACGTCTCGACCGCGGGTGTCGCAGAACCTAGCACGACCAATGCCCTTGCGAGTTTACCCCGAACTAGAGCCGTGTCGCGCGCATGGTAACGCGGGCTCTCCTGTTGCTTGTAAGACGGATCGTGTTCTTCGTCGACGACAATCAGTCCAAGATTTTCCAGGGGAGCAAAGACGGCTGACCTCGTTCCCACGACAACGTGCGCTTCCCCCCGCTTAATTCGCCACCACTCGTCAAACCGCTCACCATCGCTCAAGCGACTGTGCAGGATTGCTACCCGACCACCTAGGCGTTCCCGGAACTCTTGGGCGGTACGCGGCGTGAGGCCGATTTCGGGCATCAGGAAGAGAGCACTCTTCTGGTGTTCGAGCGTCTCTTCGATCAGACTCAAATAGATCTCGGTCTTGCCGCTACCTGTTACTCCGTGTAACAGCGCTGGCACAAATGAGTGGGTTTGCTGGGCTTGTCGCAACTCTCGGAGGACGGCGCTTTGCTCTTCGGTGTGGGTTCGACGGCCGCCTATTGTGAATCCATGAATGGCTCTGAAGGGGTCGCGCCGGAGTGGCTCTCTCGCAATGAGGATCAGCCCCTTCTTTGCGAGACTCCGTACTGTAGAGAGAGAAGCCGATGTGGATGCCAGCAGTTCCGGGAGTCGCAAGGGGCACTGACTTCGCCTCAGGTGTTCGATCACGTTGACTTGTAAAGGCGTCAGGCCGGCCAGTGAAGGGGACTCGGCGCTCTGACCGTTGAGCGACACAACATTCTGCTGCCGGTGCGACATCAGCTTGTCGATCAAATCCTGCCGAATTTCAACCCAGCCTTCTGCAACCAGCTTACTCAGAGTCCGGTCATTCGCCTCAAGATCCAGTAGCTTGCCGAGTACCTTGAGATCCAGAGACCCATGCTGCGCCAGCAGTCGCAAGATCTGCCTTTCCGGAAGGCGTGACTCCGGCCAGCTTTCGATCCGCTTGCAAGTGTCGAGCCCAGCTGCCGTGAGAGTGGCAACCTTCTTAGTCCGCAAATCAGCTTTGCGAGGCAGGCAAGCTTTGAGGACCTCGCCTTGGGACGCGAAGTAGTACTCGGAAATCCAGCGGCTCAATTGGAAGAGCTCTGGCGAGATCAGGCTCGAGGCATCGATCGGGCGGAGAATTTCTTTTAGGGAAACGCCGGCTGGGAGATCGGCCGGCAGATGCTTTAGTGGCCGGATGACGAAAGCGGTAAGTTTCCTGTTTTGGAATGGAACCAGTAGCCGTTGTCCTGGCTGAAGCCGTTCAAAACAGGTCGCAGGGCAGCGGTAGTAGAAAGTCTTAAGAATGGGAAGTGGCAAGGCGACCTCAACAAACATGAGGTCTATTTAGAGCAATTCGTGGGATTTGGGAAGGGATTTTGATCCACGAAATCGAGCAAGATATCCACGAAGAACACGAACAGCACGAAGAACACGGCCGCAGACTAAAGCAATCCGTCTTTCGTGTGCCTTCGTGGACACCTCCTTCGCAGACTCTAACTCAGTTCATTTAAAAATACTTTGATCTTCTTCATGTCGTCCCAGACGTCTCGTTTGGCTTCGGGATTGCGTAACAAGTAGGCAGGATGATACGTCGGCATGACCGGAATGCCGCGATACTCGTGAAAACGCCCACGTAACTTCCCAACGCTTACCTTGGTGCGCAGAATGGTCTGGACGGCCGCGGCACCTAGGCAGCAAATGATTCTCGGTCGGATGCTGTCGAGCTGACGAAAGAGGAAGGGGGAGCAAGTAGCAATCTCATCTTCTTCCGGAAAGCGGTTTCCAGGTGGACGGCATTTGACGACATTGCAGATGTAGACCTGATCACGTTTGAGATGGAGGACGTTTTCGATAATTCGCGTCAGGATCTGGCCGGCTGCTCCGACAAACGGAAGTCCCTGAGCATCTTCATCAGCGCCGGGGCCTTCGCCAACAAACACCAGCTTTGCTTCATGAGTGCCCGATCCAAAGACGATGTTGGTACGAGTTGGCCAGAGTTTGCATCTACGGCAGTCCCCGAGGTCGGCACGAATCGTTTCCAGGCTTTCGCCCGATGGTTGATTCGTCAAAGGAGTTTCAAACAGAGACAAACTCTTCGCTCCTGGGAATGCCTGCCAATTGGCTCCAGTCTCGGCGGGCTCTGGCTCCTCTGTTTTCGAGGGGCTGGCTGAGAGCCAGGGTACGGAACCCTGTGCCGAAATGGCGATTTGAAAGGGTCCGGCGCCGAGGGACAGGGTCTCGATTCCGATCTCGCGGTAGTACTCGAGGCGAGCCTTCAGTTGTTCCAGGTAAAACTGCCGTGAACGTTCAGACATGCCGTTTCTTGAAGGCGACGATCTGGTTCAGAATCTCATGGGCCACTTCACTCTTGGGCCGCCTGTCGAAACGCACTTCCTGGCCGTCACGGCTCAAGATTGTCACGATGTTCGTATCGCTGTCAAAACCGGCGCCAGCCTGAGTCACATCGTTTACAACCATGAGGTCCAGACACTTTTCTTTCAATTTCTTGTGTCCGTTCTGAAGAATTTCCTGTGTCTCAGCGGCAAATCCCACCACAAGTCGCCCTTCCTTTTGTGGTCCCACTTCTTTCAGGATATCAGGAGTCGGCACGAGCTCGAGCACCAAAGACTTTCCGTTTTTCTTGATTTTCCGATCCGCCAGCGCCCGGGGCTTGAAATCGGCGACAGCCGCAGCTTTGATGAGGATACTGGCTTCCGGAAAGTACTGAAGCACTTTCTCTCGCATCTGGTCTGCCGAGCGCACAGCAACGAACTCAACGCTGGCCGGCGGATCCAGCGACGTGGGTCCGCTGATCAGTACAGTGCGGGCGCCTCTCGACTGGGCAGCGCGTGCCAGCTCATACCCCATCCTGCCTGACGACCGATTTGTCAGGAAGCGAACCGGATCGATATCTTCGCACGTCGGCCCGGCGGTGACGACAACCGTTTCGCCTCTGAAATCCTGCGCTGGAGCGGTAACCCGAAAGACTCTTTCGACAATCTTTTCAAGTTCCGCTAGCCGCCCTTTCCCGAAAACGCCTTCGGCCAGGTAGCCTTCATCCGGCTCCACAATGGCTACGCCCAGCGTCGCCAGTTTGCGCAGGTTTGCCTGGGTGGCCGCGTGATGCCACATATCCAGGTTCATTGCTGGGGCTAGGATCACTGGAGCCTTTGTCGCCAGATAGAGTGTCGAAAGAAAGTCGTCGGCAAGGCCGTTAGCAAACTTGGCGATCATATTGGCAGTGGCTGGAGCCACGAGAAGCGCGTCTATTGAGTGAGCCAGTCGAATATGGTCGATAGCAACTTCCATGCTTGCCTGGGAATGCTCCTTGGGAAACATGTCAGTCATGACCTTATTCCGGCTGAGCGCCGCCAGGACGATCGGCGTGACGAAATTCTGGGCGTTCTCGGTCATGACAACATGAATCTCACAACCTCGGTTCTGCAGTAGACGGAGCAACTCGACCGACTTATAAGCCGCGATGCAACCGGTAACGCCCAGGAGGATTTTCATCGATATCTACCTGCAAATGAAGCAGTCCCCACGATCTGATTTCCCTAGGCTCAACGGGCCGAGCGATTTTGAAGAAGTCGGGTTCGACGAACCGTTCGACAGTCCCCATCACCCCCTGGCCCTTTTTCCCGGGACTCCCAGTTGTGGCGAGGGGAAGAGAAACATCTGATCTGCCCTCCTCGCCCTCAGACGGATGAGAGGGTAGCCGAAGTGACGGCGGTCACGAAGCCTGGTGAGAGGGTTGCCAAAGGCGTGCTCGGTCGTCCATCTCAGTGCACCTTGCCTTCCTTCGGGGCGCGCTTCTTGGACCCGGACTTGGGCACCGCGTCGATGTAGTACTTTATTAGACCCGATGAGACCTCTTCTTGGGCGATCCGAGTAAACTTCCGGGACTGCGTGTTCACCATGGGCTGCGAACCGGCCTGCAGCTGGCGCGTCCGCTTGGCCGCCACAATAATGTAACGAAACTTGCTGTCGATGCTTCCAAAGTTACTCGTCAACTCAGATACCTCCAAAGGATTTGATTATCGATTGCACGCGATCATTCATCCGGTTCCTGCGACACCGCTCGGCAAGGATGATGCAGCGCATCAGGTCAAACGATTGCGACAAATCTTCATTCACCACTATGTAGTCATAGTTGCGATAACGGTAGATTTCCTTCTGGCTCGCCCAATCGAGTCGTTTCTGAATAGTCTCCGGCGCATCCTGGCGACGGGTTTCCAAGCGCGTTTTCAGCGCCTCGTAGGAAGGCGGCACGATGAAGATGGAAACAGCTTCCGGGTACTTGCTCTTTACCTGAGCTGCGCCTTCAGTGTCGATATCGAGGATGAGGTCCTTCCCCTTTTCCAGCGCCTGTTCCAGATATGCCTTGGCCGTTCCGTAATAGTGGCCGAAAACTTGGGCATACTCGATAAACTGGTCTTGGGCAATCATCCTCTCGAATTCCGATTCGTCGACAAAAAAATACTCCCTCCCGTGGATCTCAACACCGCGGGGTTTTCGAGTCGTGAACGAGACCGAGAAGGTCAAGTTTGGGATTTTCTGTATCAGGCGGGTCACTAGCGTGGACTTGCCTGAGCCAGAAGGGGCTGAAACAACGAAAACAGTGCCACGTTCACTCATACGTACGAAGGCTTGAGGTTCAAGGTCTCCAGTCTCAAGCCTCACAGGCCTCCCACTCACTCCACGTTCTGTGCCTGCTCACGCATTTTCTCTACTTCGGTCTTGATCACAATCGCGGCGTTGGCGATTTCCAGACCATTGCCGGTCAGGCCAGTGGTCTTCGAGAGAATGGTATTGGCCTCGCGGTTCATCTCCTGGAGCAAGAAATCCAGGGTTTTCCCGGCTTCGTCGCCGCCATCCAACAAAGCTTCGCACTGTTCGGCGTGGGTTTGCAGCCGGGTCACTTCTTCGGTGATGTCGCTGCGTTCCACATAGAAAGCGGCTTCCTGCACCAAACGATTCGGATCAACGGATGCTCCCTGCAATAGCTCATTGAGCCTTGCCTTCAGCCGCTCTTGATATGCAGCGAGAGCGCCTTGAATCCGCTCGCGAATCAGGGCTACTTCATCCCGGATGACCTGTAACCGCCGACAAATGTCTTCGCGCAGGGCTGCTCCTTCCTCGATGCGCATGCGGTCCAGCTCCTGCAGCGCGGCCTCTGCGGCCGAAGCGATGCGTTCTTCGATGCTTGCCTGAGCTTCTGACGACAGGCCGGGCTCCTCAAGGTTAATAATGCCTGGAATTCGCAGCAACTGTACTAGGTCGAGCTCTCCCGAGAGAGAGAATTCTTGCTTGAGCTTTTCGATAGCCTTCAGATATGCGTGAAGCATCCCAGCATTCCAGCTGAACTCGACCGTCGTGTTTCTTTCCACGTTCAGCGTCAGATCCAGCCGGCCCCGCTTAATCCGAGACTGGATCATGCGTTTCAGCCTCAGTTCCAGTGCGGCAAACTCCGTGGGCAGCCTAAGGTGCGGATCCAGGAAGCGGTGGTTGATGGATTTCACTTGAACGGTACAAGTGAAGTCGTCCCCTTCGTGCCTACCGCGGCCAAAGCCTGTCATGCTCTTGATCATCTGTACAATACCTATCCCGGACAAGGCTGAGCTAGGTCGGGGACCACAGGGAACACGGACGAAAGAAGGTCGCAAATAGGCAGAAAATGAAGGCGAATTTTCGAGAAAGTTAGATTGTGGATTGGATCGTTGCCAAACCTCTTTGGCAATCCTGGAAGGGCCGCATCACTAGCTGACCCACGAAGAATCCACCTCCACGAACTGCAGGTCGTGAAGGCGACGATAGATGCCGTCTTTCCCAACTAGGTCCGCATGAGTGCCTGTTTCGCTGACGCGGCCCTGATCGATCACCACAATCTTATCGGCTTGGCGGATTGTGGACAGCCGGTGCGCAATGACAAACACGGTGCGCCCGCGAATCAGATTCGAGAGCGCCTTCTGAACGAGTAGTTCTGACTCCGAATCGAGCGCCGACGTGGCTTCGTCCAGGATCAAGATCGGTGAGTTCTTAAGCAAAGCCCGGGCGATAGCGATTCGCTGCCGCTGCCCGCCGGAGAGTTTCTGTCCACGCTCGCCAATAACTGAGTCGTAACCCTCGGGTAGTTGCATGATAAAGTCGTCCGCCAGCGCTGCCTTCGCAGCTTCGGCAAGCTCCTGGTCGCTGACCCGCTGGCGGCCATAACAGATGTTGTTGCGAACAGTGTCGTTGAAAAGTATGGTTTCCTGAGTCACCATGCCCATCAGGGAACGGAGCGAGGTGAGCGTCAGGTCGCGGATGTCATGGCCGTCGATAAGGATCTTTCCTTCGGTTGGGTCGAAAAACCGTGGCAGGAGGTTGATGAGGGTTGTCTTTCCGGAGCCGCTCGATCCGACAAAGGCAATGATCTCGCCGGCCGAAACCTTCAGATCGATCTCTTTCAGAACGGGCAAGTGGGTATCGTGGTAGTTGAAACTCACACGATGGAACTCAATCTCCCTTTCAAAACGACTCAACGTCAGCGCTCCCGGCCTTTCGACGACCTCTGGGAGTTCCCGCAAGAGTTCAAAGACTTTGCTGGAGGCGCCTCTGGCCTGCTGGAAAGTATTATAAATCCCGCTCATCCTCCGAATTGGATCGTAAAGACCGATGAACGCCGCCAAAAAAACTCCGAACTTCCCCAGCGTCATGGTGCCGGCGGCGATACGGCTTTGGATGTAGAAGATCATGCCGGCAATGGCGATCGCGCCCACCACCTCCATATAAGGAGAAGTGATGGCCTGAGTCCGAATCCACTTGAGGTTGATTCGGGCGAGGCGTTGGGTCGCTTGTTTGAATTTTCCCAGCTCAAAGCCCTCCATTCCGAAAGCCTTCACAATGCGATGGCCGGTGATGGTCTCCTGTAGAATGTTCGTGATGTCTTCCATCTTGTCCTGGCTCGACCGGCTGGTCTTGTGAATCTTCCGCCCGAGAAATCTGGAGGGATAGAAGACCAATGGGGCCAAAACGAAGGAAGCCAGCGCGAGCGTCCAATCGATTGCAAAGACCAGGTAAATAAAGGCAAGAAACGTGAGTCCTTGCTTGAGAGCGTCGGCAAGAGCGGTCGAACTGGCGAACTGGATTTTTTCGATGTCGTTCGTGACTCGAGAGATGAGACGGCCCGTCGGATGCGCATGGAAAAAACTCGATGACTGCTGGAGGATCTTCTCGTACAGCTCGTTCCTCAAGTCCATTACCACCGACTGCCCGAGATGATTCAGGAGGTAGGTGGAGAAATACTCTGCAAAGCCCTTCAGTACCGTAACGCTGACGACAAGCAAGCCAAGCACAAGAGCAGTCTGCTCGTACGGAAACGGATTGACTTGGTCAAGGTAAATTTTCCTATCGGAGAAAGGCGACCGGGTAATCAGCTCGATACGAGTCGATGCTGCTGGTGAGGAAACCAGAACACTATCAAGGATAGGCCGAACCAGGAGCGCTCTGAAAGCCTCAAAAACCGCAGCCGCTCCCATGAGCAGGAAAGCAAAGGCAAAGATGTGTAGATAAGGCTTTAAGTACTGAAGAATTCGCCAAGATCTCAGCATTCTTTATGAATCTCTATGGCTGCTTAAAGCCATGCCTATGCTGGCGCACGCTATCTCCTTTGGCTTGAAAAGTCAAGGGTAGGATTCAGACAGAGCCTTGGCAGAGCAGCTCACCATGGTCTCCCGGAGGGTGCGAAGAGCCGCGCGTCGTGCCCACCGTCACTTTTCGTGGCGATCGTCTCCGGCCACGCGGCGAGGGCAGAGTCGCGTCTTCGCAGTTTGATGTTTCTTTTGGTTCCGGCTTGTCCCTGTTCAGGTTTCTTTTAGGGCCTCTAACATCTTGCGGGCGAGGAGCGGGGCTTTCTCATCGTGCTTCAGATAGCAATAGACGTTCACGGCTTGGGACCGGATCCATCTGGCCCATTCTTCCAATTCCGCCTTCGAGTACTCACCCTTGCGGAGGCGCATGTAGACAAAAGGCCCGGTGGCCAACCTGGGCGCGCCAGCGCCTTGCCCTTCTTCCTTTTCAACCACTGCAAGCGCACAGCGCTGGGCCCTCAGTAATTCGTAAATGTCGTCGCTGAACCACGAGGCGTGCCGAAATTCGAAGGCAAACTTGGCACGGGCTGAGAAGTTGTTGAGAAATTCTGCTAGCGTTTCCGTCTCTTTTCTGAAAAACGGAGGCAACTGCACCAGAATGACGGCCAGCTTTTCTTTCAGCGCAGCCGCTCCGTCGAGGAAGCGCTGCATTTCCGCTCCGACGTCCTTTAGCTTCCTGCGATGCGTGATCTCCTGGCTCAACTTCAACGTGAATTGGAAACCCTCCGGGACCTCGCTGTACCAGCTCTGGGTCAGAGCCCTCGTCGGAATGCGATAGAAGGTGTTGTTGACCTCCGTGGTTTGGAAGTGCTGTGCGTAATATGCCAAAAACTTCTTGGTTGGTAGCTCCTGAGGATAGAAAGTCCCTCGCCACTCAGTGTAGCCAAAGCCAGATGTTCCAACGAGGATGCCGTTGTCTGTGGGAGGTGGAGTCGATCCGGGAGAGGAAATCTTTCGGGACATAGATGCTAATAATGACTCTGGGCTATTGTGCGCCGGATTTCGGCTGGGGACAAGCGCCAAATCAAGTCGCCTGAGACGAAGTGAAGGTGGCAGACTAGGCCAGGACGTGAATCGTGACTCTGTTTTCCGGGACGAACGGCTTCGTCTGCTCGGAATGC
>CAVVYL010000064.1:0-55245 GCA_963752385.1 uncultured Acidimicrobiia bacterium | reverse complement strand
GGAAGTTGAGATTCTGGGTTCCTCGATGGGAGTGGGATTGCACTGTACATTAAGCAAGGCAACGGAATCTTCGGGACTGACCTGGCCTGGGTTCTCGTCCTGCCTGATTTGGATCAGCTGAAATAATATGACTGGTCCTATTCAATTGCACGAGACTTCATAACGAGGCTAGAGTAACCCTTGACAGGGGTGGGTGATGAGCTGTTCCGGGGATGGCGTGCTTCTAGCGGTTGGTAATGGATCCACGTCGCGACTTGCTCGCGATAGGTGCCGTCTGGCACAGACCAGACTACGCTCAGAGAGGTCGTCCTTGCTGCCGATCACGCAGCGTACCACGTGGGTCAGCTCGTGGTGGTGCGCCGTCTGCTTGGTGCGTGGGCCGGGTCTAACATGGTTGTGGAGCAGAAGTCGCGGCCCCGCGTCGTGCCGATCATTGACCCTGGATGTCGGATGGTGTCAGCAACCGCGGCATAACAAGCACTTGGTGCCGCTGGCCGCGGTGGCGGCACGGGCGCGGCCACAGCACATGTGCAACGCGTTAGGCGGCCCAAGGAGCCCCATGAAGGCCGCATTGATTGACCGCTACGGAAGCAATGACGCCGTGAGCATGGCGGATATTGATATCCCAACCTTGGGCGCCACGGATTTGTTGGTTCGAGTACACGCCGCAAGCGTGAATCCGGTGGACATCAAGACGCGTGATGGGAAGCTGAAGACGCTGTTGAAATACCGTTTTCCGCTGTGCTGGGCAATGATCTCTCAGGCGTGGTTTCCGACGTGGTCTCAACGGTGACGCGCTTCAAGAAAGGCGATGCGGGGCTGGATGCCCGCGTGGGACGAGAACCGAATTGGAACGTTCGCGGAATTTGCGGTAGTCCGCGATGGCGCCGCCGCCCTCAAACCCACCAACGTGACGTTTGAAAAAGAAGCCTCTCCCTTTGCGTCGGTTGCGCTGACGGCGTGTAAGATTCTGGCTGGAGATCGGAAGGCTTGGCGCCAACCAACGCGTGTTGATTCACGCGGAGAGCGGGTGGGCGTTGGAAGTGTGGCCATCCAGTTGGCCCTGTCACATGGGCGCAACGGTTTTTACCACCGTGGGGAAACGCAATGTGGAATTGGTGAAGCGTCTAGGCGCGAACGTCGCCATCGTGCTGAATTATCCGAGCGAACGTTTTGAAGACGTGGCCAAAGATTGTGACGTGGTGTTGGACAGCGCGGGTGGTGACACACTGGTGAGATGTTTCTAGTGCGTGAAACCTGGCGGTGTGGTGGTGAGCATCAACAGCAGCACCCCGTCCCCGGCGTTTGCTCTGAACCTGGGGGCTCAATCCCATCATCGTTTTCGCGATCAGGCGCCGTCCCGAAAAACCCTGGCCGCAGCGCGGAAGCACAAGGCCCGTTATGAGTACTTTTTCGTGCATGCCGATGGAGAGCAACAGCCGCAGAGAAATTGCGCGGTTGGTGGAAAGCGGCGCCATCACTCCGTTCGTGGATAAGGTCTTTCGGCTCGACGATGTGCGTGATGCACTCGCCTACTCCGAGTCCGGGCGGGCGAGGGGAAAGGTGGTCATCAAAGTTGTGTGAGCGTTCCACGCACATCCGCCGTGCTGCTCCCGAGCTCACCCTGTGCGCGACTGCCCAGGAGCCACAGCATGATTGGGAACTCAGCCGCGGCGCACTCGGTCAGACACGAGGCAACTGCTCGGACGCAGCGGACAAACAGGCCCAAATGCTGAGCACAGTCGCCCCCGTCTACCGTTGGCCGTCTCTCGCCGGCCACCTTTGACGGGTGTGTTCGGCTGTTTCCTTTGTTCTTCAAGGTAGCCTTCCTCAAGCAGGATCCTGACGACCTTGCGACGGGAAAACTTGTAGTGCCTGGCAATAACGTCAACGGATGCCTTGATGTTCACGAACATATTGCACACGCCCGCCCTTTTCTTTCCTTCAGCGTCGAGCTGGGCGAAGTGGCCAGCCACGACATATCGCTTCCCGGTAGGTCTCAGCTTTGAGGAACTATTTAAGGCGATTCGCAGGTGAACCAACGCACGATCAAGTACGGTCATAATCAGCGTTATCGGCATGCGAACCGAGACACTTCAGCTCGAACAGCCAGCCCTCGCGGTCGAACGGATCGCTTACAAGCCGAGCCACCATCGGTGTGATCATTTGTTTGTCTGGGGTTTAGGAAATTGAAGCCCGTCCAATGCCGTGAAGATACCACTTTCAGCGTTAGTGGGTCGGTTTCCGGTTAGACAACAATACGACCACTGAGCCGGATCGGTAAACCCTACGGCGTTAGTGAGGACCTATCGCCCTATCATGCGGAATTGGCAGTCGCCTCGGGGAAGCCAACTTCCGGTTTGCCCGTCAACCGCCCACAATCGTGACCTGGGCCGAACTGCACTTCTACGACTTGCCCTTAGTCCGTCCAAGTGGTTCGTAAACAGTGCGGCGTTTATCGCGGGCCCGCTGAGTTCCGCAAATAGCAGACCATACTGACCCTTTCATCGGAAAAATTCCCTCCGAACGGCAGGCGCTTCCGGCAGGCCAAAGCACCACACCTTGCGGTGTTGTTGTTGTCCGCCCCACCTCAACTAGTGGGAGTTTCCTGCCTACACGATCATGACCCCTGGATGACAATTCTGCATCGCTGGGGCAACGAAACGTTCAACGCTCACGGCTTTCGCCAGAACTATTTGTTAGAGTTGCTTCATAAAAAATGGCTCGAACAGCATCTTAAGAAGTATAAGGATCCAATTCGACTCTTGGCTGAGAACGTAAGTAGTTCAGAGAACCCCGCTTTATGAGGGGTTACCCTCTGAGCCAAAATGATCTTGCAGAGTTGGGATGATGGAGTGGCTGTGGAATCTCGGGTAGGTTCAGTATCAGAGATCTGGCTCAACAGGGAACTGTTGCGGAGGATGCAGGGCGCCTCCGACGTGAAGCAGAAGGTCAGCGAGGTCTTTGAACTCCTGCAGGACTCAGTCTTCCGCTACTTAGTACGGGTCCTCGATGATCCTTCAGAAGCGGAAGATGTGATGCAAGAAACCTTCATCCGGCTCTATCGAGCGTTGCATAAGGGGCAGGTTATTCAAGATGTTCGACCGTGGATCTTTCGGGTAGCTCACAACCTGGTGCTGTATCGATTCAGAAAGAAGAGTCCTGTCGAGTTGTTAGATCCTGCGGGTTGGGATCTCCTCAAGGAGCAAAGCCGCGATCCTTCAGCCAATGCAGAACAAAGGGTATTGGAGAAGGAACAACAGGCCAGGTTTGAGGTCGCCTTGGCACGGCTCTCTCCGCAAGAGAAATATTGCCTGGAGCTCAGAGCGGAAGGACTGACCTATCGGGAAATTGCGCAGGTACTCGAGATGAAAGCGCCGACGTTAGTCAGCTTTCTGGGCCGAGTGATCAAGAAGTTAAAGAGTGAAACCTATGTTTAGCAAACGACACAAGTCGTTGGCTCCACCAGACCTGGCATCCGTCCGAAAATGAACTCCTGGTCTATTTGGATGGCGAGATGGACGCCAAGTCGAGTGTGAGGGTGGAAGCGCATCTGAAGGGCTGCTGGTCATGCCGGGTAAAGCGGGAGGAGACCGAACGTCTGATTTCTGCCTTCATGAAATCGAGGACGTCGGCATTGGGAGAGTCGTCGAGTTCTCCGTCCGGTGCTTTGCCGAGGCTGAAAGCAAGGCTTGACCAGCTGGACTCGGAACTGGGTGCGCCTCCCCTCTTTACTCAATGGATCGTTGCCCTAAGGCGAACTCGCGAGTGGTCTCTCGTTTCGGTTCGATGGCTGACTGTTGTCGCTGCTTCAGCCCTGCTGATCGTCGTTGTACTCAGAATGACTTCGGTCCCACCCGTTTCGGCTCGAGAGATTCTGGAGCGCACAAAGCAAGCGGAAACTCAACGGCTAGAAAAAGTAGCTGAACCGGTGGTGTACCGAAAGCTGCAGATACGTCGCGGAAGCTCGGCACCCAGGTCGCCGCAGGTTGTGACATTGGAGACCTGGAACGACGTTGCCCACTCCCGTTTCAGGCAGCGAGTGGAAGATGAAAATGGCCAGCGATTCATCGCTGGAGAGATCGACTCCGAGCATGCAACACCGCCGGTCTTGATGGAACTGCAGCAGATTCTCCAGGCGAATCGAATGGATGTTCGGCATCCGCTTTCTGCGAGTGTCTATGAAAACTGGCGGCGCGGGCTGCATCAGAAAACCGAAGAAGTCGATCGAACAACAGTTACCGGATGGCAGGAGTGCTCTGACACTCATCACCGCTCCCACAGGGCCGTTCGCGATCAACGCCATCAGGAAAGCTGAGCTGGTTGTTCGAACCGATGACTGGCATCCAGTAGAACAACGCCTCGAGGTGCAAGCAAGGGATGAGGTGCGGAAGTACGAATTGACCGAAACAAGTTTTGACGTACTGGCTTTGAATCGGCTTCCTGCTTCCATTTTTGCCGACGCGAACTCCACTGCGCGCCCCGCTGACCATTGCGCCAATACCAGTGCTGACGCCGTTGCCTGTACCTCCGGCCAGTCCGTCTACGGGTGAGTTGATTACCGCAGAAATTGAATCCTGGTTTGCCTTGCATCGGGCCAAAGCATGCCTGGGTGAGGCGCTCGAGGTGACCAGAGATCGTTCAGGAGTAAAGATACGTGGCGTCGTGGAGACGGCCGAGCGGCGGGAGCAGCTGCTGGAAGCATTGCGGGCCATTCCGCTGACGACGCCGGAGATTCAGACTGTGGAGGAAGCTCTGAATGCCAGCTCTTCACCTTCTCCGGCTGTCAATGATTCCGACGGCCCGGCAGTCACGGATTACACTCTCCAACCCCAAAACTCTAAGTCTCCAGTCCAGGAGTCACTCCGACGATATTTCACCGAACATGGCCGACCAGACTCTCAGAGACAGCAAGCCCGTTCGGTCAACGCCCAGATCGTCGAGTTTTCGAACGAAGTGGTCTCCCTTTCCCAATCTGCCCTGACAGAAGCGTGGGCCTTACGCCATCTGGCTGAGTGGAGCGAGGCCAACAGAACGAGTGAACTCAGACCACAGCTGAAGTGGCTGCTTGAAGTCATGGCGCGAGAGCATACGAACGACCTCAAGACAAAGATGTCTCGTTGTCGAAGCCGGTTGGAACCGGTTCTCTCTTCGATCATTGGGCGCCTGCCTGAAGGCGACGAGAGCGCTCTGGCGCTGCCATTGAGCCTCAAGAAGAACTCCGGATGGGAAGCCCGGTGTAGAGTTCTTTTTTCCGAGGTTGAGCAATTAGACCGGCTTGTCCGGGGCCTGTTTGCCGACACCGGTGTAACCGGTGATGGCGATGATTCTCTCCGCAAACTGTTTGGGGCATTTCCCTCTATCGACGCCCGGGTCGCGGAAGTTGAAGCCGCCATCGGTGGTGAGCTTTCAAGTCGCCCTGAGGAGCTCTCCCTGAAGGATAAAGAACAGTAACTGGACGGACACGAACTGCAGGGTTTTCTCTTCCTAAGGGATCCACTTGTTCGACAGATGGCCTTTCGTCCACAGGAAATGAAGGACAAGGAGACAATATGTTTGGCTCAAAGAAACCTATCCTGATTGCCTTCCTGCTTTGCCTTAGTACGCTCTCTTACAGTTACGGCACAGAGTGATCGCGGCACCATCACCGGCATTGTGACGGATTCGTCGGGCGCTGTACTCCCGAAAGCTTCGGTGTCTGCGACGAATACCAGCAAGGGAATCATTTCAAAGACCGTCACGAACGAGGAAGGTAATTACACCATCCCGCTTCTGCCCGCCGGCGTCTATCTGGTGAAAGTTGAGCTTTCCGGATTTCGCACGTACATACGGGAAGGCATCACCGTACAGGTGGCCCAGACGGCCAGGCTGGACGTCACACTCCAAATTGGCGAAGTCTCAGAAACAGTCGAAGTCACTGCCGATGCCAGCATCCTGAGGACTGAGTCGGGTGAGTTGTCCACTTCGATCACGCCCGAAAAACTTAGCGCACTTCCCGTAGACTTTAGCGGCGCCATGCGGAATCCCATGAGCTTCCTCAGGCTCGTGCCAGGTGCTTCGGTCAGCCGCGATCAAAGCTGGCCGGTGACAAGCCAGAACGGCCTGCAGAGCTTCTCGGAGGAAATCCGCATTGATGGCGCCTCCAGCACCAATCCAACTCCCGGTGTTTTCAATGAAGCGCAACCTTCCGTAGACGCCATCCAGGAAATCAACATCCAAACTGCAAATTTCAACGCGGAGTACGGTCAGGCAGGTGGAGCGATCATGAATATGACGCTCAAGTCGGGCACCAATCAGCTGCATGGCACAGTGTACGAGTATCTCAGGAACGAGTTCTTCAATGCGAAGAACAAGGACTTGCCTGAGAGCGATCCCAAAACCAAACTGAGACGCCACGAGTTTGGAGGCACGGTCGGTGGGCCTTTGGTGATTCCAAAGTTGTACAACGGCCATAACAAGACGTTTTGGTTCACATCTTACGCGCAGTTCTACACCCGCGATAACCAGAAGGGATTCTGGAGTGTTCCGCGGGAGGAGTGGCGCCGAGGAGATCTGTCATCATTGCTGCTGCCTACGGTGCTCGGCACCGACGTACTCGGGCGACCCATCCAACAGGGCCAGCTTTATGATCCTTCGACGACGCGGACCGTCGTTGTCGGTGGTCAATCTTACGCTGTGCGAGATCCCTTCCCCAACAACCAGATTCCGCTTCGAAGCGCGGTTGCGAAACGGATCCTCTCGTTTATGCCGCAGGTCAGTGTTTCCGGTCTGGACGCCAACAATCTGCTCGGCCCGACGGGTACGCCGCTCCGCGACGAAGTTATCTGGAGCTTGAAAATGGATCACGAGTTCTCGCCCAGGAGCCATCTTTCGGGCTCGTTCAACTACATGTACACCCACAAGATCAACGGCGCGACTCCTTTCGGCGCAGCCGATTCAGCCCGAGATCAGACGATTACCTCCAAGATTGTGAGGATCAACCACGACTATACGTTCGGGAACAATGCGATCAATCACTTCGCCGTTGGACTGCTGCGCTATCAGAATCCGGACGGTGTTCCCAATCGTGGCTTTGATCCGGAAGCAGAACTGGGATTACGCGGGACCCTGATTGACGGCTGGTTCCCTGCCGTCAATTTCTCTAATTCCCTTAGCAATATTGGAACGCAGCAGCTGAAGCACCTCTATCACACCGTTCCTACCGTCGTCGATTCGTTCTCGAAAGTGGTTGGTAAACACACTTTCAAGTTCGGTGGCGAGTACCGTCATGCCATGGCCAACTTCTTCGGTGGCAACGGGGCCTATGGAGGTCTTAACTTTGGTAGCGCCCAGACGGCGCTGCCTTATCTGTCTGGTAGTTCGGGCTCCTATAGTCTCCTCGGAGCACCATTCGCCAGTTTCCTGCTGGGTGAAGTTGGTTCGGCGTACCTGAACTCGCCGGTGCACATGTCGTATCGATACTCCGACTATGCCTTCTACGCGCAAGATGACTTCAAAATCACGCCACGCCTCACGATCAACTATGGTCTGCGCTACGACCTCCATCGACCTTTGACTGAGAAGTACGACCGCATTTCCTCATTCGTGCCTGACTTGCCCAACCCCGGTGCTGGGGGAAGACCAGGAGCATTAGGCTTCCTTGGATCTGGATCGGAGCCTGGCCGAACAGGGCGCGAGAGCTGGCTGAATACCGACTACAAGGATTTCGGGCCGCGGATCGGGCTTGCCTATCGGGTCACTGACAAAACCGTGTTGCGGGGAGGTTTCGGCACCGTTTACGGCCGATTAGAGGTGAACACGTTCGATCCGATTCAATCGGTGGGGTCGGGCAGTGTGACAACCTCTTACCCGCCCATCAATCCAGCGACTCAATCGCAGTTCAATCTCGACAATGGATTCCCTGCGGTCAGCGCCTTGCCGCCGGTCTTCGACCCGACGTTGTTGAACAACCAATCGATCCAGGTCTTCAGGCCTGAAAGCGGCAAACTCCCCCGGATCTATACATGGAACATCACTCTCCAGCGGCAGATCACTCCAAACCTGAGTGTCGAGGCCGGATATGTGGGCAACCATGGCACTCGCCTTCTGACGGGTAATTTCGTCAACCTGAACCAGAACGACTTCAGCGTTCTCTCCATGGGCGATAAGCTGCTCCAGCAGATTGACAACGCCACCGACGCTGCCGCTCTCGGTGTCCGGTATCCCTATCCCGGCTTCCAGGGGACAGTAGCGCAGGCACTGCGCCCATATCCCCAGTTCCAGGGCATCGGAGATCCCCAGGCCACCGTCGGCGAGAGCGACTACAATTCACTCCAGATGAAGGTCCAGCAACGCTTGTCTCACGGGCTGGACTTCCTGGTGTCGTACACGCTTTCGAAGAACATCACCACCGTGGATGATGCGTTTGGGTGGGGCGGCGCAGGATCAACGGATGTGAAGAGTCTGTCGTTGGAACGCGCTCTGGCTACTGCGGGAAATGGTCCCGGGGATCGCACCCACAATCTCGTGGCGGCATTCGGTTATGAGCTTCCATTGGACAAAAGGGTGACCGGCCGAGCGGCCAAGATCGCACTGGGTGGCTGGAAAATCTCCGGCATTCTGCAGTATGCCAGCGGGGGAGCTTTGGGACTTGGCTATCCGAACAACCTCGGCAACACCGTCTTCAACAACGGCGGGCGGTACAACGTCGTGCAAGGCCAGTCGCGCACCAAGGAGGTTGCGAACGTATGGCCGGGCGCCGGTTGGCTATTCAACGTAGATG
Organism: uncultured Acidimicrobiia bacterium; assembly: GCA_963752385.1. GTDB lineage: Bacteria > Acidobacteriota > Terriglobia > Versatilivoradales > Versatilivoraceae > CAVVYL01. Next base: position 46,484 of record CAVVYL010000064.1, on the reverse strand, counting down.
CGTTCGCCCCTCCGGGTTCCTACTCAGTGGGTAACGCAGCGCGTACCTACGGCGATATCCGGGGCTTCCCATATAGGAACGAAGACTTTGCTTTGGCAAAGCAGTTCAGCATTTCGGAGAACAAGCGCCTGGAGATCCGCTGTGATGTGCTGAACGCCTTTAATCGCAGTATATGGAACAATCCCAATACGTCGGTAACGGACCCTTCCAGAATCCAAGGTGGCCGCGCAATCGGGTTTGGCTCATTCTGGGGACGCTCGAATGTCGAAAGGCAATTGCAGCTTCAAGCTAGGTTCACGTTCTGACAATTGCCGAGTTAGATAACCGGAAAACGCTTGGCATGGAGGGCAGGGCGGACACACGGGTCCGCCCTTAAGATCATCTGATGTAAGATAGAGTCTCTTATTTGATCCACAACTTCGGGAAGGAAGATGGTTGTCCCTTGCTTTCTGTTAGGTTTCTTCGTTCTCACCAGCGACCCGACTCCCTCGCTTCAAATCCCCAAGAACATTCAAGTGCTACTGGACACTCACCAGTATTCGCAAGCAGAACAATTCATCCAGAATGAACTGGAGCACAGACCCGCCTGGGATGTAGGTTACTTGGTGCTTTCTCAGATCTATAGCGTCACCGGGCGTCACGACCTCGCCGAACGTTCCGCACTTTCAGCAGTCCGCCTGAGCGAATCCCTGGATGGATTCATGCTGCTGGCCCTGGCCAGCCAGCGTCTGAACAAAATTAATGAATCCATTGCATGGCTCGAGAAAGCGGCCCTGAGACAGCCCGAGTACCCTGAAATCTACAAGCTGTTGGGCGTGAACTACGCTCTCGGCGGGATGTTGAAGGAGTCCGAAAAGAGCTTTCGGAGATCGGTGGAACTGGATCCGAAGAATTGGGAGCTACACTATTTGCTGGGCCGCTCCCTCTACGAAGCCGATGACCTGAAAAATGCTGAAGAAGCCTTCCATAGAGCCATCGAGCAGAATCCTTCCTCGGTAAAGACTTGGACCGCCTTGGGTCAAGTTCAGGAAAGGCTCCATGACCTGTCGCTGGCTGAGCAAAGCTACAGAAAAGCACTTCAGCTCTGTGGATCTCAAGCCACAGAGTGCGCGTGGCCGATGCTGCAGATGGGATTTCTGACCGAGCGGAAAAAGGGTATCCACGAAGCAGAACCTTTCTTTCGTCGTGCAGTGGCGGTTCGACCCGATTGGGCAAAACCTCACTTCTATCTGGGGAAGGCATTGGTTACTCTGGGGCAACTGAGAGATGCCCAAGCCGAGCTGGAAACTGCGGTGCGTTTGGACGAGGGGAAGTCCCAGTACCACTATCAGCTCGCTCAACTGTATCGGCGATTGAAGGAGACACAAAAAGCCAAGGAGCACTTGACGCGGTACCAGGCTTTGGCCGACCTTGAGCACAAACAGAAAGTGACCATCGACCTGAGCACCGAGTAAGGAACTTCCAAGACCCTGTGTCATTCCTGCGAATGAACGTCACCCCGGCGGATAGTAAGCCGGGGCGGGAATGCAGGCTACATTGGGAATAGTCGACCACCCTGGATTCCGGCTCACGCTTCGCTTGGCCGGAATGACGAACCCTCGGGTCATACCCTAGACCTAAGCCGGAAGAAAATTGCAATACCAATGAACCCTTCGCGGCGTTTTCTGATTCGCCATTCAACGTTCTTCATTCTCCTCACCTTGCTATGTTCCAGCTTACTTGCAGCCACCCAGACCTTGGCTCAAGACCTGGACTCCAAGGAGCAGACGAGAATCGTTCCCCTGTTTCGGGAGGCTCGGCAAGCCGAACAGCGCCGCGATTTTGCAGAGGCCGCAAGATTGTATGACCAAGTTCTCAGGATAGACCCAGGCATCGCCGAAGTGTGGACGAACATGGGCCTGTGTCTCCATGAACTCAGCAAGCATCGTGAGGCTGCGAAAGCTTTTGCGAAGGCAGCCGAGATCAAGCCACGCTTGCTTGTACCCCACTTGTTTCTGGGCATCGAGTATCTCAAGTTGAACCAGCCGGAGAAAGCCGTCTCCTCTCTCCGGTCTGCCCTCAGCATCGAACCCAAACACCCGCAGGCTACGTATGAGCTCGCTAACGCCTGTGTTCGATTGGAACAGTTCGAGGAGGCTGTAAAGCTGTATCGCCAGCTTCTCCGAGAGAATCCTGAAATGGAAGAGGCGTGGTATCGCCTGGGAATTGCCTACCTGAACTGGAGCCGGTCGGCTGCACGCAAGCTCATCGATTCATCCGATCCTTCAGGCTTCGGAAAGATCCTGCTTGCCGAACTCCAGGCCGTGGCCGGACGACGTCAGGAGGCTGAAAGCACCTTTCAGACTGCCGTTGCCGCTAAGCCAGATCTGGTCGAAGGTCGCCTTGCTTTTGGCTTGTTCTATCTGGAGTCCCCAGCCGATCAAGTTCCTGCAGCCCAGGAACAGTTGACCAGAGCCAAGGAGTTGGATCCCCGCAACCCGCAAGTGGAAATGGCCCTTATTCGACTGGACCTGGTCCAAGAAAACTTCGTTGGCGCCCTGAACCGTCTGGGAGATGCACTTCAGGTCGATCTCCCGTTTGTACGAAAGCACCTCACGCAGCTTGCAGTGGGCTTCACTTCTGACCGACTGAGCAACATCATCACAGGAGTCAGGACTCTTGAAAGCGAGGCACGCGATGACCGTGACGCCTCTGCCAAGGCCTCAGCCCAAGCGCTCCTGTACTCGGCCAACCTCGAGTTGGGAACAGAAAAGGCGGTGGAGGCGCTGAACAATTTCGAAGAGTTGACAAAGATTCTGAAGACCTCGCGGACTTCTCCCGATGCCAGCTATAGCCTCCGCTTAGAGCGCCTCCAGCGGCAGCGGACTCGTCCTCTCTCTGTGGCTGAGAACTTGGATCTGGCTGTATCGGCCTTGAACCTTGGAGAATATGATCGAGCTTTGGAAAGCTTGCTCACCGTGCTCCGTCGCGGGTCCGACGGTTCAGCTGAGTATTGGCTTTTTCGAACCTGTCGGGAGCTTGCGCGTGAGACGTTCCAAAAGACCATTGCAAGAAATCCCGATTCCTATCGCGCCCATTTGCTTTTGGCCGATCTGGCGAATGACAATCATGATATGGCCAAGGCGGTCGCAGAATATGAAAAGGCCCTTGCTATAGGCAACGCCGACCCGGAGGTCCATTTACTGTTCGTCCAGTTTCTCACCAGGCAACTGAGAGTCTCTGAGGCACTTGAGAAGGCCAGGATTGCGGTTGCAAAGTTCCCTGCTCATTCCGCTCTCAATCACGAGCTCGGCAAGCTTCTGTTGAAGAGTGGAGATGCAGCACGGGCCGTCGCTCATTTCCATCGTTCTCTTGAGGCCGACTCGAGCTTCGTAGAAGCTCGTGCCGAATTGGCCGACGCTTACGCAACCTTGGGTGAGTTCGGTAAGGCCATTGAGGAAATGAAACAAGTACTCCGGGCCGACAAGGACGGCTCATTTCACTACCGCCTCGGACGGTGGTACCAAAAACTCGGCCAAAGCTCCGAAGCCAATGCGGCTTTCACTCTGGCCAGCAAGCTGAAAGAAACCCGACGAGAGAAGGAGCGTTCAAAGCTTATCCCTGTCGGGCTCCTGAACCCCTAGAAATAGCTGCATCGACCACGAACACCTTCCGCCACTAGAATACAAACTTCAACGCCAACTGCATTGCTCTAGCATCCCCGGCGGAAAGGATTTTTCCTGTAGTGGGAAGACCAATGGTTGTGACCGGACATCCGGATATGGAAGCGCACAGATTTACGTGGTTAGGGGCATTGAACAACTCCCAGCGGAACTGCAGATATCGGTTCTCGGTAAAGTAGAAATTCTTCATCAAGCCCAAGTCCAGAACGTGACTTGCCGGCCCATCCAGAATCCCTTTGCCCGAGTTTCCAAACGTGTAGGGCGGAGGTGCTTCTAATGCGAGAGGATTGAACCACAGATCAGCGCTGGGGTTCGAAAGCTTGAGATTTCCCTTCAGGTTGGGGCGAGTACTGTATCCATTGCCGAGTGTGGCGCCCGGAACCTGAAAAGTAAGCGGCATTCCCGAAACGAACCGATAGATCCCGGACAGCTCCCATCCTCCTAAGATTGCATTGGCTGAGCGACTGATATGATGCAAAAATCTCCGCCCTCGGCCGAACGGGAGCTCATAAATGCTGTTAATCGCCAGAATGTGGGTTCGGTCCAAGCTGGAACGCCCCCGGCTGTACCCTTTGGGCTCAAAGGGAAGGGGCTGATCCAAAATACTACCTCCGTACTGGTCGATGTGCTTGGAAAAGGCGTAGGAAGCCATGTAGGAGAGGCCTTGGGTAAAGCGGCGTTCCCACTTCAACTGCAGAGCGTTGTACCAGGAGTCTCCAATGTTATCTGGCAGGTTAACGTACCCGAATTTGGGCCAGGGGAGGGCCGCCTGCAGGTCCTTATACTGCCCAGGAGGCACCACGTTTTGTTGGTTACTTGTTACCAGATCCACGACACGATTTCCCAGGTAAGAGACGGTCAGCGCCGACTGCGAGGTCAGAGATTTTTGAATGGATAGGTTCCATTCGTGAGCTTTCGTGCTTTTGACGTCCGTAGGAGGAGCGGAGTCAACCGCAGGTGCGACAAAAATTGCCGGATCGTCCGGCCAGGCCGTCTCCCAGCCCTGCGCTTGCGAAGGACTCCAAGCCTGGGTTTCGTACGTCCAGTAGGGTGGGCCCACAACGGAAGAGGCCGTAATCAATCCTCTGAAGCTACTGGCAAAGATTCCATAGCCGAATCGCACAATCAGATCGTTGCTCTCCTTGGGACGCCATGCGAGCCCGAGTCGAGGGGAAAAATATCCGTTGGCCTTGAAGAGCCCTGGCGGAGCGCCTGCCTGCGAGGCCGGAATCCACAAACCTTCTGTGGCCCTGGCCAGAAATGAGGCCACTGTCTGGGCAGTCAGATCCACCCGGCCGTTCTTGTCCTCCCCTGCGATCGCTTTTCCTAGTTTAGGGTCGAAGCTGACTCCGTTGCCCCGCAGAAATGCCTTCTCGTGCCAGTAGTCCAAGCGCAGGCCCAGGGTCAGTGTCAAGTTGGGATGAACCTTCCAGAAGTCCTGAACAAATAGGGCAGAGTAAGGGGAATGGGTCAGCCCAAAGGTCTGGATTGGCAGACTTCTTGAGCTGGTGGCCGCGAAGCCCAATAGATAGTCGGCAAAATCGTTGCCGGTATACTGGCCGTTAAAGGCGAAGACACCACGAGTGCAACAGCTGCCATGTCTCCCCATGGCAGAGCGGTCATTATAGTCATAACCCAAGCTGAGGGAGTGCTTCCCCCGTACCAGATTCAAGTTGGCCGTGCCGCTTTTGACGTCGCTCCACAGCCGTGCGGGAGCACCCCAGGGCGCAGCAAAGCCGGTGTAGCCGATGAAGTTGACGCTAGGCAGTCCCACCCAAGGCTCTCTTCCCAGAGTGTCAAATCCTCTAATGCCCGCCTCTTCGGCCAGATTTTCCTTTCCAGCCAGAGGGGTGGTCCGTATCTGGTCACTGCGCAAATAGCCCGCGTAAACGGTGAAAAGTGTGGTGGGGGTGAGGGTGTAGGTGTAGTTCAGCCCTGCATTGTGCTGATCAACCTCAATCCGTTGACTGACCTCAGGCCGATATCCGGGGTAGTCTGCACGGTTGCCAATCTTGACCCAGCGGCCATAAATTCTTTGCTTGTTGGTGATGTGGTGGTCGATGCGCAGCGTGGAATCGCCGGTGTCGTCGGGAAGGGGTGCGAGCGCTCGAAATCTGCCGTCCGGAGAATTGGGCAAGAGAATGTAAGGAAAAAAGAACTTAGAAGCAGGAGAAATCCGATCCTGAGGAATCCGGTTGCCTGGAAAAGGCTGGCCAGTGAGCGGATCGGTGGGGGGCCTCGAAAGCGCCGAGAAGTCTCCCTGCAGCATGGCCGGTGAGATCACAGTGGAATTGTAAATGGTTTCTTGGCGGATTCGGGTCCCTTCATAGCTGCCAAAGAAAAAGGTCTTGTCCTTGAGGATAGGTCCACCCAAAGTAAAACCAAACTGGTTGCGGATCAGCTTCGGCTTCGTCAGCGCGAAGGTGTTGCGGGAGTCGAGCTTGTGGTTGCGGTGAAACTCCCACAGCGTGCCGTGAAAGGCGTTGGTACCAGATTTGGTAACCAGCAGGACCTGCAGGGGGGCTCTGCCGTGCTCGGCGCTGAAGTTGGCCGTCTCCACATTAATTTCGGCGATAGTGTCGACGTTGGAGATCCCGATCCCAGTTTCGTTAATGCCGCCGTTGGCGTTGAGCCCGTCCAGCTTGAATTCAGCCTGATCATCGCGTTTTCCGATGCCTTGAACGGTCGAGCCCCACTCAATGACATCTAGGCTTCTGGGTCGCCCGTAAAATTGCATCCCTGGGACGAGGGTCACCAACTGGAGGGGGTTTCTCCCATTCAGGGGCAAGTCCCGGACCTGCTTCTGCCCCACGATGGCTTCTACAGAGCTCTTCTCGGTCTGGAGTAGCTCAGCGGCGGCTTCGACCGTAATGTTTTCGGTGATCTCCCCTACTTCTAAAATTGGCGATAATCTCTTGCGTTCACCGACGGTGAGTTCGGTTCTTGCCAACTTCCAAGTCTTAAATCCTGTCGTGCCTATTGAGACAGAATAGGACCCGATGGGTAGGGTCAAGATCTCGAAGTTGCCGGTCGCATCAGTCAAGCCACTTCTGTTCAGGCCCGTCTCGAGGTTGGTGACCGTCACTTCCGCGCCGCTGATCACCGCCCCCGTCGAGTCCTTAACCACACCAAGAATGGCCCCCACAGGCCCTCCCTGCGCTCGCAGCATTGAATCATGTGCCAAGAGCAGTAGGGCCAAGAGCACACTTAATGATATGCCTGGGTTCTTCATTTCAATCCTTCTAGCTGAACCAGCCGGATGTCGGCTTCGATAGAGAAGGACCAAATCAATGAACCAATTGTCTACGGCGCCTCCCAGTCAAGGGCATAAATCTCCTGGCTCCCGAGGTCACGGAGCACCAGCGGGGAGCCATCGGGGGCTAGACCAAACCAAGATCTTAGTTGCAGCATAAACGCTTTGACGCTTCCTATCCGATCCTCCTTGCGGTCATGGATCCCGATGCGAACAGCGGCAGAGTCTTTGTTGTCCGAGCGCACGAAGAAGATGTACTTCCCATCCCGAAACCAGTTCACAAAACCACAACTACCCTTGGCCAACTCCTCCCACTTGCGGCTTGCAAAATCAAACAGCATTAGCCCGTCTAAGGCGAACCGCCTGGCAACCAAATATCGTCCATCTGGTGACCAACGTGGACCAAAAAATCCCTCGGATCCAGGCAGCACGGAGAGTTCGTTGGTTCCCAAATCGAGTAACTGAATTGGCGCTGGACCTTCAGAAGTTTCAGGTTGGGAGTGGTAGGGCCCGCCGAAGACCAACCTGCTTCCATCGGGTGACCAATCGGAAAAAGTTTCGTTGCGGTCGCCGAAGGTGAGTTGGCGAGGATTTCCGCCGGAGCGTGAAACAGCATAGATTTTCCAGGGTTGGCCCGGCGCCTTTCCCTGAAAGGAAATTTGCTCCCCATCGGGAGACCAGCGAGGATTTTCGACTCTCAGAGGAGGAAACGTGAGCTGTTGCGGGTCGCCGAAGTCCTTCCTACTGCGCCATAACGTGTCCTCCGGATGGGCGACGTAAGCAACCCATTCTCCGTCCTTGGAAAAATCCAACCCGACGATCGACTTCCCCGAATGATAAGGGACCCACTCGTGGGACTGCCTGGCATAACGCATGATCTCACTACGCACCTGGTCTCCAATCGCAAAGATCTTTTTTCCATCTTTGCTCGGAACCGGCGCACGGAATTGCAACGGCCCATTCGTTAACTGCACTGGGTCATGATTCACCCTCCGCCATGAGCTCCCTTTTTCGCGGATGGCCCAGAGCTGGTGCTTCACCCTGCCGTGAGAGAGCTGGAAGACAAAGTATCTTCCGTCTGGAGTCCAGCGACCAAGAATCTGAGCCCCCGGATTGTTCCAGCCTGGAAGCAAGGGATGAAGATTGCTTCCGTCGGACGCCACCTCCCAGATCGAATGAGTACCGGCCTTAGGGTCGTCCATGTCGAAGCGCAATCTGCTTCCGTCAGGCGCCCAGGAAGCCCACCCTGGACGTTTGCCCGGCACGGTCAACAGTTTGCGGGGCCTGGTCCCGTCAGTTTGAGCGAGGTAGAGATCGGATTCTACGAAGTAGGCGATCTGTTGTCCGTCGGGAGATGGGTGGACGTCCAGCGCGCGAACTTCACCCAGGCGTCGAGGCGATCCACCCGGCAGCGGCACGATCCAATACGAAGAAGGTGAAGGTGATAAACGCGCAGCAGCACTGATAATGAAGAGCGCAGTCCCGCCCGGGGAAATATCCTCAATCACAGGGTTTGGCAGCGATATGGGAAACGGTACCGTCTCTCCACCGGTAACAGACACCTGGACCAAGGAGCGGCCGATTGTCTACGTGTTCTGTAATATAGAGCCGCGAGCCGTCGGTAACGAAACCTAATTTTTTCTGGCCATCGCTCGTAATTTGAGAAATGCCCAACACCTTGGGTGGTGGCAGCGGCGTCAAATGGAAACGCACCAGGCCTACGGCTGCCAGGATGAGCGTGGCGAGAACGTAGTATCCGACAAGTCGGCGAAGCCGGGGTTGACTTGAGTAGGGGACATCCTTCGCCCCATGCTGTCCCCGGTACTCCTTCATCGTGAGCGACTCGATCACTGCTTCGAGGCTCTCGGGAGGAAGCAGTGTGGTCGCGGTAGAGACTTTCCAAGTCGGCCCTGAAGTCTGAGGCCCGTTGGTAACGCTTTTCACGATCCTTCTCCAATGCCTGGCTGATGATCGCTTCCAGCTCGGGCGTCCCTTCAGCACTCAACTGACTCGCCGAGATCGGTGTCTGGTTCAAAATGGCGTCATGCAATTGCGCCACCGTCTCACCCGCAAAGGCCCGTTTGCCTGTGGCCATCTCATACAGAACCAGCCCAAACGAGAACAGGTCTGTCCGCGCGTCCAGCTTCTCGCCTCGGACCTGCTCCGGCGACATGTAGGCCGCCGTCCCCATTGCCACGCCGGTTCGACTAAGAACCCCTTCGGTTATCAGTCCTGCGGGTGGAATCCTCGTGGGCCCCTCCGCACACACGGCCTTTTCCGCGCTGGAGGGCGAGTCCCACACATCCCGTTCAGCGAACTTCGCCAATCCGAAGTCCAAAATCTTGGCTTGCCCCTGGCTCGTCACGAAGATGTTGGCCGGCTTGATGTCGCGATGAATGATGCCCTTCTTGTGCGCCGCTTCCAACCCACTGGCTATCTGGATGGAAAGTTGGAGCAACTCACTCGTCGGCAAGGATCCGGCCTTTGCAATCCGGTCCCGCAGTGTCTCGCCCTCCAGCAACTGCATTACGATGAAAGGTTGATGCTCATGTTCCCCGAACTCGTAAATAGTGCAGATGTTGGGATGATCCAGCGACGAGGCCGCTCGCGCCTCCTGCTCAAAACGCCCCAGAGCTTTCGCGTCGTGTCCCAACTCTTCCGGTAAAAACTTCAGTGCTACACGACGACCTAACTTGAGGTCTTCTGCCCGGTACACCACCCCCATCCCTCCGCCTCCCAGCACTCCCAGGATGCGGTAGTGTGAGACTCTCTTCCCAATCAGGTTCCCCTCAACCGATTCAGTCTCAGTTGGCGTCACTGGCGTGACCGCGGGCGCGGCGGACTTGGCCTCCTCCCGCTCCACCAGGACCAACAACCGGTAGCCCCGGCGTGCCACGGTTTCTACAAAGTGTGGCTCCTCCGCCGAGTCCCCCAGCGCTGACCGCAGCTTCTTGATGGCCGCGTTGATGCTGTGGTCGAACTCGACAATCGTGTCGTTGGGCCAAAGTTTCTGCCGGATCGCCTCACGGGTCACGACCTCACCCGGACGTTCCAACAGCATCTTGAGGACTTGGAAGGGTTGTTCTTGGAGTCGGATTCGGTGTCCGTCTTTGTGCAGTTCGCCCGCTTTGAGGTCCAGCCTAAAGGGCCCGAAACCAACGGCGTTCGCAGACGGCGCAGCATCCATACACTTTTCAATGACTGGCCTGGATGGAGTTCAATTCTTTGTACTACCTAGCTGCTCGACAATCAATCTCATTCTGAATGTCCATGTTTCAACCGAATCCCCTCCACAAGCGATTCTCTGGAGATCACTTAGCTAGTCACCCGCAAATCACTCTCAAGTCGCTCCTGTTGCATTGAGGTACCCCCGCGCCTGACCGAAAGTTGCCGCCATTGACCAACTTTCGGAGGTGAGGGCAATGAGCAAGCTCATCGGCAACAGATACCTTGTGGGCCTCGTGCTGTTCCTCAATTTGCCTGGATTCGCTAGCTCAGTTTCTGGGACGGTTACGTTGAGCGCGAAGATTACGGTACGTGCCTTCAAATATACCCCAATTTCGCCCGAGACTTGGGAGGCCGCGCAAAACGTAGCCACCAGAATCTTCGACCGCACTGGAATCGAGACGGTTTGGCTGGATTGCTCCCTTACGGCAGATGGGCAACACCTGCTTCCGGATTGTGCACTCCCTCCGACGCCTACCGACATTATTCTCCGATTGGTCCCTACATCTCAGGCGACCCGAGCGCACTTTGGCGATGCAACGTTGGGTATCGCTGCACCATCCGAAAAGAACACTCCGGCGAGTGCCAGCGTCTTTTGTGATCGCGTTGAAAAGCTTTCCAAGGGTGGAGGCGCTTCTTTGGCGGTGATTCTGGGACATGCGGCAGCCCACGAAATCGGGCACCTGCTGCTGGGCTCGAACTCTCATTCACCCCTCGGGCTCATGCGAGGCAGCTGGAGTCGACAGGATCTGCAGCGTGCCAGTGGTGGCGATCTGCTCTTCACGCCCAGTCAGGCGCTTCTGATCAGACAAGAGGTCTACTCACGTGCTAAGCAGGACTCGACCATAATCTCCGGATAGTCGTCTTGTTTCGGCCAATGTTGTGACGGAGGGGTTGTGACCGAAGAGATTCGTGTGTAGGTGTATAGGTGAATTCTTCGAAAGGACCTATGGTTCCATATGGCTGATCGGATGTGTATGCTCGTATCACGTAGACAACACGAAGGCACGATGGGGGTCGCCACCGCCGGCTCTCTTTTCCGCTCGCTGTTCCCGTCGCCGAGATTGTTCCGTATCAAGTGTCGGCCTATCTATTCATTTGTGCCGGTTGCTTGGTGACACAACGGGTGACGCGAAAACGAACTTTCTGAAACTTTGTCACCGATTGCCCCTGTGGTGTTCGTCACCATGGATCAGTCTTGATCCGGCCAAGAAGAATCTAACGGGAAGGCCTTCGACTTTGGCGCCAATTGTAGCTTCCGACGGTGGTTCACGGACAAAAAACACGGACAGAGGGCGACAGGAAATGAAAGCCGTTGCAAGGTATGAGCCCTGCTGTACATTCCTCACTGTCGCTATGGAGTGTCTCGTGGTCTTACCGCCTCGTCGGCAAAGGTCATGGCGAAGTCATTGCCGAGCAGAGACCTTCTACAATGCCCTCTTTTACCTCAGCCATTGCGATGTATCCCAACGGCTCTCACCGAGAGCTTCCGGGCCTCGCACGATCCGCAACTGCCGGGCGACGGCGTCATTCTTCCAAGAGTGCTGGCCAAGCGGCAAAACGTGCTGGGCTGGTGAGCGAGCGTTTGTGCCATCAGTCTGTTCCGACACGCCCATCTCCGCCGCCGAGCGAATATCTATCCTGCTGCGGTTTAAAGGGATTCATCTAGAAGGCGGTTATCTCTCTTCGCACAATCTTCCCGCTCGGACCGCGTCATTTCATTTCCAGCCAAACGAGCTTCGTCTCCTTGCCCAGGCCGGTTGGCAACTTTGAAAACTTTGACCTCCGGCAGACCAAGTCAGGCGGGCGCCTATGGCGTCGCGGTTTGAGATCCTGATCGGTAACGAAGAGTCGCCTAACGTTTACTAATTGCGAGAAGTGCGGCTAAGTCCACGTATAACCGCTGAACCACCGAAGCAGGTCGAACGTAGTTCCGAGCGGATGGTCGGCTAACCGGAAGTTGGAGGTCGTCAGAGACCCGTTCCCCGCGAGTAGTCGCCTAGTGTTTTGCAAAACCAAGTCAAGTTGTCGCATGATGGGTTAACGGAACCAATTTCCCCTCAAATTACCCGCAGAGAATTCCACTCCAAAAATATTTCCTTAAGATTTTGCCTTTTCAATGCCTCTTAATAGGTAAGGGAAGAAGTCGGGAATCATCCCAATTTGAGGGTCGAATCTGGGGTCTTGAAAATATTTCCTTAAGATTTTGCGTTTTCAAAGCCTCTATATAGGTGTAGGGCCCAATTTGATCGACGAGTTCGGAGGGAGAGAAATCCAGCTCCCGGGGGCTAGTCGGCCATTCGTGGAGGGAAAGATCACCGTGGCCATTCTTCGAGAAGTACTCACCGTCAGAGACGTCGCCTTGGAGCTCCGGTGCTCTCTGCCGCATGTCTACAATGTGATCAACGGAAAAGTGAAAAATGTGCCGAGACTGCCTGCTATCGCCGTTGGGCGCCGGAAGCTCATCCAACGAGACACCTTGGAGGAATGGAAAAAGAGCAATGAGCAGGGTGATGACGATGCTATGATTCCCTCAACCAAAATCGACGCCGTTAGACGCATGGAGGAAGATCTTTATGCGTAAGCGGTATCAGGAAGGAAGCATCAAGAAGTATCGAGGAGCCTGGATCGCTCAGTGGTGGGAGGATGGACACCGCCGGAACCGCACCATTGGGCGGGTTTCAATGATGACCAAGACAGAAGCCCAGGTGCAGCTTGCTTCGATTGTGACGCCTATTAACATCAAACAAGCCTCAGGATCGCGGAAAGTCACAGTTGAAGAGTTTGTAAATCTGATTTACCTCCCGTTCTACCGACGGAAATGGAAATCCTCGACGGCTCAGGCAAACGAGGAGCGTATCACCTACCACTTGCTTCCAGAGTTCAAGAATCGAACTCTCGGGAGTATTGATCGGGATGAACTCCAAGGGTTTCTTGAACGAAAAGCGGCCGAAGGATTTTCCTTCAGTGTCGTGGACCATCTTCGGTGGGACCTGAAGCAGATTTTCGATCTGGCAGTTTCAGAACAATGCGCTCAACGAAACCCAGCGTTGCAACTGTTTACTCCCAGAGAGGCTCCCAAACCGACCCGGCTGGTGATGAATCTGGAGGAGGTGAGAATGGTTCTTTCGGTGCTTGAACAGCGGGAGAGGCTGATCGTCAAGTTGGCCCTTCTTGCTGGAATGCGACCGGGTGAGATCCTTGCTTTAACCTGGGAGCGTCTCACCGGACACTGCGCTGAGATTCGGCAGAGGCTTTACCGAGGCAAGGTGGATGTTCCGAAGACGACGAATTCAGTTCGGAAGGTAGCTCTTTCGGAAGGGTTGTTGGCAGAAATCGAAAGTTGGAGGGCAGTCTCAATTGACATCAATCCCAAAGCCTGGGTATTCGCATCAGAGAATTTGAAGACACCGGTCACCAGAGACAACTGTTGGCGGAGAAGGATTGGACCGAAGCTGGAGGCCGCGGGGTTGGGTTGGGTCACTTTTCAGGTGATGAGGCGGACCCATTCATCGCTGATGAATGATCTGAAGGTGGATCCAAAGATCGTGGCTGACCAATTGGGGCATACCCTGGATGTAAGCCAGAATATCTATACTCAGTCCGCCTTAAAGAGGCGAAAGGAGGCCGTGGACTCGCTGGAATCAGCGCTGCTGAATGCTTAATGGAGTATTTTGGAGTACAGCGAAGATCAGAGTTCCCTCAAGTTGATTGAAAAGATGGAGCGGGAGACGGGGATCGAACCCGCGACGTCCAGCTTGGGAAATTGGCATTCCGAATAAGCCAAGCTAACTCCTGTATTTTCAATCAACTCCAGAGAGCCCAACGTCAAAGATCAAATGAACAGGTCGGCTGACACATGGAAAAATACTCCTAGCCGTTTGGCTTGAGCTTTGCTAATGGAGCGCTTTCCATTGAGAACCTCGGAAGCAACACCCTTTGAGCCCAAAACCCGCCAAACATCCTTGTGAGTGAGCCCCCGAGCTTCCATCAAATGAGCCAGCACTTGATGAGGCTTAACGCTTCTCACCACATGGTGCTTGTCTTCGTATTGCTCGATGAGACCAACCAGCAAATCTAGCAGCCGGGTTTCCTCGGTGGAAAGCTCCTCTTCATCTCGTTCCATCAATTCTCGGACCTGCTCTAGCAGACGCTTGTGTTCTTGCTCGGTCTCAATCACTCGTGGACCCGTCTTGGCTAGCAAGCGACCGTATTTCTTTTCATCCAGAACCAATGCTCGATTCACTGTTTCCACTCTCCCTTGTCGTACGCCTGATGGGTAAGAATGTGCAGCACAAAAACCGCCTTGATCCGATAGTTAATTCTGGCAACCAGCCGAAACTGGTTGCCAGAGATATTGAACACCGTTCGGCGTCCAACTTGATCGGCGCTGGGATAAATCTTCTTCACGTCAGCCAGCGAATTCCAGTGAGCCCGCCGCACGGTTTGGTACCAGCTTTCTAAGCTGGGGCTCGCATTTGGATGCCGGCGAATGAACTCCACAATCGCCTTCCGGCTGATTACCCTCACGATAAGTGATGTTCTCAAAAAGAGAACTAACTGTCAAGGGCTTAGTTAGCGGTTGTCCTTACAAAAACAACTCCGTCGGGACACAAAGTAGACTCGAAGCAATGCCTTGCCGGGGACTTGAGCTACTGTTCCTGAGGAGGTGTCACCAGTACATCAGAGAAGCGGATAGGATCCTCTAAGAGAGGATCGCAGACTCTAATTGCCCGCTCGGATGCGAACGCAGACCCTTATGCACCGGGTGGCTTCTCATCCCACCTTCTCTCCGGGCATGGCTACGGACGGTTCAGGGAAAGGACCCCATTCGTACTTCGACAACGTAAAGTCCTCTTTTGAGTTCATCACCTGTTCCCAGGTCACCACCTGCCCGGTGTAGCTGGCCGTGCGTCCCATGATGGCGAGCAAAGTGGTTTTTGACATGTAATCGCTGTTGTCGATTGGCTTCCCGCTTCGAATGCTCGCGAAGAGTTCATCATGCTCCGTCTGATAGAAGTTGTTCTTGGGACCGTCGTACTTCCAGGAGTTCTTCCCGGAGATTGTCTGACGCTGCTGCGAGATCTCTGCGCGACCCTCAGTCCCCATCGCGAAAGCTCCCGTTTCGTTGTGACAACCGGATTGCTGGCGGCAGAAACCATAGAGCTTCGCTCCGTTGGCGTACTCGTAAATGATCGAGTGATGGTCGTAGATGTTTCCGTAGTCCGGCCCTGTGCGTACCTGGCGCCCACCGGTTCCGATGGCCTTCACCGGGTACTGGTCTTTCATGATCCACGAGCAAACGTCCAGGAAGTGGACGTGCTGCTCGACAATGAAATCACCGGAGAGCCACGAGAAGTAGTACCAGTTGCGAACCTGGTACTCCAGGTCGCTCCAGCCCGGCTGCCGCGCCCTGACCCAGATGGGGCCACGAAAGTCACTGGCTTGGACCGATGTAATTTCTCCGATAGCGCCGTCGTGAATGCGCTGAACGGCTTCACGGAAGCCGTGCGCGTAGCGCAGGCACAGGCCTGAAACGACAGACAACCCCTTCTTCCGCGCTTCCTCACAGGTCGCGAGGACGGAACGAACCCCAGGCGCGTCGACGGCCACCGGCTTTTCCGCGAAGACGTGCTTCCCTGCCTCGATGGCGGCCTTCAAGTGCTTCGGGCGAAAGTGAGGAGGCTCCGCCAGGAGGACGACATCGATTCCGCTTTCGAGCACCTTCTGATAGTTGTCGAATCCGGAAAAACGGCGCTCCGCTGGAACGTCGATCTTGCCCGCGATCTTTGGATCTGCTTTCAACTTTGCCAGACTGCTTTCAACATGATCGATGAAGGCGTCTCCCATGGCGACCAGTTTCACGTTCGGGTCCGCCGCCAGGGCTTGAGCAGCCGCGCCGGTACCGCGTCCTCCACAGCCGATGAGTCCGATTCGAAGGAGGTCGGCGGCGCCGGCTGAACTCCGGGCAAAGAGCGCCTTCGTTGTCAAGGCGCTGCCCGCAGCCACAACGGAACCCTGTACAAACTTGCGCCGAGAGACGCTGCTTTTGTTTGCTTTCCGATCCATAGAGCCGTCCTCCCTCAATTCCAACTTTTCTTACTTGAGTTCTTTGATTCGCAGATTCCGAAACTCGATGCGCGAGCTGTGGCCAAGAAACCCGACGTGCCCTTGGCTTCTTTGCAGGCCGGGTTGTTCGCGAAGAACCTCGGGATCCGTCACGCTGTCCAGGTTGGCATCAACGATCACACTCCCGTTCAGAGTGACGCGGATTTGCCGGCGGTCCGCCCGAATCTCCTGGGCGTTCCACTCTCCCGGCTTCTTGAGGAACCCACGCTTTGCAGCAACTGCGCCATAGACGGAGCCATGGTACTGAACAGGCTTAACGATTCCCTGGTAGCGCGGCGCTTGATCGTCGAGGATCTGAATCTCTATGCCGCTCAGATGAGCGTCCTTTCGGAGGGGCGAGCGGATGGCAATTCCGTTGTTACCGCCTTCCTCGAAACGAAACTCGAAACTCAAAACGAAATTTGAGTACTCATTCGGCGAAAAAAGGTTGCCCTTCTCTTCAGCGGGACAAACCAGGACACCCTCCTGCAAGGAATAGCGGTTGGGGCCCTCCCCGACATAGACCCAGTCCTTCAAGTCCTGGTGTTGGATCAACGAAACGAAGTCGCTTTCGGCTCTGGCTGGGGCCCAGAGCAAAGTCAGCAAACAAGAAACCAGCAATCCCTTTCTCATTTTAGTCCTTGGGCTCCCGGCCCGCTATCAGGATGAAGGTTAGGGAGCAGGCTTGGGTCGCAAAGCGTGTTTCGGGGCGTGGCGCCGGATCTTAATGTTTCGAAATTCGGCCGGCACTCCTTCAGACTGCAGGCAAATATAGCCCATCTTTGGATCAGCGTTTGCCGCAAGCCCAATGAGCTTGCCATTCAGAACCGTAGCCAATCGTCCTTCTTCTGAATACACCTCATAGGTGTTCCATTCACCCACCGGGCGCGCCGCCGCGTGAAACATTTCTCCGCCCTCGAGTGTGGCGCCGTTCAGCGGGAAGATACGTCCCATGTGGGCAAAATAGAGCTGGCACTCAATCGACCGCGGCCAAACATCATCCTTTTGGATGTGAACCAGGACCCCGCTGTTGCCGGCAGCACCGAGGCGCGCTTCCACATGAAAGACATAGTTGTCATAGACAGCTTCGGTGCGCAGATAACCGCTGGGTTTTCCCGACGTCAAAATCTTTCCTTCCTTGACTGTGAAGGTTGTCTGCTGATCCACTTCGTGCTCCAGATATTTCTTCACTCCCTCTTGCTGCTTGAGGACCGGCACCCAACCCGCGAAATCCTTGCCGTTGAAAAGCACTGTCCAGCCGCCTTCGGCGTCAACATTGGGGTCTCGAAAGTCGCTGATCCGCCCGCTGGGCGGCATGCTCTGGCCCAGCACTCCGACCGTCAGAGCCAGGAACAACCAGGTCCCGATGAAGGCTCTCAAAATAAGGCGATCGCGCGCTTCCTGCATTCGTCGGTGGTCCATTCTGCTTTTGATGTCTCTGCCCGACTTCAACCCTACGAGTTAGTGAAATCAACGCCCCACGAGCTGTTGAACATTCCAGGGAACCTGGTTCAGCTCTTCGAGTTTTGGTCCGAATTTGCCACAGGTATTTTCGATCACCACGAAATCCATACCTGGTACCACCACGTCGTCCCAGTAGTCGCTGATGCCTCGAATGGCAACGTCCAGCATGATGACGATCTGCTTCCCCAGCGGCGCCTGGGAGTTCAATGTGATCGCCCCATAAAATTCCTGGCATTCGGTGTAGCCTGCATTATGCGTTCCCGTATAAGGCTTCAACCGCTCCAATTGCACCTTTCGTCCTAGCCTTCGGCTGACCAAGTCCTCCTTCGAGCGAAAGAAGTCGACCAACGCCTGCTCCTGCAAGTACGCCGGCTTGTCCTGCTGGGCAACATCCTTCAAGGCCGCCAATCCCATTTGGTAGGCCTCCTCCACAAAATCGAACCAAAACCTCTGCTCCTCGCTTACCTGGCTTGGATCCGACACAGCGATACACGATCGTCGCAGGCAGGAATTCAGCCCATCCCGCTTGGGCGCGACACCCAGATGGACATAGTCCCCGGGCAGGATGAGCCGATTGAGTGCTTTTCCGATCAGGGTGCGATTGGCGGTGTTGGCGCCCACCATGACGTCCCAGCCCATTTCCTCTGCGCCCAGCTCGCGGCCGACGAAATAGCCCCAAGCGGCCACCTGGGTCTCCACCAAACCCGGCTTTAACACAGCCAGCATGGCCCGCATCATTGCATCGGCAATGATGTTGGCATCGCGAATGAGGCGCATTTCGTTGTCTGACTTTTCATATTTGATCCGATAGTAGATCTCCTGGCAGTCAATCACATTCTCTCGTCCAAATAGAGTCTCCAGGTACTCGACTAGCGCAGCGGGAATCACCTGGCGAGGTGTCAGCAGTCCAATGCGATCCACTCTTCTCCCTGCAGCCGCCTCAATGACTTCTTCCAACCGCTTCGCGTTGATGGGGTACTCCTCATCCGCCAGCTTCAGCATTTCCACTTTGTGAACCTGGGCTCCCGATCGGGGCGCCAGTTGCTCGGCGATGTAACCGCCTTCCAGACCGGCAGCAATGTGGAATCCTGTCTTTCCGATCACTCCAGCAACCTGCTCAATCTGGATGTTGGTGTTGCCACCCAGGTAAGGGACATCACCGTCGTAGTGTTCGTCGCTGAAAACGAATCCCGCTTCGAGTTCCAGGCCCTGCAGCGCATCACAGGTTTTCTGCTGTCGCTGCCGGAACTCTGCAGTGGGAATGGAGAAATTCTTGTCGATCGAGGGCGTGTCTCGCAGCACCGCCTCAACCTTCGCAAATTCATCACGAAGCTGTGTTATCCGGCCGTCAGAAAATCGAGTCATAGAAACACCCGGAATTCCACAGGTCGTAGCGCAGAACCGCGTTGGCTACAGGTCTTCGGTTTGAAAACTGGCGAATCCTACCTGTTACGGCTCGCGCTTTCCTTCAAGTGGAAAGGAGGACACACGGTTCGGTAACCCTTGCAGATAGTCTGCCAAAAACCCACGGCCCCCACCCAATGCGGGTCTGCGCTACAAGAGCCTAATCTGGCGATGATGGATTTAGCTCCCAAGGCTCTTGTCAGAAAGAATCTGGCTCAGCTTGTCGTCTTGGGGATAGGCATGCCCGAGATGCTGGCGAAAGCCTTCTGCGTAAGCGACGCTCCTTTGCCTGCCGACCTCAGCGGACCAGCGCCGCATGCTCTCGACAAACTCATCAATACCATGGTGTTTCATTAGCCACTCGCGCTGGCTGGCATGGCATTTCAGCATTTCTTCCTTGAGGGCCATGACGTCGCCTGTGTCAATGGCCACAGCGAATCGCGCGGCAGTCCCCCAGATGTCCTTGTTCTCCACAGGCGCAGCATAGTAGAGATACGGAATGCCTTCCAGAGGCGGTGCAGCCGGCAGTGCGTCAGTCAACATGTTTGGCGCGCCTGCGCAGAAGCAAGCATTTCGCACCAACTGGCTGGTGACCTCATGATCGAGCATATAGTCGGAAGGTGGATGGGTGATGACCAGGAACGGGCGGCAAATGCGGACAATCTCGACAACTCTCTTGATCGTGGCCGGTTGATGCGTGATCAGAAAGTCCTTCTCACCAGCACAGTGGTAGCTGGCATTCAAAAGGTCGGCAGATGCCTGTGCTTCCTTGAGACGTATCCGGGCAATCTCCGGGCCCGACAACTCGGCGCTGCCGCCATCTCCCGCTGTCATCGTGGCCATGTGAATTGCGTAACCCTTCCTGCGCAGATGAATCAGCGTTCCGGCGCACAGAATCTCGATGTCATCGGGATGGGCCATGAACGCCAAAACCTGCCCGTTATCGGTCACCGGAGTCTCCTCACCTTCCGAGAAGGTCAAGATACACGTTTCGAGCTTTTTCGTAGACAGCCAACGTCTCTTGACGGTGCGCTTCCGCTTTGAACCCTGACTGTGTGCGAGTCCGCGCGATCAAGGAGTCCACCTTGGCCAGCCAATATTGCACGCTGGACGGGACCCGTACTGGCTTTCCGCCTTTCAAAACGTAGACGGGACTCGTTTGGCCAAAGACAATCGTCTTCTCAGACTTCTCGAAAGCCCTCGCTGCCACCCATATCGACTCCCTGACGTCAATCGTCTGCGTGGCGACAAGCTTTCCCTTCCCTTTGACACCAGCTCGAGACTGTCCATTGACAATAATCTCGAGCGACTCAAGCTCAGCGCCTTCAGCGACAGCTTCGATCCGAACTTGTTTTGGGCCGTCAAACTCAATCCTTGAACCTATTTCCTTGCCGTCCACTCTAAGATCCAGCATGGGACCATTGGTGCTGAAGCTGCGTCCAGCTTTCAGCGCTTGAAAGAAACCATCGTAGGAAAACGGTGCATCCAGCTTGACATAGACTCGGTTGTAACCCACTGCGAGGGGCTTGACTCCGCAAGCTGAACCGCCGGAGGCTGGCAACTGAAACCCACAGTTCAGCAGCTGGTAGTAAAGGTCCATGATCCAAAGGGCGAATCCTCTATTCCAGCCTTCAAACCCAGGGTCGGGTTTCCACGAAGCCCAGCGCTTCAAGTCAGGGTCTATGGCTCGTGGGAAAAAGTGGTTGCAGGCAATCTCCATAAAATCGATTTCACCCAGTGCCACGTTCACCGGAACGTCAAGCCAAAAGGGTTTGTCACCATCAACGTACCCTCCCTGCTCGTGGATCTTGCGAGTGAAATAACTGGCCG
Organism: uncultured Acidimicrobiia bacterium; assembly: GCA_963752385.1. GTDB lineage: Bacteria > Acidobacteriota > Terriglobia > Versatilivoradales > Versatilivoraceae > CAVVYL01. The sequence continues at coordinate 25,538 of CAVVYL010000064.1, read as the reverse complement.
GCGGATAGAGCTCATAGCTGTCGAAATCCAACGACAGGTCTGCTCCAAAGAGTGTCACTGCGCCCGGGCCTTCGATGATTCGCTCGATCTCATATCCGCCGACGGAGTACACATGCGTGTCGTCCACTTTTACCAGCGACGTGTCAGCCTTTGCCGATTTCTTTAATGAATCCCACTGGCTCCAATGGTGGACTGAAATGACAGGAGCGACGTTGAGGTCCTCTGCCAGCAGCGTCTCAGCCATCACTTCCGGTGGGCGGTGAACGTGCAAGTCCGCAGAATACCAACCACGGGATTGCATGTTGATCCAACGATCGAGCTTGAAGGTCCGCTGGATCTGTTGGCTAGCCGGCACAGCAAAGGTCTCTTCCAGAGGCCGATACTCCTTGCCTCGTTCAATTCGAATGGTGTACTCGCCGGCCTGAAGAGGAATCTGAAAGGAAGCAGGGACATAAAAGTGCCTCTCTCCCCGCTTGTCGTAAAAAGTGAAGCCCGCCGGCAGAATTGACTGAGTTCCCTGGGTCAATTGAACACGCGCTGAAACAGGTTTGCCAGAAGCAGCATCGATGATGGAACCCGCGAGACCTGACGCCTGGAGGCAAGGCGAAAGACTCGGGAAGAACGCAACCAGATTGAAACAGAAGATACTGAAGCAGCTGCATCTGGACCTCAGTGAAACCATGGTCGCCTTCCAAGACGTGAAATAGTCCGCGCCGATCGTTCCTGGGCTATGTCGGGATGATCATCACCACTGGCGCATTAGATGCACCAGGCCTGGGTACCAAGCTTACTGGGAAGTTAGTCCGCGGCAGATAACTGCTACCGGACCAGCACTTCTCCGGCCAGCACACCCGTGTGCCGATGATTATCCTTAACAGGCCTCCCATTGACAAACACATACGGCATGCCTGAAGGATGGCGCTTGGGCTGCTGATAGGTTGCGTTGTCTTGAACGGTTTCTGGATCAAACAGGACGAGATCGGCCACCATTCCGATGCCAACGGTGCCGCGACCCTTCAGCCCCAGACGTTCTGCGGGAAGAGCTGACATTTTCCGGATGGCTTCCGGCAAGCTGAGCAGGCGTTGGCGGCGAACATACTCAGCCAAGATCCGCGGGTAGGTTCCAAAAACCCGGGGATGAACCTGGCCGTCAAAATGAACGGCATCGCTGCCGATCATCAGTGAAGAATGCTGAAGGATGGTACGCAAATCCTCTTCCGTAGACTGGTGGACAACGTGGGCAACCTGCATTTCTTCATCAGCGAGCAGGTCGCAGATTGTATCGGCGACTGACTGGTGCCGACGTCTGGCAATCTCGGTCATGCACTGGCCTTCGAACTCACGGTTCTTGCCAGCACGGAATCCACAAAGAAAAAGATCCGAGAACTCCAGGTAATCGAGCCCATGGATGTGATCGCGTATCTCGTCACGCCGGTGTGGATCGCGGAGGAACGCCACAGCTTCGTGAACCTCCCCAGCCGTCACCCATGAGGGCAACAAACTTGCCAACATGGTGCACCCTGCCGTGTACGGATACAGATCGCACATCGCATCCAGGCCACGGGAGCGTGCCGACTCCATCTGAGCCATCAGTCGCTCTCCCATGCCACGCCCTTTGTTCAACTTACCGGGAGCCTGCAGATGTGACACCTGCAATCGCACACCCGACTCTTGCGCAATAGTGAAGCTTTCGTCGAGAGACTCAAGAAGGTGCCGCTGATAGTCACGGAGATGAATACCGAAGAGCCCCCCGTTGCGGGCGACGGTCTTGCAGAGCGTAATGCACTCTTCAATGCTTGCCGAGTTCATCGGACGGTAAAACAGCCCAGTGCTCATCCCCCAGGCGCCGCTGTCAAGGGCCTCTTGCAGCAGGCGGTTCATGACTTGTTCAACTCACCGTCTGTGGCTGGTCTGTCCTGCCAGCCCATGGCTGACACACGCAAGGCTCCATGGGGAACCAGATAGGCAATGTTGGTGGCGATCCGCCCGCGATAGCACTCGAGAAACTCGCGCGTGGTTGCCCATTCCCAGGCGATCGAAGGATGGTCTCCAAAAAGTCCTCGAAGATACTTCCGCTGCATCGCCAGTGCTTCAGAGGAAGCCACCGGAGCAAATCCGAGCCCGCAGTTGGAAAAGACCTCGGTTGTGACACCCTGCATCAGCTTTGATTCGATCCTCGGATTGGCCATCAGCTCGAGATCAGCATGGGTGTGAATGTCGACGAAGCCGGGGGCAATTACCAAACCGGTCGCATCAATCACTCTCGCGGCCGAGTTGGTGCCGAGCTTGCCAATCGCCTCGATTCGACCCGCTTGAATGGCTAGGTCGGCCGAAAACGGGTCGCTTCCCGTCCCATCTACAATCACGCCATTGCGAATGAGGTAGTCGAATCCCAATGTGTCTCCTTGCCTCCACCACAACTGATGCTGCTTTCCCGTGAGCTATTCCAGACTACGGAACATGGGTTTCAAGAACTGACTTACACCGTAAGCACTCCCCTCACCCCCAGCCCCTCTCCTGCGTTGGGGCGAGGGGAGCCGAAGCGCGCAAGTGGCTGAAGCTGTAACCCACCGCAACGCACACGGTGCAGCCCAAGGCTCCAAACCAGATCCAGTAACCCGGCCACAGGCTTGCACACAGCAGAATCGTAAGCATGCTGGCCAGCAGTCCCACAAACACACCTTGGCTGGTGGCGCGTTTGCTCGCCATCCCCAGCAGAAAGGCGCCTAGGAGGCATCCATAAAAATACGAGTTGACCTTCACGATCAGCTCAAGGATTGAACCTAAACGAACCGCCAGCAAGCCAGCGCCAATGACAATTGCTCCCCACACTACGGTCAGCACTTTGGCTCTTCTTACCGTGTTGCCCGGACGAAACCGGTCGATAAAATCGACCACGGTCACGTTTGCCAGCGAGTTCAATGCCGAGCTCAGAGTTGACATTGCCGCCGAGAAAGCTCCGGCGATAAGAAACCCGCGCAGCCCAGCCGGGAGTTCTCTCATGATGAAGTAGGGAAATACGCGGTCTGGCGCAATGTTCGCTGGGAGCGCTCCTGGACGGGCTGCGTAGAACAGGTAGAGCAATGTGCCCAGCCCAAAGAACGCCACATACACGGCCAAAAGGCTGATTCCGTGAAATAGGATGGCGCGTTGCCCACCTTTGAGGTTGGACACAGCAAGATACTTCTGCACCTGGGTTTGATTCACCCCGTTGAGCGCCAAATGAGTAAAAAGCATGGCGATGAGTCCGGCCCAAAACGTCGCGGGGTTCTGGAGGTCGGTGGAGAAGTCAAATGTGCGCAGCTTCCCTTGCGCGATGGCAGGGATCCAGAGGTCAGCGAATCCTCCCGGCAAAGCCGAGAGAATGAAACACACGGCAACCAGCCAGCCCAGCATGAAGACGAGCGTCTGCAGGATGTCCGTGTAGATCACCCCCTTGATGCCACCAAACATCGTGTAAATCGTGGTTACGATGCCAACGATCCAGATTGAAGCCACGACCGAAACGCCCGCCATTTCAGAGAGCATGATTGCAGGGGCATAGATCACGACCCCGGTTGACCCGCAGATGATGAGTTGAAACATCGCGCTGGCGAGCAGGCGTGTCTTGACATTGAAGCGATGCTCCAGAAACTCGTAAGCCGTGACGACCTGGAAACGCGTGTAGGTAGGAAGGAACAGAACGCTGACAATCCAGCAAGCCAGGGGAATGACCATGTAAATCTGCAGGAAGGTCCAATCCGACTTGAAGGACTGGCCGGGCATCCCGATGAAAGTGATCGTACTGACGCTCACCGCCGTCATCGTGATTCCCGCTGGCAACCAGTGGATGCTTCGATCGCCTAAGAAGTAAGTCAGGCCACTCCGCTGTCCTTTGCCGAAGTAGAGCCCGATGGCGGTCGTCGAGATGAAATAGGCCAGCAGAACGAGATAATCAATCCAAGTCACTCTGCAACTCCTGCGGCTGGCCGCTGCTGACGGACTTCAGGATCGCCTGGGCCAGCCGCGTTGCTCTGAGGCCGTCTGCCGCCGTAGTCACCGGCCTTCTCCCAGTGCGGATGGAGTCCACGAAATCTTCCAGAACGCCGAATGTTCCGTCGGCGTGCAACTCGTCTTCGGCAGCGAAATGAGAGAGCGGCGCACCCGAGAAACGCACCTGGCGAAAGTGATCGTAAAGCACGGCGGAGCGGTCTCCGCCAAAGACTTCATGGAGCCACTTCGCTACGTATCCATTTTCTCCGGCCTCAGCGAGAAGCAGGCTGGCAATGGCTCCATTGGCCAAGCGGACAGTGGCAGTTACCGCAGTCACATTGCATCCCTGCTCTGGCAAAGGCGGGATACTTTCGGCATACACCCGTACCGGCTCGGAACCGCCCAGCCAGCAGATCATGTCGAGGCTATGGCAGGCAGTAGCCAGGATCAGCCCTCCACCCCGCATCGGATCTCGAACCCAGATCCCATCCGGCATCTTTTCCATTGCGAGTTGACCATGAATTGCGAGAGGAGATTGGATGAACTCCTTCACTTTCAAAACTGCCGGCGCGAATCGAAACTTGAAATTCACCGTGAGCGTAATACCCGCTTGATCGGCTGCGGTCGATATCTGCCGGCATTCCTCGACGGTTAGGGCCATTGGCTTTTCGACTAGCACATGCTTCCCACAGGCGGCCGCATCTAAAGCCAGCTTCGTGTGAGAGTCATGATGGGTACAGATCAGAACCGCGTCGATGCCGCGATCCTCAAAAACGTGTTCCGGACGTGTGGTGAAGTATCGACCTTTGAACTCGTGACAGAAAGCGCGGGCAGCCTCTTCACGAACGTCGACTGTAGCCTCCAGCAAGACATCGGTGCGAGCAGCGATGTTTTCAAGGTGGCGGCGGCCAATGAATCCGCATCCGATGAGCGCAACACGAAGCGGGGTCATGCCGGGCAGAGCTCCTTTCCGGCCACGACGGGATTTCGCAGAACGCCTATCTTTTCGATCTCCAGCGAAACCACGTCCCCAGGATGAATGGCTCCTGCTGCTTTCGGGCAGCCTGTGGTGATGACATCTCCCGGGCAGAGGAGAACATATCCACTGATGAACTCCATGAGCCTGGCAATCCCGAAGGTGAGTCCACGCGTATTCGTGACGACGCGAACCTCGTCATTCACTCGAAGGGTCATTTCCAATTCGGGCTCAATCCCGAGCTCGTCCACGGTTGCGACCCAGGGACCCATCGGAGTGAAGGTTTGCAGGCTTTTGCATCTGAAGAGTGGGTAGCTTTCTTTGATCTCTCGAGCCTGCAGTTCCTGAGCGCTCACATCATTCAAAATCGTATAGCCCGCAATATAGTCCGCGGCCTTATCTGCTGTTATGTGACTGGCTTCTTTCTTTACGATGAAGGCCAACTCAATCTCAGGCTCCACACGACCGAGATTGGGCGGCAAGACGATGGATTCCTCCGGCCCGATCACAGATGTGTTGGCTTTGCTGAAGAAGATGGGCTCATGAGGAACCGGAAGCGTGCTCTCTTTCGCGTGGACGCTGTAGTTCCGCGCCAGAGCGATGATCTGCCCCGGTCGGGCAAACGGCGCAAGAAGGTTGCACCCTGCAAGAGGCAGAACATAGTCGGCAGAGCCACGTTCCTCGACAAATTGAGCGACTCTCGCAAACAAAGATGCCTCAAAGCAGCCTGCGTTGAGCAAGGCCTGAATGCTGGTCGCCGGCACAGCTGGCCCGCTCGCGGTGTGCGATTGAAAGGTATGCAAGGCCGCCGTAAGGTCGATGCAGGTTCCGTCAGTCCGTGACAAAACTACTTTTTCATGTCCGTTGTGTTTGGCGTTAGCGAGGAGCATGCAGAAAGATGGGGAAAATTCAGAAAGAGTGGTCTGGATGTTACTGTTGTCCTCCCTGCCAAGTCTTACGAGGTTGTCCGGTCAAGGAGAATTGCTCACACGATAGGCTAGTCCGCTTTAGAATTAGCTTACCCCTCAAGCCACAGACGCCGTGAAAACAATGAATGGGGACAATCCTGCCTGATCGGGTTCCGAATCCTCCAAATTTCGCGCAGCTCCAGCGTGATATCCACGACCTTCTCAGAACAGCAGTTTCAGCCCAAACTGAATCTCTCGCGCCGGGCTCGCGCCGGTGATGATACCGAAATTGCCCGAGTTCAGGTTCGTGTTCGGATTCCCGAAGTTCGTGTGATTGAAAACGTTGAAAAACTCGGCTCGGAACTGCAGGTTGAGTTTCTCGGTGATGCGGTTGTTCTTGAAGATGGAAAAATCCCAGACATGCTGACCGGGGCCGGTCAGGACATAGGCGCCCAGATTGCCGTACTGGCCACGCGTGTTGGGAGTAAAAGCAGCCCGGTTGATATAGTTGTGGCGCACGGAAGTGCGGTAGTCATCCGTTCCACTTCGAATGTCTTGATCGGGAACATAGTTGGGCCGCTGTCCGGAAGGATTAGCGCTGCCGAAGTTGTCCCGTCCCGACTCGATGTTGAGCGGAAAACCCGTGCGCAGGCTGGTAATGCCGTTCACGCTCCAGCCTCCTAGAATGGCTTTGGCAGCGCCGCCAGGGCTCGACAGAAGCCAGCGGTCAAAGGGAAGGTCCCACCCGTAATTGATAGAAAAGACATGGCCGATGCTCAAGGTTGTGCGCGAGCGGGATCCGCGTGTATTGAGAGGATCCTGGATCCAGTTGATGGATTCCTGCGAGCCACCTCCATTAATGAGGGCTTTGGCCCAGGTGTAGTAGCCGTCCAGCCGAAAGCCGGAGCTGAACCGCTTCTTCAGGGCCAGCTGCATCGAATGATAGACGGACATGCCCTCGTTAGAGATCCAGCGAATTTGACCCAATTCGGGAAAGGGGCGGAAACCCTGTGCGTTCCGCTGATTGAGGAATAGAAGCTGCATGAGCTTCAAACCGCGGTTGCCCACATAGCCAGCTGTGAATGCCCAGTCCGATGCTAACTGTCGCTGGTAGTCGAGGCTCCATTGCTGGGAGTAGGTGGTTCGGTGGTCGGGATTCTCCAGGTTGCGACTAGTCGGAATCTGATCCCCAAACTTGGTCGGGTCCAGATCCTCAACGTTTACTGGGAAACGCAGGTTGGGGTAGTCCACGCTGTCAACAACAACAGATTGGGGCTTGTCGATTTCGATGGCCAGCACTGAAACCTGCCGATGAGGCTCGTCGGAATAAAAGATACCTCCCCCGACGCGGACTATGTTCTTGCTGTTGCCATTGATGTCCCAAGCGAGCCCGAAACGCGGACCAAAGTTGTTGGAATCCGTGTTCCAGATAGGTTCGCCTTTCTGGCGGAATGGCCCATAAGGGCTGTCAACAACGTTAAAGACATTTCCGTTAACTTCAGTCGGGGGTGAGTAGTACTCCCAGCGCAATCCAAGGTTCAGGGTTAGGTTCGGACGCAACTTGAAATCGTCCTGAACGTAAATGCCGGTACGAGTGGTTTCAGTTCGAGTTTGAATGGGATTCAGGCTTAGGTTTACTGTCGCCGACAGCGGCTGGCTGTTCAGGATTTGCTCCACCGTGTCCATCTGGTAAATAGGCACTTGGGAGTTTGCGCGGCCATAGTGATAGCGCTGCACCTCGAAACCCGTCTTCAAGGAATGCCGCCCGACATTGAGGGAAAAGTTATCCAAAATGGTCCAGCTGCCACCGCTCGCCCGTAAAAACTCAATGTCAGATGTGTCCACATATCCATTCAGCGTGCCGATCTGGCCTGGGATGAAGGCCGCATGGCTTCTCGGCAAGTCCTGCTTGTTAACGCCGAAGCGAAACTCGTTGATCGACTGAGGCGAAAGGACCCGCGAGTACGAGAAAGTGAGGCTACGGTCCTGGCTGGGATAGGTGAGCCCGTTAAGTGGCATCAGATCGGGACTGACGACCTCGGCATCGAAAATGGTATAGCGTGCAAAGAAGCTGTCCTGGGAGGTTGGTGAAAAGTCAAATCTCCCTTGAAACACATCCTCACGATCACGTCGCACATCGCTGCGACGATGAAATCCACGATAAATTTCTCCCGGCAAGGCTTCGGTAGGGAGTGGCAGTAGATCGACCAGCGGGCGGTAGGCCGGGTTGTTAGTCACCATCTGTTGGCGCAGCAGCTGCGTGGGCACGGTTCCGGTAATCTGCTGACCTCGCCTTTCCCGCACGCCCTCCCAACCACCGAAAAAGAACAGTTTATCTTTAATGACTGGACCACCGGCTGTTGCCCCAAACTGGTTGAGGCGCAACTTGTCTTTCGTGGTCGCAAAGAAATTTTTGGCGTCGAGGATGTCGTTGCGAAGGAACTCAAACACACTGCCATGAATCTCGTTCGTCCCGGACTTCGTGATAACGTTGATGCCTCCCGAACTGGCTCGCCCCATTTCAGCTGAATACACTCCCTGGATAGCCTTGAACTCCTGAATAAAATCTTGGCTCAGGATGTTGACCCGATTCTGCCCTCCAAAATTAGCAGTTCTTGGCCAGTCGGGGTTAGCCACGTCGGTACCGTCGACGTTGATGGTAGAGCCCTCAAAAGGAAGGCCATTGAAGGTGATGGCGCCGGCAACCTGACCGCCGAGAACCACCCCGGCTGAAGGGCAATCAGATTGGCAAAATTGCGCGCGTTCAGCGGCAGGTTCTCGACTTGATTGCTTTGAATCACGATGCCCCGATCAACGTTCTGCGTAGCCACCAGCGGTGCAGCTGCATTCACGGTGACGCTGTCGCTGATTTCACCCACCTCCAGCTGAAAGTCAATCTTCACCTTCTGATCCGCCAGCAGCTCGACCCCGGTTCGTTCAGAGCGTTTGAACCCTGTCTGTTCGGCCGAAATGGTATGAACACCAACAGCCAACAAAGGAACTTCGTAGGCCCCGCCAGCATTCGTCACCGTGGTGCGGGTCACCTGCGTGTTTACATGAGTTACCTTGACCTGAGCTCCGGTAATCACGGCCCCGCTGGCGTCCCTAACGATACCCAGCAAAGTGGCTGTGTTGGTTTGCGCGAAGCTAACGGACGCAGATCCTGCCAGGCAAACAACGAGTACAACACACATCAAAATTCGACGTGACATAGGTTCCTCCTCGATCCCCGATGAGGGCATCGATACACCCACAATTGGCAACGCAAAAAAGGCTGAGGTTTCAGCAGAAGGTTTCAAGCACTCACCTTCCACTGGTCATTCCGCAGGTGATGATCTGTCCTTACGCTAGCTGGCACCCCGATCAACGTCAAATTCATAATCTTGGGGTGGCCCATCTAATTTATGGATAGCTTTAGTCGACCGAATCGTCGGACGCTAGTGGCGGGAGGCCTCACAACCGGACTGTGCGCAGGACCCGCTGTTACGGCGAACCTGGGCCGCAGAAATGATCCGTGTGACTAGCTGTTAGGAACCTTCCTTCCCTTGCCATACAGGATCCTTCCGGGCTTCGCTTCCAAGTGGTTTCCCCGATCAATCACCACGGTTCCGTTAACAATCACGTACTCGATACCGCCGGGGTACTGGTGCGGGTCTTCGAAAGTTGCGCGGTCAATCACTCTGCTGGCATCGAAAATCGTAACATCCGCTTTCTTGCCTCTGGCAATCCGGCCGCGATCGGAGATACCCAGCTTTTCAGCATTGAGCAGTGTCATCTTATTGATAGCTTGTTCCAAGCTCAGGACGTTCTGTTCCCGCACGTACTTGCCCAGGATGCGTGGAAATGTCCCATACCAACGCGGGTGCGGTCTGCCGCGACCCAGGATTCCATCGGGCCGAACGGCTTCCCCGTCCGAACCGATCGATACCCAGGGAACTCTCATGGCAGTGCGCACATCGGCTTCGTCCATCAGGAAATACACGGTCGGAATCGGGTCGTCCTCGTCCAACAGCAGGTCGAAAACAGCGTCAGTGGGCTTCTTCCCGCTCATCGCTGCAATCTCCGCGACGGACTTCCCCTCATACTTCTTATTCTTCTCGGTCTTGATTGACGCCACGACGGCACTTTCCCAACCTTTCATCAGCACGTAGTGATCGAACCAGCCGGGGAGCCCTCTCAGAATGTCTTGTTCCATCCGCTGGCGCAGCGCAGCATCCTTCAATCGATCCTTCATCCGCTCTTTGCCGCCTTCGAGCGCCCAGGGAGGAATGAGGGCCATCAGGTAGTTTTGGCCTGCGATGTAGGGGTATTGGTTGGCAGTTACCTTCTGTCCTCTCTGGCGGGCGACCTCGATGAGGTCGCAAATCTCTTTCATCCTTCCCCACATTCGTTTGTCAGCGATTTTGAGGTGGATGATATCCACCGGAACCTGTGCCTTTTCTCCGATCTCAATAGCTTCCAGGATTGCTTCCCGAATCGTGTTCCCTTCCCCACGAATGTGAGTCGAGTAAAGTCCACCATACGGTTTCACGGTCTTGGCCAGTTCGATAAGGTGGCGTGTCGTAAGGTAGGTGTCGGGAGGAACAATAAGCGAACTCGACAGCCCCAAGGCGCCATCCAGCATGGCTTCCTCAACCAGTCGCTTCATCTCTTCCAGTTCGGCGACCGTTGGCTCGCGGCTCTCCAGCCCGAGGACGCAGGTACGGACCTGAGTCGCGCCGACATAGGAGCCGACGTTGACAGAGATGCCACCCTTTTGAAGTCGCGCGAAATACTCGCCCAGAGTCCGCCAGTTGACCTCAAGTCCATATTGGCTCAAATCGAGCGTGGCTTTTCCTTTGATGGGGCCGGCGGACGGCGCTTCTCCCAGGATTTCGGTTGTCACACCCTGTCGCACCTTGCTTTGGGCTGTGCCATCGACAAGCAGCGTGTAGTCAGAATGGCCATGAATGTCGATGAAGCCGGGACTCACGGTGAGGCCGGTGGCATCGATCACACGGCCCGCATAGTGCCGCTGCGCTTCCAGGCTTCCGACTTGAACAATCTCCTCCCCTCGGATTGCGACGTCGCCGACGAAAGCTGCTCGCCCGGAACCATCCACTACGTGCCCGTTCGCAATGAGCAGGTCAAATCGTTCAGCAGGCGTGTCTTTGCGACAGGCGAGAAGAGTGAGGAAGAGTGCCGACAGGAAGGCAACGTCTATTCTTAAGCCTGTCTTTGGAAATCGATGAAGCATATTTTGATTCACAGGCAGCGAACGTCAATCGTTTCCGTAACAGCGGAACTCATTGTCGTTGGGCCTTCTTCACACCTTGTGCGATGGTTTCAAGATCGACGATCTGAGCTTGCGATTGCGATTGATTGACCAGGTCGCAGATCAACTCCACCGTCTGGAACTGGGGGTCCGTCACCGACAGGCAAGATGGATGACCAAGGAACACGAAAACCGCATGCTGGGCGATTGCCTGAGTCACCACGTCGCGAATGGCTTTGAGAAAGTGAGGCAGTTTCCACCGGCCCGTACGGAATGCAATAAGATCACTTACAGGACACATCGGAATTTCGATCAGGCCCGATGGATAGACGAAGGGTTGCGACTTTGCCTGAGCCTTGAGTATCGCGTCGTAGATTTCCGGAGGTGGCTCTTGCTGGCGCTCCTCGGTGAATTGAGGTGAATAACCGGAGGCTCCAGTAGGATGCGAGACGTATTGCACGCTCGCCCAAGAAAAGCCCTGGTCCAATAGCAGTTGCTGCACCTCCGGATATCCGGTCAATCCGTCTGGATAACCTCCGGGAGAGCGAAATCCGCTAGGCTCCATCCCCAGCCGTTCTTTCATGGCGAGTGCCGTCATTCGAATATTGTCGGCGATGACTTCCAGGGGGGTCTTCCCGTGAATCAGCCAGGGAGCCCGTCGAAAACGTGGCTGAAGGGCTTCCAGCCGGGAAGCTCGAATGTTCACATGATCGTAGGTATGATTCCCAATCGAATGCCCCATCGAGGCGATCTGCTTCAACCATTCAAGGTTCTCCTGCTCAAAAACGCGGCCTACAACGAAGAAGTGAATTTTGCCTCCCTTTTGCCGAACCCGCCGCGCCGCTTCGACCGCATATCTTTTGGTGTCTTCGTCCAGATTCCCTTTCTCATAGTCCCAGTGCGTATCCTGCCAGGTGGGATAGTTGCGAGCCATTTCCAAATCGATCGTGATAGCGATTTGCGCTTTGTCGATGGCGCCGACAACGCTACCTCGAATTGCTCCGGCAATCCGACCGCTGCAGAAGCTGAGACCGGCAGCGGAAACGGCCGAATTCATCAGCAACGTTCGACGCGAAACCAATTGATGCGCACGATTCATCACAATGTACTCTCCAAACCGGTTAGCTCCAAGCGACTCCCTGGTCAAAGGAGCAGTTTGCTCGCCCAGTCCCTCGCGCGACCGTAACAGGTCACCCAGGTGAGATAAATCAAGGTTTTTCATTGACTTCGTCTGAGGGCGAATCTAACATTTTTGCATCGTCCTCGTTGAGTCAAATTCATAATTTCGTCCTACCTCATCTACGAAATAGATCGACTCGTTTTCCAAATGAATCTTCACCAGCTCAATGTCTTTCGAGCCATCGTAGAGACGGGAAGTTTCTCGAAGGCTGCTGCCGAGCTTTGCATTGCTCAGTCAGCGGTGAGCTATCACATCAAGTTGCTTGAGGGCGAGGTCGGCGATCCCTTGTTTTTGCGCGTGAAAACACGCGTCTACTTGACCGAAACAGGCAAAGTTCTGTGGAAACACGTCGAGAAAATCTTCCACGAGGTGGAGGCAGCCAAGAGGGCCGTTGTGGAAATGGGCTACGGGCAGACCGGCGAGCTGCATTTCGGTTTGGGAGTTTCGAGCCTTAGCGACCAACTTCCCGGTTTCTTGAAGCACCTGAAGGAGATCTGCCCTCGAGTCTCGTTCAACGTCGTGATGGGCAGTTCGCCGCAGATTCTGGAATCGATCCGCACGAACAAACTCGATCTGGGTATTGTGAGTTTGCCGGTGGAAAGCAGCGACTACGTGACGCATCCGCTGTTCTATGAAGAAGAAGAAATGGTTGTGATTATTCGCAAAGAGAGTGTCAAGGTCACAAAGACTGAGATTACGGCCGAAGAACTGGTGGGACTGCCTTTGATCCTGTACGACAAAAATACGGCCACGCGCTCAAGCCTCGACCAGTTCTTTCAAGAAGCTGACGTGACGCCATTCGTTTTCATGGAAGTTGATAGAGAAGAAACCATAATGTCCTTGGTGAAGTCAGGATTGGGAGCGGCGATCCTGCCTCGCTGCGTACCAGGCTTGCAGGAAGAAAATGACTCTCTGCACTTTCTCAAACTCAAGAACGCCTATCTGCGACGCGAGGTCGGGGTAGCACTTCTCAATTCGGCGACCCGTCCGTTTCTGGTCGAGCAAGCCCTTCATCTGTGCCGCCAGCACTTTCATGCCAGCATGCCTTCAGATTTAAAAAAATCCCAGGTAGGTCGATACTAAGGGGCCTGCGAAGCGAAACGTTTCCAGTACGGGTCGACCCAAAACTAACCCTCAAGCTGAGGAGTCAAAAGCAGCGTTGGCTCTCTTGCATGGTCAGCGGCTCTCTTCCTGCAAAACTTATATCCGGTCTATATAGATTTTGTATTGGACTTATGGAACCCTCAGATCTTACATTCCCTGAATATCTTCACCAGAGTCGCATCGCTTAGGTTCAAATCGCGCCGGTTATTCAATTCCCGCTCGGGGCTATTCCCCCTTGCTTCCAATTGATCCCAATTGGATGTACCCGCAAGGCAATATCCCAGAAAGGAACAGTGATGAATATCTATAAGTGTCTTAGCCTCCTATTAGCTCTGTGTTTGTTGAGTTCAACGACATTTCACGCTCAGGCGACGTTTGGCACTATAACCGGAATCGTGGTGGATGGCAGCGGGGCAGTCGTTCCCAATGCCAGTATCAAAATCACCAGCCTGGAGACCGGAATTACGCGGGAAGTGTTTACGAACGCCACTGGAAACTACGAAGCGACCCACTTGAACCCGGGTCGTTACACCGTTTCGATGCAATCCGCCGGCTTCAAGAGGTTTGAACACGGCGAGGTGCTGCTGGAAGCCCTACGGACCCTGCGCATCAACATCGCCCTCGAAGTAGGCAGCATGGAGGCCGAAGTGACCGTCAGCGCTGGAACTCCCATCATCGAGACGGAGGCCTCCACGATCTCCGACATCAAGAACGTCCGGCAGCTTCGAGACCTGCCTTTGAATATCTTGAACGGCGTCGTCCTGAACTCGTTCCTGTTTTCGACTCCGACCGGTTATCAATCCGCAGGCTCCAAGTTCTCTTTTGGCGGTGCCCGAGGAACCCAGTTGCACTACAACATCGACGGCATCAGCGCCAATTCTCCTGCGTTTGGCGTTCAGAACTCCCCGGCCGAACCGACCTTGGAATCCATTCAGGAGATGCGTTTCGACATTGTCAACAATCGGGCGGAGTTCGGGGAAGTGACGAACGTAACAGCCATTACGAAATCGGGTGGCAACGATTTGCACGGAACCGTGTTTTGGCTGAACGGAATCAACCAATACAACGCCCGTCCTTTCTTTGCGACTCAGAAAGGAAAGAATATCAACAACGATCTTGGTTTCACTCTGGGCGGCCCCATCATTAAGAACAAGACGTTTTACTTCGGCAGCTACGAAGCCTTTCGGCAGCGAATCCCAGCCAATCTGGCGCCGAATTTGCCGACCGTTAACATGCGCCAAGGTGATTTCTCGCAACTGCTGAGTTTGGCCACGCCAATTACTATCCGGAATCCCTATACTGGCGCCGTATTCCCGGGAAATATCATTCCGAAAGAACTACTGAGCGCCACTTCACTCAAGTGGCAAGGGCGGTTCTTTCCGTTGCCAAATTATGGTCCACCCGACCTCACCGTTGCGAATTTCCGAGGAACCTATCCGCAACAGGTCCAGGAGGACTCTTTCGATATTCGAGTCGATCACTATTTTTCACCGGCAAACAAGATCTACGCGAAGTACGGATACAAGCGTCTCGACAATCAAATGATTGATGCCGGCGTGCCTCCCGAATTCGGCGGAACGCGGGTGAACGTTCGCGAAGGCTGGGTCGGGACGATTTCAGATACCTGGACGGTCTCGCCACAACTCATCAATGAGCTCAAGATCGGTTTTGCGCGCGGCTTCAATCCGCGCGAGGGTTCAATTGGCGGTCAGGAGCTGATTGACTTTCTGGGCATCCAAGGGCTTCCCCAAGTGCCCCCTGAAGTCAAAAACATACCCAGCGTGAGCATCACGGGCTTCCACACCGTCTTCCAGGTCGCCAAGGCGCAGCCTGCTGAGAACACCTTTCAGCTCATCGATCAGGTCACCTACATCAAAGGGCGGCACACGATCAAGAGTGGCGCAGAGTATCGGCCGCAGCAGTTCAACGAATATGTCAGCCCGATGTTCGGAAGCTACGGATTCACAAATCGGTTTAGCGGGCATGCCTATGCCGATTTCCTTTTGGGATTGCCGAACACGACTTCGAGAACTTATGCGAGAGACTCGCAAGCCGGCCGCACCTGGTTTCTTAGCGGCTTTATCCAGGACGATTTCAAACTTTCGCAGAGCCTGACTTTGACCTACGGCTTGCGCTACGAATACGATCGCCCTGCCGTCGATACCTTCGACACCATCGCCAATTTCGATACGAAAACAGGCAGTCTTGTTGTGCCAACGGATCAGGTCTTGCGGCAAAAGGTTAACCCTCTGTTCCCATCAAGCATACCGATCATCACTGCACAGCAGGCCGGGCTGCCGACAAGACCATTGCGTGATCCTGACAAGAACAATTTCCAACCCCGCGTTGGATTCGCGCTTCGACCTTTTGACAATACCCGCACTGTCTTGCGGGGAGGGTACGGCATCTATTATGACGACTTGACTCTGGACCTGTTCAGCGAACTCTGGGGCGGGCCTTTCGCGGTCACAGAATCTTTCACCAATTCCATCGTTGGCGGTGTTCCACAACTCACCTTTTCACAGCCGTTCCTAGGCGCAGGAGCGTTGGGAGCTGTGAATGTAACTGGGATTGATCGAAGCCTTGGCAATCCTTACGTTCAACAATGGAATTTCACCGCTGAAAGAGAGGTTGGCTTCAACAGCGGATTGCGGATCTCGTACATCGGGACGAAGTCTACAGACCTCATCTACGGGCGCAATATCAACCAGCCGCCAGCCAGTTCCGTAGCCTTCTCGCAGAATCGGCGGCCCTACCCCCTCTATCGGAACATCACGATGCGAGAAAACGGGGGCAACCAAACCTATCATGCGTTGTCCACTGAATTTGAACGGCGCTGGGAACGAGGGCTCTCCTTTCAGACTGCCTGGACTTGGGCCAAGGCCCTGGCTGATGTGGATGAAGCCACGGGAAGAACGGAAGGTGGCCCCACGCTGGAGGACGCCTTCAACCGGTCTCGAGAGCGAGGTGACGCTCAATTCAGCCCTCGCCATCGCTTCATCTCAAATCTGCTCTGGGAGCTGCCCTTCGGCACGGGCCGCCGGTATCTGAATCAAGCGGGAGTGGTAGATTGGATTCTGGGCGGCTGGCAGTTGAGCGGCATCTATAACTATCAAACGGGCGAGTTTCTCACGCCCACATTCGCGGGCCCCGACCCTTCCAACACGCAGACCTTTGGCGGAGTACCGGATCGAGTTGGGAACGGCAATCTTTCGAGTGACCAGAGGTCCATTGACCGATGGTTTGATGCCTCCGCATTTGCAGTCCCGCCCAATGGCCGCTTTGGCAACTCCGGCCGAGGCATCATCGTAGGACCAAATCGACAAGCCATGAATCTTGGCATTTTCAAAAGTTTTAAAGTTAAAGAGAGAGCGGCCGTGCGAGTTCAGGCCACTTTTACGAATGTGTTGAATCACCCGAATTTTGGGAACCCGAACCTGAGTATCTCGACGCCTACGGCTGTGGGTTTAATCCGAAGCACTCAGACGCGCGATTCCAGCGAT
This sequence comes from uncultured Acidimicrobiia bacterium, assembly GCA_963752385.1. Taxonomy (GTDB): domain Bacteria; phylum Acidobacteriota; class Terriglobia; order Versatilivoradales; family Versatilivoraceae; genus CAVVYL01. The sequence continues at coordinate 8,641 of CAVVYL010000064.1, read as the reverse complement.
GCCCGCCAAGGCTTGATCGGAATTCGAATTGATTTCTGAAGGACTCTCGAAAAGTTGAGTGGGAATCCTATCTACTTCCACAGAAATGTCGGACACGGCGATGAAGCTTCCCCACGACAGGCGCGAGTTCTTGAGTACGACCGGAAAGGCAGCCACGCTGGGTTTGTTGATGACCTCGACGAACCCGCTTTCCGCGAATAACAAACCTTACCTTTCCGCCGCCCAGCAGTTCCTCGATACCCTCATTGATAAGGGCGTGGACCGTTACGGCAAGAAACCATCGCCGGTTTTCTGCCTTTCCCTCGATCCTGAGACTCACGCTCCACCCAAGCCTCCTGCCAAGATTGACTGGAATTATGCGCGCTCTTTCGAGTTCCTCTACCGCGATTTCGGTTACTACTGGAAGAGCCACCTGCACGGCTCGGGCCTCATTTATGATCAGGGCACGATCCGCGCTCTATACGCGCTCAGCGCTGCCGTTGGCAAAGCTAAATACGCCAAAGCGGCAGATGCTTACTTAAACTTCTTCCTCGAGAACATGGTCAGCCAGCAAACGGGGATGTTTGGCTGGGGCGAGCACATCTTCTATAACGTATTTCTAGACTACCTCATTGGTGGCGGCTTTACGGTCAGAGGGTCACGCAATTTCCTTTTCGCGCACGAACTGGAGCGTTGGACAACGATTTATGACCTGATGTGGGAGAAATCTCCCGAAAAAACCCAGGCTGAGATCGAAGCGATTTACGAATACAAGGTCATCGATTACGAGACTTTCACCAACAACCGGCATTCCGACTATTTTTCCGGGCGCCGGACCGGCGATGTTCTCACCTTCGTCAAACACTCCGGACTTTTTGCTCATGCGTTTGCATTTCTCTATTCAAAGACCAAGGAGCCAAAGTATCTGCAATGGGCACAGAAGATGGCTGACCTCTTTTGGAAAAATCGAAGTCCGCAAACCAATCTGGTGAGAAGTGCCCTTGAGCGCAAGGAAGATCCTCCAGCTCCCGGCGAAATGGCGTTGGCTTCGCTATTTCTTCTACGTGCCTATCAATGGCATCCCGACCCGGTTTTCGCCGAGAAAGCCCTGGCTTATGTCAAAGCCTACAACCAACATTTTCGAACCGATGAACCGGGCAAGTTTCGAGAATCGGTCGATGGCGAAGGAAAGGATCTGAAGCCTGGACAACTTGCAGAATACTGGGAAGCACCCATCCGGCAAGCCAAAGCGGCAGTGCTTGCCTATTCTTTGACGAAGGACTCCACCGCTCTGCAGCTGGCTGATACGGTGATGGCTCATCTCACGCCAGACATGTCCTTCAAGACAATCATCATCCGATCTTTGATTTCAGACGAGGTTGAAGCCCGTTCTTGCGCTCTGAGCACCGCCATCGACCTGTACGAGGTGACCGGAGAGACGAAATACCTCGACAAAGCCAAAGCGCTAGCCGATGACGCCATCACACGCTTTCTCTATCGCGGGCTCTTCGTGAGCCACATGCAACTCTATCCTGAAGGTGACAAGAGCGTCCGCACCAGGGTCTATGATGCGCGCTCTGGCGCGGGCTGGCTGGCACTCAACTTAATCCGTTTACAACGTGACCTGGACGCGACGCAGGAAGGTCGGTTCAAGAAGTTCGAAACCCTGGAACGAACCTATGATTGAACCTGATGGGGGCTTCGGCCGGATCAGAGTTCACCCTTTAGGCCGGCGCCGCCCAACATGGAATCTGAACCTGCTGGTTAGGCGATTTCAGGTCACCGGCTTTAATCTATAGAGAACGCTTTTTGGACATCATCCATCGGAGAATCAATTTGACGAACACTCAACAAAGGCTGGCAGGATCAGATTTGAAACATCGTCCAAACCACACCAATTTTTCCCGCCGCAGTTTCGTGAGCGGATCGCTGGCAGCAATGGCAGCATCCTCCCTCACGCTCGGAAGACCAACAGCTGCTTCCTCCACTACCCGGACGTTCTCCAATGTCGAGCACGTGAAACTGCACGGAGATCCGAACACGTATTGCGGGCACCCTCGCCAATGCGGGCTGTTTAACTTTGGACGCGGAGAGATCGTCGTGATGCACAATCACGCACCGTCCATGTATCAGGTACGCAGAGACATCCAGCACGACTTTGCGGGTTACCACAGCCGGTCCGTCGTTCTGTTGCAACGCTCGACCGACGGCGCGCGCTCCTGGCCTGGCGAGAACGAAGTGGAGATCTGGAACGAGGCAGCTCCTCAAGACGAGCGGGAAAAGTTTCTCCTTTCCGCGCTGACTTCACCGCGGCAGTCCATCGACCTTTCCCATCCGGACTCGATCGTCTTTTTTCCACGCACTTTTCTAGGTCCAAATCAATTTGGCGCGCCTCAGATGGTCGCCTTTGCATTGCGTTCTGCAGACAAAGGCAAGACCTGGGAAAAGGTTCCTACACTGGTATTGCCGCCTCCCAATTGTTACAGCGCTACCCCAGATAACGCACCGATCGTACGAATGCCCGATGGGACCTGGCTCTTCCCAAATCGGGTTTATGGAGGAAAAGTGGGAGTGAGCCTGTACGCCTCGACAGACAATGGCCTTTCCTGGCAGTTTCGAACTCACATCTGCGAGCCATCCGGATATCCAGCACTACTGCTTCTAAAGAGTGGCCGATTGCAGTGTTACAACTACCCTTTGGGCATGTGCTATTCCGACGACGGCGGAAAAACCTGGAGTCAGCGCAAACTCATCATTCCCCGAGATCCGTCGCCTTGGGCCGCTAAAGACCCCGTGTACCACGAAGAGCTTGCTCATCGGTCCCCGACACCTCACTTACTGAAGGACGGGCGCGTCCTCATTCTTTTTGCGCGGCGGCTTTCTCCAAGCATGGGAATCGGAGGAGTGATCAGTGAGGATGGAGGGCAAACATGGAGCCCCGACATTATTCTCCGGGATGATGCCGACCCTTCGAATACGACAATGGTGCAAGGCCAACGCCACGACTACTCGGATATTGGTTATCCCCTGATTACTGAGCTCGACGACGGTCGTATCTTTACGGCCTACTATTTTCTAAAGAAGGACGGTAACGGTTTCGGTGGCTCGCGTTTCATTGCAGGGAGTTTCTTCCGGGTCTGACGTCGGATTCGATGGCAATGAGTTCGCCGGTTCGACCTGTCTATGGCGAATTGATGATTTGCTGGCATTCCTGGAGCTTAGCCGTTCTTGTTAGGATGCTGAGATGCGCGATCTCGTCATCCTTTTCGTTCATATCATCGCTACGCTCGCCCGACTCTTGGGTCCGGGCGGGATTCGTTCTCTCGTCGCCGAGTCCGTTGTCCGTCGCCAAAAGCCCATCGTCGGGGATTCGCCCTCCCGGGACTCGAAGAATTACCCACAAGTTGAAGTAGTGAAAAGTCCAGGATACCTGTCTCCAACGCAGCATCAGACACTGATCCGTGCAAGCTCGAAAGGTTTTGGTTCTACGAAGAGACTTCTTCAGGCAGCCTGCCGCCAGTCGTATCGATGATGTAAGCCACCCATGCGTGGGAATGAAACTAAAGGGGCTGACGGGTCCGGCTTGGAAGAAACAGGTCGCATCGTCGGTGCGTCTTTCTTAAGAGAGTCGTGGATTCGGTCTGCGTGATAATAAGCGATGTAGTCCCGGATCAGACGACGCAGATGAGCCTCATTTAGGACAATCAGGTGATCGAGAAGCTCTCGGCGACAGCTTCCAATCCAGCGTTCCGCGACTCCATTCTGCCAAGGGCTTGCAGGGCTAATGCGTGTGGTCTTGACGCCGCTGGCTGTCAGCAGATCGGTTACGTCCTCGCCAAACTTGGCATCACCATCCAGGATCGCGTAGCGGTAGGGACACGATTCCGGAAATGCTTCTCGCAGTTGCTGCGCTATCCAGGAGCCGGTGGGGTGTTCGGTGACGTTGAAATGGAGGATCTTGCGTCGACCATGTTCGATCACAAAAAAACAATACAAGACTCGGAACGTGAGAGTTGGCACGGTGAAGAAGTCCATGGCCGTGATGGCCTCGCGGTGATTGCGCAGGAAAGCAGCCCAGAGTTTCCGTGCCTGCTCGGGAGGAAACAGGCGGTGGAGATAGCGACAAACTGTGCGTTCAGAGACGTCGAAGCCAAGTTTCAGAAGCTCACCATGAATTCTGGGAGCGCCCCAGCAGGGATTCTCGTTCGCCATTCGCTGGATGAGAGTTCGTACCTCGGCATCGATCTTTGGCCTACCCGGGCTCTTGGGCCGCGATCGAAGGCGCCAGAACAACCGAAAGCCAGCCCGATGCCAGGCGACAACGGTTTCTGGTTTGACAATAACCAAGGCGTCGCGCCATGCGGGCCATAGACGGTGGAGCAGAATCCAAAATATTCGATCCTGGAGTTGCAGCCGAGGACGAGGAAGTTTTCGCTTGAGTATGTCCAGCTGCTGACGCAGGGCAAGGATCTCGAGACCGAGATTGTAGCGGGAACGGACTAGAGCGCTAAGGCAGGTGAGGAAGTCGATGAAAGATGAAATCATGGGACCGGATTTATAGCAAAGAGTCCGTTCCGGTGCCCGCACTTAGTTGCTTGAATTTACTGCCTGACGGAGTTTTGACGACACACACCCTACATCGAAGCCGTCCAACGCCAGTTAGCTGCTGCTGCCGAAATGGGCGGGGATGAGGCCCGTGCGCTTGCGGCTCAACTCGCAGCGGCTCTCGAGTCAGCCGTTCGGCTTGCCCTCCAGGATGCATTGGCATCGGCTGTCAGCGAGATCACCTGCGAGCTGGCTCCGGGCTCGGTCGAACTCCGCCTGCGAGGTCGGGATCCTGAGTTCGTGGTCACCCCGCCGGCCACTGATTCTCCCGATCGAGCAGATCCGGAACTGCTTCCTGCGTTGATCGCGCTCGAGGCGGATCAAGGGGCAATGGACCGCATCAACCTGCGTCTGCCTGCGCGGTTGAAGACGCGAATCGAGGCTGCCGCCACCGCCGCCGGCCTTTCCGTGAATGCCTGGCTTGTGCGCGTCGCGGCGCTCGCCGCCGAGGGGGCCGGATGACACGCGAGACGAGCGCGTCTCCCACGATGGTCAGCACTACAGGGGATGGGCTCGCTAGCCATGAACACGATGACCCCGAACAAGAACTGAAAGGAACGAAGAACGTATGCCGACTTTCAACACACCTCAGCCCATTTCTGTTCACCTCGAGCTTGGAGGAGTCGGCGTCATCCGGCTTGTCGCGAGCGACCGGTCGGACACCGCCGTCGAGGTGCGTCCTACCAATCCTGCGAGTAAGGCGGACGTCGCCGCCGCGGAGCAGACCCGAGTCGAGTACTCTGACGGTCGGCTGACCGTCAAGGGGCCAAAGGGATGGCGGTATTACTCCGGGTGGGGCGGGTGGCGCGAATCGATCGACGTCGAGATTGCTAGCCCGCGGGATCCCGGTTGGAGGGCAACGCGGGAATGGGCACTCTGCACTGCGCGGGACGGTTGGACGAGTTCCGCTTCAAGACGGGCGCCGGCGAGATTCACGCCGAGCAGACTGGATCGGCAACGGTCCGCACCGGATTCGGTAACGTCAACATCGACCGCGCGGCAGGTCGGGCGGAGATCTCGACTGGCTCCGGACGGCTCGAGGTCGGCCGAGTCGATGGATCGGCAGCCGTCCGAAACTCCAACGGCGATACCTGGATCGGAGACGTCGTGGGCGAGCTCCGGGTGAACGCCGCGAACGGCAAGATCGCGGTCGACCGGCCGCAGTCGGCGGTCTTCGCAAAAACGGCGAACGGAGACATCGTGCTCGGTGCAGTCGCGTGCGGTGAAGTCGTCGCCGAGACCGGCTGGGGCCGGGTGGATATCGGCGTCGCCAATGGCCACCGGCCTGGTTGGAGCTTCACACGAAGTGCGGGAAGGTTTGCAACGAGCTCGACGCTGCCAGCGCACCAGAGCCGAGCGAGAAAGCCGTCGAGATCCGTGCTCGCACACGGCTATGGCGACATCACGATTCACCGCTCAATCGAAACACGAGCAGCAGCGGACCTATGACATCACCCCGCGAAGCACAGTGTCGTAATCGTTGCGACGCTGCGCAAGCGATTCGTTTCAGACCCTCTAGAAAAGGCGGTGCAGCATGATGGGCACGACAAGCGAAACACTTGTGCAGGGACATGTCGAGGAAGGCTGGGGGAAGGTCGCCGATGCCTTCCGTGCGAACTTCGAAGGGAACCCCGGCGAGGTCGGCGCGGCGTGCTGCGTCTACGTCGGAGGTCGCCCCGTCGTCGATCTGTGGGGCGGCCTCGCCGATCGCGAGGCGAACCGTCCGTGGGACAAGGACACCATCGTCGCCGTCGCATCCACGACCAAAGGCGCTACCGCGATCTGCGCCCATCTGCTGGTGCAGCGCGGCGAGCTCGATCTGGACGCTCCGGTGGTCAAGTACTGGCCGGAGTTCGGCGCTGCCGGCAAGGAGAAGATCCCGGTGCGCTGGCTGCTTTCCCACCAGGCCGGCCTGCCGATCGTCGACGGACCGCTGACCTTCGAGGAGGCCTGCGCCTGGCATCCGGTCATCCGGGCACTCGAGGCGCAGAAGCCGGAGTGGGAGCCGGGCACCGAGCACGTCTACCACAGCGTGACCTTCGGGTTCCTGGTCGGGGAGCTCGTGCGCCGGATCACCGGCAAGTCGCTCGGCCGCTTCTTCGCCGACGAGGTCGCTGCCCCGCTCGGGCTGAGCGCCTGGATCGGGCTGCCCGAGGAGCAGGAGGGACGGGTGGCACGGCTCGAGTACGCCGCTCCGTTCACGATGGAGGAGATGATCGCCGGGATGATCGAGACCACCGGCCTCGATGAGGACACGGTCGTCGCCTGGATGAACGCCGTCTGGGGCCCGGGCTCCGTGCAAGCCCGCGCCGGCGTGCTCGGCGGCGCCATGGACCCCACCAGCGGCTACATGAACACGCGTGCCTGGCGCGCTGCTGAGTTCCCCTGCTGCAACATGTTCGCAGACGCTCGATCGCTGGCACGGATGTATGCGGCCACGGTGAGCGAGGTCGACGGCGTGCGGCTGCTGGATCCGGCGACGGTCGAGAGGATGACCGTCGTCCAGACCGACAAGACGCGGATGAACGGGCTGCCGCCGGGACTGGATATTCCGGCCGACCGCTCCTTCTACATGTCGCTCGGGTTCTGGCGGGCCTGCCCGCCGATGCCCTGGGTCGGGCCCGGGTCGTTCGGCCACCCCGGCTCCGGCGGATCGGTCGCCTTCGGCGACCCCGATGCCGGTGTCGGCTTCGGCTACGTCACGAATCTGTGGTCATTCCGGATTGGCGAACCACGGGCGTCGAACCTGGCCGCGGCGGTCGTGGCCTGCCTCGGGTGACGGATACCGCACGTGACAGAACTTCATGAGGTTCTCCAGGAACTGGTCGCCCACCACGGCATCCCGGGCGCCCTGGTCGGCGTCCTTGAGGACGGCCGCATCGACGCCGAGGCCGCCGTCTCCGCAACCGCCTCCTGCGCCGCCTTGTGACAGAGCGCTCACATCTCGCGCGAGGTCGAGCTATCTGGTTCGCTTTGCCGTCCGTCGTGTTACGTTCGCCAACGCTGTTCCGATGTGCGGCGGCAGGGTCGTCAGGTCACCGGAGCGCCCAAACAGACCCTTCGCCTCCCATGGTTGGCAACTCTGCAACCGTCACGCTTGCCAGTTTCGCGAACCGAAGGGCTACCGTCTCGACAGAAACAATGGAACCACAGGGGGAACAGAAAAAAGCCGCTTCATGCGACGAAGCGAAAGACGACCGCAAGTCCCAAAACAGTGCGAGTTCAACTTGGGGGCTGGATGCCGAGACCAAAGAACTTCCAGCACCGAGCCAAAGGAAAGCTATTGCTCTTGACATCCCCTTTTATAGGACTACGGCGTTCTTCGCGAAGTAGCCCAGATAGATCCCAGCAACCAAGGGCGAGACCTTCCGTGCGAAGATTCCTGGAAGTGCTAGAATTATCTTGTCGGCAATGCTGAAGCCAGCGTCCCCCAGACGCTTGGCCTAAACGTCACGGGAGGCAGAACATGAAAGCCCTAGAGGCTTGTTGAGACGATCAATGATTGAAGCGAAGCGATCTGATTCCGGCCCTGAGACCACTTCACAACAAGTACCGTTTGGCGAGGCGTTTCGCTACTGGCTGAAACTGGGGTTTATCAATTTTGGCGGACCCACCGGCCAAATCGCGATCATGCACAAAGCATTGGTCGAGGAGAAACAATAGATCAGAGAGGAGCGATTTCTGCATGTGTTCCGCTGCATTGTTTCTTCCAGTTGCCGAGCCCTGGTTTCTGCATGTCCCCATTGGCTGGCTCTTGCACGGGACCATTGGTGGGATCGTGGCTGGGGTTTTCTACATACTTCCTTCTGTGTTCATGCTGTTGGCTCTTAGCTGGTTTTATGCTGTTGATGGGAACGTCAGTTGGGTAGCCGCGTTTTTCTACGGCTTGAAGCCTGCCGTAGTGGCGACTGTGGCAGAGGCCGTCATCCGGATTGGCCAAAGACCCTGAAGAACGCGATGCTGATGGGTGTGGCAGCAGCTGCATTCATTGCCATCTATTTCTATCAGGTTCCATTCCCTCTGATTGTACTGTCCGCAGGCTTGATGGGATTCGTGG
>CAVVYL010000063.1:0-52520 GCA_963752385.1 uncultured Acidimicrobiia bacterium | reverse complement strand
CGCCTCAGAACAAAACGCGCAAACTATTGCTGCGGAGGCGCAACGCCAGGACGCCCGGGTCGGCGTGCTGGTGGAGATTGAAGTAGGACATCTGAGGTAGGGCGTCGCACCCGGCAAGAACGCGGTGACGTTGGTGAAGCAGGTGGCGACAGTGCCAGGCCTGCGGTTCGATGGCCTGCAAGCCTATCACGGCGGTGGCAGTCACATTCATGATGACGGCGAGCGTGCGTCTTACGCGCGCCAGACCATGAATCTAGCGGTCGAGACCTCACCGTTTGATTGAAGCGAGCGGATTGCCGTGTCGAATTGTTTCCGGTACCGGAAGCATTCCGGCATATCTGGCCAATATCGGCGACGGGTTACGAATTGCCGGAAGGAAACGATGGATGAACACTCCGATACTGATATCTGGTGGCACGATTGTGGATGGTCGCGGCGGCGAACCGCTCTTCGGTGACGTGCTCATTCGCGACGGGCGCATCACGGAGATTGGGGTCGTGTCGAAGCCGGAGCAGGTGAGGGAGATTGACGCGCGCGGATTGATGGTGACTCCGGGCTTCATCGACATCCATAGTCATTCCGACTTCACGCTCTTCAATGATCCGAGGGGTGTCAGTCAGATCACGCAGGGTGTGACGCTCGAAGTCGTGGGCAACTGTGGTCATGGTTGTGCGCCGATCACCACGCCGGAACTTTTCCACCGGAATATGTACGGGTATGAGCCCGGCATGGACATGCCATGGCGCACGGTTGGTCAGTACCTTGATGCTCTTGACGCCAGGCGACCCGCCGTCAACGTGATCACGCTTGTGCCCAATGGCAATCTGCGGATCGCCGTGGTCGGCGATGCCAATCGTCCCGCGACGATCACCGAGCGCCGGCAAATGGGTGCGCTGCTCGAGCAAGGAATGGAAGAAGGTGCCTGGGGCTATTCGACCGGTTTGGAGTATGGCCCGGAAGTGGGATGCACCGAAGAGGAAGTCACGGAACTTTGTAGCATCGCGGCCAAAGCCGGTGGGTTTTACGCTACGCACACGCGCAATCGGGACGGCGAAGCACGCGAGACCATTGAAGAGGCGATTCGGGCCGGTGAACGCGCCGGCGTGCCGCTACAGATCTCGCACATCTCCAGTGTCTCAAGGATCGCCAAGGATCGGCGTTGGGCCATCGAGCAAGCCATCGAACAAGTCGAGCTCGCCCGGGCACGTGGCCTAGATGTTTGCTACGATATGCACACACGAACATTCGGGATGACGAACCTGAGCAATGCGCTTCCAGCGTGGGCCTTTGAAGGAACACCAGCCGAAATTGTCGCACGGCTGCAAGATCGCGTCACGCGCGACAAGATGCGGGCGCATCAAAGCCTGCTCACTTCGCTTTCACAAATGGGCTGGGACCGAGTTCTGCTCTTCAACTGTCCGGCCCATCCCGAACTTTCACGCAAGAGCATCGCCGATCTCGCGAAGCAGTGGGAACTCGATATCTTCGATACCATCTGCCGGATTTTGGTGGGAGAGATCGACAGTCTGCACAGCGTCCTTGTGCTTGCTTACGTCTACAGTCCGGAACTGGTCCATTTCGCTTTCGACCATCCTTGTTGCATGCCCGGCTCGGACGCCACCGCGTTGGCACTCGATATTCAACTGCGAGGCGCCTTGCTGCCAGGCGCGTTCACCTGGGCCTCATGGTACTACCGGTACTTTGTCCGCGACACCAGACGATTCAGTCCACAAGAAGCGATCCGCCGGTTGACCTCGCTGCCGGCAGAGCGACTTGGTCTGAAGGATCGCGGCGCTTTGCGCATAGGCGCATGGGCGGACATCGCTATTTTCGATCCGCACGGCTTCTCCGAACGTGGGACGGATTTTGAGCCCAATCAGATCGCGCAGGGCATGATCCACGTGCTTGTAAACGGAACAATCGCTCTTGAAAATGGCTCGTTGACGGGAAAAAGGAACGGGCGGGTTTTGCGCCATCAAAATAGCCGCTAATGTCACAACAGACCAAACCAAGGTGTTCTCTTACTAAAGTTGCCTCTTTGCCGCCACCTGGAACTCCATTCTCACTACCCAGGCGCGGCTGTCTGAAAGGATCAAGTCGTTGTCCAATTTGGGCACCTATAGTCGAGCGCACTTCGGACAACGCCAACGAACCTTGCTATGAGGATTATTGACTTCTTTGATCGTGGCTGCAGCCTTTTTCCCGACCGACCGTTCCTCAAAGACGAACACATCACCTTCACGCATCGTGAGGTACAGGATCTATCTCACAAAATAGTGAACGGACTACTCTCCGGAGGTCTTGAGCCTGGAAAATCAGTTATTGGAGTGCTAAGCCGAAACAACCCTCGCGCTTTCATTTGCGTCCTTGGCGCATTGCGGTCTTTTGTTTGGCTTCCTCTAAATGCACTCAATACAGTGGACGACAACATCTCCATCATGTTGGCACATGATTGCGAGTGGTTCTTTTTTCACAGTGAGTTCGCCGATGAGGTCAGACACATACGACGGCAGCTATCCGGCATACGGCAATTCATATGCGTCGACCAAAGCATCGGTGAACATCCTTGTCTGGACCCGTGGGCCGAATCGTACGCGTCCGTCTCTCCCTACCATCCACAACAGCCGAATGATGTGTCCGTTATCTGGCCTACTGGCGGAACGACTGGGCGATCCAAAGGCGTATTGACCACGCACCTCAATTGGGAGACGATGATCGCCAACTTTTTTGCCGCAATGCCGTATTCTGAGCCCCCGATCCATCTGGTGGTCGCGCCGATGACACATGCCGCTGGGGTTGTGATCTTTGCTTTGATGGGCATCGGCGTAACAAATGTTTTCATGGCAAAGGCCGACTCCCTTCAGATTGCAGCCAACATACAGAAGTATCGAGTAACAACTCTCTTCCTTCCACCCACGGCCATCTATTCGATGCTGGCGCACCCGCAAATAAGGGGCTTTGACTACTCGTCCCTCAAGTACTTCATCTACGCAGCTGCGCCGATGTCGGAGGAGAAGCTGAAGCTGGCAATCGAGGTGTTTGGACCGGTCATGGCGCAGACATTTGGCCAGGCAGAATCGCCGATGATTTGCTGTTTTCTATCTCCTACGGACCATCTGGTAGTTGACGATCCCAACAAGGAACGCCGTCTCTTGAGCTGCGGCCGACCCAGCCTGTTTACCCAGGTCGAAATCATGGACGATGACGGCAACATTCTTGAGACGGAGGAGAAAGGAGAGATCGTCGTCAGGGGTAACTTGGTGACTCTCGGTTACAACAAGAACCCGGAAGCGACGGCAAAGATTCGACAGTTTGGCTGGCATCACACGGGGGATGTCGGATTCAAGGACCAGGACGGGTATGTTTACATCGTCGACCGTAAACACGACTTGATCATTAGCGGCGGCTTCAATCTCTACCCGAACGAAATCGAGCAAGTGATCTGGTCGCATCCGGCGGTGCAAGACTGCGCGGTCGTTGGTGTCCCGGACGACAAATGGGGTGAGGCCGTCAAAGCAATCATCCAACTTAAGCCCAGTGCTGATGTGAGTGAAGAGGACTTGATGACGTTCTGCCGAGGAAGTTTGGGGGGACTCAAATGTCCCAAATCAATCGAGATTTGGCCGGAGCTTCCCCGCAGCCCCGTTGGCAAGGTGCTCAAGAAGAACATCCGCGACAAATTTTGGGTCGGTCGTAATCGAAACGTTTAGAAGTTTCAGGGAAGACACCACCAGGAAGAGTTCCGGACAAGGTCACTTTGGTTTTTGGCGTGCGATCGGTTCGGGGTTCGGAAAATAGAGCGCTTACCTTGGTCCTACATGCCAGCGAGGGAGCTCAGCTATCCATCATCTACAAAAGCAACACGGCTGTCGAGGAGACGAGGGAATTGATTCGCTTGCAAAGCAGTGGTCTGGTGGCTCCTGGGAAGTCACGTACGCGTCGCTATTCATAGCTCGGAAGAATCGACGCACGTCATCGTAGTGCTACTACTTGAAGATAAAGGAATGTCTTATCAGGCGCAATTAGCAACTGCTTAATCATGCAACTTGGAAAGGTCGTGCATCATGAAAGTGTCGATTGTGGGTTGGGCGCACACCAAGTTCGGAAAACTCGAAGGCGAGGATACCGAATCCCTGATTGGGGGGCAGCTCGAGCCGCCTTGGACGATGCCGGTGTGACCGCCGCCGATATCGATGCTGTCTACCTCGGCCACTATAACAATGGTCTGAGTCCTCAAGACTTCACGGCATCATTAGTGCTGCAGGCGGATCCTGGGTTTCGATTCAAACCAGTGACGCGAGTCGAGAATGCTTGCGCCACAGGTTCTGCCGCGATTTATCAGGGCGTCAACTTCATTCGTGCGCGGCAAGGCCGGTTGGTTCTAGTGGTTGGCGTAGAGAAGATGACCAACTTGCCACCCAAGGAAGTCGGCAACATTCTCCAGCGCGCATGCTATATGAAAGAAGAATCTGCGATCGAGGCCGGCTTCACCGGCATCTTCGCCCAGATCGCACAGACGTACTTTCGGCGCTACGGCGATCAGTCCGATGCTCTGGCGCGTATCGCCGCGAAGAACCACAAAAATGGAGCTGCAAATCCCATGGCACACATGCAAAAGGATCTCGGTTACGACTTCTGCCGCAACGTTTCCGAGAAGAATCCACTCGTTGCTACGCCACTAAAGAGGACGGACTGTTCGATGATCTCGGATGGGGCCGCGGCGTTGGTCCTTGCTGACGCGGAGACGGCGCTCACAATGAAGAAGGCGGTGGCGTTTCGTGCCACTTCACATGTCAGTGACTACTTGCCAATGAGTCTTCGCGACATGAGCTTGCTTGAAGGAGCTGAGGCAGCATGGCAGAGGGCCTATGCAGAAGCCGGAGTCACGATTAAGGATCTTGATCTAGTAGAAACGCACGATTGCTACACCATCGCTGAATTGATGGAGTACGAAGCGATGGGCCTTACAGCTCGTGGAGAAGGCGCTCGGGCTATATTCGAAGGCTGGACCGAGAAGGATGGCATGTTACCAGTCAATCCGTCCGGCGGTTTGAAGGCCAAGGGACATCCGATTGGAGCGACCGGGGTGTCCATGCATGTGATGGCGGCAATGCAGACGACGGGCCGTGCGCCAGCGGGGATACAGGTCAAGGATGCGTCACTTGCTGGCATCTTTAACATGGGAGGCGCAGCGGTAGCCAACTACGTGAGCATCCTCGAAACAGTCCGCTGAAGCGCCATAGTAGCCTCAGCCACCGACGAGGGTGGTAAAGCCGAGTGTGCCGTCGTTGCTGGCATCGAGTGGTCGCATGAGAACCCCCAACGCGACGGCTCCAGTTGCTCAGCCCAGGGCGGCGTAAAGCTCTGATTCTTAGTGGAACCCGCCGCTTCGCTGACCAGCGCCTCGTGTAGGACATACTCGTGGATGACGAGACAATCTGTTCTAAAGAAGGGTGATCTATTGTGAACCGCCGAAAATTCTTGGAAAACTCAACGCTCAGTTTCCCCTTTCTTCTGCAACCTTCGAAGGCTTTACTCAGCACTCAACCTGGTCCGCCACCAAAAGCAACCCTCAAGAAGGGCAGTTCAGGTGCTATCGCCATACATCCTTGGGACATTACAGATGAAGGGATCGACACTTGTTTCAACTTCCTGGGGGATACATGCGGCTTAAACGAACTCTTCGTGGCCTCGATCTACCATGCTAGTACTTTCTTGCTCCCTCACAACCCGAAGAGGATGGTACGTTGGGATGACGGTTCGGCTTTTTTTGTCCCACACCACCAGCGGTGGCGTGATTCCAAAATCCAGCCAGTCATCGGTGAATGTGTTGATACTCCCAAGTATCTGCACAACATTGTTGACAATGCCCGAAGGCGAAAATGGGGAGTCCTTTTCTTTACAGTATTTCATTTTAGTCACAGCCTGGCGCGAGCATATCCGCATTGCACCATCGTAGATGCCTTCGGAGAACGGAACCGTGCGTCCCTCTGCCCAGCTCATCCTGACGTTCGTGCCTATGATCTGGCCGTAGTTGAAGAATTGATGGAAACCTATGGAGGTGACGGTATCCTGTTTGAGTCGATCGGATATGACCGATGGAACTACGGGTTTGTTGTTAACAAGGTTGAAGTGCTGCCGTCATCCCGGGATCAACACTTACTCAGTCTTTGTTTTTGCGACAGCTGTTGTGACAGGGCTCGCTCCGAGGACTTTGATGCGAATGCTTTCAAGAGAGAAGTCAGGAATCACCTGTACTCCTCATTACCTAAGCCTCCTGAAGAATGGGACACCAACAGAGTCGACGAAGAGTGGTGCAGAAATGCTTTTGGTGGAAAACTTTGGAAGTACATGGAGGTTCGATTGAGTACCGTAACCAGCCTCCTTCTGGCAATCCAAGAGATTGTTAATAAGTTTGATGGCGCCTTAATGTGGTTTGAGCTGAACAATGAGCGTAACGTCCTGAATGCCTTCGACGCCTCTAAGTTTTACTCCCACCTCAAGAGAGTAAGCATTGTTCCAAAGGGTAATACTTGGGAGGCCCGGAAAGCATCTCTTCTAGAGCAAGTCAAGCGGGTACCCGACTGGGCGGAACCTGAGATGATGCACAATCAGCGCGACTATCATTCGAAGGAGGAACTACGTCGAGATGTCATGATGGCTCGCGGGACCGGCATTCGGCACCATGCGTTTCATTATTACGGGATGTCACGTCGCAACCAACTTGAATGGATTGGATACTGCCGGGACGCCTGGAGTTGATGACAGGAAATCGCCGGTTTCAAGCAACTCCCTCCAAATGAGCCATTAGTCGACTCGCCAGCCGGTTCTCTTGCAGTGTCGGCCACGCGTTGGACCACAGTTTCGTGAAACTCCAGCCTCAAGACCTCCTTTCGCTCATGAGGAACGCGAGGGTTGCCAAGACGAGCGTTCCGCCCGCTGTCGCAAAGATCCATCCATACGCTGTGAGATCCGCCAGAAGACCCCAGACGGGAGGACCAAGAAATTGGCCTAGACTGGAAGAAGACATGTAAAGGCTCATCGATGTGCCCGTTCCCGACTGGTGAAAGCGTTCTGCTGCTAGAGAACTCAGCGCCGGGTAATAGACTCCGTGACTCAGGCCAATCAGCAGGGCCAGCGCTCCGAGGTGCCACACCTGGAAAGATTGAGGCAACATCGCTAAACAGACACCGTAGACGCTCAGACTCGCAATGGCGGCTAATCGACGCGATCCCGTTTCCAACTGCTGACTGATTCCGAGCCGGCTCACGATAGCGCCCACACCATAACCCACACCGAAGACAGAAATTGCTCCAGCTCCCAGGTGGCTGAGGGAGGGTGCGAGAAAACTTTGCCACACCGAGTAACAGAACCCAAATCCGAATGAGTAGACAAGAATCGACTTCAACCTCACAAAATTCTCCCTGAACGTCTGGACCAGTGGTTCCGAGGGTAGGTCTTGCCGCTGCAGGGACTTAGGGAGTCCGCGAAGGATCACGATGAGCGTCAGATTAATCACCAAGACGCCGATAAAGGTTCCGCCGATTCCGCCGAACTTTTTCAGGAGTTCAGACAGCGATGGTCCGCCTGCCAGCATCACAAACCCTGGTAGGCCAAAATAACCTAGCATTCGACCTTTTAGATGGACTGGTACTGAATCCGCGAGATGGAAAACAGCACCAGCAGTGACCAGCGCAGATCCCGAGCCGTGAAGCATACGAGCTAAAAAAATGACATTCGGCCAGTTCAGAGCGATCAGATAGCTGACACTGCCCATGCTGCCAAGGGCGGCACCGATCAATGCCGTTGTGGTATTTCCAAACCGGTTCGCGATCTGACCCGCCAGAATCTGAGCGACAATGTAGACACTGAAATAAGAGCCCATAGCCCAGCCGACCTTCTGCGAGGACCAGCCTCGTTGCACCAGAAGCTCCGGCAGAAACAACAGCATCCATATCGAAAGACTGATGAGGGCACTGATCTGAAGATAGGCGCTAAGCCTAATAGATGAAGCTGTCGCTGGAGACGATGGTCTCATCGATTGGCAGGAAAGTTGTGTTCCTCTTGAATGCCTCGAAGAGGGTCGACATGGGTGTTTCCGTCATCAATTGTTACTGGGCCGCAAGACGCAATCCTCGAATAGCAAAACTGATCAGCCGGGCGGTTCCGAAGAGCGCGAACATGACTTTCGTCGACGCCACAAAAAGCTCCCTTGATGAGAAGATTTGTCTTAACGTCGGCGCCCTACTGGTCAGCCCAGTAGTTTGGCCGGTGTTCTTACTTCCCGTCCAAGTTTCAATGCCCTGAGGCCTCACGAAGTTGTAATTCACTCAACCAGCGACTGCACAGCCTATTTGCCAGCGTCGCCTTCATCACAATCATTGTTGCAGCAGTCCTCTGGGGGTATCGTTTTCAGACGCTACCGAGGGCTAGGAGACTTGGCGTACTCGGTCGACTTTGGCTTGCGACCAAGTAACACCGAATGCCTCCCTATGGCCGTTTGTTGGGATTCTTCTGTCGCAATGGGTAAAATGGGTTGTTGGAAGCATTGATTAGGCGTCAGTGTAGGCTGTCAAGGCTCGGTTGCCGAGTTTGTCCGCTTACTGGAGGACGGTTCTGGGCAGTTAGGTTCCGGTAATCGAGGCGAAGAGCTTGCCTCCTTCGAGCAGAGCCTCCACAGTCCAGGCCATCAGCCAGACTAGGTTTTCCGGAGGGCGTTTCGACGTGCGTCCGGTGACCCGGATATAACCGTCAGCGGGATAGCTGTCTCGTCCGGTGTGGGTGAGCAGGTACTGCCACGACTTCTCGGCCTTAGGCCGGTATGCACGCTCGATCTCGGGCGGCATCAAACGCGCATGGTGGATTTCGGCAAAGAGCAGAATGGCCGCCGCTCCCATGCCCACCCACTTGTCGTCGCGCTCGAACATCCCGTGGGCACCATCTTCGTACTGGCACGTGTCAAAGCACCACTGCATCGCCCGGACACACTTCTCCTGAATGCCACGGCGCATGGACGCGTCATGCACGAGCGGGTAGAGACGCAAGAGATAGTTGCCGACAACGTAAGCTGACCATCCCCAGCCGTTGGTGGTGAATGCCTGGCTGGTGACATGCTCTCCGCCGTCGCCCGGCCACGGGCTCAGAAGCCAGTTGCCCAGCTTCGGCGACCAGATGCCCTCTCCGGATCCTTCCCGCCAATCGGTGAGAAAAACCGCGCCAGCCTCGTCGCGTCGTCAAGCACGGGCCGATACTTTGCGATGTTGTAGAAACCCACCAAGCCGCAACCGACTTCCCCCAGGTCGCACGAGAACTGGCCGTCCGCCGCCTTTCCCGACTCGTAACCAATGCCGAATCCGGAATCGTCACGGCGATACTTCTGGAGCCATCGGTAGCAGGCATATGCTTTGATATCGAAGGCGTCTTCCGCGGGATTATGCAGACGGAAGCCCTCGTAGCACGGAGAAAGTCCCTTGCCGTAAACCCACGACCGCGAGAGCCGGTTGCGCCATTTCCCGGTCAGGTTTTCCTCGTCGTAATACGGTTCGTACGGATCCCGAAGGGTGGCCAGATGGAACGTTGCGTAGTGATCTGCGGCAGCCTTGAAGTCCTCGAAATTCGTCTCGTCGTAGAGCCGGTAGAGTGCGCGCGTGATGGGTCCCGTGGTGTGTAGTTGCGTCGGCCCAAAACGGCCCCGGGTTCGGTATGAGCACCGGATCGGATCGGGACCGCCGTATGGGCTTTGCCAGGCAATAAAGCGATTCCCGAATTCCAAAGCATTTTGGAGCCACTGCTTTGAAAACTCGTCAGCGCGGGCTCCCGGAACATCGATCTGGCCGCTGCCGGATTGCGCGGAAAACGCGGCCGCAGGTACAGCCAGCAGCGCGGCCGTGCGAATTGCTGCGCGGCGGGTGATCCGCGATGGTACGTTGCCGTCGTTTTGCATCATCGTCCCTCTCTCGTAAAGATCCTCGCGTCGTCCAAGCAGCCGATGAATCAACCTCGGGCTGAAGATCAACTCATCATTCTGAATTTCCGTCCGGCATCTTTGATCTTTGTGCAGATGACCATCAACTCAGACCACGAATCAGGTAAACTCGCCCCAGTTTCATTTGAAATACCATCTTATCAAGAGATGGAACCCGCAAACGCATAATGATCCGTCGATTTTGCTGTTCGTATTCGATTCGACCGTTTAGGCTATCAAAACAATAAAGACAAACTGTGAATACCTTTGTCCTAGGACAAATGGCTTCAGGCGGTCGAAAGTCACGAATCGCCCCGTGGGAATCGCATCTCCCCAAGCACGATCTTAGGATGCTTTGGTGATGAACCTTGCTTGTGACTCTACCGTTCGAATTACGTCAATTCGGTAGCGGCTGCTTGGTTGTGTGATCTGACGGTTCTCGCCGCTGCCAAAAGCGAGAGGCGCTGAGGAAATACAAGCCTCGCTGAGAGAGGCCACATTGGAGAGCTCAAAACCAAGCTGCCATCAAGGCTGCCAAGAAAACATTCTTGGCAGCCTCCCCTTTGGATCTTGATGCGAAAGGGCTTCCAAGTTTCATTTGACCAACGCTGCCAACGATGCTTTTCTTGGCGGCCTTGCTTCCAGAGATGGAAGCCTTGGTCTCAATGCAAATTCTGATGAAGGGGATGATGGATGGGGAGCGGCTTGAGCTCGTGGAGCTCATGGGCACGCTGCAGTCCGCAGCAATCAAGCTAGAGGCACGCAGCAACAAGCTTTGCTCCTGCTGTTCCCCTTATGCTCGATTCTTACCAAGAATTCTGCGGAGGCTGCGAACGCCACGGATACCTACGCTCTTTCTTTGTCCACTGACAAACCTACTCCGCAATAGCATTACGCCTTCTCGCCCGCAAAGTGCATTTCGATGAAAACGGGTCATGCAGACCGTACGTGGAAAACTGTTAGAATGACCGACACACCTTGAAAGTGTGAGCGAAAGTGTGAGTGACAACTGCTGAATGCTTGGATGGGTGGAGCAAGTTATTCAAAGAAATGGTGCGCCCGGCAAGACTCGAACTTGCGACCTTCTGATTCGTAGTTCTCTAACGGAAGGTGATCCTGAACGATTTAAAGCAGTTACGCAACGCAGCGAAATTTCCCGCAAAATTCCAGCACTTCCGCACCCCAGGCAACACCCTGAAATTGAGAGGTTTGGGTTAGTCGGACTACGGCATGGCTGACCTGGTCTTTGACGTGAAAAGCGCGTGCGCCCGCGAGGGAGTCATGTTCGACAACGACCTGTTTGACGAACTGATCAAATGACGTTTTCGAATGAGGTAGTGCTAGTCCGATTTTTTTTTGGAGCGGTTGTGACAAAACCGTAGGACTGAGGCCATCTTCTTCAATAGACCAGCTTATCGGTTATGAGATGGTCTCGCTTCTCTCAAACAAAGAGTGCTGTTGGTGACGTCGGCGTAAGCTACCAATTTTAGTCTCATCTGAGTCTGTAGGGTTTCCGGAGCCTTTATCATGGATAAGCGAGACCATGACGCTATTCTGAACGCCTACAACGTCGCCAAAGAGCAGTTGGCAAGGAAGAAGAATGACGCAGATTCTGCGGCGGAGGCTTTACAGGAGAGCATCGTCGGGGTCATCAAAGCGCGAGCTCGCGTGAAGAACCTTCCTGGATACGCGCTCCGCGCAGCGCATCGGGAGTTCAAACGGCTGATAAACTTGGAGCGGCGATCAGAACAGACGGCTGAAAAGGAGATTGAGTCCCATCCTGATGTAGGCTGGGAAGATCGTGTCAACGATCGCGTGCTCATTCGCCAATTGCTTTCGAAACTGGAAGCACGAGACCAAATCCTGCTCCGGCTGTATTCAGAAGATTATCCTTGGAAGTATATTGGCCCCATCGTGGGAATGACCCCCAAAAGCGCCAAACAGACCTGCTACTTCTTGTTGCGCCGGCTCCGCCAAATCGCCAGGAAATGAAGCTGAGGGGGTTGCTGAACTATATCCGCACGAAGCGCGGTTAAGGACCATGCCCGAGTTTAGTACAAAGCAGTCGAAGGACAATCGGTTCAGTCGCAAAGAAGAGCGCGAGATTCGTGAATCGCTTAGGCAAACCTATGCCACTGAGTTCCCGAATCCGAAACGTGAAGGCTGTCCCGACAAGCCGAAGCTTAGAGCGCTAGCTCGTCGAGAAACATTTCCGGCACTCAAGGAGGTTGTCTCTCACGTCAATCATTGCTCGCCATGTTCCCAGGAACTGACCCAGTTCATTCGTCAATACCAGTCTCGACAATGGGTCTATCGAGTGGCGGCCGTAGGGTTGATTGTTGTGGGCATCGCCGCCTGGGCTTCGTGGGCACTGATGCGAAATCGAGGCACGAACGTGCCCCAGCCCCTAACCAACGTCAAAACTCCACCGGAGCCGACGTCCCCGCCTCCGACTAGGAACCCTCAGTGCAGGAGCCTAAGCTGCCCGAGATTCAAGTTGTCGTGCTGGACCTTCGCAAGCGCGGCATCAGTCGTGGAGAGAACAGCAGCCACGCTGGAGACCTCGCTCTACCGAAAGGGCGGCTGAAGATTTCCATCTACTTACCCTTTGGCAGCGACGAGGGTAACTATGAAGTCCGTATTTCTGGAAGGCGGGACCAGATTGTGACGGCGAAAGGCCGGGCGGAAATGAAACGCCGCATTAATGTCTTGAATATTGAGATGGACACCAGCGCCTTCGAAGCAGGGAGATACAGCTTGGCGATCCGCGAAGCCGGATGGGGATGGTATCGATTTTCAGTCAAGGTAAGTTGAAGGTTGGAGCGGTGCAGAAAATGAGGCAAGCAGAGTATCGGGCGCTATCTGAGTTGGAGAAATCTTGTGCAGATCGCCGTCTGGCACGCAAGGCTAAGATTGTTCTATTGGCTCATCAAGGTTGGTCCTCAACCATGATCAGTCGCGAGGTTGGCGTCTCAGCGCCCACGGCTGAAACGGTCGTGAGCCGGTATCGCCGTTTGGGCCGGGCAGGCCTTTTTGGCAAGCAATGGGTGAAACTGCGTACGAGGGAACACCAGCAATTAACTCAACTGAGCCAGAACCCTCAAGGGGATGCCCTCAAGCGCGTCTACGCAAAGGTTGTGCTGGATGCCTCTCAGGGGATCGCGCCAAAGTATCTAGCACTCCAGCACAAGTTGTCTCCTTCCACGGTCAGGACGTTGTTGTACCGCTTTGAGAACCGCCGGCTCGCTGCTTTAGAGCCTGCCTCTTACGGCGGACGGGAAGCAAACAAGGCACGCTGGGCACGGGTCGTCGAACAATGGCCGGGGTGGGTGAGTTTGCATACCGCAAGGCGTGCGCTGGGTCTCAGCTACCAGACTTTGCGGGGTTGGGTGGCCGCCGCGCAGGCACCCACCAAACGCGGCGCTCCGTCGCTGATCTCGGTAGAGTGGTTTCGTGAACTGATTCGTAACGGGGGGACTTCGGTTCCTCAGGCTTCCCCTGGATTGCTACTTCCCGCCGAGATTGCTTCCCGCTTCGGGTTGCCTGAATCCGTCGCGTCGCATCTTGTTAACTGCGGTGTGATTCGGTCCAAGCGAATCCACGGCGTTTTTGAGTATCGCTTGGGACGGAGGCGTGGCGCTTATCCGAAAGACGTTGCGGCTTATCTTGTCGCGCGCGGGATCTTGTTCGACCTGCGGAAGAATCCTGTTGTTTCGGAGCGAGAGATTCGAATGATTACTGGCATGAGCAATACACCGGTTAATCGCTGGCTGAAGTTAGGGAAATTGCCTCACTATCGCTTGCATTGGCCCGCCAAGCGGCTGCAGGTTCGTGAGACTTCAGTCGTGAAAAAGCGGGACCTGGAGAAATTTCTAAAATCCCGAACGGCTCCGCTCAACGTCGTTCCGGCCGGTTCCATAATGGTGCGAAAGCGCCAGCCATTGATTCCGCCGAGAGGGTATTTGAGTTTGCAGGAAGCGTCGCGAATAGCGGGCGTGGACCCTCTCACCATGCGTGGGTGGATCCGCTCCGGACCGTGTTCGGAGCGTACAAGTTGCCTGCCCCAGAAAACCTGAGTATGTCCTTCGTGTGTACCCTCATCGGGCTTCACTTCTTCGTCATCTGGCTTGGACAAAAGGCCTCGCCGCCTGGCTTGATAACACTCCTGGAGGCAAGTCGTTTAACGGAAGTAAGCCTTCATACTGTCAAGTCCTGGATCAGGTCAAAGCGTCTCCGCTATCGACTTCGTGTCATCAATGGAAGGCCGATGCGGTTCCTTGACCCTTCGGATGTCAGGCTGCTTCAAACGCGTCGCATCTACAAGTAGGCTAGCCTTTTATCCTTGTTTCAATCGGATCAGACTTTCCCACAACAGGAAGCTTCACCTTCACTATGACTTCTTCGGTGATAGCTGCGCAAAGATCACGAGCCGCAGCTATCGTGCGAACCAGAAACGGATTCGATAGGGACATGGTTCGGATACCGGATCATGCAGAGCCGTTCAGTTTCCGGATAGGCGACCATAGACCATTGAGCCTGATCGACAAAGACTACGGAGGTTAGTGAGGACCTATCGCCCTATCATGCGGAGTTGGCTGTCGCCTCGGGGGAAGCCAACTTCCGGTTTGCCCGTCAACCGCCCACAATCCGAAACGATGGGTGGTGATGGCTCGGGCCACGTTCCGGCGCACGCGGGATCCGGGTGCCGCTTCTGACCGCTGCCGCCGCCCGGAGCTTCTACAACAATCCCAACGGCTGGGGTTCGATGTCTCTACCATCGCAGCCCATGGGATTCCCCGAACTTCGGTCTCAGTTCTTCCACGCCTCGACAATCATCGCATCGTCTTCGCGGGTCAGTGGACGGCGGTCAAAATCGCCGTAGATCTCAAAACGGGCAAATCCAGCGGCCCGCAATAGCAGCGCCATTTCGTTTTTGTAAATGTAGCGCAGACTCATCTCGGAACGATGGACCTGCTGCACGCTGCCATCGGCGCCCAGCAATTCTAGCTCGTTGATGGAATGTTGAACCTGAGCGACACGGTCGAAACTGCGAGTATCGTACATCCGCATCGGCAGGCCGGTCGACGGATGCGGCATTTCGCCTTCCAGCACGCGCGTCTTCTGCGGCGTGCCAATGATCGCCAGCGACGGGAAGAACGTGTCAAAGGCCAGCAGACCGCCGGGCAACAAATGCTGCCTGCATAGCGACAGGCAGCGGATTTGTGCCTCTTGCGTCATGTTGTGGCCGACGGCGTTGAAGGGAATCATCACCAGCGCGTAGCGGCGCGGCAGGTTGAAGTCGCTCATGTCGGCCTGATGCAGGCGCGGTGAAAACGCCAACTCCCCTGACTTTCGCCGCAGTGTGTCCAGCATCGGGGCAAACAGGTCCAGCCCCTCGATGTCGACACCCACTTGTAGGCAAGGCAACAGGATCCGGCCCGTACCGCAACAGACATCCAGCACCGGTCCCTTGGCTTCCTTTGCCAGGCCTGTGTAGAAGTCGAACCCGTACGGAATGTCCTTGAGGAGGAGGTCGTAGAGCTCGCCGTCGTCAAACGGTGTGGGAAGTTTTTCCGATAATCCATTCATGGCTGAACCTTGCCGTGTACCGGCCGCGAAACACCTCATCTACCGAACGAGAGCCGCTTCAGCCGCTGGCACTTTTGCCAGTCGGCTGGAACCCATTGGGCATGCCCTTTAGTGCCAAGGCTTACTTTTACCTATTCTTGCCCAGTGGCACCCAACTTGGTGTTCCCTCTTCATACTGGTTATCGGTTAATATGCGCACGTCTGATCCATCGGCTCGCATAACGCAGAGATCACCGTAAGGTTGCGGGTTATATGGATGGAGAGCGGCCTCGTCTTTGAATCCTCCACGAGCGCTGGTAAAGGCGATCCACTGACCGTCCGGCGACCAAGAGCAATGCGCATCGTTCCCCGGCCTCTGTGTCAGGCGTTTGAGGTCTGTTCCGTCCGACCGAATCGAATAAATCTCATAATCCCCATCGCGGTCACTCGTGAAGGCAATCCGATCCCCCGTTGGCGACCAGGCGGGGAAATTGTCTTTATTTGAACCGGTGGTCAAACCCCTCACTTCACCATTCCCAATCCTCATGATCAATAGGTTACTCTTCCCCTCGTTCGAAGAGCGGTAAACAATTTCCTTTCCATCTGGAGACCAACTTGGAAACCCGTAGTTTCCAGACCCATCTGTGAGTGTCTTTAGACCTGTACCATCGCTGCGCATCACAGCGATGTCCGCGACAGCCCGGCGATTCAGAACGGCTTGAAAAAATCCTCCTATCGCAAACGCTATCCTGTCTCCTTGCGGCGACCAGACCGCGCAAACCGCGCTTCTCTCAGCGTCATGAAACAAAACCGAACGCTTCGACCCATTGGCATTCATCAGAGTGATACTATTGTGAAGGATTGCCGCCCTTTGATCATTGCAAAGCAACCGGTCCCCTGACGGTGAATAGGATGGAAAAATTCCCGTGCGCACCAGCTTAAACTGTGGGTCTCGGCTGTACCAAGGACGCAAAGGAGGCCAGTTAGAATCCACCTCACGATGAAACACCATGCGACGACCATCGGCAGACCATCTTGGGCTGCCAAACTCGCCGCGTGCGCCGACAGGACCGGAGATATATTCGAGACCGCCGTCTGGTCCTCCACTGATATACGCGATGCGATCCTGCGACAACCACCGGGGAGACCATTTCTCGCCCGACCCCGAAGTTAACACCCGCCGTTCGTTTGTCTGCAGGTCAATCGCGGCAATTTGGGTCGTTCCACGTAGTCTAAGAGCGCTCACTATATTTTTGACTTCATTTATCCCTGCCTCATAAAAGCCAAGCTGCTTGCCGTCGGGCGACCAGGATGGGCTACCGGCAAAGCCTTGAGCCTGTGTGACTCGGCGCAAGCCCGACCCGTCCGCCTGGACTACATAGATCTCAGTAGAATGCATTGTCGCAAAATCATTGGGCAGTTTCGGGTTTTTGGAATCCCGGTCAGAAGAGAAGGCAATCCACCGACCGTCGGGCGACCAAGATGGACGGAAATCACCCGCAGGATGGTCTGTGAGGTTGCGCAGCTTTCTAGTCGCCAACTCCAGAACCCAAATATCAGCCTGCCCGCTCCGGCTGGATACGAAGGCCAGGAACCTGCCGTCTGGAGAAAGTGTCCCCTGATCATCGAAGGCTGGATCATCGGTTAATCTTTCCAGCCCAGTGCCATCTAAGTGGACACGATAGATGTCCGCTGATCCGTTTCGCTCTGAGGTGAACACAACCCATTTCCCATCCGAAGAGAACGAAGCATTGCAGTCAAGATCAGCGTGAGGGAGAAGTGGTTTCGGATTACTGCCGTCGGCATCAGCTACAAATATATCCGTATTTAGTGGGGCAAAGCTGGCAAATGCTATTTCGTAACTGGGTTTGCGCGCCTCGCTGCTGCTGGCGCTCCTCGGGCCAGAGATAACTAAGCCGACAACAAGAAGGATAAAAAGAATAAAAAGAGTATTCTGTTTTCTTCGCATGATGTTGTCCTCGCGGGAATTCCGTAGTCAGATAGCGCACCTCATTGTGCCTAACCAGTCATTATCTAGGTGTGGGGAGGTGGAGAGACGCCTGGGGCGCTCGCCCAGGGCTACCTCAGCTCTATCGAAGGAACGATTCGACCTGTCGCGACCCCAATCCTGTGCACTTTACCGTCGCTCCCTTCGCCACCTCGTCTTGAAGACCTGATGACAATCTTTTCATTTTGTTTCGATTTCGGTCGAGGGGCCAATGAAGAGACAGGTCTTTATAGCCTCCACCTGGCTTTGGCTCTTCATCGGGTTGGGGGGATCGAAGTTATGGTCGCCAACCCACGCGTCATTGCCGACTTTGCCAAAGTCTTGTTGCAGCGCTCCACGACCGATAAGCTCGATACCGAAGTGATGTTGGAGTTTTCCCGGCGGATGCCAAAACTATTGTTGCCGCTCAGTAACTGACGGAGGTTGCGTTGCCCAAACGCGAATTCTCGGGTTGCTGTCAGGAGACACGGCAACGATCTGGCTATCATCAGGACTGATTGCGACGGACGCAATCCTGCCAACGTGATCACGCAAGGTAATGAGTGGTTCTCCTGACAGGAGATCCCATACGCGAACCGTTCCATCTGCAGACCCCGAAATGATTCGAGTGCCACTGCTGTTGTAGGTGACCGACATCACTGCGCGGCCATGGCCTATGAGGATAGCTTGCACCTGTTTCGATTGTAGGTCCCAGATACGAATCGTCGTGTCGGCCCCACCAGAAATGGCCTGAATACCGTTTGGGTTGAAGGCTACCGAGTTGACCGAACTGTCGTGCCCTTGAAGCGTCATGAGGTGCTTCCCGGTTCTGGTTTCCCAAAGGCACAATGTTCCGGTCGTCGCCTGCCGACAAGACACCTTCTCTCCGTTCGGGCTGAATGCAACCGACCTTACAGCTCCCTCATGGCCCGACAGAATTAGTGATTGCTCCGACCGTAGCTTCCAAATCCGGACTGTTCTATCCTCAGAACCTGTGACCGCTTGGTCCCCTTGTGAACTGAAGGCAATAGAAGTGATAGGTCCTTTATGTCCTACCAAGGTCTGAACAATCTTGCCGGATTCAACGTCCCAAACCTGAACGTCCCCGTCAATGGAGGCTGTGGCAATCCGTCCCAGGCTGGGGTTGGACGCGACAGACGTAACGATTTCGGAATGTCCTGGAAGAGATTTCACGAGTGTCCGGGAGTCCACGTCCAAAATATTCAAGCGCCCACCGGCATCCCCGAACACAAGATGCTTGCCACGCAGGTCGAAGGCGACTGCGGTTACCCCGAGATCATGGTCAAAGGCTTCCCTAGCTGCTCGTTTCAACGGAAAGTCCCAAATCCGAACGGTGTTGTCCTGCGAGCCCGACGCGATCCTCTTCCCAGCAGGGTCAAACGCCGTTGAGAGAACGCCCGAGTCATGTCCGACAAGTACCTCAGTACTCCTGCTGGACTTCGCATCCCAGATCCGAAGTGTGTTATCCAGAGATCCTGATAATATCCTCTGCCCGTCCGGGCTAAACGCAAGGGAGCGCACAGGCCCCACGTGACCTTCCAGTCTGGAAGTTTCGCGCCCAGATCTGATATCCCACACACGGATCGCAATCTGATCGTCAGTCCCTAGCAGGATCTGCTTGCCGTCGGGACTGAAGACCATCAAACGCACTCGCCCGGCAAGATCCTGCCCTCTGAAGTCAGGGGGCAGCCACGGTTGGTGCACGCGTTGGAGCCAAATTCCGCCTCTGTCGAAAGCGTGGCCCAATAGCAGGCTCCCGACCGTCTCGGCCAAGTGCAATGCAGGAGTAACGCACGTCTGGTGAGGTTTCGCTGCTTGAGATCAATTGCCCGGAGACCGCGTTCCAGATCCTTGATCTTGACCCGCCAGGCCAAATAAGTTTGCTCCCGTCAACACTGAAAGCGACGGAGGAGTCATTCTTTGCGGGAGTCTTGACGGTGGAAACCGTCTTGCCCGTGGACGGGCTCCACACTCGAATTGTGCCCCCTGTAAACTCCGAAGCAGCAAAGCGACCATCAGGACTGACGACCACAGAACGGAGGTTCTGATCCCCATCGAAGGTCTGAAGAAGTTTGCCGGAATTGGCATCCCAGACCCTCACCGTTCGATCTTCCGATCCAGAAGCGATGCGAGTCCCTTCCGGACTAAATGCAACTGACGTCACAGGGCCGTTGTGCGCGCGGAGCGTGATTCTGGTGGCGTCACAGGAATGGTATAGATAATTCCATTCCAAACCTCGCAAGCCAGGATCGCACGCTGCCAGGCGGCGCTTGGCTTCGAGGGTCTCATGAACCCGGAGATTGGTTTCTGCAGCCCGAATATTCACTACATAGTTAGCGCGTAGGGCTTCCAAGTGTCCCTTCTGTGCTTCTGCTCTCGCTCTTTCGGCACGAATATAAAGTCCCAGGCTGACGCCGAATCCAATGAGAAGGACCAGCAGCAGTCCCGCTATGCTTGCGAACAGGCCTTTATTCCGCCGTACCAGTTTCTTCAGGCGATAGGACCTGCTCGGAGGACCCGCAACGATCGGCTCGTCGTGAAGATAGTTGCCGATGTCGGCAGCCAGCTCGGAGGCTGCAGCGTAACGGCGAGTTCTATTCTTTTCCAATGCCTTCATGGTGATCCAATCTCAAGTCGCCGTGCAGTTCCTTTGCCAGTGACCCCACATCTGTCTTTCTTCGATTTGCTACTTCCGCTGCTCTGGCTCCCAAACCGAGGAGTTGGCTTCGGTGGGTCCTCTTTCCTGATGATCCGTCACACCCGCCCACAATCCGAAGCCGTGTGTGGTGATGGCTCGGGCCACATTCCGGTTGTAGCCCCCCACACGCTCTATCCGGGCACCGCTTCTCACCGGCTGTCCGTATCCCGGACTGTCCGGCGGCGGTTGTCCAGGTGATTCGCAGTCGGTCCTCTTTGGGATTACCAGAGACGCACTAATTCGACCAACGGCAGATGCGCCAGCGGAATACACCCAAATGGCTCCCATAGTACGAGGCTCGTCAATCTGACCGAATGAGGATTGCCGATCAGCGTGCTCCCTGTGGATCGAGACTTGCCATTTGTCCAGCGATAATCTGCCACTGGTTCCCTCGTTTCAGCCACACGTTGGTGGTTCGGTATCGGCGATGAACGTCCACACCTTCACCCTGAATTCTGACGACGAAGCGGTAACTGGTCACGGCGGTATCGCCGTGAGTAACTACCTTGATGTCTTCATTGTCCAAGGACGTGACAAACTTCTTTTCCTGAGCAGCAGCGTTATCGCGCTCGGTGATCCCCCGGGCCGCCTCTGTCATCAGCGCTGCTTTGCCACTGACTTCGCCAGTGACACCCGTAAACATCACGTCATCGGCATAGATGCGGTCGAAGGCATTGGTATCCAGTTGCCGCTTGGCTTGCGTGAGATTCTCTTCCTGCGTTAGGATTTCTTGCTCAATAGCTCCTGGCATCGCTTTATCTCCTTTGCTTGCTATCTAACTCCCGACAAGCGGTAAAAGTCTTTTGAAAGTTCGGAAAGATTTCGGAAAAAGTTTGCAAAGAGTGTCTTATGAGTTCGGCCCGTTCCGCGTGGATTCGCGAGAACGCGAGCTGCGACGCGATGGAAAACTCGTGCCGCTGACGCCCAAGGTTTTTGACATCCTCATGGTCTTGATTCAAAACCCTGGCCGGATTCTGACAAAAGACGAGATGATGCAGCAGATCTGGCCCGATACGGCGGTGGAAGAATCCAACCTCGCCCGTAATGTGTCCAGCTTACGGAAGGCACTGGGTGAGGAACCGGGCCACGCTCGATACATCGAAACCATACCCTGGCGTGGATATCGGTTGGTGGCGGAGCTCAAACGGTCGCTGGAGCAACCGGAGACCGTGGATTCGTTGGCGGTTTTACCCTTTGTTAACGAGACCCTAGATCCATCTGCCGAATATCTCTGTGATGGAATCACTGAAACCCTGATCCGCAAACTGTCACTTTTGGGCAGCCTTAAAGTGATGTCGCGTCATTCAGTGTTCCATTACAAGGTTCATGAACGAACGGAAAGCCTCCCTGATGCAAAAACCGTAGGACTGGAGCTGAGTGTCGGCGCCGTGCTGACCGGCCGCCTTAGACTTGTCGACGATATCGTGCTTGTAAGCGTGGAATTGGTGGATGCCAGCGACAACCGTCATCTTTGGGGCGCCCAATACAATCGAGAGCTCTCCCACATCGCCACACTACAGGAGACGATCACCCAACAAATCGCTGAGCGATTGAAGCTGAAGGTGACAGGTGAGGAAAAACGGCGGCTCACCGAACGCGAACGCCACACGGAAGATCCCGAAGCATACCAACTCTATTTGAAGGGTCGCCATTTCTGGAACAAGTTGACTCCCGACGGTGTCCAGAAGGGAATGGAGCTCTTCCAACGGGCCCTCGAGAAGGACCCTGGTTATGCCTTGGCCTATACTGGCTTGCTCGATTGCCATACCTATCTGAACCGTCCGGTCGAAGCCAGGAAAGCAGCAGCCAAAGCCTTAGAGTTGGATCCGACCTTAGGCGAAGCCCATGCCTCTTTGGGATTCTTCAAATTTCTTTATGATTGGGACTTCCCTGGCGCTGAGAAAGAATTGAAGCACGCCATCGAACTGAGTCCCAATTACGCCCAAGCCCGCCATTGGTACGCGATCTATCTGGCGCAAATGGGACGGCATGAGGAAGCGATCCACCAAGCACAACTTGCGCAGCAGCTGGATCCCTTGTCGTTACTCATGAATCAAACGGCGGGATTGGTTCTAAGCGTGGCTCGCCAGTACGATCGGGCTACGGAAGAACTGCTCAAAGTCATCGATATGGATGCAAACTACGCCGCGGCTCACGGCACCCTTGGAATCGTTTATGCACGAAAGGGAAAGTGCGAGGAGGCGATCAAGGAGTTTGAAAAAGTGGCTTCCCTTGCCGGTGGTCATCCCGGCGTGGTAACGAGCATCAAAGCCTTGACCGCGTACTCTTATGCTGTGTGCAACAGACCTGACCAGGCCAGAGTATTAGTTGAGGAGATTTGTACCGAGCCTACCGCGTCGTCCTATTTGCTGGCCACAATCTATGCTTCCCTGGGCGAACACGATCGGGCCTTGGACTGGTTGGGGCGAGCCTATGCCGATCGTGACTTTCAGGTCGTCTCACTGAAGGTCGACCCAGCCCTTGACTCACTTCGCTCCAGCACCCGATTCCAAGAACTCCTCGCCCGCGTCGGACTTGCGTAATCCTGATTCTCTAAAAGCGACGATTCCTGCGAGTTTGTGATTTTCTTATCCCGCTCGGCTCGGGCGAACACCCGCCGTTATCAAACATTTGAGGACTATTCTCCGGTCTCACTTATCTTGCCAATGGGACATTGGGAAAAGGGTAACCAGCTAATCACACGTCAAGGAATTACCACTGTCGAGGTTTGAGAGTGAGTGCGACGGTGCCCTCTCCAGGTCTCCAGCCGATGAAGCTGAGCGTAGTGCCCCTTCTCTAGATCGTAGCGAGCAGCTCGGCCCAATTCTCAACGAATGGTGATCTAAGAGCTCGCCCAACTGAACTTGTCACTCTTTGCATTGGCCAATCTCCATTTCAGTGGCACCTAATGCCGCTGAGCTTCTTGCTAGAGACTTTGTCGGCGCTGCCGAGACTGGCCTTTGACCCCTCCAGCCAAGGCGCAAATGGGACCAGGCTCAGTTTCCGGATGGTCGGCAATCCGGAAGTTGGAGGTCGTCAGAGGCCCGTTCCCCGCGATGTAGTCGGCCAAGTGTCTATTGACCATCCCGCCTGAGGGGCGGCCGGAGAGGACACTAAGAGCCAGAACCCCAGACGCGCTCCTGCGCCAAAGAATCAAGTTCCCCGTTCTGAACCTACCCTTTACTACACATTCCCCGGAAAAACGGACCCGAAATCACAAATATCAAAAAGCGGTGTGACTTTTTGCCGTTTGCAGCGCATCTTTATTTTGAAGGCTGCCAGAGAAACCGCTTGAAAATTCGGGAGCTTCGATGGCTGAGTGCGCCATTTGACATCCAGGCCAGTAGCTCTACCGAGTTTTCATTAAGCTCTAAGGAGTCCTATGAACGATTCGATCTTGAGCTATCTGCGAGGATTGTGCGCCATCCCAATCGTCATCGTCGCGAACGTCTTGGCCACGTTGGCACAAACAAACACAGCGGAGCTTCATGGGTTGCTGACAGACCCTTCGGGGAATCGAGTCCCCAATGGGACAATCACGATGCAGACTCTCGACACAGGGCTAGCGCGAAGTTTCACGACGGGGGATGACGGGTCCTATGCGTTCCTTGGATTGAGACCTGGACCCTATTCCGTTCGAGTCGAGGCCTCTGGGTTTCGCCCGGTCCTTGCCAATGAGATCACACTCACCGTAGGTCAGAAGGCCGAATTATCCTTCAAACTCGAAATCAGTCCAGTGATGGAAGCTGTGGAGGTTTTGTCGAATACCCAGCTTTTGGAGGCGAGGAGAACCTCCGTTGCCACAACCATCGTCGAAAGCCTGATCAAAAATCTTCCGAGCGAGAGCCGCAACGCGCTTCAGTTTGGTCTGCTGGATTCCGCAGTCACTCGGGAAAACCAGTCGAGTCTGCCGCCCATTCCGGCGACCGGCCTCAATGTTGACGGGCAACAAATGCGCGCCAACATGGTAACCATCGACGGGGTCGATGCGATTGACAACACGATCAATGGAGTGCGCGTCACCATTCCCCAAGATGCCGTTCAGGAGTTCATTCTCCTCAAGAGTGGTTACGAAGCCGAGTTCGGCAGGTCCTCCGGAGCGTCCATCAACATCGTTTCCAGATCAGGAGCTAACCGGTTTCAAGGCGACGCCTTCGGGCTCCTTCGGAGCCGACACCTTTCGGCGACGAACGCCTTCGCTGGCGAGCCAGATCCAGGCGATACCAACACCCAGGCAGGATTTACTTTCGGAGGGCCGCTGAGAAAAGAGGATGCATTCTTCTTTACCGCGTTTGAGACCGTCCAAAACAACTCCGTTGGAATCTCTACTATCGGCCAAGACAACTATGGTCTGCGAACAATTTCAAATCCCTTCGGCCCCACGCTGTTGATGGTCACGGAACAGCAAGCACGATTCATCCAATCTGCTCCGGCCGCTTTAGCCGTTCCCTATTCGGTAATCGTCGATCAAGCCTCAAGGACTGGTCTTTACGGTAACACTTCTGGAGGTCCTACAAGCTTTGCGCTGACTTCGAACCCTCTTCCGGCGTCCTTTCGGGGACTCACGGCGCAAGCGGGAAACTACAAGAAAACAGAAGACTCCTATGTTCACTCAACTCGCATCGACAAGCGCCTTTCGAATGCTCATACGCTCTTTGCTCGCTTCGGCATGAACTCATCTGATTCCCGTGGACGGTCCAGCAACAGCCAAACTCAAATCGACGCGCAAAACTCCTTTTCACGAACCAATAATCTTTTTGTGCGGGATCTTTCGTTCACCTCTCAACTCACAAGTTCCCTGAGTCCGACCTGGTTCAATGAACTCCGGTTTCAGTTCGGTCGTCGAGGGCTGGGTCTGACCACAAACGGTTCTTCCGTTGCCGTCGAGATTCCTGGCGCGGCTTCGATCGGAGCCGAGCCCTTTGCGCCGGCGGATCGTGTGGAGAAGCGCTGGCAGTTCAGCGACAACATCGCTCATGCTAGTGGCTCGCATTCATTCAAAGCTGGTCTGGACCTCAACTACATCCCAGCTGTTGCGTCATTCCCGCTGAACCAGGCGGGCCTCTACGCTTTTCCTGTCACACAGGGCGTCGATTCGCCCCTGATCGCTTCCATTCTAGGGGCTCCATTGACAGCCTCTCTGAAAGCAGCCGGCGCGCCGAGCTTCACTGCAGTTCAGCTCTATGGCATGGGCCTGCCCGAATCCTTCGTTCAACAGTTCGGCGGAGCCTCACGGGCCACTGCAGAGTACTCAAATCACACTCTGGGTGGGTTCTTTCAGGATTCATGGAAGCCTGCTTCGAGCTTTCTTTTGCAGTACGGAATCCGCTACGACGTTGAGTTCATGAGCAGGAGGACTGCGACCGCGCCGTTGTTTCAGCAGGCAGAGCAAATCCTAGGAGTTGTCCAGTCGATTCCAAGAGACGCCAACAATGTCGCTCCGCGGATTGGCTTCTCGTGGGATCCCCTTAAGTCCGGAAAGACGGTTTTGCGCGGCTCCTATGGAATCTATTACGGACACCCGCTCACAGCCTTGAATTTCCTGGCGGATGTAGTGGATGGAATGAACTCGCCGTTCCTTGTGGCCTCGCAGTTGACAGGCGTTGAAGACCTGTTTCAAGGAAGAGCGTTCACACCGCTTGGGCCGGCGCTCGCCAATCCTTCTCTCGGCTACAGACCGCAGGAACAACGCTACGACCCACTATCGCCGACTTTCCTGAATGTTGAGTCTGCGCTCGCTCTGAGCCCAATCCTTCCAACCGTGCTGCCGATTGAACAAGATTTCAAATACACCTATTCTCAGCACAGCACCTTCGGGTTTGAACGCGAACTGGGCAGAAGCTGGACCGTTGCAGCAGACTACAGCTTTATTCGAGGCGCTCACATCGTGAGACCTCGGAACATCAATCAAGGCAGTTTCAGTCTCATCGGCTCATATGAGCGTGCTCGCGCGGTCTGCCCAGCCCTGCCTGGAGTGTCCACCAATGGCTGCTCGAATCCGATCTACCAGGGAGTTGCCGGTGAACTGGCTGGACTTTGGGACGCGTTGGGAGGCAATTCATCCAACTTCACTGGCCCCTCTGGGTCAGCTCATCTTCAACCAGTTTCGCTCCTCCGGACCAAACTACGCCTACGCCAACACAGTGTCTGCGGGAAGGCTCACCAAGGCGGTCCTTGATCAACTGACCACTACCTTCGGGCTTCCGACGGGCGCCAGGAAACTCATTTGTTCCCTTCTTTAACGTCAAGCAGTATGAATCCTCCGCTTCCTCCAATTACCATGGTCTCACGCTCACGGTTAGGAAAAGGCTCTCCAGGTCCCATCAATTGCTGGCCTCCTGGACTTGGTCCCATGCGATTGACGATGCTACCGACGTGCAGACGTTCGAAGAGCCACAGGACAATAGCAATACTCCGACTGGATCGAGGCAATTCCAACTTCGATCAGCGCCATCGCTTCGTCTTCACTGGCGTCTTCGAAAGTCCCTGGAACGACCTCAAATCCGGTCGCTGCCAGGAAGCTGCTTGTCGAACTGGACATTCGCCCCTCGGCTTGAAATCGGCTCCGGAAGACCCTATCGACTACTGACCCGCACCGACAGGACTTTGGTCAATAGCTCCTCAACGGCAAGGCCAAGCGTTGTGCCACGTGGGAACAGCGGGATCATTCCTTTCACCGGATGGGAAGGTTGGCCTTGCACTTCCCGAACTTGGACACGTTGGGAACTTGGGGCGCAACGTTTACCGAAGTGGGAGCTTTCAAGCACTCGATTTTCGAGTCTCCCGGAATTTTCCGGTGGTCGGAAAACGTCAGGCTTAACTTGATCGTCGATGTTTTCAACGCTTTCAATCGCGTGAACATCCATAGAGTCGATAACTCGTATGCGCAGTCCGGCCGGCCGGTCAGCGCGTTCAACCCTCGCCAGATTCAAGTGGGTCTGAAGATTCTGTTCTAACGGGTTTCATGCAGCCGTCGGATCGCCATCTCACATCGAACGAGACTGCTTGTCTGCCTGGCCGCTTTGTGTGTACTCTGTGGGTGGCAGCGACAGTCTTTCCGCAGTTCATGCACCTCCCAAAGCGCTGCTTGAGGCAGACCGCTTTGCCTGGCTTGGCAACTGGAAAAAGGCCAGGCCCCTGTATGAAATGGCAGAAGAGGAAGCCAACGCCAAAGGTGACAGCAGGAATGCGACAGCGGCCAGAATTGGGGCGATTCACTCCAGAATCTGGTCCACTTCGTCCATAGACCTCATTGCGCCTGCTGGACCAGGCGTTCAAGAATCCAGCAATCGATCAAGACCCAGATCTGAAACTGCGCTGGTATGTCGCCAAGGCGCAGTTGACTGAGCAGATGGATCTTTCCGAGTCACGCCGGTGCTGGACTGAGGTCCTGGCACTGGCCAAGCAGATCCAGCCACAAAGGCTGGGAACGGCGGGCCTCCGGTCAGTTGGGCGTGCTTCAGTGGCTGATCGACGTGGACAGTGCCGGGTCGACCAGAGAAGTCGGGCTTGGCTCTCATCGACGTGATGAATTCCAAAGACCGATCCGCGGAAGCTTACTTTCTGGAAAGGATCGGAACGGTGCTTCGCTATTTCCGGCGTTACCAGGCTTCCCTGAACTATTACCGCAAGGCACTCACCGCCGCCAGCCTGGATAAGGAATCACCCTTTCCGATGGAGATCCATATTGCAAGGGTTGGCACTCTGGTACAGATGGGTAGCCACAATCAAGCGAAGCGCCTGATTGATGAGATCATGCAGCGGGCAGACGGAGACCTGAAAGCACGATCGGAGCTTCTGATTTATCGTGCCAAGATTCTTTCCCAAACAAACGTTGCCGAAGCGATCAGCAGTCTTAATGAATCGAGCACGATCTCAGGCAACAATGGTTTTCTGCAAACGCAGGCTGATGCGGAAGAAGAGTTGGCCGAGATCTATAGTCGCCAATCGGGGATTACGAAAAGGCCGAGCAGCACCAGATGCAGAGCATCCAGATTACTCAACGGCGCTCTGGAAACAGCTATTTGCCCGAGAGACTGGGAAAACTGGCGGACATCGTCAGGCGCCGGGGCAGAGTCTCGGAAGCGAAATCCTTGTATGGCGACTTTTCAAAGATCACCGAAGGGATACTGAGTCGATCGGCCAGCCCGTATGTTCGAGCTTCACTCATCCACTGGATGAGTGACATCTACCTCAACTACTTTGTTCTGGCTCTTGAGCACCTGAAAGACCCGCCTCAGGCGTTCCAGGTCCTGGAACGCGCCCGTGGGGGAACCGTTGCGGCTGGCTTGCTCAGCAAACGTGACGATGCAGATAAGGAGAGTCCCGAGACCAAGGCCCGCTTGAAGAGAATCTCCGAACTTCAGGCCAGGATGCGCTCAGCCAAGACCGACGCTGAAAGAGAGATTTTGCGGGATCAAATCTTTGAAGCCGAGCAGCTCATGGCCCCGGCTTCAACGCAGGACAATGAGTACTTCCGAAGAATCACAGCAGAGCCGGTCTCCTTGAACGAGCTTCAATCGAGTCTTCAAGCAGACGAAATCATCTTGGAGTTCGTCCTCAACAATCCCGATTCCTATTGCCTGGCCATCACGCGTGACCGCATTGTGGCTCATCGATTGCCAAGCCGCACTCAAATCGACTCGCTGGTCGACCAGTTCCTCTTTGAGGTACGAAACAAGCAGGAAGGTCGGGAAATCAGGAGGCGACTCTATTCCGTATTGCTTGGAGGCATTGAAGGGCTCGCCAACTTCGAGCGATTGCATATCATTCCAGACCATAGCTTGTATCTTCTGCCATTCGAGCCGCTCATTGACTCAACACAGAAGACTCTCCTCGAATCGCACAGTGTGAGCTACGTTCAGTCGGCCACCGTTCTGCATCTGCTTCGAACCATGCCGTCGAGAACAGGCAATCATGCGAAAATGCTTCTGGCTCTGGGTGACGCGATCTATAAGCTCAATCCGAAGACCTCGATTCAGCGAGATTCCTTTCCAATTGAGGGATTTGACCTACCCCGGTTGGAAGGGACTCAGAAGGAGGTCCTGTCCATTGGTCGATTGTTTCCCGAGAATGGAATTGTACTGACCGGGAAGGAAGCGACGGAAGATCGCCTACGATCGCTGCGTCCGCTCAGTCAGTTCAGGATGTTTCATTTTGCCGTTCATGCCTACTCCAACATCAACTTTCCGGAACGATCGGCTCTGATCCTGACTTCAAAAGAGGACTCTTCCGAAGACGGTTTGCTTCAAGATAGGGAGATTCTGGACCTGCCTCTTTCCGCCGACTTGGTTACCCTCTCCGCGTGCGACACGGGAGTCGGAAAGCTCCACGGACAAGAGGGCATGTCGAGCCTCGTCAAAGCGTTCATGTTTGCCGGAGCCAAAACGGTTGTGGCCGGGGTGTGGAAAGTGGATGACGTCTTTACGAGCGAACTCATGACCACTTTCTATTCAGAACTGGCGGCCGGTGCGGCTAAGGGCACGGCTCTGCGGGATGCGAAGCTCGCTCTCGTCAAGAAATACAAGGACCTCGCTCCCTACTTTTGGGCAGGATTCACAATGTGGGGAGAAGACCGGCTCCCGGTTGCATCGGCCAACTGAGGAGCAGGATTCGCCATCTATGCCTGCAAACAGGGACAATGCGCTCTACGAAAACCGGCTCTCCCGCCTGCTTGTCGGAGTCGTGCGAAAGGGCTTCAAGATGGGAGGGCAGTTTGCGCCGGGACTGGCCGTGCGAGCCGGAGCTTGGCTCATGACCAAGCCCAAGCGAACTTCAGTCGCCGGCGCACGAAATGGAATGGCTGGCTAAGAGCCCGGCGCGTCGTCCGTTTCATATGGGGAGCAGCAATTAGCGGTTCTGGAGTGGGGAGATGGTCCTGCGGTACTTTTCGTGCATGGGTGGTGCAGTCGCGGCTTGCGATTCAGCCACATGATCGCCCCATTGCTGGAGGCTGGCTTCAGGGTTGTTGTCTTTGATGCTCCCGCGCACGGACGGTCTTCAGGAACTCACATCAATATCCTTCAGTGGTCCGAAGCAATCCTGGCGGTAACGAAACAAGTCGGCCCCATCTACGGACTCGTTGCCCATTCCATCGGAGTAACGGCCAGTGTGTTGGCTCTCGAATCCGGATTGAAACCCGAAAAGGTCGTTTTCGTCTCTCCACTCACGGACATTGGCGGCGCCTTCGTGCATTTTTCTGCAGCTCTCCATATTCCTGACAAAGTTTCCCAGGGAATGATCCGGCACTTCGAAGCAATCTTCGATCGATCGATCGACAAGATTGACGCCATGCGAGTTGCGCGTCAGATTGAGACGCCACCTTTGCTGATCTTTCACGACAAGGAGGACCAGGTGCTTTCCCATTCCCGAGCCGAGGACTTGGTGAAGGCGTGGCAGTGTGCGGAGCTGATCAGTACTTCAGGTAACGGTCACCACTCAATCTTGGATGATCCTGGCGTTGTTCGGACAACGATCTCATTTCTCTCGCGGGCACCTAAAACCACTAGCTGATTGACTCCAGTTCGCCCCAAGATTTGATCCCAGTCAATCGTTCTATTTACGTTCGACAACTCTTACAGGATAACCCTCGGCCTCCCCTCTAGTGTGGGGGGCGAAGACCGCGAGGAGGTATGGGCCAACGGGGAGTCTGCGGAAATCATCCTCGATGCTGAGGGTGTAAACATTCCCCTTGTCTGCGGTTCGTTCGTATTTCAACATCTGCTTTTTGTCGCTGGCGCGGTGAAGCCGCACTTCGTATATTCCTGCATCGCTTCCAAACGGCAGATGGATTCTGAGAAGTAACCGTTCGCGGCTTAGCGTGAGTGTCTTCGGAGCAGGGGTGCCGGTCTCAGGGCCGCGTGTAACCAAAGGCAAATGGAAGTCCACGATTGGCAGAGGTGTTTCGGCTTTCGCTACCTCTGTTGTGGAAGGTGTCACTGGAGCTGGCTGAACGGGATTCGGCGCGACTGACGGAGTGTTGGCAATTCTCTCCGGTGGACGACTGAGGTTGAACCCCTTGATCCCGAAATACAGTGCACCCACAACCAACGCTACGGCCGCGGCTGTTCCGATTCCAACCCAGAATCGTCGCCTCAACTCCTTGAACTCCTGGCTGTAGCCCATCGCGTCTCTAAAGCAGTCAGAGCAGTGGCTAAGGTGGAGAGTGACTTCGATTGCGTCTTTCGGAGGCTTACGGAACGCGAGACTTCTCAGAACGCTGGGATCCGGGCAGCCCTTCCGTTCTGGGTTGGGATTCCGCGAAAGGAAGACGCGCTTCGCCGTCTCCGCGAGGACCTTGCGATCCTTCTTTGACAGGTAAGGCGCTTCTCGATTGGCCTTTGCGAACATACGCTAAAACTCGCTGCCTGCCTTGCCTTTAGTCTTGTTGATCGGAATGACGTTGCTTCCTTCGTAGACCAACTTGGCCAGCCTCTGCAAACCACGAAGGTAATACACCTTGGCTGCGTGAGGTTTCATGCCGACAACCTTCCCTACTTGCTTCCAGCGGCACCCCTCGATCTCCCGCCAGTAGAAGATGACTTGCAGCTTCGGGTCCATCTGGCTGTAGAGTTTCTCGAATAGGACCTCGTTCTCCATCACTCGTTTGGAAGAACCACGATCGGATATCTCTTTCGTGAGATCAAGACTCACCAACGCCGCATCGCTCTGCTTCTTTCCGAAGCGATGGTTTGCTTTCCTCATATACCCGCGATACAGGTAGTCCTTCATGTCACGGATTTCCTGCCCGTCCTTGTCCACCGCAGGCGGACCATTTCGAAAAACAAACTTTGAAACCTCGAATGCCGTCCTCGCCAAAAACTCCACTGCCTCCGTCGGGTTGCCCTGTGAGTACCAAACAGCCGCAGGCAACACCGCATAAGCCGCGTCGCTGACCAGCGGATGAATTCTAGGTCCGCTGGAATCCAGATGACGAATCCAACCTTCCAGTAGATTTTTGTGCTCCATGTGGATCGGATGTCTTCTCAGTCGCTCACATGTAGGGTGCCAGCGCTCGACGAATTCACCTAGCCGGCCGGGTCAGACTCGGACACCAAATTCACCGTTCCCGTGTTGACGCAGTGCTCTCACTCCTTCCCTGGAGTCCTGATGTTGAAGGATATCCCAACTGTGTTTTTGTCGGCAAAGAGGATTCTCCGACTAGAATGAGCAAAGGGGAGCAGGTTCTGGTTGAGAATCATCATCGCCGTCTAGTTTCCTCTTTCAGATGACAATGCCCCTGGTTTTCAGTTGTTCTGCTACGACGACACATGTCTCGTCCTCGTGCATCAACTTTTTTCTGCCCCGCTCTTTACTGTTTGGCCTCCTGAACACTCATTACGTATAGAGGGAATAACTTCCTCTCACACGGCGAGTCAGTTTTCCGGAGCTTAGGAAGCTCGGACTGCCCGTCTCCTGGGATTCTCGATGGATCGAGAGAGCGCGGTGTTATGCCCATCATGGTATTCGAGCTCTATGACTACTCATCGAGCCGCTGCCTGCTTCACCAAGAAATGACACCTGAAGAGGCGGAACAAAGAAATCGGCAGTTGCGAGCAAAGGGGACCGGACAGCAATGGATTCTCTGTGAGGACTATGAATTGACGGGATGCTGTATTCGGAAATCGAAAAGGGTTGAAACGGTTCGATAACTCCTCATGCACGCCAGCTCCCCTGAGGGCATCAACAAAAAAGGGGAACCTCACCATTCTCTTCTTTTGAAAGGAGACTCTATGGAGACCTTCCAACAAGTCATGTACTGGTTCTTCGCTGCTCTGTTAGCGGCTGCGCTTGTAATCGGAGCGCTCTTCATCAAGAAACGCAAATCCGGGGACTAGCCCCAGCCCAAGACCCACTTCGCCGAGAAAGGAGATTGCTCAAATCATGAGATTCCCAACCTCATCGTTCACACTCGTCGCCCGGAAACCTGCAGTGGTGGCCGTTGCCTTAATGCTGGCTCCAGTGGCCGCACAAGCGCAGACCACTGTCGCTCCCAGCTTTCTGGGAGCCATCACTGATATCCGGACCATTGCCGTGGCAGCTGGCACGCTGGTCGCCGGTCTTGTTGGCCTCGTGGGTCTCGGGCGCACCGCTTACAAACTCAGCCAGGGAGATACAGATTCGATGACCGCACTCATCTTTGCGATCGTTGGCATCGTCTTGGGTTTCCTGGCCAATACATTCATCACTTAACCCGATGAAAGAAACGGCCATTTTCCGGAACATCCAGCACGTGCCCAGGATCTGGGGAGTCACCTACGTGAAGCTCTTTGCGTCACTGGGCATCGGTCTGCTGATCATGACCGTGGCGTTCGCACTGCTCAACCGCGGATCAGCCTCTCTCAAGATCGCCACAATCATCTTCGGGGTGTTAGTGACGGCCGTGCTTTATGCCGTCTCCTTCTGGTTGGACAATCGGGATCCACTCGATTCCAACACCACCCCTTTTCTCAAACTGGAATTCAACTCCCAGTCCCTTTCTCTCCAGCAACTGAAGCTGCTCGATCGTGAGGTTCTTAAGCATGAGGTTTCGCGACCTGCTCAAAAACATCAACAAGTACGAGCAAAAACTCGAAAACGCTCTGCTCTACGTTGATTTCCTTCCGGATCACACCTTGCCCTTGATCCTGATGAAGGATGGATCGCTGCTGGTCTTGTTTGAGCTCGGCGGGCTCGACTACGAAGGGCTCTCGGAAGAGGACAAGCGGCAATACAGCTATTACACGCGCACGGCATTGGAGCAGCTTCCTGGTGAAGGCGCTGGCTTCATGCTCTCGAATCTCCTGGTCCGCGACACACCCGAGCCCATTCCGCTCAAAAGCAATCCTCACGCACATCCGCTCATCCGGTTCGTGCAAGACAACAAGCAACGCTTCTGGGATGGCATCGTGGCTCGCAGTTTCGGCAATCGCATCTTCTGCGCCTTGCGTTACTTCAATCCCAGGAGAAAGGAACCATCCTGGAATCTGCTTTTCCAGGAAAGCAAGCTGTTCCGGTTTTACCGGGACCAGGTCCGTTTGGACGCTCAAAAGCTGGAAGAAGGGTTTCTGGTGCTCTCCAATGCCTTTGCCCGCTTTGGGTTCCAGTCACTGAACCGAGTGGAATCCTTCCGATCCCTTTATCAGTTAATCAATTTCGTAAAACCGCCTGCCTACCGCCCCGATCTCTCCTTAAATGCTCAATTGGCTCACAGCCGCTACGTCTTCTCCAAAGAGTACGTCGTCATTAACGATCAGGAATACTGCTCCGTCGTGGGTATCAAATACCCGCCACCCACCTCTCTCGCCCTCTACCTCAGGCGGTTTTACGAACTCTCTTTTCCGCTCGTGTTGCGCCAGTCCATCGGCTTCTGCAACAAGCAGCGGTTGTACAAGGAGCAAGACTTCAACACGCCGATTGCCTTAGCCCTGTCCGCAGTCGATCCGAAGAATCTGCAGTACGTCGAGGAAATCAAGAGCTTTCGCAGCCGCATCGAGAACGAAAAGGAGTTTCCTCTCTGGTGGCATTTTTCTGTTCTGGTGAGAGCTAAAGACAAGGAAACGCTCCACTCCCGCCAGACACAAGTCATGGGATTGCTCAAGGACATCGGGAGCGCCGGGATCCTGGAAAAACGCAATCTCCGCCCAGCCTTCTTTTCCACCCTTCCCGGACATGATCGCTTCTACCTCAGGCGGTCACTGATTGCTTCAGGCAATGCCGGCGACTTGCTAAGCGCCTACATCCTCTACCGCGGGGACTCCGATCCGGTGGATTACCTGGAAGACCGCTTGCACGGCGTCTTCGCCTACAACCCGTTCACTAGCCGCGAAAAGGCGCGCCACAGGGCTGTTTGCGGTCCCACCGGCGGAGGCAAGAGTTTCTTCGTCATCAAGGATATTCTTTCTCATCTCATTGTGAACCCCATGCTCTGGGTCGTGGATCTCTCGAATTCCTACGGCGACCTGTTTGAGTTTCTGCGAGAGGAGATGCCCTCTGAGACGGCGATCATGCGCGTCTCGAAGTCACAGACCAGTTTCCACTTCAACCCGTTTTGCGTTGAAGATCCTTCTCAGCCTGCCAATGACGAGCAGTTCGAGTTCTGCATGGGGCTGCTGAAGCTGATGGTCGGCAGACAACTGATGACCCCGGCCAACGAAATGGCCATGCGCAACGGCCTCGCGGAGTTCTTCAATGGCTACCGCATGCTGCTCCGTAATCAACAGCAGCAAACACCCATTCCACCACTCACCTTGCTGGCCAACATCATGCAGATGGAGTTCAACA
This sequence comes from uncultured Acidimicrobiia bacterium, assembly GCA_963752385.1. Lineage (GTDB taxonomy): Bacteria > Acidobacteriota > Terriglobia > Versatilivoradales > Versatilivoraceae > CAVVYL01. The sequence goes on along the minus strand of CAVVYL010000063.1, from coordinate 17,021 downwards.
ACCCAGAGCTTGCGAGTGCTCTCAAGCTTTGGACTGTTGGCCGCCGCGGCGAGATGTTCAACTCCGGCCGCGACACCTTAAAGAGTGCCCGTTATTGCTATTTCGATCTCAGGGACCTGGACGGTGAGCCCGAACTGATGACCGCCATCGTCTACGTCATCTTCTCCAAGGTCTATCAAAGCACGGTCGACGAATCCTTCCGGCGGGTCGAAAAGCGGTTTGTCCTGGACGAGGCCCACCGTTATTTGACCGACGAGGCCTTCGCATTCTGGATTTCTCTGATTGCCCGCACCGGCCGGCACTGGAACATCATGCTCGACATCATCACCCAGTCCCTGGGCGACTTGGACCGGCCCGACCAGCCCTGGTCACGGGCCATTATCACTAATCTCAAGCAAGCCTTCTATTTTGCCGGCCAGCCCGATGTCGAGACTTCGTTGCGAAAGCTCCAGATGACCGACTACCACATTGAGCAATACAAGAGCCTCGACCCGGCCAGGCATGAAGTCCTCTATTGGTCGGCTGGAGGCTTGCGCCGCATCCTCCGCCCGGTAGCCGACCCCCATACCTATTGGCTGGCCACCACTCAGAGCGAAGAAAGAGATATGCGGCGCCTGATGACACGACTTCATCACGGCCGCGTGGGAAATGCCGTCAATGACCTGGTGCGCTTGACCGGACACTGCCACACGACCAAAGAGCGGCTAGAAATCCTGGAACCTTACTTGGAGGAACGCCCAGCAGCGGTCGTCTCCGAAGATGACCTCAAGGTGGCCGCGCCGGACGCGGCCCTCCATCACACGGCTCGTGGCGCGCATTGAGAAACGTAGAAACTGCCAATCCGAAAGTCACACTGGAAACCGGAGGTGAGTATGAAGAGACTGGCGATTACCGCAACTTTGTTCCTGTTTGGCCTGACTGGGCGGGCGGATGCCTTTATCTTTACGGACACGGCCGCGCTCGCCCAGCGCGCGTCGCAGTTCATCCAAACAGCTGCCCACTATAAGACCTTCCTGACCTATAAGGACGAGTTCGACAAGTACAAGCTCGAATTTGAGAAGTACTTCAAGAACTTCCGCCAGATCTACCGCCGGCTCTCTTCGGGGGATTGGCAGGACTTTACCCCTTCGGACTGGGCACGGTTGCGAGATCACTTCATTGGAATCTGGAAGACCTTTGACCAGGCGGCCTATGACACTCAGGTGCTGTCGCTCACCACCAGCCCTCTCTACGCCCGCTCACCCGAATACAAGACCTATGCCGATAATCTGATTCAACTCTCCGAGCAGCAAACGGAGCAGTTGAAGAGGGAGGAGGCCCACCTCCTCGAACTGCAGGCGCAAGACCAGGCTCACTATGAGGCCCTGCAGCGCTTCAAGTCACGCAACGGGGGACTGGTTCTGGGTGAAGACACGGAAGGCAACGAGATCGCACTCAGCCAGCAGATTGCCCTGACCAACTCCATTCTGATCGAAGTCGCTGCCATCCAGGCGGAGCAAAAAATCGTTCAGCAGCGCCTGCTGACCCAGCAGAAAGAAGCCCGCAATCTGATCATGAAGATGAAGCAGCTCGAGATCCAGGCCCAACCCGGCGACGTCCGCAATCTCGACCAACTGCTGGATCTGACTCGTAGCCGGTAAGGAAGGCCATCATGAAAGCAACCCTGCAGAGAATCGCGCTGCTCTTTCCCCTCGGCACCTGTGGTCCCGCTGCTCTGGCAGAGGACCTCACCCAGCGCTTCGAAGGAGAAATCCAGCCATGATCAGTTTGGCCTGGCTCATGGATACTCTCTGGCTCGGTCTGCGCGGCGCCTGGGGGACAGACTTTGTGGCTGTTTACACTGCCTTGGGCGCCATTCTTTGGGGTTTCCTTCTGTTCAAGGTGTTCTTGCAGGAGGGGCTGCAGGTCGCCGTGGGCAACCGCTCCGAGCTGCCCAGGATCCTCGTCAAGTATCTCTTCGTCGCCGGCATGTTCGGCATCTGGCCCCAGTTATCCTCCAGTCTCTTCCACGCCGTTCGACTTCTCGCCGCTGCCTTCTATCCGGACCTGAATGAGGTGTTCAACCAGATGGCGGGAGGCATGGCTTTCATGCAGACCTCCACTCAGGCGGCCGAGAACAGCCAGGGGCTGGTGGCCACCATACTGGGAAGCTTCTATAACCTCAGCGTGGGTGCCATCCTCAGCATGCTGGGCGTCCTGATCTTCTTTCTCTGTTATGCGCTGATCTTTATCAACATTGCCGGCTCGATCACAGTCCTGGCGTTAAACCTCGTCCTCGGGCCTGTGTTCTTCGCCCTGGCGTTCGACCGTGACTTTCGCGGTCACAGCCAGCGTTGGTTCGCAGCCGTTCTGTCCTACATCCTGCTCATGCCGCTTTACGGAGCGGCCTTGCGTATGGCTGCTGCGATCGCGGGAGCTGCCATTCCAGCACCCTTCGGGTTGCCTTCCTTTCCTCAAGTGCTGACGCAGATCATCGGTCCAATCCTGTCAGTCGGCATCGTGTTTTCAACCAACAAGCTCATCAACGCTCTCGTCGGTGGAGCAGCCGGCTCAGGTGCAGGCTCGACAGTGCTGGGCCTGACCGGAATTGGCGCCAACCTCATTTCCGGCGGCGCCTTGGTCCGTGCCACTGGAACTGCAACCGGCGCTGCGGCACGCGCTGGGGCAAGTGCCGCCCAGACCGTGGGCGGCAGGATCAGTTCCACAGCCCGTGCCGCACTCGGCAAGTAAAGGGGGGAACGTGTCTCACGCAATCGATGATTTCATCCGTTCGAGCGGCAACTTGGCCTTCGTCAACACATGGCTCAAGTTGATCGTGCTGGTGCTCCTCCTGACGGCGTTGCTCCTGGGTGGTGCCCTGGCAGTCAAGATTGTCGAGGGACGCACCGAGCGGGTCGTGCCGATTGTGATTAATCATGCAACGGGTGATGCACTGGCAGTCGATTTCAGCGTGATTGATGCCGCCGGAGAACAACGCGCTCCCGTGGAAATCCGCAAGTTCTGTGAAGACTTTCTGGGCCAGCTCTTCACATACAATCGCTTCACGGTCAAAACAAACCTCGAATCGGTCGTCAAATGGGCGACTCCTGAAGCCCTGATCCAGGTCAGAGAGGCGGTCAACCTTGCCCACCGCTCCGAGTTGATGACCCGCAATGCCCAGGGTGTAGTCGAAATCCGCAGTTTCCTGATCACCGAAACTCAGCCGGTTCTCAAGGTCCAGGCGCACTTCCAAGCGAAGGCACTTTCCCAAACCACCGAGGTCCTCGAAGAGGGCCAGTTCCAAACGGTCCTGCTCATCAAGCCCATCAAGCGTTCCCAGCGCAATCCTCACGGCTTGATTGTGCTCGAGTACCGCCAAAGCCAATTCAAGGAGGCACAATGATTCGGCTCTTTCACTTTCTTTTCGCTGTTTTGCTCTCGGCCCAACTGCTCTCGGCCGGTGAGCCACGCACGCTCACTTGCGACTTCGACGGAGAGAATGCTACTCGCGTCTATAAAGTCGTCACAGCCGTAGGCGTAGGCACCACCTTTCGTCTCCCGGAAGGCTTGAAGATTAACGATTTTGTGGTCACCGACCCGAAGGGTTTTCATGCCGAGTCCAACGGCACAATCGGCATTGTCACGCCGCTCGTCCCGAACAAGAGCACCTCGGTTTCAATCTTCACCGATAACGAGAAGCTCTTCGTTTTTTACCTGTCTTCTGAGCCCAGCGAGTCCGTCGACCAGTTGGTCATCATCCAGTCCAGCAATCTGCAGTTCTTCAAAGACAAAGTCCGGGCCGAGGCGCAGAAGCTGGCCAAAGAGCGTGTGGAAGCCGCCCAGGCCCAGCTGCAAACTGCCTTCGACCAAAACTCCAAACAGGTGAAGGAACAGATGCTGTTCTCACTGAACAGCAATTACGACATCAAAGACGAACGCTTCAAGATCACTAAGGTCTCCGACGACGGCATCTTCACCTACATTCACCTGGCCAAGTCCCAGGACCGGCCCGTGGTGTACCTCGGGGAGAAAAACGATCCCAAAAAACTAGAGCCCGTCAAGTTCACGGACGAAGGCGAGTACTACACCGTGCACCGCGTGGTGACGCCGGGAGAACGCAAGCACTTCTTCCTCAAACTGGGCAATGAGGTCAGCGAGATTCGTGCCCGCTAACGAGACTGGAGCCCTTCATGGAACCCTTGGAACCCAACACAGAGATCGTCGAAGAGAAGCCGGAGGCCGCAACGAAAGGCAAGGGCCGCACCTGGCTGTTTGCAGCCACTCATGGGTGTGGCACTCCTCGCCCTTGGCCTGTTTGCTCTCTTTACTGCTGTCAGCAGGACCAAGCCGCAAATGCCACAACCCCAGCTGACGGCCGATGACCTCGAGCAACAGAAATACGATGCCCGCAGCAAGAAAACGAGCAGCTCAAAGCCGCCCAGCTACGCAACGACGGCTTCCTGGTCCGCAAGGACGAAGATACGACGCTACAGCTCAATAACCTGATGAAGGACCTTCAAACAGAGGATGGACTTCCTCTCCGAGCCCCAGATCCAAAGCAGACCCGCCTCGAGGAGGAGACCATTGCCGGCGTCATCCGCGACCCACAGCCCGTCGCTCAAACAGCCTCTGTCCCCTACGAGTCCCAGCGGCGCCGGTCTGAGGGAGGCCAGGGCACAAACACATCGAACGAAGCGCCACAAGGTAGCCCCCAGCCCATGTTCGTCTATAGCCGAAGTTTTGGCGGGGCCAAGTACGTTGAGAAGAAAGAAAACGCGCCGGCGGCTCTTCAAAGGATCGAAAGCCAGAACAGAGAAGCCGCTGGACCGTCCAGGCCGGCGCTTTCAGAGGTCGCTCACAAGCCCCAGGAGCAGAAGGATGAGAAAACCCGCATCCTTTACACCGACCTTCCCCCGGTCACCCTCTACGAAGGCGAGCTTCTCGATGCCGTCCTGGTCAATCGCATCATCGCCGACACTGAGCCCTCACCTGTAATCTGCCAGATCAGCAAGGATGTCTTCGACGCGGGCGGCCGCTACGTGGTCTTTCCAGCCAACTCGCGCATTGTGGGCTCATCTCAGGTCGTCACTTACAAGGGTGCCCATCGGCTCTTCATCAGCTTTCATCGTGTCATCTTGCCGAACGGTCCCGCCATTGAGTTTCCCGGCAGCCAGAAGGCCCTCCGTGCGCTCGATGAAACCGGCGCTTTGGGTGCTGGTCTCCAACGTTAATCGTCACTGGTTCCTGCAATTTGGGACCGCCATCTTTTTCGGTGTCCTGGATGGCTTGGCTGGAGCAGCCCAGCGCCACAGCGAGATCTTCTCCCCGACCTCAATCGTCATCGACCGTACCTCCCGGAACTTCGAGCGCATTCTGGACACCATCATGTCTCAATACTCTTCCATCGTGCCCACGATCACCGTGCACCAAGGGCACAAGATGAAGATTTACCTGGCGGATGACGTATTTATCTCGCCGTACGCCAGGATCAAGGAACGCAGTTATGCGACCCAATGAAGTCTCTCTCAGCGAATGCGCCAATGGGCACCGGCGCGCCATCCTGGCCCTGAGCTGCTTCACCGGCGTATTGCTCGCATTGCCCCTATTGGCGTCGGAACCACCCAGCATTGATCCGCGTCAAGCTCTGGCCGAGCTGCGGCGGCTTGGGACTCGCAAACCGTTCTCGGCCGATTCTCCCGATGTCTACCTGGAGCCTAAGAGTCTCAATAGATTCTTCACCGAGCGGATTTATCGCAAGCTGCAGGGCAATGCCTACTTCGGCTACGACTATGACGAAGGGTTCCTTCTGGACGGGAACCAGGTCCAGATCGAGGTTCTAAAGGATCTCTCGGCGGGCGCCTGCTGCCAGAACGCTTACCGCGTCGCCCTGGAGCAAGCCCTCCAGGCTCAAGGCCTGGTCATCAGGCCCAGGGCACCACACCAGATTGGCGTCTCGATCGTCGGCGTTGAGCGGCAGGAGACACCGAACACCCTGGCTGGCGTGATGGTGGAGGCCTATCTCAGAAACAATGCTCTGAAAAAATCTTTCTTCATTCGTTACGGGGCTGGCCATCCGCGAGGCTTGCCTGCAGCCATCCGCCTTTCGGCGGAAATGCTGGTGATGCAGATCGTTTCCCGAGCCGGCACAAGTCACTACCCCGGCCGGGCCCTCACTGGACCCAATGTCCCTGTGAAGAAGGAAAAATGAAGAACTTTTTCGTCTACGTTCGCTTTCCGGAGTTGCCAGCCTCGCACGCCGAGCAGACCGCCACTGTCGAGGCGGGCAACCTGGCGCTGGCTGCGAAGCGGGGTTTGGAAAATATCCGTCGGCGGGAGCATGTGAAGGGCCGGCGAATCCACGAGGCTGTTATCCGAGTCAATCAGTCAGACACTCCCAAGCAGAACCCATGCTAATGACGCCCAACGCAACAGCTCTTGATAACGAACTGCTGAAGGTCTCACTCAGCCCGATTGCTGCGCTGCTGGACGACCCCCATGTCACCGACATCATGGTCTATCGGCAGCCAGCATGTTTACAGTCCGTGGACGCCGTAGTGGCTTCGAGCGCGTCCCAGTCTCTTGGCTCTCCGACGAGGACCTGATGACGGCCGCCAAGACCATCGGCCGGCAGATGAACCGCCGCCTGGATCATCGTGAGCCAATCCTGGACGCGAGGCTCCCAGACAAGTCCCGAGTGAACGTGATCATTGATCCCTGCTACAACCGTGGCGCTTGCATCGCCATCCGCAAATTTCCGCTGGATCACTTCACGTGGACGGACCTGGTCAGCTTTGGCTCGATCGACCCGGCTGGGGTCTTAATGCTCGAGGCCATCGTACGCCTCGGGAAAAACACACTCATTGCCGGCGGCACCGGCTCGGGCAAGACCACGCTGTTGAACTGCCTTTGCTCCTTCATCGGGGACACGAACATCGTCGTGACAGTGGAGGATGCCCGCGAAATCGCGCTTCAAAACGAGCTCTGGGTCGCCTTGGAAACCAAGCGGGCCTTGGATGCGGAGGACCGCGATGTGACCCTCCGTGATCTGGTCCGCACCAGCCTGCGCATGAATCCGCGCTGGATTATTGTGGGCGAGGTTCGCGGCGCCGAAGCGTTAGATCTGGTCCGAGCGTTTAACACCGGGCACTATGGCGCAGGCACCATCCACGCCAACTCCGCTTACGACGCCCTGCTCGCCCTGGAAAGCCTCATCCTCCAGTCGGGCCTTGACGTGCCCGCCCGGGCCGTCAAGGAGATGGTTTCCCGTGCAATCCAAATCGTGGTCCAAGTCAACGAGCTCCCGGATCACTCCCGGAAAGTAGTTGAGATCGCCGAAATCCAGGGCCTTGACTATGAGCGCTCGGTGGAGTTCCCGCCTTACAAGCTCACGACCCTCTACCGCTTCGAATTCTCGCACTACGACGCCAGCCACAAGGCCTACGGGAACTTCCTCGTCCGAGACGCACCATCCTGGCTCGGCGATCTCAAGATGATTCCCGGCTATCAACTACCGGACTTCTGGGTCTGACCCAAGGAGGTGCACCGATGGAACCAAGCAAGGAAAAAGCCCCCGACATCGAAAACGACGCTATGGCGCGGGCCGTGATCAAGGACAGCCGCTCCGCAGCCGAAAACCTCATCGGCAGCTTGCAGGAAAAGCTCGGTCTCCACTCACGAGAAGCATGCCGAGGAGCTGCTCGAAAGCGTCGAGAAAGAGCAAGCCGCTGCCCGAGCCGCTCGTCATTGGCAGGAAGTCCTCGATCAGACCCAGGATCCCTACGACCGCAAATACTTCGAAGGCTTAGCCAATGTTTCCGCCCTCAAGGCCGTCCACAACCAACTGGTTGGGCTGGCACACGACAAAGCGCGCTGGGAGCCGGTCTATCAAACCGTCATCCGTGACTATGAAGGAAAGGCACGCACCGCACTCCACGAATTGGCTACCAAGGCGAGACCGTCAACCGAAACCGGCCTTACCGAAAAGGGACTTGCCAAGGCGCAAACGGAACTTAGTGCCCACCAGGACAAAGCCGACGCGCTCGAACTTCTCCAGTTCCGCTACCACGAGCTCGGCAAGGACAATCTGTCCCAGGGGTACCAGGACCGGGCCCGCTTGGAAAACGCCACCACTCGTGGTCTGGCAACCGTGGTCACCGCTTACGAGACCAAACTCAAGACTCTCGAAGTCGGAAAGGCCGAACCGCCCTCTCAACTTCCCAACCTCCGCGTAGCCGAGCGGGCATTAGAGCGAGCTGAGCAACATCTGGAGGACTCCCACAAAGCCCATCAGCAAGTCCGCGTGGCCACGCGTGAGGTCGTTGAGATCCAGAAAACGATCACCCACCTGGAAAAGGAGTCCTCAAACCGCACTCTCACGGCCACCGAGCAGAAGGTTTTCAAAGAGGCCGTCCAGCAGCGCGACAAATTCACTCGCGCCGCGGAGGGACAAGCGCTCAATGCGGTCGCCTCCTATCGGCAATATCACCAAGATGTGAAAGCTGCCGAGCGGGCTTATGACGCTCTCAGCCGGGCACTCACTGGCAAAGGGTTCGACCTGGCTACAGCTGCAAGCGGGAGGTCGGCGCCCTTGGAAAGGACCGGCCACAGCACCACGTTGGAACACGGTAATGGCGATTTGCAAGGCCCTGGCCGTGGCAAGCAAGAGGTCCATATCGCTAACTCTACCGTCCAGGAACCGGAGCTTCGTAAACCAGCCGTCTCTCTTGCCAAAGAAGATTACGCCCGCGTGCCGGTCGGTGCAGTAGTTCAGCAAACACTCAAACAGATCGATCACGATCTCTAAAGCAACACCAGGAGGACAGCCATGGCACCACCCAAACAGATCGCCTATAACCTAGCTGCCGTCATCGAAGAGCACAGTGACAATGCCCTCGTCGCCGTGCCGTGCAAAGGCGGCAACGAACTTGCGATCTGGGATGGCGTCACTACCCACCGGGTCAACCCGCAGCAACTGTCGTCGCCTGAGGCCATCCGTTCCCACATTGCCTACTGGCTGGCCGTTCAAGAGATCTCAAAACCCGACATGAACCGTCTCATCGCTGATCATGAACTCTAAGCCACCTGGAGGTGCGTCATGAAGCAACTGCTGTGTGTTTCTATCCTCTTACTTCTCGCAACCGCTCCTATCCGGGCAGCGGACTACGTTGTCGAGGAGATGCGCGAGGAGGGTACCCCCAACCTCCCTTTCTCTATCGCGCGCGTCGAACCGTTCCCTGGAGGACTTCGCCTCTTCCTCTCAACCAACGACATTGTCGCTGTCGCCAGCCTGGTTAGCTCTGGCGCGCTGCAAGGACAGCTGTCCGACAACGTGGCCGAGATAGAGACTATCGTCCCATTGTCTCTGGGCAAGGCCGTCTGGTGCACCCAGGACAGCGCGCCTGTTTACCTCGGCTATGAAGATTCGCTACCGGCTTGCTCCGATACGGCCCAGCCTCCAGAGCGTGTCGAGTATTTCCTGGTTGCCCCAGTCTCTCTCGGCCCAGGCCGCGATCTGGCCCTTGGAAAAGATCCCGACTACCTCTGGCTCATCGAAGAGCGATAGCCGGATTCGTTCCATCAAACGATTTCAACGGATGGCGTTCAGCGAGCTGTCAATTCATTCATCTAACCAAGCATGAGGAGGTCTTATGGAGAAGGAACCTAAACGCTACTACCTCGAAGGCAACACCTACCCCATTCGCGAAGAGCTGAAGTCTCGTGGTTTCCAGTGGGACCCGGAAGCCAATCAGTGGTACCACACCAAGCGGGGTGTCGCGCAACAAGCTCAACAACTCGTCCCACCCGCGCCTCAGAAGCACTACATCGAAGGAGCCGAGTTTTCAGACAGGGACCAGCTCAAGGAACTTGGTGCCCGCTGGGATCCAGGTTCCAGTCGCTGGTATCACGCCGATCCCGAGATTGCCCGCCAGGCACAGTCCTTCGTGGACTCTGCCCATCATAAGTATTTTCTCGAAGGCGACACAGGCCAGGTCTTCGCGGTCAAAGAAAAACTGAAGGAGCTCGGCGCCCAATGGGACCCCGACAGCAAGAAGTGGTATCACACGGATCGTCTCAAAGCTGCCGAAGCACAATCCGTCATCGAAAAGGGACCCGACAGGCACTACATCGAAGGGGCTACCTACAGCCAGAGGGAAACACTCAAAGAACTCGGAGCCGAATGGGACGCCCAACGCAGCCAGTGGTATCACACCAATCCCCAAGTTGCCACCAAAGCTCAGGAGCTCATCAACGAGGCCAACGAGAAGGCAACCCAGAAGCATTACGTGACGGACGCACCGCGGGAGCTCAGCCAAGACCTCAAGCAGCTCGGACTCCGCTGGGACCCGGAGGTCAAGCAGTGGTATCACGGAAATCGCGAAACAGCGACCCAGGCCCAGGAGCTGGTCAACTCAAAAAAGCCGCTGTCAGAACCAGAACTCAAAGTGCAAGGTACACAACTTAATCACAGCCTTTAACAAAGCTCCGCAGTACCGCTCGGTGCGTTGGCAAGCAAGATGCGGCCGGCTTTGAGGCTGGCCGTATCTGCGAGCTGCTTTCTTCTGTCAGCGTAGCGCCCCCTGTGGTCCGCTGGCGCATACCGTGTTGGAAAGTTTTGCATTTCTATGAACACCGTCACATCCTCTGACTACATCGAACAGAATTACCATCCCGACGACCGGTTGGCTGTGGTGATCAAGAACCACCTGACCGGCCAGGTCATTCAGCGCCTCGACAGTGCCCAAGCCATTGCTTCCCCCGATTTTCAACGGTGGCTCAGATTCCAGAATTCAAGTGGCGGGAGCATCTATCTTTCAGTCAATAGCCTCCTGCCTGAGGCCACCGGCAGGACTCGGGCACAGATTGAAACCATCCGTCACGTCTACCTGGACATCGATCAGGACGGAGCCGTAGTCCTTGCCAAGATCTTAGGCGATCCCAGAATCCCCCAACCGAACTATGTGCTCAACACCTCGCCGGGTAAGTTCCAGATCCTCTGGAGAGTTGAGGAGTTCACATTGGAACAGGCCGAACGCCTGCAGCGAGTCATGGCTGCGGAATTCGGTGCTGACCAATCGGTGGTCGATGCCGCCCGGGTGCTGCGCGTTCCAAATTTTCTTAATGCGAAGTACCCCGTTCCCCACCAGGTCACTGCTGAGCGGCTTTCCGCCGTTGTCTACCGGTCTTCGGACTTTCACCTGCCTCTCAAGCCCTCACGTGAGGCGTCGCTTAAGATACCCCTAAGACCGGCAGCCTTACGGCCAAGCGGCAACGGCAGGATCAGTCAATCTGAACGGGATTGGGCGGACACGATGCGGCGTTTGAGCCTCGGCGAAGACCCAGCTTCGGTTCAAGCCCTGCTGGAACAGAAGCGCTACGACAAAGCCAGTCCGAAATATTACGCGTCTCTGACTGTCTCAAAGGCCTTACAGGAGCTTCAGCGTCGTCGGGCAGGGATTGCAGGTCCGGAGCTGTGAGGTGTGATAGGAAGAATTAATGTCAGGCTCGTGCTTGCTGAAGTCATTTCAAGGGAAGGTAGATCAGACGCCCTGCCCACTCGTCAGGGTCCGAGACCTTGGCGATGAGCTCCAGGTCATCGATGCATTGGCCAATCGTCACGTTAAGTTGGTGGGCATAAATCACGCCGGCGAAGGCTTCTCCTGATGCCTGGCGACGTGTCGCTTCCCTCAACAGGTCCTCGTCCTGGCTGAAAAGCAGACGCCCCAACTCGCTGGCGCGGCTGAGAAGAGCGGCATCGTCGAGATGACCGGCAGCGTCTTCCTGGGCGGTGAGCACATCAACACCCCGGATTCGCAGTCCCACGGTGACGGCGCGACGCACATGAACGTCGCAGTAGAGCTTGACGCTCACGGGCGTTTCTTCAATGCAACGAGTTTCTGGCGGAGGACGGGGTCGGAGGCCTTCAGCGCAAGCTCATCGCCTTCCCTCCAGCGCCGTTCGATCTCCTGGTCGATCTCAGCCTGGTGGTCGTGATAGTAGGCGAGGGCGGCGTGAATCTGACCCAGCGTGATGTGGGGATACTGCAGATGCATTTCTTCGGGAGACGAGCCATGAGCCATCCGGTCAACTACCAGCTCCAGCACCTTGGTCTGGGTGCCGCTGATCCAGGCGACGCCTTTCTCATCGAGCTCAATATGGGTGATGGCAACTGTCGTCATGATCTGTCTCCCAGGACAAGTGAAGACATTCTAGCACGCCTGGAGCCCTCCAGAGTGCCAGACCGGCAGCATTCGGTCAGATCAGCGATCCGAGCCAGACTGAATCAATCTGCAAAGCTGATGTTCACCTGCAAGAAAATCCGCAACGGGAGCACTTATCTCAGCACTCATCTGACCGCTAACGATTACTACTGCGAAGGCGAGCACGTCATGGGCACCTGGGTTGGGAAGGGCGCTGAACTCCTTGGTATCGCAGACCAAGCCATCGACAAGAATGATACTGCCTTCGAATCATTGCGTCTCAACCAGCATCCCGATGGTTCAGGCCAGCTCACTCCCCGCAACGTAGAGAACTCTATTCGTTTTTTCGATTTTCAGTGTTCAGCCCAGAAATCAGTCTCAGTCATGGCAGTGACCCTGGGGGACCAACGGCTTTACGAGGCTCATGACCGGGCCAGTCGCCTGGCGCTCGGAGAGCTGGAGAGGTTTGCCGCTGTCCAGACCGGGCAGGGGCGCCGCAAGCACCGGGAGACGGCAGGGAACATCTGTGCCGCAGCCTTTCGCCACGATGCCTCGCGCGAGCTCGATCCGCAACTCCATACCCACTTCGTCGTGGCCAACGCCACCTGGGATGCGCGCAGCCGCCGCTGGCTGGCCTTGGAGACCCATGACATTTTCAAGGCGATCCGCTACTGCGGCAAGGTCTATCAAAACGAGCTGGCTCGCGAATGCCGTCGTCTGGGCTATGACATCGAGTCCATCCGCAATGAGAAGGGACTGGTAGAAGGCTTCGAGATCAAGGGCGTTTCGACCGAGATCCGGCAGCGCTTCTCCAAACGCCGGACCCAGGTGGAAGCCGCCATCGAGCAATTCGTAGCCGAGCGTGGCCGCCAGCCCCGAGCGGACGAAATCGCCGAGCTGGCTCGCGAGACGCGGGGAGAGAAGCTCAGGGAAATCACCACACCTGAAGTCCGGACCCTTCAGCGAGCACAATTGAGCCTGCAGGAGCTCCGCGCTCTGGAGCGCTTGCGAGATGAAGCCCTGTCCCGGCCCGACTTCGAGCCGCCCCTCGTGGTTTCAGAGAAAGCACTGACCGCCGCCAGCAAACACCTGTTCGAGCGCCGGTCAGTCCTCGCTGCTCACGAGATCCTGGCCGAGGCCTTGAATCAAAGCCTGGGGGCTGCCGATCCTCAGCAGCTTCAAACCGCTGTTGAAAAAGAAAGCAGCGGTTTTGTTGCCGTGGGCGCCAAGCCTGCTGAGTGTCTCAACCAACCGTTGACAACCCCGGAAGGGCTGGCCTTGGAACGCTGGGCTGTTGGCTTTGTCAATGGCACCCAAAATAACAGGCAGGCCCTCGGTCCCATCGAAGGGATTGCTTTCCAATTTCAGTCTGACGAGCAGCGCCGCGTCGTGCTTCAGACACTTGCCTGCACGGATCAGGTGTGTGGAATCCGTGGCCTCGCCGGCGCGGGCAAGACCACCAGCCTGCGCGAAATCTCCCGTTCCCTGGAAATCTCGGGTCAACCCGTCTACTACCTCGCTCCAACCGCCTCGGCAGCCAAGGTCCTCAAGGGTGACGGATTCGGATCTGCCACCACTGTCAGCGACTTTCTCGTCAACCGAGTTAGCACGGAAGTCGAACGACTGCGCAATGCGGTACTGATCGTCGATGAGGCTGGTCTGCAATCCAACCAACTCGGAGGCACCCTGCTTCGAGTCGCTGAGAAGACCGGCGCCCGCGTCCTCTTCGTCGGAGACACTCGCCAGCATGTCTCTGTCGAGGCTGGAGACTTCCTGCGCATCCTGGAATCGCACTCTCGCATGCGGGTCGCCGAGCTTCGCGACATTCGCCGCCAGGTGGTCCAGGAATACAACCGGGCCATTCGTGAGATGGCCGCTGGCAGGACCACTGATGGTATGGAGCGGCTGCAGCGTCTCGGTTGGGTAAGGAAGCCAAGGGCGCCTACCTGCAAGCCGCTGCCGAGGCCTTTGTGCGCGAGACCGAAGGCGGCACCCGGCTGGACAGGACGCTCGCTGTTTCTCCCACCTGGGCCGAGAACCATCGATTTACCGATGCTATCCGCAGCCGACTCAAGGAAGCAGGTGCTCTGACCGAAGGCCAGCAGATTGTCGCTCACCACTCGCTTCAATGGACTCGCCAGCAGATGGGTGACCCCAGCAACTACCGCCCTGGGTTTGTGGTGACGTTCAACCGCAAAACGGCAGGCATCGTCTCGGGGCCAAAGCATGGTGGTCGAGAGAGTAGAAGGCGACCGGGTCTACTTCCAGGGGAGCACGAAGCCGTTCGAGCCCCGCTGGCACGCGGCCAGGATCGACGTGGCCGAACAGCGAAGCATCGAGGTCTCTTTAGGCGACCGGCTTCTCATTCGACGCAATGATCGCCGCATGGGCTTGACCAACGGTGATGTCGTTACGGTCTCCAAGCTCGACGCCGATGGCACGATTCACACTCGTGAAGGAGCCGTCATAGGCCCCCAGTTTCGTCACTTCTGCCATGGCTATGTCGTCACCAGCCACAAGTCCCAGGGTCGCACGCACACGTCCATCATCCTGGCTGCCGAGGAAGTGGATGCCAAGGCGGCCTATGTCGCCTGCTCGCGGGGCCGTGAGCGCTGCAGCGTCTTTGTTCCCGATCTGACGCACTTCCTCAAACGGCTGCCTCGCTCGGGAGATCGCACAGCCGCTTTGGATCTGGCACCGCCTCTTCACCGCTTCAAACTGCCTCTCTCAGGTCCACCTGAATCCAAACCTCGCGGTCTCTGGGAATTCGTGAAGGAAAACCGCCTGACTTGGATCTCTCGCTTGCGGGAGGGATTTCGCCATTCGCTAAAGCAGGATCTCAAAGAACCGTGCCTCACTGCGAGGCGCTTTGGCCTTGAGCCCACTCTGGAACCTTGAAAGGAGCAACCCATGTCTTACGTCAGTCCACTGAACCTATCCCGTGACGAGGTGGTTTGTTATCTGAAGCGCGAGGCATCTCAATTAGGTCCTCTCTTTGTTTCTCTCAACGGGAACCGTCGCCTCCTGGTGGATTCTCTGCTGACCTTTGCTGAGCTGAGCGACGATGAGCGCCTGCTGACTCTTCACTATCCATTCGGCCAGCTTCGCATTCGTGGCCATCAACTGGGGGAGCTGTTCGAGGAAGCTCGTCGTGGCCGTTTAGGTGAAGTGCGCGAATGTGGTGGACCGGCTCGATCGGAAGGACTGTGGGTGGACCGTTTCGAGTGGGGCTTTCCCATCGAGCAGGATGATCTGGCGTCGGTGGTGAAGGATGCCGCCCGCGAGTTTGGCAGGTTGCAGTAGGAACGAGCCTCGCACCATCGCCACCTTGAGCCGCTTCAGTTACACCGAGGTGGCGATGAGGACTCGTTCCGATTGGGAGCTAAGACGCAATACGTCTAAGCGGCGCTTCGACGTATTGCGGAGTGGAAACAGAGCGGAAACATGGTTCCACTTTGTTTCCGCTTCTCTCAAGTTTGGCAGACCCAGTGGAAACAGAGCGGAAACAAGTTTTGCTTTGACTGTCATCTATCTCTTTTGCGGAAGCTTAGTTGTCAATGTCCGGCAAACCCTATCAGTCAAGCTTGATTCCTCATGAAGAGGAAATCATCGCATTGCGGCAACAGAGACCGCCCATGCCTTACGCTCAGATCGCCGCTGTACTTCGAGAAAAGCATGGTCTCGTCATTCAGCGGGCAGCCATCTTCAAGTTTGTAAAGGTGCGTTCCCGCCGCAGAAAAGTGTATGGCTACCTCCGGGCAATTACAGAAAAAAAAACGGCGTCCTCCACTACGGCAGCTCCGGGCCCTTCTGGTTCGCGCCACTCCGCCACTCGACCCGCGACCACTAACCAATCCGCACCCACGCGCCCGCAGGCCAAACCGAGCCAAGTCCCATCACGGGCGCCCACCTCGCCGGTTGACTTCATTCCGCTCAAGCGAGACCAACCGGCGACGGTACGCAGACGCCTAAAGACCTTCACTCCGAGCGCGGAATACAACCTCGAACGCCTCACGCCCGAACAGATGGAAGTCATTTTTGAAGGAGCTCGACGAAGAGCTCAACGCCAGTAAAGGAGGCTGACCATGTCCTGCACCGTCATTTTCACTGCCGGCGCCAAGGGAGGTTCCGGAAAAACCACCGCCGCCCGGTTTCTCATCACTTATCTCAGGGAGCACGGCGCCGATCCCATGCTGCTCGACCTCGACGATGAGAACCACACCTTGACTCGCTTTTTCCCCGAAGCCCTCCAGATCGACCTGCGTCACGAGTTCGCCCACGACGTCTTGATCGAGAAGGCTCTCAGCGGCGATCACCAGATCATGGTAGCCGACCTCAAGGCTGGCACCGGTCACGAGGTTCTCCAATGGTTCCTGGATCTTCCCTTCGAGGAGCTTCAGGCCAGAGGGGTCCAGTTCGTCTGCGTCGGCTCCGTAACCAGCGCACCCGACAGTGTGCAGTCGTTTCTCAACTGGACCGCATCGCTCGAAAACCATGTGCGTTACCTGGTCTTCCGCAACCTCAAAGACGGCGACAATCTCTATGATTACGACCAGACACGTCAGGCCGCCGAGTTCCGCCGCCTCTACGCCCCGGTCCACGTTACGGTTCCCAAACTTTCGGCTCTCTATCAAACGGAACTCGAAATTCGCAAGCTGACCATCAACGAAGTGCTGGACAGCACAAACGGCACTTCGAGCCGCGGCAACCCGCTCGGCCCTATCTTGTCGCCACTGCTGGCTAGGGCGCGTTTGCGCAGCTATCAGCGAGCCATCTACGAGCAACTCGACCAGGCGCAGCACCTGTTCCTCTCGGACCGAACCCAGCCGGTCGAACTCGACCCGG
>CAVVYL010000062.1:0-549464 GCA_963752385.1 uncultured Acidimicrobiia bacterium | reverse complement strand
CGAACATAAACGAACTCGGCTGAGTTCAACAACACGTGGCCGAGGTCCGACCAAACCTGAAGATCAGCTGCCGACGATTCAGACCCGCTGGAATCATGATACCGCCGAGCCTGCGAGCTAACAAATTCAAGGATCTCGGTCATCTCCCAAGGTTCCGGCCGCCTTGCAAAAGCTTCGATGTACATCTGCTCCACGCGCTTTTGTGCGACTGCTTCCGCAGAGAATATCGGCCAGCCCATTCGCGAGCCTCGAGAGTGATAAACTCATTATTCATCATGATCAGCGCCTGAGAGGGAACCGTTGACGGGCTGCGCCTGCCGATGGTTGAGATCGGCAGCGGATAGTCAAAAGCCAGGAACAGCGGCGTCAGGAAATTACGGCGGACCTGAACATAGATGCTGCGCCGCCGGTCGCCGTCGAGCGGGCCAGACTTGGGCTTTCCCCGACCGTCCTGATACGGGCTGATGTGCGGCACAACACTGGGTCCATAGAGCTGGCGATCCAAGGTGCCGGCCACCGCCAGAATCGAGTCGCGAATTGACTCGGCTTCAAGCCGCCTTACAGGCATGTGGTGCAGCCATCGGTTTTGCGGATCCCGTTTCAAGGCGTCCTGGCTGGGCTGGCTCGACATCTGATAGGCGCTGCTCATGATCATAAGCCGATGCATGGCCTTGACAGACCAACCACTGGCAATGAATTGCCTTGCCAGGAAATCCAGGAGCTCCGGATGCGTGGGCGGATCGCCCGTTTTTCCGAAATTGTCTAACGATCGGGCCAAACCCTCGCCGAAGTGGTGCTTCCAGATGCGGTTGACCATCACTCGAGCCGTGAGCGGGTTTTCTTCGCTTGCGACCCACTCAGCCAACTGCATCCGCCCACTACCCTGGACGATAGCTGCCTGCTCTGGCCCGGCCACAATCTGGAGAAACCGGCGTGGAACAGGCTCACCGAGATTCTTGTGATTCCCCCGAATGTGCAGGCGGACATCGGCCGGACTCTCATCTCTGGCAACCATGGCAAAAACCGACTCGGGGATCTGGTTCTCCAAATCCTCGCGCTGTCTCTGCAGATCTGTTAACTGCTGAAAGGCGCTACTTCTTTCGGGTTCACCGTCGCCATGGGTCGTGGCCTCAATCGCCAGCAGAGACCGTAGGTCTTCTAATCGACCAGTGGGATTTAGCGCCTGTCGCAGCGCTTGGACAGCAGGCTGTGCGGACCGGTCCTTGTGAAAGGCTCCGGCAAACAACTCTTGGTAAGCCGTGGCTAGCGCATCGAGGGAATTGAGGTCCTTGCGTTCAAGCATGCCCGCAACCAGAGCGCTTGGGGCTGCCCCTTTGGTGGGAGGCTCCTCTGAGTCGGACAGGACAATTTCATCCACTACTAGGTGGCCCTCGCGGCTACGGTCAACAATCTCAACATAGCAGAGTCGGCCAATTTCCTTGGTCAGCCGAACTGTCTTCCAACCTAATTCAGCCGCGCCGTCAGGCAACAGGTGCTGACTCTTGTGGCCGTCAGCCACAAGCGTTACCCGGAGTTTGGCTCGTCCTCCGGATTCCTCCTCTTTCGTACCGGCCATCCGCACATGCAGGAACAGCTTGGGCATTCTGAACTTCACCGAGGTTAGGCTACCCACAAGGCGATCTGAGCCGCCTCCGAAGGAGCTGGCAACACCATGTCCTTGGATTCCCCGCAGAGCCAGGTTGGGCGGGACTTCCCGTTGTGGCGCATTGCCAAAAGCCTGACCGGAGACCTGCCAACCAGCGTAGTCCAGTTTCTCAAAGTCCTCGTAGCTCAGATCGCCGCGGGCCGTACGGCTAGTAGGACTGGAATCAGCAACTAACTCCGCGAGTCCCCTACGCACCTGCTGGATGACATCAGTAGCGTTGGAGCTGCTTTCTGGAAGACTGTCGACTGCCGTCACCCATGGATAGAAGATGTCTTGAGGTTGTTTTCGCGCTTGCACGAGAGCATTAACCCAGGACCGCAATAAGGCTGGTTCCACGTCCTTGAGCTCTAGCGGTAGTTCCAGGGTCTCCGTGTTCTTTGAGCGAAGCACCCAGGCTGCGGCCAAAAGATAGGTCTTGAGCTGGGATGCCAACTTCAGCCGCGCCGGCTCCAACAGGCTCCTCACCTGGCCGTTCAAGTCCATGATTTTCTGGTGAGCTGAAGCAATCTGACGAACGCGGGAAGGAGAGTCAACGACGGTCTCTGAGATCGTGGTGCTATGCATCACTCCGGCGAGCCCGTAGTAGTCTGACGTGGGGATGGGGTCAAATTTGTGATCGTGGCAGCGAGCGCAAGCGACTGTCAGACTCTGAAAAGCTTTGCCCATTACCTCAATCTGGTTGTCGACGTCATCGGCGCGTGATTTTACGGAATCGGTGGCACTGTTCAGCACCTCGCCGAACCAATAGAAGCTGGTGCCAATGGGCGATTCCCAGTAGGCGCCGTCCGGACTCAGCCGTTTCGCTGCCATCAAATCACCGGCAATTTGCTCCTTCACGAACTGGTTGTAGGGTACATCGGCGTTGAAAGCGCTAATCACGTAGTCGCGATAACGCCAGGCATCGAGCTTGTCGTTGTCGAACTCGTGGCCATTGGTCTCTGCAAACCGCACCAGATCCAACCAGTGCCGCCCCCAACGCTCGCCGTAGTGCGGCGAAGCCAGCAGACGGTCTACAACTTTCGCCTTGGCGTCGGACGAGCGATCGTTCAGAAACGCTTCAATCTCGGCCGGAGTCGGCGGCAGGCCGATCAAGTCAAGACTTACCCGTCGCAGCCAGGTTTGCTTGTCTGCAGGCTCAGCGGGCTTCAGCCCGCTAGCCTCGAGTTTTTGGAGAAGAAAATAGTCGATCGGTGACCTCGGCCAGTCTTTCTGTTTTACCGGAGGTGGCGTTGGATCCTGAACTGGGCGGAACGCCCAAAAGTTTCGGGCTTCTGCGAAATCGATGCCCTTCTTTTCGTAATTGGCGGTCGAGGGAGAAGTACCGGTGCGAGAATCAGGGGCACCCATTCTAACCCAGGCGATGAAGTCTGCGATGACCTCATCGCTCAGTTTTCCCGTGGGTGGCATCTTTAGTTTCAGGTCCTTGTAGGAGATCGCTTTGATCAGCAGACTCTTTTCCGGATCACCGGGCACAAGAGCCGGGCCAGTGTCCCCACCCTTTAGAAAGCCGGCTGCTGTGTCCAAGCGAAGGCCGCCCATTGGAGTGGCGCTCTGAGCGCTGTGGCAGAGGTGGCACTTCTCCACCAGAACGGGCCGGATCTTCTTCTCGAAGAATTCGGTTTGCTCAGGAGTGGCCGCTCGAACCAAGGACGGTGCAAACAGACAGAAAACAAACCACGCTTGCGCCCAGCGACATGCAGCTTGTAGTAGAGGTGTCCAAAATGTGTTCATTGCTAACTTAGCAGGGTTTCGACCGTGATACCCGGCCTGGGTAACCATGATGACCGCGTTTTCTGCGGTCATCATGCGTTTGTCTGGTTCAGCACCAAGAATAGTATCAGGATACACGTCGCTTCAAAAAGACCGAATCGCAGGAAACTGTGGTTCGAGGTTGTTAGTCCCGTATCCACTATCTGTACTGTTTTCCAGGTACATCGAAGAATCTTCGCTGCAAAGCCACACATTTTTATTGTTGAGCGCCTGGTACCCCGCTATGCATTCGAGGGCCGGGTGGCTGGTTCAGGATGATTTGTGCCTCCGCCTCGATCATCTGCTGCCAGCGTGTCTCAACCTCCTGTCTTGCCATGATGTCTGCTGCCAGCCGCAGGAAGACCGTGTAATGACCCAATTCTGAGGACCAGAGGCCTCGGTAGAATTGGGCGAGTTCGGAGTCTTGGCAGCAACGCGACAAAACTTCAAATCGCTCGCACGATCGTGCCTCGATCAGTGCTGCAATCAGCAGCCGATCCAAGAGCTCCTGAGTACCGCTGCCCTTCCGGACCAGCTGGCGAAGGTCATTTGCGTAAGGGTTACGATGCAATCGTTCGAGCCGACCTCCCCGCTGCATCAGCAGACGAGCCACCGAATAGAGGTGGGCGGTCTCGTCGCGAGCAATTGCCGAGAGCGTGACGACCCACTTGTCGGGATATGTGGGTTCTGGCCAACGGTTGAGTAGTTCAAGGGCATTGGATGCTGCTTTACGCTCCAGGTAAGCGTGATCGCTCAGTAGGAGGAGGGGATCCTGCAACACAGACTCGGCCCAGCTGTCCGGGGTTCGGTAACCGAGCGCGAGGTCTGTGGACAACGATGGGGTCTTCGTCATGTGTCTGGGTTCACACTTCAATCAAGCCTTCTAGGTACTTGACGGCGTACCCGGCGATAAGAACACGGCTGCCCCGCAGTTCGCAAAACAGTTCGCCGCCTCGCTGGGAGATCTGCTGAGCGTGCAGCCGCGTCTTGCCCAGCCGCTTGGCCCAAAAGGGTGTCAGCGTGCAGTGGGCTGCTCCCGTCACCGGATCTTCAGGAATGCCTGCGCCGGGAGCGAAATAGCGGGAAACGAAGTCGGAACGTCTTCCAGTGGCGGTCACGATCACCCCAAGGCGATCGATTGTCGCCAACAATCGCATGTCGGGCTCCAGCGAACGTATGGTGTCTTCTGAATCGTAAACCGCCAGATAATCTCTAGAGCAAAGGACCTCTTGAGGCGGCTGTCCGAGGGCCTTGAGAAGAGTGTCGGAGACCGAGCAAGGGACCGGTGCGTTGGCTGGGAAATCCAGGCAGATACGCTCGCCGACGTGAGTGACAGGCAACGGTCCGCTTCTGGAAGTGAAGATAACCTCCTCAGCCGTCGGCTTCAGATAGTGAAAGATCACGTAAGCCGAGGCCAGCGTGGCATGACCACAGAGCTCGACTTCTTGTTCAGGAGTAAACCAACGGATTCGATACTGTTCGCCCTGAGGCACAATATAGGCTGTTTCTGACAAGTTGTTTTCGGCAGCAATGGCTTGCAGCAAGGCGTCGTCGAGCCAGGTCTCGAGCGGGCAGACCGCGGCAGGATTGCCTCGGAACACCTGGCTGGTGAAAGCATCGATCTGGTACAGCGGAATTCTCATTCTGGTTGCAAAAGCTAAATGGAATTACACGGAAGGTAGAGTACAGGCTTCATGGCGTCTGTCACTCAAGAGTTTACTCTAATGGCTTCCTTGAACGGAGATACAGTTCGGTCGTTTTGTGCTCGAACTCCTATCTATGTCCAAACAGGACCGGAGCCGGAAGAATCCGAGGAACACCTGTGCCACATCGCAACAGGCGCGTCCGTGGCCCCATGGAAGAGGGCGCTCAAGTTTCTGCCCGCAGCACCTCCAGGGGCGGGCGGCTGGTGACACCACGGCTGTTGGCCAGGCCGATTAGGATCCCCAAGCCCGTCACAATGAGTAGCGCAGCCAAGCTGGGTAGCAACACGGGCACAAACGGCGCTTCAAAAACGAAGCGCGCCAGAGCCCAGCTCCCTGCCCAAGCCAGAAGAAGTCCTGTAAGAGCTGCAAAGCTTCCTAGAAAGAAGTATTCGACGATCATGATTTTCAGGATCTGCGCCTTCTTCGCCCCCAGTGTTCGCAGTAAGATACTTTCCCGGATACGCTGATACTTTCCCGTAATCACAGCGCCAGCGAGGACCATCAAACCTGTCAAAATGCTGAAAAACGCAATGAATCGGACCACGAACGCCACTTTGCTCAGGATCGTGTCGATTATGGCGACAATCAATGCCAGGTCAATCGCCGATACATTCGGGAAGCGCTGAAAGACGGCCTGCTGCAGTCTGGCGGACACTTCATTGCCAGGTGTCCTGAGCACCATAACGTGGAATTGAGGCGCCTGATCCAGAACTCCGGTCGGGAAGACCACAAAGAAGTTCGGTTGCACTCGCTCCCACTCGACTTTCCGCAGACTGCCCACTCTTGTCACTACCGGGAGACCCTGAACATCAAACACCAACTCGTCGCCCAAGCTCGCCTTCAAGCGCTGGGCGATGCCTTCTTCGAGCGAGACGAGAACTGGCGCTGCTTCGCTTGCCACCCGCTCTTGCCACTTTCCCAGAATCAGTTTCTCCGTGTCGATCAAATGGTCCCGATAGGTAGAGCGATATTCCCGCTGCAGAGCCGATTCAGGGATAGAGTTTTTGGGGTCTTTGAGGATGTCTTCGACCGATCTGCCACCAACCGAAGTGAGGCGCATTGTGACGATCGGCACTTCCTGCAGCACTGGCACATGGAAAGACTGCACCAGATCTCTGATTTGCTCTTGTTGGTCAGTCTGGATGTCAAATAGGACTATGTTTGGCTGGTGACCACGGCCCCACAAACTGACTTCCTGAACGAGTACCGCGTGGGTGAGATAGAGCGTCATCATCAGGAAGGTCCCCAGCCCGACCGAGAGCATTAGTACCAGCGTCTGATTGTTTGGCCGATAGAGATTCGCCAGACCTTGACGCCACACATAGCTTCCGGAGCCCTGAAACACCCGCTTTGCCGAGAATCGAATGAGTACCGCAACGCCCGCGAGCAGGCCAAGAGCAAGAAAGAGTCCGACCGTAAACCAGAGTGCGTGGGTCCAACGTCGGGTGTGGCCTATTGCGAAACCGGCCACGCTCAGCAAGATCAGCCCGTAGATCAGCAGCCGCAATGGATCGCGCCGTGGTTGGCCGTCTTCATAGGAAGCACGAATAGCTAACAGTGGAGAGATCCGGCGCAGCGATAGCAAGGGAAGCAACGAGAAGAGCAAAGCGATGCCGAGCCCGATCAGCATCGCCTCCAGCAGGGAGAGCCACGAAATGGAGAAGGGGACATTCACCGGCAAGAAATCCTGCATCACTTTGGGTAACAGATACTGAACAGCCATCCCCAGGAGAATACCGCCCGTGGCACCAATCAGCCCGAGAGCGGTAGCCTGAATCAGGTAAATGCCAAACGTCTCCCTCCCTCTGGCGCCCAGGCAACGCAGCACGGCAATGGTATTGGTCTTCTGCTTGACATAAACATGAACGGCGCTGGCCACACCAATGCTGCCGAGTAGCAAAGCAACAAAACCGACGAGATTCAAATAGTCATAGGCATTCTCGAGCGAACGCCCCAAGTTAGCCTTGCGTTGTTGGACTGTTTCACTGTCGAGCCGTAACTTGAGGAGTTCCGGTTCCAGCCGTTTCACCAGTGATTCAACGTCCGCCTGGGCCGGCAGCCGAAAGAAAACCTTGTACGTGGCTGTGCTGCCTTGCTGCAGGAGCCGGGTTTGACTCAAATACCGCATCGGGATGTAGATACGGGCGCCAACGATTCCGGTCGCGACTGTTTCTCCGGGTACTTTCCTTAGCCTGCCAGCGATGCGATAGGTGAAGGCACCCACCTTGATGGCGTCGCCCACGTGCGCGTCGAACTGAAGCAACAAGCTCTCCTCGACCAGGGCCATGGGTCCCCGCCGAAACTCCCAAATCGCAGCAGGGGGTTCCGTTTCCATTTCTCCATAGAACGGGAAGCCTTCTTCCAACGCTCGCACTTGCACCAGCCGGGTCCCGCCATTCTTCGGAAACAGCACCATGGAGGAAAAGCTGATTTCGCGCGATTGTTCGCCACCCACTTTCGTCAACAGCCGCTCGGCTTGGTCATTAAAGGGCTGCCGGGCGCGGATGACAAGATCGGCTCCCAGAAGGGTCTTGGCCTGGTGATCGAGTCCCTGCTGCAGATTTGTGCCAACGGAACTGATGGCCATCAGGGCCGCGACACCGAGCACAATCGACGACACAAATAGCAACAGCCGCCGCCGGCTGGTGCGGCTGTCGCGCCAGGCCATTTTCCAGATCCAGGAAGATAAGACGAGTTTCATTCGTTCAGACTCTACAAAGAGCCGATATGGAAAAGGAGTCAAAGGCCAAGGGTCAAGCGGATATCACGGGAGTCAGCCGGTGGCGTCTGTATGCTCCTTCGCCCTGGCTTACCGAAGCGTCGAAACCCGCGTTCTCTCGTCCGAGACAACCCTGCCTCCGCGAAGACGAAGAATACGCTGGGTCCGATACGCCAGCTCCTGATCGTGCGTTACAACGATCAGAGTGGTGCCGTAAGCCTCGTTCAGCTGAAACAGTAGATGAACGACTCGCTCACTCGTCTCGACGTCTAGATTTCCTGTTGGTTCATCGGCGAAGAGAATCTTCGGATGGTTGATGAATGCCCTCGCCAAGGCTACCCTTTGCTGTTCTCCGCCGGAAAGCTGTGCCGGATAGTGGTGCAAACGATCGCCCAAGCCGACCTGCTCCAGGAGATCGACGGCATGGTCTTTGACGTGGGTTTCGTTGCGAAGTTCCAGAGGCACCATCACATTTTCCAGTGCCGTGAGGGTCGGGATGAGCTGAAAGGTCTGAAAGACGAAGCCCACATACTGATTGCGGACCTCCGACAAATTGTCTTCACTTAGGACGTTTAGTTCGATGCCATTCAGTGTGACTGAACCCGAAGTGGGGCGGTCCAGGCCAGCGCAAAGGCCGAGCAAGGTGGTCTTTCCGCTTCCGGAAGGGCCCACAATCGAGCAGGTAGAGCCTTCATCGACGCAAAAGGAAACCTCCTGGACAACGGTTAGCGTTTGCTCTCCGCTCTTGTAGGTTTTGGTTAATTGTTCGACACTAAGGACGAGGGGTGAAGAGTTGGAAGGTACAGTCAAAACCTGAATCTCCAAAAATCAGGCAAAGGGTGCACTGTCAGGCAAGGTAGGGCGGGCTGTCCTCGGCGCGCTCCGCTCCGCCAGGGGTTCGAGCTTCGCTCTCTGGCTAACGGTCAGAGCTTGTCCCCCTTGGCAAAAGGGACCATAGAGGTTGTGCTACGATGAAAGACGCCCCTGCCGCGAAACCCTGCTCCCCCTTGCGAAGCGGGGACAAACATCGAATAGAAACTTGAGCACGCGGGGGATACCGCGATACCGCGCCCTACCCAACGCGGTTTATTTTGGCATACAATCGATGAAAGTCGCTATTTCGATTCTCGGTTTTCTCTGTTTGTTCTGCGTGGCGGTCGGCGCGAAATCATCTCAGGCTGTCGGGTCAGCGGAGACGAAACTGATTCTTTGCCTTGGCGATAGCTTGACGGCAGGCTACGGCCTGGACATGTCTCAAGCCTATCCGGCGCTCCTCCAAAAAAAGATTGACACGCTTGGCTGGAATTTTAAAGTGATCAACGCCGGACTAAGCGGGGAAACGACGGCTGGGGGACTGCGGCGTCTGGACTGGTTTCTCAAACGCAGGATCGATGTCCTGATTCTCGCTCTGGGTGGAAACGATGCCCTCCGCGGCGTCTCACTCGATCATACCGAGAAGAATCTGGATGCCATCCTGACTCAAACCAGGAGCCGATACCCCGATGCGAGGCTGGTCGTCGCGGGAATGTTGATTCCTCCGAACTGGGGGCGCGAATACTTCACTGAGTTTCGGGCCCTATTTCCGAAGCTTGCCAAGAAGCATCAGGCGCGGCTTATCCCGTTCCTGCTGGAAGGAGTTGGCGGCAGGGCAGAACTGAACTTTCCGGACGGCATTCATCCCACAGCCGCAGGACACCAAATTGTCGCTGACAATGTCTGGAGAATCCTAAAGCCGGTGTTGAGTTCAATACATTGATATTGAGAATTGTGAATGAAGAAGACCAGGGAGGCACGAACCAAGTTCTGGAGGAGAAACAAGCACGGATATGTGTGGATGACGCCTGCTGAGGCGGAATGGAGGGTAGATCCACCCCCAGCTTGAGACAAGGAATGCATCGGGTCGCATCTGCTTCCTTATCCTTGACTCTCACCGTGTTTCCCGTACAATGACCGTGCGTCGCTAGACCTGATACATCCCTCCATCTCGCGAGTCATATCGACACTACGCCGAGGAAAGTGTTTTCCCATGATCGGCCCCAGACTTCAGAATCGCCGCCAGTTCCTAAGGAGATCCGCTGAACGATTGGGCGTTGTCGTCGCCGCCCATTGCGCGCTTTCGACTACAAGGATCCTTGGCGCCAATGACCGCATTCGCCTGGGCGCGATTGGAACCGGCGGGCGGACTCGCTACTTGATGAAGACGCTGAAAAGTCTTCCGGGCAATGAACAGGTTGCCGTGTGCGATGTGTATGAACCGCGACTCCTCGAGGCCAACGCGCTTCTCGATGGCAGCGCGAAGCCGTACGGTGATTACCGCCAACTCCTCGACAGTAAGGAGATTGATGCGGTCGTGATTGGCAGCCCCGATCACTGGCACAAGCAGATGGTCCTTGATGCTGTCAGCGCCGCCAAAGATGTCTACGTGGAGAAGCCCATCTCGCATTCCCTTGAAGAGGGCGCCGAGTTGGTGAAGGCTGTTGAAGCTTCGGGCCGAGTGGTTCAGACGGGCACTCAGCAGCGCAGTTGGGAGCACTTCATCCTTGGCAAGCAGATCGTCGACTCTGGAAAGCTGGGCCAGATTACCTTCGGCCAGGCTTACTGGTATCAGAACTACGCTGCCCGGAAAAAGCTTCCAGACCTGGAGATTGCGAAACTGAACTGGAAGCAATGGCTCGGTCCCGCCCCCGATCAGCCGGTGGACCCCCAACGCTATTTTCTGTGGCGCTGGTATTGGGACTTCGGTGGCGGAGCGTTGACCGATCTGATGACTCACTGGATCGACGTGATTCAGTGGTACATGGGAACTCCGGCACCGAAGACAGCGCTGACCAGCGGCAACGTGTATGCCTCGGCCTGGGAGTGTCCCGATACTATCAACTGCGTTCTAGAGTTTCCCAAGAATTACACGGTAGTCTATACCGGCGCCATGGCCAGCCGGATTGATGATGGCGGGTTTGAGCTTCGAGGCACGAAGGGAACGCTGAAGGTCGATCGGGCACACCTTGCGTTTTATTCCGAAGAGAGTCGTTTTGTGCCGGGCACCCAGGCTCCGGAGCCTGAGATCCTGATCCGGGCGCAGGGAGACGGCACGCTCAACCATCTGCAGAACTTCCTGGACTGTATTCGCAGCCGGAACACTCCAACGGCTAATATCCGCGTGGCACACGAGGCTGCACGGACCTCTCACATTGGCAACCTCTCGCTAACGATGCAGCGGAAAGTAAAATGGAATGAGGCACTGCAGAAGGTCGAAGCGATCACTTGAGATTTGGGACCGGTTTTCGTGTGCCGTCCGAGAGTCGCTTGTGGCCGACGGCTGGCGGCACAGAGCAAACGAGATAGGAGGGTCATCATGAGCAAGAAAATATCTATTGGGAGCTGGGCTTATGTATTTGGCCCTTACTGGGAGAATCCCATTCCGTTTGAGAAAGTGGTTAAGCGATTGGCGGAGCTGAAGTTTGACGGAGTGGAAATTATTGGCTTCAAACCGCATCCGCATCCGGACGATTACGCCACCAACAGTCACCGGCAGGATCTCAGAGCGTTCATTTCAGGCCTTGGGCTGGGAATTTCCGGCTACGCGCCGGACTTCACTGCCCATAGTCTGATCCGCTCTGCCGATCACTCTGACTATCTCAAGACTTTCGAGAAAAACGTGCATTTTGCTCGCGACATCGAAATGCCTGCTCTGCGCGTCGATACGATCGATCCGCCCACGATACTGAGCGAAATGAGTACTGATGTGGCACTCAAACGCCTGGTTCCGACGTGGCGGCGTTGCGCGGAAATCGCCCAGAAGGCCGGGGTTTTGCTGGTCTGGGAATTCGAACCTGGTTTTGCGTTCAACAAGCCTTCTGACGTGGTTCGCCTGGCGGACGAAGTTGCACACCCCAACTTCAAAGTTCTCTTTGACACTTCGCATGCTCACATGTGTGCTGTGGTGGGAGCGCGCCAGCCGGGACAGAAGGAAACGCTCAAAGGCGGAGTGATCGAGATGATCCAGATGTTGAAGGGGAAAATCGGTCATATTCACTTGATTGATTCCGACGGAACACTCCACAACAACGAAACCAGCACCCATCGTCCGTTTGGCGAAGGGTTGCTCGATTTCGATGCCATCATGCCTGCATTGAATCAAAGCGGCTGCCCTTCTCCTTGGTGGGCCATCGATCTCTGCTTCTGGCCAGGCTCGTGGGAGGTCACACCGGCTTGCAAGCGGTTTATGGACAGTCTCAACGAGAAATATGGCGGGGCTGCCCAGAAACAGGCCAAATGAAACGGAATGGCATATAAGGAACGCTGGAAGACGAAGGCCGCCTCGCTACCGTCTTCTATGACTGCATCATTCGAGTTTTCGCGGAGAGGAAGGTCACTTAATGTCTGAGAGTCAGTTCTGTTCTCTAAGCGGCAAAGTCGCCATTGTGACTGGGGCGGCACGGGGTATCGGCGCGGCAATCACAGAGAGATTTTTGAAAGCCGGCGGCACGGTTGTGTTGGCGGATCTTGACGAAGCCGAGGCGCAGAAGACCGCCAGGTCGCTGGATCCCGAAGGTCAGCGCAGTTTGGTGGCGGTTGTCGACATCACCCGTTGGGCCGCAGTCGAGTCAATGGCCAAAAGGGTTGAGGATCGATTCGGCAAAATCGACATCCTCGTCAACAACGCCGGGATTGCGGGGGCCAACAAGCCGATGGTCGAAGTCTCTGAGGAGGAGTGGGACCAAGTCTCCAACATCAATCTGAAGGGCGTCTTCCTTTGTTGCAAGGCGGTCCTGCCGGTCATGTTGAGGAACCGCTATGGAAAGATTGTGAACATTGCCTCCATTGCGGGCAAGGAGGGGAATCCGAACCTCAGCGCTTATTCTGCCACGAAGGCTGGAGTGATTGGCTTGACGAAAGCACTAGCCAAGGAGGTCTGCACCCAAGGACTTTACGTCAATTGCGTAACTCCAGCGGTCATTGAGACTCCAATTCTCAAGCAAGTCACCCAAGAACTGATCAACTACATGACCAGTCGCATTCCCATGGGCAGGGTCGGACAGCCCGCCGAAGTGGCAGCTCTGGTGCACTTTCTGGCCAGTGATGACTGCAGCTTTACCAATGGTGCCTGCGTCGACATCAGCGGCGGCCGGGCAACCTACTGAATCCAAGCCTGGCAGCGAGCGACCCCGTACTGAGCAGAACGAGAATCTTCGTCTCACTAGTATCCCTCAGTGGTTTTCTCCTTTGGTACTGGCCAGGTTCGTCATTGACCGCGTTGTCGTCAGCGTTCGTTCGAGGACGACGAGGACGATTTTCGCAGGGATCAATCACGAGGAAAACTGTGCACCCAGGGTATTCTGGCTTAATCGTTTTGCTCTTTAGCTCGTTTCTCGTCACGGCAGCGATCAATCAGCAACCCTTGCTTGGGCAGACTCACACGGCGACGATCTTTGGCAACGTGCGCGATCAAAGTGGCGCGGCCTTGCAAGCAACTGAGATTCGAATCGTCGAGGAAAGCACTCAACTCACGCGGAGCGCCATGTCCGGACCGAGCGGTGCCTTCGCTATTCCCTCGCTGCCAGCTGGACGTTACACCCTGACTGCGGAATTGGCTGGTTTCAAGAAAGCTGCCGTGGCTGGAATCCGGCTGAACGTGGGCGAGAAGACGAAAGTCAATCTTGTCCTGGAGGTTGGTTCTGTTCAGGATTCCATCACCGTTGAAGCCCGTCCGCCGCTCATGCAGAGCGAGTCGAGCGCAATAGGCCAGGTCGTGGAGAATCGGGCGATTACAGTCCTTCCGCTCAACGAGCGGGAGTTCCTGCAATTGGCGCTGCTGGGCGCCGGGTCGGCGCCGCCGGCCCCGGAGTCGCGGCTTTCGACCCAATCGAATAGCGGCATCAACGTCGATGGCGCGCGTGAAGCGGCGAACAATTTCCTGCTAGATGGTGTGGACAACAACGATTTGTTTCTGAATCGCCTGGTGGTGAATCCTTCGGTCGATGCGATTGAGGAGTTCAAAATTCAAGCCAGCGGTTACGACGCGGAGTATGGCCGCAGCGGTGGCGCTCAAGTGAACGTGGCGCTGAAGTCTGGCTCAAACCGCGTGCATGGGTCCCTATTCGAGTTCCTGCGCAATTCAGTCCTCGATGCCAAGAACTTTTTCGATCTTCCGGATCTCAAGACCCCACAATACCAGCGCAACCAGTTTGGCGGTAGTGTCGGCGGGCCCATCTCGAAGTCGCGAACGTTTTACTTTGCGAATTTCGAGGCAGCGCGAACCCGGCGGGCCGAGACACGCACCAGCAATGTTCCGACGGTGCAGCAGAAACACGGCGATTTTTCCGGCACGGGAATCACGCTTCGCGACCCATTCACTGGCCAGCCGTTTCTCGGTAACCGGATTCCAGAATCCCGCATTCACCCTGTGGGCACATCTTTGGCCAGCCTCTATCCTGATCCCAACCGTAATGTCCCGGGTCAGAATTTTCTGAGTTCGCCGGTTGCTAGTGAACGCATGACCCAGGCCAATGCTAAACTCGATCATCAATTCAGCACAGCTAACAAAGCCTTCGCCCGCTATAGCTTTATTGATGAGTTTGACTTCGCTCCCTATGCCCAAAAAG
This sequence comes from uncultured Acidimicrobiia bacterium, assembly GCA_963752385.1. GTDB lineage: Bacteria > Acidobacteriota > Terriglobia > Versatilivoradales > Versatilivoraceae > CAVVYL01. Next base: position 535,022 of record CAVVYL010000062.1, on the reverse strand, counting down.
GGCCGAACTTGCCTGGTTTCGGCATCCGTGTGCTGGACCGTGGCCAGAACTTGGCCTTGGGCGACACCCACGTTTTGTCTTCTCAGACACTAAACGAGTTTCGCTTTGGCTATAACCGGTTGCGGCGCGAGGTGTTTCAGGAAAACGTGGGAAGCGATGTGTTCCCGAGCTTAGGGATGAGTGGACTGGCGTTGGCGCCCCGAGACTATGGATACCCCAGCGTAATGCTGGCGGGATACGAGGAGCTCGGAGATGATCCGAATATTCCGATCGTGCGCCGTACAGGGACATTTCACTTCTCCGAAAGCCTCAGCCACCAGCGCGACAGGCATTTTCTCAAGTTCGGCGGCGAGATTCGCTATTACCAGGAAAATGGCTACAACGATCTTTTTGCCCGCGGCCAATTGCATTTTCAGCCCGTCTTTACCGGCGATGCTCTTGGCGACCTGCTGCTGGGTTTTCCAGTGCTGTCGATCAGTGCTGTGAACGACAACCCGCAGGCCCTGCGGACGACTGCCTACAATGCCTTTCTTCAGGATGACTGGAAACTACATTCCCGGCTTACGCTCAACCTCGGTCTTCGCTATGAGTTCAACTCTCCACCTGTGGACGCCTATGACCGGCTGATCAGCTTTGACACAGAGACGCAGAAGTTAACACCCGTAGGCCAAAATGGCGTACCTCGGTCTGGAGTGGAGTCGGATTTCAACAATATCGCGCCGCGAGTTGGCTTCAGCTGGGACGCTACCGGCTCTGGCAAACTGCTCATCCGTTCCGGTTATGGGATCTATTACGACAGCGGAACCCTGATTGAAAACGAGACGCTCTACTACAACGCCCCCTATTTTCAGTTGAATCTCTTTTTCACCCAGCCACCGAATCTTCTGACGCTCAGTGATCCATTTCCTTCTGGGGGCAGCTTTTCGCCGTTACCCAGTCCTGTCACCCTGGATCGGTATTTCCGCACGGCCTACGTTCAACAGTGGAGTTTCGGGCTGCAGCGCGAGTTACAAAAAGATTTCGTGTTTGAGTTGAACTACGTTGGCTCGAAGGGGACGCACCTGGTGATGAAGCGAAATCTTAACCAACCCGTCCCCGGGCCGGGTGATATCAACTCGCGACGGCCCATCCCTGGCTTCGGCGACATTCTCTTTGTGTCCTCGGACGCGTCCTCAACCTACCATTCGCTGCAAGCTCGCATCGAGAAACGCTATGCTCGCGGACTGTCCCTGCTGGGCGTCTACACGTACGCGAAGGCTATCGACAACAGCTCTTCTTTTTTGGAAAGCAAAGGAGATGACAACACGCCGCAGAACAGCACGAACATCGCGGCTGAAAGGGGATTGTCGAACTTTGATCTGCGTCACCGATTTTCGGGCAGCTTCATCTATGACTTGCCTGTTGGTCGAGAAAGGCGATGGACTGCACCGGGAGGAAGGTGGGTCGGGGCATTTCTGAACGATTGGCAAGTGAGCGGCATCGTGACACTGCAAACCGGCAGGCCGTTCACGGCACGCCTGACCTCGGACAACAGCAACACTGGAAACGTCGGTGGCTTCTTTGCCCATGACCGGCCGAATGTGGTTGGCGATCCGCATCTGGATGACCCTTCTCCGGAGCGGTTCTTCGACACCAACGCCTTTGCAATTTCGCAGCGTTACACCTTCGGCAACGCCGGGCGGAACGTGCTGATCGGACCGGGACTCAGCAATCTGGATCTGGCTTGGCTGAAGAATATTTCAATCCGTCCGAATCACACTCTGCAGTTTCGCGCTGAGTTCTTTAACTTTTTCAATCATCCGAACTTCAAGCTACCGGAAAGCTTCATTGATAACCCAGCGACATTTGGAAGGATTCTGGCAGCCGAACACGCACGGCAAATTCAATTTGCGTTGAAGTATTTGTTCTGAACGACAAAGGGACCCAGATTGCGCAGATGCAGAATAGAAAGGCACACAGAATCTGTTTTCGGCTGGGCTGCTTTCCGAACCGCGACTATCACCTGCGTCGCGTCCTCCTTGGTTCGCATTCTGTGTCTGAGTCCCTTGCGTTTCTGTGGCCGACCCTCAGGCGATCGTCAAACTGCAGTCGATAGCCAGCGATGCCCCTCCTCTCCAAATACCTCACTTACGCGCGCCTTTCGCAGGTGCAGAAGTTTCTCGGCAAGCGAGTTCTGGATGTCGGCAGCGGTTGCGGTGAACTTCTTGATTTCTTGCCGCCGCATGTTGAGTCGGTGGTCTTTCTGGACCGCAATGCCGAGCGCCTGCCAAAACTCAAGGCACGGCTTTCCAAGTCCACCATCCAAGGAGAGTTTCTGCAGGGCGACATCGGGGAGCAGGTGATTCAGCTTGCACCAGAATCGTTCGACACGATTGTAATGGCTGCCCTGCTAGAACATCTCAGATCTCCGGACTGGGCTGTGAAGCAGGCACAGCGGCTGCTCAAGCCTGGCGGACAACTGGTGATCACGACTCCGACCCCGTTGGGTGGAAAGCTCCACTGGCTCGGCAGTCTATTCGGCTTGACCTATCGCGAGGCTGCCCAGGAGCACGAACGCTTCTTCGGCTACCTCTCCCTCAAGGCTCTCCTTCGCCGGAACGGATTCAAGCTGGAGCGCTATGAACGCTTTTTGGTCAACCTCAATCAGCTCGTGGTTGCACGGAAATAGAGGAGCAGGGAACAGGGGAGCCGGGACAAATTCAGATTCGGCGAAGAAGTCGACCTCTAAGGTTCTTGCCCAGGAAAGCGTTCCAGCTATCAGCGGCCGGCACGGTAGACAATCTTCCCGTCCACGATGGTGTATTGGACGCGCGCCTGAGCGATCGTACCTGGAGGAATGTTGAAGATGTCGCGGTCGAGAACAACCAGGTCGGCCAGCTTACCCACTTCGATACTGCCGCTCTTGTTCTCATCAAAGGAAGCAAAGGCATTGTTGATCGTATAGCTCCGCAAGGCTTCTTCCACTGTGATCTTTTCCTCAGGTACCCAACCCATGGGATTGCGGCCATCCAACGTACGCCGCGTGACGGCAGCATAGATGCCTAGAAGTGGATTGAGGGGAGCGACGTTCCAGTCGGAACCAAAAGTGAGCCTCGCACCAGCGTCCAGCAAGGAGCGAAAGGCATACGTTGTCTTGATGCGTTCCGGGCCGATCCGTTTTTCCGCCCATCGGCCGTCGTCGATGCAGTGGTAAGGCTGCATCGAGGCGATGACACCCAGCTTTGCAAAGCGTGGAATGTCTTCGCGGCGCAGGTGCTGGGCGTGCTCAATGCGGAAGCGGCGATCACGCGGTCCGTTAATTCTGGCCACTTCCTCGAACAGATTCAACAGCAGGTGGTTAGCACGATCTCCGATGGCATGAATGGACAGCTGTACTCCGGCTTTGTCGGCGGCGAGCATGTGCTGCCGGAGTTTGCTCTCAGGAATAGCCTGGTCAGAAAGCAAGCCGGATGTCTTTGGGTCGTCGGTGTAGGGCTCAAAGAAATACGCTGTTGAGGAGCCCAACGAGCCATCCATGAAAGCCTTGAAGCCGCCGAGTCGCAGCCAGTTGTCTCCAGCACCCTGTTTCTTGATCCAGTCCGCCTGCCTCTCCCATTGTGCCAGTGGCGTGCGCGAATAGATGCGGAGCGTCAGCTGATTCTGTTGATGGGCTCGCCGGAAGGTCTCATAAGCGGGCCAATTGGTAATGTCCTGGATGGAAGTAACGCCATACCGCCCAGCTTCCTTCAGGGCTCTGCGAAGAGCTTCATCCTGTTCCACTGGCGTCGGCTCGGGGATGTGCCGGGAGACCAAGCTCATCGCCGCATCTTTCAAGATGCCTGTCGGTTCTCCGGTTTGCGGGTCGCGGACGATAGTGCCGCCCGGCGGGTCAGGGGTTGCTTTGGTGATGCCTGCCCTTTTGAGGGCGACGCCGTTGGCCAAAGCCATGTGGCCATCGAGGCGGCTGACGAAAACCGGAGTATTCCCGGTGAAGCCGTCTACCAATTGTCGCGTGGGAAGTTGAGCCCCGGGCCAGGCTTCGTGATCCCAGTCTCCTCCCGTAATCCATCGTCCCGCAGGGAATGTCTCGGCTGTCTGGCGAATGCGCTCGGCGAATTGTGTTTCGTTGCGCGCGGGTCTCAGATCAATGCTAAGAAGCTGAAAGCCGCCCTCTAGAAAGTGAGTATGGTTGTCAATGAACCCTGGAACGACAAGCGGGCCGGGATATTCAAGAACCAGCGTCTTTGGGACGCGGTGTCTAAGGATCTCTGCCACCGTTCCGACGGCGATGATGCGACTTCCCGAAACCGCTATGGCCTCGGCCCAGGGCAAGGCTGCGGAGGCTGTCCAGACTTTGGTCTGGGTGAGGATCAGATCAGCGGGTTGTTGACTTGGCGCGGCCATACTCCCAGACAGGACCAACCAGACGCAGAGGAGAAGTTTCATGAGCAGCTAGCCAAAGGCTGAATCTACCCAGACCAGGTTCTCTGGACGCGACGCGCCCACTCTGGGTTTGCCCCACAGCCCCGCAAGGCTTGGAGTCTTGACATCTTTCCGAGAGCCTCTCTGTCCGATATCACCACCTGAGTCCAAGATCACTCAAAGGGATGTTCTGTCGAGCCGCGATCAATATTGAAGCAAAAAACAGCGTGCTTGGCCCCAACGTGGCCCGGATGTTCATGAGCTGCGCCGGAGGACCCGAGCGCTCCAGAGAGAGCGGGATGTGGCTCGACGCAAATGGCAAGAGACCTGCCGCCCATACCGCTCCTAACGGAGAGGTTCGCGGAAGAAAGGGCGAATTCCAGAAACATATTGGTCTTAACGAGCGTTGGGCTGGGTGCGAAGTTGCAAACGCAGCTCGAATATAGCATGAGGCCACCATTTGCAACGGATAGATTTCCCCGCTGCCTTGTTGCTATAATTCCGCCGCGAGAGGCATGGAATGGAGGAGTTCGTTCCTGGATCATGAATCCGCTCAAAACACAAGAACCGTAGGCTGCAGCCCCTGACGGGGCGAGGATCCGATAGGCCGTGATCAGAAGCCGGGTGGGCAAAGATAAGAGCAAGGGAACCTAGAAGGAGTACCACACGTGACTGAACTCTTCAACAAGACCTCAGGGCAAGGGGGAACGTTTGACTCTTTGCGGAAGCGAACAGGATTGTTGCGTTTAGTCACGGCGTGTCTCTTTCTTCCTCTCGTTCTCTCCGCTTGTGCCCGGCATTATCGCGTGGAAGGGCTCGTGCTGGACGTAAGTCGGCAACAGCGCACGATGATCGTTTCGCATCGGGCCATCCCCGGCTACATGGGCGCCATGGCCATGCCGTTCCAAGTGCAGCAGCCTCGTGAGTGTACTCGGATTGCAGCCAGGCGATTCAGTCGAGTTTCAACTGGTCGTAAAGGGCCGCTCTTCCCATGCCGAGAAGGTCCGCCTGAGCCAGCGCAGTGATGTGGCAGTGGAGGGAGTTCAATCGTCTCTCGCTCTGCCGGCGCCGAAGGAGCAATTGAGCCGTGGCGAACCCGTCCCTGATTTCGAGTTAACTGACCAGTCCCATCGCCGGGTACGGCTGTCGGATTTTCGCGGTAAAGTGGTAGTTGTGAATTTCATCTATACACGCTGTCCGTTGCCGGAGGTTTGCCCTCGGCTTTCGGCCAGCTTTGCGGAGTTGCAACGACGTTTTCACCGGCAAGCGGGAAGCGAGTTGGTCCTGCTGTCGATTACGCTGGATTCGCAACACGACACACCCGAGATCCTTGCGCAATACGGTGCTCGCTGGGGAGCCGATCCGAAAGGCTGGCTCCTTTTGACCGGAGAGCCCAGCGACATCGAGCGGATTGCCGCTCGCTTCGGTCTGATCTACTGGCCTGAAGAGGGGCTGTTGACCCACACTTCCCAAACAGCGATCGTTGGGCGAGACGGCCGCTTGGCTGCTCTGATTGAAGGCTTTTCCTATGAAGATCAGCAACTGGGCGACCTGGTCGCCCGGCAAATGGAGGTCGCTCATGCATCGCACGGTCGCGATTTGGGTTCTGTTGGGCAGTAGCCTGTTTGCGCAGTCTAAGACAGCCGATCTTTGTTCGCCCCCGCCCGGGAGCGTACCTCCTTCGCTGCCCGCGACGCTGATGAGCGGGCAGGGGAGCGAGCACATCCATTTTCCCATCACCACTTCGAATCCAAAAGCCCAGGAATTCTTTACCCAGGGGGTGGCCCAGATGCACTCGTTTTGGGCCACCGAGGCTGAGCGCTCTTTTTTGCAGGCGGCAGCCCTGGATCCGGAAGCGCCTATGCCGCAGTGGGGTATTGCGATGGTGGCGCACGGAGACTTCCGGCCGCGTTTCCAACTGGAAAACCACATACGCTCAAAACGCCAGGAGACTTACGGTGGCGCGAGGGGAAGGGCGATGCAAGCTGTCAAGAAAGCCCAGGAACTCAGTGCCTCTCCTGGGAAGGCGACTCCGCTGGAGAAGCTTTACATCGCTGCGATTGCCGCTCGCCTGGACCCCAAAAGCAAGGATTCCGACGAAGGCTACATCCAGGGCCTGCGCGCCATTCTGGCCCAATATCCCAAGGAAATCGAAGCCAAGAGTTATTTGGCGCTACATCGCATGCGCGGCTTTGTATTGCCGGAGAAGACCCCTCGAGAAGGCAGCATGGAAGCTGCTGCACTGCTTCGCGAGCTGCTCCTGGAAGCCCCCGATCACCCTGGAGTCCATCACTACATCATTCACGGGTTCGAAGGTTCCACCTTCGCCAAGGATGCCTGGCCGAGCTGCAAACGTTACGCGGAGCTGGTGCCCAATATCCCACACGCCTTGCACATGCCTGGACATATCTACGCACAAACGGGCAAGTGGGCCGAGGCAGCCAAGTCGTTTGAGAACGCCGCGGCCAACGAGCTCGGATACATCCATGCCGACGCGCTTTACGGTCGCGGTCACCACGGGCATAACGTGCACTTTCTCATCTCGACCTACTCGTTCCAGGAACACTACGAGAAAGCAGTAGAGGCGGCGCAAGGCCTAATGGAGTTTAAGGAGAATCCGCGGGAAGCCGCCGCAGTCGACAACTCCAGCACGCCGTTCCGTCGAGGTTGGTTTGCCTTGATGCAGGCCATGGTGCAGGCAGAAAAGTGGAATGAGATTCTCGACGGGAAGACATTGCCGGTCTACGACAAACCGCGTGAAAACGCCTGGCGAGCCTGGGCTCTAGGCTTAGCCCACGCGGCCAAAAGGGATGTCGGGGCAGCAAAGAAGCAGGCCGAGGTGATGCACTCGAGTTTGAAGCAATTGAAATCAAGGACCAAGGCCGCAGTCCCGCCCGAGTTGCTGGTGGCCGAGGACGAGCTGAAGGGTCAGATTTCTCTGGCTGCCAATAACGTGGATGGCGGCCTGAAGCTTTTGCAGCAGGCTGCTCGCCGGGAACGGGCGCTTCGCTACAGCGAGCCTCCAAGTTACCCGAGACCCGTCCTGGCGGTCTTGGGTGAGTTTGCCTTACGCAACGGGAAACTCGAACTCGCCAAAGCGGCCTTCGGCGAGGCTTTACAGCAGTATCCGGCCAGCCCGCGGGCCGAACGCGGACTGGCGGAGACCGTTACCCGGATGGAAAAGGGTGTCTTGAAGGCAGGTCTGTAGATTTCCTCCTTCGAAGGTATCGAAGCTGAAAGTGACAGTTCCCTCGATAGTACGTCGGCACCGGCGGCCCTCTTAGCCTTCGATAGGCACAGGAAAGTGGAGTTGGGCAGGCCACCGCACCAAAGAGATTCTCAGGAGACACAGCATGCGACGTCCTTTGTTTTTTGCGTCATCGTTGGTTATCGCCCTCGGGGTAGCCCTTTCAGTGCTTCAGAGGGCGAGCAATGCTCAGGCGCCCTCGGCCACTCAGCCGAGCGGCAGAATCACGCCGGTGCAGATCATGGATGCGTTCAAGAAGGTCAGTACGGGCAATCTAGCGGATGCGGTTGAAGAGACGACGGGGCAGCCTGGATTTATGAACTATGATATGAAGCCTGTCTTCAAAGCAAAGATGGTTGGACCCGCGAGCACAGCCACACTGCGCCGTGTGCTCAAGAGCGACAGCCGCAACTATCCCAATCGCGCCCTCGAGGTTCTTGATGAAGCACCGGCTGGCAACGTGCTCGTCTATGTTTTGGAAGATGGCCTAAACATCGCCGGTATGGGTAACCTCATGGCGACGACCGCCAAAGTGCGCGGTCTGGCAGGAGCAGTCATTGATGGTGGTGTGCGAGACATCGAAGAGATCACGCAAATCGGCTTTCCGGTTTACAGCCGCAGCGTGACACCCGCGACGTCGGTCGGGCGGCTAGTCAGTGTTTCCAAGAACGAACCCGTGATCTGCGGTGGCGTGCGCGTTCGTCCCGGCGATTACATCATGGGCGATTCGGATGGCGTGGTAGTGGTCCCATTCGAAGCTGCCGAACGGGTAGTCGAACTGATCCGGCAATACGATGAGAAGGAAAGCAAGATGGTGCCGATCATCAAGGAAACCAGGTCGATACTGAAGGCGCTGGAGAAGTACAACCGGTATTAATACGAACGCTGAGAGTAAGATTAAGTGTCTCGTGGGCTCCGTTAGGAGCCCAGTGCTTATAGAAACGCCGTTCCCTACGAGTATTCTGACCTCCGTAGGAGCGGCAGCGTTCTGATGCACAGTGTGTTGATGCCGCTCCTTCGGAGCTTGGGAAAGAATTTTCACGTCTGGAACTATAAAGATTCGGCTCCTACGGAGCCCACGAAGAGGCTCGCGCACATGACAAACTAACTCATGTGTGCGCCAGGCAGCATTGGTCGGCTCTGACTGCCTCTCTCCAGGAATTGAACCTCATCTCTTCGTTTTCGGGACTCTCGATCATGACCCACCCTCACTCTCGAAGCATTCTTTCTCGAGTCAGCCGGAGGCAGTGGCTGAAGGCCGCCCTCGCCATGTCGGCTAGCTCCGTCAGTTTTGGCCGAAGTCTGCTGGCGGCAAGCCGGGATTCAGAATCACCGATCGTGGTTCCTGGCAAAAGGCCGCTCATCCTCCATAACGACTATCCTGAGGACCTGGAAACGCCACTTCACTATTTCACCAGCTGGCAGACGCCCAACGACGTTTTCTTTGTGCGGCAGCATTTGCCGGTTCCTGAGGTGCAGCTTCCCTCCTGGCAGTTGGCCGTCAAAGGAAAAGTCTCGCGTCCTGCCAGCCTGAGTCTCGCAGAGCTGAAGCAGTTTCCGCAGCAAAAGGTAGTCGCCACGCTGGAGTGCGCCGGCAACGGTCGGGCGAACTTTGAGCCGAAGGTCCCAGGTATCCAATGGAAGGCGGGCGCGATTGGGAATGCGGAATGGCGAGGAGTGCGTCTTGCCGAGGTCCTCAGCCAATGTGGCGTTGACAAAGGCGCTAGCTATGTGGAGTTCGACGGCGCTGATGTGGGCGTCGCTGCCACTCCTGATTTCATCCGGGCCATTCCCCTGGCTAAGGCGATGCATCCAGGCACGCTCATTGCCCTGGAGATGAATGGCGAACCATTGCCGAAGCTGCACGGCCATCCGGCCCGCCTGATCGTTCCAGGCTGGGACGGTGCTTGTTGGGTCAAGTGGCTGACGCGCGTTACCGTTCAGGACCAGGCCGGAGAGGGGTTCTTCATGAAGCCGGCTTACCGGTTTCCGCGCCACAACGTCGTTCCGGGAACCGCTGCCAAGGTTGAAGACCTGGAGATGATCGAGGGCATGCCCGTCAAATCGCTCATCACGCAGCCGCTGGATCAGTCCAAAAGTAGTTTGGGCCCCGTTGCCATGACTGGCATCGCCTGGGCCGGTGAGGAAAAGGTCGCTCGTGTGGAAGTGTCGACGGACGGTGGCGGCCGCTGGCATGGGGCCGAGATTGTCTCTCCGAACATGAATTTTGCCTGGGTGTTATGGAAGTACACTTGGAATCCGGACCGGCCCGGTTACTACACCGTGATGTCGCGAGCGACCGACAGTGCCGGACGTGTTCAGCCCATTGTTCCGATCTGGAATCCGTCCGGATACTTGTGGAACGCCGTGGACCGAATCGGAATTCATCTCGAGGGATAACCGATGAGATCAATGTTGCTGGCAGGGTTTCTTCTGGCTCTGTGCAGTGCCACCTTTCTTTCAGCCGGCCAGGTGATCCTGGAGGAAGGGAAGGCTGAAGAAACCAATTCCTGTGTGGCGTGCCATGGATTGAAGATCATCCATGCCCAGCGACTTTCGAAATCCGCTTGGGACAGAGAACTCGACAAAATGCAGCGCTGGGGGGCAACCATCCAGAATCGTCGGGCGCTGCTGGAATATCTGACAGCCAACTTTGGCGATGACAAGCCAGCTCCGGCGCTGAAACTGACGGGCGACGGGACGAAGACCGAAACCACAAAAAAGAAGTAAAGCTCCTCCGAAAATCGCTGTCTCGGGAGGGGTGGCTTGCAGGGCTGTGGTCCATCGTGGGTCGAATCCCCTGCCGCAAGAAGCGCGGCGTCCCCATTGGCAAAGGGTATACCGCAGCGCTTAGTCGCCGGAGACTCGATAACTTGAATAGGCACAAGTAAGCCTTCCTGCGCTATCCTCCTACGTCTCTAACCGACTGAATCAAGAAGGGCAAAGATTTCAGATCGTTTCAAGATAGTCTACGGCTGATTCAAGTTGTGCGGAATTCCCGAGCAGGATGAGGGTGTCATTGGCCTGAATGCGAAAGTCAGGAGAAGGATTTGAGACGGAATCACCATCTCGCTGGACGGCCACAACCGAGGCTCCGGTTCGCGTACGAACTTGCTAGTTCGCGAATGCTCCTACCGACAAGGTGCGAGCCGTCGCGAACAGCAAAGGTTTCAGTCTGGGCGGTAAAGAGCGGGGTCAGTTCTTGCTTGAACTTGGCGGGAATGTAGAGTTCTCGAAACATTTCGTAACGTTCTTCACGAATTTGTTTCACTTCATCACGAATGACATTGCGCGGAACATGGTAGAGCCGCAAGATGCGCGTGAGGATCTCGATCGAAGTCTCGAACTCCTCCGTCACCACCTCGTTGGCACCCAGATCAAAAAGGTCGTTCACTTCAGCCAGATACTTTGTTCTGAGAATCAGAAAAAGATCGGGGTTCAAACTCCTTACCAAGCGCGTAGCCGTGCGCACCGAGAACGGGTCAGAGATCGCCATAATCAGAGCGCGAGCGGTGGAAACGGCGGCGTGCTGCAGCACATCTGAGTTGGTGCAGTCGCCAAAATAGATGGACTCTCCCTGAACCTGCTCCCGCCTCACCGTTTGCGCATTCAGTTCCAGGATGACGTACGGAATGCCATTCTCTCGGAGCACGCGTGCGACGGTTCTGCCAGTGGTGCCATACCCACAGATGATCACATGGTCGTGCAGGCGGCGGGTCTCCTCGCTGATGTCTTTTAACCCATGTCTCCATTGAAGGCGCCGGGCCCAGCGCTGGACGCTGGCCTTTTCGGCTAGCGATGAAGAGTAGTTGAAGATGAGCGGCGTCAGGATCATGGTACCCACGGAAGTGGAGAGCAGCACTTGATACCAGTAGTCGCTCACCAATTGGTAGCGCAATCCTTCTTTCAGCAGGACAAAGGAGAACTCTCCGATCTGAGCAAGACCCATACCGACCAACAGGGCGATTCTCACTGGGTACCTGGAGAGGTAGACGGTTAGGCTGACCACGATCATCTTCCCCAGCAACACGGTCAAAACGAACACGATGACGAGTTCCCACTGTTCCAGAACAAACCTGGGACTCACGAGCATTCCCACCGAGATGAAGAACAGGCTGTTCAGGCTGTCGCGAAACGGGCGGACGTCGGCAAAAATCTGGTGGCTGTATTCCGATTCGGAAAGCACCAATCCTGCCAAGAACGCGCCCAGAGCCAGCGACAAGCCAAACTGCGACACGACCCAGGCGGTGCCGAGAAACATGAAGATCGAAGCGATGACCAACAGTTCCTTGCTCTTGGTCTGGACGATCCAATACAACGCCTGCGGGAACAAATAGCGAGCCGCGACAATGGTGCCGGTAACAACCAGCGCTGCTTTCGTAAGTGCCAGGACTAGAGGAACCGAAAGGTCTCCGGAAGTGGGGAGCAGGGGAAGAACCACCATCATAGGAACCACGCAGAGGTCTTGAAAAATCAAGATACCCAGGCTGATGCGGCCGTGAACGGAATCCACCTCGGCTCGTTCCAGCAAAGTCTTTAGCACGATGGCGGTACTGCTGAGTGAGACGACGAATCCCCAGAAGAGACTCTCAGGCCAGCGAATATCCAATGACAGCGCCAAGACTACGGTTCCCAGAATCGAAAGACCCACCTGCAGCGAGCCGGTGCCCAATACAACGCCGCTCATCCTGGCTAACTTTTTCAGTGAAAGCTCCAATCCCAGGGAAAACAACAGAAGCATCACGCCGACTTCCGCCAGCATTTCCACTTCGGCGGAATTGGGCACCCAGCCAAATCCGCTCGGACCCACAAGCATGCCTGTCACCAGATATCCGACAATGGGCGATTGGCGCAGTCTCTGAAACAAGAGGACGACCAGCATGCCCGTTCCGTAGACCACGAGCAGGTGACGCAGCGTGTGAAGGTGCTCCATTCAGCGCTCCTTAAAATGAACGACGGGACCCTTTTCGGAATGTTCCGTTGCAGCCTATCGCTCCGCAAGTGATTCCAGCCGGCTCATCGTCTGCTGGCCGCAGGCAATTCGTAGCCGACAGCATTGACGCGAATCCGCCAGAGTGCAGTGCTCGCGGTAATGTAGAGTGTCTTCAGATCGGCATCGCCAAAAGTGCAGTTGGTCACCGAATCTTCTGGAACGGGAACGAAGCCGAGCGAGGTGCCTGGCGAAGAGAAAACGTAAACTCCTGCTCTAACGGAATCGTCCTGGGCGGGGGAGAAGCCGCTATTCAAGCCAGCCGCGACGTAGAGGTTTCCCTGGCTGTCCAGGCACATCCCGTCGCCGCCACGGCCGCTGCCAAAGTCATGGACGATCCGGCGCCTACCTGTGGAGCCGTCAGCGCGTAGCTCGTAAGCATACAGTTTCCGGGCGCCTCCCCTTTCCGGGTTGTTGTCGACGACGTAAAGCGTTTTTTGGTTGGGAGCCACTGCAATGCCGTTGGGGCGCTCCACATCGTTAATGACACGTGCGAGCTTTCCGGTGGGATCGATTCGGTAAACGGACTCCTGGTCCAACTCCATGCTGGCACGATTGCCATAGCGCGGGTCGGTGAAGTAGATTCTGCCTTGGGCATCGACGGCCAGGTCATTCGGACTGTTTAAGCGCTTGCCCTCGAATCTTTCAGCCAGGACCGTGAGCCGGCCGTCTTTTTCCGTGCGCGTGACGCGACGGTTTCCGCCAGTGCCACTGCCCTCGCACGCGAGAAGCTGTCCCTCGAGATCGAAGGCTAGCCCGTTAGCGCGTCCGGAAGACTCCCGAAAGATCCCTAGCTCAGTGCTGGACGCGGTCAGTCTTGCTTTGACATTCAAGCGCAGGATTCGGCTGTTACTGACGTCCGTAAAGTAGAGGTGTCCGTCCGGGTGATAAGCCGGGCCTTCAGTGAACGGCGTCGTCTCGACAGGCTTGGCGCGGGCCACAAGTTCGACCTTGGATTCTGGCGGTATAATGCGATCTGCAGCAAGCAAGGTAACTGCAGGGCGCCAAACCATCAGGGCCAGGAAAAGGAGTGCCAACGTTTGTTCCCGACCTGGCTGAGTCAAATCTCTCATTGCCTTCTCCTTTGCTGAACGGACGTTTATTTCGTGCGGAGCTCTGAAAGTTCAGAGCGACCTGCTTCATCAATCTGTGCTGACCGATGCGAATTGCCCGCGTAGATCCAGTTCACCCTGATCCCGAGTCGATTGCTTTCGCAGCGGACCTTTTGAAGAAGGGCAAACTCGTTGCTTTCCCGACCGAGACCGTTTACGGGCTGGGCGCCAATGCGCTCGATGAAGGCGCAGTTCAGTCGATATTTTCTGTCAAAAGCCGACCTGGCTACAACCCACTGATTGTCCATGTGGCGGATGTGGAATCGGCTAGGCGCCTCACCGCTGTTTGGCCCCAGAACGCCGAGCGGCTGGCCGGAGCGTTCTGGCCGGGGCCGCTGACTCTGGTCTTGCCAAAGCGCCCGATCGTTCCACACGCGGTGACGGCGGGTCTGTCGAGCGTAGCCGTACGTGTTCCTGCTCATCCGGTCGCGCAGGCTTTGCTTCGAGCTGCGGGTTTGCCCATTGCCGCTCCCAGCGCCAATCGATCTGCTGGGATCTCTCCGACAACGGCGAAGCACGTGGCCCAATCCCTGGGAGAGGCGGTTGACCTGATTCTGGATGGTGGTCCCACGCCTTTGGGAATTGAATCGACGGTCTTGGACCTGTCCGGAGCCCAGCCGGTGCTGCTTCGCCCGGGTTTGCTGTCGATCAAAGAATTGGAGCCCGTCCTCAAGATGCCGCTTCAAACGCTGCGTGAGCCGGCTGGAGCGACCGCACGACCCTCACCTGGAATGCTGAACAGGCATTACGCACCACGAGCGGCTCTAAAGCTCTACCGGCAACACGAAACGGGCCAAGCCCTTCAATTGGCTAGCATGGCGAAAGCGGAAAAACGCATCGTGGGCGCGCTGCTGCTTTCGTCACTCGATGCACCGCTGACCCATCCGATTGCCATGCCGGCAGAGCCCCGCGCCTACGCCCGCCTGCTCTACGCCTCGTTGCACTCGCTCGACGCTTTAGCTTGCGACCTGATTCTGGTCGAGTGCCCGCCTGAATCTCCGTCCTGGGACGGCATCCGCGACCGTCTGCAGAGAGCAGCGACCCCGCTGTGACTTCGGTGGTTTCGGACTTACCAAAGCCCCAGAATCTTCCACCACGTAAAGCCCACTATCACCCAAACCGGGATGTTGGCCAGGGAGGCCAGCAGTCCCAGCCGCCACCAGGTGGATTGGGTGACATAACCAGCGCCAAAGTAAATTGGGGCCGGCGTGGTTCCGAAGTGAGTCAAGGAAGCATTCAGATTGGAGAAGTAGGCGAGCGAAAGCAAGGCCAGATAAGGAGGCGCTCCAGCCGCCAGGATGACTACCAGGAACGGGGTATACATAGCTGCCACGTGCGCGGTAATGCTGGCGAATCCGTAATGTGAGTAGAAATAGACGAACAACAGGGCTGCCAGAGCCGCCCCCCAGTCCCAGCCGGCAGTGAATCGCGCAGCTGCTTCCGCGAACTGACGCGTGATGCCGGCTTCGCCCAATGCTTCGCCCATCTGGACCAGACCTCCGTACCAGATGAACACGTCCCAGGCGCCCGTTTCTCCGAGTATTTCCTCCCACTTGAGTACGCCGCTCAGCAACAGAACGCAGATTCCCAAAAGGGCGACCACGGTATAGTTAATGCCGTGAAGTGAAGTGGTCATCCACAGTGAAGCCACCACAGCAAAGGTGAGGAGCATCACTTTTTCAGTGCCGGACATGGGACCCATCCTGCGGAGTTCGGCGACTGCGAACTCGGCAGCCGCCGGAGTCTTTCTGATCTCGGGCGGAAAGATTCGGTATAGCAGGTGTGGAACCAGCGCCAATGAAGCCAGGCCAGGTACGATGGCCGCCAGAGCCCATTGGGTGTAAGTGAGATCGAAGCCGGTGAGGTCTTTCGCAAATTTGGCAATGAGGACATTAGAGGCCTGGCCGGTGAGAAACATGGCACAGACAATCACATCACACTGGTAGACGAGGGTGACGAGAAATGCCCCGAGTCTTTCTGCCGTTGGCCCTGGCTTGGAATCATAAGCTTCGGCAAGGCTTTTCGTGATGGGAAAGATAATGCCGCCGCAACGAGCACCATTGGAGGGAATGATGGTTGCCAGGACCATGTCGGTGCAGACCAGCGCGTAACCGAGACCGAGCGACCGGTGACCCAGCGCACGGATAAACAGGAAGGCGATGCGACGACCGAGTCCTGTGTTGATCATTCCTCGCGACATGAAAAAGGCAGCCAGAACCATCCAGACGATGGGATCGGCATAGCCGCCGAGAGCCTCGGCAACGGGTAGCGCACCGAACAACGCGGCCGCCGAAACACCCAGCAAGACCATGGCTGCCCCGGGGAGTGGCTGGACGATGCAGCCGGCAATGGTTGCCAGAAAGATTGCCAGCAATCGCCAGGATTGAGCCGTGAGGCCGGGTGGTGCCGGTATCGAGGCAATCGTCAAGCCGGAGGCGATGACGACGCCCCATTTCAACCACAGATGCCGATGCTTTGGCTGGCGAGCCGCGCTATCCTTGAAAGAAGAAGCTGTCTGCTCGACAGGCGCAGGAACCTTCATTATTCTTTTGTTCAATTCTGTCTCAAGAATGCGAGCATAAACTTAGCATAAGTTGGATGCGCAACAAATTTGTAGGTGCTGGCAGACCTGCCACAAGCCGCGATCCGGCGGCTGTCAACTGGCCTCTTCACGCCTTCATCTGCCCTCATACAAATCTCGAGACTGAGTGCTAAGAGGGTGCGGCGTGAGTATGCTAGACTAGCGGCGTTTGGCTGATTCTGGCTCTAAAGATTTCATCTGTCCTGGAAGAAGGAAACTTATGAGTCTTGATAAAGTGCTGCTGGCCAAGCCTCGTGGATTCTGTGCCGGCGTGGTTCGTGCTATCGACATTGTGAATATTGCGCTTGAGGTTTACGAGAAACCGCTCTACGTCCGAAAGGAGATTGTCCACAACCGGCATGTGGTTGACGAACTTCGAGCCAAGGGCACCGTATTTGTCGACTCCCTTCTGGAAGTACCATCCGGCGCCACCGTGGTCTTCAGCGCCCATGGCGTCTCCCCCGAGGTTCGCAGAAACGCCAAGGCCAAGAACCTTAAGGTGATCGATGCCACCTGTCCTTTGGTAACCAAGGTTCACCTGGAGGCCATCAAGTATGCGAGGCAAGGCTTTACCATCGTGCTCATTGGGCACAAGGGGCACGAGGAAGTGGTCGGGACCATGGGCGAGGCCCCTCAGGACATGGTGCTGATCAGCTCCAAGGAAGAGGTTGGTTTGCTGAATCCTCCAGATCCAAAAAAGATTGCTTACCTCACCCAGACCACCCTTAGCCTGGACGAGACGCGCGAGATCATCGCAACTCTCCGTGAGAGGTTCCCCAACGTGGTTGGACCGCCATCGGAAGACATCTGCTACGCAACCCAGAATCGACAGGAATCTGTTCAAGCCATGGCGAAGCTCGCCGACCTGATTCTGGTGGTGGGCTCAGCCAACAGCTCGAATTCCAATCGATTGGTCGAAGAGGCCCAGAAGTCCGGAGCAGAGGCTCACCTGATTGACGACTATCGCGACATTCAAGAAGCCTGGCTGAGAAAATGCCCATGTCGTGGGAGTAACCGCAGGCGCTTCAGCGCCAGAGATCCTTGTGCAGCAGGTGGTCGATCATTTGAAGTCCCGCGGCGCCAAGATTGTCGAAGAATTCGAGACCATCAAAGAAAGCGTTCATTTCGCGTTGCCATCGAACTTGGCGAGTGATCTCGAAGTAAAACGCGGTGGTGTCGTCTCCTAAAGCGCTGACTAGCCGCGAACACACGAAGACCCGCAAGAGAAGAGATAACTAGCCTCATCTTGGAACAACTCCTCCGGGACTAGCCCCATTGCGAGAAGGGGCGCCTGAGGGAGCAGACTGCACGGTCGCTAACTAAACCTGCAGGACAAGTGGCAAAGAGTGAATGACTGATTGTGACGAATCGCAACCTGGTTTTCAGCACTCCCCGGCTCTAAAGGCCGATTGCGATAGCGTTAGGAGGGCACTGCCATGCTTTGGTGGATCTGGGTCCTATTGGGTTTCTTCCTCCTGCTAGTTGAGCTGCTGACACCTGGCGGCCTCTATCTACTTTTCTTTGGCGTCGCTGCCATCATTGTTGGCCTTCTCGGCGGAGTTCAGTTGAGCGGTCCTTCCTGGATGCAGTGGCTCCTGTTTTCCATTCTTTCCGTCGCCGCACTTCTTTTGCTCCGTCGCCGTTTGCTGCGGAAACTTCGTCCCGCCGGCCAAGGCAAGGAAGTCGATAGCCTGGTGGGAGAGACCGCTCTCAGCCTGGAAGACATTGCCGTGGACGCGATCGGGAAGGCCGAATTACGGGGAACTTCGTGGAATGCACGCAACGTTGGCGCAAGTGCTCTAGACGCGCGGTCAGCGCTGCAAGGTAGAGAGAGTAGAAGGTCTGATGTTGTGGGTACGAGGTTAGAGCGACGGTCGGCTCAGCTTCTAATTGAAGACCTTGCTAACCCAGCCTCCGCCAATGCGCCTTCACCGGTGCTGACCTCAAGCGCCTTATCGAAGACGGGAAGACTCTGTACGCCTATGATAAGGCCCGCTGCTGCCCTTTACGTTCTCCGACTGACTATTTTCTTCTCGCGGTCGAAAGTGTACGCGCGAACAAGGAGCGTTACTCGGAAGCCGAAGCCCGGGCCCGACAACAGCGCCCAGCGCGACCGCATTGGTACCAGATGGTCACCGGTACGGTGGGTTTCGGCGGGGACTTTTCGAGAAGTTCATCTTGAGGTGACGACAAAATCGCAAGAGATCTCGAATAGTCAATCACAATGGGCAGCCGCGCCAACACTCCCTTCGCTGCCTACGGGACGGCGAGGAAGGAGACCCCTGGTGCCTGTGGCCCCGTTCTCCTCCGTCTGGCGTCAGGATGTCATTCGTTCCCAGGATGTCGTATTTGAATGGATTCTGAAGGTTGGCTCGGATTGCCGGCCAGGTCAAAAGCAGTTACGGTGACCGAAAATTCCAGCGGTTCTTGTTCATCGGTTGCGCCGTCGACCCACCATCAAAGACAGCAAACCGTCTACTGAAAGCCGCACCGGCCGAGGAAGAGGCTCTAGGTCGTTGGGAGGTTGTCCGTCCTTCACTTGCCAGAGGTACCCCATCTTGTCCGGTGGGGTCCTGTCGTCCTGCGTCACTTCGTCAAGTTTCAGGATGATTAACCCAATATCGTTACAGCTGCTACCTCTGCCGTCCGGACCCGGTCCACGGCCCCGTTGGACACTCAGGAGGCTCATATGGGGCGGCGACGGAGCAAAATTGTCGAGCTGTTTCTCGTTGGGATCGATTTCATGGGGGATGATGATAAACGAGCAGGGATAGGCCACCAGAGTAGCCAGAGTGACGAGGATAAGAATCAACAAGCGATTTCGTTTCACGAAACCAGCTTCCGCCGATGTGTTTGTTGCCGTCTGCAAAGGGATCTTCCTTGCAGTGGGCTAGTTCATGGCAAACCGAAACACATGATGTTTGAACCGACCGCAAGCGCGACGAACTGCTTCCCGCCGACCGAATAGGTCATCGGAGAGGCCTTGTTCTCCCCATTGGTTGGGAAATGCCACAACACTTTCCCGTCCCGCTCATCGGCGGCCACAAAGTCCCCACTGGGATCTCCGTAAAATAGAACGCCTCCGGCTGTCGCCAAGACGCCGGAATTTCTCTTGCCTCTGGTTGGTCCGATTTGCGGATTTTCCCAAACAATCTTCCCCGTCTCGATATCTAGAGCACGAAGGTATTTCTTTCCAACTTCCTCCTCAGGATGCTCCGTCTTGCGCCGGCCTGGCGAAAGCTTAACAACGCACTTCTCGAGGGCCATGACGTAGTAGAAACGCGTCACCGGACTGAACGCAGTTGAATTCCAGTTCGTCGCATTTTCCGGGCAGCTTAGCTCCCCTTCATTCAAAAGCTGTGGACGCCCGTCAGGACCAATGCCGCTGGCCCAGGTCAGCCGCCTTACGAATTTCTCTGCCAGCAGGACTCGGCCGTTTGTGCGGTCGAGGACATAGAAGAAGCCGTTGCGATCCGCATGCAACAAAAGTTTTCGAAGCTCCCCCCGATACCGCGTGTCGACCAGGACTGGCGGTTCGGTCGCATCCCAATCGCGAACATCGTGAGGGGTGAATTGATAGTGCCACTTCAACTTTCCGCTGTCGGGGTTCAGAGCCAGGATGCAATTCGTAAAGAGGTTATCGCCAGGCCGATCGCGGTCGTCCGAGTTTGGAAACGGATTGCCCGTGGGCCAGTAGAGCGTATCGGTATCCGGGTCATAGCTGCCGGTCAGCCACGTCGAGCCGCCTCCGAAGACAGGGTCTTTCTCTCCCCAAGTCTCGTATCCTGGCTCTCCTTTGCTCGGGATTGTCCAGAACCGCCACAGACGTTCGCCAGTTGAGGCCTTGTAAGCGGCGATGAATCCTCGAATGCCCCAGTCGGCACCGGAAACCCCGGCAATGACCATATCCTTGACGACCAAAGGGGCCACCGTCGAGCCGTAGTGCTGGGGTTCGTCCGGCATCACGGCTTCCCATACCAACTGGCCCGTGGTCCTGTTCAGAGCGATCAGATGGGCGTTATCAGTCACCATGAACACCTTGTCGCCTTGGATTGCCACACCTTTGTTTGTCCCTAGTGATGCATCTCCGACGAGGCCCGTACTGCGGGGACGCGAATACTCCCAGATCTGGCGTCCAGTGAGGGCGTCCAGCGCATAAGCACGATTCGGACCCGCTACATACATGATGCCGTCAGCAACAAGCGGTGTTACCTCCAACCCAAAGTACCGCATATTCTCAATGAAGTAAGGCGTATTGGGGAGTAACTGCTTCCAGAGAGGAACTGAAAAGGTCCACTTCACCTTCAGTTGGCTCACATTCGCGGCGTTGATCTCGCTCAACTCGCTGTACCGGTTCCCGCTGAGCTTCCCGTTGTAGGTCAGCCAGTCACCTGGCTTGGGATTGAGGATTCTAGCAAAATCAACTCCTCCGCTGTCTGGACCGTCAGCATGGGCAGGCACTCCTGGCTTCACACCAGTCAACCGGCTAAGGTAGGCGATCAAATCCTGCAGCTCTTCCGGGCTAGCCTTCACCGGCGGCATCAGCGATTGCCTTTCGTCCTGGATGTCTGAAATCTGGCCTTCCTGAAGAAGGTGAAATTTCCCCTCCCGATCCTGCAACCGAATATCAAAGCTGCTTCGATTCCTGGCGAAACCGCGCAGGGTCTGCCCATCCCGCAACCTGACCGTGACCAGTTCATAACCGGGGGTGATTTGTGCGCCAGGCTGCAGCAACGCCCCTCGAATCTGGTCGACCCTCATTTCGCGTCCCACATTTGAAATATCCGGGCCAACTGGCTTTCCCTTGCCGTAAACCATATGGCAAGAGGCACATTGCCCTTTCCCGAAGAAGAATCGCTCTCCGGCTGCGGAGTCGCCTGGCACGGTGCTTTCAGCAGCCGGTGCATTCAGCGCGTGTACCAAGGCGGCAAGGGCATCCAGTTCCTGGGCTGGCAAATCGAACGCTGGCATGCCTGACTCGGGGATACCGTTGCGGATTAAGTCGCGCAACTGCTGAATGGACAGGTTTCTGACGCGGCGGCTTCCGACAAGCGCCGGGCCTCGGTCTGTGCCGTCGGCATCAGCTCCATGGCAGCCAGCGCAACGCTGCGCGAATGCCTTCGCAGCTTCCGTGAGATTCGATGGTGTGACTGGAGGATTTTGTGCCCAAAGGAATGCGGGGCCCAGGAAGATAGCCAGAATTACGCTGAGAGATCTCCTATTTTCGGGCCCCCGGCCGTAAGAAGCGCTCACCTTTCTCCTCATCTCGTTTCTCGTGCTCGCCTTTCCAACGACCAGGCTCGGGCGAAGCAGAACAAGTGCGGCCAGCTTCCAGGATCCCGACTCGGGCATGCCGGCTTGTGGCTCTGGGATACTCCAGCTCATTAGCTCGGTAACCCCGCTTTCCGGTAAAACTGCCGGACACGGGCCAGCTCCTCTTCGATCTCCAGCAAACCCATCGAGCGTACCATTTCGCCGATTGTCATCTGGGGATCATTGGACCAGAAGATGCCGCAATCCTCATCCTCGTAATAGCGGAATCCAACTTTGTGGCCGTAGAGCTTCTTGAGCGCTTCTCCTTTCTTTAGCTTTGAGCTCCAGGGAAGGATAGCGTAGCTGAGGTCGAGTTCGTGTACCAGGACGCTATCCGGGGGCTTAATCTGCGCGGCGATCTTACCGGTGGGTTCGAAAATCGAGGCGTTATGCCGCCACGTGCTGGAGACGATGTAACAGCGTTGCTTCATCGCACGAAACGCGGGGTGGGAGGTCTGCGGGGACTGGGTTGGCCAGACGACGAGTTCGGCGCCTTTGCGCGCCAGTTCAGTCCAGCCGTAGTCGAATTCCATGTCATAACAGATCTGGATCGCGAGCTTGCCGAAGTCGCAGTTAAAGACCGGCAGCTCGTAGCCGGGGGTTGAGCCGCCCTCCATCTTTCCGCTATCAAGGGAAACGACCAGGTGTATTTTGCGGTACGTCCCTACCACTTCGCCCTTGCGCCCAATCAAGATCGCGGCATTCGACCCCAGTTTCTTTTCTTTGGACTCCAGCAGGTAGGTAGGAACCACGACATAGCAACGGTGCTCGCGCGCCTTCCGGGTGAACACGTCCTGCACCTGGCCGTCGAAGGGGACGGCATACTCTAGTGCATCGTCGCCGACCTCGCCAGTGATGGCCGCTTCGGGCAGCACAGCGAGATCCAGATTGCGGCCGTACTCCTTTCCGGCACGTTCGGCCATCTGGTCCACGAAGCCCGCCAATTGGTCGAGCCGGTTCCGCAGGCCAGGATGCTTTCCCCAGAAGGCTTGCATGACCGTGCCCACGATGACCTTGCGAGGAGCCCCGCTGGAGGTGCTTCTGACCGTCACCTCGCCGCCCGCAGCCAGCACGGGAGCAGCGTCCAAAACCGCTAAACCACCCATTGTCGTCAGAAACTCTCTTCTCTCCATTTGCTAGTCTCCTTCCCCTCAAGGATGTTTGACAAAAACCAATTCTATACGTTCTCCGCCGAGCGAATCGTGGTCACCTTGGCACCACTGCGATCATGTCCAGCATCAGAGAATGACCGTTCTTGCCTACACCCTTCACAAGCGCTTTGGAGGCAGCGGGTGGGCGCCGGGGATTGTAGAGCTCCTGGCGAACGGTGCCCAGTATGCGGCTGGAGGCATCGTTCGTCACGTAGTAGGTGGCCTTAGCCATGTGATCGAAATCCGTTCCCGCTTGCTGCAACAAACTTCTCAATTGAGCAAAGACATCCCGCACCTCTTTCTCGGCGTTACCGGAGATGTCGCCATAGATGCCGGATACGTAGACAGACCGGCCGCCATGGATCACCGCAATACGACTGAATACAGAAGAAGGATCGACGCCCGGAGGAGTCACGTAGCTGACCGGTGCGTCACTTCGGAACTGCTCTGCCAGCTTGTTTCCGGACGCTACCAGTTCGATTTCAAGAGGAAGGCCCGGGCTCCACTCAACAAAACACATGGGCGGAACTGCCTGACCCTTGATGTGCGAGGCGATGATTTGCCGAGCCTCGTTAGCCCGAGACATGGGATTGAGGAATGTCTTGAGCTGAACGACATCTCTCCAGCCCAGCCCGAGAAAGCGAAGGGTCGATTCCAGGCTCTCTATCGTTCTTTGTGTTGCTTCTTCAAAGTTCCCCTTCACGTACTGGCCAGAAACATAGACTTTTGGTCCTGACGGCAGCACAGCTGCTTGAGCCAGAGAAGCCTGTTGCCCTGGCTGGGCCAGCAATTGCTTGTAGACAACGCCTTCTTCAGCTTTTGCGCCTGGGACTATGGCCAGCACGTCGATGGCGACCGCCGCTTCAGTCAATGGCAGAGCTGTGACGACTGCTGTGACCACTGGGAAAGTCTGTCCTTTGATAGACCGAGCCAGTTCCAGCCTCAGTTCGTCGAGGTGCTCCTGCTGCGTAGCATACAGGTTCGCCCTCACGAGGTGCTGCAGCCCCGAGCCCGCGTTTGCCAGCACCTTGCCGAGATTGCTGACCAGGTGCTGCGCTTGCTCGCGGGCGCTTCCACCATTTACCAAGCGTTCCCGGCTCTCGGCGGGAAGCAGTTGTGTCGTCTGGATCAATGTCACGTCGTCGAGAACTACCGCCTGCGCCGTGCCGGTTGTCGCGTCGGGACCGACAACTTTGGCAGGCTTTGTCTCTGATGCGAAAGACGTGGAACAGGTAAAGAGCACGATGACAGCAGTAAGAGTTACATTTCTCATGAGAACATATCTATTGGTCAGCGCTCGAGCCCAGCACTCCTTGGTTTCGCAGCCAGGCGGCACAACGTTCCGGCCAGGTGGAACAGGGTTTGTTGCTCTTGCGCACGCCGAAGCCGTGGCCACCATCCGCATACACGTGCAGCTCTGACGGTACGCCGGCCCGTTTCAAGGCCAGGTACATCGCTACGCTGTGCTGCGGACCGGATTCGCGATCGTCGCTGGCGTGTACCAGGAAGATCGGTGGAGTCCCGGCAGGAATGCGAATGTAAGGCGCCAGCACATCGGTATCCTCGTCCTCCGGAACCAGGTAGCCCGGGTACACGGCAACCGCAAAGTCAGGACGACAACTGATCTTATCGATATCGTCGATGGGCTCGTAGGCGCGCTTGTCGAAATGCGTCGCCGTCATCACCGCCAGATGCCCGCCCGCCGAGAAGCCGACAATGCCGATCCGGTTCGGATCGATTCCCCACTCCCTAGCCTTGCTCCGAACCAGGCTGACGGTCCGCTGCGCATCCAGGAGCGGACCCGGCGCCGGCAGTGGCTCGGGCTGGCCCGGACGGCGCGGCACGCGATACTTTAGCACGACGCCGGTCATGCCGAGCGTGTTTAGCCAGGCCGCCACCTCTTCGCCTTCCAGGTCCCACGCCAGATTCCAATAACCTCCGCCGGGGCAGATCACCATCGCCGCCCCGGTGTTCTTCCCCTCCGCCGGACGGAACACCGTGATCGTCGGTTTCGTGACATTCGTGATCCATTTCGCGTCCTTCGTGGGAGCTTCCGATGGGGCACGGACTCTCTCCGCGCCGATCGTGCCGTAATCCCCTGGTACCTTGCCAGGCCAAACGGGAACAACGAGCGGTTGTTCAGCCGGCATTCCTGGAGACGCCAGGAGGAGCCAGATGCCCAGGAACACGTACGAGGCAATTTGCTTCATAGACGATTCCTCTTCTCAGAATTCATCTACGCTTCCTTCCTGAAGTGTGCGCTGCGACAGACCACCTCATACCGAACTGAGCGACCCGCACGGCCGCTCTGTTTGGGACAGCGAGACTGGGTCGCGCAGGCTGCTCCAGCGCGACTGATTGGACGGCGCTGAGCGCCGGGTGACCAGTCGCTGACCTGGAAGCTCGACATTAGGCGGCGCGAAAATCAGAACTATCTGGAGGCTCTTAGAGCCTGTTATTCAGACGTAGACTTGACGACCCCAAAATACCCTGCGAGCCCCCTTGTTTACAAGGGGAACTCGCAAGGGCAAAGGAGGGCAAGAGATGAGATTCTGACTTCACCAATAGAGCTTCAACCCCAACTGGAATTCGCGCGGTGGAGTGGCCAAGTAGAAAATTTGGCCGAAGCTTGGGTCGTTAACTGTGGAGTTTGGTATACCGAAATGGGGGTGGTTAAAGGCGTTGAATGCCTCCGCGCGAAATTCCAACCTCATCCCTTCTCTGAACTTGCTCAACGGAAATTCCTTGAAGAGCGAGAGATTCGCGATATTGATTCCAGGCGCTCGAAGGTTGGGTAACGTCCTGGGAGCGGTTCCTAGAACATAAGGAGCCGGCGTAACCGCTACCTCGGGATTGGCGAAATAGTGGTCCATAAAGTCTGGACCTGTGTTTCTTTCAAGGGTGCCCGTCAGACTGGGTCGCTGTGCCCCGTAGGTCGGGAGGCTTTGTCCGCCGCTCAGTCCTAAGCCAAGAGGATTGCCGGTGACAAATTGCCAGATGCCGTTGGTCTTCCATCCTCCGATGATTCCGTCCAGCCAGGCGTTCCAATTCGTTCCGATAGCCTTGCCCCGGCCTATCGGGAGTTCATAAGCGTAGTTGATCCCTAGCACATGCGTGGAGTCAAATTGAGAAAGGGAACGCTCCAATCTGCGATTGTTGGGATTCTGCAGACTCGTGGATCCACCCAAGAACGTGGTTAACCCCTGGACCGAGGAGTCATCAATAGACTTGGAGAGCGTGTACGTCACCAGGAACTGGAGTCCTCTGGAAAAACGTTTCTCAGCTTTCAACTGAAACGAATGATAGATGGAGCTGGCGGCAGGCAGTTCATCAATCGAAAAGCTGGTGAACTGAGGGTAGGGTAATTTGAGCTGATAGGCCGGAATCTCGGGGCCAGACAGGGCTCCAGAGGTAATGATCCCGGAGAAGGGATTCGGCACAAAAGTATTGAGTGCGGCGATTTGATCCAAAGAATAACTTTCTACCTCAGGGCCCAGGTGGTTAAATTGATTGGCGCCCCCGTAGTAAAGCTTGGTCCCTTTCTTGCCCACGTAATTAGCATCGAGCAGGACGCCACCGGCCAGCTCCTGCTGGATCCCGAAACTCCAGCTCTGTTCGTAAGGCGTGGGGTGGATCGAGGGTATGGGGCCGTTGACAGCGTCGCCGATAAAGGAGAGGAGTCCCTGGGAACTTCCAATGGGCAAATTCGGACCGCCGTTGGGCCAGGGGTCACTCAGAGATGCCCAGGGTGTGGCGCCATCATTTTGGAAAGTGGTGAACCAAGGAGTGCGTTGATTGAACCCTAGGAAGCCTCCAGCCACGGGCCCGACGGCAAAGTTTCGTGGGGGTGTATAGAAAACTCCATAGCCGCCGCGGAGGACGGTCTTCTCTGTAAAGCGATAGGCAAAGCCAAAACGGGGGCCGAAGTCATTGTAGTCGGTGCCAGTCACGGTTCGGTCCTCGGCACTGGCAAACACCATGCCTCCCCGCAGATTCGGAAGGCCTGGAACTTGCAAAGGTGAAGGAACGTCCGGATCGAGATACTGCATGCGATCGAAACGCTCCGTCCTGGACAGGCTTAAGTCATATCGCAGCCCTAGGTTCAGTGTGAGCTTGTCACTCACTCGCCAGTTGTCTTGGATGAATCCGCCATATTGGAAACTCTGTGTGGCTGGTCTGAGAGGTACCTCGTATTCTGACCCCCATCCTACCGGCACCGATACGCCGGTCAGGAAACCGGCCACTTGATCCCCGCCTCCGGAAAATGGCTGTTGCGAGGTGCTGTTGAAGTCGAAGCCGAACACTCCCGCCGGCGCGATAGGCTGTGAAAAGCTGAGCCGATGCAAGCGCCCTTCCCAGCCGATCTTCAAGTCATGGCGGCCTTGCACTCTGCTGAGACTGACCAGCAAGTGATAGGTTTCCGGCGTCTGTTTGTACTGCCCCCAAGGCTGATTGCCAAGGTTCGTTCCACCTCCTGAGGCGACGTAGCTAGGAAGTATAATGGCCGGTGTGTCGTGAGCCCCGGATATTTTCAGGTACTCCGGCACTCCCAGCTCCTTAGAGATGTCGTAGTCAGGATAAAATTCCGGAAGAACCCCATTGCCGCCGAAAACGGGATTCACGATATACCCCAAAGAAATATTGAGCAGGGTCTTGGCACTGAAGGTGTGGGTATGGTTCAGCGCGAATGAATAAGCGTTGTATTGTTCATGCCCCTGACTATAAGGATCCATAGGGCTATCGAACGAGTTTAGCTTGGTCCCAGAAGTCCACCTGGGAGCAAACCTTATGCTGATCCTGTCCTTTTCACTGAAGATATGGTCGATCTTGAAATCCATCTGGTCTCTGCGCCTGGCACTGGAGAAAGAACGGAACCAGTTGTTGTAGCGGCTGTAGTTGGGGCTACCCACGTTCAGATTGGGCAGTGGAAACTCCTGTATCATCCTCGACGCCACCGGGTTGATGAGGTTCCCCGGCGTGGCCGGCAGTTGGAACTGGGTCCCATCCAGTTTGGGATTGCCCGGACTTTGGTAGGTTGCCAGGTTGTTGAAGGGGATATACCGGGAACGTACCGGACCGCCAGCATCGGCGTCGAAAACACCGGAGTACGGATCCCACAATTGTCCTTGTCCTTCAGGGTCATTGCACAGACCGGCGGCATCGAATCCCGCCCCACAGATTTCGGCAAAGTTGCCCTCACGCATGGCAGAGCTGGGCACGCCTGCCTGCAGACTGCTAGGCCTTCTGTCCCGGAACGCTTCGTAGTTGGCAAAGAAGAATGTCTTATCTTTTCTGATGGGCCCGCCGACGTTGGCGCCAAACTGGTTAAAGCGGCGAGGAGGCAGTTCGACCCCGGCTCGATTGTTAAACCAGTCATTAGCAGTCAGCACATTGTTGCGCAGGAAGTCGAAGGCCACTCCATGGAACGAGTTGGTCCCGGAACGGATGATCATATTGACCGCAGTGGAGCCACTAAAGCCGGTAGTGTCCGCGCTGAAGTTGGACTGAACTTTGAACTCCTGCACAGCCTCCACTGAGGGAAGGTCTATCGTTCCTGTAGTGCCGCCGTGTTGGGCGAAGAGGTTAACCGTCACACCGTCAATGAGAACATCATTAGTGGAGCTGCGTCCTCCATTGGCAACGAAGTTGTTTCCTTGCCCACTGTCCGGGGAGGAGCTGTATCCAATGCCGGGAGGCCGTATGATTCCCGGGGTCAGATAGACCAATTGGAGAACCTCGCGACCGATTATAGGCAGATCGTTGACGAAGGTCCGGTTGAGTGTGTGTCCTGTCACCGCGTCTTCCGTTTGCAGCAGCGGAGACTCGCCCGATACTTCCACCGTATTGCTTTGTTCTCCTAACTGAAGAGTCACGTCGATGCTGGCATTTTGACCCACGTCCAGGACAATCCCCTGCTGAAGGTAGGCCCTGAAACCCGAAGCAACAATCGAAAGACGGTACGTGCCTGGAGCGATTGAACGTAGAAGGTACCTTCCCGACTCATCAGTTTTTACGTCGAGAGAATAACCTTTATTGACATCCGTCAACTTTACCTCAGCTCCCGGTACGACCGCCCCGGAAGGGTCTTTGATCACACCTGTTAACGAGCCACTGTACGCTTGCGCCCAGACTGTGGCCGGAAGCAAGGCGACCAGCAGAAACAGAAACAGCATACTAACTCTGATACGTGTTGTTGGCATTTTAATCCTCCTTTTTCGAAACAACTGGCGAGGAAAAGGGTCATGCAGGACGCAATGCCGACCGTCTCCAGTGCGATCAGGCAGCTCGTCCCGTAAACCCGGCAAAACTACTGCAACCCCCCTCAGCGGCGCAGGCTCTTAGGCAACAAAGTCTCGTCCTCAGGCAACCGCAATTTCTCTTCAAATTTGTCCGAAGAAGTTGTTGCAGCCTTCGGGAGATCGGACAGCTCCGAGGTAATCTCCGCCTCAGACTCCCGGAAGTCCCTCTCCAATCCGGCAAACGCAGCCAGAAGTGCCTTCATCGACTCTTGTCCCTCTGTCACTGGCTGATTCGTTTCGACGAACGGCCAGTATCACCGACCTGGAGATCAGCATGAGGGCCTTGGTAGAAGCAGTGAAACAACGATCCTCCGCTCCGTTTGGCTGAGTGAACGCGAGGTGATTCGCAGCATCTGCTCGGTGGTGCGAGACCGTAGCTGGGCACGGTTTCCCTCCTTAGTACAGCATTTCATGAATACGGTGGCAGATTCGTCGTTCAGCCTCGGAGAGGCGAAAGGAAGTAGCACCGCCCGTATCAGGGGTCTCCAGTCCAGGATCTGAGCTCCGAAGGAGCGACACCCTGTGGTGCCGGCCCTTCAGGCCTCTTTCGATTTTTTTGCAAGGTTTCCACGCCTTCAAGGGCTTGGCTATTTCCTGACGGCTCTTCGAGCCTTGGATTCTGGGTTAATTCCAGGTCCAAGCGTTCCGCCGAATACGTCATCGCATTTACGAAACGGTGCACTTAGCAACCCAGATGCGGTTCTCCCGTGCTAGCGGCCTCCAGCACGTCCATGCTGAACGTAACCTCGAATGCTCAACAGTATTCTCTCAATCCATACTATAGTAGTTTTCCAACAAAAGATTGCGGGATCTTTATAGAAAGGTTCTGGGACCTGACACTATAAGGAAACAAATCCGTTTGTATTGAGGCCAAATCCCAACTTGGGCACGGTTGCACGTAGATGACAAGGGAATGACCGCAGAGCCGTCGAGGTCGGACTGTCGTAAGCCAAAATGGCGACACCCTTCGAAGGTTTTGGGAAGTCATCGCTGGGACAGTCTCCTCCAGGAAGAAAACCACCTCTGAAAGGCTAATTGTGACCGAGACCAACCTGCGTGCTGGTGCCTTGCGGCTGTCGGGTGTCTTGATGCAGGGGATCACTCACACTGCCCCGGCAACGGCTATCCTTTTCACCATTCAATTCATCACTTCAAAAGCCGGCGCTGCCGCTCCCCTCGCTTACTTGCTTGCTTTTCTCATTGTCCTGACCCTGGGAATTTCTCTGGCGCAACTCGCCAAACATTTGCCTTCTGCGGGAGGCTACTACACTTACGTCAGCCGAACCGTCCATCCGCGCGCCGGGTTCCTGACCTCCTGGCTCTACTTTTTGTATGACCCAACCACTGCTGGATTCTCTCTAGCCTTTGTTGGCGCTATTTTGGAAGCAACTCTGAAAGTCGAGTATCAGCTGATTTTTCCCTGGTGGCTATTCCTCTTGATCAGCGGCTCGTTTGTCGCCTTTGTGACCTATCGGGGCATCGAGCTCTCAGGAAGGATGTTGATGGTGTTTGGCATCGCCGAGATCGTCATCGTTCTCCTGCTGAGCTTCTGGGGACTTTTCCACCCGGGGCGTGGCGGAGTCAATTTTTCATCATTTGATCCGGGAAATGCACCGAGCCCTGGAGGACTTTATTTGGCAGTGGTCTTTTCGATCTTTGCTCTCACAGGCTGGGAAGGGGTTGTTCCGCTGGCGGAGGAAAGCGAAAACCCGCGCAGGAATCTGCCCAGGGCGATCATGGGATCCATCATCGCGATGGGCAGTTTTCTGGTCATTTGCTCATGGTTCCTTCTTCTGGGCTGGGGAACCACCAGCATCAGCGGGTTTGCTGAATCGCAACAGAACCCAACCTTTACGCTGGCCAGGCAGTTTTGGGGCGCAGGCTGGGTTCTTTTGCCGATCGCATTGCTCAATTCCATGATTGCGGTCGCCATCGCTTGCAACAATGCCGCTACTCGCGTCTGGTTCGCAATGGCGCGGTCAGGTTCACTGCCACGTTCTCTTGCGAAGGTCCACCCGAAGTATCAGACCCCCGTGAATGCCGTTGCCTTGCAGACTATTGTGATGTTTGCCGTCGGCCTTGGGCTTGGCTTCCTGGTAGGGCCGGAGAACGAGTTTCATTTAATGGGTACGGTTATCACCTTTGCCCTGATTTTCATTTACAGTGCGGGCAACCTTGGGGTTTTCCTCTATTACTCCCGCGAACGAAAGGCGGAGTTTAACTGGATCCTCCACGCCGCTTGTCCCCTTTTGGGAACAGCCGCTCTCTTCTTTGTAGGCTACAACTCCTTGTTCCCTTGGCCCGCGCCACCAGTGGGATACGCTCCTTGGATTGTTGGCGTTTGGCTTGGCCTGGGTATTCTCATCCTGGTGATCATGAAGCTGACGGGAAACGAGCAGTGGATTAGTAGTGCGGGCCAGATTGCTCGAGAACATGAGGATGTCCCCTCAAGTAAACCCAACTGACTCATCGACTAATCCAGCAAAGTAGTCTGCTTACGAATCTATTCCCCCTTTGAAGGGGGGTGTGAAACCTTGAGCAGGCTTCTCGAGGATGTCTTCATTCCCCCTTTGAAGGGGGCGCAGGGGGATGTCTCTGGTCGCTTTCCTTCACATGTTGCTCAATCCAGCTCTGAATACACCCCAAAACATTTCTCATGTCCTGCTTCACATCACGATCATGAAACCTCAATACATTCAGGCCGAGACTTTCAAGATTCTTCTGCCGGATCTGATCGCTTAGGAACTTCTCTCGATGGCTCTCACCATCGATTTCGATCACCAGCTTCAACTGCGGGCAATAGAAATCCACGATGTATTTGTAGATGGGCCTTTGTCGCAAGAAGGAGTAGCCCAGCATTCTGCTTCCTTTCAATTGCTTCCAGAGCAGTACTTCAGCCAAGGTGCTATTCTTTCTGAGTTCTCGCGAACGTTGTTTCAGTTTTGGATCGTAGTAAAGCCTGGTTTTCACTTTGCTTTAGAACCGCAGTTGCTGCCAGAGACATCCCCCTACACCCCCTTCAAAGGGGGAATCGCTGCGGCTGCAAGCCCCCTCAGGATGCTGCTTTCAAATTCAAAGGGTGACGCAACTCGCCACTGGTCATTCGCCACTTGTCACTCAGTGAAAGTTCTCCACCAGCATCAGGTCGCTGCCGGCTTCATCGACCTGCGAGAACAGGAGGGACCGGCCGTCCGGCGAAACAGAGAGCCCCTCAGTGGTGGTCCTGAGATCGGAGCGACTGTTTTCACCTTGGCTGTGGCGAAGCTCAGAAACTGGATGGAAGACTTCCCATCGGCACCCGGCTCCGGAATGAAATAGATCCCATCGTTGACGAGAGAGAAAGCGCGCCAGACCACAGACGGGAGCACCTGGCTCTCCTCGCCACCACTCACCGGCATCTTCCAAAGAGCTCCTGACACAATCTCCTTTCGTGTAATAGATGGACTTGCCGTCGGGTGACTCGAAGGCCGTCCCGCCTCCGTTCCGGGTCACCTGGACAGCCTCCCCGCCTCCGGCCGATACCTTCCACACCTCCGATCGACCGGTCCGATTCGATGCAAAGTAGACCCACTTGCCATCTCTCGACCAGCTTCGGGCCTCGTCGTCCGCGGGATCGGTGGTCAGGCGGATGGGCTTTCCTCCACTCGCCCGAATGACATAGATATCCGATGTTCCCTTCCGCATCAAAATTGAAGGCAATACGTTGCCCATCGGGCGACCAGCTCGCGGTCCCGCAACTCGCGCCCGCCCGGGAAATCAGTTCCACGGCGTTGGAGCCGTCCGCATCGCTGACCCAGATGCCATAGACTCCACTGCGGTCGGATTCAAAGGCAATCCGCTTGCCGTCGGGAGAGTATTGTGGAGCATAATCACCGCGTGTGGAGGCAATGAAACGAGCTGGGGGGCCGGTAGCCGCTCCCAGGCCCGACAGCGAAAGACGCCATATGTTGGCGTCAAACACCCCCCGCTCGTACGCCAGCCGGTTGCCGCTCCGGGAGATGGCTGGGCAGCAAGCCTCTCCACCAGCTAAATGGCAGCCGCTCCGGTTCCCCAGCACCGGAAGCCGGCACCTTCCAAAGGCTGGCGCCGCTTCCGAAAAAATAGGAGCCAAAGATGATCTCCCGCCCATTCGGAGTCCAGGCGGAACCGAAGACTGTAACCCTTCAAGGAAGTCAGACGTCTCGGCTCCCCTTTGGGCTTCAAGTCTTCGGTCAGGTCGAGCAGGTAAATGTCCGAGCCAGCCGTAACCGTTCCGAGCGGCTGAACGCAACGGTGCGACCATCTGGCGAGACGGCGGGAGAAAAATCAGGTGACGATTTCGTCGGCGGCGAGGTCAAGCTGCGTGTTTCCCCGCTCTCGGTCGACAACAGTGCCAAACCGTCAGTCACCACCCACTTGCCGTCGGGAAGCCAGGCGAACAAGGGACTGGGAGCCAGGTACATCTTGGAGCAGGAACCTCTGCCACGATGCGCTCCGGGCCGCCGATGGCGGGAATGACAATGAAGGTTGCACGCCCTTTCGACACCCGGACAAAACCGATCGAGCGCCCATCCGGCGAAAAGGCCGGGCTGATGTCCTCAGCTGGGTCCGTGGTCAACCGCACGGGCGTTGGAGAGCCAATCAGCTTGATGTAGATATCGAAGTTGTCCTGCTTCTCTCCATTCCAGGAAAAGGCCACCTGATTGCCGTCCGGAGAAAAGCTCGGGGACCGCTCAAAACCCGCATAGGTGGTGAGAGGGACCACTTCGGGTGCGGCCTGCCGGTTTTCTGGCAGTCCCGCGAAAGAGCCAGGCGACGACGGCTATCGCCACGACGACGAGTGCAGCTCCCACCCAAATCCAGGTCCGCCGAGTCGGCCGAACCGCCGGCGGCGCCCCGGCGAGCAGGGCCGAGTCGGAGTCCTCCTTCAGTTCCTGAAGGTTGATCTTTACCTCGGCCATGTACTGATGGCGCCGTTCCCGGTCCTTCCGCAGGCAGCGGTTGATGATCTTCTCCAGGTCACGAGGAATAGCAGGAACCAGTTGGCTAATAGGCCTGGGTTCCTGGTTCAAGATGGCTGCCAGCGTGGACATCTTCGAGTCATCTTCGAACGCCTTCTGTCCGCTGACCATCTCGTAGAGCACTGCCCCAAAGCTGAAGATGTCCGAGCGGGCATCGACCTTCTTGCCTTCCGCCTGCTCGGGCGACATGTAGGAGACGGTCCCGACAATCATCCCTTCTTCCGTCTGGGACTGCAGCGTGCGTGTCTCCCCTTCGTCGCTCTCCACTTCAGTCAGTTTCGCCAACCCAAAGTCCAATACCTTCACCAGGCCGTCATCGGTCACCATCACATTGGTCGGTTTCAGGTCGCGATGGATGATGCCGGCGGAGTGGGCTTTGGCTAGGGCGTCCGTTATCTGGATGGCTAGCTTCAGCGCCTCATTCAGCCGCATCCCCTTGCGCGGAATACGTTGATCCAGCGTCTTGCCCGAGACGTACTCCATGACGATGAAGTCGATGCCGCTCTCGCTCCCGATATCATGAAGGGTGATGATGTTGGGGTGGTTCAGCGCCGAGGCCGCCCGAGCCTCCTGAATAAAGCGCCGCTTGCGCTCCGGGTCGCTCACTCGGTCTGTCGGCAACACCTTGATCGCCACAAATCGGTTCAGCCGGGTATCGCGCGCTTTGTAAACGACACCCATGCCGCCCGCCCCAAGCAGAGAAAGAATCTGGTAAGCTCCAACCTGTTGGCCAACCAATGACTCAGGCTTTTCGTGAGCCATCATCTTGGCTACCTTCTCCAAGGCCGGCTCTTCAATGAAACGGTCTCCACGACCGTCATCAAACTGAAGCAGGGATTCCACCTCGCGACGCAGTTCTGCATCCCCGGCACAGGCTTGCTCAAGGAACGCCGCCCGCCGGCTCTCTTCCAGCTCCAGAGCGGATTGACATATCTTCTCAACTTGTTCCCAACGATTCATAAAAGCAGTGCTTAGTGGGGAGTCGCGAGCTATTCCCCCTTTGAAGGGGGCGCAGGGGGATGTCTCTGGTCGTTTTCCTTCACATGCTGCTCAATCCAATTCTGAATGCATCTCAAAACATTTCTCCATGTCCGCTTCACATCGCGATCATGAAATCTCAAGACATTCAGGCCGAGACTCTTCCAGACTCTTCTGCCGGATTTGATCCCTTGCAAACTTCTCTCGATGGCTCTCACCGTCAATCTCGATCACCAGCTTCAACTTCGGGCAATAGAAATCCACGATGTATTTGTAAATGGGTCTTTGTCGCAAGAAGGAGTAACCCAGCATTTTGCTTCCTTTCAATTGCTTCCAGAGCAGTACTTCAGCCAAGGTGCTACTGTTTCTGAAGTTCTCGCGAACGTTGTTTTAGTTTTGGGTCGTAGTGAAACATGGTTTCTGCTGTGTTCAGTTGGTGAACTCAGCTCACCCAGAGACATCCCCCTACACCCCCTTCGAAGGGGGAATCGCGCGGTCCGGCGCCTTGCGATGCTACTGACCAGATTTCGGGCCACTCAGGAGTACTCTATTCATCCCTTACTGCTTTCTTCCTTTCGATTCATCTCTCGCAGCAGCCACAATTTCGCCAGCCTCCAGTCTCTGAGCACTGTGTCCACGGAGACTTTCAGAACTTCGGCGGTCTCTTCCACGCTCAAACCACCAAAAAACCTCAGCTCCACGACCTGACTCTTTCGGCGATCGACCGCAGCCAGAGCCGTGAGTGCGTCATCCAGCGCGACCAGGTCTGCGTCGGGTTCCTGCGAGCTTACTAACGCTTCATCCAATGAGACCCGCGGCACCTTCCCGCCTCGCTTGAGTTGATGCCGAGAGCGGGCGAAATCCACCAGGATTTGCCGCATCAATTGGGCTGAAATCGCAAAAAAGTGGGCGCGGTTCTGCCAAGTGGCCCGATTGGAAACCAACCGCAGGTAAGCCTCGTTGACCAAGGCGGTGGTCTGCAAGGTGTGCCCTGGATTCTCGAAACTCATGTAGCGATGAGCCAAACGATGCAGTTCCTTGTAGACCAGCGGGGTGAGCTTCTCCAGCGCTGACGTTTCACCCTGGCTCCAGGCCTGCAGCAACTCGGTAATGTCCCGGGAAGAAGCTGGGGTCATGGCAACCCCCTTCACTCAGCGGTAAAGACTTTGAATGCCCTGAATATACCACTCGCTCGTCCCGTACTCCATAGTTGACCGCATGCACCCAGGAAATGAAAAGCGAAGATAAAAGCCCCGAGCGGCGACGTCAGGGCTTTCCCTCCGCAAGGATCGCCGCTCCGTGATCGGCTCCCACCCTCAACGGGAACCTTCGCTCTGCAGATCCGCATGAGCCGGCCTGATTTCGCAGAAAAAATCTTCCCGGTGTTCCAGTTCTTGAACTCCGTTTCCGCTTTATTCGGTCAGAGCGAAAACACGGAGGTCAATGAGATGACGCGAACGCCGATAAACATTCTGGTTGTGAGTTTTCTTTTGATCAAACCTGTGCCGATTCCGGCTGGCACTGCTGAAATCAGCAGGCACCACAAACACCGTTCAAATCACCGTCCGCATCTGGGATCTGGCGCAGGTTGGGAGCGAGAGCTTGAATCGTGCCAAAGCAGTCGTTGAAGGTTCTTTCAAGCCGATGGGAATCCAATTGACTTGGCTGCACTGTGCAGTGGGTGAGGCACCAGAAGATATCGCCTGCCCGGCTCCAGTTGAGCCGAATGACATCTCGTTGCGAATCCTTCAGCGCAACAAGAAAAGCTTTTCGAAGACTCGTCGCTCGACGGCCGGCGTGGCAATCCCATTAGCCTCTGGAGGAAGCAAGGGCATCGTCTATGTTTTCTTCGATCGAATTCTACAAGTGAAGGAGAACCAGAAAATCCCTATGGAACTTGCCCTGGGGGTCGCCATCGCGCATGAAATCGGTCACCTGTTGCTGCCCGGCCAACCCCATGCTCGCGCGGGGATTATGCGCGGAAAACTCGAATCAAAAGATTGGCAGCTGGCCTCTCAGGGCCGCTTGAGCTTCACAGGCCGGCAGAGGGAAATCATTCTGGCGCGGATGCAAGCACGAAATCCTGGCCAAGCCACGAACCGGGACAATCGTCTCGCATTTCTCTCGATTTCTCCTCATCGGCTTTAGCCAAGCCGCCTAAAGACGGTACTGCGAACAGTGGCGTCATCTTCTTCGCTCACAATCAAAGATTGTTGTCGACGAGGTCGAAGTCCCGAGCCCAAAGCTTCAAATCTTCCTCGGAGAACCCAACCGGGATAGGCAACTACCTGTCTCACTCGGAAATTCCTCAGTCTTCTTCTGATTCTTCGCCTTCTCGCTACTAACGCCCATAAGCTGAATGTCCTCGTCTGCCGGCTGGCGCTGCCGTTCCGTCAACAGGGGCAATTGCTGGTCGCACGGCTTGCAGCGGGAGCGGCCACGAGACCTGAGGGAGGGATGGGAGGATTCCAAGAAAAAATGATTCGAACCTTATAGAGTCAGTCTGGTGCTGACTGTATCCTGACCCTTTCAAACCGTAATGCGATTCATCATCCGAACGTAGCTTGAAAGAGATCTTGGCTCTCCTACTTCCTCCTACTCGGGACTCGCCCCATGGCGTTCGTTTGTGATAGAAAGCCAGGAAATCTCCTGCTAACGATCAATTTCTGGAGGCCGCAAACGATGCATAGACGGAAGTTCTTGAAGAAGTCGGCATTGCTGGCTGCAAGTGGAGCTTCAGTGATTTCGAGCTTACCTGCAATCCTTCGCCGAGATGTTGAGGCCAAGCCCTTACAAGAGGTCCCGGGTTGGAACTCCAGGCCGGCTCCGGCGACAGGACCGCTTCGGGTTCATCCAACGAATCCTCGATACTTTACCGATGGAAGCGGGCGGGCGATTTTCTTGACGGGATCTCATACCTGGGCCAACTTCCAAGACATTGGGATCGAGCCTTTGCCGCGATTCGATTGGCCTGGCTATCTCGATATGATGGTGAAGCACAATCACAATTTCATGAGATTCTGGCATTGGATGCAAGCGGCCTATGCGCCCTGGACAGATGAGAAGATGCTTGTCGACCCACTCCCCTATCTCAGAACTGGTCCGGGAACAGCCTTGGATGGCCTGCCAAAGTTTGATTTGACAAAGTTCAATCCAGCATACTTTGACCGCATGCGTTCCAGATTGATTGAAGCCCGAGACCGGGGCATTTACGCGGCCGTGCAATTGTTTCAAGGTTTCAGCGTAGACAGGGGAGGTCCATGCAAACCCTGGCCGGCACATCCTTACAACGCTCAAAACAATATTAATAGCTTCAACGGAGAGAAAGAGAGTACCGGAAGCGTTGACCTGGACCGGACTGAAGTCAGGAACATGCAGGCCGCCTATCATGAGAAAGATTATCGATACTGTGAATGACCTGGACAATGTTTTGTATGAGGTCATCAACGAGGGCGGAAACCTGGATTGGGACCGGTGGGTCGTGGATTATGTGCACAAGTACGAGGCGGAGAAAGGAAAGAAACATCCTGTCGGAATGACGGGCGGGAATGCGGAAACTCTGACTGAATTGCTGGCCAGTCCGGCGGAATGGATTTCGGCCGGAAGTGATCGCAATCCCGAGTTTAAGTCCGATCCTCCCGTTTGGGACGGCAAGAAAGTGAGCGTCTCGGATACGGACCATTTGTGGGGACATGGCGGAACAGTCCCGTGGGCCTGGAAGAGCTTCCTGCGAGGCCACAACACACTCCTGATGGACTCTTGGGTTCCCATACCTGGCCGGCCTTGTGGGGGTGTCAACTGGGCCGCGCGGCCAGGCAATCCGATGCGAGACATCAATCGAAGTGAAGCCTGGGTCTGGGAACCTGTGCGCAAGGCGATCGGAAATACCCGGACCTATGCGGACCGCATGAATCTGGCTGCGACATCCCCTCGAAACGACCTGGCCTCCACAAAGTATTGTTTGGCCAATCCAGGTCATGAATATTTGGTCTACTTGCCCGAAGGAGACGAAGTGATTGTGGATCTTTCCGGAGCATCTGGGGAATTTGCCGTCGAGTGGATGCATCCGGTCGAGGGCACAATCACGGCGGGAGGAACTGTCAAAGGAGCGAGCAAACCCAATTTTGCTGTCCCATTCAGTGGCCCGGCAGTGCTCTATCTGTGGAAGATGGTACCTCGTGCTTGAAGGAGAGACGGGCCATCAGCTTGCCGAGGCGCAGTCACCAGCATTGTTGAGCCAAGCCCTCATGGAACTAAGCAGCTGACGAAACCCTATCCTTCTCCCTCCTGAAATGCCGGGTGCTCTAGGTGGTGCGGCTGCCGATTGACAACAGGAAACACAGACATGACACTGCGGCTGGCTGATCGCATGTACTGGCCACTTGCAACGTTGCTTGTTCTGCACTTGGCATTCGCCTCCGCCAATGCTGCGCCGGCCCGCGGTCCACTGCGAATTCTTCAGTCCAACCCACGCTACTTCACCGACGGCTCAGGCAAAGCCATCTATCTAACCGGGACCCACAACTGGAACAATTTCCAGAACACGGGTCATCGTGCCGGGCCCGGTGACCCGCCGCCCGTGCTCGACTACAACGTCTTCCTTGATTTTCTTCAGGCGCACAATCACAACTTTTTTCGACTCTGGCGCTGGGAGGCACCTAAATGGACTGATGATGAGCCCCGCGGTGTCGCCTACGCTCAGCCGCATCCCTGGCTGCGCACAGGTCCTGGCAAGGCCAAGGATGACAAACCGAAGTTTGACCTCACGCGTTTCGATCCCGAATACTTCGAGCGCATGCGCACGCGCATCATGGCGGCGCGTGACCGCGGCATGTACGTTGCCGTCATGCTGTTTGAGGGTTGGGAAGTACAGTTCCTCGATGCCTGGAACACTCACCCTTTCAACGCCGCCAGCAATATTAACGGCATCGACGGCGACGCAGACGGCGACGGGCGTGGGTTGGAGTACTACACTCTGCAGACGAGTTCCATGGGCAAGCGAGTTCTGGCCATGCAGCAGGCTTATCTGCACAAGATCGTCGATACGGTCAACGATCTCGACAACGTTCTCTATGAAGTTTGCAACGAAGCCGGCCCTTATTCCACCGAGTGGCAGTACTACGTTATTAACGCCGTCAAGGAATACGAGTCGCACAAACCCAAACAACACCCGATCGGGATGAGTTTTCAATACCGCGGCGGTTCTAATGTTGTCCTGTTCAACAGTCCCGGTGATTGGATTTCTCCCAATCCCGGTGATCCACAGGAAAGTTACCGCGAGAATCCGCCTGC
This sequence comes from uncultured Acidimicrobiia bacterium, assembly GCA_963752385.1. Taxonomy (GTDB): domain Bacteria; phylum Acidobacteriota; class Terriglobia; order Versatilivoradales; family Versatilivoraceae; genus CAVVYL01. Next base: position 494,658 of record CAVVYL010000062.1, on the reverse strand, counting down.
GAACTTCAGTGGAAAGGTCATCGTCAACGATACCGATCATTTGTGCGGTCACGTCTGTGGTGACGCCGTCTGGGTTTGGAAGAGCTTCTGCCGCGGCCTTAACGTGCTGTTCATGGAGGAACTCACTCCCTCGCCCACCTGGCACGATTCCGCTCGCGATGCCATGGGGCAAACACGCCGCTACGCCGAGAAAATCAATCTGGCAGAGATGACACCTCACAATGAATTGGCTTCGGTCCGCTATTGCCTGGCCAAACCAGGCTCTGAATACCTGGTCTTCCAGCCCGGAGGCAATGGCGAGTTTACCGTTGACTTGACCGACGCACCGGCCAGCTTTTCAGTGGAATGGCTGAATGTCTACACTGGGGCCAATGTGGCAGGGAAGCCGGTACGTGGCGGAGGCGTTACGATTTTCAGTACTCCTTTTGGCGGGCCGGCAGTCCTTTATTTGAAAGCGGCAGGCAACCCACCGTGAAGATCGACGAAATCGAAACACCAGCGCTGCTGCTGGACTTGGATGCCATGGAATCCAATCTGGGGAAGATGGCAACCTTCTTCAGCCAGAGTAGCGCCAAGCTGCGTCCCCATTTCAAGAATCACAAATGCCCTGTCCTGGCCTTGCGCCAACTGGCTGCCGGCGCGATTGGCATGACCTGCGCCACGGTCGCCGAGGCGGAGTGTTTAGTGCGTCACGGAGTTCAGAGCGTCCTGATCGCTAACGAGATCGCCGACCCGATCAAAATTGGTCGCTTCATCGACCTGGCTAGCCAGGCAGAGGTGATGATTTGTGTCGATAACGAAACAATTGTCGAAGCAATCGCGAGGGAGGCCCGCAGCAAAGGGATTCGACCCGGTGTCCTGGTCGACGTGGACGTTGGCTTGCATCGGTGCGGGGTTCAGCCGGGCGAGCCCGTTGTCCGGCTGGCAAAAATCGCTGTGGAACGAGGTTTACGGTTTCGAGGCCTTATGGGCTATGAAGGTCGAGTTCGAATGCCGTGACGGCCCCGAAAAAGTGAAGGTCTGCAACGAGACGATGCGCTTGCTCATCGAATGTCGCGATCTCGTGGTGCGCGCAGGCATTGCTGTCGAAATTTTGAGTGTTGGTGGAACCAGTTCCTACAAGATCTGTGGGCGCTATCCCGGAGTTTCAGAGATTCAGGCCGGCTCCTACCTGGTCATGGATACTGACTACTTTCAATGCTGCTGCACCGATTTCAAGCTGGCATTGAGCCTCCTCGCCACCATTGTCAGCAAGACAGACGGCACGCGAGTTGTCGTCGATGCCGGATTCAAAACCCTGAGCGCATTACGTGGCCTGTCTTCCGTTAAGGCAATCGGGGGTGTGACACTCAAAGCGTTGAATGCCGAACATGGCATTATCCATCTCGAGAATCCCACTTGTCCGCTCGAGGTCGGCGAGAAGATGGAGTTCTGGGTTCACGACGCCGACGCCACGATCAGTCTTCACCGGCAGATTCATGGCATTCGCAACGGCTTGGTAGAGGAAGTTTTCAGGATCGAAGGATGACGCGACGCCCTCTGCTGGCCACCAAGTGGAAAATCTGCGGCCTTCTCTTTCTGGCAACGACGCTCAATTACCTGGACCGCCAAACACTCAGCATCCTGGCTCCAATTCTTCAGCGAGAAATGCGCCTCGATAACGAGGCACTGGGGTGGCTGTTCGCCGTTTTCTATTACGCCTACACGTTATCCCAATTCGCGGTGGGTCCAATTCTCGACCGTTCGCATCTGCGCTGGGCGTTTGGAGCGGCTGTCCTCGCCTGGTCAATGGTGTCGATGATAACGGGTTTCGCCGCTGGCTTCGCGAGCCTCATGGTTTTTCGTCTTCTCCTGGGAGTCACGGAATCAGCGAACTGGCCGGCGGCCATCCGCATTGTGGCACGCACCATGGAACCCAAAGAGCGGGCGCTAGCCAACGGCATTTTTACTAGCGGTACCAGTGTTGGTGCCCTGATTGCCCCGGCTGTGATTCTGGGGATTTCGTCGGTCCTGGGCTGGCGATGGACTTTCGTTCTCGTCGGCGCCCTGGGGGCAATCTGGCTGGCTGCATGGGTGTCAGCCACGCGGGGTGAAGAACTGGAGCCAGTTTGGCAAGAGCCTCAACTTCCGCAAAACGCCGGCCTCAAGTTTCAGTTTGGCATTTTCGCCAAGATCGTGAAGAGCCCACATTTCTTTCCAGTGCTCATCGTGTCCATTCTTGTGAATCCGTGCCTATACTTCAGTGTCAATTGGCTTCCTACCTATTTCGCCCAGCAGCGCGGCTTGGCGCCCGGCCGGCAACTTGGTTGGATTCTGACGATGATCTACCTCGGCCTCGATCTAGGCAACCTGCTTTGCGGCACGGTGATTCTCATCCTGGTGCGCCGCGGTTACGCGGTGCTGGCCGCACGGCGCGCTGTGTTCCTCTTCGCCACGGTGCCGCTCCTGTTCTGCGCCTGTGTCCCCTATCTTCCACTTCTTTACCAGGCCGTATGTGTGCTGGTCGGGGTCAACGTTGGGCTCGGCATCTGGATCGCGACCTACCTCACGATGGCGCAGGATATCTCTCGGACACACGTCTCCACCACCATCGGAATTTTGAGTGGGTCCGGTTCGCTCGCCGGCGCGCTGGCGATGTGGGCCGTCGGAAAAATCACTCAGGCTACTGCAAGTTTCACCATACCGATGGCGGGATTTGCTCTGGCCGCAGGACTAGCCGCCATCGCCGGTTGCATTGCCAGTCGCGAGCCAGCCACGACGGAGGTGCTCGCAGGATAGTGCAGCCGATGGCGTTCGATCTTCGCGAATCGAAGTTGACAGTTGTGACCGGAATGAACCGGGTCATCTTGGGGGCTCGATGGGATAGTGCTTGTCCATGTCTTCGAGTACAAGGACCCAGTCGCTGTGGGCTCCATTGGAAGGTGGGACAAATTCGCGGATGCCTGTATTGGGGTATTGCCCGATCGATATCCATGTTCCTTCCCTTGGGTCGTACCATTGGGCTTTGATGTTCTTACCGGAAAGCTTATCCATGTGAACGCCGATGAGATGCCCAAAGGGTGAATAGGCGATGAGGAAGCTTCCGTCCGCCGCGCGCCCGGCCTGAATGTGATCTTCACCTTCTCCTTGTCCGAAAGCAATCACCGATTGGTCGGGAACCATCCGATACCAGGGACGCAATTCAAAAAGTCTGCGCATCACGCCCATGTCATACGCTCCCTCGAAGTCCATGGCCCTGCGCCAATGAGTCGTGCCACGCCAAGAGCTGAACGGGAACGAATAGTCATTCTTGTAAGAGGGCTTCTGTGAAGCTTCATCATAGAATTGGTAGATGTTGTTGTTCCCGTATCCATGGCCAGCCGCTCCAGCCAGCATCGCCCAGTAGGCTGCCTCGCGCTCCTGATGAGCGTCGATCCGTTTGCCAGCGCTTCCCCCGTCCAACACCACATGGGCTTCGTAACGCGGTTCCATGTCGATGGTTGGCTTCACCGGCGTGAGAAGGTAGTCATGAGTGACGAAATCGTAGTTGGGGACCCCCCAGCGGTGGCCAGACTGAATCATGTTAAAGTCGAGCCAGCTTTCATTGTGGAGCCAAAACGAAGAGGAGTACCCGGTCACGCCTGCACTGGGACCATGCCCATGGTAGGACACAAGTTGAGTTCCTTGACTGCCGTCTTTCAAGCCCTTCGCCATGGCGGCCCACACCGCCTCATCGCCGACGGGGGATCGGTCACCGCCAAGAAGCCAGATGACGCAGTTGTCTTTGTAGCGGCTCCCTAGAAACTTCCCGTAGGCAAACGCATTTGAAGGATTGAATACCTGCTCCTTGGTCCTTGTCTGCCGCACGTGTTCTCCGTACGTGACTACCAAACCCATGACCAATCCCAGCTCATTGGCGCGATTGACAATGTGGTCAACATTCTTGAAGAACGCGTCATTTGGTTTAGCCGGATCTTTGTCAACTAGTGTCAAATCGCCGTAAAGATTGGGTACTTCCAATCCGCGGAGCACATAAGTCTGGATGACGGTAAACCCTTTGGCGGCGCGGTTCTTGAGATACTCTTCTAACTCCTCCCGGTCTAGCCGTTTCAACAGCGTCCAAGCGGTGTCGCCCAGGTAAAAGAAAGGCTCGCCATTCTGATTGACGAGGTAGCGCTTGTTGGAGCTGATTGCCAGCTTCATTCCCTTGACCGAGCGAGTCGCTTGGGCTTGGATGATGGCGGGCGAAGAGAGCATTGCCGCCAGAGCTATCAGAGAAATGACGAGTCGCTGCATGATCGCTCCTCCTCGCTGCTCAAGCATTCTGTCGTGAAAGTACGGACGGAGGTTTTGCCTCCGCAGGAAACCGGGCGGGCCAGCCTTTCATTCCCCAAGCTTCAAGACCTCCTCGACAACCCCGTTTCTGATTCCGTACATGCGTCGGTGGAGCTGGACCGTCGGATCGCTGTACTCCACCCAGATTTCGATCGTGTCGCCCACTTCGACAGGGGCAGCCCCATCGCGAAGCTCGATAATCGCGTGCTCGGAGTGAAGTGCCGTGAGTTCGACTCCTTCGAGATTCTTGACTACAGGCAGTCCGCGCTCGCCGCTCAATGACTTCTTCCCCGCATCGACAACGATTCGTTGGTTGTCCGTCTTGCTGATGACGGTAACCAAGACACTGAATGCGCGTTCGAATTCGGGTGCGACTCTGAAGTAAGAATTGTCCATCGCCAGATAGGTGCCGGCCTGCACTTCAGTGATCCCGGAGGTTTGGCTCATGATGGAATACGTGCCCGTTCCCCCCGCGCTCACGATAGGAGCAGGCTATTCCATGGGCTTCGATGAGGCTTCTGGATTCAATGGCCAGTTGGGCACAGGCGCGAATGGCTGAGTCCTTTTCAGGGCTCGGGGGCACATGTTGCAGGTGTCCTTCATATCCCATGATCCCCCGGAGAAGCAGCCCGTGTTCGACCACACTTTTTGCCAGGTGGACCACTGCCTCCCCGGGCTGCACGCCGCAACGATGCTGTCCAACATCCACGTCTATCAGCACGCTCAGAGTGGCTTTCTTATCGCGAGCCAGTCGCGCCATGTCCGAAACGACTCGGACATTGTCGACAGCGACGATGACTTCAGTCTGCCTCGAAAGGTCCACAAACTGGCGGATCTTGGCTTCCCCGGCAATCTCGCTGGCGATGAGAATTTCTTTGATACCGTGGTGGGCCAGTATTTCCGCCTGCTCCAGGGTAGCGCAGGTTATCCCGATTGCACCGGCCTCGATCTGTTTTGAGGCAAGCCAGGGGCTTTGATGATTCTTGCAGTGCGGACGAAGACTACATTTTCCTCCGGAGAGGAACTTGGACATCTTCAGGAGGTTCTTTTCGACGGCAGGTAGATCCAGCAGAAGGGCCGGTGTTGTGAGTTTACGAAGCTCGGGCTGATGACTCTTCATAAGAGGAGGCGGAGAAAATCATGGGCTGGAAGGCTATGTCCAAAGCGGCAGGCCATCCTTGGCGACTTCAAAGACTTCCAAGACGCCCCGCTCATATTCGGTTACATAGATCTTCTTTTGTCCTGGCAAACCAAAGGCGACATTGGTTGTCAACTTTCCGATGGTGGCTATGCGCTCGGTGACTGCACCCTGTCTGTCCAAGACGGTGACGTCTCCCTGGCCGTAAACGGTTACGTAAAGCTTGCCGTCCTGGTCGAAGGCCATTCCATCCGGCCCTTTGATTCCTGGAAACTGACTCTGTGGGTTGATGACATTTCCAAAGTCCTGTTTGCGGGTTGTAATCTTGCCATCCTTCCATCCATAGCGACCAATCATTCCCGTCAAGGTCTCATTGATGTAGAGGTCGCCGTCTGGTCCAAAAGCAATTCCGTTAGGGAATTGAAGTCCATCATCCAGTTTCTCAATGGCCAGTGTGTGAGTGTTGATTTTGTAGAGCCGGCCATTGAGACGAAGGCTGGCGTAATCTGACCGAACGGCGCCACCCGGGGCGAAGTCGTCTCCAAGAATGCCCGAGTCCGTCAGGTACAACGCACCGTCCGGACCAAAGCACAGATCATTGGGATAAAGGAACGCTTCGTCCCCGCAGGATGTGACAACGACCTCAAACTTTCCGCCCAGCTCGCAACGAATCAAGGCTGGTGGGCGGGTCTCGGCGACCCAGATGACGCCGTTCCTGTCGACAGCCAAACCATTCGGTTCACCGGTGCGGGCAATGATGCGCTTGGAACTTCCATCAGCGCTGATGTGAGTGACCGAACCGCGGCCACCCTCTACAACGAGCCAACTTCCATCCTGCAAGACCACAGGGCCTTCGGGTAATTTCAAGTCAGAAGCGAAAATCATGGATACCTCACTTCTGTAGGCGGGTTGGAAATGAGAGTCGGGGATTATCTGCTCCAGAACGAACTAATCAGGCGATTCACCTCCGTCGCCGCCTCCATATGCACCATATGGCCGCTTGACGGAATGACCTCTGTGCTAACGCTTGCCGGGAGCCCGCGCGCATGCGAGGCGGGCAGAATTCGATCCTCTGCCCCCCAAATAACCAACACGGGCACTTTCAATTCAGCCAGCCTGTCACGTTGCACACTTGCTTGGCGGCCCCCCGGGAAGAGTTGAGCCGCAATCGCACGCAACGCCTGCTCCACTCCATCCAGCCGCTTGGTTTTGAGTACCTCGTCGATCATCTTTCGCGTAATCGACTTAGGATTGGCGTAGAGCGCCTCCAGATGCGGCTTGAGATCTTTGACCCGCAGGGCACCCGTGAAACCCTCAATGTAGCCAGCGTTGATCTCAGGCCCCAGCCCCGCGCTTGCGATCAGAACGAGTGAAGCCACCCGGTCAGGATGAGCCAGGGCGAACTGAATCGCAATGGCCCCACCCATTGAATGCCCAATCAAATGGGCCTTGGGGAGGGTGACTGCATTCAAGAAACCCTCCAAAGTCGCGGCCAATCCGTCGAGGGTCGGGCTCACGACTTGTTTCGATGAGCCCCCGTGGCCCGGTAAGTCAATGGCGTAGACAGCGCCTCCTTTTTCGGACAAGGCTTCATGGTTGAACAACCAGTTGTTGAGGTCCCCGCCGAAGCCGTGTATGAGTACGGCCGGCAGGCCTCCTTCGCCTCTCTTCAAGTAGCGCACTCGCTGACCCTGGACCGTAACGAATTCGGGCTGCTCGCTGGAGGATGCTTCCTGCCCAGCCTCTTCCGGTTTGAAACTTGATCGGAACTCGGCAATGAACGCATCGACTTCAACGTCGGAAATGGAGTCTTGCGAAATGACTCCTACGATCCCGCCCACGGGTATCATCTCGCCCACTCTGCCTACCTGGCGACGCAGTCTGCCGGCATGCGAGGCCTCGATCGCGCTCAGCATCTTGTCTGTCTCAACTTCAACCACGTCGATGCCGGGAGCAATTTCGCTCCCCTCTTCGGCGAGCCATGCGACGACCTTGCCTTCCCGCATAGACAACCCCCACTTGGGCATGGTTAGGGCGTGGATGTCAGATGAACTCATGCCTTATACCTCATCACGTCCCGGACCGCTGAGGCGATTCGACTCGCGTTGGGAATGTAGAGATCCTCGAGGGCGTCGCTGAACGGCACAGGCGTGTGTGGCGGCGTCACCATTTGAATGGGCGCCTTGAGACGGTCAAAGCGTTTCTGGGCGACCGCAGCAGAAATGTCTGTCGCTATGTTACAGCGCGGAGAGGCCTCATCAGCGACGACCAGCCGACCAGTCTTTTCCACACTTTCGAGAATCGAGTCCTCATCAAGCGGCGAGGTCGTCCTGAGGTCAATCACTTCGCAGTCGATGCCCTCTGACGACAGCGCGGCGGCGGCCTCAGCTGCCGTGTGAACCATGCGTCCTAATGAAACGATGGTGACGTCATCGCCTTCCCGCACGACATTCGCTTCACCCAGTTGGAGCGCATACGGCTCTTCTGGAACCTCACCCTCTATCGAATAGAGCAGTTTGTGCTCAAAGAACATGACGGGATCATCATCCCGAATCGACTGGATGAGCAGTCCCTTGGCATCGTAAGGTGACGAAGGGACCACGCACTTGAGACCTGGGATGTGGGTGAAAATGGGGTACAAACACTGAGAATGCTGGGCAGCGGCGCGGAAGCCGGCTCCAAACATGGTTCGGACCACGACTGGGGTGACGGCTTTTCCGCCAAACATGTAACGGAATTTGGCGGCCTGATTGAAGATCTGGTCGAAACAGACCCCCATGAAGTCGACAAACATCAGTTCCACGACAGGACGCAGTCCGGCGGTGGCCGCCCCAATTGCAGCGCCTACAAAGGCCGATTCGGTGATCGGTGTGTCCATGATTCGGTCACCAAACTTACCCCATAGACCCTTGGTGACGCCCAGCACGCCTCCCCAGGCATCCATGGCGCCGTCTGTGCCGCTGCCGCCGACAACGTCTTCGCCCATGATGACAACTCTCTTGTCGCGCTCCATCTCTTGCGTCAGAGCCTCATTGATCGCCTGTCGAAAAGTGATTCTTCGCTCCACGGACACGCTCCTTAGGTTCAGTAGGTGACGTACACGTCTGTCAAAAGGTCTGCGGCTTCTGGCTTGGAAGCGGCCTTGGCCTGCACAACGGAATCGTCAATCAGTTGCGCAACTTCCCGGTCGATCTGTGCCAGTTCGTCAGAGTCCACCAGTCCGGCTGAGGTTACCTTTCCTGCAAAACCGCGAATACAGTCCCGAGTGTCCCGAAGTTTCTTGACCTCGTCCGGTGCGCGGTAGGTTTGAGCATCGCCTTCGAAGTGTCCGAAGTAACGGTTGACTTTGCATTCCATCAAAGTAGGTCCTGCACCTTCTCTGGCACGCCGGACGGCCTCGCCGGCAGCTTCATAAACAGCGAAGAAATCGTGGCCGTCGACGACAATGCCAGGCATGTTGAAGCCGTTGGCTCGATCGGCAAAATCCTGGCAGGCTCCGGCATACTTGCAGGAGGTGGCTTCGGCATAGCCGTTGTTCTCAATAACAAAGATACAGGGTAAGCTCCAAATGGAAGCGAGATTGAGACTCTCCAAAGTCGAGCCCTGATTGGCTCCGCCGTCGCCTACGAAAGCCACCGCGACACCATGCTTCCCCAGCCTCTTGGCTGCCAGGCCGGCTCCGCAAGCCAGGGGCGGGCCACCCCCTACAATTCCATTCGCGCCCAGCATTCCCCTATCGAGATCAGCGATATGCATCGAGCCGCCCTTCCCTCCGCACAAGCCACTGGCTTTGCCGTAAATCTCAGCCATCATCGCGTGCACATCACACCCTTTGGCAAGGCAATGGCCATGGCCGCGATGAGTGCTGGTGATCCAATCGCGATCATCCAGATGAATGCAAACTCCTGCGGCAATGGCTTCCTCACCTGCGTAGAGGTGAACAAACCCGGGAATCTCACCTGTTGCAAACTCAACGTGGACGCGTTCTTCGAATTCACGGATCAACCGCATCGTCCTGTAGGCCTTGAGAAGATCAGTTTTGCCGAGATGCATAAGTCAGTGCCTCCTTGGATTCGTCAAACGATTGGCGGCGAATCAGCAACCCATCCTGAGCGGCTCGCGCCATCACTCGCTCGATGTCAATCGTTAAAGGGCCATCGGGTTCGAGGCGAACGGTCACGTGATCGTTCGGTCCGAACTCGACCTCCCGTTCCCCGTCAAGGGCGATCACACCCTGGGGAATTTGAATTGGTTGGCGCTCGCTGAAGCCGATCATGCGAACATTGTTAACTCCAACCGGTACGATAAGACCTGGAGCGATCGGTGCTAAAACTGTTCGAGAAGCTGAGGCGGGCGGCGCGAAATCCAGTCTCAAGCCGTGCGGAGCGCTGCGTGAAACCGGACGAAGGAGCCCGGCAATAGACGACAGCCCAATGGCGTCTGGTTCGCCGAAAGTGCAAAAAACGTGAACGAGGTTTTGGTGATGCCACAAGGCCCGAGCTCCGATCCACAGATCGCTGGTAATTGCCACATCCACCAGCGCCAGATCGCGTTGAATCCCATTTAGCTCCACGCAAAGCACCTTGTTTTGGAATACTGACTCCGAAAATGGAACCTGGTTTGTCGCCACCAGCCCGGTGGCCAGACCAGCGACAGTCGTCTCACAGACTTCCGGAAAGACATTGTTTGTCCCTGTGGAGAGGGCGGTGAGCGGTGTGTGCCCACAGACCTTAGCTACTAATCGATGAGTCCCGTCACCTCCGAGTACCACGATGGCCCGAACCCCGAGGTTGACCATACACTCGACTGCCCGAAGGGTGTCTGCTGGGCCACCCTCCACAGGACTGTCTAGAAACGCGAGTCGTGGAATCTTGGCGGAAAAGTCCTTCTGAACTCTTCGCGCAATACCGTCGGGATCCAGCATCATGTAAGCTCTCTCGACGCCAACCGAGCCCAAGGCGAACAGCAGCCGCACAATCATGTTGCATTTTTCGGCGATGTGAAAAACGGAGGCGCGAGCAACCAGACGACGAATGTCGCGCCCAGAAGCCGGATTGGCCAGTATGCCCACGGCCACCTCACCTGCCGGAGACTCTCTTGCCATTTCCGATCTGCTCCACGATCTCCCAGCCGAACCGTCGAAAGTCACTTCTTTGATTGTGTGGGAACTCTCTGAGGTTGTTGTCCGGATCTTATGAATCCAGACGGTGCCCTGAATAGCGACAAGAGAAAGGAAAGCACCATACGTCCTGATGATAACCGAGAAGACCCTGCTTGATCCAGCCTGGCCTGTGTTCTCCTGCCTGTTCGCCTCGGGTGCTCTATCCCGAACGGCTTCCGGGGCGGCGATATTGCCGGGCATGGAGGCCACTCGTCAGGGTCTGCTCCCTGTCTTCCAGAGCGATGCAATCATCCGCCTGAGGGACTGCAATGACGGGCGGCTAGCTCGACCTCGCTCCCTTATGAACGAGCGTCTGAACGCGTCTCGAGCACGAGCACCCAGTCACCGTCGCCAGCACTGTTTTTTCCAGGTGTCGAAAACTGGCGCGAACCTTTGTTCTGCAAGCGCGAGTTCCCAACGGCCTTGAAACCTCCATCCGTGGGATCAACCCACCGGGCCAGCACTTTGCCGGAAAACCGCGACATGTCGACGGTGATGGTCGCGGTCCTGGGGCAATAGGCCATGCCGAGCGATCCCTTGTTGATAGCAGCTCCCACATAATCCGTGGTTGTCGGCGACAATGTTCCATATCCGGCAGTAACGAAGGTGTGACTGTAATCCGGAACCAGCGTCGTCCAATCGCGGCTTACAAACAGCTTTTTGAAATGGATTGCCTGAACACGGCCGCCGTTATTCTTGTAGGTGTCATAATCCCACTTATCTGCAAGATAACCTGCTCCGTAGACTTGACCCCCGCATCCGCCGCCGAGCGCGACATAGTAATTCTGCATGCGACAATCGAGGTCGGTCGCCTTCCTATCAGGCTGCTGATACTCAGCCTCGGTTTGAAACGATGGCATGGGATTTTCACGCTCATACTCGATCTTCTGCCAATAGCAGGGCGCGCCGCCTTCGCTTATTGGCGCATTGATGTACCAGGCATTCAGATCGATCCAGTCCTCCCCATGCTGATATTTCCTGACCCATCCTGAACCTTCACGACGAAAGCCAGGGCGCCAGTTGACAGTCATCAGATGCGTATCTCCAGCTTCCTTGATCCCCCGGACGATCGCATGCTGCGCAAAGGTGGTGATGTTGTCGTTTCCAAGCTGCCAGATGATGTTCGCCTTCGTCCGATACCGTTTGCCGAGATAAAGACCGTATTGATGCCACTTGTCGGCGCTGTTCGCGCGAATATTGGCGGGAAACCATTGACACTCACTCATAGGGGTCAGCATGCAATAAATACCGTGCACATCCGCTGTCTTCACGATCGAGTCTATCGTCACGAAGTACGCGTCGTTCAGAGTACCAATATCCCAATCGGAGATCATCATCGGGTTGTTATTCTTATCCTTCGGGCTAGGATCATTTGCTGAAGGTGCATCCGCTCCTTGGCCGTCGATACAAATCCACAGCAAATTAAATCCCTTACTCTCGCAATCAGCCATGTATTCGTCCAACTGCGATATGGCCAATTTGACGGGCAAGTTTTGCGGGCAATCACCCACCAGGAAGAACGGTTGGCCCGATGCGTCCTGCAGGAACCGCCCATTGCTGCTGACGGAGAGTTGCGAGAGAGGTTTCCGAGAGAGTCCTTGAGCGAGCAGGGCAGGGGATCGCCAACGCGCGAAGCCGAACTCGACGCGTCTTCCGATCGTGCCTGCGAGCAACATCGACAGGGCGGTGCGACGTGTGACTAGGCAGGAGGAAGCTGTGCGATTCTGCTTCATTGTTTGCCCTGGTTCTTAGTGCTCCGTTTCGCAAATACCGTAACGAGCCGACAGGGGCGAGTTGGAGGGACGCTCCAGCGCACGCGTGGAACCGCGTTCCACGCCTGGACGGTGAACCCTGCCAAACTACCTGCGCGGATTTACCTTCATAGCCTGGGCGGGTAAGGAGAGTCCAGGCTGGCCCCAGCATGATTGCACAGAATCGCCTGCCGGGCCAACGCGAGTTGACACGTTTGCCTTCTATTTCTCTTTGGATTTGATCGGATAGTTCTTGCTGGCGTCTTCGAGAACTAAGACCCAATCGCTTTGCTTGCCCTTGGATGGAGCGGAGAATTCACGGGCGCCAGTGTTGGGATACTCCCCAATGGAAGCCCAGCTTCCCTTTCTTGGGTCATACCATTGTGCCTTCACCTTTTTTCCGGAGATCTTGTCCATCTGGACCTTGATCGGGTTTCCGAACGGGAGGTACGCAACGATAAAGCTGCCATCAGAGGCCCTCGCGGCCTGGACATGATCCTCTCCTTCACCTTGCCCGGAAGCGATCACGGACTGGTCAGGGACCATCTTATACCAAGGTCTCAGTTCAAAGAGTTTTCGCATCGGCCCCATGCTGAAAGCGCCTTCGAAATCCATGGCCTTGCGCCAATGCGTCGTCCCCCGCAACCGCTCATGGGGAAACGACTGGTCATCAGCAGCAGGCATTCGCTCCGGGTTGTAGAGTTGCCACATATCATTGCAGCCATATCCGTGCCCTGCCGCGCCTGCTAGCATCGCCCAATAGGCGGCTTCCCGTTCCTGGTGCGCATCCATGCGTACGTCCGTGTTAGGCCCGTCGGGATGGTTTTCATACCTGGCTTCCATATCAATCGTAGGTTTCGCAGGTTTGAGATCGTAGTCATGGGTGATGAACTCATAGTTCGGGACTGCCCAACGGTGCCCCGATTGGATCATATTGAAGTCGAGCCAGTCGGAATTGTGGAACCAGAATGAAGAGGAATAGCCAGTGGGGCCGGTCGGGCCCGTTCTGGGACCAGGCCCATGATAGGAAACGAGCTGAGTATTTTGACTCCCCTCTTTTAAGCCTTTTGCCATGGCCGTCCAGACTTCTTCATCGCCAGCGGCGACTCTATCGCCGCCCAGTAGCCAGATGACGGAGTTGTTTTTGTAACGGCTGGCAAGATTCTTCCCAAAAATAAAAGCATTGGAAGAATTGAACACTTGTTCTTTGGATCGAACCTGTCTGACGTGTTCCCCGTAGGTGACCACCATGCCCATCACTAGTCCAAGCTCGTTGGCTCGATTGACAACAAAGTCCACATTCTCAAAAAACGGCTCATTGAATTTGGTGGGATCTCTATCCACGAGTGTCAAGTGTCCATAAACATTGCGGACGCCTAACCCCCTGAGCACGTAAGCCTGAATGACTGTAAATCCCTTGGCCGCCCGGTTCTGCAAGTATTCCTCGACTTCTTCCCGATTGAGCCGCTTGAACAAAGTCCAGACCGTGTCCCCCAAATAGAAAAAGGGATCGCCGTTATCTTTGGCCAAGTATCTTCCATTGCTGCTGACTTTGAGTTTCAACCCTTTCACTGAACGCGTGCTCTTTCCTCCCGCATCACTTCGGGCATCAATCGAAGGGCAAGGCATCAGCAAAGCCAGAACGACGAGGGTAAAAAGGAAACGCTTCATTGGCTCAAACCTCCTTGAGCTTCCGCGCTTGAATTTGAGCACACGGAGCAGCACTGAATTTGACGCTCACTGAGACTGCAGACTGCCTTTGGAACTGGAGAAACGCCACGCTTGGTCAAGTCTTCTCCAAGGAGAAAACTGGACCAGGAATTAGGGGCATGATACAAAAGGAAGACCCAAAATCAGAAGACAAAACTTCACACCGAGCTGCATGATTCGGGGTGGGCGCACGACGAAGGTTTGTCCAGACCGAGCACTTACCTTGACCTGGTGGATCAAACTGCGCGGCGGTGTCGATCTGGGCAAACTGGCGTGATTGAAGGCGTTGTAGAGTTCCCAGTGGAAATCGAAGAAGGGTCCTCTCCCTTTGCTGGAATCAATCCCGTCGAAGGGATTTCCCACCCCGGGCCCGAACGCGCCGATGCAGACGGTGGTCGAACCCTGGGTGAGATCTTCTCCTTGTGGCTGGCGATATTGGTCCGTCCCGCCGATCCAAAGAAGCCTGCCTAAACCTACAGTTAGCCTGTCGGGGCCGTGGCAGTTGCCGCAGCGCTGGGGTCGGAAACTGGCGGCAGAACCGGCATTACCTGGCACAACCAGGCGATGATCTGCATGCCCGGATGTTTCAGTGTATTACTGTTGGACTCTTTTTCAACCCAAAAAGGCCCGAAGCTCGCCGAGTTATCAATGTACTTGCGGTCTTCTTCGGACCATTTGGCAGTGATGCTCAGATCCTTGACCACGATAAACTTGGAGGGCAAAAAGGCAAAGGGCAACGCGCTGCTCTCGTATTTACCACCCCCACAATCCCCCGATTGCAGACCAGGTAGATACCAGTTGGCCGCGTTCAAGAAGTTTGCGGATAGCCACGGCCTGGCAAATGTGACCAGGCAGTAGCGAAACGAGAGCTCGAAATTGCTCGACGAGACCGGTTGCGCCGGCAGATTCAAAACGACATTACTGAGAGCCAGATTCTTGGCAGTGAGTGGACTCAGCCGAGCTGGTTGAGGCTTGGTCAAGACGGCCGCATTGGCGGCCAGGCTCGGCCGCGCCGAAAGAACACTGGCTGCGGGTTTCGACACCTGCGCGTTTGAAGTAAGGCTCGCTTGGTTCGGCCTCATTGTCATTTTTGCGGATGGGGCGAGCACAGCACGTGTCGCAGCAGGAGGCGATTCAGGAACAAGGCTTCTCATAGCAGCGGTGTTAACTGCTACGGAAGCGGGCATTGCCTGCAGCTGGCGAACCGTTTGCAATTTCGGCGCCGCCTCAGGCGTGATGACGCGCCAGCGCCAATCGCCCAGGATGACTCGTGGAGGAACGTTGGGCTTTGGTGAAGGCGTGCCTGATTCAGCCGATGTGGCGGTAGAGTAGGTCGACCAGATCGTTGGATCCTGATCGTTGAACCAGAACTGGGGCGTAAAACTTGCCGGCCAAAAGTCGGTCAAGTTCATGTTCATTTTGCTTTCGTCAAACTTCCTGAGCGCCTGACCTTTCAGCTCCAAAAAGAGCGCTGCGGCGTTGTCGGCCCCGGCTTGAGAAAGATGTTGCGCGGCCGAGATCAGGAGGCTGTACTGCTCGTCAATTGCGGGTGACAAATCACCCCGCGGTGCAACAAAGCCTTCAGAATCGAGCTGCGCCGCAAAGTTCACCAGGTCGGACCCGTGTTGCAGCGCAATCGCCGAGTTGATCTCCTTGTCCCCAGGGCTTGATTTGAAGTCACTGACGGAAAGGTTGGTGGCCAGTTTGTCAAACGCGAGGAACAGGCTGCCTGGCCCAAGGTTACCGGTATCGACTCCGTACTTCTTCTGAAAGTAATCGTAAACACTTTGGATCAGCTTATTTAGATCGGTCATAGTATGCTCCTTCAGGCTCAGCCGCGTAGGGCGCTTCATGATCGCCCCTCCCCATGGGAGTGAGAAGGGGCGACGATTTGCCTGAGCTTGTTGTTATCGGTCCAAACCTGGGTCGCTAACGGGCGCAGTAGCTGGTACGATCTGGCTGAGGAAGGCGACAATTTGAGTTCCCTTGATTTCCAGCGTCTCCCCGTCAAAAGACCAACCATAGCTGCTGTTGGCACCTGCCGACTGCCGGTTGCCGAAGCTACTACTGGTGTGTCCTTCCGAGTGACTGCCTCCACCCCCAATGCTGACGAAGCCAAGACTGAAACCTCCTCCGCCTCCAGCGCTCGAGCTGCTGCTCTGCGATTGGCTGTCGGACTGCATCCGTCGCAACGTCTGACCGTCGCCTCCCCAATCGGCCGCCGTAGCATGGATTTTTACATTGCGGATCGCCAGGAATTGCACAGGGATCATTGGCATCAACGCTTTGTCGTCCTTGACCTGTCCCGCAATCGTCCCATCACTGACGGCATTCTTGGGATTGCCCACCAGATACCAGTTCCTCAGATAGAAGAGATCACCGAGCAGCCACGGGCGGTTGATCGTGCACAGCGCATAACTAATCGTGATCGAGAGGTTCTTAGAATCATTGTGAAACTGATAGTCAGTTCCGCTCTGCGAGCGGTAGTTGTTAGACCAGCTCGTCGAAGAACTGCTGGCGGAACCATAGCCGCCAAAGCCAAAGATGCTGACACCACCGCCGCCGCTGCTAGACGACTGGTCACTGCGGAAGCGACTATCAGCAAAAGACGAACTATGAAAACTGGACCGGCTTCGATACTCGTTGTGACTCACCGTTAATGTCTGCCAGCCCTCATCGTCGCCGTCGGGATCGCACCAGCCGGTGGGCGAGATGTAAGAATACGGAGTCTTATCAGCGACACCGGAGAGTCCCGATAGATTCCACACATCAAAGAGCTCGCGCGCCTTGGCGATCATGTGGTTTTGCATGTTGATCCCAACGGATTCCAGAATGTCCAGAGACCGTTCGACCTTTTCAGCGCCTTCTGTCTTGAGGGTGTCATAGGCATTTTCCACTTTCTGCTGGTAACCGCTCGACATCAGGGGCCAAGAAGCCGCCATCGCAGGGTTCGCCAGTGCCATGGCCTGGGCTACGGCGTAATCTGTCTTAGCCTGGGCATAAGCTTCGGCATTCGTGATGTAGTTCTTGTAGAGTCTGCTTTTACCGACAATATTTCCCTCTTCGTCCAGCTGAAAAAGGACCTTCCTCGCATCGTCGATCTGTTTCTGGACTTGGGGTGAAATTGGGGGCGTAGGCAGGGATTGCATGCCGTTGATGATGCCTTCGTAGGCGAAGCTGACGTGCCGAGCTGCCGGGTACTCCAGGAAGGAATCGTCATTGGTCACCATGATCATTGTGTCAACTAACCTGGATGTCTTCCAGGCCGCATTGATTGCTTTCTGAAGCTTCGTGTCAAGCGCAGGTGCAGCCGTCGCGGAACCCGTTGCGGGCTGACTGGATGCCGCTTGAGGTTCAAACTGCTTGATCGCATCCTGAACCGTTCCTCCACCCGCTGGTGACCAGGGATTCACATAGTCCCGCGGAGCGCAGGGCATCCCCAGGACGAGTTGAGAATAGACAAAGCCTGCCGTGAGTGGCTTTCCGTTGGTTCTGATCGGGCGCGTGGACTTGATTCGTTCAAGCAGATTGTCAAACAGCGTGAGGACAAGTGCACCCGGCTCTTTGTATTGATTTGGCATTGAAATCTCCTTTGCTTAAGAAATTGATTGAATTCGCCTATCCTGGCAGATAAGCAAACATGAGATGTTTCGCCTCGAAGCTGTCAGTGTTATGGCTGCTGCGGGGATAGGATGACCGGTTTCATCCTCGCCCTACATCAATGCCACGAGGCGTTGACCCCCGCCATGACCAGTGCGGCGAGTGGCGGTAACTTCAGACTTCTTAGGGCTACGTCACGAGCGGCTCGCAATCTGACCTAAGGCAATCATTGTGCCATAAGTGCACGCCTGTCTCATAAATCGTTGGCGCTCCTTGAGTCCACCCAGGATTTGAAGGCAGAACCTACGTCTCGTCGGGTCAGGAGTAGCTCCCGGAACACCGAAACCCAATTCGATCGGATAGCCTGGCCATCCGATCGGATAGAGTCGCGGCTCACCGAAGTCGCAGTGCGGGTACCACGGCATCGACGAATGCATCATCTGGCATTGTTCTATGGCCCATCGAGCGCGCTAACGCTCCTGAGGTGCTTGGCCGTCTACAGGGCTCTTGGAGCTGTTTTTTCGTAGCCCTGCTTCAGGTGTGTCTCAAAACGTAGGGAGACTCGGCGGGCTTTTTGGTTCCGCCTGAATGGCTGTGATCCACGGGGTGGGCACTGGCGCCGTGTGCCAGGTCCTTTCTGCAATTCCGGCGAATCGTGTTATGGTCTGAAAAATCAGGATAGGGACGACGAAGTCAGCGTCTGCGAGGTCCATGGGTCTCTTGGGGTCCTCTGCTGTGGTGGTCTTTCCAGCATTCGAAGAAACCCTCAGCCATTCGTAGCTAAGTGGTCTGACTCGTAGTACGATGGCGTATTTTTTGGTGGACCCGTTCCGGCGCGTTGGCGCGCCGAGTAGGTGTTTTGGCCTTGGAGCGTCGCGAAAGTTTGAGTCCTGTCTTAGGGCGATTCTGATGAAACTGGCAACCATTGCACTGGGTGTCATTCTTTTCAATCTCTCCTCTGCTGCTGCCCAAAAGCCCATCGAGGACCCGCTTCTCCGTTGGATGAACCAGATCGCACAGCAGCAACTACAGGAGCGGGAAAAGACCATTTCGGAAATCCGCACTGTTGCCGACGCGGAGCGCCGGAAAAGAGCAGTCCGTGAAACGCTTCTCGAGATTCTCGACGGCCTGCCAGATTACAACGGGCCGCTGAATCCAAAAATTACGGGTCGTATTGAGGCGGAGTCCTACACGATCGAGAAAGTGATTTTTGAGAGTTTGCCTGGCTTTTATGTCACCGCCAATCTTTATCGGCCCACGCAGCCCGGTCGCTATCCCGCGGTCCTTCTGCAGTCTGGCCATACCCAGGAGGGGAAACCGGAGCCACAGAGACTCGCGGCCAATCTGGCTTTGAAGGGTTTCGTCGCTCTGACCTTTGATCCTATCGGGCAAGGCGAGAGAGAGCAGACCTACGATCGGCAGATCGATGCGCCCTTGGCCGGTTGGTCAGTGAACGAACACATCCAGGCGGGAGCCCAGAGCATTTTGATCGGTGAGAGCGTGGCCCGCTATTTCATTTGGGACGCCAAAAGAGCCCTCGACTATCTGCTCAGCCGGCCCGAAGTGGATGCCACACGCGTGGGAGCAGCGGGCTGCTCTGGCGGCGGCGCCCTGACGACGTTCATTGGCGCTTTGGACCCGAGGCTCAAAGCGGTTGTTCCCGCTTGCTTCCCCAATTCGTATCGCCTCTTGTTCGCTGGCCCGAACCCCGATTCGGAAATGAGCTTCCCAGTTCTTTCCCGAGGGCTCGATGTGACCGATTTTGTGGAACTGTCTGCTCCAACCCCTTATCTGATCCAGGCCACCGAGCATGACTACTTTACGCCTGAAGGGGCGAGGCTCGTCTATGAAGAAGCTCGGCGTTGGTACACCCTTTATGGAGCTGAGGACAAGTTGCGCCTCTTCGTCGGGTCGGGTCCTCACGGTACCCCTCTTGAGAGTCGAGAAGCCATCTATGAGTGGATGATCCGATGGCTCAAAGACGGTCGAGGTAGCTCTCATGAACAGCCCGTGAAACTCTATCCCAATCACGAACTATTAGTGACGCGAACCGGTCATGTTGAGGATGAACCGGGCAGCCGAAAGCTCTATCAGGTGATCCTGGACCGTTTTCATGCCAGGAAAGGGCAGGGAACAACAGCTGAATTACAAGCCGAACTGCGCAGGCTGCGCATTCCCTCGGACGGCTCCCCTCCCGCAGTGAAGGTCTTGGACAAGTCGAGCGACCAGGAGAGTCCATACCAGCCAATTCGTTTTGAGAGTGAACCAGGGGTTGAGATTCAGGGAAAACTCTATGTTCCGCCTTCCGCTGGGCGAAAGCCGGCGGTATTACTGGTGGCGGACGAATCGACAGGTTCAATGGCGAAAAAGATCCTCAAGGCAGGACAGGTTGTCCTCGAACTTGAACCCCGTGATTCTCCAGCTGAGCTTGATCGCCGGCCATACCTGGGAAATTGGAGAACCAATGCGCGAGCCATCCAGATCGGACGGAACCTGCCGGCAATGCGCGCCCACGATCTGCTACGTGGAGTGGATGTCCTGGTGTCTCGCACTGATGTTGACGCGGACTCGATTCGCGCATTCGCCCGGGGTGTGAAGGGAGTGTGGCTCCTGCTGGCAGCCTCAATTGACACCCGAATCCGCAAGGTGTGGTTGGACCGAACGCCCCACAGTTTGCGGCTGGCCCTGGAAAGGTCGATGAACACCAACTTGTTCGATGCAGTCGTTCCCGGTTTTGCGCTGCATTGGGACCTCGTGGATCTTACGCGGGCGATGGGAAAGCGATCGGTCTTGTGGACCGACCCAACGAATTGGATGAGACGGACTGTTCCTCTTGGTCCTCCTTTTCAGTATCGTTACGTTCTCGGGGACGATACCGATCTCAGCGATGAACAGGACAATGCTTACCTGCGCGAGTTCATACGATGACGGCAGCCCCGCTGTACCAGGAATGTGTCGAAGATGGCCTTTGAGTAGGTCATAGTTTTCCAATAAAAAAATATGCAAACCTTATAGACGCTTGACGGTTCCAGCCCCTATTTTTTTGGTGATTTGTCCTGATTAATATTAGGCTTGTACTACTGAAGTTCGGTGCTGGCAAAATCACTCTCAAGGTGCCGCAAGCCAAGACCCGGCCGCACGGAAACGCGAATTGCGTTTGCGATCGGTACGAGGCTTGCGTTGTGGACGAATTCCAACGTGGTTTAATGAGGTTACAAAAGTTCGTTTGCGAGTCTCTGGGTAGGCTCCGTAGGAGCCGAATCTTTTATAGTTCCAGACGTCAAGATTCTTTCTCAAGCTCCGTAGGAGCGGCATCAACACCCTGTGCATCGGAACGATGCCGCTCCTACGGAGCTCAGAATATTTGTAGGGAATGGCATTTCTATAAAGATTCGGCTCCCAATGGAGCCCAGAGACATCCTTACCTTACTTCTCGACTATCCGTAACTTTACTCTCTGGTTCGGACTGGGTTAAGAGAACCGAGTTTCTGAGGAGCATCAACCATGCCGATGAAAAAATTCATCAACAAACCTGAGAACGTAGTCAAGGAGCTGCTGGAAGGTTATACCCTGGCCTACCGCGACAAAGTGCGGCTGGCGGGCAATAATCTGGTAGTGCGAGCAGTTCCCAAAGCCAAGGGCAAGGTGGGAGTCGTGACTCTGGGCGGAAGTGGTCACGAACCGGGGCTGAGCGGTTTTGTCGGTGAGGGGATGCTGGACGTCAGTGTCCCGGGAGAAATCTTCGCTGCTCCTGGAGCCCCTCGATGCCTGGAAGCCATCCGCATGGCCGATTATGGGGCGGGAGTCCTGTTTATAGTTTTGAATCACGCTGGGGATGTGCTGTCAGCCAACGTCACCATGGATATGGCGAAAAAGCAGGGTTTGAAAGTGAAAATGATCCTCACCCATGAGGACATTTCTTCGGGTGACCGAGATCACCCCGAAGACCGTCGGGGGTTGGTGGGGTTCTTTCCCGTTTACAAGGTTGCAGGCGCAGCGGCGGAGGCGGGAGCCACACTGGACGAGGTGCTGGCCGTTTCAGAGCGGTTGGAGCGCAACATGCGAACTCTGGCCGTGGCCGTCCAAACAGCTACCCATCCCTCTACTGGGGAGGCCATTTTCACTCTCGGTGATGATGAGATGGAAATTGGAATGGGTCAGCATGGAGAGGCCGGCACGGGTCGAATGAAATTGAAAAGCGCCGATGAGACCGCTGAAATCATGCTCGGTCAGTTGCTCGAGGACCTGGAGGCACGAGAGGGAGAAGAGCTGCTGGTCATCCTAAACGGAGCTGGCGCGACGACGCTCATGGAGCTGTTCATCATCTTCCGCCGGATAAGCCAGGTTCTGGCGGAGAGAAAAATCAAAGTAGCCCGGAGTCTGATCGGAGAATATATCACTACGCAAGAGCAAGCCGGCTTTCAAATGCATATCGCCCGCATGGACCGCGAACTCCTGAAGCTTTGGGACGCTCCCTGCGATACACCTTACTTCGTGGTTCGCTAGCGGATCAGAGACTCTGCGCTAGCCGGTTGCATGCGAAACGAGGATTCTGTTCTCATTTCCTCGGCGACGGGCCGGGCGAAAAAAAGTGGAAGCGCCGTCCCGGCGCTTGAGAGGCGGCGGGACGCCGCTTGCACGTTGGGCATATCAAGGGCGACAGCCCTTGACTAGTTGGAATCACACTAATGAACATCGGCGCTGGGGAATTCGTTCGGATGATGGAAGGCGCTATCGAAAGGGTGAAAGGCGAGCATAAACTGCTCTCCGAACTGGATTCCGCTGCCGGTGACGGAGATCACGGAACCACCATGCTCCGAGCCATGGACCAATTGAGCCCGCTGATTGCAGGGTACCAAGGCGGAGACCTTGAAGGCCTTTTGAGCAAGATAGGTTGGATGTGGATGGGAATCGATGGTGGCGCCACCGGACCCTTGCTGGGCTCCTTCTTCATCGGCATTTCAGAATCGGCTGCTGGCCAGCCGGCAGTGAACGCGGACGGTTTTGCCGCTCTGTTTGAGGCTGGACTGAATGCCATCCAGAAACAAACCAAAGCGCAGGTGGGTGACAAGACTCTGATAGATGCCTTGGTACCGGCCGTGGCGGCGCTGCGGTCCGGAGCCGAAGCGGGGAAGGAAATCCCGGAAATGCTCAGGGACGCTGCTGCAGCTGCTCAGCAGGGAGCTCTCTCCACCAAGAGCTTGCGCGCTCGCTTTGGGAGAGCCAAGTATTTGGGAGATCGTACTCTGGGGCACCAGGATCCTGGAGCAACCTCCATTTTTTTGATCCTCCAGGGATTCTATGAAGGACTCTCAAACCCGCGAGGAAACTAATAGCGAACGCGGAGAATAGAGTCACGGATAGTCAGGAAGAAGGATATCGCTGGGCTCCGTTAGGAGCCAAATGTTTATAGAAACGCCGTTCCCTAAGAATCTTCTGAGCTCCGGAGGAGCGGCATCGTTCTGATGCACGCGATGTTGAGGCCGCTCCTCCGGAGTTTGAAAAAGAATTTTGACGTCTGGAACTATAAAGATTCGGCTCCTACGGAGCCCACCCGGAAAGCGTCGAACAAAGAACACATCACCGGTGAGCTTCCGGCGTTCGGTCAACCCCTTTCGGGGTTGTCTCAGAAATGCTCTGTCACCGTGGGTTTCGCCATGCTCAACCCACGGCTATTCAAGTTCGTCCCCTTCGGGGACCGCTGAAATGTCCAAACTCCAGATGGCTCCTGCGGAGCCCACCCGGAGGCTTGCAAACAAATTTTTGTAACCTTACTAACCATGCTGGTACTAAATCATGCCTGATGTAGACGAACTCAACGATGGAAAAAACTTTGGAATTGGCACCCCGCCAAAACTCAGCGGCTTTTTTCTAAAAGGCTCTGGTTCTCTGGACTGGGGAATGAAGAACCGACTGTCGCGAATCTTTAGTCCAGCCAGCGGCAGGACGGTGATGCTGGCCTTCGATCACGGCTACTTCCAAGGGCCGACTACCGGCTTGGAAAGAATTGACCTGAGTATTGTCCCACTCGTTCCTCATGCCGACGCCCTGATGACGACGCGAGGCGCCCTGCGCAGCAGCATTCCACCCGAGACCAACAAGCCCGTGGTCTTGCGCTGCAGCGGCGGGCAGAGCATCTTGAAGGAGTTGTCCAACGAGCTGGTGGCGGTAGCCATCGAGGATGCCATTCGCGTCAATGCGGCTGCCATGGCCGTGCAGGTGTACATCGGCGGACAACATGAACATGAATCAATCAGAAACCTAGTCACCGTGGTCGATGCGGGTTATCAGTATGGGATTCCGACCTTGGGAGTGACTGGCGTCGGGAAAGAGCTGGTCCGAGACGCCAAGTATCTCGGGCTGGCCACCCGCATCACGGCGGAACTCGGCGCCCATTTTGTTAAAACCTATTTTTGTGAGAAAGGGTTTGAAAGAGTCGTGGCGGGGTGTCCCGTTCCTGTTGTGGTAGCTGGCGGCAAAAAGCTCCCTGAACTGGAAGCTCTCAACATGGCATATCAAGCGATTGACCAGGGAGCCGCCGGCGTTGACATGGGAAGGAACATTTTCCAGTCTGAAGCGCCGGTAGCGATGATTCAAGCCGTGCGAGCAGTCGTTCATCAGAACGAACCTCCCCAAAAAGCTCTTGACCTCTACCTGAGCTTGAAAGACCAGGCCAGTGCAATGGTGCATGACCGTGCTGTGAAATGAGTGTTGGCCCGCGCTGGGCCGGCTGGTTATTCCCGAGGCCTGAGAAGAGAATCGGCGGTCGAATTCAGGATCGTGTCCAGCTTTGGATCCGCAAGAACCTAAACAAGGAGAACCAAGATGCCAAGGAAAGCCGAGAAGGAACTAGTCTGTGTCGCGCAGTTCACAGCCAGGCCTGGAAAGGAAGACGACCTTGTCAAGGCGCTCCACAGCCTGATGGCCGCGACCCATAAAGAGAAGGGTTGTAGCCGCTACGAATTGAACCAATGCATCGATAATCCCAGAGTCATTACCTTCATCGAGAAATGGGCCAGTAAGGAGGACTTTGACAAGCACTGCAATATGCCCTACATCAAAGAGTACTTCGAGAAGGCTCCCCAATTGGTGGAATCGCAATCTGTCACGCTACATAAAGAAATCCTGCCTTAGTGAACCCGCTTCACCTTCTTGTCATTTCTTGGGGCCCTAGTCGGCCAGGACAGCGGAGTCGGAGATTCACCTCTTTCTGAAACAGCTGACGAGTTGGTGGCTGAAGCCTGAGAGCAGGGCTCTGAACAATGAAGACACACGAACTTGACACACCGGCCCTTTTGGTGGACCTGAACAACATGGAAAGCAACTTGGCCCGAATGGCCAGCTTTCTCCGCCAAACCCCGGCCAAGCTCCGACCCCATTTCAAGAATCACCGGATTGTTTCGCTGGCCAAGAGGCAACTGGAAGCCGGCGCGATTGGGATGACCTGTGCCAGACTCTCACAGGCTGAGGTGCTGATTCAGAATGGCATCCGGAGTGTCTTGATCGCCAATGAAATCGTCGGCGAAGCGCCGATCAAGCGATTCCTCGAGCTGTCGCAACAGGCGGATCTGATCGCACCGGTGGACAATGAAGCCGTGGTGGCCGACATGGCCAGACTGGCACGTGACAAAAAAACTCAGCCCAGCGTTCTGGTCGATCTGGATGTTGGATTGAAGCGGTGTGGCGTGCCTACTATGGAGGCAGCTCTTCGTTTGGCCAGGGTTGTAGCTGAAAAGGGCTTGCGGCTGCGAGGAGTGATGGCATATGAGGGCCACCTGCAACCTATTGTTCCCGGTCCAGAGAAGGAGCGCGCGGTCAGGTCAGCCATGCAGTTCTTGACCGATGCAAAGAATTTGATGCAGCGTGAAGGGTTGCCGGCTGAGATTGCCAGTTGCGGCGGCACGGGCACCTATTCTTTCATGGCTCCATTCCCAGGTGTGACCGAAATCCAGGCCGGATCCTACCTGCTAATGGATACGTGGTACAAAGACTTCGCCCCGGAGTTCAAACTCACGTTGAGTCTCCTTGTGACGGTCATCAGTAAGACACCCGGCCAGCGAATTGTCGTTGATGCCGGGGTTAAGGCTCTGAGCGGTGAGCGAGGTCTCCCTTCAGTGAAAGAGCTCAGCGGACTGCGGCTCAAAGCGCTACATGCCGAACACGGCGTGATCGAAATCATGGATTCCGCTGTGCCAGTGGAAGTTGGCGACAAAATTGAACTCTGGGTTCACTACCACGATGGGACGATCAACCTTCACAAACGGGCCTACGGCATCCGCAGCGGGCAAGTCGAAGAAGTGTTCACGATCGAAGGCTGATGGGAAGCTGGTGAGATGATAGGATCCGAGTCAATCATTGAGTCGCAGCCGAAAGACATCAGCGTCCAGTGACTGGCTAGTTTGCTTCAACCTTCAGGCCAGCTGGCCTCCATCGACAAACAGCAATACACCGTTGACGAAATCGGCGTCGTGGGAGGCGAGAAAGGTCGCGGGTCCGGCCACATCTTCCGGCACACCCAGTCGCCCAAGCGGTATCAAATGATTCGCGGTGTACTTCCTCATGAACTCGCGATTCTTTAGAAATGGCTCGGTCAGGCGGGTACGAATGAATCCAGGACCGACAGCATTGGAATGAATCCCATAGGGACCCAGTTCCCTGGCGAGGGTCTTGGCTAAGAGGAACAAACCTGCTTTAGAAGCATTGTAGGGGGCCTGAAGAGCCTCGCCATCCCAACTATTGGTCGAGGCCATAAAGACCAGTTTCCCGCGGCGTTGTTTGATCATGTGAGGAGCCACAGCACGCGAGACGAGAAAAGCTCCCTTCAGATTGATGTCCAGAGTCCAGTCCCATAACTTTTCATCGGTCTCAAGAAAAGGAACAGGCTGGGCCACACCGGCAACATACATGAGCACGTCGATTCGACCATGCCAATCAACCACGTTCCTTACCATTCTGTTGACTTGCTGCTTCCTTCGAACATCGCAATAAAACGTCCGCACACTTCCCCCACTCTTTTGAACTTCCTTTGCTGTGGCGCTCATCATCTTCCGATCGACATCGCCAATGACCACATGTGCGCCCTCGAGCGCCATTCGGAGCGCGATCGCCTTGCCAATGCCCTGGGCACCTCCAACGACCAGCGCAACTTGAGCTTCAAAGCGCCTTGGCAAGCTTCTACCGTCGCGTTTCATGGATCCTCCCGGAAATAAGTGTTTTGGCCAGGTTCAATGCGTGTGAGCACGCGCACTGTCGGATAGAACTATCTTGCAGGTTCAGCCATGCAGGCTCGGGACAACACACCGGTGAAGTCTTCTCAAGACTTCAGTACTCTTGCTTGCTAAGCAAGGACCCGAGGACCGTTGGGAACGAAGCACCAACAGCGTTCTCGCTATCGACTGCTCGCCAATGCCGCCCGCGCTCGTGCCAGGGACGTTTGTGCCAGCTCGTGTTTTGGGTCTAGTTTCAGTGCCTCCTCAAACGCTCTAATCGCCCCGCTCAGGTCTCCACGCATCGCCAACAGGCCGCCCAGATTGGTTCGAATATCGGCATCCTCCGGTTTTAGCCGGACTGCTTCCTGAAGATGTGGAAGTGCCTCGTCGTAGCGACGTTGCATCAGGTAGACTGTGCCTAAGGCAGCCTGCGCATCTGCGTCACTCGGTTTCTGTTTCAGAAAAGCATCCAACTCGGAAGTGGCGCTCGCCAGATCGCCCTTGGCCATGAGGGCCCGAGCCAAATTCAAACGGGCATTAGAATGGACAGGATCGATGCGAAGCGACTCCCTGAGTTCACGGATGGCATCATCTACCCGGCCTAGCGCCAAGAGACCTGCTCCAAGGCCATTCCTCCCGGTTGCGCTGGACGGCTCCTTGCGCACAGCCTGCTCGAAGTTCGCTACGGCCTCGCGATACTCTCCACGGCTCGCGGAGAGCGCTCCCAAGTTGCAGTGCGCCATGAAGTCACCGGGATATTTTTCCAGGCGGCGCCGCATGAGCGCTGCCTGCAAGGCGACTCGGGGATCTTCTCCGGATTCTTTCTCCGGCAAGACCTGCAGCCACAGATGACCCATTTCATCTTCGCTGCGCGGCCCAGTCCGAACCTGCTTTGGGGGTTGGTTCGGATTGCGCGGATTGGAGGCTGAGTTATCGTAGCTGACGCGCATTGCAACCATAGTGCCCTTAGGAAGCCGCACGGGCTGACGGTACGTATAGACCGCTTGCCAGTTGATGTCCCAGTCATTGATCTTGATCAGCCAGCGGCGGGTGCCGTCCGGAAGCGTGGCCCAGGCTTCGATGTGCTTGCCAAGGTAGTGCGCATGCGGATAGATGGCAAGCACCTCGAGGCTGACGGGCAGCTTCAGATGATCCGTTATCGAGAAGTCTGCCGCGCCCGGAGGAATGTCAAGCGCGCCGTCGTGTTCGAGCTGAAGCAGCATCGGATGGCGCCGCGGCGGTTGGGAGGCAAAGTAAAAACCGATCGTCGGCTGCAGCGTCTCCTCCTTGCCAGAGGGCTGCAAGTGCGTATTGAGAATGAGATCCGTGCTCGGGTCCAACCGCCAGCTCATGTCGTCCGGCGCTGGTTCGAGCACGGTACCTGGCTTCCAAAACAAAAAGTGTGAGTCGGGATCGAAGGCATCGGAGCGTGCCTCGGGAAGGATCTCCATGCCTGGGAAACCGAGCTGTCCATCCTCCCCATCGCGCTTCCGCAGCGACTGCCTGCGATCGATCCAGATGTTGGCGTGATGCACAACACGCTTGTTACCAGGCCGCAACTCAATCGCGCGAACATACTTCGTATCCCTCAAATCGACGGGCAAGACAAGATTTCGAAAAATATCGCCGCCACTTGCCGCCAGCTGGTACGGCTGAGGCATCTGCACTGTCAGGTCAGGCGGACCCATCTGCCATCCTTCCGTAAAATGCGGTTCAGGGGGCAAATCAGCCGGTACACCCTGCGGGGTTCCCTGTTTTACCCACTCTGCGATGAGACTCAATTGAGCATCCGTGAGGCGTCGCTCACCGACGAAATCTCCGAAACCGGGCTCGGGCAACCACGGGGGCATGTAGCGGCGCTGGGTCACTGCGACAATCTGGAGCGCATGATTGCGTACGTCTTCGTAAGTGAGCAGGGGGAATGGTGCTGCCTCTCCCGATCGGTGGCACGGCGAGCAGTATTGAAATATCAGCGGGGCGATGTGCTTATTGAAAGTGATGGGCTCCGCCGCCAGGGACAACGCAAAGAGCAAGACACCTTTCATTGCGGGCTTTCAATAGCGCAGCCGACAGCCTTGGTCCGGCTAGGCCGGGGTTTCTTTCCTGCCGCCACGGCAGCTAATACTTCGTCCAAGTCGTGGCGGGTCGCCTGCGGTTTCGCCTTTCCGATATCGATGTACCGGTCGTCGATGCGTCCCACGTAAATGAACTCACCGTGAACGGTCACGGCCGCTTCCGGCGTAACGCGCGCCCTCACGCGTGTCACGTACTGGTGGCCAGGATCGAGCGTGGCGGGAATCGTGTAGCCGAACTCCTCTCGATGCTTGGCCATTGCAGCAGCAGTGAAGCCCGGCTCCGGGTATATCAGACGGAATTCAATACCCTTGGAGGAATACTTTTCATAGAGACGTCGAATTTCGGGTGCATAACGGTTGGAGATAGGGCAATCACTGCGGACAAATAGAAGCACCAGCGCCTTTTCTCCGCGCGGAGAAAGGAGGTCTGCCTGCATGATCGATAGGAACAACAGCAGGGCAGCCATTACTCAATCGCCTCGCTCTCCTCAACGAATTCCCGCAAAGCGCTTCATTCTGACACTTCCCAGATTCTCTCTGCAAGAATAGCCCAGTCGGCCCCGGAGAGGCCACTGAAGAGATCCAAACCAAGAAACTGCTTCCAGGTACCCCTAGGCCTTTCGCAGGTACAGGACCGCCGGACCACTGAACGGAACGGCGAAGTTGGGTTTACTTGTTCCTTTAGCGGTTCCCCCGGGTACCTTCAACGGGATGCATCCACTCGAGGCAAATTCCCCCATGCCCCAGGTCCACGATTATTCGTCGCCTTCCGGCAAGTAGTACAGTACTCCCCTTTGCCAGGCAATACTTTGTGACGCCAGTTCATTTGAGGGGCTGTCGCTGCCAGATTCATACGACACCAAGGGTGTGAATCAGTCCCCGGAGGGGACCACTGTGAATAGCCCCGGGTGGCGCCGCGCTGAGCGCCACCCGGGGTAAAGGTCGCAGCCAAGAGCCGACCCTGAAGGGGTCGACCCCTCACGGCATGGGGTTGATCGACGCCGACGAGTTCAAAACCTTTCAGGGCTGGATCTGGAGCTTCTGGTTATCGTGGCCTTTGAGAAGAAGGCTAGCGCTTCTTTTGCAGCAGCAGGGCCCAGTCCAGCCAGCCCGGCGTCTTCGGTAAAGTCCAAGCCGGCCCTTGGACCGGTGGCAAAGGGATTTTCTCTCCCGTGAACGCACTGAACCAACTGGCCTCATAGGTCCCCGGCTCGAGCTTGATCGTCACGTCGCCGCATACTTTCTGATGCTCGAAGGCTTCCGAATTGCCACACATGGGGCGCACTGGCAGATACACCGCGTAAATTTCTCCAGGCTTGGCGAGGCAGTAGGCCCCATTGTTGACGAGTTCATCGTGCGGTTCCGTTTTCCACCACTCGAAGCTGGTGAAGAAATCCACCATATGCGCATAACCTTTCAGCATGACCATGGTGTCGTCGCCCCGCCCGTTGATCCAGCCGCCACCGGTGTCCGGCCAGATGTTCGTGCCGCGTCGGGAGCTTTCTCCCGCCGTTCCATAGGCGCCTGCCATTGCGACTTCCCAGGCCATCTGGCGCAAGGTCTCCGCAGAATCCCCATCCGGGGCCGCCGGCGCCCAGCGCGGATAGTGGTCCTCGTATCCATACTCTTCGTTCGTCTGCGGAATGATGCGGCCGGTTTTTATTTGGATCTCGCGCTCCTCCAGCATCAACTCATGCTGCCGGCGCGACCAATTCTGGATCGAAGTGAAACCGAACCACTCTGAGGCGCGGTCCTGGTACTTGCGGTGCACCGGATGGCTGGAAGCCAGGTGCTTATACGGATCCCAGCTCTGCATCAGAGTTCCTATTTCGCGCGTCCACTTTTCATCGCGGTAGCTATCGAGGTCATCCCCGAGGTCCCAGGTGACATTTGAGTAAGCACTCAGCCGGGCGACCGCGTAGCGGATGTAGCGCCGCTCGTCCTCGCTGCCAGCTGCCGGTTGGGCTTTGTGGGTCGAAATGTCCAGAATTGCAGAGATAATGACATCGCGGTCCCTGGCGAAGCGAAGCATGCGATCCCATTTCTGCCAATAGGACACGTTGAAGCGGGTGTAATCGTGGCCGGGACTATCAAAGCTGTCGGGTGCTCCGGCAATCCACGGCCGCAGAGACATTTTGAAATTGCCTCCCGCCATTACGGGCTCGCCCCAAAGGATGTCTGCAGCTCCGGCAATCAGGGACCGGATGCGATTGATCTTAAGTCCCACCAGGCGCTCAATGCAGTAGTTGATGACTCTCTCGTCCCGCCAGCCCATTAGCCAAAAAGCAGTGGTACCGTGAAAGAAGTAATGCTCACCGGTGCCCTCCCAAATGAAATGCCAGGGATACTTGGGATCGACGCGGATGGGGCCCTTGCGATGGCCATCGGTGGCTCGGAACGTGCCCTTGTGTGTGGTCTCAAAGGTTCCCTGCCGGTAGGTAATCGCGTAAGTGTAGTCGCCCGGTGAGGATGGCATGAAACGAATGCGGAAAGTACTGCCATCCGCCGAGTCGCAGAAGCCTTCAACAGCCGTGCGCTTGGATCCCCCGGCTTTATCGAAGGACCCCTGGAGCGTGACATCGGTGAACGGATTAGCTGCATCGGGACCCTCGACGCTGGCGGTCACCTCAACGAAATCGTAGGCCTCAACGCTCCCCGTCGATTGCGAAAACGAAACCTTCCTGGGAGCTCCCAGCAGAGCTGGGGCTAGTGCCAACGCGAACAGACAAACAAATTTCACCACGCTGCGGCTAGACATGCTTCCTCCCCAAAACTAAAGTGATAGCCGTAAGCTACGGTCCTGCCTGAGAGTCCGTCTATAACAAACCTACGAATCCTTCTCGGAATGCTCTGATCAGAACCGATCATCGTGATCGTGCACGGGCCGGTCTAGCTCGGATTCAGAAGATTGACCGCTAGGATGAGGCTTGAGACCTGAGACTTGAGGTTTGAGACCTGAGACTTGAGGCACCGCGCGCACCCGATAGACTGCGATTTATTCTGCAAACTTGAGGAGGGCTGTGGAACGGCACAATGTTGCAGAATGTTGTGTTTGGCTATGGAACAGAAGAGGAGCGGGTGCTAGACTTTGGCATTCATTGTGCCATTACCCGCTTGAGGGCCGCCATGACCCAGCTTCATCCCAGGACATCACCCAGCTGCTGCGAGCTTGGAGCCAAGGTGACTCGTCAGCACTGTCGAGGAGACAGCCGACGTTCTGAAAGTATCAGCGGACACAGGTTTGTTGCACTAGCCCCTCGATTCATCGAGGGGTTGGCTGACGTTTCACGGCAACAACGAACCGTTTCAACGGTTTTTTGGGTTGAGATCAAAAAGGAAGCCCCCATGTCGGTTCATTCCTATTCGCGCCGAGATATCGCTGCTCAGAAGGAGCATCATCGAAAGAGAACCTTCATGGAAGACTATGAGGGTTTGGTGGAGCGATACGGCCTACGATGGGTCGAAGAGGAAACCGTTGAAACGGTTAGTGATGCTATGTTGAAGGCACAACCCCCTCGATGAATCGAGGGGTTAATAGATTTTGGGGAAGGCCCGCCTCTGATGCGGTTGAGCTGCCGCGAGGAGCATATCTGGATGGTCGCCCCGGAGACATCCCCCTGCACCCCCTTCAAAGGGGGAATAGGGACATCCCCGTGAAGCCTTCTCAAGGCTTCACTCCCCCTCAAAGTCGTTCGAAGGGGGGCTAGCTCGTCACTGTTCACTCATCACTGCCTCTATGAACCGCTGGGAACAAGTTGAGAAGCTGTGTCAGGCTGCGCTGGAGCTGGAAGAGAACCGGCGGGCTGCCTTCCTTGAAGATGCCTGCCGCGGTGACGAAGAGCTGCGTCGAGAGGTGGAGTCTCTGCTTCAGTTTGATGACGGTCGTGGAGATCGTTTCATTGAAGAGCCGGCCTTGGAGGTGGCAGCCAAGATGATCGCTCAAGAAAAGCCCGAGTCACTGATCGGCCAGCAACTTGGCTCTTACCAGATTCTTTCTCTGCTGGGCGCAGGCGGCATGGGGGTCGTTTACAAAGCCCGCGATACGCGGCTGAACCGATCGGTCGCCATCAAGGTATTGCCGGCAGACAAGGTGAGCGACCCGGAGCGCAAGCGGCGCTTCATTCAGGAAGCTCGGGCGGCCTCGGCACTGAACCATCCCAATATCATCACCCTGTACGATATCGGGAGCGAGAGCGGCATTGACTTCATCGTCATGGAGTATGTGGCCGGCAAGACACTGGATCGGCGCATCCCGCGCAAGGGGATGCGACTGAGTGAAGCGCTCAAGCTCGCCATCCAGATAACGGACGCCCTGGCCAAAGCCCACTCAGCCGGCATCATCCATCGCGACCTGAAACCCACGAATGTGATGGTGACCGAGGACGGTGTGGTGAAGGTACTGGACTTTGGTCTGGCGAAACTGACCGAACTGGTAACGACCGAGGGGACCACACGCACGCAGCTATCCGAGACGGAAGAAGGGATGATTGTGGGGACGCTTTCCTACATGTCGCCCGAGCAGGCGGAAGGGAAGAAGGTCGATGCGCGCTCGGACATCTTCAGCTTTGGAGCGCTGCTCTACGAGATGATCAGCGGCCAGAAGGCATTTGAAGGTGACTCGAAGGTGTCTACGCTCGCCGCCATCCTCAAACAGGAACCCAAGCCAATCAGTCAACGGGTTGCAGATGTTCCTCCAGATTTGGAGAAGATCATCAACCGCTGTTTGCGGAAGGATCCAGGGCGGCGTTTTCAACACATGGGTGACGTTAAGGTAGAGCTCGAGGAACTGAAGGAGGAACTCCGAGCTCAAGCACGCTGGCCGGGGCACCGCCTGTGGTTCGACCAGCCCGGCGGATGTGGGTTTGGGCGGGAGCTGCGACTCGCTGTCGTGGTCGCTGGCCGTCGCGGCCTGGCTCTTTCGCGGGACTGATAAGAAACCGGCAACCGCACCCGAAGTGGTCCCTCTCACCAGCTATGCGGGTTCTGAGCGGTCCCCGAGCTTTTCCCCGGACGGCAATCAGGTGGCCTTTTCCTGGAACGGAGAGAAGCAGGACAACTTCGATATCTACCTCAAGCTGATTGGCTCTCCGACACCCGAGCGGCTGACCACGGACCCGGCTGAGGACGTCAGCCCGGCCTTTTCGCCGGATGGACGCTCCATCGGTTTTGTCCGGGTGTCGAAAGGGCATGCGACCTTCATTATCATCCCCGCCATCGGCGGCCCGGAGCGCCTGTGGCTGAGGTTCCTGCTCCACATTGGCACTGCACCATTTCGTCGAACCCGCTTGTTCGCCTGGCTCCCCGACAGCAAGTGGGTGGTGACTGACGGGCTGGCATTGTTGTCAACCGAGAGCGGCGAAACACGCAGCTTGACCTCACCGCCGACGAAATCGTCATCTGATTTTTCTCCCGCGGTCTCGCCCGATGGGCGCACCGTTGCGTTCAGCCGCTCGGCCGGTTCCGGCTCTCGGACATTTACCTGCTCGACCTGACCGAAGACTTGAAGCCCAAAGGGGAGCCGAGGCGTCTGACTTCCTTGAAGGGTTTCAGGCTTCGGTTCCGCCTGGACTCCGAATGGGCGGGAGATCATCTTTGCCTCCGGGATTTTCGGGAGCGGCGACAAGCCTCTGGAAGGTACCGGCTTCCGGTGCGGGGGAACCGGAGCAGCTACCATTTACTCGCTGGAGAGGCTTACAGCCCAGCCATCTCCCGGAGCGGCAACCGGCTGGCGTACCAGCGGAGAGTGGTCGACTCCAACATATGGCGTCTTTCGCTGTCGGGCCCGGGAGTGGCCAGCGGCCCCCCAGCTCGGTTCATTGCACTCGACACGCGTTGATATGGCTGCACAATACTCTCCCGACGGCAAGCGAATCGCCTTTGAATCCGACCGCAGTGGAGTCCATGGCATCTGGGTCATGCGATGCGGACGGCTCCAACGCCGATGGAGTGTTTTTACAGGCGGGCACGAGTTGCGGGACCGCGCGCTGGTCGCCCGATGGGCAACGTATCGCCTTCGATTTTAATGCAGAAGGGAACATCGATATCTATGTCATCCGGGCGAGTGGAGGAAAGCCAATCGCCCTGACCACCGATCCGGCGGACGATGTCGCCCCGAGCTGGTCGAGAGATGGCAAGTGGGTCTACTTTACATCGAAACGGACCGGTCGATACGAGGTGTGGAAAGTATCGGCCGGAGGCGGGAAGGCTGTTCCGGTGACCCGGAATGGAGGCGGGACGGCCTTCGAGTCACCTGACGGCAAGTCCATCTATTACACGAAAGGAGACTTTTCAGGAAGTCTTTGGAAGATGCCGGTGAGTGGCGGCGAGGAGAGCCAGGTGCTCCCGTCTGTGGTCAATCGCGCGCTTTCTTTCTCGTCAACGAGGGGATCTATTTCATTCCGGAGCCGGGCACCGATGGGAAGTCTTCTATCCAGTTTCTGAGCTTTGCCACTGGCAAGGTGAAAACGGTGGCTCCGATCGTCAGAACGCACCAGTTGAGGGCTCTCTGTTTCGCCGGACGGCCGGTCCCTCCTGTTCTCGCAGGTCGACGAAATAGGCAGCGACCTGATGCTGGTGGAGAACTTCCGGTGAGCAATTCTCCCTTTGAGCGGGGTATCACGAGGCACACCGAGCGATTCCCCCTTCTTAAGCTAGGGCGTGTCGGCTCGAGCATTAACCCCTCGATTCATCGAGGGGTCCCCAAAGTGCCCTGGAGGCAAACCGTTTCAACGGTTTCCCAGAGAGGAAGATCGGGTGTCTATCCATTCTTACTCGCGCTGTTGGCTTCATCTCATCTGGGCGACCCTGAATCGAGAGCGGATGTTGTTCGGGGACACCGCCATCAAGGTTTCCAACTTCCTGTCCCATTATGCCGAATCCAAAGGCATCTATATGAAGGTCAATTATGTCAATCCGGAGCATGTGCATGCTTTGATCGACTTGCCCACCCGGTATTCCATCGAGGAAGTACTGAAGCTCTTAAAAGGAGCTTCTTCCCACTGGATCAATCAAAACCGTCTGCTGCGAGGCAAGTTTTTCTGGGGACGAGGTTATGGGGTCTTCTCGGTTTCCCAATCCAATGTAACCCGAGTGGTCGGATATATCGCTGCTCAGAAGGAGCATCATCAAAAGAAAACATTTCTGGAAGAGTATGAGGATCTGGTCAAGCGATACGGCCTACGATGGGTCGAAGAGGAAACCGTTGAAACGGTTAGTGACGCTGTGTCGCAGGCACAAACCCCTCGATGAATCGAGGGGTTAATTGGGGAGGACCCCGCCTCTGATGCGGCTGAGCTGTCGCGAGGAGCATATCTGGATGGTCGCCCCAGAGACATCCCCCTACACCCCCTTCAAAGGGGGAATAAGGACATCCCCGTGAAGCCTTCTCAAGACTTCATTTCCTCTCAAAGTCGTTCGAAGGGGGAATAACTCGTCACTGATCACTCATCACTGCCTCTCTATGACCCGTTGGGAACAAGTTGAGAAGCCGTGTCAGGTGGCGCTGGAGTTGAAAGAAAACCAGCGGGCGGCCTTTCTTGAGCAAGCCTGTGCCGGGGATGCAGAGCTGCGTCGAGAGGTGGAATCCCTGCTTCAGTTTGATGATCGTCATGGAGATCGTTTCATTCAAGAGCCGGCCTTGGACAGGGCAGCCAAGATGATTGCGCAAGAGAAGCCTGAGTCACTCGTAGGGCAACAAGTTAGAGCTTATCAGATTCTTTCTTGCTAAGAGCGCGAGCAGCGTCTTCACCCATACCTTTTCGTTTGATACGGTCCGCTAGTTTGCAGACGATATCTGCCTGATTCTCCGTATAATTTACCACATAATATTCCTCTATATTTTCGGGAGGTTCATGTATGGAGACTGCTTACCAGCGGGAGGAGATCATCTCATCAACCAAAGCCTCGAAACAATTGGGAGAGGTCCTGAACGCAGCCAAGCGAAGAGGCCGCATGGTGCTCTCGCGTAACAATCGGTTGGAGGCCGTGATTCTTCCAATTGAGGAATACGAGGGAATTGTTGAAGACCTGGAACATCTTCTGACCGCTTTTGAAATCCAGGAACGGAAGGCACGAAGTCGCGGGAAGAGAATTACCTGGGAGTCTCTCAAGGCGCGGCATGGTTTATAAGATTGAATTCTTACCCGAGGCTGCCCGAGAGTTTGAAAGGCTGGACGGTTCTCTCAGGAAGATCGCTGCTAAGCAGATTGAGAAACTCTCTGAAAGGCCAGAGCTGGGGGTGCCTTTGGGCAAGAGGTTGGGGATTGATCTGACCGGTTACCGGAAGATCTACTTTGGCAGGAAGGGGTATCGAATCGTCTACGAAATTGTGGGCGAGAGACTGAAGGTTCTCATTATTGGGATTGGCAAGCGAGAGCGGGC
The DNA here is from genome assembly GCA_963752385.1 of uncultured Acidimicrobiia bacterium. GTDB lineage: Bacteria > Acidobacteriota > Terriglobia > Versatilivoradales > Versatilivoraceae > CAVVYL01. Next base: position 457,321 of record CAVVYL010000062.1, on the reverse strand, counting down.
GGAGATCTACCGCGAGGTTGCCGAACATTTGAAACGATTCACACTCTAACCGACCTTTCAGATTACTTCTGCATATTTCGCTGCTCCTCTGGCGCATCAGTCTGCGGGGCAAGTTTTTCTGGGGACGAGGTTATGGGGTCTTCTCGGTTTCCCAATCCAATGTAACCCGAGTGGTCGGATATATCGCTGCTCAGAAGGAGCATCATCGAAAGAGAACATTTCTGCAAGAGTATGAGGATTTGGTCAAGCGATATGACTTGCGATGGGTCGAAGAGGAAACCGTTGAAACGGTTAGTGACGCTGTGTCCCAGGCACAAACCCCTCGATGAATCGAGGGGTTATTGAGACCAGAGACGTCCCCGTACGTCCTCTTTCGAAGAGGGAATAAGGGCGAGATCGGGGCTTCTTGGATTGATTACTCCAAATTCGTGTGCCGATCGCGCATCGTCGCAGGCGACTGCCTTGTTTTGTCGCGCAGCATGATGGAAATCAGGTCGAAGAAAACGAGCTGAACGGCTTCGTACAGACTTCCCATCGGCAGCAGACTCGCCGCTCCACTTTGATCGTTGGCCATCGTCTGCGCGGGGAGGTGAATGACAGCGTCCGCCCTGGCTGGCGCAGGTCCGTCGGGCTGAGCGGTCACCACTACCGTGCGTGCACCGGCTTTTTGGGCGACGGTCATCAACGCAAGAACTGTCGAGAATTCACCCGGCCCCGCACTGACGAGCAGAAGATCGCCCGGTCCAATCGGCGGCGTGGTCATGTCACCCACAACGTGAGCATCCAGTCCCAGATGCATCAAACGCATGCACAGAGCTTTCATCATTAGTCCCTCACGCCCGACTCCGTAACAGGCGATGCGCCGAGCTTTCAACAATTCATTGCACAGCCGCTCGCCAGTATCGGAGGCGAGGGAGGAGAGGACGGCTCCCACTTCGCTCAGCGCCTGATGCGCCATCGTTTGGAGATCATGCTGCATGGCAACCTCATTCCTTATTTCTGGCCTTTCGTGGATACTCTCCGTTCAGGTCTAGAGGTAAGTTATTGGATTGCGACGGTCACAGACCGCCGCTACAACCCCTGTCCCGCCAGCTGGCGAGTTTTTCAGCAACCTGCCAGAGCACCCAGACCTAGAGCCGAAAAAAGAAGACCTCCTGCCGCGAAAAACGCGGCGTCCCCCGTGCAAAGGGAGACAACTGTAGAAGCCACGTGGCGCGGGCTCCCAACCGCGTTTCCGCCGCGGCCACAAGCCGTGCCAAGGGGGGTCAGGACCTTCCCACACTCACTTTCGGAGCAGGAGGACCCAATCCAGCTCATTCGGAGCGTGAAAGGTGTTGTCGCCAGTTGGTCGAGCCGCGGTGCTCTGGCCGGTTCGTGGATCGAACCATTTCGCCTGCAGACCTTTGGTCAGGATCCCCGCTTTCAGTCGGACTTCTCCGCCGACAGGCAAGTAGAGTACCGCGAGGTCTCCCTTTTCCGACCGGGCTGCCGAAACGTATCGCGCGGGGTCATCTCCACCGGGCTGTCCGGACAGCAGCTTGTCATCGGGCCGCAGCTCCCACCAGGGAAACGAAGTGAAAAACCCTTCGAGGTATTTCATTTGAGTGCTGCCTGGGAAAGGCAAGGACTCCCGCCAGGTCTTGGCAACGCCGGTGTCGGGATGGTCCGTGGGTGGCTGGCCAACAGCGGTATGCCAGCTCCAGACGCCGTGAGCTCCGTAGGTGACACCAGCGGTAGGGGCGTTCAATAGACTCCAATAAATGGCTCTCCGCGTCGCATAGTCGCTATGGGGCTTGCGAGAGTGGTAGCCAAGGTGTCCCTCGTAGGGGGGTTCAATATTAATGAACGGTCGAGGAGGCGGATCCTGCCAATGTTGACTGGGCGGTCCGGAGTGAATCCATTGCAAGGTCTTCGCGTCGTCACCATGCCCACTCTGATAGATGATGAAGTCCAGCCATTTTTCATCGCGAAAGCTGCCCCAAGGCCAATGCATGCCGGCGGGATGCGTCGTCACCGGAGCATGTTTGCGCCCCTCAAAAGCAGCCCGCCCAATCCTCCTCCAGCGTTCCCCATCCGGGCCCTCATAATAATTGTCACCCGTGATGATCCAGACGACGTGGTTTGCCCCATAACGTGACTCCAGATAACGAATGAGACGGACCACCTCTTCTTCCGGCAGCGAGTTCCCTGAGTCGACAGGCCTCAGTCCCCACGTCAGCACAATGGCCGCAAGGAATCCATGAGAATTCACAGCATCGATACGAGCATCAAGCCGTTGGTAGAAGCGGGGATTGATCCGGATGGGCTTTTCTCCGGAGAATGAGATTTCTCCGTTCTCGTCTGCAGCCACTCCGTTTCGCGGGGCCACCACGTTGAAGTGTACGACGTCAAATCGTTTCCTGACACGATCTTCAAGGTAAGTGTTCCAGTCTTCCTTGGCACTTAGGATTGGTCCATACCAACAGGTGTCGCCGACCCAGAGGAATGGCGTTCCGTCGGCATGCACGAAGTAGCGGCCATTGGGAGAAACGCGCAGCGCACCGTGCTGGAGAAAGCGTGTTTTCCCAGATTCCTTGCTACAGACGAATTCGCCTGTTTTGCCATTCAGGCCGCCAATCGCAGGTGCAGTGCGAGTCCGATAATGCCACTTGCCTGTCTCATCGGGCATGAAGCGGGCGCGCCACGTCGTTCCTCCATCCCAGAAGCCCGTTGTCGTGGAAACTTTGCCGGAGGGCGAGGTGAGCTCGACGATGAGTTCAACTTCCGGGGTGGCGGAACCGTCAGCCTGGAAAACCTCTTCCCAGCGCGCCCAGAGCGGGATGGTGGCAGCATCCGCACTCACCATCAGAAGATGGATGCAGATGAGATCGAGAACCGCGCGCCGAAGTATTCTGTTCATCGCAACCCCTCCCCGCAGTACGTCTTGCGGCAATGTAGTACTGAACTCTCGACGCTTTTGCGAACGCTCTCATCGTCCAGCTCGAACGGGTAGAACAGCTCCAGGTAGGCTGGAACTTCGTCGAGGGCAGCCTTTCGCACTTCTTCAGCAAAAGCGCCGACGTCAAAGAGCCCGCGGCTATCGGGCCATCCCCAGTGGGAATCGCTCTGAAAATCGGTATTCTGCAGATGAAAGGCCCCGATCTGATGGCCGAGACCGTTCAGCCATTCCGCCATGTTGGCTTTCGGTCCGTAAAGTGGCTGATAGAGAGCATGGCCGACGTCGATCAGCAACCGCACCGGAATCTGACAACGACCTTCCAAGTCGCCTATGAGCTTTCGAGCCTGCGCGACGGTGTAGGGCACTTCTCGGGCGAGCGGAGTACATTCCACCAGAAACCGCTTCAGTCCGGCCGCGGCAGCGACCCGGCTCAGTTCCTCGACCGAGTCCAACAGATCCTGGTATAGGAGCTCACGCCGCTTTGAGTCGGATGCGTCCCTCACGCTCATGGCTCCTAGCGGCCCTCCGGACGACTCGGCACCGATCTCCGCGGCCAGTTCCAGCGCCCGCTTCCACCACTCCTTGGAAATGAGCCGGCCGTCCGGATTGGGGTGAAGCAGACCATCGTAGCAATAGTTGGCCAGACCGCTAAAGGCGCCTTCTATGGTGATGTTCCAGTCCCGCGCGGCCTGACGCACCTCTGCCGCCACGGAACGTCTCATAGACTCTGGAGACCAGGGATCCAGCAAGTCGTAGGTGAACTGAACCCTGTTTAGCTTCAGGGTCTCACTGACAAAGCGAGCCCAAACCGGAGGCTCAGGCCACCGTTTCACTGCAAAGCTGAGATTGATTCCGAAGTTCATTAGCCCCCTTTTTTGTCGGACATTCAGTGGTCCCGGAGGGGACCAATTTGAGTAGCCATGGGTTGGGCACAGAGAAACGACGGCGGTCGCAGAGTAAAGCGAAACCCGCTGTGGCTTGACCTATCGGGTCCAACCCCGCAGGGGTTGGCCCATGGCGGACTGCGAAACGGCTGTACGATTCTTGTTCGACCCCTTCAGGGTCGGGCCATGTCACCGAATCCTCACCCCGGGTTGTGCGGCAACAAGCCGCTCTACCCGGGGCTATTCATATCCGTCCCCTCCGGGGACCACTATCCCCAACAAGTCGCATTGCAGGCAAAGAGGACAAGAAGTTTAAGGAAGCGCGTGTTTCGTGTCATCTATTTGGAAGTCCTTTCCAGGAAGCACTGTGCTCTTGGCTATTGGGTGGAGAGGTGTCCAAACTCCGTGGTCCTGGCAGGGCTGAGAACCCTCTGCCTGTGCGGCATTCCAGCACTCCTGTGTCTAGCGCGAAAGATATGGCACACGGTGAGCTCCCCTGTGAGATGTCTCCATAGAATGGACTATCGACAAGCAGATCGTTCACAAGCGGTGGGGAACGAGGCCGCTCCCTAGACAGCTGTCAGTCCCCCGTCAGCCATGTAGAGACCCCCCACGCAGTACTGGGACTCATCCGAAGCCAGGAAGACCGCCAGGCCACAAATGTCCTCCGGCCTGCCGAGCCGGCCGGCAGGGGCCATGTTGGTCAGCCGCTGGCGTGCTTGCTCGTCTCTGAGAAGGTCGGCGTTCATGGGCGTGTCGATGGTTCCGGGGACAATGGCATTGACCCGAATGTTGTCTCGAGAATAGTCTGCCGCCATGACGCGTGTCAGAGCAACGACTCCACCCTTGCTGGAGCTGTAGGCAGTGAGGCCTGGGGCGCAGCCAGTCAGCCCAGTAGGTGAGGCGAGGTGGATGATTGAGCCACCGCCTTGCTTGAGCATCAAAGGGATAACGTATTTGGAGCACAGCCACAGGCCGCGCAGATTGGTCGCGTGGGTTCGGTCCCATATTTCCGTGCTGAGTTCGTGGGCTCGAGCGTCCTTTTGGTGAAACAAGATGGCCGCATTGTTGAAGAGGACATCGACACGGCCAAAACGGTCTGCCGTCGCGGCAACCATTGCTTTGATCTCGTCCTCTTTAGATACGTCCGCTTGCACGAAAACTGCGGTGCCGTTCGAGCGCTGGATCGCTTCGGCTGTGGACTTGCCACGCTGCGGGTCAATCTCAGCCACCACTACCCGCGCCCCTTCCCGGGCAAAGGACAAGGCCACCGCCCTGCCGATGCCGGCGCCGCCTCCAGTGATCAGAGTCACTCTTTCTCTTAAGCGCATTTTGGTCTCACCACAGATACTTGTAGATCATCGTGACACTTCTTCTGCTTTCTTCGATTCAAGTTTCCCCTCACCCGCCTTCGCGACCGCTGTCGCTTCGGCACCCTCTCCCCAGCGGGAGAGGGCCCCGAGTGAGGGCTTTCCTCACTGTACTCCGCAGTCCTCAGTAGTTGGGTGACACGAGAGTTTTGACGTGCTTGTTCTTGTCTTCGAGCAGGGGACGGAAACCTGCATCAACGAGGCTTTCCAACTTGATCCGCTGCGTAATGAGGGCGTCACCCTTGAACTTGGGGTGCCCCATCATCTGGATGGCCTGGTCAAACATGCCGTAGCCGCTCATGCTGCCCAGGATTGTTTTCTCGCGGAAGACCAGGTCGGTGAAGTCAAGGGGAGCCGGCTTTTCGAAGACCCCCATCACCACCAGCTTTCCACGGGTGCGAGTCAATCTGCCTGCCAGCAAGCCTGTGGCCTCCTGCCCGGCGCACTCGACCACCACATCAAATCCTTCGCCTTCGGTGATTTCGTCGCCACGTTTGTGCGGATCCTCGACGTTGGGATTGATGATGGCTGTGGCGCCACATTGCTTGGCTGCCTCGATGCGCCGGGATGCCACTTCCACGGCCACCACCCGCTTCGCTCCAAGAATCACGGCGGCCAGCAACGACATGAGCCCAATGGGTCCGGCACCCACGATCGCCACGTTATCGTTCGGGCCCACCCTGCCTTGCATGACAGCTCGGGCCGTCGACGAAAAAGGTTCCACCAGCGCTCCGATCTCATCGGGCATCGAGTCGGGCAAGTGGTAACACTGGTAAGCGTAGAGGTTGAGTCTTTCGGAAAGGCCGCCTCCCCACCAGGAAGTTCCAAGAAAGGCCACCTTGTCGCACTGGGCCATCGAGCCCGTCTTGCACCAGCGACACTCGCCACAGCCGATGATAGGGCAGGCCGCCACGCGGTCCCCAACCGAGAAGCCTTCGACTTCGTCACCGAGAGCGGTGATCCGTCCGGACATTTCGTGACCAATAATCACTGGCGCCCGAACGCCTGTAACGGGATGCGGCGCGCCAGTGGGGATATACAAGGGTCCGCCCATGTACTCGTGCAGATCGGTGCCGCAGATTCCACACCAGGCCACCTGAACCTGCACCTGACCCTTCGACGGTCCCGGAGGATCCTTCACTTCTTCCACACGCACATCCTGCCGTCCATGCCAAACAGCCGCTTTCATGTTATTACCCCCTTTGGAGTCGGCGAGGCTACCTCCTCTGCGTCGATTGCCTGAGCCGCATTTGACTATGACTCGCTGAAGTCAATGATTGCAGGCCGAAGTCGAAACCCGCGGGTCTGATACAGAAGGTAGGCCAGTCCCGCAGCAAACCACACACCGCCGGCGATCTTTGCTGGCCTTGCCAACCCCCACCAGATGTCGAAGCAAAACAGGAAGCCCAGGGCGGGCAGCGCAACATCCTTTAGAAGGTGCCGTTTCCTGCCGACATTGCTCCGAAAATAGAACTGCCAGATGACGGCCGCGTTGACCCCCATGAAACCCAGGAAGGCGCCGAAGTTCAGGACCTGCGCGGTGAGCTCGTAGTTCATAACCAGAGCTCCTCCGTAAGCGACCAGCCCCAGAATCCAAATATTCCTGGTCGGCGTGTTGCGTTTCGGGTCCAAGTACGCAAAGAACTTTCGGGGCAGCACGTTATCGCGACCCATGCCGAACAGCAAACGGGCGGCTCCAACCTGCCCGGTCAGCCCTGCGCCCACGTTTGCGATCACCAGCAGCACCGCCATCGCCTGGAACAGCAGCAGGCCACCCGCGCGCTGCGTTACGTCCATAAATGCCGTTTCAATGTTGGTGAAGGTCTGGTAATCAGGCCACACGAGCTGGCCGAGATAGACCAACAGGCCGCCGAACACTCCTGTAAAGACGCAGGTCAGCACGGTGGCCAACATGACGTTCCGCTTGGGATTTGACACATCCTCGGCGAGAGTGGTGACGGCGTCAAAGCCTAAGTAAGTCAGCGCGGCGAAGGACGTGGCGGCCCGCACCGATCCCAGGTCGAAGGTCTCCGGATTATAGAAAGGTTTGACGGAAAACAGCGCGCTCGGTCCCGAGAGCTTCAGCAGATAACGAACGGCCAGGATGATGAAAGCCAGCAGCACCACAAACATAAAGGAAAGAAGAATCTGGTTGGTGCGGGTGGTCGAGCGAATCCCGCGCAGGTTCAAATAGGTGATGGTCCCAGCGAATAAGAGCGCCCACACTGGGTAGGGAATCTCAGGGATCAGCCGTTGCCCCGCCAGTGAACCGTAGATGACACAGAACAACGGGATAACCAAATAATCGAGCAGCATGGCCCAGCCGGCCAGGAATCCGAGATGAGGGTTTAGTCCGCGGCCGACGTAAGTATAGGCTGAGCCCGCCGAGGGATAGAGCGCCGCCATGCGCCCATAGCTGATGGCTGTGAGCACCATGGCAACCATGGCGATCAGGATTGTCAGAATCGCATGGCCGTGCGACATGGTCGACGCGAGGCCGAACACCGTAACCGGGGCGCTGGGCGTCACGGAGACAATGCCGTAGAGAAGCAGATCCCGCAGGCTGAGGACACGGCGAAGTCGTGGTACGGCAGCGGCCGAACAGGCTGGGACATCAGTCAAAGGTTCCTTCACATGACCCCTTAGGTAGCGCAGACCTTGGTTTTCCAAGGTCTGCGGCCTTTGATTTTGAATTCTGCCTTAACCGAGCTACAAAGCCGCAGACCCTTAGAAGCGCGGGTCTGCGCTACGCCTGTAGAAGTCGAGTTTCAAGGTCGGTCGGTAGTTGAACGTGGTCAATGGGCAGAAGCGGCTGATGTTGTCCCAGGTAAGAGTGGACGCTCGACCATTTCCATTGTTCTGGCCGTTCGACCAACGCTCGCCGAACTGGATTCTGGTGTATGTAATTAACGCACTCGTGATACTTTCGGACAGTTCTCAAAGCGTGATCGAAGAAACGCCCTTGCCAAAGTTCCCCGAGCTCTCTCCGCAGTCGGTTGATGTAAGGAGTTGAGATGAGCTTGATACTCTTCAAAACCTTTGAAATCGTCAAGGGATAAGGCGGATAGACAATGCCATGCCAATGATCGGGCAAGAATACCCAAGCCGTGAGCAGAAATTGATGCGCTTTGCGGGCAGATACAATCGATTCCGCCAGACTTATGAAGTCAGCCTCTTCCAACAAACTTCTTCCCCGCCTCAGATTGCAGGTCACGAAGAAGTAGCAGTCTGAAAGGAAAAGTCGACGGAGCCGCGACAAGGGTCCACTCCATTTTCAACGTCTCAGAAGTCATCTGCGGCGCAGACCTTGCTTTTGGGATCTGCGGCTTTAAAAACCTGCTTTAAGGCAGAGTTCACCGCCTATAGCCGCAGACCTCGGAAAACAAGGTCTGCGCTACGAGGCTGCGAGGCATCTTTAAACTTCGGCCGTCTGTCCACCGTCCACAGCGATCATCGCTCCGGTAACGAACGAGGATTCGTCGGAGGCCAGGAACAGAGCGGCATAGGCAAGTTCTTGCGGGCGGCCCATACGTCCCATCGGGAAGGTTGCGGCGAAAGCGTCTATTTGCTCCTGCGACAAGACGCTTCTCAGCATCGGTGTGTCAGTTGGACCGGGGCATAGGGCGTTCGCCCGGACGTTGGCCTTGGCGTGGTCAATTGCCATGGCCTTGGTCATGAGGGCCACACCGCCCTTTGAAGTGACATAGGCTACCGTGTTTCCCTTGGCGTCGTGGGCACCGGTGGAGGACGAGACGTTGATGATCGACCCTCCACCTCGCTTGATCATGTGGGGCAGCACCGCCTTGCAGCAGAAGAAGGTACCGTTCAGGTTGATAGACAAGACCCGATTCCAGGTGGCTTCGTCCGTGTCCAGAGCAGTGCCAAAGGCAAGAATGGCGGCACCGTTGAACAACACGTCGATGCCACCATAAGCCTCCACCGTGGCGTCGACCATGCTTTGGACCTGAGACCGGTCCGAAACATCAACCTGGACAAAAAAAGCCTCCCCGCCGGAGGCTTTTATGGATTGAACAACTTCATGTCCCGTTTCTGCCTGGTAGTCGGCCACGGCAACCCGGGCGCCTTCCTGGGCAAAGAGTTCCGCCGTCGCCCGACCGATACCTGAAGCCCCACCCGTGACGATGGCGACTTTCTGTTTCAACCTCATCTTGCCCTGAAAGCCGCCTTAGAACGTGAACCTTAGCGAAAACTGAATGATCCGGTTTGCTCGAGCTACCAACAATCTGACCAAATTGGCTGTTAGTTTGTTGTCCAGTCTCATCGAATGCGGCCGAAGTATCCACGTAACTGAACTGGCTGTGATTCCAGGCATTGTAGAACTCAGTCCGGAACTGCAAGTTACTGGATTCACTCCAGAGCTTGACTTGTTTCATCACGGAAATGTCCCAGTTGTTGATTCCGGGGCCGCGAATCGGCAAGACTGGAGCATCGCCGTAGTACCCCTGAGGCGGGCGAGCAAAAGCCTCGGTGTTAAAAAAGCGGTCGAAGGTCCGCTCGCCACGCGACAGGTGTGGCTGCCCGACGAGCATCGCCCGCCATCCATCTCCACCCCCTGTGATGTCGGCCCCATCCGCTGCAAATGCATCGAGCGGCGTTGGCAACCCACTGGCAAAAGTCGTGACCCCGGAAAACTGCCAGTTGCCAAACACCGCACGAACAAAGGCGTTGTTGTTGCTCAACTTCGGCAGGTCCCAGACATAGTTGAACACTAGCATCTGCGTCTGATCGAAGCTGGCCGGTCCATAGTTCCAAACGTTCCAAGGACGATAAGTGGCAACACCGCCGCTATCAGTCGGGCGTCACCCCCGCTGGATTGTGTGCCCATGGTCTTCGACCAGGTATAGGATAGTCCAAACGCGAAACCGCTCGAAAAGCGGCGGTTGAGGGCCACCTGCAGTGCGTTGTAACTGCTGCTCCCGCCGCCGATAGCCGTGCTAAGCCCGCCATATCCCGGGATGGGCCGATAGAAATCGTCCGGCAGGGCGTTCCCTGGGCTCGTCGGATCCTGGTTCTGCGGGGAGGAATCGCGCTCCATAAGGAATGACGTTGGGATCGCGTGTCTGAATAAGGTGACGGCCGACGTTGCCTACGTAGGAAGCGTCCACGCACCATTCCGGATCCGATTTCTTTCTGAATTCCCAGGCTGTAGCGATAGACGGTGGCCACTTTCTGATCCAGCTCAATAGCACTTGCGGACGTCGGGAAAACCAACCCTTGTCGCTGCAAGAGGGTGTCCATGTTGCCGTAGTAAATGTTCGCCTGATACTGCACGGGCGGGTTGGTGACCATGCTCCAGAAGTAGTTGCCATAGCTTGGCACCCCCTGCTTAACAACGCCAAATCCCCCGCGAATTGAGGTCTTGCCGTTTCCAGCCACGTCGTAGGCAAAGCCAAAGCGTGGTGCCACTTGGACACCTGGCTGGTTACGGAAACCCCTCGGATAGGTCGTATCGTCCGGCTGCACCACCATCCCGGTGAAAGAAAAAGGAGCGGTGAACGCCCCGATATATACTTCCGGGAACAGTTGGCCAGTCGTCGGGTCCCTGGCCACGCGGTTGCCGTTCGAATCCAAAGCCGGGGCGTAAAGAGGCGGTACCTGGCTGGGATCATAGCGATCCTGCACAAACTCGGCTCCCTGGCCTTTGCCCACGTACCAGGCTGTAGGCCTGGTGAACCGCACCCCATAATTGAGAGTTAGCTTGCTGGTCGCCTTCCAGGTATCCTGGGCGAACCACTCCCAGAGCACGTGTCTGGCCTGATAACGCAACCTTGAGTTCGACTCCCGATACGCCGCAAAATTACCCAGCAAGGCATTGGAAAAGTCCCAGCCAGTATCCCCGGGGTTGTTTGGGTTCTGGGTGAAGTCGAAGCAACCGCTGAAACAGGGCGCATGGGGACCGTCGGTGGCCCAATTGTCCTCGAAGTAAATACCGAACTTCAAAGTATGGCTTCCGTGAATCCAACTGAAGTTATCCGTAAAGTGGAACCGGTTATACCCTTGATCGTCTGGAAGTCTGTCTTCGGCAAAGAGGCTCGGCCCATTCGGCACGAAGAAAAAATGCATCTGCGGGAGAATGCCTGTGGAGTTAGCATCCGGGTAGAGTTGTCCCGCATTGAAGCCCACCTTGGACCGCTGGATCGTATCGAAGTAGTTTTCCTTCGTCCGCCCAAACAGCTCCTCGGCCGGCCCTTGCTCTTTCTCCCCCAAAAAGCCCGAGCTGAACTCATTGACTTTGGTGGGGCTGATTATCCGCGTCCACGTCATCACCACACTATCCGTCAGATACTTATAGTGGTGTTTAAAGATGGGCAGCACCTCCCCATAGCCGAGCGAACGGCACCCGTAAGCCCGGGTGTCGGCCCTCCAGCGTCGCGGCAGGAAGCTAAACTGGTCCTTGTCAGTGGGATGGAAGTCCACCTTTAACGCGTTGAGCATCTTGGGAATCTCACAGCTGTCTTGCCATTCGAAGTTGTAATTTCCTCCCGTCAGATTGCGATCCAGTTGGTTCGGCAACGGCATGAGGTTGAACATGACCTGGGTATCAGGGTTGAGCCGTCCGGGCGGAATGATGTTGTTAGTGAATGGCTGGCCCGTGATTGGATCAGTGATCACACGCAAACTGCCATCCAGGTCCAGCGTCTGAGAAAAATCGCCCCGCCGCTCGGCTTCTGTTGGCACTGTCACGTGAGTGATACCTTGAGGTTGATTCACTCGCCAGTTTTCCTGCGAATAAAAGAAAAACAGCTTCTTCTTCTCGGTGTTGAAGACCCCTGGAATATAAACGGGTCCGCCCACGTTAAAGCCAAAGGTGCCATAGCGGTAAATCGGCTTAGGTAATCCGTCCCGATTATTGAAGAAATCGTTGGCATTCAACTTTTCGTGGCGCTTATACCCGTAAACATTTCCGTGGAAATCCTGGGAGCCCGACTTCGACACTAAGTTGATCGTGGAGCCAGGATTCCGTCCGTAGTCGGCTGTGTAATTGTTGGAAACAATCTTGGCTTCAGTTATGGCATCCATACTGATGGCTGCCATAAACAACCCCGGATGGTCAGAGTTGGAGCCGACTTGCCCATCCACTGTGACCGTGTTCCAAAACAACCTCGCACCCCCCACTGCCGGTGTGAAGCTGCCAAACTGCCCCCCATTGGAATCACTCCCGGCTGGATCTCGAGAACTAAATTCTCCTGTTCCCCAAGGTTGAGGTTGTACCTGGCTGACGCCGGGTAGCACCCGCAGCAGGGCCATAACATCACGGCCGCGAATAGGGATGTTGTCGAGCTGATTGATTGCCAGCGCACCGGTCGTGTCAGCACTCTCTGTCATCACTGCCTCTCCCTCGAGCGTGACATCGACTGTATTCGACACCTCACCGACCTCTAACTGAATTTTTGCCAAGCCCACACGTTCACTGACGGTCACCGCGATGCCCTTACGGGTGTAACCTCTGAAGCCAGTCTTTTCGATCTTGACAGAATAGGTGCCAGGCTGGACCGCCGCAAAAACGAATTCACCTGTGTCGCCTGTGACGGTGCTGCGAGTTTCGCTCGTGCGCTCGTTGATCAGGCTCACCTCCACGCCGGGAATCACGGCTCCGGTCTGGTCTACCAGAGTGCCACTGATACTGCCGGCGATGGACTGGGCGGCGGCCTCTCGTCCCGCCATCGCAGCGAAAATCAGTGTCCATAGAAACACCAAGCCAGTATTCTTCGCTCTAAACATATGCCTCCCCCTTTTGGGATGCTTAGGTTGTGCCATCACGGAAGATCTGAATCGAGCTATAGATAATACTCAACATACCCTGAGGAGCAATAGGCGGTCTATGACTTTTGTACGTTTTTTTGTTGGAAAACTATTACTCTGGAATTGAATTGGTTAGATGGAACGCCGCCGCTTCCACCCGCGTCGAAGGAGCTGGCCACCGCACTTGAACCAGGCTATCCAGTGTTATCGCAAGGCGCTCGCAGTAAATCCCAAACTGGACGTAGTTGGATACCATCTTGGCATAGCCCACCTTCCAGGCTCGGCAACTCGAGCCAGCTTGACGAGAGCTGCAACAGGTGGCGAAGGCCGCAACCCGTTAACTATCGAGCTTGTAACCCTGGGACTATAGGGAACAAAGTCATCTGAGGGCAGTTGCCGGAGTCAGAAAGAGTCTGTAGCGCCCCCAGGCTGAAAACCCCGAAGCGCGGATACACTCGGCTCGCGAATGCGAAATTCTTGCGAAATCTTCTCAGATAGGAAAAGGCATGCCCGGCTTATTGACACGGATTTGGTGATCCGTGAAGTCGAAGTGGGAACCAGGAAGTCCGAACTTGGGCATATGACAGCTAGCACAGTCGTTTCGTTTTACCGGACATGCCAGGCGCATGAGGCTTCAGTGGGGAGACTTTGGGCTTTGCATTTCCGGTCGTGGCATCCCCTTGGGCTAAATGGCAGGCCAAACACTTCTGGTCATAGTAAGCAGCGTCGTGCACCAACACAGCATGAGGATCATGACAAGCAGTGCAGCTGATCCTACGATCGTCACTGTAGCACTTGCTGTTGAAAATGCGATAGGGCTGGAAGCGGATGTTATGGATATCTCCCCGATTGGGCAGTCGGTAGACATCATCAACGCTGCGATGGCAGGAACCGCACAGTTCCTGGGAAAGCGCGTCAGGGGACAGGCGATTAGGATTAAAGATCTTCTTTTCCGGCTGGCCCGTTTTCATGGCGGTGACGTGCTCTGCGCCAGGCCCGTGGCACGCCTCACACCGAACACCGGCCTCCAGTCTGTCGAAGTGCACCTCATTTCTGGTCACAGCCCCTGTTGAATGACATGCGAAGCACTTACGAGTCTCGTCTGGTTCCAGTTTTCTTCCCAAGGCTTCGACAATAGAACCGGCGGGTTCTCTCGGATAGCCCAAAGTGTAATCCAGACCGCCAATCGCCGTGTAGAAACTGAGACGGCTCTCGTAATACCCGCCGTTATACTGCAAGACATAGGTCCGTGAAGAAAGCCCTTGCCCGAAGAACCACTGAACCGGCGCGGAGGCCGACTCTGCGCCATCTGTCACGGTATAGGTGACCTGATTTCCTTCGCGACCAACAAGGTAGCTAAAACGACCGGACTGAAATGCGAGTCTAGGGTGAGCCTTCAGTGTCGCGCCCTCACTGACCAACTCCAGAGCAGCTGCCATCGGCGTGGCCGACTGGCTCCGAAAGATCGCCGTGTGACATTCAGCACAGGCGGTAGCCCCAACGTAGCTGCGGCTTGCATCGTCGCGCGTCGGACGCCAAGGGCGTAACTGGGGCGACGTGGTGGATTCCTCTTGTGCTGCTGGAGGTCTCCCCAAAGCAGCTAATGAGCAAAACACCAGAGGTAGTCCCACAAAACGTGTCAACCCGTGAACTGTGACCTTGGCTCCCATACCACATTGCTCCTTACTCCCTTGCTCTGTAAGATTGCTTCTAGTGTTTGATCGGGAACTGTATTACATTTGACTAGGCTCAAAGATGAAACATCACCTGAAGTTGATTGAGAGAACCGCCAGATCCTCGGTTCCGCCAAGAATTATGCCGGAACCCAGAAAACTTATCAACGGCCCGAGTCTCGGCCGCACGCCAAAGTCTAACCTTGGGGTGATCGTCGGACGGAACAGGATCACTACCCTTGTAGGTGCTTGAGCAAAGCGAGTCGATGATCTGCCCTAGACTCCCTTCCAACTGGGCTGTGCCTAACAGACCCTCCCTTACGAAGCTGTCCTTTCCGGCAGCAGTCCCTTTCATTGCTCTTGTGAGCTTGTCTGTCTTCGCCCAAGTCTCGTCTCGAGGAGAAACTCCGAATCAGGAGTCTCAGACGCGTTTTGTTCGCGGGGTTGAGCTCCAAAAGCGGGGTGATCTTCGAAGCGCGCGCTTGGAATACGAGGCCGCTTTGAAAGCCTCTCCGGGACGAGTCGACGTGCTTTCTAATCTCGGCTCGGTGTTCGCTCAGCTTGGAGATTACAGCAAAGCGATCCAGTGCTACCGTCAGGTGTTGGCAATCAATCCCAAGATGACCCTGGTTCGGTATCACCTTGGTGCCGCTTATTTCCAGGCTCAACAATTTCAACTGGCTCAAGACCAGTTCCAACGAGTGGTGACTGCGCAACCCACGGACCTTCAAGCCCGTCAGCTCCTGGGTCTCTCCCTTCTGAAACAAGACAAGCTTCCCCAAGGAATCGCGGAATTGGAAAAAGTTTGCAACGCCCAACCTCAAAATTTTGATGCCGCCTATACACTCGCGTCCGCCTACATCAGGAACCAACAACTCGACAAAGCTGAAGCGCTCATCGGAAGGTCCTTCGCTCATCACAGTTCGGCCGAAGCCAGCTTGATCAGGGGATCTTACCAAATCGCCGTGCGGAACTACGCTAAAGCGGTGGAGGAACTCACTCAGGCTAAGAGACTAAATCCCAAGCTACCCTCAGTCCGATCCGAGCTAGGCTATGCCCAACTTTGCACGGGTAACACTTTGCTGGCAATCCCGGAATTTCAAGCTGAACTCGCCGACAATCCGCTGGACTTTAATGCCAATGCTTGCTTGAGCTGGCTCTATCAGGAAGACAATCGCACCGAGGAGGCCGCGGTCCTCCTGCAGAGGGCGCTCGAGGTGAAGCCGAATGACGTGGGAACACAGTTCCAGCTAGCAAGTCTGACGCAGGCCCAGGGACAAAAGGAAGAAGCGGTTCGGCTCTTGGAGCGTGTCGTGAAACAAAAACCGGATTTCACTCCCGCGCATGTACTGCTGGCCCGCCTCTACTTCCTATTGAAGCGAACCGCTGACGCCAAGAAGGAACGGGAGATCATCGAGCGCTTAAATCTCGAAGAGCAAAACCGGCAACCCTCAGCGGTTGACAGGCAAGACCGTTACACCGGGGTAACGTTGCCACCCCGGTAAGAGCCATCGTCGTTCAGAAAGGATTCAATGTCCCTGATTTGGAGTTCGTGGTTGACTTTCATCCTGATGTCTCTGGTGGTGTTCGGACTCCGTGCTCAGCCATCGACTGTCGCGGGACAAAGCGCCGTGACCTTTGAAGAGGTGCCGGCGAAAGTTAGCGGCATCCTGTGGGTACACGACAATGCGATGTCGCCGGAGCGCCATCTTCCTGAAACCAGCGGGGCAGGATGTGCCTTCTTTGATTTCGACAATGACGGATGGATGGATGTCTACCTGGTGAACTCCGGCAGCTCAGATTTCTTCACTCCCAAGACTCCGTTGAAGAACGCTCTGTATCGCAACAACCGCGATGGGACCTTCTCCGACTTAACTGGCCAAGCCGGTGTGTCGGGCGGGCAGTTTGGAATGGGCGTCACCATTGGTGATTACAACGGGGATGGATGGCAAGATATCTATGTTACCAACTATGGCAAAAATCTGCTTTACCGCAACAACAGCAATGGGACGTTCACGGATGTCGCCCAGCAGGCCGGAGTGGATACCATTGGTTGGTCTACCAGCGCTGTCTGGTTTGACTATGATAATGATGGAAAGCTCGACCTGTTTGTGTCGAGTTTCGCCGAATACAACAAATCGATGACTGCGCTCTGTGCCGATGAGACTTCGCGGCCCCATTACTGCATCCCGCGCCTGTTCAAACCAACTCCGAGTCATCTATTCCACAATAGCAGTGATGGTACTTTTGCAGATGTCAGCAGGGAATCAGGTATCGCCGGGTCGCTCGGCAAAGCCTTCGGGGTGGTAGCTACTGACGTCAATAACGATGATCTCATGGACTTATTTGTGGCTAACGACACCGTGGCGAACTTTCTGTTCCAAAACTTGGGCAAGGGCAAGTTCGAAGAGATTGGTTTATTCTCGGGGGTTGCGTATAGCGAGGCGGGTACACCACGTTCTGGTATGGGGGTGGATGCAGCTGACTATAATGGCGACGGCTGGCAAGATCTGTTCGTGGCTAACGTCGATCATCAGAGCTTCAGCCTTTACCACAATCAGAAAGACCTTACTTTCGATGATCAGGCAGCGGAAATCGGCAGAGCCACGCGAATGCTCAGTGGGTGGGGCTTGCGCTTTTTTGACTATGATAACGACGGGGATCAGGACCTATTCCTGGCCAATGGCCACCCCGATGATATGGTCGAGCAGCACATGAAGGAAGTGACGTACAAGGAGCCGCTTCTGCTTTTTCAAAATCATGAAGGGGTTTTCAACAACGTCAGCGCTCGGTCAGGTTCGATCTTCAGCCGGCATTTTCCGGCGCGAGGTCTGGCAACGGGAGATTTCGACAATGACGGCGACATCGACGTGCTGGTTTCCAATAACGGGGAGGCTCCCTTATTACTGCGGAACGTAGGCGGGAATTCCAACCACTGGTTGGGCCTTCAGCTCGTTGCTACTCAGAGCAATCCTGCGGCCGCTGGCACCCGGATTACCTGGGAGGCCGGTGGGACCCGACGGAGCCGGCTGAAGACGGGCGGGGGTAGTTATCTCTCTTCTCACGATTCCCGAGAAATCTTGGGGCTGGGCAACGCCGCAAGGATCGATCTTCTTGAAATCCGCTGGCCAAGTGGAAGAGTTGACAAAGTAGCCAATCTGCCCACCGATACCTATATCAAGGTCGTAGAGGGACAAGGTAAAGTAGAGAAGCGCTGACGTGCGTCATATCCTACTCAACATGGAGCTCGCCATCCGTTGGCCCAGCGGCATCGAGCAGGTGGTTATCAGACCGAAGCCTGACCAGTTCTTGAGGGTTGTAGGATCAGGTTGAGCGTGGTGTCTTTCTGAGTTATCCGGACAGGATGGCCGGAATCCGTGTTCGACTCTGCATAAGTCCCGAGCGGAGTGCCATACCCTACAAGCTTCACGAGCAACAAGCCACCGGTCCTCTTACCAGTTTGACAGCCTCACTTTCGTTTGCTATATTCGAGGTGAGTTTTTCCATCCTGAGTTCAACAAATTCTTCCAGGTTCATGACGATTGCGGCGTGATCCAAGATCAGGTTTTCTCACGTGCACGGAAATTGCTTCTCGTGTTCTTTAGCCTGGCGGCAGGTCTCTTTCCTGAGTTCCAGGGCGCTGCCACAGGCTTAGCGACCCAAGTCTCATTCAGATCTCGCGACTCCTTAGCCTCAGCCAAGAACACCAAAGCCGATCCGGCAGCCGTTGCGAAGTATCGCTTGGCTGAATCTCTGCTCCAGCAAGGCAAACCCGCAGAGGCTGCCGAGGCTCTTGACGCAGCTATCCAGCTTCAGACGGACTTTGTCGAGGCGCATTTTGCTCTCGGTGTGATATTGGCGCGTCAAGGAGAAGCGAGTTACGCCGCCGCCATCGATCACTTTCTGGAAGTGATTCGACTCGATCCCAAACACGTGGACGCCCGCATCAACTTAAGTAACTTGCTGGAGCAGGACGGTGAGTTTGAAGCGGCCGCAACTGCGATGAAGGAAGCTGTCGCGCTGCGTGATGGACAGGCCGATTTGTATGTGATGCTGGGGCGGAAGCAGGACCAGGCGGAGAAATACCGGGAGGCGATTGAGTCCTTTCAGCAGGCTCTGAAACTTGATCCTCAAGTACCTGGGGCCCACTACGGTCTTGCACTGACACAGGTCGCACTGGGAGACTTTAGTGCTGCCCAGTCAGAATTTGAAGTCGCCTTGAAACTGAATCCTGATGATGCACTTGCCCATTACCAGCTGGGCCGGTTCCTGATTCAGCAAAAGCGCCCAGCAGAGGCTGCGCATCATTTGCAAGAGGCGATTCGTCTCAAGCCAGAGTTAGCTGACGCTTACGCCAAACTGGGCGTGCTGTACCGAAGCCTGAATAAGAATGACGAAGCCGAGAAAGCGCTTCGGACCGCCGTTCGGTTGAATCCGAAACTTGGAAAGGCGCAGTACGGCTTGGCGCAGCTGCTTCAAGCCAAAGGGGAGACGGAGGAAGCACAAAAGCTCTTCGAACAAGTGCAGCAGGCAAAGGCGAGCAGCTCAGCATTGAATCAGGCTTCCACACTCAATCTGAGGGGTGTCACGCTGATGAAGGCGGGGAGACTGGATGAGGCTTTGGGAAACTTTAGAAACGCCCTAAAGCTCGATCCTTCTCTGGCTTCGGCTTCCTACAATCAAGGACTGGTGCTCGCTCAGCAGGGCAAGACAACAGAAGCAATTGAATGCTTTAGGACGGCGATTCGCTTGCGACCAGGCTTTGCCTTGGCTCATTACGGCCTGGGACTCGCGCTCCACCTGGCCGGAGACCCCGCGGCTGAAGAGCAGCTTCGCAAGGCCGAATTGATGAAGGGCTTCATGCCGCTGAAGGGAGACAGAAACCGGACAGTGACCCTGGAGGATCCAGATTGAGACACAGTGGCTGTATGGCTTGGCCCCGCGTTGGTTCCGGGCGTGCCCACTGCAGTACCGACCCGCTTTTGAAGATGGGCGACCGTCCCTTCCGACGGGCGATATCCGCTGCGGGGGCACGTCGCGCTCGGGCGTCAGCTGGTTAGATTCAAGAGACTCAGAGAGTCTTGAAAGAAGCTATAAAGATGAGGATGGTGGAGTCCATGGGGCTCGCTGCCAAAGTCGCTACATCAAGGGAAGCTCACAAGCTGACCTGGGAACAAGCCTATCCCCTGGTCGAACCCCAAATCAATGCCGAGGGGGTGCACGTCTGGCCGTTTGATCCTGCATTCCCGATCGACGTGCGTTTCTTGGTGTTCGAAGGACGCCACGACATACGAATGAATCGGCACGATTACTACGAACTTGCCTATGCCTACGCGGGCGAAACCGATTTCCGAATTCAGGATCAAGGCTTTCGTTTCAAGCAAGGAGACTTGGCGGTTATTGGGAGCACTCTGTACCACCGCATCGTGTCTAGACCAGACCGCCGAGTGAAAGTGGCGGTGCTCTATTTCAAACCCAACCTGGTATGCGCCTCAGCTCCCAGTGGGGAAGAGGTGGAATACCTCACCCCTTTCTATCTGCAGGACTCCAAGTTTCCGTGCCTCATTTCTCCGGATAGTGGGGTGCCGACCCAGATCCTGGATTTGATGCACCGCATCCATGAAGAATTGCCGGCCGCAACCAGTCGAGGGAGGCTGGCGGTGAAAACCTACCTGAAAATGATCCTGATGCTGCTGGTCAACCATTACGCCACCAGCAGTGGGATTCAGGAAACCTTTAGTCGGAAGCAACG
This sequence comes from uncultured Acidimicrobiia bacterium, assembly GCA_963752385.1. Taxonomy (GTDB): domain Bacteria; phylum Acidobacteriota; class Terriglobia; order Versatilivoradales; family Versatilivoraceae; genus CAVVYL01. The sequence continues at coordinate 436,940 of CAVVYL010000062.1, read as the reverse complement.
AGCCATTCATCGCTTGGGGCCGTTGTTTGGATACCTCGAAGAACACTATCAGGAACCCATCCGGATCCACGATGCTGCACGAATTTGTGCTATGAGTCCCTCACACTTCATGTACTTTTTCAAACGTGTGACCGGGCAGTCTTTCCTGGCGTATGTCAATCACTTTAGGATTGCCAAGGCGCAGGCCCTTCTGGCTTCAACAGAGAAGTCCATTTCAGAAGTGAGTCAGGAGGTGGGTTTTTGTGACCAGAGCCACTTCGGCGCCGTTTTTCGGAAGTTCGTCCATCTTACACCGTTCCAGTACAGGTGCCTGTTTACCAAGACTACTCAGGGGAACGAGTCTGCGGCAGAAACACCGGGGTCGGCGGCAGCGATTCAACCCAGTTCGGTGTCTGAGAATACCTCACAGGTCCTCGCCAACTGCTACTCTGGACCAGTTTCTCACCGTGAACGTCCACGTGGCACCTAGATTACAGCGTGAGGCCATTCTTCCTGCCCGGTGGCTAGCTCAGCGCTCTCACCGAGAGTTGCGGGATGTATCCTACTTTTGGACTGACTAATATCTGCGGGTTGAGATAACACCGTGACTTCTCGGCATTCTGGCTTTACCCGACGGACGTTCGTGAAAAGTGCCGCCGCTCTGCCACTGTTGTGGCGAGTCGATGGCGGCGCAGGAACTAAGTCTCAGAACTCCCTTGCGATTGAGGAGGTTCTTCCGGGTTTGCGGCTGTTGAAGGGCGCGGTCAACTCGGCTCTTGTGGAACTCAACGGTAAGAAGCTTCTCATTGATTCGGGAGAAATCGATTCCGCCCCAGGAAGCGGCTTGATTGATTGGGCCCTCTTTACCCATCATCATCGTGATCAGTGTTCGTCTGTTTCGCGTCTGGTTGCGGCAGGGACCAAAGTCGTCGTTCCTCTAAAGGAAAAACACTTCTTTGACGAAGCCAATCGGTTCTGGGATTCAGCTGATAACATCCTTGATCATCGCTACGATTTCCGGCCCCACCTCTTTACGCTGAGAGACTCTGTGCCCGTTACGCGGGCCGTCAAAGGAGGTGATGTCCACGAGTGGGAAGGCCTGAAATTCCAGGTCATCGAAACGCCAGGCCATACCGACGGGTCCGTCAGTTACCTCGTCGAACTGGGTGCCAAGCGCGTGGCCTTTACAGGCGACTTGATTTCTGGCCCCGGTCAGATTTGGGAAATCTACAGTCTGCAAAAACGCTTTCCGGGAATGCGAGGTGATTATTGGGGATTCGGAGGAGCGGTCAAGGAGGTTAAAGCCAGCTTGGACCGGGTCCTGCAATACAAGCCGGATCTGCTGATTCCCTCGCATGGAGTAGTCATAGCAGACCCCGTGTCCGCTGTGAATCAACTGAAACAGAATCTGGATGCTCTCATGGAGAATTATCTGACGACAGCGGCCTGGCGCATCTATTTTGACGGCATCTATCCGAAGGACAAGCCACCCATGCTTCAACCGCTGCCCAAGGTGACCTATCCAAGCTGGATCCGAGACATCGCCTCGACAACCAAGGCGATTGTGGCCGAAGACAAGTCGGTATTCATCTCTGATTGCGGGCATCCCAAGGCAGTGGAGGAACTGGCCCGGCTCCAGGCGGCTGGAGAAATCGGTGCCGTAGAAGGGATCTGGATAACCCACTATCATGATGATCATACTCAACTGGTGAACGAGGCCAAGCGCCGTTTTGGAGCCAAGGTCTATGTCCAGCGCGGGATGTTGGACATCATCGAGAACCCGCTCGCTTATCAGATGCCGTGCCTCTTTCCGGAACCAATCCGCGTCGATCATCCGCTGGAACATGGCCAGACCATCGATTGGAAGGGCTTCAAACTCACCGCCTACGACTTTCCGGGACAGACGATCTATCATGACGGTCTGCTCGTCGAGAAGGATGGATTCAAAGCTTTTTTCACTGGAGATTCGTTCGCCAACTGGGGTATCGACGACTACTGCAGCCAGAATCGCTGTTTTCTTGGCCGCGATACCGGCTACGAAAAGTGCTTCCAGATTCTCTTGCAGACCCAACCCAACATTCTCGTGGCAGCCCACTGGGGTCCCTTGCCCGTTTCGCCGGAGTACTTGAAGAGGAGTCTGGCTCTTTTGCAGGAGCGTGAAAAGCTTTATGAGAGGCTATTTCCGCACCAGAGTGTGAACTTCGGTACCGATCCTTGTTGGCTTCGTGCCTATCCATACAGGCAGACCGCTCTGCCAGGGGGACTGGTTGAAATAGAAGCTCGAGTCATGAATCATTCGGCAAAACCCATCAACGTCCGAGTTAACCTCCAGCTGCCGGAGGGATGGAAGAGTGGGCTCATACAAAAGGAGACTGGAATTCCTGCTCGAACGGAAGGACGTATTCGGCTGCAGGCAACGGCGCCCTCATCTCCTAGCGCGCGGCGTCATGTCCTGGGACTCTCTGCCGTGGTTGATGGAAGCCCCATGGGAGAGTTTGCGGAAGCCGTTGTGAATTTCCTAGCCTAGTGGCGCGGTGAGGTTGCTGCGAATTGACAAGCACTATTTGCGTACGGTGGAACCTTTGGCAAACTTCAGGCCCAAGATCTGAAGAGCGCTGGTCACGGAGTGGGGATGAAGCCTGTGTTTGATGTCTGTATTGTTGGTAGCGGCCCGGGAGGCGGTATTGCAACTTATGTGCTGGCCAAAGCCGGATTGAAAGTTGCACTCGTCGAAGCGGGCCCTGTTCTGCGTGCCGGCATTGATTACGGCACGCATGCCTGGCCGTACGAAGTCCGCGAGCAACGGATCAAGGCAGGACTTCTGTCTCCCATCCCGAGCCTCTTTTCCGATCGCCGGGAAAAAGGTCACTTCACGCCGGTTGGAGACAAGCCGGATCATGGTTTGCTGAAAGCGCTGGGGGGCCGCTCGCTCTGCTGGGCAGGGCACAGTCTGCGCTTCGGACCGCTCGACTTCAAGCAATGGCCGATTTCCTATGAAGAAGTCGCGCCGTACTACAGCCACGCAGAACGTTTCATGGGAGTCTACGGGTACAAGGATGGGCTCTACAATTTGCCCGATGGCGAATTCTTGAAACCCGTTCCGATGCGCTGTCCGGAGATGCTGCTCAAGCGCGGTGTCGAGCGCCTGAAGGCCAAAGGGCGCAAGATGGAGTTCATTGCCCAGCGCAAGGCTATGGTCACTGAGGATCATGCGTCGGGCCGCGCCCACTGCCACTTTTGTGGCCAATGTGGCAATTGCTGCGTGGACGCTAAGTACACCTCGGCCAACACTCCTATTCCGCTGGCAATGAAAACCGGCAATCTCACCTTGTTCACCGATGCCATGATGACGCAGATTCTGCTGGATGAATCGACTCAACGTGTCACGGGAATCGAGTACACCACTCCCAAGGGAGCCGTGGAACGAGTCCAGGCAAAGGCATTGGTGCTGGCCTGCAGCGCCGTGGAAACCGCTCGACAACTACTGCTGAACAAATCCAGGGAGTTTCCCGCTGGGCTGGCAAACCATAGCGGCCAGGTCGGCAGGAACCTGACCAGCCATTTTGGCGTTACGGTCGTAGGGTACTTTCATGAGCTGCGCAACCGCGATGCGTCCAATGATGACGGCACGCACTACTATCACAGCCTGTTGACAGGGCTTTATTGGGATCGGCCCAACCGAAATTTTGAAGGGACCTACCAGGTGCAGTGTGGCGCCGGACTTTCACCTTGGCGATTAGCTGGTCGAGTCATTGATGGCTTCGGCTCTGGATTTAAGCGAGAGATCAAAGAGAAAAGCAGCGGCCATGCCGGGATGAACATGCAGGGAACGACGCTGATCTCCGCAAATAAGTTTGTGGATCTGGATCCCGAACGCAAGGATCGTTACGGGCTCCACCTTCCCCGCATTCATCTGCACTACGAACCCAGTGACGTGGCCATGGCGCAGGATATGGTGGAGACCTGTGAGGAGATCATTCGTGCAGGCGGCGGTGAGATTCTGTCCACGCCGGGTTCGATCACCCCAGAGAAACTCCAGATCGACTACAACCACTGGGTAGGCACCGCCCGGATGGGACGCGACCCGAAGACTTCGGTTGTCAATACCTCCAGCCAGTGCCATGACATCCCGAACCTGTTTATCGGGGATGCCTCAGTCTTTCCAGCCTATCCGGAAAAGAATCCCACGTTGACCAACATTGCACTCTCCTGGAGGATGAGTGAGCACCTCCTGGAAAAGTTGCGCAGGGGAGAGTTGGGATAGGGCGAAGCGCAGCGAAAGCGGGACCGTCGCTCCCTCCGCCGAGGGCAGCTGCGCTCAGCCTGGGAGGCCAATGCGGCGCGATGCGAGTGGTGTAATGATCGAGGGTCGCGCTATGGTCGCCGTGATAGAAAATAATGACCGAATCCTGGTGTGCTGTCTCGCCCGGCTCAAGCTGCTTGATTGCTAGGGATTCGCTATGAAGGCAACGGAGAATCGGGTCGTTGTTGTTGAAGAGCCTTTCAAAGTTGCGCGCTGCGATGGCGACACACCCGTTGCCCTCGAAGTTCTCCGCGATGAACAGAGGATGATGCGCTGCTTCGGGCATGATGGCACTCGGGAAACCCTTCGACGGGACGACGGTCCGCTCCGTCCGCAGACCCTGTTTGAGAAACGTGACTCGGCGGGGGTCCGGCGACTGGTCGCGCTCGACCTTGTCGGTCGTCATCCATTTTCCATCCAGATTTGCCCATATTCGGCTGCCCTGCAGAGAAATGAACTGCGGCGCATTCACCAGATGGAAGCAGGTTTGCGAATTCAAGTCGTGCAGCGTCGCGCTGCCAGTGTTGCGGAACGTGTGGCGATACCATAGGCACGCCTTTGCCGGATCCGGAGTGAGCGTAGACGTCACCGTAAACTGGTCTAATGCGCGCTTTGTGGTCCAACGACCGCGCGCGTCTTGCTCGAACTGCTGGTGGGCGTTGTCCCACCAATTCCCCCAGACGACCTTTCCCGACAAATAAACTGTCTCGGGTAGCCAGAGCCCGAATTCATTGCCAGGCCAGCCGGCCACTTCAATGGCGAGTAGCGTACAGCCCTTTTCGCGGTGCAGATCATACTTGCGATCGAGCGCACGGATACGGAACAGATCTCGTTCGCTGGAACGGCTGGAGCTTGTGGGCCTCTGCCTCCCAGCATGCAACGACGCCGCCACGACGCTAGCAGGCAGCTGCAACAGCAGAGTACGTCGTGTCAACAGGCTCCTATCATCGTTCATGAATTGGCTCCACGTGCGGACTTGAAGGCACGATGGACATGGGCTAATACGAACGCATTAATAAACGTGACACATCGACATGCTAACTCTGGCCGTAAGCCAGAGCTTTGTCCCTCTTGGCAAGGGGGACGCTGCGCTTTATGCAGCAGGGGGTCGGGACCCCAAGAGCACTTATGGGGCTCGTGTGACGTCCTCATGCGAACGAAGTCTCCTCGATCAAGAAACAATCCCTTTCCGGTTATCGTCCACTGCTTTCTGGACAAAGGCCGCTACGTCTTCAACGATGTCGAGCATACGGTGCAAGTCCGGCAACGAGACAACGAGGGGCGGCTTGAACTTCAGAACATTACCACCCGTCCCGCCGAACTGAACGATCAGACCGCGTTCCACTGCGTACTCCCAGGCTTTGCGGCAGGCGTCGGTAGCAGGTTCCTTCGTTTTGCGATTGCGGACAAAGTCAACCCCGATAAACAAACCAGGTCCGCGGACATCGCCGATAACCTCATAATGCTCGGCCATCTGGCGCAGTCTGCTCGTTGCTACGGCTCCCAGTTCCCGCGCCCGGTCTGAGAGGCGCTCTCGCTGAACGATGTCGAGCACGGCAATCCCGGCAGCCGCGGCCAGAGGCTGATTCATGAAGGTCAGAATGTGCCACGGCTCGCTTTCCAGCCTCTCTGGTATGAGGTCCTTTCGAGTGATGAAGACGCCAATTGGAACTCCGCCGCCCAGGGCTTTCCCGGCTACCAGGATATCGGGCTGAACCTCAAACAGGTCGCTGGCCCACAATGTACCGCAACGGGCGAGGCCCGTTTGGATCTCGTCGACAATCAGTAGCACGTCCCGTTCGCGGCAAACCCGCTGGATTTCGCGGTAGTATTCGGGAGGAAAGACGACGTGCCCGTTGGGACCTTGAATGATCTCGATGAGCAAGGCGGCCACCTGGCCGAAACCGGCTCCGTCGAGATCCGACTCCAGGGCGCGCACCGCCACCTTCCAGCCGTCCGGATGTTCCACTCCCAATGGCGGCCGGTAGCTATCCGCACAAGGAATCTGTCGAAAGGTAGGCCAGCGAACCCCGCCGGGAAACCACCTTCGCAGGGCGGGCATGCCTCCCAGACTCATGGTTGCCAGGGACATCCCATGATAAGCGCCCGTCAGCGAAAGGACTTCGCCCCGTCCGGTCACGCGAATAGCAAACTTAATGGCCGCTTCAATGGCCTCGCCTCCACCCGCGCACAGGAACGTTTTCGTCAGACCGGGTGGCGTGATCTGGGCCATTCGGCTGCAGAATTCCACGACGGCCAGGCTGCTGTGGACAACGTTGACCGAAGGAAGCTGGGTCATCTGGCGGGCCACTGCCGCAGCCACCTCGGGATTGGAGTGGCCGACCATCGCTGGGCCTGCGGAACCGGACATCGTATCGAGGTACTCTTTGCCTTGAATGTCCCAAAGCCGCACTCCCTGTGCGCGCTCGAAAATCACGGAGCCCTTCCTTTGCACAGCGCGGAGGACGTACTCCTCATTGTCATGCTGAATTGCGGCGGCACGCTCGGCGCCCGCTAGGTGGGCCCTCTGCTCTGGGTTTGTCGTTTGCTCCACTATTGACCTCCGACGCTGTCAGTAGTCGTTAGCACTGTTCTGCTCTCGCTGGGGTCCTTGACGTCACCGCTCAACCCGTACTTCCGCGGAGACCTGCTCGCCACGTGGAGTGTTCCGAAACGCGGCCGCAGAGGGCACTCCCGGATGGGCCGGCACCTCTTCGATCTTCAGAAATTGATCCGCCTTCGGATGATCGATCCGTTGACTCTGACCACTTGGCCACCGGATTTGAATTTGCTGGATTGAACCTTCTCCACCCAAACCAAAGAAAACCCGACGGTCGTTGGCGGAAAGATAGCTGGCCGCGGTGGAAACCATGTTGTGCTGCACTCTCCCACTGGCACTGATCAGTGTGACTTGTGCTCCGATGCCGTCGCGATTGCTGCGCTTACCTCGCAGTTCCAGAGCAATCCAATGATTCTGGTTCCCCCCGTCATTGCGCAGGATGGAGGCTCCTTCATTACAGTTGGAAACCACCACATCGAGATCTCCGTCATTGTCCAGGTCTCCAAAAGCCGCGCCGCGACTAGCCCAGGCTTGACTGAAAGCTTCTCCTGAGCTGGTGGAGACATCGACAAAGAGGTCTCCCATGTTCCTTAGCAATAACGGCCTCTGCCGGTAACTCAGGTGAGGTTGGGTGACCTCGATGTTGTCCATCACGTGGCTGTTTGCCACGAACAAGTCCTTTCGGCCATCGTTGTCGTAGTCAAGAATCCGCATACCCCAGCCCGAGAAAAGGCGAGTGAACTTCCCTAGATTCGACGTCAGTGTGGCATAGCTGAAGGTTCCATCGCGCTCGTTATGGAAGTAGGCAAAATACTGGTAGGGCAGAGCCGTTGTCACAATGTCGGGATAACCGTCGTTGTCAACGTCCGCAAAGTCGGTTCCCATTCCGGCAAACGTCTTGCCTTCCTCCGTGTACGCCACTCCAGCCATTCCTCCAACTTCAGCGAAAGTGCCATCGCCGTTGTTTCTGAGCAAGAATTGAGGATAGGAGTCGTTGGCAACAGAGACATCGAGCCACCCGTCATGGTTGTAGTCGGCAAAGGCCACTCCGAGCCCTTTTCCAGGGTAGCTACCGATGCCACTGGCCTCGCTGATATCGGTAAAGGTTCCGTCGCTGTTGTTGCGGAAGAGATAATTGGAAATGGCTGGAAACTTGTCCGGATGACAATAGGCGCGCCCCTTGGGCTGGTTCGTTCCGCAAAAGATGCCGCCGCGCTTGAAATCCCACTGAACATAACGGCAAACAAACAAGTCCAGGTCGCCATCGTTGTCAAAGTCGAAGAAGCCCGCGCTGGTTGTCCAGCCGTCCGTTTTGACTTGCGCTCGTGAGGTTGCGTCTGAGAACGTTCCATCTCCATTGTTGTGATAGAGAATGGAATCGCCGAAATTGGTGAGGAAGAGATCGGCAAAGCCGTCGTTATTATAGTCTCCCACGGCTGCGCCCATTCCATAGCCCTTTCCCTGCAGACCTGCCTTTGACGTCACGTCCGTGAACGTGCCGTCATGGTTGTTTCTAAAGAGACGGTTCCAGAATTCGGGGGCGGATTTGTCCAAGAGTTCCCCATCGGGTTGCGGATCCTTCAGCCGCGCCCCGTTCACGAAAAAGACATCCAGCCAGCCGTCGTTGTCGAAATCCAGGGCAGCTACACCTCCCGTCATCGTCTCAATCAGGTATTTTGTGGGAGTGGCGGAATTGCGATGCTGGAAATGGAGACCCGAGGCTCGAGTCACATCAACAAAGCGGATTTCCAGGGTTCGGTCGTTCGTCGGAGAGTGAAACCCCGCGACAGATGCAGCCGCAAAAACGATCAAGAGCGAGAGATGGCTTGTGCTACTCTTCATAGAAGAGCTGGCAAAGACGGACCGACTGCCTGGGCAGGATAGGACGCTCCACGAGAATCAAAGCGTTCCCAATTATACTGGATTGCGAAGTGGAATGGAGTCGCAGGTCTAGATGGGGCCTCAAATCCCTGCTCAGCGAGCCACGCAAGAGCGCGTTGTGATCTCTGGCGTTTCGAGATCACGCCCGGAGTGGAGAACTTATGCCGCTGCTTTCCAGACCAATTGCAACAGCCCGCCAGGGTGGCGTCTGGCGAAGGGTAATTCCCTCTGTGGTGATTCTCGCGGGATTGGTCCTCGCTTCAATCGGCCCCTATGCAGGACACCGTGCCCAGTGGGCCGGATACGGTGCTAAGACAAACCGTCAAGAGCTTGCTCGATGCAGGGCGCCTGAACGAGGCACAGGACAGAGTGAAGCAGGCAGTGGAAGAACGAGGTGAAACGGCCGAGACACTGTTTTTGGCAGGTCAGGTTCTCTTTAAGCAAAAGAAGTTTAGGGAGTCAATCGGGACTGTAGAGCGCAGCCTCGCTCTGGACCCACGCGATCCTGAAGCCTATAAGCTCCTGGCGTTCAACGCCGTTGTCCTAGACCGGCTTGATTTGGTGGAGACGGCCTTGAAAGCAGCCCTGCCTCTGGCTCCCCGGGATTGGGTGATTCACTTTCATCTTGGTCTCCTCTATTTCACAACGAGCCGGTTTGGCTTGGCCCAGAGCGAATTCCAGATGGTGACGCGGCTGAATCCGACTTACATGAAAGGCTACGACATGTTAGCCCTCGCCCAGGAAGAGTTGGAAAGCGACGCTGTGATCATTGAGACCTACCAAAAGGCGATTAAACTGACCGAGCAACAAGAGCTCACCGATGAATCCGCACTGCTGCACTTGTCCAAATTCCTCTGGTTGAGAAATCGATATGAGGAGAGCCTGCCGCTGGCTCGCAGGGCCACTGAGCTGAATCCCAAGTCGGCAGAGGCGCACTACGTCTTGGGGAGACTGCTAGAAAAGCTCGGCAGAGAAGCAGAAGCCGTGCAGGCGCTCCAGCAATCTGCCGGTCTGGACCCGAGTTACCGGGAGCCTCGCTATCTGCTGAGCCGGATCCATTTGAAGCAGGGACGCACCGAAGAAGCGCGCAAGGAAATGGAGATCTTCGAGGCGATCAGTCGGACAGAACCAATGAAAGAAGCAAAACCGCAGTGAGCCTGCAAAGAAGCGTGCTGGCACATTGGTCTGATCATCCATTGGGTATTGCTCTGCAATCTGACGCAGATTTTTCGCCTGATGTTTTTAGGTAATGCTCTTTGTAACAAATCATAATGTCATGGGCATCTCTATCTGACTATGATACGTGCCGACAGTGGCATTGAACAGTCAGCAAGCTTGATAGGAGAATCTGATATGGCCAAAGCAAAGGGTAGTAAGAAAACTAGCAGAAAAAGCAGCCGAAAGGCTGGGGCAATTAAAGCTGCTCACACGCGCGGCAAGAGGAAGGCTGGACCAACCAAAGCTCCCAAGCCCGCAATCCCTCAGTCAGCGACGGAAACGCAGCCTCGTCGAAAGGAACAGGCCTTTCATGCTTTTCCCGAGGATTTTCATGCGCTATACGACCGTGGACTTCGCACAGCACGTGGAATCGTCGCCGCAGCGACACCAGGTGAAACCACCGGTCATCGCCGGCTGGCTGATGAGGTCAAAGATGTCGATGTTCATTACGATTCCGCTACGCAACTGCCCAACCTAATCGTTACCAAACGAGCAACCTCGCGGCTATCAACAGGCGCTCCAGGCACTCCTGAAGGTGCAGTCACGGAGTTCATCGGTAGGCGGGGCGACCTTTGGAACCTCTCGGACGATGACGTGACCACGATTGAAGTGGTCTCGGTCAGCAAGCCGCGGAGCGAAGCGGAAGCCGGCACTCGACCGGCGCGAGGAAGAGCCGGATCTAAGGTTCAGCCAGAATCTTCATTCAACATAGGGAATCTCAAAACTGTGAACTTGATTCAGCGTGTCGAGGGCAAGGAAGTGTTCAATTCGGACGTGACCGCCGCTGTCAATGCAAACAACGAGGTAATGGCCATTTCCGGACAATTCTTTCCCGGCACCGCCACATCGGACACAAGGTCGAGGGCGCGCGCCGCAGGGCGCGCCGGAGCCGCGGCTGAAAAGCTTACGTCCGAAGAAGAGGCAATTGCGCGAGCAGCGTTCGATCTCACGAATTTTCCTTACGAGGTTTCCGAATTCAAACGTGTAGAGGGTCCGTCAGACAACGACCCGTACCGCTTCTATGAATACAGGCCCAATCCCAATAATGATGACACGCGCCCGCCATTCACACGCCCGGTCCGGGTCAAAGACGTGATGTTCCCATTAGGCGAAGGGCAGTTCGTTCCCGCATACTATATGGAACTATGGGTCAAAGGGTTCCCGGCTTTCAGTTATGTGATGGACGCCATCGACACACCGGATTTGCTCTATCGCAAGAACCTGACTTCTCAGGTTGCCTTCAAGTATCGCGTGCATAACACAGGAGACGCGATCTTCAGACCCCACGATGGTCCTGCCCCTGGCACTCCGCATCCGACAGGTAAGCCCGACGGCTTTCAAGCCAAAACGGTCAAGGAGAAAGTCATCTCAATCGAAAGCCTGCTTCCTGGTGACCCCTGGCTACCCCCGGACGCGATCACGACTGATGGTAATAACTGCACTGCCTACGCCGACCTGTTATTCCCTGACGGGTTCAGTCGGGGTGATGTTATGGGGAAAGTCACATCGCGTCGCAGATTCAATCGAGCATATGATCACAGCAAGCCGTCGAGCGACGCCAAGAATCTGCAAAACAGCCTGGTGGGTATGTTCTTTCACGTCAACTGGCTTCATGACCGTTGGTACGAAGCCGGCTTCGATGAGGCATCGGGCAATGCCCAGAAGGAAAACTTTGGCCGCGGGGGCAGGGGGGAGACCCGATTCTCGCCGAAGGCAATGACTCCAGCGGCACCGACAATGCCAATATGTCAACCCCCGCTGATGGCAACAGCCCCGTCATGCAGATGTTCGAATTCGTGGGCTGTAAACCCAAGCCCAGCCGGACCAGCAATCACGAAGCGCTGATCACCTTCCATGAAATGGGCCACTACATCACTAATCGGCTGATTGGCAATTCAAACGGTTTGACTAACGTTCAAGGGAGGGCGATGGGAGAAGGGTGGGGCGACTTCTTCGCCATGTGCATGACGTCTCAGGCTACGGATGATTTTGCCAAGGGGGCCTTTGCTGTCGGAGGCTGGACAGACTTGACGCCGAACTTCCAGAACAACTACTACTTCTCAATTCGTCGTTATCCCTACTCGGCAGATATGACCAAGAATCCGCTGACCTTCAAGCACATCAGCAACAACGTTGTCCTACCGGCCGGGCCGCCTATAAGCGCAAGCCCCGCCGGCAACAACGAAGTTCACAATGCCGGCGAAGTATGGTGCTCAATGTTATGGGAGGTGTTTGTCAGCCTCGTTGCCAAACACGGACATGCCGAAGGTGAAAAACGCATGCTCGCCTACGTCATCGGCGGGCTGAAGCTCACTCCGATACGACCGACTTATACGCAGGCGCGCGATGCGATCGTCGCCGCGGTTTCCGCGCTTGATCCAGGCGATACTCCGGAAGTGAAGGCAGGATTTGCGAAACGCGGCATGGGCGGCGGCGCTGCTTCACCGCCATCGAATTCGTCTTCTCTGGCCGGAGTCGTCGAGAGTTTCACCCCATAAAAGGTGCGAGGTAAGACCATGAAGATTATCCTGTTCGATCTGGGAAACACGCTCGAAGACGTGGAGCGTGAAAAGCTGCTGCCCGGCGCGCGCAAAACGCTGAAAACCATTCAAGCGATGCGGGACGCTCAAGGGCACGCGCCGGTCCTGGCGTTGGTATCCGATTTCGGTGAGATACCGGCCACACCAGAGCAGATCCAGGCAAGCCAGGAAGAGTACTTTGATATACTCCGAGGGCTTAGCATCCAGAGTTTTTTCAAACCTTTGACGCAAAGGGTCACACTCTCGACCGAGGTCGGCGCGGCAAAACCGTCACGGAAGATTTTCGAGGCCGTGATAGACAAGATTGGCGGAGGGGCTAGCTTTCAGAATACCTTATTCATCACGGAGAACAAGTCGCATGTCGATGCGGCGCGTGCGCTGGGGATAAGGGCCATTCACTTCAAGGGGCCGGGTGAAGCCAGTGGAGATATCAACCGGCTCGTTGATTTGATTCCGCTGGTTCGAGATTTTTCCAAGGCAGTTCAGCTGGGCGATTGATCATGTCAGAGCGGTAATCCTTGACATGATGCATCGATCTGCCGAGGTTAGATAGTGGGATGGAGAAAGAGATGAAGATATATACGTACCCAGCACAGCCAAATGAGCGCGGTGGGGAGCAACAGATTCCCCCACTGGCACCGGGCGTCTCAAGTGTGCGTTTTGGCAAAGAGGTATTGCTCTACTCTGATGACCCTCAAGAAGAGCAAGCCGCCGCCAGTGCATCGCGGGGCGTTCGCATGCCGCGTCGCCATGAGGAAGTTACGAGGGAACGGATGCACATTGTGGTACAGAATGGACGACTCTTTCAGCAGTATCACCCGGACGTTCCTGTCATTCACGACCGCGGAAGGTTTTTGCTGGTTAGTATCGATCAGGGGCAGGCACGCAAGTTGGCAGAGAGGAATGAGACGTGTTTTGGAATATTTCCTCTCGAAGATAATCAGGTTGTATTTGATTCGCGCGCACGGGTCGCTCTACGGGCGCCAGTCGAATTCATTCAGAACCTTGTCAATAAAGTCAGTCGCGACAACATTGAATCAAACCTCACAAAGCTGGTTTCGTTTCCTACGCGCTATTCAACCAGCCGTGGTTATGGCGCCGCTGCGACCTTCGCGCGAAAGCAATTGAAAGATTTGAACTATCAAACCCGGTTGCAGGTGGTCGCAGTGGGCGCAGGCAAAAGCAGGAGCATCATTGCCGACAAGCCGGGCGAAGGCAGTGGCACGCGCAATGTCGTGATTGCTTCGGCTCACCTCGACTCGATTAATTTGGAGGGCGGGCCTTCAGCTCTCGCTCCCGGCGCAGATGATAACGCGAGCGGTAGCGCAGGGTTGTTAGAGATTGCGCGCGTCTTTCGGGACCATCGCAGCCAGCATGATTTGCGGTTGATACTGTTCGGCGGCGAAGAACAGGGATTGTTCGGCAGCAAGCGGTACGTTGCCAGCCTTTCTCAGTCGGAGAGAAAGAGAATTCGAGCCGTTGTAAACATGGATATGATCGGGTCTTTAAACAGTGCTTCGCGCAGTGTATTGCTCGAAGGTGCTCCCCTGTCGCAGACCGTCATCGATGGTTTAGCTCAAGCCGCCGCAACCTACACGCAACTTCCAGTTGAAACCTCACTGAATCCGTTTGCGAGTGATCATGTCCCTTTTATCAACGCGCAGATTCCAGCGGTGCTGACGATCGAAGGAGCAGACAACGCCAACAATAGGGTCCACTCAGCAAATGACACTCTCAACAAAATAGACTTTGAAATAGCTCAAGAAATCTTGAGTATGAACATCGGATTTATCGCAAGTGAAATTGGAAGCATGTCGTAAGGCGCACGATTCCTTAACTTCTGGAACGTCTCCTCCGGTGCACTTCCGTTTCCAGGCATAGACCGGTTCACTCACCCCAAACTGCTGACACACATCACCCGCTTTCCGCCCTGTGTCCACTTGTTTCAGCGCGCAGATGATCTGCTCTTCGCTGTACTCGTTTCTGCTTCATGCCGCCCCTCAGCTTTCTGGTCAGCGCGGACCGCGTCCATCTTCCCATAACAGGCCGAGAATTCGTATGGAAACGAACACAAGGGGTACGCGGCGGGTGGTTGCCATCGACGCGATTCGCGGAGTCGTCATGGTTTTCATGGCGCTCGACCACGTCCGAGAGTTTGTTCACCGCGGGGCGATGTCATATTCGCCGACCGACCTCGCCAGAACCACAACGGCGCTATTCTTAACACGCTGGGTTACACATATCTGTGCCCCTGTGTTTATGTTCACCGCTGGGATGGGTGCGTTTCTGTGGTGGCAACAGAGCCGGAACCGGGAACAGCTCTCGACGTTTTTGTTGACTCGCGGATTCTGGCTGTTGGTATTGGAGCTGACGGTCATGCGCCTGGCTTATAACTTTGATTTTTCACAGCGCTATCCACTTCTTCTGCTGGTACTTTGGGCTCTCGGGGCATGCATGATCGGGCTGGCGGCGCTGGTCTGGCTACCCCTTCGGGCGCTGGCCGTTTTGAGCATCGCTGTGGTCACGCTGCACAACTGCCTGGACTATGTGACAGCGTCTCAGTTTGGGGCTAGTGCGGGGATATGGAACCTGATTCACGAAGCGGGCGCGTTTCGGCTGGCGGGCGCAACGGTGATCGTCGGATATCCTTTAGTGCCGTGGATTGCAGTCATGGCGCTCGGGTTCTGCTTTGGCCGGGTCTTCCTGATGGAATCGTCGCTTAGACGGCGGTATCTCGTAGCGATTGGGGCTGCATCGACTCTGGCGTTTGTCGTCATCCGCGCGTTGAACAGGTACGGGGATCCAGTGCCGTGGTCGACCCAGAGCTCGGTAATCGATACGGCTCTCTCCTTCCTCAACACCACCAAGTATCCACCATCGCTAGCATTCCTTCTGATGACTTTAGGCCCGGCCCTGCTCGCGCTGGCCTACTTCGATCTAGCGGAGCTGAAACCGTCCAATCCGTTAGTCGTTTTTGGACGAGTGCCATTGTTCTATTTTGTGATTCATTTCTATGCAGCGCACGCAACCGCAGTAGTCCTCGCGTGGCTCCGCTACGGACGAGCCTCGCTTACGTTTGCATTCCATCCCGTGCCCTCGATGGGCGGACCAAGGGAACTGTTTCCGGCTGGATTCGGGTATGACCTGTGGGTTGTCTACGTCGTGTGGACGCTGATCGTCCTGGGTCTGTATCCGGCGTGCCGGTGGTTCGCAAGGATCAAAGGCGCCCGGCGTGATTGGTGGTTGAGCTATCTTTAGCCTGGCTACCACGGTGCCGTCGACAGCTAGCCACTGCCTGACCCACGCTTTCAGCTGAGAGGTCTAACCGCTTCGCTGCTGCCATCGCACTCAGGGTAGCCCTGGTTGCCGTTCGACAGATTCCCCAGGACAATCCCTGTGGCTGGCGCAGCGATGCTGCTGACAGCAGCGGCCGTCAAACTAAAAGCGCTGGTTCAGCTCTAGTCCGGGAAGCCGCGGTCTTTCCAGTCTTTGGATTTTTCCTATTGAAAACTTCTGACTGAGCAGGCTTGCTAGCGAAGAGATGGCGAGAGCTCTATCTGAATGGCCAGAGCTCTATCTGATTGGGTACCCCGCCTATCTGTTTGGACCCGCTGCGAAGTTCCCGCGGCCACCTTTTGTCTTGAGAAGCCCCCAACTTCCGCGATCTTCCCATTGCAGAAAAACAGGTAATCACTCGCTGCCCGCCGTCCGATAAGAAGATTCTCCAACGGGCAACCTTGAGGACCAATCAATGCTGAAATGGGTGATATCAATAATCCGATGCCGGGGCAGGCATCGCTGCATGATGCACTTTCTCGGCGAAAGCAAAACGTGGGAATGCTTACGCTGCGGACGATTCTTCAACATTCCAGAATCGTTGACTCGACCTGGCGGCGCCTTCGCCGCGGAAGCACAAGGGCACTCGCAAGTGTCGTTGAGTGGCGCAGCAGACACGCCGGAAATAGCTGCACGAATTCCGCGATATGAATCAATTCAAGACCCGCAAGAAGGGAGCATGAAGACCGCGCGGATGGCATCTTCTCCCAAATCTTCTTCCCCCAGATTCGTGCAACGGCCAACAGACCAGGCCAAACCATCGCACTGTCAAACCCAAGAAATCAGCAAGCTCAGTCACTGACCGGTGGGATCACAACCTAATAAGGCAGGAGATCCGGAATGCCGTTCGGGACTTGCAAAGTCAACTGCCCCAACTGCTGCAAGCCGTTCGCGTAAAGTTCAGATTACGGAATACAGGTACGTATACCCGAGATAAGAGTTCATTTCCGCCATTCAACTCCCAGAGATACAACCGCAAGTTCCCGTGAACGTTCACATTGCTGAAATATGATTGCCGAGATCCGCGTCGAAATTCCCAGCATAGATATTGAGACAGGCGACTCAGCGAAATAGCGTTTCGCCATCACGTTCCATTGTGATCGACTTGCTGCTCGCTGTCCGCTGGAGGAACCGCAGAGAACGCAACACGCGCCAAGAGAACTGCCTGCTCGAAAACGAGAGTTCCTCGATGAGTCGGAATGGCTCCGGTCTTGGTTTCATAGCCTTGGCATCCTTGGCGGTTTTTCGCTGGGACTCCGATTCGCATTGCATCGCTCATGATGAATTAGGCGGCTGCTTGTAGCTAGCCAGCGCTTTCGCATCGCTATGGGCTTGGCCTCTACACCGGGGAGTTCGGCTCCGTTTCGGTCGTGATACCTGGAGCGAACACGACGCAAAAAGCACTCGGACTGCCTCACGGCGCAATCGTCATCGGGCTCGGCAAGTGGGGCGAGCTGAGCAGCGCACAACTTGGAAATCTCATCCGCGTCGCTGCACTTCACTATCTACTTCGACTGGACGATTGCCGGAGCGACCAGATGAATGGAGAGGACAGGGCCGAGGTCGGCCTGTCCATCCTGCTGATCGGCGCAAACTCAACCAGCAATATCACGACCGGCGACTCCGTCGGCGCAATCCTGCGCGGGATCGGCCAGGCGAACCGGATTTCGCTGACTGACTGCGAACGTCAGGGTGTTGAGACTTGCAGAGTGACGGCCCAACGCCTCAAACAGGAAACGATTAAGACGGGGAATGGAAAGCGGAGCCAACCTAGAGATAGGACTGATACCCGCTAAGCGACAGTCTTGCGCATTTCAGCCGCGATCAACTCCGAAAAGTGGCTTCGTACATAACTGCCTGCTTTTCGAATCATACGAGGAGCCGCCTTGCGAGCCGCCTTGCGCTTGACAGGTCCGCACTGATGCGTCTTTAGAATGGACTCCCTGACCGTCAAAGATTTGTTGCACTCGGGACAAACGATAGACAAAAGACTTCTCCTTAATAGGTAGATCATGCACTCAATCAATCAGAGTTGTGAATTTCAGAGAATCAACAAAATCGACAGAGGCAAGAAACAAGGCTTGGGAAGCTCATTCGAAGCGCTCGGCGACATCTTGTCCCTCTGGACGGTTTGGATGCCAATTAGATTGCGCCCTGCAACGGGTTAACTTCGGCACCATTTCGCACGTTTTTTGGAGAGAGACCGGCCAGTTGAGCTAAACGCTCCGTGTTACCGCAAAGTACCCCGACTTGCCGACTCTCGCCGTTTCCGTGTTGGACCCGTCACAGCCACCTCCTTCTCGCGCCACGAGTGCGGGGTGCCCTCAGTATTTCCGACGGCCGCCACCATGGCTGCCCTTCCTGCCTCCGAAGCCACCGCCCCCTCCGCCCGGACGAGGAGCTTGAGGCCGGGCTTCGTTGATGACCAAATGCTTTCCCTCAATCGATTGCCCATTCAATTCTTGAATGGCCTTCTGCATATCCATTCCAGCGGCTAGCTGCACAAAGGCAAAGCCACGGGGCAGGCCGGTATCCATGTCTCGGACCAACTTGATGTTTTCCACTTGATACTGGGCGGCTGTGAAGAATTCGTCGAGCACGCTTTCGGTGATACTCCCGGGCAAGTTGCCAACGTAAAGTTTTGACATAAGCTCCTCCTGTCTTTTATCAGGGGTTCTGTGAGGTCCTGAGTTCGTCGATCATTGCGGCTTTGCGCAGACCCCTCGAAACCACATTGGCTTGCTAGATTTCGAGCCGTCCGGGATGTCCTAGAACAGGATGCCCATTTCATCCGATTTTCAACACCGGCCACAAGGCGGCAGCTAATACGAGAAAGGTCAACGGGCGAACCAGAGCCAGATCGCATAACCCAGACCGAGCAAGGACACCACCAGGCTGATACTTAGCCGTCGGCTTAATTTAGAGGCGCGGTACCAGCTTCGTCCGCATTCGTAGCAAAAAGCTGATCGTCGCTTAACCTCCGCTTTGCAGGCCGGGCATCTCATAGTCGTCTGCACAACACATTCAGGAGCGACAAGGCCGCCTATCAGGCTTCTCATTCCTCACTCGGTGTCTCCAGCCACCTCAATTCCGTCCCACCGACACCACATCTCTACCATGCACTACGGCGGCCCTTCTGCCACACCAGCGATGAGTCCTTCCAAACGGACCTGCGGAGAGGAGCCCAAACCTGAAGAGAATTCAGCCGCGCCTCTGTTTTGGTGGATAGTGATCTATGATATATTGCTTCAGATCTGCCTCCGAAACGCGGATTCGCAAAGGAACAATCTGCTCGGCCGTCTCAGAGGCAAGATCTCGCTTCAGCTTTGAGAAACAGAGGTCAGGAACGTCCTGGAACTTGAACTTGCTAGCTGCCAGAGCCTGGGTTTCAACGCTTAGCTGAAATTCCCGATCCTGTTTCAGTGTCTCGACAACCCGGAACGCGTAGGTCCGATATTTTGGGTCTTGCTCAAAGCCCAGATATTGGATGTTCACCGGAACCCCCCAACAGACCAACGTCTTGTGAGATCTTCACCACGTTCTCTGCCTGAGTCCTTTCGGTCCCTTCTTCGCTGTAGACTCGACCGCCTGGCCCTTATTCAAGGATTTGAATTTGGACTCCTGGATCAGGTTATGGTGGACGAAGACGTCTTCTCCAGACACGCGCTGAATGAAACCGAACCCTTCTGATTGTTAGACCACTTCACAGTGCCTTCTTTCATCTGATCCTCTTTTCATGACTGAAAATCTCTTGCCGATTTGCCTCATTCAATTTTCGGAGGATCCAGCCCAGAGAGTCGCGGCGGGGGCATGTGCCGGAGTCAGAAGAAAAAAGGCCACAAAATCACGGATTTTGTGGCCTAGGTTTTTTTCGAGAGCACAAAAACTGATTAAGACCCACTCAGGCTACTCGACAACGGGCCGAATTGCAACGAAATAGTTTGCGGAACTACTTGATTGAGACACCTTTCAGGCCATTTCTTTGAGGCTTCCAACGACAAGGTGACAGAGTTCTCCACGGCTGCTGCCTCGGCGAGTTTTGTTCGTCGCGTTATCCGCTGGGCTTGAAAAGCCTGACACACCAAACTTCCAATGAGGCGGGAATTTCGGATCAGCAATTTTGATCCAAGCCGAGTCATTTGGGAGAATTTGACAGCCTTCTAAACGCTGTCCCTTCTCGCAACCTCCGATAGGAGTCATACAAGTCCCGAAACTGAGCGACCGGGATAAGGTACAGCCGGACAGCCTTGTGCCCGGCGTCGCCACTTGCCCGCTCGGAATCCGCTCATACCAAGCCGCGACGTTTTTCAAACGCTCTTGGCTTTACTCACCGGCTTGTCGGGCGACTTCACCGCCGGGAACGGGCGCGTGGGGAGACGACGAGGTGTGATTACTTTCCTGAGGGAGATGGAGGCGCTCGATGCACTTGACAATCAGCACCTACCCTCGGGGCAGTGCACCTTAGCGCCTCTTATCCTGAAATGCGGTGGACACGTATCGAATAATTGGAGCGAGCACAGACGGGTGTTGACCAACCCAGCGCACGACAGAGATAAGGGAAGAGATTGGCAGAAGCCATGCCGGCAAACGCAACAACCGTGCCGCCCCTCGGGTGAACCGTAGCGACCGCTCATTGGCTTTGCGTCTTCTGAGCTCGTATTCTTCAAGCAACTGGGAAGGATTATTGATGGCAATCTCCGCAAGCGCACGGGCATCTGCTATGGACATATTGGTTCCCTGCCCGCCGGCAGGACTGACGGGATGGGCAGCATCTCCCATCAAGATCGCTCCTTGTATTCCGTATCGCT
Source organism: uncultured Acidimicrobiia bacterium (assembly GCA_963752385.1). Taxonomy (GTDB): domain Bacteria; phylum Acidobacteriota; class Terriglobia; order Versatilivoradales; family Versatilivoraceae; genus CAVVYL01. The sequence continues at coordinate 416,315 of CAVVYL010000062.1, read as the reverse complement.
TGGCATGACCCCACGGTCGGCGGAAACGGACGAAATCGTCCGGGAAGCGCCTTTCTTGGACTACGTCTCTCAGGGAAGCACCAAAGCTGCAAAAACTTTCCCATGCATTTCTTGCCAGATTCTGTTCCTCAAAGATCTCAGGACGAACCAGAACAACGCCAGCACCGCGCTGCTGCGGCAGCGGCACCGCCAGGAGCCCGAGAATTCCTGAACGGCATTCTTCGATATTGAGCCAGACTCTACCGGTACACCCATCAAAATCTGGCGGCCACGAAAACTCAAAGCAGAGGAAGTCCAAAGGAAACATCTTCGTGTGTATCTCGAGGCCGGTTGCTTGTCTTACCAAAGAATGTGCTCCGTCATCACCGATTGTCCAGGGGGCCACGAACTCGCGCTTCAGGCCTGTGACAATATCGCGAGCGCGGACGCCCACGATCCGATTCTGCTCTTTCAGCAGCTCGATGACCTCGTGTCCGCGATAAAGTTCAAACGTTCCGAGCCCAAGCAGCCGCTCCCGCATTCGGACGGCATCGGCGGCCCATCGCTCCACTTGAACCTTTTCGAGGGTTACTGCGGAGATGAGCTGAATCGTGCTCTTGCCATTCCAAGCGTCGATCCCGCCGAGGCGAAACAGCGCATCCTCTTCCCAGGTTGCTCTCGGAAGTAATGAAAACAGCGTTTTGGTTGTTGCTGGCCACAAGATCTCGGGTCGAGTCCAAGTGGCAGGTGCAACGGCTTTTTCCAAGACCGCCACTCGCTTCCCTGCTTTCGCAAGAAGAGTCGCGAGAACTCCGCCGCCAATGCCTCCGCCAACGATCACAAAGTCTGAATCCATCCAGTTCTCCAGACCCTAAACATTGCCCAGGAATCATACCTGCAGCAGTGCCAGCGAGAACATGCAGAAGCAAAGGATGATTCCGACCGTTTCAGTCGTCTTCACTGACATCTCGATTTTGGAAACAATCCATCACCCGACGGAGAAGCTGTTTGGTTTGGTACTCTGGCAAAAAGCCACAGTGCCTGTGAAAGCACGATTCAGCATTAAACCTTTTCAGGGCTCGGACCAGATCGCACGAAATTGAAGGCCGGAACATGAACTGGTGTGATTGGCGGTGAGGAACGACGTTTTCGATCCTGTGAGGGGAGGTTTGGATTTGGCCCGGTTCGTTGCTGACATCCACGGACATATCTATAGATAATTGGAAGATCTCTTTGTTGGGAGGTCACTTTGGGTCGTTGTCGATTCAGGTATCCGTCAAACGACTATATGCTGTGAGAGCGGTTCCGGCGTTGAAACGACAAGGAGAACTGAGAATGAGGCGAGTCATTGATCGCACCTGATTTCGCTAGCGGGCTTCATGGCCGGAGCGAACGGAGAGATCGACTGGTTCACTGGCGCAGTAAGATGGTTCTACTTCGGTACGAACCGATGCCTTCCATCTCCCCAGCTATCATTTAGGTGGAAACCAAGTATCGCTAAAGCAAAAGGAGGAGCAAATGCAAAAAATCACGCCACATTTATGGTTCGACAAGGAAGCCAAGCAAGCGGCCGAGTTCTACACGTCCATCTTTAAGAACTCAAAGATTAAGGACACAACAACGCTTCATAACACCCCTTCTGGCTCAGTAGATATTGTGACCATTGAGCTTTCCGGCCAAGAATTTACTCTCATCTCCGCCGGCCCGCTTTTCAAATTCACTCCAGCGGTATCGTTTTTTGTCGCTTGCGCCACGAAGGAAGAGGTCGAGGCGTTGTGGGCGAAGCTATCCAAGGGCGGTATGGCGCTCATGGAGCTTGGTGAATACCCGTTCAGCGAGAAATATGGATGGACGCAGGACAGGTACGGCCTTTCGTGGCAGGTGATGTTCACGGGCGACCGCAAGATAAAGCAGAAAATCACCCCGACGCTAATGTTCGTCGGCAAGCAGTGCGGAAGGGCGGAGGAGGCTATCAATTTCTACGCATCGGTGTTCCACAGTGCAAGAGTTGGCGACATCTCTCGCTATGGCAAGGGTCAGGGGCCGGATAAAGAAGGAACCGTAGCGCACGCCGCCTTTACGCTGGAAGGCCAGGAGTTTACGGCCATGGACAGCGCCCGTGAACACCCCTTCACCTTCAACGAGGCCATTTCGTTCATGGTGCACTGCGATACTCAAGCAGACATAGACTACTACTGGGAAAAGCTTTCTGCGGATCCAAAGGACGAACAGTGCGGCTGGCTCAAGGACAAGTACGGCCTCTCCTGGCAGATCGTGCCTACTGTCATGGATGAGATGCTCCAGGACAAAGATGAGAAGAAAGTGGCGCGATTGACCGAGGCGTTTCTTAAAATGAAAAAGTTCGATATTGATACTCTTAAGCGGGCATACGAAGGAGGTTAACAATATGACAAGGAGAAAATTCAGGACCATTGATGAGCATGCAGAAAACTTCCCCCAGACTGTTTACCTTCTAGCAAAGGTTTCGACAGACAATTGGAAAGGCAGTTCCTGAAGCCGATGAAAAGGTAAGCTATCAGATTCCGACCTCTACATTGCAGCGCAACCCAGCGCATTTTGTCGCCTTCCAAGCGACCGTCTACGTGGCCGGCGAACGACCTGTTCCAAACGATCGGAAATGGACCGGCCGGAGAATCGAAGAGACCGCAGGTTAGAACTAAGCTGTAGAACATCCCATGGACGGTCCCGAGATGCTAGTCCGATGAGGTGCAATCGGAATACGCGATTTCATCGTCACTCTGCAGGGTACAGCCCTACGCCGGCGGAGTAACCGTCAAATCTCCAAACTCTCCAAACGCCCGTCCAATAGGCTGGCTGGAACCCATCCCCTATTTTCCTGAGGGAGGTTGAGGCCATGAAGTAGCAAGCGTCAATTCAGGAGCCGAGGTGAATTTGTGAGAATGGAATCTTATTGAGGAAACTAAATTAGAGCGCGGCAAGTCCCGTTGTCTGCTGTCAAGTGAATGCGAGCACGAATAGGATCAGGACGTCCCTTCTCGTGACAAAAGGAAACGTCGATAGGATCCGTAACCGAATTAATGGTCCAATAGGGTGAACAAGGATCGGGCGAGCGGGCAGATTCGTCTTGACTGCCCAACTCGCTAGTCTACACTCTAGGAAGGGATCTTTCAGTGAACACGGTAACCGCATCGGAGCCTCGTTTCTCAGCTCGACAAGGAGGAAACCAGAGTGGCACGAAAGTCTCCTAGGTTGAGACTGCTATTGAATCTGCTTATCTGGCTTCTGGTTCCTACCATCGCAGTCGCGGGCGAAAGGCCCAAACTCAAGGACCACCCTATACCTTCAGCAGGGCAAAGAAAAGTCCTTGATGAGCTAACCCAGAACGTAGGTCCTCGCTTGCCTGCCTTTCCAGAAATTCCCATTCAACGAAGGAACTACATCGACGACTACATTTTTGGAAGGATGAAGCAGGATAACATACCGCATGCGGGTTTGAGCAGTGACACCGAGTTTCTTCGCCGGGTTACATTGGACTTGACAGGACGTCTGCCGGAGGTCGAGGCGATCCGCAGTTTTGTTAAGGACACCAATCCGGACAAGCGTGACAAACTGATCGACTCTCTTGTGGACACTCCGGTTGCAGGGCTTCGGGGTCAGCTCACCACGCCGTTTTTGGACCGCTGGAGCTACTGGTTCGGAGATCTTTTTCGAATCAACGACGGGCATTTGAGCAAAGGGCGGGAAGTTTTCTATGACTACCTCTATAGCGCTTTGCAGGAGAATCTGCCGTATGACCAGCTCGTCCGAGAAATGTTAGCTGCCAGGGCACGTTCCAACTGGGCGAACGGACCCGTGAACTATCTCGCTCGCGACTACGTGAACGAGACGGATGACTCGATTATTAACAACGAGGATACTTACGACCAATGGGCGATCAGCTCCTACAAGGTCTTTCTTGGAGTGAACGTGGAGTGTATCTCTTGTCACGATGGAGCTGGGCACCTGGAAAAAATCAACCTTTGGTTGTCTCAAAAGACCCGCGAAGAAGTTTGGAACCAGGCTGCTTTTTTTGCAGGCTCGCGTCTTTGGCGTCCCTATGGGGACTACAGTCAGTTCGCGCTGACTGAGGACGGCAAAGGGTATGATCTGAACAGCAAAAGCGTGACCCGCATTGGGCGGCACCCGGCCAAAATATCGCCCACCTTCTTGTTGACCGGAGAAAAACCTCGACCTGAAGAGGACCTCCGTGAAGCGTATGGCCGCATGCTGACAGGGAACCTGCAGTTCGCCAAGGCAACCGTGAACCTGTTTTGGGCCGAGTTGATGGGAGTGGGCATTGTTGATCCGCCGTTCTCATTCGATCTAGCCAGACAAGATCCAAAAGCTCCTCCGCCGTCGCCTTGGACGATTCAGCCAACTCATCCGGAACTGCTGGAAGCTCTTGCCAAGGATTTCCAAGCTCATAAGTATGATCTGAGGTATTTGATCGCGTTAATAACCAAGTCGAGCACGTATCAACTTTCGTCTCGATTTCAGGGAGAATGGAAGCAATCCTATGCTCAATACTTTGCCCGGCACTTTGTCCGAAGACTTCCAGCGGTTCAAGTCTGGGACGCCATTGCACAATCAACAGGACTTTTTCTGGAGATTCCCATCCGTCGGAGTGACAAGAAAGTCAAGTACATGGGGCAAATCCTGGATCCTGATGATCTCAATGAGAAAGACACCAAGCCGCTAGCGGATCTGGCTGCCTCGTTTGGGCTGAATAACCGATTTGCGGTTGGAGACGACTCAAGTGGCAACAAAGGATCTATCATTCAAGCTTCGATTTTGTTAAACAGCCCTCTGATTCGGGAAAGGGTTCGAGTTCAGAAGGGCAGTCGTTTGGAAGCCCTGTTGACTCGCGAGCCCCCCTTGAGCAATGAGAAGATTGTCGAGGAGCTCTTTCTGGCGACGCTGTCGCGTTTTCCGACAAGCGAGGAGAAAGACATGGCGGTAAAACTGTTGCAGGACTTCCACGCCCAAGGCGCGGAAGACCTGCTATGGAGCTTGATTAATCATTTGGAGTTTCTAGCAGTTTCTTGAAAGCAATAACTTCGGGAGTGACCTATGGCAGTAGAAGCGCATTTGCCCGTTCTGACGCGGAGGCAGTTTTTTCGAATTGGTGCGGTGGGTGTTTCTGGGTATTTTCTCAATCCATTGGCACGCCCGCTCAATGTCGTCGCTGACCACAAAGTCAATCCGCGAGGAACCGCTGAGTTTTGCATTTTCCTCAACTTGAGTGGTGGCCCCACCCATGTTGATACTTTCGACATCAAAGAAGGCAATTGGACGCCTGGCGATTTTGACATTCGCACTATCAAGCCAGGCATCAAGATGCCGTATGCACTCTTCCCACGCCTTTCGGAGAAGTTGGATCAACTCGTTTTGGTACGATCGCTTCAGGCTTGGGAAACCGAACACATCCGCGGCCAATACTACCTGCAAGTTGCTCATCAAAGCAGTCCAGCGCGCGGCAAGGAAATGCCGTCCCTGGGGTCAGTCATCGCCTATGAGTGCGGTCAACGCCAGCGCGCCGGCGATTTCTTGCCACCCTACGTAGCCATGAATTTTACTTCCGGACCCTTTCGGGTGATTGGAGAAGGGTGCTTGGATAGTCGATTCACTCCGTTGACGTTGGAGATTTCAGACACGGGCTTTGATTTCGTCGTGCCTGACGCTGAGAAGACACGGTTTCAAAGACGGTGGGAGTTTCTACAGAAGTTGAGTAACCCTCAGAATTCAAAAAGCCGTGAGAATGACCGATTTTTTCAAGACTTTGATTCCTTCTATCGCGGGGCTCACGCCATGATGGAATCCCCTCAAATCGCTAGAATCCTGAAAGTACAAGAGGACGAGCGGCTGCGATATGGGGATTCGCGTTTGGGGGAAGCCTGTGTCTTGGCCCGCAACCTCGTGAACGCTCAGGCGGGTACGCGTTTCATCATGATCTCCCATTCTGGTTGGGATCTGCATCGCAAGATTTACGAGAAGGATGCCCATTACAAGCTTTGCCGAGAACTGGATGCTGCTTTGAGCAACCTTTTGACTGACCTTGCGGCCAGCAAGAGTCAAGACGGCCGAACTCTTCTGGAAAAGACCTTTGTCTGCTGCATGGGTGAGTTTGGTCGAACTCCCGGTCAACTGACAGTCAACCAAGGAAGGGATCACCACAAGGAAGCGTTTTGCGGCGTTTTTGCCGGATGCGGCACCCAGGGAGGAAGAATCATCGGAGCCACCGACGAACTGGGAGCGAAGGTAGTGGACCCTGGCTGGCATAAAAAGAGGCCCATTTACGTTGAAGACGTGGCTGCTACCATCTATTCGGTGATGGGGATCGATTGGACAAAGAAAATCACGAATACACCCTCAGGTCGAGCCTTCGAATACATAGAGAATCAATCGGGCACCGATTTCATCGACCCTGGCGAGATCAGCGAGTTGTTTGTTTAGAGCAGCCGCACTCGTGAAAGTCCGCAATTCGACCTCACCGTCGCCGGTTAGAACCAGCTTTGTGAGTGCCGGATTATTCCAAGCCGGAATACGGCGAACCGCTTCTGGCACTCCTCAGAGAGCCTCAACAACCCAGACCAACAGGCAAACGATTGTGGCGGTGTGCCCAGAAATCGCAACCTCACGACGATGATTGTGTCGAGAATGTGCCCTGACCCTGCACATCGGCGAAACGTAATTCCTCTTTGTGGTTCCTTGTTGGTGCTCCTTGTCTCCGTGTCCAGTTTTGGGGCGGCTGAAGAACGAGCGCCTTTGTTCGAGACCGACATCCTGCCGATTTTTCAAGAATATTGCTTATCCTGTCACAGTGACTCACCTCAACACGGATTGGATTTGCGCGATCTGGATAGGATTGTTAAGGGTGGCGAATCGGGGACCGTCGTGACGGCCGGTTCGGCAAGAACCAGTCTTCTCTATCAGAAGATCAGCACAGGTCGAATGCCGCCAGGTCCCAAGAAAGTGGCAACGCAGCAAATCGAAATCATCCGACACTGGATTGATGCGGGATTGCCTTCGAAGAAAAACACCGGTGGACCCGTTAGGGCTGCGACTGAACGGGAGGTGATGTTGAACATCCTTCACGTGCGCTGTCTTGTTTGTCACGGACGGCACAAGCAGGAAGGCGGGCTGGATGTCAGCACTCGAGAAGGGTTACTCAAAGGAGGAAAGTCTGGTCCGGCGATCATCCCTGGAAAACCTGATGAAAGCCTGTTGGTTCGGCAAATCGACTCCGGGGCTATGCCGCCGCTTGCGCTTCAAAGAGGCTACGCGGTCCGCCCTGTGACGTCGGATGAACTGGAGAAGATTCGTCTTTGGATCAAGAGTGGTGCGGCAGCGGACCCAGAGGAGAAGCTCGATGTTGGACCTGGCGAGGATCCTCTCGTGAGCACTCAGGATCGTCAGTTCTGGTCTTTCAGGCCACCCAACCGGCCCAACGTTCCCGTGATCCGGCAAAATCAGCTTGTGAGGAATCCAATTGACGCTTTCCTGTTGAAGACAACTGGAAGCAAAGGGTCTGAATTTTGCTCCTCCTGCCGATCGCTTGGTACTGATGCGCCGTGCCTATTTTGACCTGACAGGACTCCAGCCTGACCCTGACGAGATCCGCGCCTACCTGAGCGACCAGAGGCGTGACGCCTATGAAAGGATGCTCGACCAACTTCTCGCTTCTCCCCGGTATGGCGAGCGCTGGGCACGCTACTGGCTGGATGCGGCGGGCTATTCAGATTCGGAAGGAGCAAATAATTCCGACTCGATCCGCCCCGACGCCTGGAGGTATCGGGATTATGTCATCCGCTCTTTGAACCAGGACAAGCCCTATGATCGTTTCTTGTTGGAACAAATTGCCGGGGATGAGTTGTTCGACTACAAAGACAGCCGATCTTTGACCCCTGAGCAAATCGACCAACTCGTGGCAACAGGGTTTCTTCGCACCGTGCCTGATGGCACCTACGATGTGACTCAGAACTTTGTTCCCAATCGATTGAATGTGTTGGCCGATCAGATCGAAGCCTTCAGTTCATCGGTGATGGGCCTGACAATAGGCTGCGCCCGTTGTCATAACCATAAGTATGATCCCATCCCTCAACGAGACTATTATCGCCTGAGCGCGATTTTCCGGACGGCTTATGACCCCTACGATTGGTTCATTCCCAATAACAATGTGGACGATGACGTCGGCAAAATTGACTGGCGTCAGCGCTATTTGATGGGAATTCCGGAGCAGGAAGGTCGCGAAATAGAAACTCAAAACGCACCCTACGTGAAGCAGATCAAACAACTGGAAGAATCGCTGGAACAGCTCGCCCGTCCGTACCGGCAGAAGTGGTTTGAGGAGGACTTGGCAAAGTACCCGGAAGAACTCAGGCAGGATGTCAATCGTGCTCTCGCAGTGCCCTCCGGTGAGAGAAGTCAGCTGCAAAAGCACCTGGTGGAGAAATTCGCTTCTCCCTTGAACGCTTCGATCAAGCAAATTGAGTCTCGCTTCCAAGACTTCAGAATGAACTCAGAGAAGTCAAGGCGAGCCATTCGGAAGCTGGAAGAAGATCTAAAGCCACAACCTCGAATTCGCGCGCTCTTTGATATGGGGGGCACTCCGACTCCAACTCACGTTCTGCGTCGAGGCGAGTACCTGAATCCAGGCCCCCGAGTGGAGCCGGGTGTTCCTTCGGTGCTACGCGATGGAATTGCGCCCTACAACGTTTCCAAGCCCAAGTGGACCACCGACACCAGCGGCCGTCGACTGGCCTTGGCGCGCTGGTTGAGCCAACCCAACCACCCGCTGACGTCTCGGGTTATGGTGAACCGTGTCTGGCAACATCACTTTGGCAAAGGCTTGGTGACAACCACTGGGAACTTTGGCAAGACAGGATCGCCTCCATCTCACCCCGACCTCTTGGACTGGTTGGCAACCGAATTCGTCAGCCAAAGGTGGAGCCTGAAGGCACTGCACAAACTTATCATGACTTCTGCAGCCTATCGTCAGAGTTCGAGTGCCACTCCTGGTCAAGTTCAAGCGGACCCTAACAATCTTCTGCTCTCCAGATTTCCAATCCGACGTTTGGATGCCGATGCGGTGCGAGATTCCCTATTGAAGGTTTCACAGCGTCTCAGCCTGGTTCCGTTTGGTCCGCCGGACAAAGTCGAAGTTCAACCAGATGGAGAAGTGACGAATTCGTGTGGGCCAGGGGGGTGTCGGCGCAGCATCTACCTGCTGCAACGCCGAACGACGCCGTTGACGATCCTGGAGGCTTTCGATGCCCCGCAACTGAATCCGAATTGCCTTCAGCGCCCAGTTTCTACGGTTGCTTCCCAGGCATTGCTGATGTGGAACAGTGGCATGGTGCGAGAAAATTCACGCCATTTTGCCGGAAGAGTGATTGACAGCGTGGGCGCAGATGTTGAAAGACAGATTGAAGAGGTCTACTTGCGGGCTTTGTGCCGGAGGCCGTCGGAGGATGAGAGCAAGACGGCTCGCCAGGAGATCGATCAATTGGCTGAGGATTGGCTGAGGCACCACGAAACGAATCGACCTGCTGAACCTCGAATGATGAAGGCACAGTGGGAGGCATTGGCCACGTTTTGTCATGCTGTCCTTAATTCAGCCGAGTTCATCTATGTGGATTGACTCAGCGTCCCTGACGTGAGAGGTCTACTCGCCCTTCTCACACGATAGAACGATTTTCTACTCGCTCGACCGAAGACTGTGGCGAGCACGGGCAAGAGGTTTACATTACATGAGGTCACCTGATCGAGATCGTTTTCCGGCCAATCTTTTTGGCAAAGTCCAGCGTTACTCTCGCAGAGACTTCTTCTCAAGCTTTGCGAACGGCCTTCACGGCTCCGCCCTGGCCTACCTTTTCGGAATTGACCTGGTAGCCCCAAGAAACATTATGGCGGGGGGGTCGGAGTCTGGCATTGCCGATCTTCGTGCCAAGGGTCCGCACTTCACACCGAAGGCGAAATCGGTCATCCATCTCTTTATGAACGGTGGACCCAGTCAGGTGGACTTGTTCGACCCCAAGCCGATGTTAAAGAAGTACGAAGGTCAGCCACCGAGTCGGGAATTGGCGAACGATATTGAGTTCATCGAGCAAGCGGGCGGGATGATGCCCTCCCCTTTCAAGTTTTCGAAGTGTGGACAGTCCGGAATCGAAGTTTCTGAACTCCTGCCGCACCTTTCGCAGCAAGTGGACGAGATCACATTGATCCGGTCCATGTTCACCACACACTTCAATCATGAACCTGCGGTTTACATGATGCAGACGGGACGGTTGTTTACCGGACATCCGAGTCTCGGGTCGTGGGTTGTCTACGGACTGGGTACAGAGAATCAGAACCTGCCCGCCTATGTCGTGCTCGACGACCCTAAAGGATTGCCGGTGAATGGAATTCAAAATTGGCAGTCGGGGTGGTTGCCTCCGGTGTATCAGGGAACTCGAATGCGATCGGAAGGCTCGCCGCTATTAAATCTCAAGCCTCAGGAAGAATTCCCCGGGCCAGTCTCGGAACTCGCGAGGTCCATTGTTCACCGCTTGGATAGCCGCCACCGGGAGGCCCGACCGGGTAATCCCGAGCTGGATGCCCGGATCGCCAGCTATGAGTTAGCCGCGCGGATGCAACTGTCCGCCACTGATGCTCTGGATATTTCGCAAGAGAGTGCCGCGACGCAGGAAATGTACGGTCTCAACAACGACGTGACGGCTTCCTACGGGCGGCGCTGCCTTATGGCTCGACGTCTGGTAGAGCGCGGGGTGCGATTTGTTCAGATCTTCATTGAGAGTCAGATCTGGGACAATCATTCCAACCTCAAAACGGAACTCGGTGCTTGTTGTGCCAAGACAGACCAACCCGCTGCCGCTCTCCTGAAAGATTTGAAACAGCGTGGGCTCCTGGATTCAACGCTGGTTATTTGGGGCGGTGAATTCGGACGACTGCCTCTGTCGCAGATGAGATCCATGAATGCGGGACGTGATCATGGCCCCGGCGGGTTTTCGAGCTGGCTTGCAGGCGGAGGGGTCAAGAAGGGACATGTTCATGGTGCGACGGACGAGATCGGCTACAAAGCGGTTACTGATCCGGTGAGTCCACATGATTTTCATGCAACCCTGCTTCATTTGTTGGGAATGGATCATGAGAGACTCGTCTTCAATCACAACGGCCTAAACGAGCGTTTGAGCGGTGTGGAGCCGGCCCGAATAGTCGAGGGAATCTTAGCCTGACAAGTCAACGAGAGACGAACGCGGTAGGCATCCTGGGCTACAAGAAATTTTACACCACATCGGCTTCGTAGCATGTTTCAACCGCCACTCCTACTTTATGCGAAGCCATCATGTTAGTTTCTCAGTCCCGCGCTCTTTCGAGGCATTGAATCGTTAGGACGTACGGGCCCCGGCCGGTAGGCAACTGTTTTCAGGCCGAAGACTGTTTCCACCGCGACCATTCTGAGGAGCGTTCAACTGCCAAGGCTATGGCATTGAACCGAGACAACGAGAGATTTCATTTGCAGCTTGCTTCACGTTTCCCGCAAGTGAAGTTAGATTGTCTTCCGTGATTTGTGTCGTTGTTCCTGAGACACTGATGGATGCGATCGCTTGACCATCGCGATCCAGAATCGGAGCGCCGATGCCACGCAACCCAATAGTTGCTTCCTCGTTGTCAATGGCATAGCCGAGCTTCCGCACGAGCTCTAAGTGCTCCTTTAGTTTCTTCGGTGAAACGATTGTGTTTTCGTTGTGGCGCAGAAGGCCTGCCTTGATGATTTGGTCCAATTCGGGTTCTGGCAAATACGCAAGTAATGCTTTACCTAGCCCCGTGCAGTGCAGCGGCAGACGCTGACCGACCCAAGTTGCCAATCTGAAGATGCTGGGTGGTTCCACTTTCTCAATCAGCACCACCTCGTTTTGCTCCAGTATTGCCATGTTGACCGTGAGCTTGGTTTTTTGCCCCAAAGTATTGAGAAAAGGAGCAGCCTGCTGTCGCACCCCAAGTCCTCCGAGACCTGTGTGAGCCAGGGTGAATAGTTTCACGCCAAACATGTAGCGGCTCGTTTGTTTGTTCCGGTATAGGTAACCGCTACGCTCCAAAGTTAGCAAGAGATAGTGCGTTGAGCTTCGAGCTAACCCCAGGTGGCGGGCAATCTCGGCAAGGGTCAATCCAGTCCTCGAGGTGGCCAGCATCTCCAAGATCTTTAAAGCTCTCTCTAGCGCTGGAACCGACTTGGTTTTCTTAGTATCCACTCGTTCTCCTGTCCAATAGGTTGACGCAATCCTACCATAGACATCCTATGACCGATTCCTAGCCCCAAAATTTGCTTTTCATGAGCCGAAACGGCAAGGGATGGCAACATAGAGATATCAATTCATTTGACCAGACTCCATTCGATCTCGTTTTCCAGTGAGAGATACTGGAAACCCCACACAGCTCCGACGTCAGTCAATAGGACGACTCGCCCATCAGGAGTGAAGGTTACTGTCCAATAGGGAGAACAATCACGCATTTTGGCGCGGATTGACCTTGACATAGAAACGCTGTGACATAAGACTCAGGATGACATCGAACAAACAAGTTTCAACAATCTCATGAGCCAAGCCAATGGCTGAGAGTGAGCGTCACCGAGGCTCTCATGAGTCATGAGGAGACAGCGTTGTCGTCGAGATCGATCATTTTCACTGGTGCCCGACTTCATCAGTGAACCCATTCAAGTTTGTGAAATGCTGGAAATTCCTCCTTTTGGTTCACGTCGGTTAGGGACAGCGGAACCCGGCATGAATCGGAAGGCGAACTTGTCTCTCTCTTCATGTCTATGACCAAAAGGACCAATAGCTGGATGCAAAGGAGGGAAGTATGAAGAACGTGTTGGCTCTGATGTTAATGGCTTTCATTGCGATGGTGGGCACCGCGTGGGGGCAGACGAGTACGGGGACGATACGAGGGACGCTTTTGGATCCGACCGAGGCGACAGTGCCTGGAGCCGAAGTGAAGGTGACGAACCTGGCGACGAACGTGACCACAACGGTGACCTCGACCGGGCGGGAGTCTATGTGGTTCCGGGATTGATACCGGGAAGCTATCGGGTGGAAGTGGCGGTGAGCGGGTTTAAAATCGATTCGGCAGGAGCCGGTGAATATTTTTACGGCGACCGACAACGACTTTGGATTTCAAGCTGGAGGTGGGCGAAATCAACTCAAACGGTGGACGTGCAAGTCTCGGCGCCACTGCTGCAGGCGACCAACTCGGAAGTATCGGCGGAGATTGAGGAGAGGACGTTGTTTGATCTTCCCTTGCAGCTCTCGAACAGTGGCAGTAGTGGCACGACAGGCGGAGATCGCTGGATTCGTTTATCATTTTGACGCCGGGGGTTACTGGGAACCAGTTCAACAAATCGATCAACGGGGCACCGAACCTGGCGGCCGACACAATCATTGACGGCATCAGTTGGCAAATCAATGTTGTGCCCGGCTTCCTGGGCACTTTTGGTCCTCCCTACGAAGCGGTCGAGGAGTTCAAGGTGCAGACCACCCTGTTTCCGGCCGAGTATAGTCGTGGGTTGGGAGTGACCAATTTCACTATGAAATCAGGGACCAACGAATTCCATGGCAACGCCTTCGAAATTCTGCGCAACGACAAGTTCGAGGCCAATTCGTTCTTTGCCAACTCGCGCTGGGATCCCCAGGGCGATTGTCCGGCAGAACGAATAGGGAGGCAGCGTTGGCGGTCCCATCATCAAGACAAGACCTTCTTCTACGCAGCCTATACGGGCTTTAAGCGGCGTGGGGGGGCAGCCCAGGCAAGCGGTTGTCACATTGCCTACGCCAGCGATGAAGCGAGGAGATTTTTCAGAGTTCTTGGACACCAGCAAGACCGGGGCCTCGAGCCCGATTGTTATCTATGATCCCGGCTACGACTCGGTCCGACGGCGCGGGGGGATTCGTGCGCGACCCGTTTCAAGGGAACATTATTCCTAGCCGACCGGATTTCCGAAGTAGCCGCCAAAGTCGTTGAACTTATGCCTAACCCAGACCTCTCGGGATTGACCCAGAACTGGGTATCAAGGTCTTCTTCACCGACGGATGACTACGACTGGAGTGTGAAGATCGACCACCAGATCTCGGCAAATCAGAAGCTCGCTTATAGCATGTGGATCCAAGCCGATACGATCACCAACAACGGGCCTGTACCGGGCCCGTTGGATGATGGAAATCTCAATGTCGAGAAGGGCCGAGGTGTTCGGCTCAATCACGACTATTTCATTCGACCCAATCTGGTTCACCACATCGGAGTGGGATACGCGCGCCGCCGCTCGGATTTTTTTCCGCCGGCCTCGGCCACGCAAAACAACGCCAACTACTACAATATTCCCAACATTACCGCAGGACCTGGCGAGGCTCGCCTAGTTTTCGCATCGATGGAATCCAGAATTTTGGTGGAAACTGGGATATCACGATCGAAAGGGGTAACACTTACAACTTAGTCGATAACTTACCTGGATCAAAGGGAATCACACCTTCAAAGGCGGCATTGACTTTCGCCGTTACCAATACAACGTCAACTATTGTTTGGAGTGCCAAGGGGTGTTTTCCTTTGACAACCGGGCCACCTCGCAACCAAATTCTCCGGCCTTTGGTTCGCTGGGGCATCCCTTCGCCAGTTTCCTGCTTGGAGAAGCGGTTTCATTCAGGCAGGAAAGAGGCGTCGAGCCACGTGGCTTTCGCAATGGCTACTATGGCGGCTTCTTCCAGGACGAAATCAAGCTTACGCCTAAGTTGACGATGAATGCAGGTTTTCGAGTGGAGGTACCCATTCCTGTTCACGAAAGCTATGACCGGCTGAGCGCCTTGGACCTGAAGCTCCCGAATCCGGGCGCCGGCGGGATTCCCGGGGCGTCTGGCCTTTGCGGGAAGGGCCGGGTCGAACCGGGTCTTCCCTTACTTCACCGACGTTCAGACCGATATTGCGCCAGACTGGGATTGGCCTATCAACTGAATGAAAAGATGATTGTTCGGACGGGTTTGGGATCAACTTTTCGCAGACCAATGGCAATGCGGCCGACGGGAATCTGGTGGGATCCTTGGGAAGTGGGTTTAACTATATTTTCTTTAAGGAGACGACGGATAATGGGCTAACGCCCTGCTTTTCCTTTGGATGCAGGGCCTCCGCCCGTGACCCTGAATCTGCCAGATTTGGACCCGAGCCTTCAAAATGGGTCCAGTGCCGACTATGTGAACTCCGATTCTGGCAAGACGGCCCGTGTCTATTCCTGGGTTTTGATTTGCAACGCGAATTGCCAGGCGATATCCTGTTGGATGTGGCTTATGTGGGGCAAAGGGGAATCAACATGGCGGCAGGACTGGAAACCATCAATCAAGTACCGGGCAGTTACTTGTCCTTGGGAGCCTTGCTGAATGCAGATGTTAGCTAGTCCTGCAGCGGTTGCTGCGGGAATCGAAGTGCCGTTTCCAGGGTTTACCGGTTCGGTGGCCCAGGCCCTGCGTCCATTTCCGCAATATCTCGATATCGTCCACTGGCAAGAACCCACGGGTTCGAGTAAGTACCATGGGTTGCAAATGAAGTTGCAGAAGAGGTTCTCCAAGGGACTGTCTTTCCTGGTCAGTTACACGGCTTCAAAAACACTTTCCAACGCATCCGGTGGAAACTCATTTAGTTCGGGCATGGCCGGCCACCGCTGACCGAAGAGCGGGGCTTGGAATGGGCAGTGGCGGGCAATGACATCCCGCAGAATCTGGTGGCCAGTTTCGTCTATGAGTTGCCTTTTGGGCCGGGGAAACCTTTTGCTGAAAAGGGGGAGCGGTGGGAAAGATTGTGGGCGGTGGCAAGTGTCTGGGATCACCCGCTACTTTCTCGGGAACCCCCATTGGGGTCGCAGGTGGGCCGTCCCTGCCCATCTTTGGCGGGCCGAATCGCCCCAATGCGGTTCCCGGGGCTGAGATCAAGAGTGGATTTGAGCGACTTCGACCCGACCACCGACCTTTACTTGAACTTCAATGCGTTTTCCGCACCCGCCCCCTTTACCCGAGGGAACCTGGCTCCACGGCTTCCGTCCACGCGCCGGTTTGCGACCTTACAACGAGGATCTTTCGATTTTCAAACGGGTTCCCATCCATGAGCAGATCGTTCTCGAATTTCGCACTGAATTCTACAACGCATTCAACCGGGTCATCTTCGGAGCTCCCAGTGCCAACTGGAATAGCCCTGCCGCATTCGGTAGAGTGTCAAGCGCGGGCGCTCCCAGGCGGATTCAGTTCATGCTGAAACTCAACTTCTAACCGCAGGCTCTCTCGCGAGTGTCAAGGCCGCCGTCCACCCGCAAAGGTCTCGGCGGCCTTGCTGTCTACCAACCAGGGGCCTAGTTCTCCCAAGATCGAACTCTGATTGGCCGCCGAACTGACGAGAGGATTCGTTAGGCACGGTTGCCCAGTGGCTACTGTGCCGCCGAGTTGGATACGAACTATTAAGACACGGTCAATGATTGGTTGCGCCTTATCGAAGAAGGTAGCCTTCACCAAGGCCGTTGCTCAGCAATCCTATGCGATTGTTTGTGGTGTTCTTCTGCTGTGTTTCTTTACCGCTCCAACATCTGCACAGGTTGGTGCTGAAGAAGCTTTGCACCGAGCTTCCGTATTGGCTGCGGATGCGATGCGGCGTCTTGACTACGCGACTGCTGAACGGGAATACCAAAAGATCGTCAAACTGGCACCCAAGGTTGCGGAGGTTCACAACAACCTTGGGCTTGCCTGCTACCTTCAAGGAAAGCTAGAACTCGCTGCAGCGCACTTTCAGAGCGCTGTAAAGCTAAAGCCATCGCTGTATGGGCCTAACTACTTCTTGGCCCGCATCCACTACAAGCAAGGAAAATTTCGGGAGGCATTGCCGTTCCTCGAACGAGCGTTGAAGCTAGAGCCTGAGAACATGGAGGCTTGCCGCCAGCTAGCGTCCACCCAAGTGGCTCTCAAGGCATTCGGTCGAGGCATTGCCTATATCGCTCCTGCTTGAAGAAGGATCCCCGCCAGATGGAAGTTCTGTACGACTTGGGAGTGGTGTACATGAACTTGGCAGCGCAATCGTTTGACCACGTGGCTGAGCTGCCAAGTTCTGCCTTTTCCTCCCTTATCAAGGCATCTCATTATGCCAACCTGGACGAATCGGGACTCGCGGAGCGAGGCGCATGGATCCAAGTTGCGAGGACTGAGTACCGCATTGCTATCCAGAAAGCCCCGCTTCTTTCCTGAGCTCCGAGCGACGCTAGGAACGCTTGAAATGAAGGAAGGAAATTGGAAAGTTGCCAATGAATTGTTTCAACAGGAACTGAAGCTGGATCCTTTCAGTTATTTGGCTCGGTATGGGCTCGCTGAGGTCTCATTTCAGAGAAAGGATCTTGAGAAGGCACTAAGTTACCTTAACGATGCTGCCAGGATTCGACCGGAGTTCTTCGATCCTTTTCCCACCTTCTGGATCGCTTTGCCGAAAGAGGAACTGAATCCGTTGCGTCTGCGAATCTTGGAGAACTCACCAGGACGGAGTTTTGGCAGCACGTTTCTTGCTGGCGGCGGTCGCCGCGCAACTCGGCGACAGTTCTATGCAGAACTCCGCGTTCAGAATGCAGAAGAGCACTCTTGAACTCAAGAAGCAGGTAAGGGCGGCTGCTCAGAAGACTCAAACAAGCCCTAGCAGAAAAAGCAAAAAGGACTGAAGCTTTTGCAGGAAAAGCGCTACGAAGCTGGGATTAGTTTGCTTTTGCCTTTTGCAAGAAGAACTGACCTTGAGCCCGAATTGCTTTACCTCTTGCACGAGCTTTGCTCTCACTGAAGGAGTACGACTTAGCCAGCGAAATTCTGAGTTCATACGCCGACCGCCGCCCAGACGCCCCAGAGCCGCACTATCTGCTTGGCATCTCCTACCAATCTGCGGCAAACGCGATCATGCAGATCGATGCTGAGTACAGCGATCCCAATTCCTACCGGCTGCGAATGTTAATGGGCGATGCGTTTTTTGCCCGCGAGCGCTACGAAGAGGCGACAAACGAATATCAAGTAGCCCTGAATCTTCAACCCACTAACAGCGATTTGCACCTGCGACTCGGCAGGGTCTACAACAAGCAAGCGAAGTACGAACAGGCTCTCGAGCATTTCAAAAGGTCGGTTGAATCGGATCCCCGCAATGCACAGGCGCAGCTACGGTTGGGTGACTCCCTGCTATTGGCTCAAAAGGCTGAGCAAGCAGTCCCGCACCTTCGCGCAGCTCTGGATCTCGATTTCTCACTCGTTGATGCTCACGCGAAACTAGGAAAGGCTCTAGCGATGCTTGGTCGTCTTGAAGATGCGGTGTCTCACTTGGAGATTGCTTCGAAACTAGACCGGGACGGGTCGATACATTATCAGATTTCGACGCTTTATCGCAGACTGGGGAAGGAAGAGCAAGCTGCGGCAAACTTGCAAGAATCACAGCGGCTCCGTGCACAAGAGCTCAAAAAGCAAGAGTCGCAAACTATGAAAACAAATCCCTAACGATCGGCTCGGAACAAAAACATGCGACCTGGCGGACTAACAAGTCTCACTGTTGGAGAACGAACGCAGTTCGATAAGAATGGATATCTTTTCCCCAAAGAGGTATTCGATATGGCCGAAACCGAGCGCTATCTCCGAAGGTTTCATGGATTACTGTTCTCAAAAAATGAAGGGCACCTGCGTGGTTTGCCTCCTAAGGCTATGAGGCAATGACCATGATTCGACTTCGTGGCTCGACTTGGAATCATGTCCGAGGCTATGCGCCCCTGGTGGCGACGGCCAAGAGTTATCAACTGACTCATCCTGAAGTAGCGATTCATTGGGATAAGCGGTCGCTGCAGGACTTCGCCGATTTTCCGGTCGAAACCCTGGCTGAGACTTACGACCTGGTGATGATTGATCACCCTTCCGTGGGCACGTGTGAGTTGCGGCGATGCTTTCTCCCACTCGACGAACTTCTCGAGGCAGAAACTCTGCGGACGCTGGCACGTCAAAGTGTTGGACGTTCCCATCTGAGCTACAACTATAACGGCCACACTTGGGCTCTGGCCATTGACGCGGCTTCTCATGTCAGTGCTTATCGACCTGATCTTCTGCAGCGCCAGAATCTCACCGTCCCGCGGTCTTGGGAACAGGTTGTGAACTTGGCTCAAGGACTGCGTCGCGCTGGCAGAACGGCTGTGGCCATTCCGCTCATTCCCGTGGATTCCCTAATGTGTTTCTACACGCTTTGCGCAAGTGCCGGCGAGGATCCTTTCTCGCTGGACGACCGTCATGTTGTGAGCCCGGAGACTGGATTGCGAGTGCTCGATCTGATGCGGCAAGTCTTGCCTCTCTTGCACTCGGAATCCCTCAATTGGAATCCTATCCAGGTCCTGGATCGAATGAGCAGCACAGATGAAGTGTCCTACTGTCCGTGGCTCTTTGGGTACTCGAACTACGCCAGGACTGGGTATGCATCCTTCCAATGCCAATTCACCAACATTCCGACGCTGAATGGCGGACTTTCCAAGGGAGCGATTCTGGGAGGGGCTGGACTGGCAGTGACTTCGAAGTGTGCGAATCCTTCAGTTGCTGCCGACTATGCTTCCTTCGTCGCCAGCGCAGAGTGTCAAAAAAGCGTCTATTTTGAAAGTGGAGGTCAACCGGGCAACATTGAGGCGTGGCGTGATCCGGCTGTTAACCGGGCCTCAAATGGCTTCTTCTTGAGCACGCTGGAGACGGTGACCCACTCCTATGTGCGTCCTCGCTATCCGGGCTACATTCATTTTCAGACTCAAGCCGGACTGCTCCTGCACAAATACTTGAAGGCCGGGGGACACGCAAGTCACCTGTTGGAGGAGCTCGACGAGCTTCATTGTGGCACACGCAAATTTAACCCATTGATTGAAAGGAAGTGAAAGGGAATGAAGATCACGCGAATCGAGAGTCACGTTCTGGTCGTGCCCAACTATGAGCCGGAAGCCGGCAGTTCAGCAC
This sequence comes from uncultured Acidimicrobiia bacterium, assembly GCA_963752385.1. Taxonomy (GTDB): domain Bacteria; phylum Acidobacteriota; class Terriglobia; order Versatilivoradales; family Versatilivoraceae; genus CAVVYL01. Next base: position 396,300 of record CAVVYL010000062.1, on the reverse strand, counting down.
AAGATGACCTTGTCGTTTTTGTCCACACCGACGAGGGGTTGACCGGAATCGGAGAAGTCGATACCAACCCCTGGGTGGCGAAAGCCATGATTGAGGCCAAGGGGACGCATAACATCGGCCAAGGCCTTTCTGAAATGTTGCTCGGTCAAGACCCGCTGCAGCCCGAAGCACTGTGGGAAAAAATGTATATGGGTTCCTTGATGACCGGGCGTCGAGGGCTTGGCATTTGTGCCATGGGAGCTCTGGACATGGCTTTGTGGGATTTGCGGGGCAAGGCTCTTGGGCAACCCTGCTGGCAATTACTGGGAGGCGCGAAAAAGGAGTTCATTACACCCTATGCTTCGCTCTTGCCTGATGGGAAGACGCTGAAGACACAGCGCGAATCGATGGTGGCAAAGGTCAAGAGTGCAAAGCAAGCGGGCTTTCGAGCAGCGAAGTTGGAAATCATGGTCAACGGCCCCTATGCCCATCACGGCTTGGACGAGAGCGATGACGCCGTTGTCGAGATAGTGGCGCTGTGTCGGGAGGCTGTGGGCAAGCACTTCGTGATCATGGTGGATGTCTGCTACACCTGGAGCACTGCGAAGCAGGCTTTGCGAGTGATGAGGCAGTTGGAGCCTTATGATTTGTTTTTCATGGAGACCCCCATCCGGATTGATGACATGGAAGGGCACCGCTTTCTGGCGGAGCATTCACCGATCGCCATAGCGGCAGGAGAGATGCTGCAAACCCGGTTTGAATTTCAGGAACTGATGGACCGCGGTCATGTGGACGTTGCGCAGCCCGATGTCGGAAGGGTGGGAGGGTTCACGGAGGCGAAGCGTGTGTGTGATTTGGCCGCGGACCGTGGAAAACTGATCGTGCCGCATTGTTGGAAGACGGGCATCGGCATCGCTGCTTCAGCGCATCTGTCTGCCGCTACAGCCCACTGTCCCTATATTGAGTTCCTTCCGGCTCACCTTGCAGAATCGGTCTTGAGAAGGGAGTTGACTGTAGATGAGCTACGCTTGGTCGACGGCAAGATCCCGCTGCCAAAGGAAGCCGGACTGGGGATTCAGTTAAATCCGGATGCTTTGCAAAAGTACCGAGTGGATTGAGGTGGCGCGTGCTCTGTAGGTTGCCAGCCGCAAAACCGGGATCTTGGCGATGAGTTAAGTTTTCAGGCCGGCTGAAGACTGTCGATGACCTCTGGGAGTAAAACTACTTTGGAAGATATTACGGTAGAAATGCAGCTAGGCTGGTACCGGCAGATGTCTCTGATCCGCGCATTCGAGCGCGAAGTGTATCAGTTAAACACCTCGGGTTTGGTCCGAGGGACGGCACATCTGTACATTGGAATGGAGGCGATCGCAGTCGGTGCTTGCGCAGCGATGCGTGAGGAAGACTTGCTTACCAGCACCCATCGCGGTCATGGACACTGCATCAGTCGCAATTTGGATCTGGGTCGGATGATGGCAGAAATTCTGGGTCGGTCTGACGGTACCTGCGGCGGCAAGGGTGGCAGCATGCATATTGCCGACATCTCGCGAGGCATGTTGGGTGCTGATGGCATTGTTGGTGGAGGAATCCCGATTGCTGTTGGCGCGGCACTGGGTAGCCGATTGAAGAACAGTGAAGCAGTAGTATTTTGTTTTTTCGGCGAAGGAGCGAGTAATCAGGGTTCGTTTCATGAAGCCTTGAATTTGGCTTCAGTTCAGCAGTTGCCCGTCGTCTTCCTCTGCGAAAACAACCTGTGGGCACTCAGCGCAGGATTTATCGGCACAACGGCTGGAGGGAGCGTAGCGAACCGGGGTCTTCCAAAAAAGTGCGACATGGTTCGCCGGCAAAGTATCTCAGTGGGACGTCACTGTTGGGGTTGTGCTGTTTCCAGGCCGTAGCGTAAACTATCTATGCCAGTACAAAATTTGAGTGTCAAAGGATCGGCAATGATGCTCAGACGCCAGCGGCAATGCATTGTTCAAACCCAAATGAAGCAGCCATCACGCTGTTTCTATGCCGTACGCAACCTGCCTGCTGCGAGTTTCCGAATTCTCAATCTCATAAAGATCGCCACTGACGATCACACGCACCGCATGTATAGTTCAGCCTATATTGAACCAAGACTCCAATTCCGCTACCCCGAGACTCCAATTCCACTGACGCGCAGGTTGTTTTCTTGGCAGTTCCGTGCGAAAGGCTTGATCGATTCAGGCAAGAAACCTATTCACGTGCAGAAAGGCTCTGTGGGCATTGTTTGTACTGTTTGGAAGTATCTGGCAAACTGCTTGCGAAATACTTCCGTCCCGAGATGGCAAGCAGAGAAATGCCTCTTTGGATGCTGATTCTTGGCTCTGTGCCGCTTGACGCATTTGTGCTTTCCGGGTTGACCTGTGCACAGGAGATGGGCGCCGATATTATCGTGGACATCTCGAAGGAAGACCCGTTGAAGGTCGTCTTGGAGAACAGCAAAGGCGAAGGAGCCGACGCGGTGTGTGAGTGCGCTGGAGTGGCCGATTCCTTGGACAGCTGTTGGGAAGCGGTCCGCCGTGGAGGAACGCTCACTGCCAGTGGGAATCTATCCTGGAAAGATTCATACGGACTTTAATAAAATCACGATGAAAGAACTGAGTGTCGTTGGTTCGTTCGGGTATGTGTGGACATCCTGGCAGCGCACTATCCAACTTCTCTCCGAGAGGCGGGTGAACACCGAGGCATTGATCTCGCATGAGTTCCCATTGAGTCGATTTGACGAAGCTTTTCGTGCCAGTAGCAACGGCACAGCGATGAAAGTCGTTTTCAATCCAGAGATGAGTTAAGCTCTGGTCTAGAGGTGTGAACAGTTCGTTTGGTCTATTGATTCGACTGGTGCGATGCACTCCCATTGGCACCGCCTGTCCGGTTAGTACTGCAGCTCGAAGAACTATCTACCGACAGGATTTCTCACTGATCCGCCCCACGGTGCATCTGGCGTTGATGCTCAGCACGCCAGCGGCATATCCAATGATTCACGCAACCTGAATCTTCCGCAGGTAAGGTAATCCACAATTCACTGAGGCCTGGATCGTGACGTCTCTTAGACCCAGTTCCGCTGCTCTTGAAAGGCTTCGATGGTGTCAGGCAAGAAATTATTCACCTGCAGAAAGGAAATACTTCCGGTCTCAAAATGGCAAGCAGAGAAATGCCTGGACCTTGGCATGCTGATGTCTTGGCTCCGTGCGCTCTTGACGCGATTTGCTGCTCTCCGCTTTGCTGTTCGCGCAAGCACCTGCTCAAACTCCTGTCTTTGAGAAGGACATCCTTCCTATCCTGAAAGCGAACTGTTTGATGTGCCATAGCGGCAGTGGTGCGCAAGCTGGACTTGATGTGTCGAGAGCTCGCCTCGCTTATCAAAGGCGGTAAGTCGGGCAAAAGCATTCAGCTTGGTTCCTCGGGAAAAAGTTTACTTTTTGAAAAGGTGGCTTCCGGGACCATGCCACCAGGAGAAAAGAAACTATCGCAGTCGGAGGTCGAGCTTCTAAGGCAATGGATCGACCATGGGGCGACGGTCGAAATGGGGCGGCTTTCGGCGACAGCGAATGGGAAGCTGGAGTCCGTTACGGAGAATGATGTTCTTCCGATCTTTCAGACGCGCTGCGTACTGTGTCACGGCAAGCGACGACAAGAGGGTGGGCTGGATTTGAGAACCCAAGCCAGCCGCCTCAAGGGAGGAAAGTCTGGACCGGCCCTGGTCCCAGGCAAACCGGATGAGAGCTTGTTAATCAAAAGGATCGCCGCTGGTGAGATGCCTCCACCCAAGATGCTATTTGAATACGCGGTCCGTCCGCCTACCACTAGCGAAGTCGAGACGTTGAGGAAATGGATTGCCTCCGGCAGTCCACCTCCAGGAAAGGAAGATCTTCCGTCCAATGATCCATCCGATCCTTTGGTCCGAGAGGAAGACCGAGAATTTTGGTCATTCCGACCCCCCTTGAGGCCTGCCGTTGTCAAGGTGGCCCACTCAGAACTTGTACGAACACCGATTGACGCTTTCATTCTTCAAAAGCTTGAAGCCAGGAATCTGACCTTTTCTCCCGAGGCTGACCGGCTCAAGCTAATGCGACGGGCCTACTTGGATCTGATCGGGATGGCACCTAAGCCTGCCGAGATAGAAGCCTATCTGGCCGATCCACGTTCGGACGCCTATGAACGCTTGATCGATCGTCTTTTGGATTCACCTCACTATGGCGAGCGCTGGGGTCAGTATTGGCTGAATGCTGCGGGCTATTCGGATTCCGAGGGCATCATTGACGAAGATTTGATTCGTCCTCACGCTTGGCGCTATCGGGATTATGTCATTCGCTCTTTTAATCGGGATAAGCCGTATGACCAATTTCTTTTGGAACAGATCGCGGGAGATGAGCTAGTCGACTACAAGAAGTCCAAGAAGATCACGCCGGAGCTTCTCGACACGTTGACCGCGACCGGATTTCTTCGGATGGTTCCAGATGGGACCTACTCGCCAGCCAACAGTTCGGTGGCGGAACGTTTGAACGTCATTGCCGACGAAGTGGAGGTTTTGAGTTCTACCGTTCTGGGGCTCACCATGGGGTGTGCGAGATGTCACAATCACAAGTATGACCCAATCCCTCAGCGGGACTACTATCGATTCACCGCCATCCTCCAGACAGCCTATGACCCCTATGATTGGATGATTCCGGCATCCAACAACCCGCACAAGCTGAAGTACCCGACTCGACATCTGGACCTGGCTTTAGAGAGTGAGCGGCAGGAAGTGGCTGCGCACAACTTACCACTGGAACAGGAGCTTAGGCGGCTGGAAGCTTCACTGGAAGCGGCTGCCAAGCCTTATCGCACAAAACTATTGAGCGAGCGACTCTCCGGTTTGCCTCAGTCGGTGCAGGATGATCTTCGCGTAGCAATGGATACTGTCGAGGAAAAGAGGTCGGAATTCCAAAAGTACCTGGTCGAAAAATTCCAGGATAGGATCACGATCACCCCAGAGGAGCTCATCAAGAAATACCCAGAGTTCAAGCCTGAGGCAGAAAAACTGAAGAAAGCGATTGAAGATGTAAAGGCCAAGATCGGCCCACTCCGCAGATTCGAGCTCTCTTCGACATGGGAGGTGAACCGTCCGCCAATTACCTGCTTCGCCGTGGTGAAGTAGCTACTCCTGGCGAGCAGGTACAGCCTGGCGTACCGTCGGTGCTGAAGGAAGGTCTGACCGAGTACAAAGTGATGCCGCCTTGGCCGGGAACCGACAGCAGCGGTCGTCGGCTGGCTTTGGCGCGTTGGCTGGTGCAGCCCAATCACCCTCTGACCTCCAGAGTGATGGTGAATCGCATATGGATGCATCATTTCGGCAAGGGATTGGTGTCCACTCCAGCGAACTTCGGCCGAACAGGTTCGGCTCCGTCCCATCCTGAGCTACTGGACTGGCTGGCAACCGAGTTTGTACGCCAAGGCTGGAGCATTAAGGCGATGCACCGTCTCATGATGAAATCTTCCGTCTATCGGCAGACCTCCAAGGTTGAGTCAGCTGTCCACCAAGCGGATCCGGAGAACCTCTTATGGTCACGCATGCCTTTGCGTCGTGTCGATGCTGAGGTGCTCTACGACTCGGTCTTGAGAGTGACAGACCGACTCGATGGAGAGTTGTTTGGCCCGCCTGTTAAGGTTGATATCAGGCCGGATGGAGAGGTTGTTCCTCATGCTGGCAAGGCCGGCTATCGACGTAGTATTTACGCCCTCCAGCGACGGGTAACTCCATTGACGATCCTGGATGTCTTTGACCTTCCCCCTATGTCGCCTAATTGCATCGAGCGGCGCCAGTCCACGGTACCCACGCAGGCTCTTCAAATGATGAATGGAAAGACGCTGCGAGAACTCAGTCGCTACCTGGCAGGACGACTGATCGACGAGTTTGGCGAAGATTCTCAAAAGCAGGTGGAAGAGATTTATGTCCGTGTGCTATCTCGACGTCCTACTCCCAAGGAGACGGAAGTGGCTCTCGAAGGCCTCCAGACGCTTGCGAAACAATGGTCGACTCACCTGGAGGTGGTCCAAGAGGAAGCTCCGAAGACCTATACCGCACGTTGGAGAGCCTTAGGCGATTTCTGCCAGACAATTCTTACTTCAGCCGAGTTTGCCTATGTTGACTAGCAGGAACCGGAGGTCGTGAGATGAAGATCGACAACGTTGAGGTCCGAGTGATCAGCCCGCGGGGAGAGCGCTACACTTGGTCTCATGATCTTCCAGAGCAGTATATGACGATTACTCTGGTCCGCATTCGAACCGACGACGGTGCCGAGGGAATTGGAGGGGTCGGCAACTACACATCGTTTCACTCGGATCGTTACACAGCTGAAACACTGCGTCACCTCATTCCACTGCTCCCCGGTCTGGATCCATTGCTGCCGGAGGATGTCAGGAACCGCTTGCGTCCCAGAGTGTTTCCGATCACGCCCGCTGCTTTGGCTGTGATTGATATTGCTCTTTGGGATCTCATGGGAAAGGTTGCCAGGTTACCCATTTACCAACTGCTCGGTGGATCTCGCCATCGGATCCAGTCTTATGCCAGCACTCCTCTGTTGCCAGATGTGCCGGCCTACCTCCGGTTTGTTGACGATCTGATTGAGCAAGGCTTCCGCGCCATCAAGTTTCACACGTGGTGTCTTCCGGACCGCGATTTGGAACTTGCAAGAGCAGTACGAAAGAGGCATCGAGGACAAGAAGTTGCTTTTATGCTAGACGTTGAAAACAACTATGATCGGAGAAGTGCGTTGAGGGCCGCGCAGGAGCTGGAAGACTTGGGATTTGGATGGTTTGAAGCGCCTTTCCCAGACTTTGATCTGGAAGGCTACAGCGAATTGACTCGACGGGTTAGAATTCCCATCCTGCCGTCGGGAAATTGGATTCAGGACTTGCCGGCCTTCTCGTCGGCGTTGAGCCGACACGCGTGGACGAGCGCTCGAACGGACGCGACGATGCTTGGGGGAATCACTGGAACCCGAAAGGCGCTGGCTTTGGTCGAAGCGGCCGGAATGAACTGTGAGATCATGTCTTGGGGGCCGACGCTGATTTCAGCGGCTAACTTGCATCTAATATTGTCGATTCCTTTCTGTACTTACTATGAGCAGGCCGTGCCCTATGACTCCTATGAATTTGCAATGAAGGACGTGATTCGAACGCACTCAGACGGGTATGTTCAGGCTCCGAAAGGACCAGGACTGGGCGTTGAAATGGACTGGAAGGCGATTGAAGCCGCCACAATCTGCGTCTTTGATTCGTCCTCTCAGGATAAGTTCGGTCTTCAAGTTGTCGCTGTTGATTCGATGGAATAGATAAGAAAGACACCTAAGACAATAATGATAGAGCAGAAAAGCAATACGAATTCTAGAATGACTCGCCGTGATTTCTTTGCACGCTATTGTGACGGGGTTCATGGGGCAGCACTGGCATGGCTAATGAGCCGCGATTTGTTCGCAGCCTCGTTTTTGTCTGAATCAGGGGTCGAAGGTCATCGAACGCCAGACTTGCGCCCTCGTTCCCCCCACTTTACTCCGAAAGCCAAAGCGGTAATCCATCTCTTCATGAACGGAGGGCCCAGTCAGGTTGACCTTTTTGATCCCAAGCCGTTACTGAACAAGTTCGCCGGCTCGGCTCCCAGTCGAGACATTTTGGCCGAGATCGAGTTTGCCGATGAGGTTGGGACTATGCTTCCCTCACCGTTTAAGTTCGCTCGGCATGGTAAGTGCGGGATGGAGGTTTCAGAGTTGTTGCCGCATTTGGCTGAGCGAGTGGATGACATCACTCTAATTCGCTCCATGTTTGGAGAGCATTTCAACCATGAACCGTCTCTCTATCTCATCCATAGCGGCCGCACCCTTCCTGGGAGGCCCTCGCTGGGCTCTTGGGTAACTTACGGGCTGGGGAGCGAGAATCAGAATCTTCCCGCCTACATCGTTTTGGATGATCCCAAGCGACTGCCCATCAATGGCATCCAAAACTGGCAATCGGGCTGGCTTCCACCGATCTACCAAGGGACCCGGTTCCGCTCTGAAGGTCCACCCCTGCTCAATTTAAAACCTCAGGAGGAATTGCCTTCACCTCTGGTCGAGGCACAGCGAGACCTGCTACGCCGCATCGACGAGGCCCATCGTCAACAACGGGCGTGGCAACCCGATCTGGACGCGCGGATCTCAAGCTACGAACTGGCCGCCCGAATGCAAATTGCAGCCACAGACGCTCTGGATCTTTCCCGAGAGAGCGACCAGACCAAAGAGATGTATGGGCTGAATCAAGAGAGTACAGCGTCTTACGGGAAACGCTGTCTGATGGCGCGGCGGCTTGTAGAACAGGGGGTCCGTTTTGTCCAGATCTTCATCGAAGGGCAGATCTGGGATAACCATTCAGACCTCGAAGAGGGATTGCGTTACAGTTGCGGCAAGACGGATAAGCCTATTGCGGCCCTTCTCAAGGATCTGAAGCAACGCGGCCTCTTAGACAGCACGCTCGTGGTTTGGGGAGGAGAATTTGGACGCATGCCTCTCTCACAAGTTAGGGGCACCCAAGCGTCAGCTGGGCGCGACCACGGGCCGGCTGGATTCAGTATCTGGATGGCTGGCGGCGGTGTGAAAGGGGGTCATGTCCACGGAGCCACCGATGAGTTGGGGCACAAGGCGGTCGAAGGTCGCGTTAGCGTTCATGACTTCCACGCTACCATGTTGCATCTGCTCGGAATGAATTTTCGGGATCTGGTGTATTCGCGTCACGGGCTTAGCGAGCGACTAACAGACCAGTTTCCGGCCCGCGTCGTGAGCGAGATACTCGCGTAACGATAGCAACCGTGTTTCGGGGTTCTATCCCACTCTGGTCATTTGAGCCTTTTATCCCTGCCTCGCTGACACTCACTGGGATACCTCCGAGGTCAGCTCCTCTTTGAAACAGCGACCGAGACAATCCAACCGAAACAGCTAATCAGCAGCAGGTATCTAGCAGGCAGCCAAATGCGACTGCGTCCCGGCAAACATAGTATGCACCTGCAGATTGGTACCCTGAAGAGTTCTCCAGGTAGATCACGCCACAACGTTCTTCGATTGTTGCTTCTGGCAGCATTATTGTTGTCAGGGGCTGGTGATAACCTTTCGCAGCAAAAGGAGCAGGAACATTTGGAGGCGGGCAAAACCAGTCTCGCAGCGGGTAGACTGCAAGACGCTATCCGCGAGTTCGACAAGGCGCTCAACCTCAATCCGTCATTGTCCGAAGCGCATTTCTATCTTGGCGAGGCCCATTCACGAGCGGGCGACTGGGACAATGCGATCCTCCATGCTCGAAGGGCGACCGACCTCAGTCCAAAGTCGCCCGCTTATCGCAATCAGCTCGCCATGATTTTTGTGCAGCAGAAAAGATACAAAGAGGCATTGCCGGAGATCCTGAAGGCAATCGAGCTAAGACCTGCAAAGTTTCTGGAGTTCTATTATTTCAACCTTGCAGGGATCTATCGCTCTCTCCTACGAACGGACGAGGCGCTTCGTGCCTACGAAAGAGTTTTGGGTATCGCCCCCAACTTTTACCCAGCTCACGTGGCTGCAGGGGAGATCTATTTGGAGCGACACCTGTTGGAAAAGGCGACTCAAGAACTGGCCCTTGCGGCATCGCTCGAGCCCAAGCAGGCGAGGCCCTACTATTTGCTGGGACTGGCAAAGACCCAGGCCGGCAAACATTCTGAGGCCTTGGAAGCGTTTCGCAAGGCACTGGAATTGAATCCAAGCGATCATAGAATTCACTATAACGTTGGGATGAGCCTGAAGCTCCTAGGTCAGCAAGAGGAAGCAAGAAAACATTTGGAGTTGTTCAGAACGTTACAAGCTAAGTCGACGGAGCAGGAATACCGCGAACTCCAGCTTGAGGTTTCTGGACGAACAGACCTGCAGGGTAGCGAGGAAGGCCCAGCTGTGAGATCCGTTCCAAATTCTGGGGATAATCAACAGCCGACGACGAAAGGAGACAGCATGGTCGCCGGCCCAGTGGAATTCTTCAACGTGGCCTCGGAGGCGGGCGTTCAATTCAGGCACATCAATGGAGCAACCCCTGAAAAGTACATGCCTGAGACGATGGGTTCTGGATGCATGTTTCTTGACTACGACGATGACGGTTGGATTGACATTTTTTTGGTCAACAGTGGTTCGCTCGTTGACCGGAAGCTTGTGGCTACTAGTCATCATGCTCTCTATCACAACAATGGTGACGGGTCCTTTCGCAACGTTACAGAGCAAGCCCATCTCAATCAGAAGGGCAGTGGATATGGCATGGGGGCTTGTGCGGCCGACTATGACAATGACGGTCATATGGATCTCTACGTGACGAATTTCGGTCCCAATGTTCTTTACCGCAACAATGGAAACGGGACGTTCAACGATGTCACAAAGGAAGCTAACGTTAGCTTGTCCTCATGGAGCAGCAGTTGTGCCTTTGCTGATATCGACAAGGACGGCGATCTGGACTTGTTCGTAGTGAACTATGTCGATTTTAGCGTGGCGAATAACAAATACTGCGGTTCCCACGTGAAGGGTCTTCGCTCTTATTGTCACCCCAATGTCTACCGTGGCTTGCCGAACGTTCTCTATCGCAACAACGGTAATCGAACTTTCACTGAGATCACCAAGGAAGCCGGAGTTTACACTCTCGCAGGGAAGGGATTGGGCGTTGCCTTCGGAGACTACGACAATGATGGCTGGCCGGACATTTACGTGGCTAACGACTCGGTATTGAACTTTCTCTATCACAACCAAGGCAATGGAACATTTGTGGAAGTCGGACTATCCGCTGGTGTGGCAGTCGACGAGAATGGACTCGCCGAAGCCGGCATGGGTGCTGACTGGGGAGATTTTAATAACGACGGACTCTTGGATCTCTACGTCACTAACCTGAATTTGGAGATGCACACGCTCTATAGAAATAACGGGAGCGGGCTGTTCAGTGACGCGACCTTGCTGACGGGTATCGGTGAGCCTTCTCTGCCTTTTGTGGGCTTCGGGACTGCATTCCTAGACTATGACAACGATGGAAGCCTGGATGCTGTTAGCGCGAACGGTCACATTCTGGACAATGTGAGCATGTCCAGCGAGATCACTACCTATGCGCAGCGCAAGCTGCTCTTCCACAACAGGGGCAACGCGACCTTCAAAGAGGTTGGTCTCGGTGCCGGCCCGGGATTTGCGTTGGAGAAAGTGGGGCGAGGGTTAGCCGTTGGAGATATTGACAATGATGGAGATCTCGACCTTCTCATCAACAATTGCAATCAGGCGGCGGATCTGCTGCGCAATGCTGGCGGCACCGGAAACAATTGGCTCGTGGTGAAGACTGTTGGAACACAGAGCAATCGAGACGGCATCGGCACTCGGATCGTCCTAAAGGCTGGAGAACGCACGCAGATTCGCGAAGTGAAAGCGGGGTCGAGTTATCAGTCGCAAAACGACCTCAGGGTACACTTCGGTTTGGGTAAGGAAACGCGAGTTGACCGGTTGGAGCTCCACTGGCCCAGTGGGACTGTCGACGTGTTGGAAAACCTCAAAGTGAACGAGCTCTTGACTGTCCGCGAAGGAGGCCGAATCACGCGCCACGGTCCCTATCTCAAGAAACATCTTTTTCGCACTTAGCGCTGCTCGACACCGGGCTGCCCGCTCGAGGTCGGTCAACTCAGCTCTTCCAGCCCGTCATCCAACAAGGTGTCGTCAGCATGGGTCCACTTCTCGACTGTCTTGAATGGCTCACATCTGCACGGTGATGCGGTTGGCAGCTTCCTTGAAACGCTTCAATGCGTCGCGGTCAAGTTCAATTCCCAAGCCAGGACGCGTCGGCAGCGGAATCACCCCGTCCACCATTCGGAGTTCGTCAGCCACCAGTTCTTTGCGCAAGTTGGACTCGCACAGTTCCCTGGGGAGAAACTCAATGAACTCCAGATGAGGGGTTACCGCCGCCAAGTGGGCTGCGGCTGCAATTGAGATGCCGGTCTTCCAAAGATGAGGCACCACTTTGAGGCCGCGTTCCCGCGCCAAGTTGCAAACTCGGCGGGCTTCCGTCAGGCCGCCCACTCGCCCGACATCCGGCTGGACTACCGAGACTTTGCCGCGATCCATCAAGTCGAGAAACTCGAAACGAGTGGCTAGCCACTCGCCGGCGGCAATCGGTATGGGCTGCTCTGCGGAGAGGCGCGCGTAGCCTTCGAGATCGTCAGCAGGAAGTGGTGTTTCGACAAAGTAGAGATCGAGCGATTCCCACTCACGAATAGTGGCCAAGCAGGTAGTGGCGTCAGGGAACGCGTATTGAACATCGACCATCAGCACAAAGGAGGGACCGACAGCTTCGCGCACTGCGGCGATCGCTTCGGTCATGCGTTGATGTGACGCCCGCAGTCCCTTGTGCGCATATGGTCCTGTGGGGGTTACCTCCAACTTTGCTGCGCGGAATCCCCGCTGGCGAGCCTCCTGCGCCCATTCCACGAGAGAACTCTTGTAGCGCTCAAAATCCGAAACCTCGGGCTGTAGTGAGGCGTAGGGCGTGATGAATTGGCGGCGAGTACCCCCTAACAGCTCGTAACAGGGTTTTCCCAGGGCTTTTCCACGAAGATCATGCAGGGCGATATCCAAGGCTCCCATGGCGTTGATCACAGCGCCCCGGCGACCATTCATTGCCGAACCGACATAGAGCCTCTCCCAATGGGCTTCCACATGCAGCGGATCTTGCCCCAGCAGCATTTCAGCCAACCCCAACCCCATGGTATGTGTGCCGGGAGCTTCGATGCAGGCTCGCGCGATCCAGGGATTGACGTCAGTCTCGCCGATGCCTGTCAGTCCTTCGTCGGTGTGAATCTCAACAACAATGTCGTCTTGCGCGGAACTGGTAGAGCCGATGTCGAAGGCTGGATCTAACAGGACATGACAGTCAATCCGAGTGATCTTCAAAGTGTGCCTCCGACCATGAGGAAAAACAGAAGGTGTGGAGTAGGGCTTGAGGTACTACAGTGCGCCCCGCTTCAGCTGATCGACGATATAATCAGACGCTCGAGCAGCCAGGGCTGCAATGGTCAGCGTGGGCGCGAATCCGCCCGAAGTGACAAAACTCGACCCGTCTACAACAAACAGATTGGCGACGTCGTGAGCTTGGTTGAAGCCATTCAGTACGCTTGTCTTGGAATCTGTGCCCATCCGGCAGGTGCCCATTTCATGGATGATCGAGCCGGGAGGCATTAGTTCCTCGGTAACTCGCCAGACCTCGGCGCCCAGTGCATCGAAAAGTTCCCGAAGATTCTCGACTGCATCTTTAGCCATAGCGCGCTCGTTGTCGCTAAACTCGCAGTGGATCTTCAATACCGGAATGCCCCACGGGTCAACAACATCCTTGTCGATTTCGACATAGTTCTCCTTGCGCGCCAGCATCTCTCCACGCAGATTGAAGCTGACCGGAGCTGTGTAATAGCGCTTGATTCTTTTCTTGAAGCCCGAACCAAATCCTTCCATGGAGCGGGCGAAACCGGGAAACAACCGCACACCCGATCCGCCCTCGTGAGTGTATGATCGAATGAACTTAGGATGCCGCGTGGTGATATTTCGATATGGAACGATCTCCACACCAGTGGACTTGCCATCTTCATTGACCGGCTCGCGTCCCATCATCAGGGGAAGGAAGCCGCTGATTGATGGGCCGCCAATATCATCCATCAGATACCGCCCCAGCGTGCCGGACGAATTGGCCAAGCCTTGCGGCCAGAATCGCGACACGGAATTCAGCAGGATACGAGTCGACTCCAATGCAGAGGCGCCGAGAACAACTACTTTCCCCCGGGCTTCGTAAGGATGCTTGCTTTCACGATCAATAAAGAAAACACCATCGGGTTTGCCGTTTCCATCGACCAGAACGTGGTGTACAACCGAGTTAGGCCGAAGGGTCATGCGGCCGGTGCGCTGTGCTGCAGGAAGCGTGTCAGAAACAGAGTTCCACATACCACCTACGTCGCAACCCCGACCGCAGCTACCGCAGTAGTGACACGGTGCTAGACCGTTGATCGGTCGCGTCCGCTGGGCGGTGCGGGTGGGAATCACCCGCATCCCCACCTTTGGGGCTGTCCTTTGGATGAATCGTTCCCCGCAATTCAGGGGCATGTGAGGCAAGAACTTGCCGTCGGGCAAGTGAGGTATGTTCTCAATAGATCCGCTGACACCCACGAAGCTTTCCACTCGGTCGTAATAAGGAGCGAGATCTTCATAAGTTATAGGCCAGTTGTCCCCATAGCCGTCGTGGTCGGCAGCTCGAAAATCGAGGTTGCTGAAACGTTTTGCATGGCGACTCCAGTGTAGTAGTTTGCCGCCCACAAAGCGTGAACGCACCCATCTGAAGGGCTTGTTCGGCTCTGTCGTGTATGGGTGCTCGCGGTCGTCGACATACAGGTTCTTGGAGTACTCGTCGGCTGTCCAGCAGTTCCAGTAGGAGCGTTCCCTCTCCCCCGGCCGGTCGAAGCCACGGAAGGGCATCTCGTAGGGCCAAGTGTGAGTCTTGAAGTCTTTGGCTGCATCGAGACGCGGTCCGGCCTCAAGTACCAAAACCTCGAGCCCCCCCTCCGTCAGCTCTTTGGCAGCAAACCCGCCGGACGCCCCAGTCCCAACCACGATAGCATCATAGGTTTTCTTAAGGTCGATCATTTGGTGCTCCGCGGCTCGGCAAAGTCGGAATTCTGCAAGATCGCAATCGCTCTGTGACTCCGTTGAGCGGAGAGTCGTGATTCAAGCAATACCGATGATCGAGCACGATTATCGAAGGTCCGCTGCGTTTGAGTCAACGTCTTTGATAGTATCCTCCAGTGGTTAACGATACACTTAGGACTTGCTCGAAATATCTCCTGTTATGGGCGCTTGAAGGCAAATGTGAACTGGAATCTTGGTCACAAGTGACGCAAAATTTAAATTAGCCAAAGCCGTCGGGCAAAGTCGCATGGTTGGTTTGTTGCTAGGTCTATACATGATGGTGGTGTTTACCATTTCCTCCTCAGCACAGGAACTGGGGAACACGGATGTACGGCCGACATCTGAGATGTTGCTGAGACATGACGAACCGACCGTGCGTTTACAAGTGCCAGAGATGGTCGAGCTACAAAAACTGGTTCAGACGCAACGCTGGACTGATGCTAACCTGCTCGCCGCGGAGTTTGTGGGTAAGAACCCTAAGGAACCCAAAGGGTATCTCTGGCTCGGCTACGTGCAACTCCGGCAGCACGAGAGT
This sequence comes from uncultured Acidimicrobiia bacterium, assembly GCA_963752385.1. Taxonomy (GTDB): domain Bacteria; phylum Acidobacteriota; class Terriglobia; order Versatilivoradales; family Versatilivoraceae; genus CAVVYL01. The sequence goes on along the minus strand of CAVVYL010000062.1, from coordinate 381,048 downwards.
GTGGCAGCCATTCGCTCGCTGCGTCGGGCTCAAACCCTTGGCCTGCGGGATCCGCAGCTATCGCTCACTCTAGGGCTAGCCTACTATGCAGTTCATCAGTTCGGCTTGTTTAGAGACCAAATGCAGAAAGCGATTGAAGCCGCACCCCGCGACCCCTGGCCTCATTACTATCTTGGCTTGTACGAGATAGAAATCATCGAGAATTACGAGGCAGGATCCAGGCACTTTGAGGAAGCACTGTTGCACGCGCCTCAAGATTTTCGAATCCTTTCTTACCACAGCTTCTGCCGGGAGGTCCTGGGAGCGCGTGACCTGGCGCGAAGAGGCTATGAAGCAGCCATTCGATTAGTAGAGCGACACAATGCCAAGTTCAGCGTTCCCTACCAACGCATGGCCCTGTTGCTGGCTGAGACCGAACCAGGTTTGGCTTTGGAATTTGCTCGGAAAGCAGCAGATACAGAAAACGACGTCGCCAGTAACCACCTCATCCTCGCGAAGCTGTACGAAGATCAATTGAAAATTCCGGAAGCTGTCGATGCGTTGAAGGCGGCCGCAAGGGCAGATCCCACTCTAGCCTCTCCGCACTACAGGCTTCATCGGCTTTTCACAAGGCTGGGTGATTTACGAGCCGCCTCGGAAGCCCTTGCAGAGTTTCAAAGTTTGAGCAAACTTTATGGTTCGTAATCGGTGGTCCCTGGTTCTGGGAGTCTTTTGCTGTTTGTCATCTCCAACTTGGGCGCAGTTTGACCAGTTGCTCAGTTCAAAGCAAATGTCCCAGGCCAAATCTCAAGAGGAGCTCGATGACTACATTGACATTTTCTACGCCCGTGCGCCACAAGACAAGATCCAACGCATCGAGGCTTTCATCACCCACTATCCCGCATCTGATTTCCAGGGGATTGTCTACCATTATCTGATGCTGGCTTACCAGGAAATGGGTGACCTTCAAGGGGTGATCGAAAACGGTGAAAAGGCTTTAAAATTTCAGCCAGACAATTTGAATACTCTTCTGACATTGGCCGATGCGATCCCCAATGGGGTTTCCGGGAACGGACCCGACGATACTCGCCGACTTGCTCAAGCTGAAGGATATGCCCGCCGAATTTTTGAGGGCATCGAGCTAACTAAGTTGCCGCGCTCGGTACCTCGTCAACGTTGGCAGACGCTAAGCAGGGAGATGGAGGCTTCTGCTCATGAATCTCTTGGCCATATCGCATCGAAGCGGAGTGATTGGCGCGAAGCGATCACTCAGTTCGAAAAAGCAGTTGCACTGAATCCCAGTCCACGAGGCCGTCAGTTCTATCGCCTGGGTGTCGCCTATATGCTGGCAGGCAATAACCAGTCTGCCCAGGCGGCCCTGCATCGTGCCGCAGAACTCGGTCCAGACGAAATAGGGAGGATGGCGACTGCTGTTCTAAAAAGAATGGCCGTGACAAAAAATCAATGAACGGAACCAGCCCCTATGTGATTTCCATGAAGGAATATGGAAAACTTCTGGAACCGAATATCTGGTGTGGTCTTTGCGCCGAACGGTGCTTCCGTTGTTGTTTGCATTTTCGGCCATTCGGTTTGAAGCAACTCGCTCTTTCGACTTGATGCAGGACGCCTATTCCCACCTTCCGCTGATTAGTGCGATTCGAGCCAAAGACCGGACATTTCACTTGTAATGAAAACCGGATATTTTCATTTGTTAATAACACCCGCTTGGGACTCGGCTTGCCTTTCCGCCGATCATAGAGTCCATCGTAGCCACCCTGCTGGTAGCGCCACCGCCAGCGCCGCATCGTCCGATCACTGACTCCCAGCATCTCGGCCGCCTCCCACCACCGTAACTTCCCTGCCATTGCCCGTAAGATTACCTCTTGGATCTTCATCATCCGCTCCACGGCCGCTTCTGAATAGTGCTTCATGCTGATCTCCTGTCACCAGCATGAGCCCGATTCCTCCGCGACCTGATGCGGACAGTTCATTTGTTAATCTCACCGGACAAATCACGTATCGATAACAAATCCCAAATATTTTATTGACACTTCTTTCATTTATGGTATACCAAAGGCGTTCAGCATACCGTTAGACGACTTAGTTGGAAGATCGTCGGCTTCTGCGATCAAGAGAATGCCCAGTGGACCAGAAACCCATCCTGGGGCTGGGCCGGCGGCACCATCCGCCATCGATTGGCGTTCCACGGGCCAGACGACAATGCGACCCTGGAAAAGGGTCCGTTAATTCCTATTTCTAAGATTTCCGTAGCGGGAGGACCTCATGAGAGAAAAGCAGCGTCCAATTGGGCTAGTACTGATTGCGGCATTTCTTACAGTCCTGCCGTCAGCGTCTCTGATGGCCCAGGAATACCGCGGGAGAATCCAGGGAACCGTAACGGATTCAAGTCAGGGGGCTATCATTGGCGCCACGGTAACCCTGCTTAATGGCAAAACCGGGGCCACCGCAGTCCAACAAACCAATGAGAACGGCCGCTATCTGTTCGACCTGGTGGAGCCCGGCATTTACAATATCGCCGTGGAATTCCAAGGATTCAACAGGTTCGTGCAGGAAAACACCGCCGTGCCATCCCGGGCCGACCTGACGGTGAATGCCGTATTGAAACCCGGAGAGATCAAGGAAACAATTTCCGTTACTGCCGAAGCGGCCACCCTGCAATTCAACACCTCCAAGCTTGAAACCACGGTCGACAACAGGCTGACGCAGAGCCTGCCGCAACTGTATCGGAATGTTTTTTTGCTGGCGCAACTGGATCCAGCTGTGCAGAGCACTTCCTGGGGGGAGGACAACCCCTATGACACTTGGGCGTCCAATAACCTGCGGATTGGAGGCAGCGGGCAGTTCACCAATGACCTACAGGTGGACGGCAGCCCCGCCGGGATTACCGTCAAGACAGGCTATGTGCCTTCGCCCGACATGGTCCAGGAAGTGAACATACAACAAAATGTGGTCGATGCTGAATTCGGCCACAGTTCCGGATCCAACATCAGTGTCGTGATGAAATCGGGCTCGAACGAATTTCATGGGAATGCCTTCTTTCAAGGTCAGCGCCCCAACCTGAATGCGCTCGAAAACCGGGTCTACCGAAGCGCCAACCAGACCCGCAACAACATTTACGGTGGCACGTTCAGCTGTCCCATCATCAAGAACAAGCTGTTCAACTTTGTGGGCTTCGAGATGTGGGACAAAACCGAACCCTTCATTTTGTACAACACGGTCCCTACCGAGGCCGAGCGGGCAGGCGATTTTTCCCACACACTAGCGGACGACGGCTCATTGCGGGTCATCTACGATCCCTGGAGCACCCAAACGGCCCCTGACGGTACGATTACGCGCACGCCTTTTCAAAACAACATCATCCCGGCCAGACCGGATTGATCCCATTGCCAGGCGATTTATGGATGTGCTTTGGAAACCCAACGGCTCCGGGAATCGACGCTTCCACACCAACAATTTGTGGTCTCGACCCCGATCAAGTACCCCTACAAGAACTTTTCCAATCGGACGGACTACATTGTGAATGATAAGTTGCGGGTCTATGGCAGATTCAGTCGCACGCTCACACCGGTTGGAGTGACGGGCAATCCCACCGGTTCGCCCGTCTATATGTCGGACCGAGGCGCGGATTACAACATGATGTCCATTGCGGGAGATGCCACGTACACCGTGAGCCCCACGACGGTCCTCAACTTTCATGGTGGCTATCACAATTTCACCGACGTGTCGCACTTCGCCACCGAGTTCTCCCCCGAATGGTCCTTTCCGGGAGTTTTCCCCAACACCAATTTCTACGCTCCGGTGTTCGCGGATCCCATCCATTCCGCAACTGATTCCACGAATGAGCATACTAAACAACCAGACGAGTCAAAGCAACCCATATGGGGCCGGGAGGAGGTTATTGGCATGAAACCCCTCACGCCTGGGAATTCAGCGGAAAACTCGCGCAGCAGCGCGGCAAGCACTACCTGAAGACTGGGGCGGATGTGCGGCGCGTTGAAACCAACAGCCTGCTTTTGAATGTCAACCCCGGCTTCGGGTTTGACGCGCGACCTACCTCTTCAACCTACAACAATCCCGACCTCTTGTTGTCTGGGGACTCCTATGCCACGTTCCTTTTGGGGGCCCTTGTCCCGACCGAAATAGCCGAGTGGGGCGGCAATGGGAACGACTGGGACAGCGGCGCCACGGGCTTTCCGGTCAATATCTCACCACAGACGCGGAGCCGTTTCTACGGCTTGTACATAAATGACGACTGGAAGATCACGCGGAACCTGACCCTGAATCTTGGCTTGCGTTATGAATATGAATCGCCGTTCCATGACGCAGAGAACCGGGAGACCCGCGCGCTGGACTTGAGCGCACCCATTCCAGAGTTGCAGGCGATCCCGATGCCGGATGAAGTAAAGCAGTTCTACAGCGGCACCTGGACCATGAACGGCGCCTTCCAGTTTGCCAGCGATGAGCATCCAGGAGCCTGGGACAGCGGGTGGGGGACGCTTTCACCCCGCATCGGGGCCGCTTACCGCTTGAATGACAAAACGGTCTTGCGGGGAGCCTACGGACGTTATGTGACCCCATGGACCACCAATCAGGCCCACGACCAGCTGAGCGGATACCCCTTGTACGGATTCAGCAACTACACAGGGGCGCCAGACGCCATCCAAGGGGTGCCGCAAATGGCGTTGAGGGACCCATTCCCGGCCTCCCATCCTATTGCTCCATCATACGAAAAGAGCCTCGGGATCTACACCATGCTGGGCAATTCCCTGACCTACTTTTCCCCAAAACGGGGCCGGAGCAATAGCGACCGCATCAATATCTCCCTACAGCGCCAGTTGCCGGGTTCGATCGTGTTGGATGTCACCTATTTCCTCAACCGCACCAGCCAGGTGTTCCAAACGGATTACAACATCAATCAGGTCGATCCCATGATTGGGTACACCAACAAGGAACAAACTCTGGCGGTGATCGATAATCCCTTCTACAACATTCTGCCCGTGGAGAAATTCCCTGGGGACCTGCGCTACCAACCGCAAGTGGGAGTGGCCAACCTGGCCAGGCCCTACCCGCACTATGGAGACATCCTTGTGGTGGATGGATCCAAAGGCGGCGCCATGAAGTACCAGGCCCTGCAGATCAAGGTACAGAAGAACTACAGTCACGGATTATCGCTGCTGTTCGGGTACAGCTATCATGTGGAGAAAGATGAAACCTTCTATAACGATATCGACACCTTATAACCGCAAGTACACCTGGCAGAACCCATTTGGTTATCGGCATCGCATCACCAACGCCAGCACTTGGGATGTTCCGCTGGGAAAGGGCCGACCCTTCATGAACCAGTCTCATTGGCTGTTAGATGCCATTGTAGGAGGGTGGAGATTGAGCGACGTTATCTACTGGCGCTCCGGCAACTTGCTGAAATTTGATGGGATGCTTTGGGACGGCACCGATCCCAAAGTTTCCAACCCCACGCCCGACCGGTGGTTTAACACTTCAGGGTTCCAGAGGCTGCCGGATTTCACGCCGCGGACCAATCCCTGGGACTTCCCCGGTCTGACCGGACCCGGCGTTTTTACCATGAACGCCTCCTTTGTGAAGGACTTTCACATCACGGAGAGGCTGAGAATGCAGTTGAGGGCGGATTTTTTCAATCTACTCAACAACATGAGTTGGGGGGACCCCAGTACTAGCGTTGACGACAGCAGCTTTGGCCAATCCACCAACCAGGCAGATTTAACCTTCGGACGACGCGTCCAATTGGGGGCTCGGCTGGAATTCTGAACCCCCCTTCACTATCTCGCACTGCGGCCCCCTCTCACGTTCATCGCGTGGAGGGGGCTTTTTTTTGCCTCGATTGCCGGGGAATGAGCGCTGAAGCTTTCTCCTCCAGTAACCAAGGCATTCGTTTTGGTTTGCCTTCCAGATTCTTCTTCCGGATGATAATGTCTTCGTATGCCCAAAAAGATCGGCAGAGCTGTCTTGTTTCTGGGAGCCGCGCTTGTTTTCTCCATAGATGTTCAGCCCCAGTCGTTGCAAGAAGCCGCGCGGCTGGATGCAGAAGGAAAGTGTGACGAAGCCGAACGACACTATCAATCTGCCCTGGCCAAGGGATCCCCTTCTGCAGCGCTCTTGAACAATGCAGGCAACCATTATCTTGTCTGTGGTCAGACGGCCAAGGCCCAGTCTTTTTTTGAAAGGTTGCTCCAACTCAACCCTCTTCATGCTAATGCCAGCCTGCAGTTGGCTCGAATTGCCGCGGGACAAAAACAGGGGGCAAAGGCGCTAGAATACTTGTCTCGAGTCAAGGATTCCAGTCCGCCGGTTTTGTTGTTGCGGGCCGAAGCCTTGCACTGGGCTGGAAAGCCAGCCGATTCCTTAGCGATCCTGGATAATCTGCAAAAAGAAGCGCAAGCCGATCCTCGCTTGCTTTTCCTGCTGGGTCTCACCTGCGCCCGCCTGGCTCTCTATGACAGGGCGGAGGCTGCTTTCAACGGCGCGCTCGCCCATCGCCCGGAAGATTTTGAAATTCTTTTTAACCTTGGCCGAGCGGCGGCGCGCGCCGGGCACTATGAGCGCGCGCAGCGAGTCTTGGAGGCAGCCTTGAGGATCCATCCGGGAGAGGCGGACTTGCTGCTGGAACTGGGAAGGGTTGCGGCCGCGCGCCAGGACTTTACCCGCGCCTTCTTCGTGCTGGCCCAGGCCCGGCAGAAGGCCCCCGGACGTGCCGATATCTTGCTGATGCTAGCCCGGGCAGCCGAGGATGCCGGCTACTACGAGGATTCGGCAACTGCCTACGATGAGTACTTGAGGCTGCGTCCTGATGATGACGCGGCGCGTCGGGACCGGGCCCGAGCTTATGGATACACGGAATCGCGGCGGGACGAGGCCCGCAAGGAGCTGGCCTGGTACCTGGGGAAGTATCCGGACGACCCTCGAGGGCATTATGTCTTTGCACAGGTCTTCTGGGGGCCGGAGCCCGAGAAATCTCTCGCTCACTTATCGGAAGCCGTCCGTCTCGAGCCAGATTCAGCCACAAATCGTTTTTCTCGTGCCTGGATCCTGCAACGGCTCGGACGAATGGCCGAATCCCTGGGGGATCTGGAAGCAGCCAACCGGCTGGCGCCAGGGCATACTCGGATCCTTGACCTAACGGGTTTGGCCTACCTGGCGCTGGAACAGGCAGGTGAAGCCGAAAAGGTCTTGCGTCAGGCCCTTGCAACCGCGCCGGATGACCCCGAAGTGGTGATGCATCTGGGACGTGCCCTGATGGCCCTGGGCCGCGAGGAAGAGGCCCAAACCTTCCTGGAGAAGTATCAGAAAATCCGTCCGCAAGGACTCCCGAGAGTCCGGAAGCAATTCGGGATGATCGAGTTGGCCACGCTCTCAGTTCCGGAACAAAGGGAGCATCAGATTGAGCGCTTCCGTCGCGACGCTCGAGAGCACCCTGAGCGTCCGGATTACCAACTCCATTTGGCCAGCCTCCTCCTAGCAGACTCTCGGAAAGAGGAGGCGCTTCGCGAATTTCGATTGTTGCTGGGGCTGAATGCTAGCAGTCAGACTTGTGAGGAAGCAGGATCCCTGCTTCTGAGCGCAGGAGAGTATGAGTTGGCACGAGAATTCCTCCAACGGGCTGCAGAGAAAAGACCTTCCGCGCGCCTGGACTTGGCGATCGCCATCTCATATCTGGAGGGCCCGGAATCGGCACTGCAAGTTCTAAAGCAGATCCCCGAGGGAGAACTGACCGGGGATACGTTCCTCTTGAAGGCCAATCTCCTCCAGGCGGCAGGACGCAGAGAGGAAGCAGAAAAGACACTGGACCAGGGCCTCCACGAACTGTCTGTCAACCCCCGAGTAGTTCAACAGGCTGTCTCGATGTTGGTCCGCCTCAATAGAAAAGAGAATGGGTTGAACTTGCTGGAACAGGCAATCCGGGCGAACCCCCAGGATTCTGACCTGCCGCTGACGAAGGCCGTGATGCTGGGGCTAATGGGCCGCAATTCTGAAGCTGAGAAGGCGCTCCGTGAAATCGAACTGCGCTGGCCTGAGTGGGACCGCGCCTACTTGGTTCACGGCTTATTTTTAGAACGAGCTGGCCGGTCAGCCGAGGCACGGCAGAGACTCCAGACCGCGGTCGCGCTGGGTTCTCAGGATCCCAGTCTTCGATGCGCTCGGGCACGATTGGCAGGCGAGCCTCATCCCGCCCCGGAGTGTGCTTGCCTGACTGGGTTGGAGCACGTACTCCTTCCCGGCTGCGCGTAGCTATCATAGAACAACTCCTGGACGCTCGCGTGGTTCTAACAGAGGCGTCCTTTTTCCAACCCAACAGATGAAGGATGCAGACATTGATCCTACCCGGTAACACAAGAGGGCCAGTCGTTGTCTTTGAATTCACACTTCCGCATCACCATTAGCGCTATCGTGGCGATAACGGCTGTTGGATGGTCAGCGGGTTCCGCAAGCGAGTCCTCGAAGATTGCGCCGCGCCCTCACTTTGTCGACGTGGCTCCGCAAGCTCAGGTCGTCTACTACACCAACAATGGCTATGCGGGGCGAAAGTATTTTCAGCAACCGATGTGCGGCGGTGTCGCCGTCATCGACTTTGACAATGACGGCCAAATGGATCTCTTTTTTACTAACGGCGCCGAGTTGCCGACTCTTAAAAAAGCCACCCCATCCTTTTATCATTGCCTGCTTCGAAACAAGGGTGATGGCGGGTTTGAGGATGTTACGAAGAGGGCTGGCTTGAGCGGCGAAAGCCTGGATTACAGCTACGGAGTCGCCGCCGGCGATTATGACAACGACGGATGGACGGACCTTTTCATTGCGAACACCGGCAAGAACACCTTATATCGCAATAACGGGGATGGAACGTTCACCGACGTGAGCGATCGGTCCGGATTGGACCAGAAGCCCCTGAACACCCTGAGCATTCAGGGCGCTTGGTTCGATTACGATAATGATGGCTTTCTCGACCTGGTGCTGTCGAACTATACGCTATGGACTCCCCAGACTGACCAGCAATGCTTCAACGGCAGCACGGAAGTCTATTGCCACCCAAAGGTCTATGTCAGCGTTCCTCACAGGCTCTACCACAACGTGGGAGCTGGGCGATTCGAAGATGTCACGGAAAAGTCAGGATTCAGCAGGGCTCTTGGAAAAGGGATGGGAATCGGTCTTGCCGATTTCAACGATGATGGATGGATGGACGTTTTTGTCGCCAATGACACTGAACCCAACTTCCTCTACCTGAATCAGGGGAATGGCACTTTCAAGGAAGTAGGCCTGCTGTACGGCGTAGCCTACAATGATACGGGGGCAACCGTATCGGCGATGGGTTGTGACGTTAAGGACTATGATAACGACGGTTGGGTGGATGTCTTCTACAACAATCTGATGAGGCAAATCTGGGCCCTGTTCCGAAACCAGCGGGGAAAATCGTTTCAGTATGTTTCCCCCGTGACAAAAATTCTGTTGCTGAGTGGATCGCGTTCAGGATGGAGCACCGGATTCATCGACTACAACAACGATGGCTGGAAGGACCTCTTCTCGGCCAATGGCGATGTCGACAGCCTGACCCAAGAATTACGGCAACAGGACACAATGTTCGAAAATCAGGACGGAAGAGAATTTCTCGACGTGACTCGAGAGATGGGCGACGATTTCTTGCGCATCGGTTTTCAGCGGGGATCAGCATTTGCAGACCTGAACAACGACGGATTCATGGACATAGTAGTCACTTCCCTGAATCAGAAGCCGCGGATTTTGATCAACTCCGCGGACAACAAGAATCACTGGCTCTTGGTGCAGCTCATCGGACACAAAAGCAATCGCGATGCGATTGGCACGAAGATCAAGGTCACGACGCCATCTGGAAGAACCCTTTACAACCATGTGACAACAAGCGTTGGGTTCTTGTCCTCCAGCGACCGTCGGGTGCATTTCGGGCTGGGCCCGGAAACCAGGGCCGCCTCGATTGAACTCCGGTGGCCAAGCGGCATCGTGCAGACTCTCAAGGACGTGCCCGCGGACCGAATCCTCCAGGTCGAGGAACCCCGCTAACCGGTTACCCGGAACGGAACGGGAGTTTCCTTCTCGTTTCTAGAATCGTCGTTGTTCTCATCCTCGTCGTCGGCATCTCATCGGGGAACCGTAGCAGGATAGTTCTCAACGACCTGAATATCGTTTGAATTCCAGAACAATAAGCATCGAGCTTCCATCCTTTAGTACGGCACTGGTCGCCATTGCGAGCGGAGTATGGATTTCGTCACCAACTTGCCTCGTCATGCGGGCACATCAGAAATGCGCCTTTGGCGGAATCAGAATTTGCTCGCTCGTTGTAGCGGGAGAGGGTAGTGTCGGCCTAGTCGATTCGCTTGATGGGAATGTCCCGGCCACCCGTGTGTAAAATCATCCCGGTTACTCGGCCTTGGCTGTCGACTTCGAACGTGAACACATCGTCCGCTACCTTCGAGAAGAAGTCCCTCTCGCTCTCGGGAAAGAGCTGCTGTTTCGGCTCGTCGTTTTCCTGCACAGTGAGGTGATCTCCTTCTCGCCGGATTGTCAGGATGAGGTCTGGCACCTCTCCGTACCGCCCAACATACCTGTCCAACACTTTGGGATCAACACTGACCTCTCTGTGCTCCTTCAAGGGGACGCGCGGTGGCAGCTGGTCATAGGGCGTAAATCCCTCCCATTCGATGGGCGTGAAGGTATTCTTCAGCAAGCGCTCCAAGAGTTCCTTGAAGATGCCCTCGCCATTCCCGCTGTTGGTCATGATGACGATCCCGGTCTTCTCTTTGTCGAAGCAGACCGTATAATTCCTCCATCCGCCGTCATGCCCCTCTTTGAAAAAAGCCTTGCCATACGGCGTCCAGTAGAGGCCCCATCCAAGGCCGTAGCTAAGCCGGATTGCCTTGTTCTCCTCCGTAGTCTCGTTTTCAAGCGTCGGGAACTGGTGCTTTGATGAAATTGGAATCTGCGAACTGAGCATTTCCTCCCAGGTCTCTTTCCCCAGACCCTTGCCCAGCATCACCGCCTGCATGAAGCGCGAAAAATCTCCGATGGTTGTCTGCATTGAACCCGCTGCGTTCGCACTCTCTCGTTTCTGCGGACCCAGCGAGCGGCCATACTCGTCATAGCCATTTGCGTAGTCGTTCTCGAACCGGTCCTGCCAAACCATGCTGGTCCGCGTCATCCTGAATGGCTGAAAGACGTATTCCTGCATTAGCGCTTCGAGTGGTTCCTTCGTGACTATCTCGACGACGAGCTGCAGTAGAACCATCCCTTCGCCAGAGTACGCATATCTCAAACCGGGTTCAAAATTGAGATTCAGCTTGCGATCCTCATTAAACCATCGCCAGTTGGGGAAGCCCGCAGTATGACTCAGCAGCATTCTCCCTGTGATTCGCCTATAGCGCGGATCATTGGCCAGGTCCTTGAAGTTTGGGTATTCAGGCAGTAACTTCGGAAAATACTGATACACTGGCTTGTCGAGGTCGAGGGCTCCTCTGTCAACCAGTTGCATTACCATGTAGGCAAATGCCACTTTGCTGAAAGAAGCCGCGGACATGACCGAATCTATTGTTAGTGGCAGATTCTTTTCTTTGTCCCGAACTCCATAGGCCTTCAGGTAAGCAATTGTTCCATCGTTGAAGATTGCGATTCCCACGCCCGTAACTTCCGCCGCTTTCATCAAACGTATCACTGTTCCATCTATTTCTGATGGCGTGATTCGGCTCCCATCGAGTCGCTTGATTCCCTCCTGGTCTTCAGTTTTCGGCAGCGCTGCGAGAGCCACTGCCAAGACCAGCAGCAGTGTTAGCCTCATCGGTGTCTCCTCACCACAAAAACGATCATACGCAAATCGCCAGAGTCAGGTTCAAATTATATCGTTGGGGGTCGCATTCAGTGGTTCCTCTTTGCCGGACGCAAGCATACCTCCGCCTTGTCAGCGGCCGTCGGAGCACGGATGTCGCTCGGGCGAGGACTGGAGATTCCTAGAACGCAATGGTTTCAACTGAGGATTCGTATTCTCGCCCCGCCGGTTTGCACCCACCTATGGCCACGGCCGCTTGTTCCTTCCCTAGATGATGCTGAATCTCTTTAGAAATCTGACCGCCCGGCTTCGGGGTGGACCGTCCTTTGGTTTCGTTAACTTCCCAAAGAACTCGCCGATAATATATCTTGACAGTGAGATATATCGTTGGTCAAATATATCTAATGATCGATGTATTAGTGATCGATGTATTAGTGATCGATGGATTAAGTGGGAGGGTTATGAAACGACAGGCGAAGCGAGATCCGGAGAGTCTGCTTCCTCTTCCCTTGACTGTTCTGCACATCTTGCTGGCACTTGCAGACGGAGACAAGCACGGTTACGGAATGATGAAAGAGGTTGCAGGACGGACGGAAGGCAAGGTACGGCTGGGACCTGGGACCCTATATGGAGGAATCAAGAGGCTGCTTGAAGACGGCCTGATTGAGAAATCCGACGAACGCCCAGATCCCGAGCTGGATGACGAGCGACGAGTCTACTATCGACTCACAGGTTTTGGACAGCGGGTTCTGAGCGCTGAAGGCCGGCGGCTGGCGCAATTGGTTGGAATGGCGCGTGCCAAGCGCGTTCTGATTCGGTTCAGTGAAATTCCTGGTTGACATTGCGACAGACTGTCCACCTGCCTGCTTTGGGACTCGAGTCCCGTGCCCACTAGGTCGACGAGGGCGCCCTCGGTCAGACTCGGCTGGCCAAGCTCAGCGCAGTAAGACAAGTTGTCAGCATGGCAAGAGATGATTCCTTCATCCTGTGACATTTCGCGATCGGAGCAATTCTACGAACGACTGCTTCGCTTTTACCCGGAGCGCTTCCGCGTTGAGTTTGGTCAGCAGATGATGCAGGCCTTCCAGGACCAATGGCGACAAGAGGCAGATCGAGCGGCGCTCATCACCAAGGTGTCCTTTTGGACTCAGGTTTTGTCAGATTTTGTGGCCACCGTGCCTCTGGAGCACTTTAAGAAAGGAGCTTTTATGGATTCAGCCGAAAGAGACCTTCGGTGGGATGTTCGGTTCGGCGTTCAAATGTTTCTTCGCCATTTCGCTATGGCTCTGAAATACGCCTTGTACTCTGGCTTAGCTGTGCTCACCGTTTGGACGATCGCCATCCTGGTAGTTTGGCTTTGCCGCCCGACGCATGGAGCACCAAGTAAACAATGCCTGGAGGGCGGCGATTGGACGGTCTCCGCAGGAATTCTACGCGTTCATGCTGGAGACACACCCAAGGTCAGAGCGCAATAAAGCCGCCATCGAACTGGAAGGTATGGCTGCTCGATTGGTACGTACTTCGTTCCAGCGCTGGCAACAGGGGACCCTTCGGACAGTATGATGTTCCCCCCTATCTGGACCGGCAGCTGGCAAAGCCGGCAGACACAATAGAGGCACCTTCCCAGGAAATGCTGGAGTATTTGAGAGGCCATCAATCCGATCTGGAGGCACTGTACAATCGCACACTGGAAAATGATCCTCCCATCTGGGACATCGACATCAAACGGGGATTTGGCGCGCCTGTACCCAATTTGCTCTTTCGAAGCAAGGTTCACGGAGTGATTGCGCTCGATATCCTGGAGAAGAGCAGGCAGGGGAGGGATGGAGAGGCGCTGAAAGCCTTTGAGGCTTCCTGGAAAATCGCTGAATCACTGCGCCAACGACCAGAACTGATCAGCCAATGGATTTCGTTACTCGTCATGAACAGGCAAGCTGCTGTGCTTCGCAAAATGAGATCAGTTCCGGAGGAGTGGCAGAACCGCGTCTCAAACGCAAGCCTGATGACGACCTTTTCGGAAGCCACTAGGCTTGATGCCGTGACGTTCGCTCAGGGGCTAGCGGAATCAAAAGTTCCGACGCAACTGGGAGGGGGAGGATGGGCCGATTATTTCCTGGACTATCCGCTATCTGGACCGTTGCGCCGGCTGATTGGCTTGCATAATCTGGAGTTGACTGGACAATTCCTCTCGAAATTCGGAGAGCCAGACCCCTGTAGGGTTGATCCAAAGTCTCTGATTCTAACCGTTGAATCCTCGTACTCTCGCTGGTTCTTCGGCGAAAATCCGGCCCTAAGCAATTACCACAGGCTTTCCGGGAACCAGTCTGGACCTTACTGCATTTGGAACTAACCCGCCAAGTCCTGCAAACAAAGTCAGAATTGCGGCGGCTAAAGCAAACAAGCAACCAAGCGAAGTCAGCCAAGTCCTCAGTTTGCAGAGAGACTCTCTGGGTGAGCCAGGCATCCCCCGATGCAGCGACAATTCGTATCAGTGCTCAGAACGTTCCTGAATGGATAGTGCTGGATCATCGATGGCCTCTGCGAACTCCGCTCGAGTATTCCCTGCAAGCGACACCGTCGCATTAGCCTTCCTCAAAGAAGCCCGCAGTGGACTGGCACTCAGCGTCGCTAACCTAGCCCGTAGCTGAAGCAGCATGACAGCAGCCGACCGGTGGTCCAGAAGCGGAGCAGGGAATCGAGAGGCTAGGGAAGGGTGATGCGCATTGAACCGTGAATTCGTAAAGCAGCGCGGTTGAAGGCCAGGAAAACAGCATGGCGCAGGGTCCCAGCTTGGGTCCGCTCTGTTTCCATGCAGTCTTTGTGGTCGGAAACAAACCATGTGAAGGTTACTTCCGACTGCGGAAGGACGACAGGAACTGAGAAAGCGCCGTTCCACGAAGGACGCGGATAGCAGACGCTATGGTTTTCCAGAATCACGTTTGCTGGTGCGACGACATCGAGTTCTCCCCGTTCCAGTTTCCCAGTGCCCAACAGGGACGCTCCCGGTTCCAGCTGCAGCCATCCGGAGGCAACGCTGTCCCACTGGATGGCGAGGTAACGGCGAACAGAGCCGGCATCTATAGCCACAGTCAACCTTGTGGGATCCAGGTAGAGCGGCTCGTTGCTGGTGTTCACGATTTTGACACGCAATTCAAGGGTAGCTGCGGTCGATCTCGACACGGTAATGTTCGCTGTCAAGCCCTTGCTGCCGAACTCGCTGAGCTTCGTAAGAAAGGCAATGAGTGAGTCATACCTCAGGCTTTGCACGGCTTCCTCTGTGACAAACAGGTCGAGCCTGCCTGTCTCAAGACTGCTCCAGTTCGCGTTTCGGAAATACGCGTCGGAAGGCGCTGTCCGTCGCAAAAAAAGGATGCGCCGGTCTCCTTTCTGATAGTTCGGACCCAGCCATGCAGAAGCGCCGAAGCGGATCGTCCGTGAACCTGATCCTCTTGCGAGTTTGAGCAGCCGCGCCTCGGCAACCATCGGACCGTCGGAGGCGGTGGCTGAGTAATCAACGTTGAGGATCTCGACAGCAGCGATGAGATCCGCCTGTTCCCACCAGACTCCTGATTCCGTCCGGGTCGCACACGAGACGCTTGGACCATTGAGCGTGACGAGAAGGGCCATGGCCCATTTCAGGCTGGAGCGATGAGTGACCGAGGACGTTCCCATCGACCGCTTTGTTCTCGCAGGTCTCGGAATCATGCTTGAAAAGGTGAGTCCTGATGCTCCTTCATGCTTGTCACCAGGTGTAATGAACGGTGTATCGGATGACTGCCTCCCCACCGCCGGCAATCGTGGGTCTAAACTCTATGGTTCGGGCATCCGTTTTTCTATGTTCCATTGAGCCTGCGGTGATCTCCCACTGGAGCCAGCGGTACAGGTGCTCCACGACACGGACTTCAACCCGTTCGTTCTTATGATTGCGCACCTTGATCTCAAAGGATTCATCGGCCCAGTGGTTGTTCGTATCGAGTTTGAAGTTGGTCTGTCTGCGTTCTCCCACAAGATCAAAAGCATTGCCGGTGTAGAGGCGAACCGTTTCATCTTTCGGCGTGTGGTCGATCTGATCCTCGCCGATGAATTCGTTGCGCCCGTCCACATCTCGCCGGTAGACCTTCACTTTGCCTTTCGGAAGTGGCATGCCTAGATGGGATTTTTCTGAGTTCTCAAACTCCAGCATCACCCACACCTTCGGGTTTGACACCGTTCCGTATTCGGGTTGGGTACGGATGCTGGTGTAATCCCAGCCGCGGTAGCGCTGATCGACTTTGAATCCATCATAGACGTAGATGCGTCCGGCTGGAACGTTGGCCGCACGAACGAATTCGACCTGCTTGATCTCTCGATCCAGCAAGGTCGTTGGCCTTTCCAGCGTATACAGATGGTACTCCTCGAAGGCGCGCTCGCTGACTGCCGGACGGGCGCCTGCTTCATCTCTGGCCATTGCTCCGGAGGCACGGAAAATCTCAGCCTCCGACACCGCACGGGCCACGTCGCCCGCCATGAGCTTCACGTTGGCGGTCTCGAAGTCTTTGCCGCTCATGTTCTCCAGCGTGACCCAGCCAACGATGTCAAACTTGTCGCCTTTCTCAGGCGCCACAGCGTTGTAGTTGGCTTCCCAGCGCATCCCACCTGTAAGGTAAGAGAACTCAACATCATGCTTGCCAGCTGAATCGCAGAGTAGTCTCCACAGCAGCGTTGGTTTCAGGAAAGCCTTGGGGTCGAGGGCATCGAAGATCGGTTTGCCGGGAAGACCGAATTGAATCTTGCCATCGACTTCCACAATCGGTTGCCCACCACCCTGGGGGCTTGAATAGACCATCTGGCTGAGCTGATACTGCTGCCCGTAACGCTGAAAGGCGGAGGTGTGGGGTATGTATCCGCTTCGCAAAACCTTCCCCTTCACGATCTTCTTCTCGCCGGTGGGTGGCAGACTGATTTCAAAGTCCAGCACCCGGCCTTCTGACTTGCGCAGCAGGAGACCTTCACTTAGGGGGTCACTTTCGTAGTTCTGTTCGAGAATCTGAATCGAACCTGGTTGGCGAAGGTGCCGGAGCACGACCGACTCGGGCTCCAGATGAGCCGTGATGTCCGTCACGCGGACCTCGTTCTCGCCTTTCGCGAGTTCCAGAGTACGCTTCTCCTTCACTGTGGCGAAGTTCTGGTTGTAGACGGTGAGTTGAGTCTCTGCACTCGCCGTGCTTGTCGTCAGCAACAGGATCAAAAGCAGTGGTTTCATATTTTGCTCTCCGCTCTGAATCGGCAGTTTTGTCTAGACCCTTGTTTTCGGAGTCGGTACGGACGTTCCTTCAGGTTGAAGTCGCGGTTGATCGTTCCCGAAGTATCAGGGAACTGTGAGAACGTGAAAGCCAACGGTCGTCCTCGGCTGCCTCCGTTTGCCCTAGAGGTGTACCAACTACTAATGGACGGTCTCACATCCAAATACTTGCAGGAATAATCGCGATTTGGGGCCCCTTTCTCTTTCGGCTTGCGTTGCGTTGAACTGTAGCAGGCTGGTTGATGAGATCGGCTGTACCGTATTGCCTGAAGCGTCTTTCAGCAGGAAATTGGGGGCTGGTTTGCGGTTTTTTGCCGACTGGAGAGGGGCCTGAATGGTCGATTGTTCAGCGGCCGTCGCGTCCCCGACCAACGGCAGCAGAATCATTCTTCTCGGCACCGTGGGGCACCAGCGATAGCCCCAGGTCTTTGGACTTCCGTGATCGAACGAGACGAAGAACGACGGCGACGCCGACACCAAGAACACCCAATCCGAGGAGGACCCAGATGAACTCTTTTCCAAAAAACACACAGCTTGTGAAGACGACGAAGAGGACAATGAGCAGACCCGGGAAACCGGACGGACTCATTTTCATGAAGGGGCCAGGTGAGTGTTCTGTCACGGATCTATCGCCTCGCTTCCGCTCGACAGACTTGTGTAGGTCGTCCCAAGGACGGGCCGGGAAAGCCAAACAGACTTTGGTAAGTAGTTCATGAGCGTTGCGTCCTGCCCTGAGACCTATTCGACTTTGGCTCCGCCGAGCGCTGCAGTCGCAAGCGTACCGCTGAGGCCCATCGTTTCCACTACGGATGAGGGCACGATGACCACTTTTCCGACCGGAGGGATCCACGAATGATCGATTGATCGACCCCGCACACGACCGCGGGGAGAAGCAGAAGTAGGGCCCAAGCAAGTCCCATTGTGGGTCGAACCGAAGTGAAGTTCATGTGTTGTCCTCCCTTGATCGAAGTGCAGCTCGTTTCGGGCCGGTGGTTCGGCCTCTATTGCTCTCCAGGCCAAGCCTCCTCGAGCGTCGCAATCCCAACCGGCTTCGGCAGCACTTGATAGCCGGAGACTGCTTCAAACAGTCCAATGAGTCATTGTTCACCTTGTCGCATGTTGTGCCCCGAACAACCCGCGATGAACGCTTATCGGCTTGCGATAGGCTTCGCTTCTCGGTTCCTTCCCAGAGTACAGGCCAAACAGGCCTTTTGAACTACGGCCAACCGTCAAGGTGGCACACCCGGTGAATGTGGTCACCCCTGAAACCATCTTGACTCTTTCGGGGATAGGCTGGAAAAAAGTGCCAGCGTCCGCCATTCACTAGCCCAAGCGCCACTGCCGCAGATCCTTTACTCCTGCCTTCGCTACCAACCTCGAATGGGAAACCTGGGCTCGTTCAACCCAGCATTGTGCGGCGGCCTACGTCGGAGCGAAACCTTGGCCGCTGACTACCCAAGTTGACAGCCTCTTCTCCGCCATCGCGCCGCACGAATTCCTATTTCGTTAGGCGCTTCTTTTATTGCGATTCAATAGCGTCGGAACAATCCACACCAGAAGAATCGGGGCCGCGACAAAATAGAGGAAATATTCTAAGAAGGGCTTGACTGGGAAATACAGCAGGGCAGATCGCGTGTGGTTGTACCAGGCGAAAACGAAAAGGAATGGAGGTGTAACAGCGATTGTAATGAAGAAAGCGCGATACCGGCCACCACACAGCATCGCGAAGGCAGTGGAGATGGTTGCCAAGATCGCAAACGTCCAGATTGATGTCCCTTTGTGGAAGAAGGCGTCGCGGATAAGAGGCCAAGCAGTAGTCACGACAGCGAGTACAGCGGCCGTGATGAAGGGGAATCCATGGCGGTAACTCAATCGAAGAATCAGAGCTCTAGAGAACATGGGAGCTGTCCTTGTCCTTTCGGTATTCATACACTGAAATTGATCGTCGATACTGTCTGCCCGGCAAGATGAGCTTACGGCTCTCGCCTAAGGATCACCTCCTCAGACCTATTCGACTTTCGCTCCGCCGAGCGCTGCAGTCGCAAGCGTACCGCTGAGGCCCATCGTTTCCACTACAGATGAGGGCACGATGACCATAGAGCCCCGCTCTTTGATGGCTTCGTACAGCATATTCATCGCCCGCAAATGCAGCGCTACAGGGTTGTTTTGATACGTCAATGCCGCCTGCGCGAACTTATCCGAAATCTCTGTTTCTGCCTGCCCCAGGATGTTGCGCGCCTGGCGCTCGCGCTCTGCCTGGGCCTGGCGGGACATCGCGTCCTCCAGACCCTGCGGGATACGCACATCACGGATCTCAACAGACTGTACCGTAATGCCCCACGGGTTGGTTTTCTCGTCCAGAATGCGCTGTAACTCGCGCCCAAGCGACTCGCGCTCCGTGATCATTTGCGCCAACTCGTGACGCCCAATCGATTCCCGTAACCCGGTTTGAGCGCTCAGGGTGATGGCCTGAACAAAGTCCTCAACTTCGAGGATCGACTTCTCTGCGTTCCACACCAGCCAGAAGACAATGGCATCGACATTCACCGGTACCGTATCGCGAGTAAGGGTAGACTCCGCTGTCACGTTGGCCACACGAACCCGCTGATCGACGTAGAGGCTGAGTGTATCGACGATGGGAATGACATGAAACAACCCCGGCCCACGCAGCCCGATGTAGCGGCCCAGCCGCAACACGGCCACTTTTTCCCACTGATCTGCTATCTTGATAGAAAACAGCAGGTAGAGACCGATCAGCAATCCTGCGAAGAACGGCACCCGATTACCAAACACAACCGCAAGCCCGACACCGGTCGCAGCCGAGACGGCGAACAGGGCTACGGCTACACCACTAACCTGACTCTTGTTGCGATCTCGCCACATGACGCCTTACCTCCTCTTCTTTTCCCCACCTCTTCGAAGCTCTTGCAGCTGTTCGATCAACTCCTCAACGGTGAAACCCTCCGAACCCGCTCGGGCGGCGAATTCACCCAGTAGCTGACTCAAACGGCGCTGCCGTTCGGCCCCATCGCGTTGCACTTTTTGTTGGTGACTGATAAACGTCCCGGTGCCCTGCTGGGTCTCCAGCACGCCTCGAATTTCGAGCTCGCGATAAGCCCGTATAACCGTGTTCGGATTGATGGCTAAGTCGACAGCCAATTGACGAACGGTTGGAAGCTGATCGCCCCCAACCAGTGCATTCGCTGCGATGCCGCCCATGACCTGGTCTATGATCTGTCGGTAAACGGGGACGCCACTATGCAGGTCCAAGCCGAACCGGAAGGGTTTTTGCTTATTCGATGCAGCGCCCATGAAATAGATAGTGTACTAGTTTTATAGAACAGTCAACCTATATTTTGAGACGCGAAATTTGATTTCTGGGCGGGCCGACCTCGGATCTCAAACCTAGGACGCTTCGCAACTTCAGGCACGGGAGGTCGAAGTCTAACGAATCAGGTGTTTAGGAATCGGATGGGGTCTCCGCCGCGAGTGACTGGTCGTATGACGGCATAACCGTCTGTTACGACCGAGCTCTACGCTAGCTGGAGGCGGCTAGCCCGCGACCCCAATGAACCAATTCTGGAGCTTGTCGGATATAATCTTTTCGGGCCGCCCGGGCAGGGCAGAGAAATTCTCGATTCACGATCACTAAGGAGGAGTCATGGATACCAACGGCATCTTGAGGGCCATCCAGAATCTTCTTCCGACGATTCGCACGCGGCGCCAGGAGATCGAGCAGTCGCGCTGCATGCCACGCGACCTCGTCGATGAGCTTCGGAAGACCAGGATATTCAGCCTCAGTGTCCCAGGTGTCATCGGTGGAGAAGAGGCCAGGCCCGTTGACATCATGCGAGCGATCGAGACGGTTGCGACGGCCGATGGTTCGACGGGGTGGTGCGCCATGATCGCGACCGGAAGCAACGTTGTCGCCGGTTACATGAGCGAATCGGGTGCGAGAGAGGTGTTCGCCGACCCAACGGCTCCGTTGGCCGGGATCGCGGCACCCGCTGGCGCCGCCATACGGGTCGATGGCGGCGTGCGTGTCAGTGGCCGCTGGCCCTTTGCGAGCGGTATTGCACACTGCGAATGGGTTTGGGCCGGCTGCCTGGTTATGGAGAATGGCCGGCCTCGAATGACGCCGACAGGCCCAGAGATTGTGCATGCGTGCATGCCAGTGAGTGAGGTCGTGATCCACGACACCTGGCACGTGAGTGGGTTGTGTGGAACCGGTAGCAACGACTTCAGCGTGACAGACATTTTCGTTCCGGAGCAACGGACCTTTGCACTGCTCGATCCTTCGGGGCATCGGGCCGAGCCGTTGTACCAGATGCCACCGCTCGGTTTGTTCGTCTTTCAGCTGGTGTGCGTGAGCCTTGGGATCGCGCGGAGTGCACTCGATGAGCTGACGAACCTGGCTCAGACGAAAGTGCCCTCCCTGTACAAGGAGGTATTGGCGGAAAGACCCGCAGCTCAGCTGGAGGTAGCGCGAGCCGAGGCAGCCCTAGGGGGTGCGCGGGCCTTTCTTTACGACACCGTGGAAGAGATGTGGCAATCAGTTTGCGAGGGCCGGCCGCCGACTGGGCGCCAACTCGCGCTGGGGCGCATCGCAGCCACTCACGCCGCCGAAACCGCTGCTATGGTGACCCGCACGGCCAATACGCTGGGTGGTGGCAGCTCGATCTACTCCACGTCATCGCTGCAGCGTCACGCCCGCGACGCCGAGGCCATCACACACCACTTCACCGTCGCGCCCTATACCTGGGAAGAGGCCGGGCGGGTCATCTTAGGCCGCGAGCCGACCGTGCCCGCCTTCTGAGTTCGCAGCACACCGGAACGACTGCGCCCGCGCGTGTTCATGACCACCTACTTATTGCGAAAGATCGGCACCGTGGAAAAGATAGACAGCTGAAAGGTGTTGTTGTACTCGATCACCCTACCATTGCGCTGCTGCAAGATTTGGAGGAGGTAACCTATTTCCAGTTTGGTGTTCTTGCCCAGGGTGTATCCGAGGGCTGCATAAGCCCTGTTCTGGTCGAAGATGTTCGAACCGACGTTGTTCCCGAAGTTGACCATAATCTCGTCATAAACTCCCAGGTAGAGTTTTTTCTCATCTTCCAGAGGGATGCTCATTCGCATCATGTAACGGAACCGGTTTTCGTAACGCCAGGAGTCGATACGGTTGTCTGCGGGCTGGGCCTTCTGTCCCAGGTATCTTTGCTCCAGACGATACCGGTGCTGCAGTCCCACTTTCCCCAATTCATGCTTCAAAACGGCCTGCTGAAAAATGCGATGTTCCGGGAAACGGTAACTGACTGGAAAGTCTCCGTAAGGGTAGGTGTCAACAAAGGCATATCCGGCTGTGAGCATCAGATTCTTGTTCAGACTGAAATTGATTGCCGGCCGGAGCAGAAGTTGCTGCCACTTCGTGATGACGTCGTGCCGCCGCCATTGTCCTTCAAGGTGGATTCCCCACCGCTCGCTTACCGGATGGTCTCCAAAATAGTTGTACCAGCCATTGGTGTTTACCGTCGATATACGCTGAGAGCTCTGCGAGAAGACAGGATGGCTAAGCAGGATAATGAAGAAAGCCAACCAGCGACACCGGATCTTTTCCAATAACGACGCTCCTTCCAGCCACGAAAGGCCAGCAAGAGATGCTGAGACGCGGAGAGGTTGCCTTGGGGACCGCTAGCAGGTTTTCAGGATCGTGGGTTTTCCTTCGTCTGAAGAAGATGTCGCCACATTCTATCCCCGTCTAGGTGAAAGAGAAAACAGGAGGATGCCCTGGCGTGTTCCCGCTGCTCTCTGCCTCCGCGGTTTCATGACCGCCGATCTCATCAGTTCCAGGCCTATCGCGTCATCAGGTTCTAGGAACTCTTCGGCAAGGCTGAGTCGCCGCGCCGCGAAATGGCCCTGCTGCCTCACTGAACGGCCACTGTTTCGGATTGATCTCCCAACTTCTTCCTGCGATCTCCACGAGCTAGAGAGATTTTGAGAAGGGGCGGAGTCACCAGCGTCGTCAGGATCACCATGATGACTACCGCAGAATAAGTGGAGCTGCTGATCACCGGACTTCCCTGCAACATCAGGGAGGCGCCAATGCTGGCGAAGATGAGGCCCACTTCGCCGCGTGGAATCATTCCGATTCCAACAGAGAGCCGATCCAGACCTTTCTCAACAACAGCAAGAGCACACGCCTGCTTCGCCAGGATGGCGACGCCAGTCAAGATCAGAGCGAAACCCAGAATGCTAGGATCGGCGAAGGTTCTCAAGTCGACCCTTACGCCCATGAGCACGAAAAAGATCGGAACCAGGAAGGATGAAATGGGGCTCAACAATTCCTCGACCGAGTGTTCGCCACGTTCACGAAAATCCCGATAGTGGACGGGATCGAGAATAAGACCCGCAGCGAAAGCACCAACAATAGGGGCCAGTTCGATCCGATTGGCAAGATAGGCAAGAAGGAGGCAAAAACACAGGCTCGTTACCAGCAGCATCCCGTGCACATTCAGCTTGGACGCCACGGAGAACATTCTGGGAGAAAGCCGGGAGCCGATCCAGAGGGAGATGACCAGGAAGGCAACCGCTTTGAGAATGATGAAACCAATAGCTAGGACAGAGATGCTCGCTCCGCCCCGGTCAGCCGCCTTGATGATGCCGCTGACAGCCGCCAAAATCACCAATCCCATCACGTCGTCAATCACAGCAGCTCCAAGAATGATCCGGGCTTCCTTGGCACTTGTTTTCCCGAGGTCCTTCAGCACGCGCGCCGTGATTCCAACGCTCGTGGCACAGAGCGTGGCCCCTATGAACACGTGCACCAGCGTGCCGGCTTGAGGAAGGAACCAGGCGCTCACACCCCAACCCAGCAACATGGGAAGAATCACACCCACGAGAGCAACCAGAAATGAGGAGATGCCCACTTCCAGCATTTGCTTGAGGTTCGACTCCAGCCCCACCTCGAAGAGTAAGAAGATCACTCCAATCTCAGCCAGAATGGTGATGGCTTCATTCGACCTCAAGTAATCCAGCGCGTGAAAGCCGAGCAGGGATAAGTTGCCCAGGAGGACACCAAAGATTAGCTCCCCCAGCACGGCCGGCTGCCGAACTCGTTCCAGCAAAGCACCACCGAGCTTGGCCGTAAGGAGGATCACGACGAGCGAGACCAGCACCCGAGACACAGGACTCTCATGCCCAGCTCCCGATTCTGAAGGGGAGCCCGGCGGCGTTTCAGCAGCAGAAGCAACGGCAGGGCAATTCCAAGTCAAGCCGGGACCAAAATGCAGGCCGCTGAGAACTGCCAATCCAAGAAGCAGGAGACAGCTTCGCAGCAAGAAAGAGAATCGAAGACTTCGAGTTTTCAAGGGAGTAAGTAGAGTCTGGTCAGCTTGAGCGGAACGACACCGTTCACCTTCTGCACGAGATGGGTCACGCTCGCGTCCATTATTTCCATAAGGGGTCCTGGATAGAGACCCACCCAAAAAATCAAGATTGCCAGTGGCATGAGGGTGCTTACGTCATCAATTGTTGGTGGGCTCACGTAAACTTATTAGACTGCAATATGTTACCGCCGCATTTGGCGTAACCAATTCTGGTTGGCTCCAAATCGGGAACAAGTGCTTTTGTCAAATAGAGATAAGGACAAGTCACCAACAGTAGACTGCGGAAGCACCAGCAGAACGTCTTTCCACAAGTCCGGCACTGGCAGCGACGACGCTTTCCCGACCGAGTCGTGTAGAAAGCGTGGCGAATGACGGCTCCGATATCGCCTTTTCCCGAGGGAGGGTCGTGCCGGTTGGGACAGCTGAGACTCTTCATGGTTGGTGAACCTTGGAGAGCCAGAACTGATGGCCTGGAATTGAGTCTCAAACTATGCCACGCACGTGTTCCAACTGGACTACCAACAGTCGGTGACGGAAGCACCTCACAACGTTTCGATTCGCTCATCTGTTCACAAACCCCGATGCATCGAAAAGCCAAAGGCGGCACGATTACTCCTCACGCGGCCTCGCCAGCCACAGCCTCCCTCGCCTGGCCGATGGTTGGATTTTGCCAGCCTCCCTTCGGCGTCACTCGCTCGACCTCGCTTGGTCCCCAGCTATTCGTCTCGTAGGGGTAGATCGGCGTGCCCTTTTTCAGCACCGGATCGACGATGCGCCAAGCCTCCTCCACGTAGTCCTGGCGCGCAAACAGGGTGGCGTCTCCCTCCATTGCTGCTCCCAGCACTCGTTCGTAGGCGTCCATCTCACCGGCTTGAGGAGAGCGGCTCGCGAGCATTTCAACTGTTTGACCGATCATCTCCTCACCCGGAGCCATCACCGTCATTCCCATGGCGATGGTGACCTCGGGACTCAGGCGGAACCGCAGATGGTTCTCCGTCAGCGCATTCTCACAGATTGCTGCGGGAGGTTTCCGGAACCGCCCAACAATTTCAGTGCAAGTCACCGGCAGGCATTTCCCAGCCCGGATGTAAAATGGAACTCCTTTCCAGCGCCAGGAATTGATCTCCAACCTCAACGCGGCAAAGGTTTCCACCTGGGAGTCCTTCGCCACTCCTTTCTCGTGGCGGTAGCCACGAAACTGGCCGCGGATCAGGTCGTTCTCATCGATGGGCGGAATGGCTTTCAGCACTTTGACCTTCTCGTCGCGAATGGTTTCGCTGTCCGTTCTGACGGGCGGCTCCATCGCCAGATTTGATAGCACCTGAAATAGATGGTTCTGGATCACGTCGCGGATGGCCCCAGTCTCCTCGTAGAAACCTCCTCGTCCCTGAACACCAAAGTTTTCCGCCATCGTGATCTGGACACTTTCGATGTAGTTGCGGTTCCAGAAAGACTCCATGAAGGCGTTCGTGAAGCGAAACAGGAGCATGTTATGCACGGGCCGTTTCCCGAGGTAGTGGTCAATGCGAAAGATCGCGTCTTCGTCGAATGCTCCGAGCAGAATCCGGTTGAGATCCCGGGCTGATGACAGATCACGGCCAAAAGGCTTCTCTAAAATAACGCGGGCCCCCTTTGCACAGCCGGACTTCACCAGCTGATCCGCTACCGTTTCAAATAGAAAGGGCGGAATCGCCAGATAATGAGCTGGCCGCTGCGCCCCGTTGAGTTCTTTGCGAAGCGTGTCGAATGTCGCCGGGTCCGTGTAGTCAACCTGGACATAGCGCAGCAAATTACTTAACTTTCGAAAGCTGCCGCATTCAACTCCGCCGTGTTTCTCAAGGCTGTCCTGCGCACGTGCTCGGAGTTGATCGACACCCCAGCCAGATCTGGCGACGCCGATGACCGGCACGTTGAGGCGTCCACGTTTCACCATCGCCTGCAGTGCCGGGAAGATCTTCTTGTAGGCCAGATCGCCCGTGGCACCAAAGAAAACCAACGCGTCTGAGTGGGACTTATTCATGGGTGTCTCCTTAGGAAGCCTTCGCCTTCTCGGCGGGTTTCTCCACGTGCCCCCCTCCCAATGGTTCGTCCTCAAGTCTCTCTAGCCCATAGGTTGCAGCTCCGACCAAGGCCACGCGGGTGAGGATGACATGAATCGGGATATGCTCCATCAGTTCAGCAAACCGTCCCTTCCGGCGAAAAGCCTCTATGAAGCGCGGCTGCTGCAGGACGCTTAGGGTGTGGAGGGGAATACCACCTGCCAAGTAGAGGCCGCCTGTCGCAAACACCTTCAGTGTGAGATTAGCTGCCTCACTCGCTAGAATAGAAATAAACGTCTCTACTGCGGCCGTGCACAACTTGCTTGGATTGTGCGGTTCAACAGCGGAATCGATGATTGCTGCTGCAGGATCTCTTGCGGAAGCGATCAACTGAGTGACTTCGGGCGGCTCCGCTAGATGTTCGACATCGCGAAGGTATTCATAAATGTTGCGGATTCCAATTCCGGAACAGACACGTTCGACGCTGACGTGATCGAACCGCTCGAGGAGGTATTGAAGCAAGCCAATCTGTCGCACATCGGTCGGGGCAAAATCTGAATGACCGCCTTCAGAGCTGTGAGCAACGTAATGCGATTCATCCCAAGTGAGAAATGATTCGCCCAGACCAGTACCCGGCGCGACGACGCCGATCGGGCCTCTCGGGATTGGTTCCCCTGTGTTCAGCGTTTGCACGTCGCTTGTTCGCAGAACGGGGATTGCTAGAGCGACTGCCTCCAGATCGTTCATCAGATGGACGGATCTAAGACTCAGTTCCTTTGCAAGCGAACCTTCATCGATCATCGCCCAAGGCAAATTAGTGGTTTTAAGATGCCCGCCAATGACGGGTCCGGCCACACCAAAACAGGCTCGGTCGACCGGCATTTTCGCCTTCCCGAGAAACTCAATCACCATGGTCTGAAGGCTGGGATAGTCGGCGCTATGCACTTTCACTTGAACGAGCGGTGAATGCGGCCCAGCTTCCTTGGAGAAGATCGCCAAGTCTGTTTTTGTACCGCCAATGTCTCCTGCAAGCAGCATAGCCAACCCTCCTATTGTGCTTTCCAAGCTTGCCTATCGTTCGCGGTTCGATCCAACTTCGCGAGCCCGAGAAGAGCCGTCAGCTGACCGACAGAGGCCTGAAGGGGTGACTGACAGTGATCTGCCAGCACAACTCGATGTCCGGAAGGCAATGGGTCCCGAGCCACACCATTACCTCGCTGACAAGCTGTGGCGATAGGCCACGGCGAAGCTGCGCCCGAAACCAACACCTGCTGGCTTGTGAGACATCAATGCCAGCCCCTCAGAGCCTCGACGTTCACACCGGGATCATCGTAGGCCGCCTGAGACGTGGAGGGTTTCACCAGTGATCCACCCCGAATCGGCCGATCTGGTCGAGTGTAAGTCGCGGATCGAGCTTTCGGACCATACGGGAGTCCAGGTATGCGACTTCAACACGTTGGGCGTTCCGTTGCGGTGGCTCTCGGGTTGACCTGCGCCGCAGGTGTCGTGGCGGCCGAACCCGCTCGGGCAGTCAAGGTCACGGTGCTGTCGACGATGCTGGCGGGGAATCGCGGCGGCGGCATCGGCGAATGGGGATTCGCCGCCTTACTCGAAGTCGACGGTCAGCGCCTGTTGATCGATACCGGCGAGCGCCCCGAAACCGTAGTGAAGAACGCCTCTGAGCTGGGGATCGACCTGTCCGGTGTATCCGACCTCGTGCTTACGCATAATCACAGCGATCACACATCTGGTCTTCTCAGCCTACGACGAGAACTCTCCAAGAAGAATCCGCGTGCTCTGTCCCGCGTTCATGTCGCGAAGGGGATTTTCTTCTCTCGACCGGGTGCTGGTGGAACGGAAGGGAACGGGCTGCTCCCGATCCGAGCCGCGTACGAAGCATCGGGAGGTGTCTTCATCGAACACGAGGGCCCGGCACAGCTGCTTCCATCGGTTTGGTTCACCGGACCGGTCCCGCGCCGCCATCCCGAGCGCAATTGGAGTGTGACGGGCCAGGTGCTTACGCCCAGTGGTCTGGTCGAAGACACCGTACCGGAGGACGCGTCGCTCGTCATTGACACGCCGCAGGGCCTGGTCCTGATCAGCGGCTGTGGGCATGCTGGAATCATCAACACGATCGAGCACGCGCGGACAATCGTGCGTGCGGCCCCGGTAGTTGCGGCCGTCGGAGGCTTTCATCTATTCGCAGCGACCGATGCGACCATCGAGTGGACCGCGGGCAAGCTGCGTGAATTCGGGCTCCAGCACTTGTTGGGAGCGCACTGTACCGGCATCGAAGCCGTTTATCGGCTTCGTGATTTGGTGGGCCTAACTCGAAAAACCGCCGTGGTCGGTGCTGTAGGTTCGAGTTTCACGCTCGGCAAGGGTATTGACGCCCTGGCCCTTGCAAGTTGAGGCGGCCCGTCTAACACGATGGTTAGGCGCTTAACCACGGATTTTTTTCGCGAGTTCAGCGACTCGTTTGCCCTGAGCACGGCAGATGGCCAAGTCTTCCGCAGTGGGAGCAAGCTCACCCTTCGGTCCCGCGATGGTCGTTGCGCCGTAAGGCGTGCCGCCGCGCGCTTCCGTGTGGAGCATCCCTTCGGTCGAATACGGCACGCCGACGATGAGCATCCCGAGATGGATCAGCGGAATCATCATCGTCACGCAGGTTGTTTCCTGACCGCCGTGCGTGGAGGCGGTGGAGGTGAAGACGCCGGCAGGTTTCCCTTCCATCGCGCCCGAAAGCCAGAGGCTCGCAGTCGAGTCGATTAGCGCCTTCATGGCCGCGTCCATGTTGCCGTAGCGCGTCGGCGAACCGAGCAACAGTCCATCGGCTTCGCGCAGGTCATCGAGGGTGCAGGGCTGGATGTCTTTTTGGTCCTTCCAGATTTTCGTGGCGTAGCCGTCGCCTACTTCGAGTTCTTTCTCGACGTGGGGAAATTCCGGCGCGCGGCGGAAGACAGCTTCGACTCCAGCGACGGATTTGACGCCAGCCTCGACTGCTCGCGCGAGCTGCAAGGTGTGGCCGTAGGTGGTGTGGTAAACGACGAGGACTTTCATGGTTGGTTTCGATGTTTAGTGTTTCGGTTCTTGGCGCCGGCATCAGTGCCGATGCCAAAAGCGTTCAAAGTCAGGGTGCGCGCAGAAGCGCCTAACTAATGATTAGATGGTTCTGCATATCATTCGCAGAACTGATATCACAACGTCTTGCCTCACCACAACAACGTTTTGCTTTGACAGGGAAGATCTCGTCGTTGTCCGTCGCCAAAAGTCCATTGCCCGGGATTCGTGCACTTCGAATCGAAGAATTACCGGGAAGTTGAAGTGCTGAAACAGTCCAGGACACCTGTCGAGAAGCAAGCAAGTTGGGGTTTCCGCGGCGCCAGCAGACATTAATCCGGGGGCAGCTCGAATGGTTCTGTAGGATCAGACCTTTTCAGGCAGCCTGCTGCCATTCGTATCGATGATGCAAGCCACCGATGCGGCGGAGTGAAACCAAACGCGCAGATTGGTTCGGCTTGGAAGAAACAGGTCGCATCCGCTGGTGTGTCTTTCGCGAGAGAGTCGTGGATTCGGTCTGCGTGATAATAGGAGATGTAATCCCGGATCAGACGGCGCAGATGAACGTCATTGAGGGCGATTAGGTGATCGAGAAGCTCTCTGCGGCAGCTTCCGATCCAGCGTTCCGCGACTCCATTCTGCCAAGGGCTGGCTGGGCTCATGCGCACGGGTTTTATGCCGTCCGCTGTCAGCAAATCGGTCGCCTCTTGCCCAAACTTGGCATCACCATCCAGGATCGCGTAGCCGTACCGACAGGATTCAGGAAACGCTTCTCTCAATTGCTGCACTATCCAGGAGCTGGTTGGGTGTTCCGTGACATTGAAATGGAGGATCTTGCGTCGATCATGTTCGATGACGAAGAAACAATACAAGATTCGAAAATGGAGGGTCGGTACAGTGAAGAAGTCCATGGCCGTGATGACCTCGCGGTGATTACGCAGGAAGGCAGCCCAGAGTTTCCGTGTCTGCTCGGGAGGAGACAAGCGCCGGATATAGCGAGAAACTGTCCGTTCAGAGACCTCGAACCCGAGTTTGAGAAGCTCACCATGAATTCGGGGAGCGCCCCAGGTGGAATTCTCCTTCATCATCTGCCGGATGAGGGCTTGAACCTCGGTATTGATCTTTGGCCTGCCAAGGCTCTTTGAGCGGCGCGAACGCAGGCGCCAGAACAACCGAAAGCCAGCCCGATGCCAGGCGACAACGGTTTCTGGTTTGACAATGATTAGGACGTTGTTCCATGCAGGCCAAAGGCGGCGAAGCAGAATCCAAAATACTCGATCCTGGGTTCGCAGCCGAGGCTGAGGGTGTTTTCGCCTGAGTACCGCCAACTGCTGACGGAGGGCAAGGATCTCAAGACTGAGATTGTAGCGAGAACGGAAGAATGCGCTGAGGCAAGTGAGCAAACCGATAAAAAATGCAATCATGGGACCGGATTTATAGCACAGGGTCCGTTCCGGCGCCCGCGTTAATTGCTTGAATTTGCTGCCTCTCGGTGTTTTGACGACACACAAGATCGGGGCTGGCAGGGAATGGAGCGGACTCAATGAATCACGCGCTCATCTGCTCAGCTCCTCTTGACGGAGTGGCCGTTTTGAGAGGTAGCTCGTCTGGCCGCAAAATCAAATCCGCTGGGTGCGGAGACGTGTTTCCTCGATGTCAAGTTCGCGGCTCAGTTGGAAGAAGACTTCGTCGTGAATGACTGCCTTTCGGCGCAGACTCGCTAGTTCCTTGCGCTCAGCTTCCAACAATGTCCGCGCCAGTCGCCGCAGCACTTGATCTTCGTCGAATAGTGGAGAGAACGCGGTTGGCTCAAGATTGCTCTGTAGAGTTTGAACTCTTCGCTCGTAACGCCGCGCTGTATTCTGGAGGAGCTCGGCAGAGAATTGCGAGCCGCGTTTGAGTGAATCGATTTGACGCACGACTGCCTCAAGCAGCGCAAGCCTGGCGACGGCTTCATCTCGAAGGGTCTCGCCACCCTCTTTGATGCCCAGCCACCTCATAAGCCAGGGCAACGTAGTGGCGGGAATCAGAAGCGTCACCAGGATCACAATGTACGTCAGAAAGATGAGCAGATTTCTGAAAGGGAATTCTTCGCCCGACGGTAGGGTCAGGGGAATGGATAGCGCAGCGGCGAGCGAAACGATACCTCTCATGCCGGCCCAACTCAGTGCCGTCACGACGCCCCAGGGTGGCAGGGGATCTTTACGGGCTATAGAAGGAAACAGTTTCCTCGGAAGATAGGTTGCAGGGAACACCCAGATGATTCGAACGACAATCACAACGAGCGCGATGGTTGCGCCATAAAATGCAAGTTGCAGCCAGGAGTAGCCGTCGAGTCCAGCCATCACGGCAGGCATCTGTAGTCCGATTAAGTGTGAACACGAGACCATTGATAGTGAACAGCACGGTGCTCCAGGAAGCTTCTGCGACGATGCGTGTCTCTGCCGATGTCACCGTTGGGATCTTTCGTCCGTAGTAGAGACCTCCGACTACGGTCGAAATCACTCCGGAGAGACCCAGATGTTCCGCCAAAATGTAGGCAGCGAAGGAAGTGACGAGCGTCAAGGTCGTCTCGGCTGAGCTGTCTTTAAGCCGCTTCACAATGAAGATGCCGGTCGTGGCGACAAGCAAACCGACGGCGGCTCCACCGGCCGCGACGAACACAAACCGCAACGCGGCTTCGCCAAGCGAAAAGGAACCGGTTACGATTGCGGTCAGCGCGAATCGATACGCTACCAACGCCGTCGCATCATTTACGAGGCTTTCTCCCTCGATTACTGTCACTAGACGGCGCGGCACTCCTAACTTCCTGATGATGGCAGTGGCTGCTGAGGCATCCGGTGGCGAGACAATCGCTCCGAGCAGAAATGCGACGGGCCACGATAGACCTAGTCCCAAAGCCCGCAAAGCCGCCGCAACGAGCGTCGTGGTGAAGAGGACCAGCCCGAATGCCAGCAAGAAAATGGGCCGGCGATTTTGTTTGAAGTCTCTCCATGAGGTGAAGTATGCGGCTGAAAACAGAATCGGCGGAAGAAAGAGGGTGAAAACTACGGTGGGATCCAGGATCAGTGGTGGAAGACCCGGCAGCAGGCTCAGAGCCAGACTGCCGAGCACGAGGAGGATTTCCGTCGGCAGGCCGGTCCGCCGGGCCCAGGGTACGGCTATCGTTGTCAGAAAGAGGAGCACTAATGTGGCCTCGATGAGGTGCATACCCATGGAAGAGTTGTGGCCTCCTTTGGAAAGTCCCTCCTGGGAGGGTGGCGTGCAGCGTCCGGGTGGATCCAGCGTGGGTCGGACCGCCTGCCGCAACAAGCGCTTTCGAGTTCGCCATCGTTGTAGCCTCGCTAAATCCCTCCGAATTCGCCTTTACAGCACTGCAAAAATGGAAGTTGATCATCCCGCGGCGGCGATGCCACGGAAAGCCAGCCAAGTAATCCTCTCCCGCCTGGTTCTCAAAGTTACGGTCTCAATTCGCGTTCGCCGTTGCCAGCCGCTCGACCCAGAATCTCTCTGCTGCAGTGTGGTGTTGCTGGACTTGTCTCATTTGGTCAGGGTCCTCCAATTTCACTCGCGCGGCGCGTTCGCGCACCCAGTCGAGGAAGAACTGTACCGACGATCTGCTGATGCGACGTTTAGCGCTGCCCATCTCAACGTAGAAGGGTGCGGTTGAGACGAAGCGAAAGGTCTTGGGATTATCGGTAATGGCTCGGACCAGGAACCATCCGCTCTCATTGAATGTCAACGAACCGAGAGCGCCCGTCCCCTTCCAACTCTCAGAAGGGATGGCGTGCTCGACCCTGCCGTTCTTGATGATCTCTATCGAGGAAATGGACTCGCGGCCATAAAGCGACGCTTGAATCTCAATCTTTAGGTCTCTCCCATGATCGCTCGTGAAAATATGGCCTGGTAAGTGGCCGTTGGCTGTACACAGCAACAATGGCCCGTTGGAGACAAAAGAACGACCCGCGCGCAATCCTTCCCACCATTCCTTGTAGCTCAGGTTCTTGCCAACATGGACGTAAACCCGATTGTATCCCACGGGATTGGGCAAGACTCCAGAAGCACTGCCTGCCGACGGTGGAACGCGCAGACCAGAGTTGAGAATGTGATAGTAGATTTCTTGTGTCCAGAATCCATTGCCTCGCGGTGGCAGCAGCCGCTGAAGGTCTCGCGGCTTGCCCCAAGCCTCCGTTTCGGACATTTCGCTGCGGCACATGTGGTTATTGGCGAGGCCGATGGAATCGATTTGACCACTAGCCAGCCACACGGGGACATCCCACCAGAAGGGCTTCTCAATATCGACCCAAACACCCTCGTATCGGCGGGCCTCGGCAAGGAATTGCATTGGGGAAGGGAATTCTCGACTGGCCCCTGTAATGGCCAACGGTTTCCCAAGGTTGAAGTACAAAAGCGCGCCTCCCTCCCGTTCATCCTCTCCTGCCAGGATGTGGTAGTAACGATTCTGGTCGAATTGAACCAGTGGTCGAGCCGGAGGTCCTTGATTCGCCCACTGGTTCCGCGCATTCCACCAAGTAATAATTGGCGCGACATGCAGATCTGCTGCCCGCATGAGCAGCTCCGCGTCGCTAACTGGCCTATGCACGTGGAGGTCTCCGGACCACCAGCCTTTCTCAGACATGTCCACCAGACGTTCTAGGTTGACGGTAATATTTGTGAGTGCGCCCTCTTTAACTTGGAAAGAACCCGTCTGAACTGGAAACTCCGGTCCCCGCTCGATTTCATAGGAATACTTGCCTGGCTGAAGCTCAACGTTAGACTGGCCGGGCGAAACAAAGTGGTCATGCCAGAAGGGAAGCCCTCGAGCCTGAATCGGCTTGCCAGCTTCATCCTTGAGGTAGATTTGGCAAGGCACTGGCTTTCCGCCCGTATCGACGGCCCTGATCACTACTCCCGTCTCGCTGCCGAAGGGCAGAGCAAGGCTGATAAGAAGCGTCCCTACCGTTGCTATTTTCATGGGTACATTCCGACCGACTTGTTTTTGGCAAGGCTAGCTTTGCATCAATTCAGGAAGATCTCCAGAGAGTTTTTGGCGACGGGAGGCCTCTCTCCGGGGGTAACTCGGAGTCACGTGGAAGCGCCGCTAGCGTTCACCTGAAGTGCAAGCTTTGAACGCCACCTGGAAATGTCCGAGGCCTAGACTTGATGTTCGGTCTGACTCAGCCCGCGACGCAAGCTCCGAGAGATCTCAAACATTGAGGAGTAGCATCGGAACCGTTGCTTTTGCGGAAAAAGCCGCAGCCCCAAGATCCCGGTCTGCGGTCCATTCAGTCAATCCCGCCAGCTGTGCTGAGGTTCATAGCCAAGGACTTGATGGGCCTTTTGCCAGCTGAAAAAGGTCTCCTGCATCTGGAGCCTGTCGGCGAGATGGCGGTACTGGGGATAAAAACGCTCCACAAGTTCTAACGAAGACTCGTCTGCCATGGTGTTTGCCGCAGAAATAAAGTAACTGTCAAAACCAGTCATGCTGGAAGATTGCAGCTCCAGGGCCAATTTAAACGCCTGGGCCACATCCCGCATATCTACATAAGCCCAGAAACCCGCAACGTGGTCGGCAAGTTGGAAGGATGGGCTTCTTCGCCAGGCTATCTCGGCTGGCCCCCAGCACCAGGTCAGACGCAACGCAATGCATTCTATCCCGTAAGCGCGTGTGTAGGTCTCGAGGGTGAGCTCGTTCGCAAGTTTTGAAAGACCGTAATTGTCTTCGATAAAGCTGGGATGAGCTTCGTCGAATGGAAGATACTTCACCGGAAAGGGCCGCCCGCTCGCAGGGAAGCAATGCCCGAGGGCACAGCTGCTTGAAGCCAGGACGACACGTCGGATACGCGCTTCGCGCGCAGCCTCCATAAGATAGTAAGTTCCCAGTGTATTCACGCGAAATGTGTCATCGGTCGGCTCATTGATCGCCCCAATGTGGGCTATGACCTCCACATCTGAGACCGCGCGACGGCAATCGTCCAGTCGAGTGAGGTCGCCACGGACGAAAGGAGCGTCCGTCACGGTCGCATGCGGCCCTTCGGCAGGGTGGCGTCGCGAGAAGAGAACGAGATCGTGGCTCTTCGCCAATTCCTCGATAACAAACTTGGCAACATAGCCACTGGCTCCAGTGACGAGGATCTTCATACGGTCACCTTTGGGGGTTAAGGCCCTCAACCTAGACCCGCCTCCATGGCGCGAATATAGGCAGGGTTACAGCCACAACATCCTCCGATGTAGCCGATACCCTCTGCCTTTGCCGTCCGGGCGAAGTCCGTGAATTCCTGGCGCGAAAGCTGAATTGTCTCAAGTTGATCCGGGAACTGTGGCATGCGAGTAAAACAGGGTATGTCATCTGTGGTACGAAAGGCGGCAGGCTGAGCGGCAATGGGAACGTCCACTGCCGTTCGCATCTCACGGAGGATGGATAGCATGCGCTTGGGTTCTTGCTCACAGTTGGCTCCCACAATCTGAGCGCCGGCTGCGACCATGGCTTGTGCACAAGCAGCCGGGGGATGGCCGTCGTTGCTTTCTGTCAGCCTGGGACGAAAGCTCATGGTCGCCAGGATGGGCAGTCCACTGGCACGCGCGCACTCGATCCCAATTAGCATTTCATCCAATCGAAAGAACGTCTCCAAGATCAGGAAATCTACTTTTGCTTTCATTAGCAACCTCACTTGTTCCGCTAGAAGCTCTCGAACCAGGCTTGCGGCTGAGGGACCTTCTCGTTCAAGGAGCTGGGTACGTGAGACCGAACCGGCAACTAGCGCGCGGTCACTTGCAACCTCGCGTGCTATACCAACGGCCGCTTCGTTAATCGCCTCCGTCTGCGCGCCGTAACCGGACCGTGTTAGTTTCTCTCGCGTGGCATAAAAGGTCAGAGCTTGCAACACCTGCGAACCAGCCTTCAAAAACTCCCTGTGCAGCTCGCGCAGCGCCTCCGGATTCTCTATTGCGACTTCGGGTGTGAATTGACCGCTCCCTTTGCCTGTACCTACCTTTTCTCTTCCAGAGCCGCTATCGACGTATCCGCGACGCTCTAACTCGATCAAGTAACCGCCGTCACCCAACACGACTCCTTGTCGCTTAATCAACGCTAGGATACCTTCCACCATGTTATTCCTCTCCGAAAGCGAACACACTCTATTCACACAAACGCTCAGCGGCGAATCTTTGTACAGCAGTAGCCGCTGCTCCGATGACGCCCGCATCGGCACCAAGAGCAGCTTTCAAGATAGGCAAGTCACGGGCGTCACGGGCCCAGATGTGGTCACGGGTTGAAGCCACAAAGCTATTCCAGTAGAGGCCATCGGCGAGGCCGAGTCCTCCTCCTACGATTACGGCCTCCGGATCTAGAACATTGACGAGAAACCCGACGCTGACGCCGAGGGCTTCGCCCGCCGTTCTGGTCACTTCCATCGCCGCCAGATCCCCTCCTCGCGAAGCCGCCAGCACGTCTTCTCCACTGGCCGCTTTCCCCGGCACGTTCTCATTGTAGCGGCTGACGAGCGCCGGCCCGGACGCAAATTCTTCCAAGACAGGCTTCAAAACGGTTCCACAGGCAGTGCAGGTTGTGGTCAAAGGACTACTGGAAAGAATCAAGGCATTACCTCGAGCACCGGCATACGGGCGCCCTTCCTGAACAAAGCAATAGCTGATGCCCGTGCCTACCGTGACATAAACGAAGAAGCGGAACGGTTTCCCACTTCCAAACAAAGCCTCCGCGAGGGCGGCGGCCCGGACATCCGACTCAGCAATGGTGGAAGCCAGGCGAGCGAAGCGATCTCGGACAGGCAGCCCGCGCCATCGAATGGTCTGTTCGCTAGTGACATTTCCAGCATGGTCTATCAGTTCGCAAACACCAACGCCGATGGCGAGCACCTTTGATCCCATTGCCACAGCTCTCTTCACCAACTCCGCAGCCAAGGTGAGAACATCTTCCAGGACGGCCTCACCCGATCGTTGCGAGCCGCTTGGAATCATGCGCCGAACCATCACTCTGCCTGATGGAAAAGCAACAATCCCCCCGGCAACCTTCGTTCCTCCAACATCCAAACCTACAGCACAAGTTGGAAGGTCGGTGTTCACTGGGAGCAATAGAAGACTCTCCTTGAGACCTGTCCCGATCTACTGTTCATCAGAGGGCCTGGTGTGGTCGTGGAAATGATGACGATCGTGTCAGAAGGGTCTCAGGCTTCAGATCAAGCGGGAGCGCGGGTAAGAGCCGGGCACTTGTTGAAGAAAGACCCCTTTGAAAGAAGCCCACCTAGTCTTTGAAGGCAGCGGTTTCGCCTGTTTCGTAGGAGAGCATTACACCGCCCACAAGAGCCAAAAGAACGCCAAGCCATTGTAGCCATGTTAAGTTCTCTGCCAGAAAAACCACTGCCAGTAGAATCGTCAGCAGTGGGTACAAAGCAGTCAGTGGGATCGCAACTGAGGCTTTGGCTCCCAGCCCGAGGGAAGCAAACAGAAACCATGAGCCCAACCCATTGATTGTCCCAGCTACAATCCCCAGGATCACCTGTGGAATGCCTAAGGTGAACGGACTAGAGGTTTGCAAGAACCAGGGCATCAGCACCAGGAATCCCACGGTGAGCCAAACCACCAAGGAGGGTGCTGAAATCCGGTTTGCCCCCATCTTCTGTAGAAGCCCGACAATCCCCCACATCACAATAGCCAGCAGCGCATAGGACAACCAATCCACCATTGAAGGTTTCACCTGGAAAGAATGAAAATGGAGGCCAACGCCAAGACCATTCCTGTAATCTGAACTCTGTTCATCCGCTCCCTAAGAACAAGGACAGCCAGCACGACTGTTAGCAAAGGAAAAAGGCCAGTCACTGGTCCCACAATGGAAGCCTTTCCCTTCGCCAGGGCAGCGTAGTAGGCGAGAAGACCGAACCCAGTGAATACGCCGTTCAGAATTCCGTAAATCACGCCCTCCCGGTCGGTATCAAGCTTCAATCCGCCCTGGACCAGCGCTGCCACGGCCAGTGGTATCATTCCGATCGTAAAAAGCACTTGCATTTGCAAGGGAGAGGCCTTGTCGGAACCAAGCTTGGACAAGAATCCCCAGACGCCCCAGCAGACAATGCACAGAAGGGCATAGAGCAGCCACTTGGGCAGCGATCTTGTCACGATAGAGGACCTCAATAGAAGATCGCGAGACTATGCACGCAGACCAGTTAGTTTTCTGAATCAAGAATGCGTTTCCGGACCCCAATGTGTCTCCACTCGGGGGACGCGGCCGCGCGTCCACTCAAGAAATCGAGAATACCCGTGCCCGCGTCCGATAGGCAGGGAGCATCGCGCCCCACGCTTGGGTCCAGCCGCCAATCCATCACTGTCAGGTCGCTTGCGATCGATTCTCATCCCGTTAATCCCCGGTCGCTTTCCACGATATAGGAACAGATTCGAAAAGAATCGCAGTCCACGCCTCGAATTTGGGAAAGATGCTCAGCCGCAAGTTGAGCCGGCATGATGTCAACGAGAAATTGCCATCCGCGTGGGGTTACGGGAAGGCGGAAAACCAGGTCGCCGGCGTCTGCAGAAAGATTCTGTCCGATGAGCATCACTTTCCCACCAAACTTGCTGATATCCGCTGCCAGGACCAGATCTTGTTCACGCGACTGATCGCTATCAATCCAGATACCAAAACGTAGCCCCTCGACGATGATCTCCTGAGAGCCATGACGAAAGCATCCCGTCGTCATGGCCGAGGCCGGTACTTTGGCCGCCTCTTCCCACAACAGCTTGGCTTCATGACAGCTTGCCAGACTACCGCCGCGAGCGAGGAAATAGGTAGAAGGGTCACGTGAAAACCACGTGCTACCGCTCATCTCCCGAAGC
Source organism: uncultured Acidimicrobiia bacterium (assembly GCA_963752385.1). GTDB lineage: Bacteria > Acidobacteriota > Terriglobia > Versatilivoradales > Versatilivoraceae > CAVVYL01. The sequence goes on along the minus strand of CAVVYL010000062.1, from coordinate 341,625 downwards.
CAGGAACCCGTTTCGTTTTCGACTCGCGAGAGCAGGTCGCCCAGGCCTTTTGTCAGGGAATCGCTCAGGTTGCCCAGGCTGGCGCTTGCCAGGAGTCCTCCTACCAATAGCATGCCGGAGTACATGGTGACTGAAACCGTATGGTCGAAGGCTGCCTCCAGCCTCAGAACCACATCAGCTAGCTGACTCAAAGGACTGTCGGGCGTGTTTGTTATAGCGATGGTTTTTGCACCCGACTGGGCAAGTTTGGACTTTAGACTTACTACCTCTACGCTCCTGCCGCTTCTCGACAAAACAATTACTGCCGAGTTTCTCGGCAGCTGAACGAAGTGAAGCAACTCGGAAGCATCCACCAGAAAGGTGGGGCGACCCTCGGCATGAAACAGAGAGGAAATTGCGAAGCCCGCGCTCCAGCTGCTTCCAATGCCTGTGAGGTAGATGTGCTTAGCGTCATTGAGGATGTTGGCGGCTCTTTCCAAGGCTGCTCGGCCTGGCCCCAATGTGAAGGTCAGAGTCCTGATGAGCTCGTCAGGTTGCTTCAAGATGTCCTTCATCAACTCGGTCATTTTGAATTCTGTCCTTGCTCGGTCATCAGGAAATATGGCCCCTACCCAGGGTGGTCAAAATGAGATCACAACTGAGGATTGTAGAGATAGTTATGAAACTTCTGCCCCTTGGCCCCTTCCCCATTGGGGAGAAGATGCCGAAGCAGGTGAGGGTGAAGCGTGCAGCTGATCAATGAACTTTTCGATGCGTCAGGGTTATCTGCATCAGGATCTTGGAGAGCAGCACAGACTGGAAAACATGCGGTCGGTTTCTTCAAGTTACCCGGCCCGCTGCGTTCACTTCCACAGACTCATTACCCAAACGCTAAGGAACAAGCGGTTCGTGTGGGTCAGCGAATGAATGCGTCTCAATTTCGCGTCGGATCAAGACGATGTCAGCGGCTGACAGCTCATGGCTGAGAGCCCTCGCCTAAATAATCTCCCTTCCGATGTCCGCGTAAGTTCCCGCCGCCACGAGCCGGACGGGTTTACTCACGCGATCAAGCTCGGTGGCGATTGATGAGAGTGCTGCAAAGTTCGGAAGAGTCCAAACAGCCAGCCCGCCTGGCTCTGGGCCAAGGCAGCCAATGCGGCAGGCCAAAAGGTTCAAGGTGAGGCGTTGGTGATTTTTCGTTCGGGCTTCATACAGTTCTCGGATGGCAGATAGTTCGCTTTCGGCGTGAAAGAATTCGGCATAGTAAGTGCCGTTGCGGCCGCGCACAGGCTCAAGCAAGGCTTCATAGCATCCGGCCGCGTCGATTCGAGCGACCTCCTGAAGCGGTTGTTCCAAGTAGTCGGCTGCACCCGAACGGAAGATTCGCTCCCAATCGTCAATCCGTTCAAAACCGGTCCCGGGGGAATACCAGACGCCGATATGCTCCGGCTCCGGACCCAGTCGCCAAGTGCGGGACAAGCCCAAAATGAGCCTATCTTCTTGATAGCTGGCATCCCAGCCCTCCAGGCCTTTTGACATGAATTTGTGAAAGTCAGATAACTCTGCACCCGGGCGGCGACTGAAATATTCAATATAGATCATCTCAAAGCTCCTGGAGATTGGACATTTTGGGGTAGCCACGATTAAATGCGCAGTTGGCGTTTAATCGTGGGCAGTGCTCATTCCTGCTCATTCCTGCCAAGGGACATCACCCCATCTCATGAACTCAACCAAGCAGATCCATTTCAGGTTCTGTCCGAGTAACTCATACCAGGATTTTCTTCACCACCTCGCCGGCGATGTCGGTGAGGCGGAAGTGGCGGCCTTGAAACTTATAGGTGAGTTGAGTGTGGTCGATCCCGAGACAGTGCAGGATCGTCGCCTGAAGGTCGTGGACATGCACCGGATCTCGTGCGATGTTGTAAGAAAAGTCGTCAGTCTCGCCAAACGAGATTCCAGGCTTAATACCCCCACCTGCCATCCAAACCGTGAAACATTTCTCGTGATGATCACGACCGTAGTTGTTTCCAGCTACCTTGCCCGGCCAGTAAGGGGGACGTCCGAATTCCCCGGCCCAAATGATCAGGGTGTCTCCCAACATTCCGCGTTGCTTTAAGTCCTGAATCAAAGCCGCCGATGGCTGATCCACTCCTTTACATTGCAGTCCGATGTCTCTAGGCAGATTGCTATGCTGATCCCAACCCCGATGATACAGTTGGATGAAGCGGACATCTCGCTCCGCCATTCGCCGCGCCAGTAAGCAGTTGGCGGCGTAAGTTCCCGCCTTGCGAGAATCCGGCCCATACATTTCGAAAACAGAGTCCGGCTCCCGGGAGAGATCCATCAACTCCGGCACGGAAGCCTGCATCCGATACGCCATCTCATACTGGGCAATCCGTGTCTCAATCTCTGGGTCTCCATAAGCCTCGTACCCCATTCTATTAAGCTGGGCGAGGCCATCTAATACGCGTCGCTGCGTCTGGTTGGTGACACCCGGCGGGTTCGACAGGTAGGCCACCGGATCAGCCGCAGCACGGAACTTCACGCCCTGATACTTGGAAGGCATGAAGCCGCTGCTCCAGAACGAGGAGTTGAGCGCGATTCCGCTCGTAGACGCGTTCGGTTGCGAAATCAGCACCACAAACGCGGGGAGGTTCTGATTCTCGCTGCCCAGCCCATAACTCACCCACGAGCCTAAGCTCGGGCGACCCGGTTGCACGAAACCGGTTTGGAAAAACAAGACACCCGGTTCGTGGTCGACGCCGTCAGTCCTCACGGATTTGATGATCGCGATCTCATCTACAGTCTTCGCTGTGTGTGGCAGCAGCTCGCTGATCCAGGTACCTGACTGCCCCGCTGGCTGAAATTTGAATATGGGCGCCACCAGCGGGAAAGTTGACAGACCCGGAGAGGTTAAGCTCGGCCCTCGGCGAATCGAGTCCGGCAATTGGGTTCCGTGCAACTCCCGCAGCTTCGGCTTGTAGTCAAACAACTCAAGCTGCGACGGCCCGCCGGACTGGAACAACAAGATCACCCGCTTCGCCTTCGCGGGATAGTGCGGCAACCCAGCCAGTCCGCCCGTTTTTGGGTTGGCATCAACAGTTCCACCCCATAGACGATCAGGCCTCAACAATGACGCCAACGCAGCCACACCGATCCCTTTGGCTGTACGACCGAACAACTGCCTGCGTGTTATCTGCAGTCGAAGTTGGTGTTGGATATCCATGGGTCCATCCCTTCCTGTTCCTTGAAAATCCCCCCTTGAGGGGGAAAGCCCCGAAGGCGCTGGGCGTGTCTCTCGGGCGTCCGCCGGGACATCCCCTACACCCCCTTCAAAGGGCGAATCGTGCAACCTTGCCCATCAGGTTCCTACAGGGACATCCCCCTCGCGTCCTCTGCGAGAACGCTGTCCCCCTTCGAAGGGGGACTCATTTTCATCGTTGGTGGTGCCGCCTCAGGCGGCATGAGCGGCTCCTCTAAAACCTACTGCCTGGTGATAGTCTCATCCAGATTCAGGATGACCCGCGTCACCGTGGTCCAGGCCGCCAGCTCTGCCGGGTCAATCTTCGAGTCGCGCTTCAGATCCCCCACACCGAGCACTTTCAGAGCCGATTGCGAATCCTGTTGATAGTGGGCTAGTTCCGCCTGCGCAATCTCAAACAAAACTTCACGCTCCTTGAGCTGCGGATGTCGCCCTGTTGCCAAATGAAAAGCAAAATCAATCCGCTTCAGAAGGTCTGGGCCGGCTTCCAAGATAACTCTTTGTGCCAACACTCTACTGGCTTCCACATAGGTCGGGTCATTGAGCAACACCAGAGCCTGCAGGGGTGTGTTCGTCACATTACGACGCGCCGAACACTTGGTGCGGTCTGGCGCATCGAGAGTAGCCATCGAGGGTGGAGGCATATTACGCTTCCAGACCGTGTAAAGGCTGCGACGGTAGAGGTCCTGACCGGTACTTTGTCGATAGGTTTCGGTGTCGTAATCCAATCCCGGGGCCATTTCTTCCCAGAGTCCCTCGGGCTGATAGGGGAAGACGCTGGGGCCGCCGATCTTGTCATTGAGGAGCCCACTAACCGCCAGCGCATTATCCCGGATGGCCTCAGCCGGACAGCCGTAACCGCGGCCCACGCGACAACAGCCGGTTCTCGGGATCGCGCTCGACCAACCCCTGAGCTATCCGCGATGATTGGCGGTATGTTGCCGATGTCACAATCAGCCGTTGCATCCCCTTGACATCCCACTTGGTCCGGATGAATTCGGTGGCCAGCCAGTCCAACAGCTCCGGATGGCTCGGCCGTTCCCCCTGCGACCCAAAATCCTCAGACGTCTTCACAATGCCTGTCCCGAAGTAGGCCTGCCAGTAGCGATTCACCTCAACGCGCGCCGGCAGCGGATTCTTCGGGTTCACCAGCCACTTTGCCAGCGTCAGGCGATTGAGCGGCGCTTGCTTGGGCAATGGCAGCAAAAAGGTCGGAACACCAGGCAACACCTTTTCCTTCGGGTTGTCATATTGACCCCGGCCCAGCAGAAATGTCTCTCTTGGTTTCTTCATCTCCGCCATGACCATCGCAGTCGGAATCGACTTCTGGAGCTTCTCTTTCTCAGTTCGCAACTCCTTCAACCGAGCGTAAGCTTTCCGGTGCGGATCGGGAGCCTCATGAGTGAGGTAATACTCGCTGAGCCGCTCCTGCAGCCTATCCACCCGTGTCGCCTGCGCTTCAGCTTCCTCCTCTTCCTTAGATTTCACCTTTTCGTCCATGATCGCCCCCTCGGGCTCGGCAGGTGGTTTTTCAGGTTGCAGGCTCGGTATCTCTTTTGCCGGCTTAGCTGCCAACTCGGTTAACAAGGCGCTGGCCGGAAGCTGGATCATAAGGCCTTCAATTTCGCCGGCCTCCAACGTGCGGCTGTAAATGCGTAGATCGTCGATTTCACCTGTGAACGGCCGGCCCAAGTCCTTCTTGCCGATGGCCAGCGGCACCGGGGTTCGAAAACTGCCTATGAGACGGTCTTTCAGACTTTCCATCTCGACCGGCTTGCCATCCACATAGAGACTGACCCCACCGGCCTTGCCGCTGCCATCATAGTTCACCACCAGGTGAGTGGGAGAACGCGGCAGCACCTGATCTTTACTCCGGACCTCAAGGGCATCGTCGGGCCATTGACGTGCCAAACGGATTACGACGCGGAAGCGGAACTGACGGGCGCCACTGGAAACCGGATCCTCGGTTGCCACTTCGTATCCCTTCCAATTCTCTGCTCCGTCTCGCTTCTGGAGGAGTTTGACTCCTTTGGAGCTGCTCTGATTCACCCAGAGCGCTAAAGCAAAAGGCTTGTCGCGATGAAAGTCCCCCGCCGGACCGAAGTCCACTTCCGTCTCGTCAAACTCGGCTGCCTGACCCACGGGGCCATCCACGTACCCCACCTGTCCATTTGCCTTGGCATCCTGGAGGTGGTGGGCGCTCTCAGCCAAGTTTCCTTCGAATTGGTAGCAGGCCGTCAGGCCATTCTTCGACGGCTCAAATATGGCCGCCAGCTGACTTTGACGCCATTGGTTCTGCTCACTGACGACTTCCTTCTCCGGAACCTGAGCAAGAGTTGAGGCAATCTGATCTTCCAACTCTCTCAACTTCTGCTCTTGCTCAGTTGACGGCAACGGAAGCACTGGATCGGCATTCCCTTTGATCCCGTCCATACCCCGCTCGGGAACGGTATTGAAGAAAGCATAAAAGCCGTAGAAATCCTGCTGCTTGATCGGATCGTACTTGTGGTGGTGGCAGCGTGCACAACCCACGGTCAAGCCCAGCCACACCGTTCCCATCGTATTCACCCGGTCCATCACGTATTCGGCGTGATACATCCTCGCCTGTTGCATATCCGGGCTAATCATGTGGTTGCGGTTGAAGCCGGTGGCAATCCGATCCTCTATTGTGGCGTTTGGCAATAGATCTCCGGCCATCTGTTTAATGGTGAACTGGTCATAGGGCAGGTTCTGGTTGTAGGCTTGAATCACCCAGTCCCGCCAATGCCACATCTGACGCAGATTGTCAGCGTTGTAGCCATTTGTGTCAGCGTAACGCGCCAGATCCAGCCAGACCCTCGCCATCCGCTCTCCATAATGCGGTGAGGCCAGCAACTGATCGACCCGCTTCTCATATGCAGCCGGAGACGAGTCTGCCACAAATGAATCCACCCCTTCAGGCGTGGGTGGTAATCCTGTGAGGTCGAGCGTTACACGACGCAGCAGTGTGGCCTTGTCAGCTTCGACAGAAGGCCTGAGGCCCTCTGCTTCGAGCCGCGCTAAAACGAAATGATCGATCTCATTCCGCGGCCACGATTTGTTCTTCACCTCCGGCACTACGGGACGCTGGGGCGCCACGAACGCCCAGTGCTTAGAATAGTGTGCCCCTTCGTCAATCCACCGACCGACCAGAGCAATTTGCGCCGGTGTCAGCGTCCGGCCGGAAGACCCCGGAGGCATACGCAGTGCTGGTTCGCGGGCGCTGATCTTATGATACAACTTGCTGTCCGCAGACTTGCCAGGTACTACCACGCGATACCCGCCACGGTCCGCAAACATTCCTTCCTCGCTGTCCAGCCGCAAATTGGCCATCCGCTGGCCCTCGTCCGGACCGTGGCAGGCGAAACAGTTATCGGAAAGGATCGGCAAGATATCGCCGTTGAAGTCCACGGGCTTTGAGCCTGCTTCTGGTCCCTCAAGGGCGATCTCATTCGTGCAGCACAACCCGGCGCAGCAAGCAGAGATCAGAAAAATCCCCAGCCGTCGAAACCTCAAATGGCTGATCGAAGCGACCAATTTCACAACGAGCCAGTTCACAGAGTCCCCTGGGTCTTACGTATTCAGCAGCGGCGCTTGTGCTTTAGGCTCTGTCCCTCAGTGCTCGCTTCGCTGAAAATGTATTAGGATGGACCACGATGGACAAAAAAAATGTGACCCTCCGCGATGATCGGCGGATTATCACCCGTGCAGTCAGGGTTGTATCTGAGAAGGGCATGCGGCCCCAGGACAATCCTTTACCGGTTCTTGTGCAGAGATTTCACGGACACTTCCCGGAACATCACGACAGAGTCTTCGCTGTAATTCTGCAGACCAATATAGCCCCACTCCGGGCGGGGTCCGCGATCCGGGTCGTGCGGGTGATTCTTGGGAAGGACGGGCTGACCTTCCGTGTAGTCTGTCACCTTGACACCATTCACGAACACGACCGTCCTCGGGCCGTCGAGTGTAATTTCCATAGTGTTCCATTCACCGGCAGGCCTCTCCGGGCGCGCTAGCGCGTTGGTGAATGTGTACAGGGCACCGGTGCAGGAATAGTCTTCTGGCCAATCCCCAATTTCGATTTCGTAGCCACGATGGAGGGGCATGAAGGGCTCGCTGGGTTTTTCGGGAATGCGAATGAAAACTCCGGAGTCGGCTCGGGAGTGGGTCCGCTGGAAACTGAGGCGAAGAATGGCATTGCCTATTTTCCGTTCAGAATACCAAAGCAGGCCCATCCCACCTTTGGTTTTCAGCATGCCGTCCTCGACGACAAAGGCCCCAGGGCCCACGTGCTCCCACCCGCTCAGATCCCGGTGATTAAGAAGCGAAGTCCAGCCGTCCTGGGCCTGCATCACGAGCGTGTCGAAGACCGAAAGCAGACCCAGGGAAAGAACTAGGCACCATCGCGCCATGGTCGTCACACCGAGCCTCAGTTAGAAACTGTGATCCTCGTGGCCTAGAACGTAATCTTCGCTCCGACTTGTACGTACCTGGGCGCGGTGGCGCCTCCGGAGATCATTCCAAAATTGGGACTGTCGATGGACGTGTCGAAGTCACGGAAGGAGTGCCAGTTCCAGAAGTTGAAGAAATCACTGCGTAACTGGAAGTCGATCCGCTCCGAGATGCGGAAGCTTTTGGTCAAGGACACATCCTGATTGTGGTAGCCTAATCCTCTCAGGTCAGAAATCCTGGGGCCTACTCCATAATAATAGTTAAATCGGTCTACCGGCTCAAAGGCCGAGACATTGAAGAGAGGTTTGCTGGGATCGAAGTTGCCTTTGTCCTGGGCAAAAGGGTTTGCCCCAGGCAGGACAGCTGGGATACATCCCACCCCAAACTGGCCAGGGACGTTACACTGGTTGCTTCTGAAGTAGAACGGAGTGCTGGAGGAGGCGCGAAAGATCGTACTGAACCTCCACCCCCCCAACACCGCGTCTACAAAGGGATTAGCTTGGGACAGCCAGCGCTTGCCCTTGCCAACCGGAAGGTCGTAGACCAGCGACAGGACCAGCGTCTGCGGCACATCGTCAACGGAAAGGGCTTTATTGCGACTTCGTTCAAAGGGCGAGATGACCCAGTGGGAGCCGTACAACGCATCAGGCTGCGCGCTGTCCGCATCCGTCAATAGCTTGGCCCATGTATAAGATCCCAGGAACCACATGCCCTGAGAGAAACGCTTCTCGGCCTTGAGCTGGAAAGAATGGAAAGTCGAGTTGCCCGCGTTTTCCGTCACGCCCTGGATGGGGCCGCAGTACTGAGGATAGGGCAGCAGCGCCTGAGCCACTGAGGGCGGGCAGCCTGTCATCTGTTCCACCCAGCCTCTATAGGGCAGTTTGACACCATTGAGCTCAGTTTGGCCTGGTTGGAATTCGTCATACAGCGCATTGCCCATCGACAGCAGTTTGGGATCGAGTACGTTGAGGGGGGCTGTATGGGAGTATAGCCGCGTCCCTTTAGTCCCTACGTAGCCGGCACTGATATAGAAGTTCGGCGTGAACTCCCTTTCGATGGTCAGGTTCCATTGCTGGGAATAGGGCAACCGATTGCCATCCAGCGGCCGATAGACCGAAGTGTATCCATCAATGGATTGACCGTTAATGTATGCAGGATCCAGGAAAGGAGGCTTGGCATAATCCGTCGGCAATCCCTCTCTGAGGATGATTGCGGGAGACAGTCCCCCTAGTCCGTTGCCGAAGCTTTGGCTGAGGTTGAATCCGGAGCTCCCAATCCCACCCTGCCAGTTTGGTGTCAAAGCGGAATCGTAAGAGATCCCATAGCCCGTCCGCACGACAAGCTTGGGGCTGACTGAATAAGCGATTCCTAGTCGAGGAGCAAATCCTCTTCTGAATACTTCCTCAGGATAGCGCTTCCCATAACTCACATCGCCCCAGCGGGTTCCCGCAAACGTCAACCGCCCCGGCCTCCCCCCAGCCCCGGGGTTTGGGCCGTAGGGGTCAAAGAAGGAGAACACATCATCTTGCTCGTGAGAAGGAGGATGCATCTCCCAACGGACGCCCAGATTAAGGCTTAGCTTGGGAGTCACCTTCCAGGTATCCCCAAAATGGGCAATGTAGGATGCAAACCGGGCAGATTGCAGGCCGAACGGCCGCCAGTCTACGCTGGCGTTGTCCACTTGCTCCAATAGAAAGCTGGCAATGGGACTGCCGCTATTGACACCCAGCAAGCCGGTCTGGCCGCGCTCAAAATTGAAAGTCCCGGCTTCATTTCGTACAAACACATAGGTATTGTTGAGGCTCCTGTATTCGCCGCCGATCTTGAAAGTGTGCTTGCCTCGTACCCAAGTCAGCAGGTCATTGAAAACCCAAGTGGGAGCCGGCCACTTATTCTCTTTCGCGGTGCTCCGAGCGTCCCCTTTGAAGGACGCAAATCCATCGCCGAAATTCAACGAGGGGGGATAGGCATACCGGGAAGCGCCTGGAATCTGAGGAAACAGATCGACGTAAGGGGCAGCCAGAGAGCCACCATTGTAGTAGTTGTCCTGGTAGCCGACCCCAAAATGGTTGAGTAATACAGGCGAGAAAGTGTGGTCCCAGTTCAGCCGAGTGACCGTCTCCGTTATATACGTTTCCGCCCGTTGCTGATCTCCACGGGCAACTCCGTCGCGGTCGTCGGAGCAGACTTGCGGAGGTAGAGCGTATAGAAGAAGTGGTCGTTGTTCCCCAGGTATTCGTCCACACGGGCAGTGTAATGATCTGTATGGACCGAGTAACTGGCGGGGGCGTCCAGCGCGACGAAGTTATTCAACGGCCCCGGGTAGCTCGGCTGGGGAAGATACTTGAACCAGGCCTGAGCTAATGAGTTCTGGATCCGGGCAGGACAAATCACGTTCGGTGTGGTTCCGTCGCAACCCATGAACTGATCGCGTGCCACATTGGCAGCACTCAGTGGTTTAGTAGGGTCCTTGGGTCTGGTCGTTGTCGGGTCATAGATGGGAATCAAATTGCCATCGGCGTCCTTCCAGTCTCGGAAGTCTCCTTGACGCTCTTGAAGCGATGGAATGGAGAGGATGTTGCGGGTGGCGCCACCGGCCTGACGAAAGGCCTCGAAGTTAAAAAAGAAGTAGGTCTTGTTCTTCGACGACCAGAGCAATGGGACCTTTGCCGGGCCGCCAATGGAAGCGCCAGCATCGTGTTCCAGATCCCTGGGCGTTTGATCCACATTCCATTGACGGGCGTTTAGAGCGGTGTTGCGATGGAACCAGAAGGCATTGCCGTGAAACTCATTGGTCCCGGAACGGGTTTCCATAATAAAGATGGCTCCAGCGGTAGAACCGTACTGGGGTTCGTAATTACCCGAGATTACCTTCAGCTCGTTCACCATTTCAGGAGACTGGGCATAGTCGTACGCCGCTTGGTAGATTCCGCTGCCACTATTGCCAGTGGCCGCCGAAGCCCCGTTATAGATAGCGTCCCCGGCACCCCTCTGGGCGCCATTGAAGTGTGTGATGTCAAGGTTTTGACCAGGAGGAGTGATCACGCCAGGCAGCAGCGTCATGAACGAAGCCGCCGAGCGGAGTCCGCCACTGCTGGTCGTGATGATTAGGGGCAATTCGTTTAGCGTCTCTGGAGCCATCCCCCCAGACCGCTCTGCCGATTCAAAGTTCAGGGCTGAAGCATTCTCGGTGACCTCAATGGTTTGCGTTTCAGCACCCAACTCCAATTCGACGTCAATCCGTGCCTTTTCATTGAGTGCAATGCGGATGCCCCGCTGCACATAGTCACGAAACCCCTTGTTGGAGACCTGGATCTCATAGCGTCCGGCCTGCAGGTTGAAAAAGCTGTACAAACCGTCTGGACTGCTGGCCACGTTCATGACCGCCCCGGTGTCCACGGCAGTCAGGGTTACCTCGGCTCCCGGAATAGAGGCGCCACTGGGGTCCGTAATCGTACCCCCAAGCTGGGCGCCGATATTTTGGGCGCTTCCGGCCGGGACAAAAGCGACAAGAGATAACAGCGCGACACAAACACTAATCCTCGTTCTTAGCATTTTGTTGCCCTCCTGGTTTCTTGTTGTCCGTTTCCCGTTTTCCTGCGGTTCGAAACACACCGGGTAAACTGGTCTTTTTTGAAAGATATGTAACCATCGTGGGAAAATTGAATCCATAAGTCAAATACAATCGACGTCATCTAAATCTGATATGTTGGCTGGCCTGAGCGAGGAGAGACTGCAAAGACACTCATCTGCCCTCTTTCGCAGCCCATACCACCTAATTCCCATCAGCCTGATTACCTCGTCCGGAATTCAGGGCTGCTCAGTGCCTCTCGAGCCGGCCGGAATTGCGGATCAGCCGCCAAGGCCGCCCGAAAGGCACGCGCCGCCTCATCGCTCCTCTTTTGTTGACGTAGCACCAAGCCCAGGTTGTAATGAGTTTCTGCAAACTTCGGTTCCAGACGAACTGCTTCCATGAAAGCCTGCCGCGCCAGTTCCAGCTTTCCACTTAGCAGATACTGGACACCCAGACCATTGTGCGCTTCTGGCGACTGTGGATCGGCTGTTACCGCAGACTTCAGGTGAAATTCCGCCTCTTGCCACTTTCGGTCCTGCATTGCCAGTGTACCTAGATGGTAATGAGCCACATATCGGTCGGGTCCGGTCTTCAGCATTTGTTCGAAGTGCGCTCGAGCCTGCCGGTAGTCCTTTTTCTGAAGCAAAACGGTCCCCATCATTTCCGCCGCTCGGCTGTAGTAGGGTGCTAAGAGCAGAACCGCCCTCAATTCCTTCAGCGCCTCATCAAGCTCCTGCAGCTCAAAATGGCTGACAGCCAGATCGAAGTGCGCCCGCACGTTGAGTGAATCCAGCTTCAGAACCCGACGGAAGTTCTCCAATGCTTCGCGATGCTTTCCCAAGCGCCGCTGATTTACGCCTAGGCTGATGCGAAGATCTGACACATCCGGATATTTGGAGCAAAGTTTCTCAAGCAGCGCGTTGGCCTCAGCGAGACGGCCTGGCTGAAGACAGATCGAGTGCGCGCCGGCTACTCTCGAAATCAGCAATTCGTTCCTTTGGATCAGCGCCGGAATCCAAGGACCCTGTCTTTGGGGCACCCCTCGCTGCATAACCGAGCGAACTAAGCGCTGCGGCGGTCTCTGAGCTCACTACTTGTGCCACGGCCGGCTTGGCCGTTGCGAATTGGGAGCGGAGGGCCAACAGGCGATCGCGGTAGGTCAACGCCAGCGATTTTTGCTGAAGGTAAAGATTATGTTTCTCGACTGGGTCCGAGGCTAGATCATAGAATTCGGGCTTTGGGGCCTCTATGTATTTGTAGCGACTCAGACGCAAACTTCGCAAGGAACTGCTGCCGAAATGGTTCCGACCGTAAAGACTCTCACTGTAGATTTCCCGGGGGCCGGTCGATGGCTTCTGTTTCATGAGGTCCAGCAAGCCTCGGCCTTGAAAGCCTGCAGGCTGCGGAATGCCGATGAACTGCAGGATTGTGGGTGCGATATCTAACAGGCTGGCTGGCTCGTCGACGCGGGCGGGGGACGACTTCGACCCCTCAGGCCAATGGATGATCAGCGGAACCCAAAGGGTGCTCTGGTAAATGAAGTATCCGTGGGTGCTCTCCCCATGTTCCCAGAGGCTTTCTCCATGATCAGAGGTAAAAACGATCAATGTTTTCTCCAGCAGGCCGCGCTGCCTCAGAAAGCTCCAGAAATGACCCAGGACTTCATCTTCGTAAGCCAGGGCGCGATCATAGCCTGAAGGGCGAGGACGCAAGGCTCGAGAAGGCGAGACTTCATAAGGGAGGTGCAAGTCATATAGATGGAGAAACACAAAGAAGGGACTGCCCGAGTTCTCTCGTAACCAGTCTTGGGCCGCGCGCACAACTTCCCCGCCAGAACGCCTGACCTCGCCCGGATCGGCCCGTCCCTGACGGCGTAGATTAAAAGGGCTATCGTAGACGTCGAAACCCTGGTTCAATCCGAAACGTTTATCCAGAACGAACCCACCCACAAACGCGGCGGTGCGGTACCCTTTGGACTTTAGGACAGACGCCAGAGTGACGCTACTTGGCGGCAATGGTTGGCCATTGTCTTCGATGCCGTTCGAGAAGGGATGCGTCGACGTCAGCATGGAAGCATGCGAAGGCATGGTCAGTGGCACCTGCGAGCTGACCTGAGAAAACAACGTACCGCCGTGCGACATGGCATCGATGTTCGGCGTTTGCAGACCACGATAACCGTAACAACTGAGGCGGTCTGCCCGCAAAGTATCCACTGATATCAAAATGACCGGTGGAAGTGCCCTGCTCTGGGCAGCCAGTGGAATCGGGAGTTCTGTCAGCAGGACGACGAACAGACTTGCCCACCCAGCAAACAACCAGGACCTCCGAGGACCCCACTTGAAAATCCTTTCCTTCAAGAGGGAAGCGTGCTCCCGGCGCTGGGGGGCAACCTCCAGGGCTTATCTCCCCCTTGGTTAAGGGGGAATTTGTTGCCTATTCCTCTCAAAGGTCACCTCGCCGAAAATTGTCAATCATGTATTCACAAGTCCGGAGCGTGAACGCCATGATTCCAATGGTGCTGGTCTTGTCGGTAGCGAATGGAAAAACACTCGCGTCGCAAACAAAGAGGTTGGGCACATCGTGGCACTGCGAGAACCGGTTGGTCACAAACTTCTTGGGGTCATTGCCAAAGCGACAGGGCCCGGTTTCGTGAAGGCTCTGCCCTGGGGGGAAGGTGTCGTCACCGGCGCCCCAGACTTCGCCTCCAGCGGCCTTTACCAGCTCTGCGCAAACTTGCTTGGAGTGTTCCCACATCAGCAGCTCATTGGATCCCCATTGAAAGTGAAATCGCGCCACTGGGATCCCATAGACATCTTTCACTTCTGGATCGAGATCGATGTAGTTAGTCGGGCTGGGAAGCGAGGGAGCCTGTATCAGAAAACCAATCGGCGTGGGGTAATACCGCTTCACCTCCCGCTTGAACTTCGCTCCAAACCCTTCGAGTTGATCGTGGTAGTACGGAAACCCTCCGCATCCCCCACCCGCATAGACAGAATAACCCCGAATGAACTTCTCCTCGTGTGGGTTCTCTAGATTCTGCCAGCGCGGCATCCATGAAACTGTGGATTCATGAACATTGTCCGGACGGCTGGGCTGGCCTAAGAGCTGAGGCAAGTACCCATAGGCTGGTGTCCCGTAGAGATGGTCGCTCAGGTTGCGACCGAGCTGCCCACTGGAGTTGGCAATCCCTGTCGGCCAGTGACGAGATTTTGAATTCAACATGATCTTGGCCGTCTCACAGCACGAGGCCGCCAGCACCACCGCCTTTGCATAGACTTCGACTTCCCGCCTGGTATTCCGGTCGATGTAGGCGACACCCTTGGCGCGGCCGTTCCCGTCTACTAGGACTTCTCTTACGTGGGCATGCGTTCGCAGCTCGAGGTTGCCGGTCCTTTCCGCATCTGGAATCGTGAACCAAGTTGGCGAGAAGAAGGAGCCAGTGTCACAACCATTGGTGCACTCACCACAGTAATGGCAGGCGGGATGGCCATTGTGGGGAACAGTCAGCTGTGCACACCGGTCGTGAAGATAGGGAACACCGATCTTCTCGGCTCCCTTTTGCAGGATGTAATCCAAACAACGGAACTTGATCGGTGGCAGGTATTCACCGTCGGGGTTGCTGGGCCGATTCTGCACGGTGCTGGCAACACCGATGATCTTCTCAACGCGGCTATAGTAAGGAGCGATCTCTTCATAAGTGATTGGCCAATCCACGTCACAGCCATCCAGAGTAGCAGCCTTAAAATCGATTTCTCCAAAACGAGCAGAAGAACGTCCCCAGAAATTGGCCTTCCCTCCGACAGCCGAACAGCGCGCCCATACCCATCTGCTGCCGGGAGCTACTGTGTAAGTAACCTCATGCTCCCAGAGATCTTGAGTGACCTCCGTTTCGCAGATATAGCGCTGGTCGCTAGTTTTGGGATCCATGAACCCCCGATACTTCAGCTCGTAGCTTTGTCTGTGGTTGCCAAAGTCTTTGACAGGATCAAGTCGGCGGCCGGAATTAAGAACCACGACCTTCAAACCTGCTTCGCAGAGAGCCTTGCAGGCCCAGCCCCCTCCAGCCCCAGTTCCGACAACGATAACGTCATAGACTTTTTTTGACATTCGAGATTCTTAGAAGACGCTTACTCTTCAAGTATTCTTAGGCGGCGGCAGGTTCTTGTGCTCGGGATCGTCCAAGTGCGGGCATCCCGGCATTTCGTCATAAACCATCTTGAGTCCTGGATAATCCAGCTCCTCTAAGCCGATCCGCGAAGTGTAAAATCCCATCACAGTGTATTCGCGGAGAAGCTTGAAAAAGGTGCGGCCATCCTCCTCACCGGTTCGGTATTTGTGCTTGTAAGCCAGATGTTCCAACATTTCGTTCTGCTGCTCAAGGGTCAAGTCGCGCAATGATTTTCCATGGAGCCACTTGGCGTGGCTGTCGATCCAGGCAAGCCCGTAGCGAAAGCGGTATTGGATTTTTGGATCACTCGCCACCATAAAGTCGATGAATTCACTGACGCCGGCTTCTCGCGCCCCAGGGGTACCGTCATTTGGGATAATCAACTCGGTGAGCAACTCAAGGGCGTTGTATTCTTCTGGAGAAAAGAACCGTGGTTTGTAAGCTGTTCCCGGGGCTGTGACTAACCCGGATTCCGCGTGGCCGTGACCGCAAGCAAACGACCAGCGATCAAATCCGGCGAACTGGCTGGCTGCAGCGGCCAACGACATTACCCGCAGCACCTCACGTCGCTCAATACCCTGTCCTCCCATTACTCTACCTCCAGACTCCCGCTTCCTGAGTACAACTGCGGTATACCTGGGAAAGCTGAGGGTTGAAACTTTGCAAAAACTCAACCTGTCCCTTGGCAACCCTGCCGCCACTCGACTCCTTCTCTGGACCTCTCATCTCCTAAGCTGATCGTTTGACGATACCAGGTCTCTTGAACTGAGCAGATGTCCTGCACTTGTGTTTTCCCAGATTGTTTGCGTGGGGTTTGTCTATCACAGCCTTCGAAAGTCTGTCAAGAGATAGTTGCCGGCGTGTGGTATGCAAATGTCCGGTCTGAGAGTTTGGGCCAAGATAGCGGGACATCTGATGGGGAGGTGCAACGATGTCGCTTTATCCAGCCGAGCGCTGGAGCGGGCGGTGCAGATTCAAGAGGTGACTCTGCGAGCCGCGAGTGGGGAGGATCCTGTGGACGCAAGCGGCCAAGACTTTTGGGGAAGGTGCCAGCGAGCTTGTTCAACAATGTCCGTCAGGACAAAGGCCAGACACGCGGAACGAGCGCTATTGTAATCAGGAAGATCAAAACAGTGAGAAGGGCCCCCACTTTCAGAAAGTCCGCGAACCGATAGCGTCCGGGGCCATAGACCATCAGACATGAAGGTTCAAGCGGAGTCAGATAGGAACAACTGGCAGCCACCGCAATCATCATGGCGAAAGACCTCGGATTCAGCCCCAATTGGAGCGCTGTTTGAATCGCCACAGGCAGGATCACTATGGCCGCGGCCTGATTGGACATGGGCTGAGTCAGCACAACCGTGAGAATGAAGAAGCCACTGAGAAGCCCAATGGGATTGGATCCACCCACGATATCCACGACACGTGAAGCCAGAAACTTTGCGGTCCCAGTCTCATCCATGGCCAGCCCCAACGCAAGCAAACTGCCAATGAGAACAAGCACCTTCCATTCCACTTCACGATAGGCATCTTCGGGAGTAATGCAGCGAGTCAGAAAACAGAGCAAGGCGCCCAACAGCGCGGCTACAGGCAACGATAGGATTTCAAACGTGGTCGCCAGCAGCGCGCCGATGAAAATAGCGATTGCCAACCGGGCCCTCCGCAAGTTGGGCCGCTTCTGTTCTACTGCGCCGAGAACGCGCAAAGTACTATCCGCTTCCAGAGCTGTGATGTCTGGTGCGCCGACCCTGCACCAGTAACACATCTCCCATCCTCAGCCAGACCTCACTGAGTTTGCGAAAAACTGTTTCTCCATGTCGATTGATTGCCAGGACCTGGAGGCCATAACGTTCACGAAAACCGAAACCTTTCAACGAACGGCGAATGAGCGGTGACCGTGGCATGATGAGAATCTCGGCCAGCCGAATGTCGTCCGTCTCCAGGTTCGGATCGGAGAGCGTTATGTCTGCCTTGATGTCTAGACCGGCCGTATCCTTAATCCTGAGTATTTCTTCACGTAATCCTTCCACCAGGAGTATGTCGCCTTCCTGGAGGCGAATCTCCGAAGAAATTCCCAAGAACCGGTCTTTGTCTCGAATGACCTGAAGCACCGTCAAGTCGAGATCCTGTCCCAGTCCGGACTCGGCCAAACTCTTGCCAATCAGGTTCGACTTCGGTCGGATAAGGATTTCTGTCAGATAGGGCCGCAAGCCAAATTGCTCAGTCAGCTGCCGCTGATTGTCGCGCTGGGGCAGTAGCTTGCGCCCAATAAAGAATACGTAGAGGAGACCTATAACCGAAATGGGCAAACCTACTGGAGCCAATTCGAACATCCCCATGGGCGGCATGCTATAGCGCGTCATCATGTTGCTGACGACGATATTTGTTGAGGTACTGATCAGTGAAACGGAACTCGTCAGGATCGAAGAGAACGCCAGGGGCATCAGGAGACCGGAGGCACTGATCCGTGCCTTTGCAGCAGCCCCCAACGCAACGGGCAGAAAGAAAGCCGTGGCGGCCGTGTTGCTGATGAAGGCCGAGAGCACCGCCGTGGCAATCATGATCGCCATGACAAGGCGAGTCGGCTGCCCGCCGGCTGCTCTAAGAATAAACCGGCCTGCCATATCGACGACGCCAGTCCGCAGCAAGGCGGCGGTCATGATCAGCAATCCCAGGATTAGCATGACTGTGTCACTTCCAAACCCGCTGAAGGCTCTGCTTGCTGGAACCAAGCCTGTCAAAACGAGCAGGAGCAAAACGCCAAGAGCAGTGACATCAGCTGAAATCCACTCGAAAGCAAAGAAGACGAGGGCAACCGAGATGATGGCCAAGAGAAGACCGATTTCCAGTGTCACGAGACAGCTAACTCCAGATGGTGCGTGTTTCACTTTTGCCGCAGCGCATCGCGGCTGACTTTTAACCAAGTCAATGGAAGGAACTACTAGAAGGCAGCACAGTCTACACCTAACCCAGGTTATCCGCACGTTCAGAACTGATGGCTCACAAAAAAGGCGCCTGCCATCCTCGCAGCTGTGTTTTTTGCTTTGTGGCCCGTGACTCCAAGTGAGAGTCGTCTTATAATGCCGACATGTTTCCATACCGCGACGAAAATCAGACACTGCGCACACCCTTCGTCACCTTCGTCCTCATCGCACTCAACGTTCTCGCTTGGCTATTCCTGCAAGGGGCCGGCTCACCCTTGTCGCTGGCCGAATCGGTATGCAACCTGGGCTTGATTCCAGGCGAGTTGACGCTGTCGATTCCTCCTGGAACTCGATTTGAGATGGGACGAGGACTGGTGTGTTTGACCGATCCGGGGCGCCAAACGACCCATCTTCTTACCTCCATGTTTCTCCATGGCTCCTGGATGCACCTGCTGGGCAATATGTGGTTCTTCTGGCTCTTCGGAAACAACGTCGAGGACTCCATGGGGCACACGCGATTCGTTGTTTTCTATCTGGTTTGCGGATTACTGGCAGCCTTCGCGCAGGTTATCCTCAATCCGTCTTCGAGTGTGCCGATGGTTGGGGCATCGGGCGCAATCAGCGGAATCATGGGAGCCTACCTCGTTCTGTATCCTCGTGTGCGCGTCTTCACGCTTGTTCCGCTTGGCTTCTTTATAACAACAATTGCTCTGCCGGCATGGTTGATGCTGGTCTATTGGATGGTGATTCAGTTCTTCGGCGGACTACAGTCCATCGGTGCGTCCGGTGGTGGAGTTGCGTTCTGGGCCCATATGGGTGGCTTCGTCGCTGGCATGGTGCTGGTCAAGTTGTTCTCGCGGCGTGATTACGTTGAAGAACATCGCTCGCATCATTGGCACCCACGGCGGACAGGCTGGAACCGTTCGCGCTAGGATGATTGAGCCTGTCAGCGCAGAATCACGTCAAACGACCCCTCAGAGCGAGAGAAGTAACAAGCAGTCAAATTTTCTGGTAAGACATCCCTTGCGAAACTCACCGCTCACCATAGCAGACAGCCATGGCATGACGGCCAAACTGTCCTACTGGCAATGGAATCGCGGACAAAACACGTGGAAAAATTATCGCCCGATTTGATTTGGAGCCGAAGGCAAGTCCTGCAGATCATGGCTCTTTCCGCTCTTAGCCCGCCCGGAGGAATGCCGACCGAGAGGAACATTCGCTGGGCACTCGGCGCGGTTACGTGGGTGGTCAAGGCTGAACCGGGCTCGCCGCGTTGGGAAGACATCCTGGCAGACGTCGCAGCTGGAGGATTTGAGGGCTTTGAGCCATTCACGACTCCAACGCTGCCGGTCAACGACGAGAACATGGCGATTCTTGAAGGGCTGGCCGCGAAGTACAAGGTCCGCATGAGCGGTATCTATTGGGGCGATGATTTCCATCTGGCGGGCCAGCATGATCGGCTAGTCAAGGACTCACGCCGCTTCTTGGGATATCTGAGAACGATTCGGCGCTGAGCGGCTCATTATCGGCCCTCCCGAGCCCAACGTCGAGAACGAGAGGCAGGCAATTGGCAACATGGCGAAGGTAATGAACTCGATTGGCAAGGTGGCTCTCGACGAGTACGGAATCAAGGTCGGCGTGCACCCGCACGTTGCTGGACTCATTGAAAACCCGAGACAGATAGACCAATTGATGGAAGAGACAGACCCCAGGTATTTCCATTTTGCTCCCGACACAGCCCAGATCTGGATGGGTGGCGGTGACCCGGTACGAGTCATCGAAAAATACAAGCATCGTGTTGTCTATCTGCACTACAAAGACATTCGAGCCTACCACCGAGGGTTAGACAGCTATCTCGACAACGTCATCGAGTTGGGGAGAGGAGTGATTGATTTTCCGGCGCTGCATCGAATACTTAAGAGCGTGAATTACAAAGGGTGGATAACAATTGATCTCGACAACGCTCGCATCTCACCCCTGGAAAGCGCCAAAGTGAACCGAGCTTATATCGACAAAGTCCTCACGCCGATTTACTCTTAGCGTAAACTCGCCGGTGTTGGTCTTCGGCTAGCTGACTCTTCCCGCAAGTGCATTCGTAAACGAACTCCGACCGGAGTCGAAGCCGTACTTCCGGACTTGCGGAAGGCATGCGTCGGTTGAATTCCGGTCAAACGGATTTTTTTGCCGTTGATGGACTATGCTCCGCGTTGCGAGTTTCGTGCCTGCGTGGAACGCCTCCACCGACAGTAGGTGCAGAGCTTCGTCTTGCAGGGATCAGTTTTTGACCATAGGCTTCTGCCCAGCTGAGCTATCGAGAGAGTCTCTCGACATCGGGACTTGTCTGCGAACGACCCACCAGCGTTACCATCTGGGCATTCGCGAACACGGTGCTCGCTAACAGGGGATGTGTAGACAATTGAGTCTGTTCGACCAACGTTGGGACAGTATCGATGACTCATCACTGCGTCATTCGATCACTGGCACTTGCGGGGCATTGAAGTTGGCAATGCTCACTTGAGCGGCCACAGCGCTGGCCACTTCCAGGAATGCCTTGCTGTAGGGCGCGTCGCCGTCGAGGACGGCAGGACGCCCGGTGTCGCTGTGCGCGCGGATCGCGGGATTGAGCGGAATTTCGCCGAGGAACGGATAGCCCAGACGTTCGCTGGCCCTACGAGCGCCGCCGTGACCAAAGATTTCGTCCCGTTGTCCGCAGTGAGGACACACATAGTAGCTCATATTTTCAATAACACCCAGAATCGGTGTATTCAGCTTCTTGAACATGGCTATCGCCTTTGAAGCGACTTCCAAAGCCAGATCTTGAGGCGTGGACACAATAACAGCGCCGGTCAATGGAATCGTCTGGCACAAACTGAGTTGAATGTCACCTGTGCCTGGGGGGAGGTCGATGACGAGATAGTCGACCTCGCCCCATTCCACTTCCCCCAGGAACTGTTGGATCATTTTGTGCAGCATGGGGCCGCGCCAGATAACCGCTTCGTCCTTCGGAAGGAAGTAACCCATTGAGATCATCTTTACGCCTTGAGTGACAGGCGGAATGATGCGGTTCTGAGTGACCTGAGGAGGCTCTGAAGCTCCCATCAGGATCGGAATGCTGGGCCCGTAGACATCGGCATCCATTAGTCCGACTTTGGCGCCATACCTCATGAGCGCAACAGCCAGATTGGCTGCCACCGTAGATTTCCCAACACCTCCCTTCCCGCTGGCAACCGCAATGGTGTTGCGGACCTCGGGGATCAAAGTCCTTGCTTGCGGCGCGGGCTTCGAGGTTACCTGAAAAGTCATTCTGGCCTCCACGCTCTCAACACCAGCCAGCCGGGACACCGCGTTCTCAGCTTCCTTCTTCAGCTGATCCTTGACGGGGCAGGCAGGAGTCGTCAGTTCGAGGCTGAAGCTGACTTTGCCGCCATCAATCTTCAAATCCTTGACGAAACCGAGAGATACCACGTCTTTTCGCAAGTCTGGATCTTTGACCACCTTCAAGGCGTTGAGAACGGCCGTTTCGTCAAGAATTCCGTCTTTTTTGAATAGTCCCATTCGGGTATCCTTTCTAGCCTGAAATGTGCCGCCTGAACCAGCCCAAATAGGGCCGCGGACGAAACCCGTGGCCTGTAGCGCCGCCTAGACACGGACAAGGCCCCCGGCGTCGGCCTGGGCAGGTCATGCCACGAGCTGTCTTAGCTTTGAAAAGCCCAGTGGCTTACGTCGGTCGGTCCTTAGGGGAGTGAACGCACAACTTGTCAAAGACCTGAACACCCCGCGATTCGCGCCAGACACTGAGAATATATTATAGTTGCGGAAGTGCCGCCACTGTTTTGGACTTCACGCTCAAAGGATAGTGCCATGATCAAGGGAAAGAAACTGGCTGTGCTCGGTGCGGGGAAAATGGGAGAGACCCTGATCTCTGGAATGCTGGACGTAGGGATCATTACGCGCGATCGGGTTGTGGCTACAGCGAAGCATGAGGAACGCTTGGAGCCTCTGAAAGAGAAGTATAAGATTGCCGTCACCACGAATAACCGGAAAGCCGTGAAGGCTGCAGATGTCGTCCTGCTGGCCGTAAAGCCTCAAGCAGTGAAGGAATTGCTGGAGGAGATTCGCGGTGAACTCACCCGCCAACAGGTCGTGATCTCAGTGGTCGCGTCGGTGACGACGGCATTTTTGGAAAGGAACTTGAACGCTCCGATCCCCGTCGTCCGCGCCATGCCGAATACGCCTTGTCTGCTGCGCTCCGGGATGACGGCCCTCTGCAAAGGCATTTATGCGGAAGATCAGCAGCTGAAAGATGCACAGAAAATGTTCGACTCAGTTGGCCGCACTCTGATCCTGGATGAGAAGTACATGGACGCAGTGACGGGCCTCAGCGCCAGCGGACCGGCATTCATGTACATCATCATCGAGTCGCTGGCCGAGGCCGGAGTCAAGGTGGGATTGCCGCGCTCTGTAGCCACAGAGCTGGCCGCCCAGATGACTCTTGGCTCTGCCAAGATGGTTCTGGATACGAAGGAGCATCCAGCCCTGCTCAAGGACATCGTAACCACCCCGGCAGGGTGCACGATTGACGGCATCTTGGAACTGGAGGAAGGCAAGCTTCGTGTCACCCTGATCAAGGCAGTGGTGAAAGCCACGCAGCGAGCCGCTGAGCTCCTGGAGAACTGAAAATTTCGCAATGTCGGGAGTGGGAGGACGAAGCCTGGAACGTCGATCTCCCGGGCGGGCGCTATGAACTAGAGTCCGTGCTCTCATGCGGATAGCCGCTTCACGGCTCCCTGGTCGCTCGCACTTCCCCAGGCACTCAGCCTCCCGCGATGGCAGGAATGATAGAAACTTCGTCTTTGTCGGAGATTGGCGTTTGGAGGTCCTCGAGGAAGCGAATGTCTTCTTCATTGACAAAAATATTCACGAACCTCCGCACTTTGCCGTCGGCTTCGCAAATGCGGTCCTTGATTCCAGGAAATTTCTTGTCGATATCCTCAATCAGCTCCAGGACAGATTTCCCGCTCGCTGAAACCACTTCTTCTCCATTTGTAAGAGCTCTGAGCTGAACGGGGATTCTGACATTGTTAGGCATGCTTCCTCCTCGCGGAAAACGCAAGCATTTTGAATCGTCTTGGCGACTCGCCGAGGCCTGGCCTCGGACAGCCGGTCTTGGCTAGCTTCTGGGTCTCAAGAGTTGCTGCCTCACCAGCAGCTCTGCGTTCAAAATGGTGGCTCCGGCCGCGCCACGGATGGTATTGTGTCCCAACAGATCCAGCTTATAGTCAAAAATATTGCAGGGACGGATGCGCCCTACAACTGTAGCCATCCCCTTTTCCACGTCCCGGTCAAAGCGCGGCTGGGGGCGGTCCAAGCCTGCCACATGCACAATCGGAAAATGCGGTGCGCTGGGCAGTTCCAGCTCCTGGGGCAGCGAACGATAACTGGTCAACGCATCGATGAATTGTTCCAAAGAGGGCCGGCGTTTTAATGCAATCGATACGGCTTCCAAATGTCCGTCCAGGACGTTAACGCGATGGCACTGGGCGCTCACCTTAAAGTCGGCAAAAACGATCTTGCCCTTCTGGAACTTTCCAAGAATCTTGCGAGGTTCGGTCTCTACCTTCTCTTCTTCATCGGCGATATAGGGGATGACATTGTCGATGATGTCCAGGCTGGCAACTCCGGGATAACCCGCTCCCGACAAGGCTTGCATGGTAACGACATTGACTTTTTCAATGCCAAACGCGTCCTGTAGGGGTGCCAAAGCCAAAACCAAAGCCATGGTTGAGCAGTTTGGGTTGGTGATGATGTAGCCGTTGCCGTAGCTGTGATTTTGCTTCTGGATTTTCAGCAGCTCTAAGTGCTGGTGATTGATTTCCGGAACCAGCAGCGGGACATCCTCATCCATGCGATGGTTTTTGGAGTTGCTCAGCACTGGGTAGCCAGCCTCGGCGAAGGCGGTCTCCAGGTCCCCGGCCACAGAAGACGGAAGCCCGGAAAACACCACGTCGCAGTCCAGGGAGGGCGTGCAGTCCTTAACCTTCATCTCGCGCACGTATTGCGGCATGTGGCCGGAGATCCTCCATTGGCAGGCCTGCACATAAGGCCTTCCGTGGGAGCGATCGGAGGCAGCCAGCTCCCCGACTTCAAACCACGGGTGGTTTTCCAGGAGCTGAATAAATCGTTGTCCCACGGTGCCAGTAGCTCCCAGGATTCCGACTCTGAGTTTCTTTTTCATGAATTTACCTGGGTCACAAAGTTACAGCGACGGACCAGATGGTCTGAGGATAGAGGAGCCTTCCATGCCCTTTGGGATCGCGGCCTCTCCGATCATGCCTCCTTCGCTTGGGTCGTCCACCCTCGATCCTCACTCGTCTATCGTCAATCTTCAGATTGTCCGGTCCCATCAAGCACCGATATACCTGGCGTAGACTGAGCGCGCGACCTGGGTATCTTTCGTGCCCCGAACGATTCCGCGGCCGTCTGGAAACACGGCGATTTCGTAGGGGCCAGCCTGAAAGCGGAGGAGGAACTCATTGAACTGGACGTTGCCAATCGGTTGCAACCGACGCGCCAGGTCTTCGAAATTCAGGCGGCTTCCTTCAGGGAGACTTATTTGAACCGAGTCTCTCCCACACAACACGGTTGCCGTCGTTTCCGCTTTGCCCTCCAGGAACTCAAAGCGACGGAGTTTGCAACAGGGGCAATCGCCCTGTTCGGCAACACCCGCCAACTCCAACTCTTTCCAGCGATTCCCCCAGACATCGAAACTCAACAATTTGCGGTTAATTCGGTGGACATTGCCGGTGAGAATCTTGACTGCTTCTGCCACTTGAATCGACGCGACAACGTTGACAATCGAAGCCAGGACGCCTGCGGTGTCGCAAGTGGGGGAGGTCCCGGGAGGAGGCAGGCTCTCAAAAATGCAGCGCAGACAAGGCGTTTCTTGAGGAACGATCGTCATGGAGAGGCCGCTGCTACCGACCGCAGCCCCGTAAACCCACGGAATGCGATGCTTAATGGCGACATCGTTGATTAGAAAGCGGGTCTCGAAGTTGTCCGTGGCGTCGAGAATGCAATCCATGTTCTCGACCAGGCGCTCTATGTTGTTGCTGGTGACGTCGGTAACGTACGCCTCGATTTGAACCTGCGAGTTGATCTGATTCAAACGCTTCTGGGCGGCCACGGCCTTGGGCAGGCCAAGGCGGACATCTTCCTCGCTGAACAAAGTTTGACGCTGAAGGTTGCTCTCTTCGATGAAGTCGCGGTCGGCTATGCGCAGAAATCCCACGCCGGCGCGGCAGAGGGCATCGGCTTGAACAGTTCCCAGAGCCCCGCAGCCCAGGATCGCTACGCGGCTTTTTGAAAGCCGTTGCTGACCGATTTCTCCGATCTCGCGGAACAGGATCTGGCGGGAGTATCGCTGGAGTGCGCCTGTCATGAATTCCTCAGATCGGGCACAGAAACACAGAGCAACACTTCATTCGGGATTGCAGCTTGTCGCCGATTGACCCCAAAAAAATGATCCATTGAACGCGAGGCTCCAAATCGGCTCTTTCATCCAGTCCCTTTAGTCTTTCAACAGTCGTCATTCAGCAATACATTTGCGGCGCCGATGAAGGCATGTCTCCGTGGCCCTGCGACTGGCTGTTACTGAGCGGCCACGGCGCTGAATGCGTTATTTTCGAACTCGCTCAGCTTGGCGCTGATGACCCGTGGACGGGCTAGGTGATTCTCGATCGCTTCTTGCGTCTTTAGTCCGTTGCCAGTAATCGCGATGACAGTAGTATCATCGGGCTGAATCCTTCCTTGCTGGACTAGTTTGCGCGTTACAGCGACAGCGACGCCGCCCGCGGTTTCGGTGAAAATGCCTTCATCTTCTGCAAGCATCTGGATGCCTTCCACGACCTCGGCGTCAGGAACGTCTTCTGCCCAGCCGCCAGATTCGCTGATCGTCTTAATGGCATAGTAGCCATCTGCCGGATTTCCAATGGCAATGGACTTGGCGATGGTTTGAGGTTTCACTGGTTTGATGAAATCCCGGCCCGCCTTGACTGCCGTCGTTATGGGCGAACATCCAGTGGCTTGAGCCCCAAAAATGCGGCTATGGTTGGCCGATACCAGACCGAGTTTCTCGAATTCAGCAAAAGCCTTGCGGATCTTGGTAATCAGAGAACCACCAGCCATTGGGACGACGACACAGTCAGGCACCCGCCACTGAAGTTGTTCGGCGATCTCGAAGCCAAAGCTTTTGGAGCCTTCAGCGTAAAAGGGCCGCAGGTTAATATTGACAAATCCCCATCGATACTTGCCTGCGATCTCGCTGCAAAGGCGGTTCACATCGTCATAGTTGCCATCGACGCCAATGACGTTTGTCTTGTAGACCAGGGTCCCCAACACTTTTCCCAGCTCCAGATTCGAAGGGATAAAAACGTAGCTCCTAAGACCCACGCTGGCTGCGTGGGCGGCCACAGAATTGGCCAGGTTTCCTGTCGAAGCGCAGCCGACTGTGTCAAAGCCAAATTCCAGGGCTTTCGACAGAGCGACCGAAACGACGCGATCCTTGAAAGACAAGGTGGGGAAGCAAACGCTGTCGTTCTTGATATACAGTTCTCGAATGCCAAGACGCCTCCCCAGGTTGACAGCCCTTACCAGAGGTGTGAATCCGACTTGGCTGCCGACACTTGCCTCGCCATCCACCGGAAGCAACTCCCGGTAGCGCCACATGCTGGGTAAGCGCTTCTGAATAAGTTCCCGGCTCAGTGCGCTTTTCAGGGCAGGATAGTCGTAGCTAACTTCCAGCGGCCCGAAACAGTACTCGCAAACGGCCAGCGGCTCCTTGGGATAGGCTTTACCACATTCCCTGCACTGCAGGCCGGTAACAAAAGACGTCATCGCACTCACCTCGGTTGATGCCAAATGGCACAGAGATCATCAAAGCTCGGAAGCAAAAAAAAACCTCTCCGATAAGAAGAGGTCACAGGATCGGCTCATTCTTATCTTCCAGAAACCTTCTTCTGTAGGAGTTGGCACCTTCCCGATCGGGGGTTGCCGTGGTTTCAAAGGGCCTGTCCCTCAACCACTCTGGATAAGAACTTCGTATTCAATTGTAAAGGCGATTATAGGGGTGCCAAACCAATTGTCAAGAATTTTGTCCTGAGATTGCAGCGGGAGGGCGAGCGTCCTCGCGAGCCGCGGCCCGGATTTGAACAACGGCTCGCGAGGACGCTCGCCCTCCCATGGCTCGCACTTGCCTCGTCCATGCTCTCCCAAACATCACCATCCCAACCGATTCATCACGCCCCGATAGGGCCACTCTTCCGGGGTCGCCACCAGACCCGCACGCACCGGGTTGTGGCGCACATATCTGCCACTTTTGTTCATACTGCTCGGCCTTGCGGAGCCGGGTGTCCCACTGAAGTGATTGCCAGCACCAAGCTGGGTCCTTAGCCGCAAGGGAGAATCGCCGCTTCCAATAGCTCATCCAGCCTCTGAACGGTTTCGCCGAAATACCGGGCGCGCAGAAGAAATGGATATGATCTGGCATCAAGAGGTAATAGCCAACCAGCCACGTTTGGGCCTCGCTCCAGGCCTTCAAGAGGATCTCCTGAACGGCAGCTTGGGCGACCCACGTTCCCCGTTTTTCCGCGCAGACGGTAACGAAAACGATGGTGGGCCGTTGCAGCGCGATGCGGACTCCAGCGGCAGGTTTGCGTCGGTTCGGGTAGTTCTCTTCAGGCACTAGAGCTCTATCTTCGCGGGGGCCGCAAGTGGGAGCGCGAGCTTGCGGGAGGGCGAGCCTCCTGCGAGTCGCGGCCCGTCGCCCTCGCGAGCCTCGCCCTCCCCCGCTGAAAGCGCGCACCTTCAAGATTTCAAGTTTCCTTGGCTATCTTTAGCATCTTCTCGTGAGTAACACGGGTTGGTTCTGCCATGGCCTCGAGGCGGTCCAAATCAAACTCTTTGAAGAGATCCAGACAAAAGAGCTCAGCCGCTTCCTTAAACTCTACAGGCTTGTCCAGCAGGTAGGTCAGGCTAGGCGCGCCTTCGCGAACGGTGACGGCCAGAGAAGAGCGAAGGCTCCAGCGCTGAAGCAACGAGTGCCGCTACCTGGTTA
The DNA here is from genome assembly GCA_963752385.1 of uncultured Acidimicrobiia bacterium. Classification (GTDB taxonomy): domain Bacteria; phylum Acidobacteriota; class Terriglobia; order Versatilivoradales; family Versatilivoraceae; genus CAVVYL01. The sequence goes on along the minus strand of CAVVYL010000062.1, from coordinate 313,137 downwards.
CGTATTCCAGCTACCTCCAAGCGGACACTAGGTGCTCCAGCCACTTGGCGAAGCCAGTGAGCAATTTCGAGGAGTTGGGCTGATTCAAGTCCCAAAGGACGGTCGCCCGTGGCATGAAGAATCTGCATGTAAGTCCAAGCGTCGTTGCCAGTCCACGCTTCCCCAGTGAAGACAAGATCCAGAGCCAGTACCTGCTCGCCATGATTGACACGATCCGAAACACTGGCAGCAGAAGCTTGTTTGCCCTTGTCATTCAAGATGATCGTACTGGGTAAGTTGCTTGCAGACTTGATGGCTTTGATCCAGGCTGCGTTGGCTAACAGTCCATTGTCCATCTCAAAGAGCATGGACTTCGACTCAACACCCTTGTTCTTTGTGACTCCCACAACCCAGGCGCGCTTGACTCGAACAGGCTTGTAACGAACGATCGTTTTCAGCTTGGACCTTTCGCCAGCGGCCCAGTTTTCCCGGGCGGAGCCCGAAGGGATCGCCGGACGGGAAACCATACCGGCCAGCTTACGGGCAAGTCCAAGGATTGTGAGGTTGTCCTCCGGAAGCCCGACTACAAGCTCTTCGTAGCTCTTGACCTCAGAATCAGAAGGGATCTCCGCGGAGTCGCCTGGAACGCGAAAGTGCTTGCTAAAGAATCGATAGCTCTGCTGGCGGTTATCGAGTTGATAGTTATGAGTCCCTGGGTCAACATTCTCATGCCACTCTAGGGCGTCTTCCTTGCCGTAGAGTTTGAAGATGGGCCGGATGGCATCGTAGATCAGCGGTTTTACAACCGGGCCTCGAAAGCAGCAGTCGTCTTCGGCATTGTAGGTCAAGAGTGTCGGCCGAGGCGCCATGAGCGCCGTCAGGTGAGAGTAGTCGTAACCATCAAACACATCTGTTGCGGACTGCTCCACGTCTCCAACGTCACCATATTCCCGAACTTCGACGCGCGGAGCGATCGAAGAGAACCCGGCTACAGGAATCGAAGCCTTCACGCGTTCGTCCAGCGAGCTCAAAACGATGGTTTGCCAACCTCCGCCCGACAGCCCGGTCATCCCAATACGATCCCGGTCCGTGTTTGCGTGGTCGTAGAGGAAGTCCAATCCCCTTCGCATCTGCAGATAGAACAGACCCAGTTCGTGCGCTCCCACTAAATCGAGGTGAGCCCCAAACCAGTGACTGTTCTCTTTGGCGCCAAGCTCGCCCATACCTAGCCACTCCAGGTTCAAGGCAAGCATTCCGCGCTTTGCGAAATTGATGCAGCGCTTCTGCTTGTACTCCACAGCCTTTCCCGGACTACCAACGTGGCCATTGACGTTTAAAATCGCAGGAATCTTGCCCTGCAGGTTCTCGGGCTCGTAAAGGATCCCAGTAGCCTTGAAACCGGGCACGATTTCGTATCGCAACTTGCGCATTCGGTATCCGTTGCCGGAATGCATGATCCCTAAGTCCTCAAACTTTGGCGCGGCGTTGATCCAGTCGGTGGGCCAGCCGTGGAACAGGACCTTCAGGAGATGCTCGCGTATCCGCTTGGAATCTGCTGTCCATTGTTGTGCCGAGGTCGGCGTGGGGACCTTCGCCACCCGGGCCAGAAGGTACTGGCGGAGCTGAAATAGAGAGACCTGCGGCGTCGCAATTTCATACTTGAGAATTTGAGCGATCTGCTCAACTTCACTTTGTCCCAACAACACGTTCACTGGGGTCAGAACGGCAAGAAGAAACAAGAGCCACTTCAGCAGGTGGTTGCAGCACCGTCGATTCAACCTGATTCGTTTGTTCATTTATGCCTCATTTTTCGTGCGAATCCAAACAAGAGAACATCAAGAGACAACTCACGACCGCGGCGTCTCTTGCTGAGAACTCGGGCTAGTCGAGTGGATTGTCTTCTGAAAAGGGGGTCCAAGCAAACTGAAATCTGAATTGGAATGTCCGAAGGAGCCGAGCGCGACTTTGAGGCTAGTGGGCTGGTGTGTCGTCCGGAGGAAAGGGAAACTTGCCCGGCGAAAGTGGGCGGACACACGATGTGCGGTAAGGCCAGTGTCGCCATTTCGTTTCTGCGCCCGGTGGTCTAACCCCGAGATACCGCACCTTCACCGTTTGGGCAGCTGATCTGTTGCCAGCGCTCCGAGGATCGCCGCCGGACCGCCAGAGCTGCGGCAGCGCTTCGACGTAGGGTTGCCTGGCCAACCCAATCGCCAGCATTAGCTTGCGTAGAGTTCAAGTGATAAGATCATCGACAATGACTTGTTCAGAAAGGGGCTTGGTCTCAGGTGAAAAATGCCACCCGGAAGCCAATTCTCGAGAGTTCGCAGCTCTCATATCCTTGTCCTCTGCTTGCTTCTCGCAGGCCCACTCTGCGCGGCAGATGGGCCGCGAATTCTCATCGTCAGCGACCTAGAAGGCGTTGGCGGAGTGAATAACGCTGAAGAGCAATTGCTGCCGGGCCAGCGGCGGTTTGAGGAGTCGCGCCGGCTGCTGGTTGGCGAACTCAACGCGGCTGTCGAGGGCGCGTTAAGGCGGCGGCGCACAGGAAGTGGTCATCTGGGACGGCCACGATGGCAGCCGGACGCTTTCGATCGACGAGATTCATCCCAAGGCCAAGCTCATTCAAGGACGCCCCACTCCGGCCAATTACTATCTTTCTGACAAACTCTACGAGGGTATCTTTTTCGTCGGCCAGCACGCCATGTCTGGCGCCCGCGATGCCGTTCTGGCCCACTCGCAGAGCTTTACCGTCCAGAACATCTTCATCAATGGCAAGCCGGTCGGCGAGATCGGCCAGACGGCTGCGATTGCCGGGTACTTTAACATCCCGGTCATCATGCTGGCGGGCGACCAGGCTGCCTGCGACGAACTGCTGGCTCTTGCAGCCCAAGGCAGAAACCGTGGCAGTGAAACGTCTGGTGGGGAAGGCGTCCACTTTGAGTCTATCCCATGCCGAAGCTAAAGCCAGGATCGAGGCCGCAGCTCGTCGCGCTGTCGAACGCATTCGAGAGTTTCCGGCCTGGAGAATCGAAGGCCCCGTCGAGTTGAAGTTTGAGTATTACCCTGAGACTCCAGGCGCAAGTTCAACCACACTCAGCACCGAAAGCAAGCAGCTGCACCCACGCACCGTGATCTATCGCGGCAGGAATGTATTGGAGGCGTATCAGCAGTGGCTGGGGAAGTAGGACTGGAAGGCTTCCTCATGAGCAGAGACCGCAGGAAGCCTTAAGGATCTGGATTTGGCCTCAGGCGCTCGTCACAGTTGTGTGTCGACCATAAGATCCTTTGGCTTCTGGGCGGCACAACCAGATTGAGGCCAGCCCGATTTTCGGAACCAACCTCGGCCAAAGCGCCGTCGTCGCTATCGCTCTGTCGGCGCACTCCATAGGGTCGTACGATCAATATGTCTGAGAGAACCAAGAGAGATAGGGGTGCGAGTTTGGTCTCTTCCACTTGGATCCGGCCGGCAATGAGTAATGCCAACAGCTTCCGCTAACTCCCAAAAGGTTGGATTTCGTTTTCCTTCTTGGCAACTGCGGACAGTTGGTGGAGAAGGACAGGTGGCTTGATTTTGGAGTGCGGTGGCAAGCGGAGCGCGACACCGCTTTGGATCAGAGTGGAGCGTCTTTTCAAGCGAACAGCCCAAGCTGGAGCTCAGATCACGGCAAAGCACAGTCGCGGTTTTCGCTCAGCTCAATTAACCTTGCCTCGTGAGCTGATGCCGAGCAGTGATGTGCTGGCACCAAAATAAATGATTCACAAAGCCTCGATTCCAGCGGGCCCCGTCCGGGAGACGCCGTGGCCACGTGCGCCAACGCACCAGCTCTCGCATAGCGGCAACTACTTTGTCACGGTGGGCACTTACCGCAAGGAGCATCATTTCCGTGGTTCGGGTCGGCTATCGGTGCTGCATCGTGGCTTGCTCGGTGTGGCGGCCGAATTTGGCTGGGAGCTAGAAGCATGGGCAGTCTTCTCGAACCATTACCACATTGTTGCTCACTCCCCGGCTGCTGAACAAGGTGCTGCGAGTTTGTCTCGAATGCTGGGTCTGCTGCACGAAAAGACTGCCAAGTGGGTAAACCGACTGGACAATGCTGCAGGCCGGCAGGTTTGGCACAACTTCCGTGAAACGCGGCTGACTTACGAGAAATCCTATCTGGCGAGACTGAACTACACGCATCAGAACGCGGTAAAGCACCATCTCGTGCCGCTGGCCAATCTGTACCCATGGTGTTCAGCCGCCTGGTTTGAACGAACTGCCACCCCGGCCCAGGTCAAGACCATCTATAGCTTCAAGGTAGACAAGTTACAAGTGAGTGATGATTACGACGTGGCAAACGAATGGTGATGAGAGGTGCAGTTGCCGCAACGAGCTGGCAATCCCACACCCAAAGCGCCGTCGCCGCTATCGCTCTGCCGGCGCACTCCATAGGGGTCTAACGACGCCAGGAACGCGAAGGGCAGGAAACCAGGACCGGAGGCATTCTCCGACTCATCGAAAGGCTCGCTCGTTTCGGATCCAGGGTTTACCCCCTTCACGGTCGGGCTTCTGATTCCGTGCCTCGCCCCAGGACTCCTCTCGTTGCGCGCGCCAAGGCGGCTCGCACGTCCAGCATCAAACTGAACAACGCCGGCACCAGGAAGAGTGTGAAGATGGTGGAAACGATCAGGCCGCCCAGCACCACGGCGCCCAGGCCCCGGTAGAGCTCTGAGCCTGCCCCGGGGAACAGCACCAGCGGCAGCATACCGAAGACGTTGCTGGCGATCGTCATGAAGATGGGTCGGATGCGGTTGCGCGTGGCCTCGCGGATGGCTGCCTGTGGCTCCATTCCCTCTTCGCGCATGTGGTTGAGCGACTGGTGCACGATCAGGGTGGAGTTGTTCACCACCGTCCCAACCAGAATGAAAAAGCCCAGCATAGTCAGCACATCCAGCGACTGATAGGTCAGGAACCTGTTCATCAGTGCCAGCCCCAGAAAGCCGCCCAGGGCGCCCGGTGGCACGGCGAACATGATGACAAACGGATAAAGGAAGCTCTCAAAGAGGGCGGCCATCAGCAGATAAGTGATGGCCAGCGCCAGCAGGAAGTTCCACTTTAGGGCTTGGGCCGTCTGAACCAGCTTGTCGGCGCTGCCGCTCAGATTCACCTGATACAGGCCGCTGAGCCGGCCAGCATTCCGCATTGGACCAAGAATCTGTCCGTCGATGATCTCCATGGCTTCCTGCATGGGCATCGTTTCAGAGGGTTGCACTTGAATGGTGATGGTCCGCTGCCGCTCGCGATGGTCAATCTGAACTGGGCCGTCGACCTGCGAAATCTGTGCAACCGATCCGAGCGTGACCAAACGCCCGTCTGGGGTGGCGATCGGCATCTGCTCCAGCAGATGGGTACGGTGGGCGAAGCTTTCATCCGCCCGCACCTTCAGGTCAATCTCATGCCCTTCATGCTGATAGTCGCTCACCTTGGCGCCATCCACTAAGGCGCTGACGGTGAAGCCCAGGTCGCGGTTGGAAATGCCCAACTCGGCTGCGCGGCGGCGGTGGGTCAACACTTGGAGCTCTGGGTTTCCCAGGTCCAGGCTGGGTATCGGTCTGGCTTGCGCGCCAGGCATTAGTTGAATGACCTTGCCGAAGACTTCTCCTCCAAGACCGATCAACTGCTCCAGCTCCGGCCCGGTGATCTCAACGTCGATGGCCCGAAAGGTGCTCATGCTGCGGGCGAAGATGCTGGACTGGATGGTAAAGGCAATCGTGCCTGGCAGCATGGCGTTCACGCGGTTGAACTCTGGTAGCAGCTCGCGCACACGCAGTGGGTCCTCAGCGCTGATGCCCATGAACGCGCTATTTGTGCTGCTGATCGCGACAAAGAAAAGGTCCCTCACGCCGCCTCCGGGCTGTGCCAGCGCCGGCGGGCTTCCCGGAGAATCTTTCCAGAGATAGCCTAGCTCAGTGCGCATGACCTCGTGAAACTTGCTGGTCTCGTCGAGGCTGTAGCCGGGTGGCGGCAGCATGATACTGAAGAGGAGATTTTGGTTTCCCGAAGGCAGATACTCGGTCTTGGGCATGAGCTGGAAACTGAGCAGTATCGAGCCCGCCGTGAGGACGATGATCACCGCGAGCCGCCGGAGCGTGGAGCTGTTGATCCAGGCAACCGTCCCTGCAATCCATCGAGTGAACCGGTCTCCCAGCCGGTCTAATCCAAAAAGATGGTGATACCATCGGTCCCCTCCTTCGGTGGACCGGAGAATCCTGGCGGACAAACAGGGAACGACCGTCATGGAAACCAGCAGGCTCAGCAGGACCGAGCAGCCCAGGCCGATGGCAATATCTCCAAAGAGCTGTCCCACCTCTTCTTTGATGAAGACGACTGGAATAAATACGGCAACTGTGGTCAGCGTGCTGGCGAGATTCGCACCCCAGACTTCAAGTGCCCCATCGAGGGTTGCGGCGAGACGTGATTTCCCAACCTGGAAGTGGCGATAAATATTCTCTAAGACAACGACGGAGTTGTCCGACACCATGCCAATGCCAAAGGCCATGCCGGCTAAGCTGAAAACATTCAGCGTGCGGCCGAACCACGACATCATGAGAAAGGTCCCCATCAAGCAAATGGGAATGGCTGCTACCACCACCAGTGTGCTTGTAATGCTGCGCAGAAACAGCAGCAGGATGGCGGTAGCGAGCAATGCGCCTACGTAAAGGTTGTCTTTGACCAGGTCGATGGCGCTGTTGACGTACTCCGTCTGGTCGTAACCCAGCCTCAGCCTCAAGCCCCGCGGCGGTAGCAGCTCCCGGTTCAGCCGCTCGACAGTTTCTTTGAGACTCGCCATCACTTCGAGGACGTTAGCGCCGCGCTCTTTGACTGCGTTCAAGAACAGAACCGGCCGGTCTTTGCCAAAGGCCTGCATCGTTGGCTTTTGATATGCGAGTCCCACTGTTGCAATGTCCCTCACATAGATGGGGACGTTGTTGCGGACGGCAATGACGATGTTTTCAATATCAGCCGGAGAGTGGTATTCACCCACAGTCCGGACAACATAGCGGCGCTTGCCCTCGCTGAAATCCCCCCCGCTGTAATTCCGGTTCTCGCGCTCCAGCGCCACGCCCAGCTCGTTCATCGTGACCTGCCGAGCGGCCAGCTTGGCAGGGTCCACAACGACATGCATTTCTTTCGGGCGTCCGCCGAAGATGTTCGAAACGGCAACGCCGGGCACGCGCTCAAACTCGGGCTTGATGAAGTCGTCGGCAAAGTCATAGAGCGTATCGATTTCTCCCTGGAAGGCATTGTCGCCGGCCGGCTCGAGATCGAGCCATGCGATCGCTTCAAAGTTGACGTTCGAGCCTGTGATGACGGGCTTCTCGGCGTCTGCCGGGTAAGAGGGCACCTGTTCCAGCCGGTTGGAGACTTTCAACAGCGCTTCTTCCTTGTCGACACCCACATGGAAGGTTAGCGTGATCGTGCCCATGCTGTCGGCGCTGGAACTTGACATCTTGCGCAATCCTTCCAACGATTTGAGTTGTTCCTCCTGTTCGTCGATGATTTCACGCTCGATTTCCTGGGGACTGGCGCCCGGCCAGATCGTGGTCACCGTGATTTCAGGGTCCTCCACGTCTGGGGTCAACTGAATAGGGATGTTGTACAGGGCGATGGCGCCGAACAGAGACAGCAGCAGCACGCCGACTGTGGTGCTTACGGGATATTTCACGGAAGCAGTGATCAGTTTCATGGCAAACTTACCTCCAGAGGCTGCGGCTGCACCGGCTGGCCGTTCATCAGTCGCTCATTACCCCGAGTCACGACCTTCTGCCCAGCTTGTACTTGACCCTGAACTTCCACCCAGGCACCCACTCCCGAGCCGATCCGGATCGGAACTTCACTGATGGTGTTGTTGCCGTTCAGCAGGTAAACCAATTTCTGCGGGCCGCGGGTCACGACCGCGTCCTTCGGCACAACCACCGCGCGGTAGGAATCACCTTCAGCAAGGTGGATTTGGGCCAACATGCCAACCCCAATCCGACCACCCGGGTTCGGAATCCGCACCTTGACTCGAAAGGTTCGCGCCTGCGGATCCGCACGTGGAATGATCGCACTGACACGACCTTCGACCTTTAGACCCGACAAAGCCTCGAACAGAACCGGAGTGCGAGTCCGCAGCCTCACACTTCCGAAGTAGCGCTCTGGGACATCGACCACGGCCTCGAGTTCGTCCAGCGCCAGCAACTCTACCACCGGCCCGCCCTCGCTCAACCATTGTCCAATCTCCGTGTGCTTCCGGACCACGACTCCGGCAAAGGGAGCGCGAATGGTGTGGCGATCCAACTGGTCCTTGATGCGCGCAATTTCGGCTCGCTGCCGCTCCAGGCGACCCTGCCAGGCATTGAACTCGAATTGAGCGTCGTCTAACTGCTTCTGGCTGATGTCTTTAGTGCCGAACAATTCACGGGCGCGCTGCAAGTCACGTTCTGCCAGCTTAGAGCGGGCCTCATCCTCGCGTAACTGCGCTTCGGCCGCACTTAACGTCAACTCCTGATTATCGGTGCGCAGCCTTGCCAGAAGCTGTCCTTGAGTCACCTGAGTTCCCTCGCGCACAGCCAACTCGATCACCAGGCCCGCAATTTCGCCGGCTACAGTACTTGTGCGAAGCGGCTCAACGGTGCCACTCAATTCAACGAAGCGCTTCAAAGGGTACTCTTTGGCTTCAGTGTAACGCACTGGGCTGGGTGGCATTTGCTGAGCGTGCAGATTCAAGAGGCCGCGGACGCTCCCAATCAAAAGAAGGCCCAACGCGACAAAGGTTAGTCTCATTAGTAGTTTGATCCTCGTTTTTCTCAGTCACACAAGATCTAGTCTATACCGTATCTTGTGCTGTCTAGCCTAGCAAATAACGAAAACCGGGCACAGCTGAGCGGCAAGCCATACGGTTACACCCGGGGCTGTAGGACCAGTTTGCTTAGGAAGCCTGTTGATGTCAACCTGAGCCACGAGGTTTGAGCGGCTGAGCACTGGGGCGAGCCTCCTCTTGCGGGACAGGTGGCAGCGGATTGAGTTGACCTCAATGCCCTTTGCTTTGAACCCAAATTGGTTCGGGCCGTCCTCAAGCCAAACTCGCACCTTGATCCGCTTCTGAGCCCGATGGCACAATTCATCTTGCGGTTGTGCGCAAGACAGCCTGCGAGGTGCTCACAGGGAGAGTCCATGGCTGATTCGACACCACACGAAGTGACTCAGTTGCTGCTTGATTGGAAACGAGGCAGCCCGGCTGCTCTGGAACAGTTAACGCCACTGGTCTACCGAGAACTGCACCGCTTGGCGGAGAGCTACCTGCGACGCGAGCGCCCGGGCCATACGTTGCAGCCCACCGCCCTCATCCATGAAGCTTACCTCCGAATGGTCGATCAGAGACCGCCTCAATGGGAGAACCGCTCTCACTTTTTTGGGGTGGCGGCGCGCTTGATGCGGCAGGTCCTCGTGGATTACGCTCGGACTCATGGAGCTGCCAAGCGCGGCAGTGGCGAGGAAAAGGTTTCCCTAGAAGAAGCGGTGGTATTCTCAAAGGATCGTCCGGCAGCTCTGGTTGCGCTCGATGATGCTCTAACAGCCCTTGCGGCCTTCGATGAAAGGAAGTGCCAAGTAGTTGAACTGCGCTATTTTGGCGGATTGAGCGTGGAAGAGACAGCCGAAGTCGTGGGAATTTCCGTATCCGCCGTGGGCCGGGAATTGCGATTGGCTGAGGCCTGGTTGCATCGCGAGATGGGAACGTAGGGTGAGTTTGAACGGCTCGCCGACTGAGCAAGTGTCGAGGCGACGAAGAAACAGAGAGAAGGACGTTGGAATGATAGACAGCGAAGCGGGAACCTGAGGAACCAAAAGACGCGACACAAGAAGCGGGACTCGATGATTGGCCCGTCCCCTTCACCCCTTTCACCTTTCCTACCTTCGTCTTGATTTGCCCTCTCACGCCGATTTTCCAATTCTCGCGTTCGACGACGATATTCGGAAGGAGTACCTCCCAGAGATGGACGGCGATCGCAGGAGAAAAATTGACTCGATCTTCCAAGGGGTGGTGGAGTTACGGCCAGAGGAGCGGAGTGTTTATTTGGCGGAGGTGTGCAAGGGAGACATAGAGTTGCGTCGGGAAGTGGAGACGCTGTTGGCGAGCAATCTGGAAGGGGAGCGGCTGATTGAGCGGGCTGTGCAGCAGGTGGCGGTGCGGATGGTGGGAGAGCCGCTTGAGACGGTGGTGGGGCAGCGGATTGGGGCGTACCGGATTACGGGGATGATAGGGTTGGGGGGTATGGGAGCGGTGTACCGGGCGGTGCGGGATGATGATCAGTATCAGAAGCAGGTGGCGATCAAGCTGGTGAAGTGGGGGATTGGGGATAAGGAGGTGGTGGAGCGGTTTCGGCACGAGCGGCAGATATTGGCGGATTTGGAGCATCCGCGGATTGGGCGGTTACTGGATGGGGGGACGACGGGGGGAGGGATGCCGTACTTTGTGATGGAGTATGTGGAGGGGTTACCGATCACGGAGTATTGCCGGAAGAGGAAGCTGACGGTGAAGGAGCGGTTACGGTTGTTTCGGTTTGTGTGTGGAGCGGTGGCGTATGCTCACCAGAAGCTGGTGGTGCATCGGGATTTGAAGCCGAGCAACATTTTGGTGACACCGGAGGGAGTGCCCAAGCTGCTGGATTTCGGGATAGCGAAGTTAGTGCCTGCGGTTGCAGTTGCGCCTGGGCCGGCCGCGGTGACCGAGAGCGAGCCGCGCAGGCAGCTACCGGAGGCCAAGGTTCCGTTACGAGTCGGCTCGGAAGGAGAAACGCAGACGAATCCGCACTGGATGGAGCCGCGAGGCGTGGAAACGGTCGGGTCAGTGAGGCCATTGACGCCGGAGTATGCGAGTCCGGAGCAAGTGAGGGGCGAGGCCGTGACGACGGCGACAGACGTGTACTCGCTGGGAGCCGTGCTGTACGAGATGTTGACTGGGGAGAGGACGCATCAGTTCGGAGACTACAGTGGGGCCGAGATTGAGCGGGTGGTGTGTGAGCAGGAGCCGGAGAGGCCAAGCGCGCTGGTCAGGGGGAAAAAGGAACAGGGGGAGGGGGGGCAATGGGCGAAGCAGTTGGCGGGAGATGTGGATGAGATAGTGCTGAAGGCGCTACGGAAGGAGGTAGGGCAGCGGTACAGTTCGGTGGAGCAGATGGCGGAAGACATTCGGCGGTACCTGGTGGGGCTGCCGGTGATAGCGAGACCGGAGACGTGGAGGTATCGGGCGGGGAAGTTTGTGGGCCGAAACCGGGTGGCGGTGGGAGCGGTTGCTTTGATCCTACTCAGTCTCGTCGGAGGAATTCTGACCACAGCCTATCAGGCACGTCAGGCAGAGCGCCGATTTCAGCAGATCCGCCAGCAGGTCAGGACCTATCTCTTCGATTTCTATGATGATCTGCAAAACTTGCCCGGCGCCACTGAAACCCGAGAGATGGTCGTCAAGACTGCGTTGACCTATCTTGATAACCTGGTCCAGGAAGCGGGAACTGATCCTTCCCTGCGATTCGAGTTGGCCATGGCCTACGATCGGGTGGGCGATGTGCAAGGCTCTCCGTTTGTGCCCAATCTTGGACAGAGCACGGCAGCCCTAGAAAGCTACCGAAAGGCCCTTCGGTTGGCTGAGCAACTTGCGAAGTACAGTCCGGAAGATACTGCTGTGCTCCGCCTGCTGACGAACAGTCACTACAAAGTCGGCGACCTACAGACGTTCACCGGCGACGTGGCCGGAGCCAGACAAAGCTTCCGCAAAGGGCTGAGTGTTGCGGAGAGCCTAAGGACAAGGAAAGCAACCGGTCCGCAAGACCTGGAACTATGGGTGGGCGGCTACAGCCGACTGGGCAGCGCCGAGTGGAGCGCAGGTGAAATGTCGGCTGCACTAGAAAGTTATCGCAACGCCCTTGAAACCGCTCAACGTTGGAATACTGAGTTTCCCAGTGCACGGGCGGGTCTGGCATTCGCTGAAGGTTTTCGAAATCTGGGAGACGCCCAGTTGGATAGGGGAGATCCCTCCCAAGCGCTGGAGAATTATCACCGGGCGCTGGCCGTGCATGAGGAGTTGCTGAACAATGAGCCTTCGAATCCGACGTACCGGCATGCGATTAAAGAAGTGTACCTCGCGCTCGGCAATGTTTTGGGCTACCCCATCTCTTTGAGCCTTGAACAACCGGCGAGAGCGCTGGAGTACTATCGAAAGGCGCTCGCGATTGACGAGGAGGAAGTAGCGGCTGATCCGAAAAACGCTCAGGCGCGCTCCGAGCTTGCCAACATCTACCGTAAGATGGCTGGCACGCTACGGGAAGTCGATCCGCGAGAGGCAGGCAGCCTTTTCCGCAAAGCACTGGACATTACCGCAGGTCTCTTGGAGGCGGACCCAGGCAACGTGCAGCTTCGCTATCATCATGCTTTCCAATGTACGGGACTGGGTTCCGCTCTCCGGAGCCTGGGAGACCAGAACGGCGCGCTCCTGGAATTCCGAAAGGCGCTGGATATGCAGGAAGCCGTTGTCGCTGCCGACCCGGTGCAGGTCCTGTTTCGGCAGGGGATGTCGCTGACCCACCGAGAGATGGGTGACCTGCTGTTTGAAATGCACGACCCGCATGGAGCGCTTGAGCACTACTCCCGGGCTTTAAAAATGGCTGAGTCTCTGGCAGCGGCACGTCCTGCCAATCTCTACATGCGCCGCGACCTGGCAGATTGTTATGAGCGGCTGGGAAGATTCCAGGCGGCTCAAGGTGCTAACACGCAGCTTGCGACGGACTTGCGCAGGGAAGGCTGGACGTCAGCGCGAGCATGGTATCAAAAGAGTCTTGACATTTGGCAAAACTGGACTCGCCAAGCCTCTTCAACCGCCGTCAATACTCGCAGAAGGGAACAAGCAAGGCAAGCCGTGGAGGAGTCCGAAAAAGCCTTGACACGGCTGGGACGTCGTTGACAAGACAACACTCACAAACGGCGAGGTAGCGAGACGCAGAGACGCTGACCCCTCAATACCTAGATTGGAAACTACATAGTGCAACGAGAGCGCTGGAAGCAGATTGAGGCAATCTTTCAAGAGGCGGTGGAGTTACGGCCAGAGGAGCGGAGTGTTTATTTGGCGGAGGTGTGCAAGGGAGACATAGAGTTGCGTCGGGAAGTGGAGACGCTGTTGGCGAGCAATCTGGAAGGGGAGCGGCTGATTGAGCGGGCTGTGCAGCAGGTGGCGGTGCGGATGGTGGGAGAGCCGCTTGAGACGGTGGTGGGGCAGCGGATTGGGGCGTACCGGATTACGGGGATGATAGGGTTGGGGGGTATGGGAGCGGTGTACCGGGCGGTGCGGGATGATGATCAGTATCAGAAGCAGGTGGCGATCAAGCTGGTGAAGTGGGGGATTGGGGATAAGGAGGTGGTGGAGCGGTTTCGGCACGAGCGGCAGATATTGGCGGATTTGGAGCATCCGCGGATTGGGCGGTTACTGGATGGGGGGACGACGGGGGGAGGGATGCCGTACTTTGTGATGGAGTATGTGGAGGGGTTACCGATCACGGAGTATTGCCGGAAGAGGAAGCTGACGGTGAAGGAGCGGTTACGGTTGTTTCGGTTTGTGTGTGGAGCGGTGGCGTATGCTCACCAGAAGCTGGTGGTGCATCGGGATTTGAAGCCGAGCAACATTTTGGTGACACCGGAGGGAGTGCCCAAGCTGCTGGATTTCGGGATAGCGAAGCTGGCGAGTGAGGGAACCGACAGCGCACCATCAAATAGAAGTGTAGCGGGGGTTTCAGCGATGGTCCGGCCATCCGACACGCCGGCTTCCCTGTTTCCTAGTTCGGTCGCTGAATCGAGCATTCACGAAAACAAGGCCGGAGTCCATCGACAAGCAATCGCCGCCGCCAGGCTATTGACGCCGGAGTATGCGAGTCCGGAGCAAGTGAGGGGCGAGGCCGTGACGACGGCGACGGACGTGTACTCGCTGGGAGCCGTGCTGTACGAGATGTTGACTGGCGAGAGGACGCATCAGTTCGGAGACTACAGTGGGGCCGAGATTGAGCGGGTGGTGTGTGAGCAGGAGCCGGAGAGGCCAAGCGCGCTGGTCAGGGGGAAAAAGGAACAGGGGGAGGGGGGGCAATGGGCGAAGCAGTTGGCGGGAGATGTGGATGAGATAGTGCTGAAGGCGCTACGGAAGGAGGTAGGGCAGCGGTACAGTTCGGTGGAGCAGATGGCGGAAGACATTCGGCGGTACCTGGTGGGGCTGCCGGTGATAGCGAGACCGGAGACGTGGAGGTATCGGGCGGGGAAGTTTGTGGGCCGAAACCGGGTGGCGGTGGGAGCGGTTGCCCTGATCCTACTCAGCCTGGTGGGTGGTAACTTGGCGACGACTTACCACGCTCAGCAAGCAGAACGGCGGTTCCAGCAAGTCCGAAAGCTGGCCCATGCCTTTCTGTTCGAAATTCACGACCATTTACAGACACTGAAAGGAGCAACTGGCCCCCGTGAGAAGTTGGCGAGAACGGCCTTGACCTACCTCGAAAATCTGGCAGAGGAAGCGGGGCAGGATCCTTCGCTGCAGTTCGAGCTAGCGACGGCCTATGAAAAAGTGGGCGACGTGCAAGGTAATCCGCGTGGTCCTAACCTCGGTCATGCGGACGCAGCCCGGCAAAGTCTTCAAAAGGGCTTGAAACTAGTAGAGACTCTGGTGGCAGATCGCCCCAATGATATCGAGGCAAGAAAACTGCGAGCCCGGATACACTACAAACTGGGCGATCTTCAGCTGGATCGCGGTGACGTTGCCGCAGCTCTGGAGAGCTTCCGGCAGGGCCTAAGTGGCGCTGAAGTGCTCACCAGTAAGGCGCCCAACGACTCTGCCGGATACCTGCTCATGGGGGGTGGATACAACCGAATCGGTGAAGCCGAGCTTCGCCGCGGGGAGATCTCGGCGGCACTCGACAACTTCGAGAAAGCCTCGAAGCTGTTTTCACGCTGGGAGACGGAATCGTCCAGCGATCCGTCAGGTTCCGGATTAGCTGAGGCGCAGATGCGCATCGGTCATGGATTGATGCAACGTGGCGATCTTTCCGGAGCGTTGAAGAGCTTTCGCCAAGCCCTTGTGCTTCGTGAGAAATTGCGGCAGGCATCCCCGGCTCATCTGCTCAATCGACGGGAGCTCAGCAGCATCTACCGGATGGCAGGGAATGTGCTCGGGGATCCGCGTTACTTGAACCTGGGGAAGCCCGCTGCGGCTCTAGTCTATTATCGCAAATCGATGGCTATCGACCAGGAACTGGCGGCCGTTGACCTGAAGGACGCTCGTGCCAGGTTGGATCTCAGTATCAGCTATGGAAAAGTGGGGACCGCGCTACGCGATCTCGACTCGCGTCAGTCTACGGAGATCCTTCGGCAGGCGCTGACTTTGACCGAGAGTCTCTTGAAATCAGCTCCGGGGAATGCCCAGTTGCTGGATCTTCAGGCACTCAACTACGCCGGACTTGCTTATGCTCTCTGGAAAACGGGTGACCGACAGGTAGCCGTAGAAGCCTATCGGCAGGCACTGGGTGTGCACGAGAAGATTCCGCCGGGGGACCCTGAATGGCTGGTGTTTCGTCAAAATCTGGCAACCATTTGTTTGGAATTTGGTGACCTGCTTCTGGAGTCGGGTGACGCCTGGGCTGCCCAGCAACGTTATGAAGAAGCCCTTGCTGTCCTGAGAGGGCTGGCTCCGCGCAACCCTAACAGGATAATCTGGCAGCTGGCTTTGGCGGACTGCTACGAGCGAATGGGCAAACTACATGCGGCGCTGGGAGCAAATTCGAAAACACCCACAACTCAACGCATCCAGCACTGGCAGGAATCGCTCAGTTGGTATCAGAAGAGTCAGGACGTTTGGGAACGCTGGGATCAGCTAGCTGTCTCCAGCGTCTTCAACGAGCAACGCAGCAACCAGGCGTTTCAAAACATTGCCCTCTGTGAGCAGGCGCTGGCCAAATTCACGTGGTGAAGCAGCCGGGCTCATCAGGACTCGTCATGGCTTCAACTTGACGCGAAGTTGCCGTTCACATCGGTGACTCTCGCGACCGATATCATCGATCGGGTGCCGTTAATATGAGCCGAGGGTACGTGACAAGAGTGCCGCATGACGCCTAGTCCATCGGACCGTCTCGGCGGCGGTGTGGTCGAGAAAACGTTGCGAAGGAGATCGAGAAAGTCGGTGAAACGTATCCGAAAGAAGGACCCTGCGGAGGTCACAGCCGCCCGAGGTCCAGCGATCACTCGCTCAGGGGTTTCCGTTGGCAACTTGGGCTCAACGACTTTGTCAACAGTGAGGCTCTTCGGAACCCTCTCATGAAGTATCCGCTCATTTGCTGCTACCTGCGGTTCGCTATGGAAGAGTTGTTGCAGCGACCCATCCGTCAGGAAGTTGCAAATAGCCAAAAGAGTCATTCCTTGATGGTGAGCCATCCAGCATCGTATCAGTTCGTAGCTTTGCTGTGGGCCGATTCTTGTTCTTGTGTAGTCGGCTGACTCATAGAAACCAAATTTGTCTAGCCACTGCATCTCCGCCATCAAGCGTAAATTGGTTATGACACCAGGAGGATCTACGGTCAACGCCAATGCTGCGGCGTAAGGTGACACTACGATGTCGCTTACATGGGCTCGTTTGAGGGCCAAATCAGCAAGACCGAAAGCCCGATACTGGTAACAGCCATTATCGTCTCTGTCGCTACAGGCTGCTTCGGAAATCCCCCACGGAATTTGATTGCGCTTTCCATACTCCTGCTGGCACCGTACAACGGCCCGCAGACTCTGCTCAAGAATAGTATTGGGATAGCATTTCATCCACAGTGACGGCATGAGGTATTCGAACATTGACCCCGCCCAGGACAGCAAAACACGCTTGCCGTTCTGGGAGGTGTGGGTTCTGCCGAGATGAAACCAGCTGTCCTGCGGCACGTCTCCCTTTGCAACCGCAATGAATGCGGCCATTCTTGATTCAGAGGCCAATAGATCGTAGCAACCTTGGGTGAGAGACTGATTGCTCACATCATACCCTACCGAAAGAAGTTTCTTTCTAGCGTTATAAAGGAAGCGGAAATCCATCTCCTCGACCAGGGTCTCAGCTTCCACTGCCAGCTGTTGAAGCCTTTCTAGGGCAGTTTCCGCGTTGTGCAAGCAAATGGGAAGACGTGCACGCAAAGATTCTACAGCGCATTTGATCTGCAATTCTGCGCCCTCCCGCCGCAGGAGTTCCTCCAGATGCCGATCGAGGTTCCTGAGGAAAGATGGGAGCGACTCCAATGTCAAGTTGTCAACGCTTCCGGCGAATTGAAGTTCAGAACGACCAAGAATGTCATCGTGCTCGGGCAGAAGCCATGGCGCAAAATCTTCCACTATCTCGCGTGCGGCCTGGAGTTGCCTGAGTACCTGTTCTGCCCACCACCGAAGCTCCTCATCGCCCTCGGGAGGACCATTCAGGAAATCGCTAACAAGTCTGAAAGCTTGCTGTTCCGCTTGGGGCCATAGCGACGGCCAGAGTGAAGCATCCTCGCTCAGAAGCTCGAAACGTGCTCCGAGTGCTCTAATGCTTTCGGCTAGTAGCTGGGTGCCGCTGCTCCTGTTCCGCCAACTCGCCAATGAGATTCAAGTGGTCGCGAATTCCCTGCCACAGCTGTGGTCTGAGAAGCGGGTGGCGGCGCATCTCGAGACACGCTTGTTTTAGGGTCCACAGACATCCGGCCAGGTTTCCGCTGTCCACGGTAGAAATAAAGAACGGCTCCACTGGCTCCAATGTCCGGATGTCATACCAATTGAAGAAATGTCCTTTGTATCTTGGAAGCTCCCTGGCGCTGCTCAGACTTTTCGTTGTCTCTTGGATGTATTCCTTCGGAGTAAGGTATCCCAGTTCGTATGCTGCGATCCTTGCGTTCAGCAGCAAGCCCAGATTGGTGGGCGACAGGCGTGCTGTTACCGTGAAGGGTGTTTCCTGAATATTGTCCGGAATCAACCACTTCGTTTCAGTATTGCTAAACTGGCGGAAGTAGCGCCAAGTTCGAAGTCCCACACTCCGGAGAAACAATTCATCGCCTTTGACGATGATCGGTCGCGGCTCAAATGCTGGCCGATTCAGCCATCGACACAAAGGCTTGGAGACAGACCATAGTCCCAGCAGCGGCACGGCCACTGGAAGTGCTTCCGGCCGAACAAGGGCGAGGATCAAGCCGATTCCGAGCGAGAGCCATGGAGTCCAGTCGAGGTAGACGTCTACCGGGCTTCGCTTGTCAGCTCCCAATTCCGACTGTGCTGCGGTTTCCCATTCCAGCAGCTTCTTGCGCGTCAAAGTGAGTCGCACGATGGTTCGGACTATGGCGTCCAACATCACCAAAGTTTGATGCGACAAGAATGCGAGCATCAGGAATACATTGACTTGTCTGTCAACAAATGTTGCGGCCATCTGTTTCCAGAAGCCCAGCCGGTTGCGCGCGCGCGCTGACCTAAGAAGGGAGTGGAAGAATTGAAAATACGTCGGCATCAGCATTAGCACCAGGGTTGCCATCGTCCAGTAGCTCGGCTTGCCTGGCAGACAAAACCATCCCGCGAGCAGTAAGGAGAATGTAGCGATTTCGATCAAGCTCCGACGCAAATTGTCGAGAATCTTCCATCGTGAAATCAGCGTCAGCGGATTGGGGATCAATTTCCCGAAGTAGTCCGGGACCTTGGGTAACAGCCACAACACGATCTGCCAGTCTCCTCTTACCCATCGATGCTTTCTGCGGCTATAGGCGCTGAAGTGGGACGGATAGTCGTCGATCAGCTCAATGTCAGAAACGAGTGCAGCGCGCGCGTAGCTTCCCTCAATCAGATCGTGACTGAGAAGCGCGTTGCAGGGGAAGCGCTGTCCCAGGACTTGCTGGAACGAGTCTACTTCGTAGATTCCCTTGCCGGTGAAACTGCCCTCACCAAACAAGTCCTGGTAAACATCGGAGATCGCTCGTGCATAAATGTCGAATCCAGCTTCTCCGGAACAGAGGCTCGCTAAACGTGACCGACCGGCTGACTTCACGTTGATTCCGACTCTTGGCTGGAGAATGCTATAGCCCTCCACAACGGTGTTCGTCAGCGGATCTATTACTGCACGGTTGAGCGGGTGTGCCAGAGTACCGACTAGTTTGCTCTGCTGAGTCCTTAGGCAATTGGGTATCGGAATCGAGCGTGATGACATATCGAACTCGCGGCAAGATGGACAGATCGCCAATTTTTACGGGAAAGCTGTCAAACCGGCTTCGAAGCAAATTGTTCAAATCGAGCAGCTTCCCACGTTTGCGCTCCCAACCCATCCACCTATCTTCAGCTGGGTTGTATACGCGGTGTCGGTGAAAGAGGAAAAAGGATCCCTTTCCGTGTCTCGCATATTTCTCGTTCAAATTGTGTATCAGCTGAGAACACAGGCCTACCCACTGATCCTTCTCATCGAAGGGGCAGGATGAATCAGGCGAGTCCGTTAGAAGAGCAAAGTGGAGGTTGGCATCACGATTGGCCAAATATCTGATCTCCAAGTCTTGCACCATCTGTCGCGTGTGCTCCTCGCTGAGCAACAAGGTTGGCACCACGACCATGGTCGCGCACTCCGCTGGTATTCCCTCGGAGAAGTCAAGCTTGGGCAGTAGTCGCGGCGACACCAGAAAAGTGGTCAACTCATTCATGATGGCTACGCGCGGATTCGGTTGCCGGGAGCAGCAGGAAAACGAGGGCTGCCAGGACGGCTGCCTGGACACCGAGGACATTCAACAGAAACGCAATGACCACGGCTGCAGTGAACAAGATGCCACCGAGATAGAAGGCGACTGGGTGGGCCAGAATCAAGGTTTGAAGTACTTTGAATGGAGGTGGACTATAGTTAATTTCCTCTTCCAGGAGTCTCTTCCCGTTTTCAATTAAGTAGTAGCCGACGTGGCTGCGTCGCTCAGTGACTCGCTGATTGCAATGGGACTGAGAGACACGGCGGGCGAGAGTGATCGCTCTTCGCGCAATTTCACTTTCTTCCACACCCGAGTATGCGGCCAGGTCCGCTACGCGCCTGCGGTAAAGATTACGACTTTCCAAATCCATGTCGGGGTAAGCACCCGCAGGATCTTCTTGCAAGATCTGTTCAACCCGGCTCACCTTCTCAAAAAGATCCTTCCAGTCTTCTTCACCAATCTCACGAAGGCTGTTGATGCACGTTGCCAGATCGGTGTCATCGTTCGAAAAGGATTGCTGATTCTTGAGCTGGTGGCGAAATCCTTCAGAAATCGTCGTGATTTGTTCCAGCAGGGCAAGTTGCAACATGGGCCTGATCGCATGAAGCTCATCCATGTGCAAACCAACGCTTCTGGTCCACGGCTTCCAAGTAGGTTGAAAGAGAGTCAATCCAAAACTTGAAATCGACGGTCTGAACATAGCTCTTGGCGATAGCATAAGCCCGAGGCATATGCTCACCGGTGTCACTAGACGATCAGAGGGAGCCTTCTTGACATCCTTAGTCTGTCGTGTATCATTGAGCGCCGTCTGCAACAGACGTGCATTCTCTGCCGAGCCAGACTAGGTGATGAGACCATTCGGGGCTTTCAGGCGGTAGTGTACTGAGTTGGCGGAGAATCTTCTGGATGGATCTGGAGGCCTGGTGCCACCTTTGCTGGAGGAGACGACAGCGCCTTCTTGTTCCGAAATCCTTCCATTTCCCTATCTCGGCGATGGCGTGAGAGCGCAAACGCGAGTCCAGTGAATGCTGGGAGCGGCGCTGTCTTCTCCGACAGTGTCTGGAGATGATAGCGGAGTAGCAGGTAGGGTGTCTGTACCAGGATACGATTGCGGAGAGAAAGCGGCGGAACGGTGCATTTTTCAAGAGTTGACTGGATGCTAAGAATTCAAGATTCGGCAAGTTCTCACCGATTGAGCCCCTTGCTAGGTGGGGGCTCTCAGTAAGCCGTCTGCCTTTTTGGACAGGAGGGGAGCTCTCGAAATGGTTCCGGCTCGAGTCCCGCCGGCCTAGTCGCCTGCTACCGGTAGCTGGAAGCTTGCAATTCAAACATACCCCTATAGAGCCCACCCAAAGAGATGAGCTGCCGATGGCTGCCTTGCTCAGCGATCTTGCCCTGCTCCAGAACAAGAATCCGGTCTGCCATGCGAACTGTGGAGAAGCGATGCGAAATCAAAAGGGCCATCTTGCTGTTTGTTAAATCCGCAAAACGCTGGAACACTTCGTATTCTGACCGAGCGTCCAGGGACGCCGTAGGTTCATCCAGAATCATCAGTTGAGCATCCCGCAAATAAGCACGGGCCAGAGCCAGCTTCTGCCATTCACCGCCAGAAAGATCCACTCCACCCTTCAAATCGCCGGCCCAGCATCTGTTCATAGCGGAGCGGGAGTTTTTGAATCACGGCGTGCGCGAGACTCTTTTCCGCAGCGACCTCAATTTTGAAGGGGTTGGGTTCCTCGATCCTGCCCACGGCGATGTTGCTCGAAGCAGTCATCTCATAACGCATGAAATCTTGGAAGATAACCCCGATTTGACTGCAGAGGTCTTCAAGGTTGTATTCGCGCAAGTCAACCCCATCCAGCAGAATCTTTCCCTGGGTAGGGTCATAGAGGCGGGTGAGGAGCTTCACAATTGTGGTCTTTCCCTGTCCATTCTCGCCAATCAAGGCAAGTCTTTCCCCTGGCTCAAGACGAAAATTCAGGTTGTCGAGTATTAGTCGTGAACTCCCCGGATACGAAAACGACACATCGACAAACTCAAACCCCTGCCGAATCGGTCGAGGTGCCGGCAGAGCTTGAGGCTTTGATTGAATCTGGGGGCGTGTCTTGAAGAACTCGAGCAGGTCGGTTAAGAAGAGCGACTGGTCGGCGATGCTTGAAAACAGGGAGAACATCGTCTGAATATTGCTGCTCGCGCCGGCGATCGCCCCAGCCAGGAAAGTGAGGTCGCCCACGCTCAAATCGCCTGTAGCAGTCCGGTAAACGACAAATACAAAGGCTCCGTAGTAACCGGCACTGCTCAGGAGTGACAGCACCGAACTTGCGAGAAGTCGTCGTTTGGCAAGCGCGACGTTCTGTTCATAAATCCCCAGAGAAAGGTGTGAAAAAAGTCCCGTAAAGAACCTGCTCA
Organism: uncultured Acidimicrobiia bacterium; assembly: GCA_963752385.1. Taxonomy (GTDB): domain Bacteria; phylum Acidobacteriota; class Terriglobia; order Versatilivoradales; family Versatilivoraceae; genus CAVVYL01. The sequence continues at coordinate 291,000 of CAVVYL010000062.1, read as the reverse complement.
ATCCGAAAAGCCTAAGCTCCTTGGCGCCTTCCTTTGAAGCTGCAAGAACACGCAGGTAGTCGAGTTGTCGGCGAACTGGAGTTTGTCGAACGTTAAGCGAATAGCCCAGAAACGCGAAGTGGCTTTCCCCGAGAAAAGCCGGCACGACACACGCGATCAATATCAACAGCAACCAGGGAGAGAACCAGAAAATACTGAGAGAAAAGGTCGTCGCGATGATGACTTGCTGCAGAATGCGACCCATCGCCTGGATCATGTTCAGCCGGTCGGTGGATTGCGCACGGGCCCGCTCCAGCTTGTCCTGAAAGGTGGGATTCTCATAGGTAGCCAAGTCCAGGCTCGAGGCATGCTCCATGATGCGCGTGCTGATGTGGAGCGTAAACTTGTCGGCAAAAAGACTGTCGAGATAGTCAACCAGGCGGCATAGGACGGAACTCGATCCCGCAAGAAAGAACTCGAGGGCAACGAGCCACCACAGCGTCGCTTCCAGCGGCTGCTTATGGGTTGCGACGGCCACAATCGTGTCGACTATCAAACGAGTGACCGCAAGCATCGCAACCGGTATCAGCGCTGACACCACCCGCAGAAAGATGTTACAGGCAACAATCTGGGGACCAGCCTGCCATACCATAAACAGGATGGGAGGAATATTTCTGAAGCGCCCTAAGACGTTCTTTCCAGGCCTTGCGAAAAGTTTGGGGGGAAGTATCCGTTTGCATGATAGCGGTTCCAGAGTGGCCGTTAAAAGGCATCACGGCCGATCCTGCTTCGAGTACCGAGAGCCAGAGATCAAGACTCGCCTATTCGACGAGGAAAAGGAGATCTTCGAAAAAGGTCCTGTGCCTAGAGACATCGACCCCAGTTCCGAGCGCCCAGCCCCATGATCAAGCTCAACATGAAGATTACTGGGACAAAGACGAAAGGCAATCTCGGCAACTGCAGTCGCGAGCGCAGCGAAAAAGCTCAAGCCAGAGGTCACAAGTGCCACGGCGCCTAAAACTAACCCAGCCAGCATTTTCGCTTCCTCCTTTTGGCTCAGCACATCGCAACTGCGATTCCAAACGCTGCCGTCTAAGCAACCCAGGGACATGCTCCAAGAAATGGAAAGACTTGCAGAGCCGAATGTCCCTGAATTGATGATCGAACTGGCCATCGACCACTCTACCGACGCTGGTAGCGAATCCAAAAAATCCATGCTCGAATGTAAACCTTACATAACGGAAGGGGAGGAGCTCGAGTACGTTGGTTGAGTGCGTTTCAACGTTTAGGCCGCAGCGAACTGCATTTCATCTTCAGTTGGGGCGCACCACGAAACCGGGTAGCGGGTCGCGCCAGGGTGCTGAGCAGTACCGAGCAGCGTTCGACATTCCTCTGGTTGAACGATCCCACGCAGTTCATCTTTTGGAAATTGGCGGTTCGGAAGCGGAGAGGTCCCTCGAAATGCTGGCGGAGGCGGGCTGGCTCATTCCGGAGCTCTGATTGGCTTGAAACTCGGCGCGATCCATACCGCGTTGTGCTTCGGGGTTTTTCATGAAGGTGTCCCAGACAAACCCGGTACGTACGTTCTCGGCCATCACCATGGTGATCCCGGTGTCAATTCCAACGACGTCGTTGTCGTACCAGTTCTTCAGTGGGTTGAACGCATTCACAAAGCCGTAGCGGCTCCAGGTATTTGCGCCGTATTTATTCTTGATGGTCTTAAGCACGCGCACTGCAGCCTGTGGCATGAACGGCAGCGACCCTCCTGCCGCACTTGGGACAACGGTCCCATCAATCGGCCCGATTGCGGGAGGCCCACCCCATACCACGTAGCCCTTTTCCGAATCAGAAGCCGTGATTCCCCACAGGTCATCGCTGTAGGTGGGAAACAGTTTTCCGAGCTCTACGCAGAAACGGCGATGGACATCGGTGGCAATGATTGAGTTCTGGAAATAGTCTGTATAGCGGTCGCGTTTGCCTCGGAAGTCAAACCATGCCTGCGAGTATTGATGCACGAATATGGGTGCAAACGAGCCGATGTATCGAAGACCATCATATTCGAATGTTGATCGTTTCCATGCGTCCCAGGTCTTCGCGGGTAAAGGATAAGAAGAAGATCCCAGAGCCAGAAGATACATCATCATTAGTTCACTGTAGTGATCCCAACGATACGGCAGGAAACCGACCTCCGGGGTCCAGCCATGCGGTAGCAACGTTGTGTCGGCGGAGAGCCAAGTCCAGTCTACCCGATTGAAGATCGCGCGCGATAACTGACGGATTTCGGCGTTCTGGAAGTGTTGTCGACACGTCAGAATTCCGCAGAGTAGGATTGCCGTATCTACGGAAGAGACCTCCGAATCCCATATTCTTTCACCGGTGTTCAGATTGGCGAAGTGAAAGAAGAATCCTCGATGCTGAGGCAGTTCCTTCCATAGAAAACGCAATGTAGCCAGAACGCGCTCTCTCGCTTCAGGGAGTGAAATGAATCCATGCTTCTCTCCAATGCAGAGCGCCGTTAACCCAAAGCCCGTTGCCGCGATGCTCGCAACCACACCGTTGTCCTGGGCACGAACGTTACATCGGTCCTTGACTAGGCCGGTTCGAGGGTTGGCCTGTTCCCAGAAGTAGGCAAAATTGGCCCTTTCCAGCTCTTTCAGGAATTCGGCATCATCGTTGGAAAGAGAAGTTGGGGCTGGAGGTTGTGCCGGGCCGGCGTGTTGTTCCTCGGAGACCGTCGAGAACGAGAGTATCTTCCTGCTGGCGAAGGGCAGGCAAACACCCAGGTCGAAGATCTGCCTCAACAACTGTCGACGCGAGCGATTCATGGGACTAACAGCTTTTCGACACTTCAGCCAGAATTCTTGAATGACTAGCCTTGAACCAGCGTGATTGTTAAAGGTCCGGGCAACAAAAAGCTCGAAACGCGCATCCAGAGCGGGTATTGGCTGATTCGCAAAAATCACAACACCTGCAAAGGAGAGCGTTTCGAGTGAAGAAAACAGATCACAAAATCCTGGCACGAGACAAGCGAAAATTGCACAAGCGACTGGCACGCAAGTTTTGGAGCGATCAACCCAAGCCCATGTTTGCGCCTGCCAATATTCATTACGAGATGGCCGAACGCAGCCGTGCCATCGGCTTTGGCGGCATCGGTGCGATTCATACGATGGTGACTCGCTTGGGCCTGGATCAAGCCATCAACCAGAATGTCCCGCTGCTGAAAGTGCATGTTCCTTACTTCGAATCTGATCACGTGCTCAACATTGCCTACAATGTGATGACTGGTGGCACTTGTCTGGAATACATCGACCGGTTGCGCGACGATACCAGCTACACCTATAGTCTGGGAGCCGACCGTATTCCCGATCCCACCACGGCCGGTGATTTTCTGCGACGGTTTGAGGCCTCCGACATCGAGGCCCTGCAGGAAACCTTCAACCAAGCACGCCGCCAAGTCTGGATGTTGCAACCGCGCTCGTTTCGGGCCGAAGCGGTGATCGATGCTGATGGCAGCCATGTCGCCACCACTGGAGAATGCAAGCAGGGTATCGACATTAGCTACAAAGGCATCTGGGGCTACGCGCCCTTGATCCTCTCTCTGGCCAACACCAAAGAAATCCTCTATGTCGTCAACCGGCCAGGCAATGCCACTTCCTCATCGCAGGCCGGTCCTTGGATTGACCGAGCCATCGACACGGTCGTGGGCATCTTCGAAAAAGTCTGGCTGCGCGGCGACACGGACTTTTCCTTGACCGAGCATCTCGATAAATGGGACCAGCGCGTGAGCTTCGTGTTGGGTTACAACGCCTACGCTAACCTGATCCAGCTAGCTGAGGCCTTACCCCGCAAAGCCTGGCAGAGGCTGGAGCGGCCCACCTGTTATAAGGTCGAGACCGAGCCGCGGTGTCGTCCTGAAAATGTTAAAAGAGCGCATCATTCAGGAGCGAGCCTACAAGAACCTCCGTCTGGAAAGCGAACAGGTAGCCGAGTTTGACTATCGACCCGGTCACTGCCAGAAGACCTATCGCATGGTGGTGGTGCGCAAAAACCTCAGCATCGAAAAAGGCGAGACCCGTTTATTCGATGAGATCCGCTACTTCTTCTACATTACTAACGATCGGACTCTTTCGCCGCAGGAAATCGTGTTGTTTGCCAACCAGCGCTGCGATCAGGAAAATGTCATTGAGCAATTGAAGAACGGTGTCAATGCCCTGCGGATGCCTTCCGACCATCTGCTCTCCAATTGGGCCTATATGGCGATTGCCGCTCTGGCCTGGAACCTGAAAGCCTGGTTCGGGCTGCTGGCGCCCAACGCGGCCGTGGGGCAGCAGTCATGCGCATGGAGTTCAAACGCTTCTTGGGGAGTTTCATCCTCATCCCTTGCCAGGTGATCCGTACCGGTCGACGGCTGCTGTTTCGCGTCCTGACCTATACGCGCACCTGAAACCGTTTTTCGAAACTTTTGATTTCATTCGAGCCTGTCGTTTTGCTTGACGGTCCCTTCCTGCTTAGGCTGTGCCGGCCTGAGCAGCAGAGAGCTCACGGCCCTAAGGAGCTAACGACCTGAAACATCATCATCCAGCAGAAACGGAAAATCCAGCAGGGATCAGTGCCTTCAGGCAACACCATTCGAGGTGGTTGCGAGCTCCTCGGGCCCGAGAAAAGTCTGATCCGTTGCTCATTTCGTCCCTGGATGTTTTCGGCTAATAAGCTCGCTTATTTAAGGACTAGCCTTGCGATGAAGGGTAAGGCTTCTTGAAACCAAGCAGGCGCGAAAGATTCTAGCAGAAGACAGTGCAGACCGAAAACCGCCTTGGGTAGCACCTTGATGGCCACCAGGCGGTCCAGCCTCGTATCGCGTGCCTTGTAAACGACGCCCATCCCGCCGGTCCCCAGCCGAGAAAGGATCTGGTAAGGGCCGAGCTGCTGCCCGACTAATGACTCAGCTTTTTCGTGAGCCATCATCTTCGCTGCCACCCCAAGGCCGGCCGGTTCATCAAAGAAGCGGTCTCCGCTCGGTTCAGACCGGAGCAGAGACTCCACTTCGTGACGCAGTGCTTCATCACCACCACAAGCCTTCTCGAAGGAATGCTAGGCGCTCGTTCTCTGCCAGCTCAAGGACTGCGTGATAAACTTTTTCAATCTGTTGCCAACGTTCAGCAGTCATAAAGACAGCAATGAGTGATCAGCAGCCAATCGGGTCAAGGAGAACCCCTCGGCTCCGTGTCTGGATTGGTAGACTTGGGGAGGTGGGACCGCAACCATATCTATTTGACCCTTTGAGTTAACGACCCCTGATTATGAATGATCCGAGTATACCACCGGCTTGGTCCGAGTGCGTAGCTGAGTCAAGACTGCGTGAGCGAGGTCTGTACCCTGAGAAGGGTAGGACAGATGCGCGCCTTCGTGCGAGTGGGGCAATTGGACGTATGACGGCGTAACCATCCATTACAACTCAATCGGAGGGAACTCTAGTCTTTAGGCCAGCCGTGCGGAGGCGGCTGGCCTATGAGGACAAGACTATCAAGAACTGCAAAAAAGAAACCTCACCCAAAGACCAAACTGGGACTTCCCGATCTCGATCAGGCCAAGGCAGCTGTACTTGGCAGCCTGCGCTCACCTGAGTCCCAGCGCGGATATCAACATTCCATCAATGAGTTCATCAACTGGTATTGTTCCGAACCTCGCTTGTCCTTCAACAAGACTGTCGTCACCCGTTACCGAATCCACCTCGAGAGTCGTTCATTAGCCCCAGGAACTATCAACGTCCGACTCGCCGCTATACGTCGTTTGGCTTATGAGGCAGCCGACTCGGGACTTCTTAGTCCTGAACTGGCTGCTGGAATCCGGCGTGTCAAGGGAGTGAGAAGGCTGGGGGTACGTCTCGGGAACTGGTTAACCGTCGAACAGGCTCGCACACTTTGGCAGCTTCCGAATGCCGAGACTGTAAAAGGCAAGCGCGATCGAGCGATCCTCTCGATTTTACTCGGGTGTGGGCTGCGTCGTCGTGAGCTGGCCGAACTGACATTTGATCATCTGCAGCAACGCGAAGATCACTGGGCGGTCGTCGACCTGATTGGGAAAGCGGGTCATATCAGAACTGTCCCTGTTCCAGACTGGGTCAAGCAGATCACCGATGAATGGGTCATGGCAGCTCGCGTCGGAAGTGGGAGACTGTTTCGATGCGTTTCGAGGTCGGGAACCGTCTGGGGTGAAGGTATAACAGAAAAGGTGGTCTGGCATGTGGTTAAGGAGTTCGCAGCCAAGCTGGGCGTGCCGAAGCTTGCGCCGCATGACCTACGCCGGTCCTGCGCCCGTCTGTGTCATACCGCAGGCGGCGAATTGGAACAAATCCAATTTCTGCTGGGTCACGTTTCAGTGCAAACAACGGAGAAGTATCTCGGCTGCAAGCAGCGACTGCGCGGAGCTGTCAACGACCGGATCGGTATTGAGCCCGCCCAATGACCACTTGGACGGTTACGCGAGTATACGACCAATTGAGGGCTCTTCTCGTGGGAAGATCAGCTTTGTGCGGGTGTGCTGCACGGTCTCTTCGTGCCGGTAGTCTGTGCAGAGTAAAACCGTTCCCTTCTGCAGCCTCACCGGAAGTTCTCCACCAGCATCAGGTCGCTGCCTTGCTGATCATTCTGCGGGTAGAGGATCCATCGGCCATCGGGAGAAAGAGATAGGTCAGATGCGGGCGTCTCGATGGAGGCGATCGATCGAATCTTTTTCGTCTCGAAGTCGAAAAACTGGATGGCATGACGGCCCAAAGGGTCGGGTTTGGGCACGAAGTAGATTCCCTCCTTAGCGATCACAAAGACCCAGTTATCCACGGATTCGAGTACCCGTGTCTCCTCCCCGCCATTTCGTGGCATTCTCCAAAGGCCGTTGGCCTTCCCGTAATATAGCCATTGGCCATCAAAAGATTCGAAGGCCAGACTGCCACCCTGCCTGGTAACCTGGGTTGTTTCGCCTCCTACCGCTGGCATTTTCCAGACCTGTGAATCGTCGCTGCGGTCGGAGGAAAAATAAATCCACTTCCCATCCCGCGACCAACTGGGCGTGTCATCATGGGCTGGGTTAGTGGTCAGCGTTTTGGCTTTCCTCCGTTGGCACTGATGGCGTAGATGTCCCACTGGTTCTCCAGGATTGACGAAAACGCAATCTTCTCACCATCTGGTGACCACTGCGGGCTACCAGAAAAAACACCTAGTGAAGTCAATTGCTGGGCATTTGAGCCGTCGCTATCGCAAATCCAAATTTCATAGTTTCCCGTGCGATTCGAACTGAAGGCTATTCTCTGCCCGTTGGGGGAGTACTGTGCATGGTGGTCAACGCGGGTCGAGGAGATCAGGCTCCTCGGCGCGCTAATCTTTTCATGAGGAGCAGGCAATTCAAGGCGCCAGATGTTCGTGTCGATGAGCGCACGTGTGTAAACCAAACGATGTGTGCGGCTAGAGATTGCCAGCTCTGAACCGTCTTCTCCGACACCAGCCAACCGTTGTGGCTTGCTGGAACCCGGAGGCTGCGACGCGGAAAAGGTTTGGATTCAGGAAGAGTCCGGAAGAAAAAACGATCTCCTGCCCGGTTGAGGTCCAGGCGGGGCTGAAGTTCAACCCGATTTTCAAAGGTGAGCCGTTTCGGTTCTCCGATCGCCTCGAAATGTTCGGAAAGAGCGAGCAGGTAAACATCACGGACGCCAACAGCGACCTCTCTGATAAACGCTAGAGTGTGGCCGTCCATCGAAAAAGCCGGTTGACTGTCGAAAAACAATTTATCTGGCGGTGAGGTCAGCCTACGTGTCTCACCGGACTCCACCGAGAGCAAAAATAGCCCCGGGGCTCGCTGTCCGAATTACTGTCGGAACAATCAGCGATTTCGCGTCGGGAGTCCAAGTCAGCCCTCTCGGCCAAAAGGTTCTGTGAGGACTTATTTCAGCCACTTTTCGCTCGGGGGGCCCTAGTGGCGAGACCACATACACTGAGTCTTTCCTCCCGGGTCCCCGGCGAATGAATGCAATGGAGCTACCGTTGGGTGACCAAGCAGGGCAAGAGTCTGATCCCGGGGCCGCAGTCAGACGTCTTTGGGCTCCAGAAGCAACGTCCTTAATATAGATACTAAAGTTATCCTGCTTCTCTTCGTTCCAGGAAAACGCCACCTGGTTGCCGTCAGGCGAAAAGACTTCGTTCCTCCCCCGGATAGCTGGTGAGAGGGACAGCAATCATCGGAGTTTCAATCGGTGTCCGGTTAGTTGAACGTACAAGCCATACGGCAAGCGGCACCGCAAGAAGCAGAGCGATCAATACCAGCGAGCCAAACTCGTCGTCGACGTGCCGCCCTGTGGACAGCCGTAATGCCCGACTTGCCAGATCTGAGTCTTCCTTGAGATCTTCCAAAGCAACTTGCAAATCTGCCATATGCTGCCAGCGACGTTCAGGAACCTTGCGCAGGCAACGGTTGATAATCTTCTCCAGATCGGCAGGAACATCTGGAATCACTTGGCGATAGCCTTCGGCTCCTGCTTTATGATGGCCGCCAGCGTCCCGAGTTTCGAGTCACCTTTGGAACGCCTTCTGCCCAGTAACCATCTCGTACAGCACCGCTCCAAAGCTGAAGATGTCCGACCGGGCATCCACGTTTTTCCCTTCCGCCTGCTCGGGTGACATGTAGGAGGCTGTGCCAATGATGGTCCCAGTCTCCGTAAGAGAGATCATCTGAGTGGTGCCATCGCCAGAATTCAAAACCTCAGTCAACTTCGCCAGACCAAAGTCCAGGATCTTCACCCGCCCGTCGTCGGTTACCATCACATTGCCCGGTTTAAGATCACGATGAATGATTCCGGCAGAATCAGCCTTGGCCATGGCGTCCGCCATCTGCACACCCAGCTTGAGCACCCCATTCAGTCGCATTCCTTTGCGCGGATCAGTCGGTCCAGCGACTTGCCGGCTACATGTTCCATCACAATAAAGTCGATGCCGCCTTCGCTTCCGATATCGTAAATGGTGATGATGTTGGGATGGTTCAGGGCTGAGGCTGCTCTGGCCTCCTGAATAAAGCGCGTCTTACGTTCCGGGTCGCTCAGCTTATCGTGTGGCAGAACTTTGATCGCCACAGTCCGCTTCAGACGCGTATCGCGTCCCTGATAGACCTCTCCCATCCCGCCTGCCCCCAATAAAGAGAGGATCTGGTAGGAACCGATTTGCTGTCCGATGAATGACTGAGGTCGACTCTGTGTCGTCACTTTTGCTATCACCTGCAACGCAGGTGCTTCAATGAACTGTTCAGCCGACGGCTGACACGCAAGTAACGATTCAACTTCCCGGCGCAGCTCTCCATCTCCGGAACAAGCCTGGTCCAGGAAAGCTTTACGCCGGAACTCGTCCAGCTCCAGCGCTGAGTGATACAGCTTCTCAATCTGTTGCCAACGATCAGTCATAAAAAAGTGATCAGTGACCCAATCGGGCAAGTCCTTTTCAAGGCCGAAATCCCCTCCGCTCCAAGCCTGGAGCGATTAGGTAACTTGGGGGGTCGAAGACAGCAGCCATATTAACCCTTTGAGTTAACAACCCTGACTATGAATGATCCGAGTATACCACTGGCTTGGTTCGATTGCGTAGCTGACTCAAGATTGGGTAAGGGAGTTCAGTACGCTGAGGAGGACAGAATGGGTGAGTGCTTGACAGGTGGTCACTTGCTTGCCGATCATGATCAGCCTAATTGAGGACGCTGGAAAACGGAAAACAATGATGGGGGCATGTTTCGCGGAGCTAAAGGAGAGGTCAAGTTGACGTATGACGGCGTAACCGTCCACAATCGTCTACGATTGAAAGGGCACAATCTGGGCCGCCGCAGGAGGCGGCTGGCCCATGAAGAGGGCTGGGATTCAAACCTCGCCGACTCATTTTACCCACGCTAGAGTCGGCCGACGTCGTAGGCATTCAGCGAAAGCGCTGCTCGGGGAGTCAAGTCACTTCATTCTAACATTCCCCAAGCTTGACTCTCCCGCGCTGGCGATACCGGTACTGGGTCAGTTCCCGAGGCCGAAAGCAAATCGGGTTGACGTGGTCGGGTGAGGATGGTACTTTCCTCGAATCGTTCAACTCCTGAACCATTGTGGTTTCATGTGGCAATGATGATGAGATTCGTGGTGCGTAAACTTCCAAGCCGAATCCTGCTGGCTTCATTGTCCCTTGCGGTGAGCTTGGTATGTCTGATCGAGAAGGATGGAGAGATCGGTGCTCAGAACGCACGACAAGATAAGTTACTAGGTCATCCCAACTGGTTGGCCCCCTACGTTCCCACGCCGCCTGACGTCATTGACGCCATGTTGAAACTTGCAACTGTTCGAAGGGGCGATATCCTCTATGACTTGGGCTCGGGTGATGGTCGAATCATTATCCGAGCAGCAGAGAAGCACGAGGCGAATGCAGTAGGCATTGAGTTTGACGAGCAACTCTGCCAGGTGACACGGCTTGCTATCAGGGAGCATCATTTGGAAGGAAGAGTCAGGGTGATTCAGGGAGACATACTGAAGCAGGACTTGAGTGAGGCTTCTGTCGTGACGGTTTATCTACTGCCCAAATCGTTAGGCAAGCTAGCGCCGTTGTTACAAAGCGAGCTCAAGAAAGGCGCAAGGGTTCTTTCGGTTAATGATGAAATCCCTGGTTGGAGGTTCACCAAACGGCTTAAGGTTTCGGAAAACTCCAGTGGAAGGACCTGGAGCGTGTTTTTGTACGAAGTCCGATAGTTTTCTTCACCGCGCGATCAGGCGCGTGTGGACGCGAGTTGTGCCTGCGTTACGCCCGCCGCGTAAATGGTATCTGCATCTTACACACCTGGGGAACCTAGAGCGCGCATAGCGATTTAGGCGGAACGTTCCGTCGTTGTCCTTCGTATGATTGCCCATGATCATACCTAGGCACTGGCGCCGGCCCGGGCTTACTGAATAGGACTATGGGGCCCGAAATGGAAATTCCAGCTAGGAAGCCGCTCCGGCTGTGGCCCGGCGTGGCCATTGTGACGCTGCAGTGGCTGGTCCGGTTCGTCCTCCCTGTCGTCGAGCCCGACGCCATGACGGTTGCGGTCATGGGCGGACTCCTAGGCGGGTTGCTCGTCGTCGTATGGTGGGTGTTCTTCAGCCGGGCACCCTGGTCGGAGCGCCTCGGCGCCGTCGCCCTGATGATCGTTGCGCTGTTCGCGACGTCGCGCGTCATCGACACGTCGATTGCGACGGGCGCGATGGGGATGTTGTTCCCCCTCTTGGCGATCCCGGTTTTGAGCCTCGCCTTCGTCGCGTGGGCGGTAGCCACCCGTCGTCTCTCGGACGGACCTCGGCGCGCAGCGATGGTCGCGACCATCCTGCTCGCTTGTGGGGTGTGGACGCTCGTCCGGACCGGTGGCTTCACTAGCAACTTCGATAACGACTTGAAGTGGCGGTGGGCGGAGACTCCCGAGGAGCGGCTCCTGGCCCAGGCAGCCGACGAGCCGGCGCCGCTCACGCCGCCTCCGGCACCAGCGGAGAGTCCCGAAGCGAAGACTCCTGACAAGCCACCGGTGCCCCGAACTGGCAAAGTGCCAGCGGCGCCCCCGTCCGCTCCAGCAGCAGCGACAGCAGAAGCCAACTGGCCCGGCTTTCGCGGACCCGGTCGCGACGGCATCGTTCGCGGTGTGCGGATCAAGACCGACTGGACCGCATCAGCGCCGGCCTTGCTGTGGCGCCGGCCGATCGGACCGGGCTGGTCGTCCTTTGCGGTCCGCGGCGACCTCCTCTACACTCAGGAGCAGCGCGGTGACGACGAGGTCGTCGCCTGCTACAACGCGACCACCGGCAAGCCGGTCTGGAGACACCGCGACGCGGCCCGGTTCTGGGAGTCGAACGCCGGCGCCGGTCCGCGCGCTACGCCGACCGTCAGCCACGGTCGCGTGTACACACTCGGTGCGACCGGAATCCTGAACACCCTCGACGCCGGCACCGGCGCTATCGTGTGGTCGCGCAACGCGGCGTCCGACTCCGGCGTGAAGGTCCCGACCTGGGGTATCTCGGGCTCGCCGCTGGTGGTCGACGACCTCGTCGTCGTCGCCGCGTCCGGCACGCTCGTCGCCTACGATCTCGCCACCGGCAAGCCACGCTGGTCCGGCCCGGATGGCGGCGCCAGCTACAGCTCGCCCCAGCTAGTGACGATCGACGGAGTCGCGCAGGTGGTGCTGGTTAGCGAAGTTGGCGCCACCAGCGTCGCACCGGCCGACGGCAAGCTGCTCTGGCAGCACCCCTGGAAGGGATACCCCATCGTGCAGCCGGCCCTGACCGCGAACGGTGACATCCTGATCAGCGTCAGCGACAGCAGCGGGATACGCCGCCTCGCGGTGGCACACGGACCCGGAGGATGGAGCGCTGAAGAGCGCTGGACCTCGACCGGACTGAAGCCCTACTTCAACGACTTCGTCGTCCACAAGGGCCATGCCTTCGGCTTTGACGGCCGCATCCTCTCGTGCATCGACCTCGAGGACGGCCGGCGCAAGTGGAAGGGCGGACGCTACGGCCAGGGCCAGCTCGTCCTGCTGCCCGATCAGGACTTGCTGCTGGTGGTGTCGGAGGAGGGTGAGCTGGCGCTGGTTGGGGCGGCCCCCGATCAGTTCACGGAGTTCGCGCGGTTCCCGGCGATTGAGGGCAAGACCTGGAACCACCCGGTGCTGGTCGGCGACGTCCTGTTGGTTCGCAACGGCCAGGAGATGGTCGCATTCCGCCTGTCCCTCGCAGGCGGCCGCTGAGGGGCTGAGGACGTTGCCTTCGCGGCCACGATCACTCCCGCCTGGTCGCCTGTTCAACGACATGCGTGCAGAGCCGCACCGGCTGACGCAAGACCGTCCTCAGCTTCTCCGGCGCCACGCGATTCGGATCGGTCAGGTAGATCTCATGGTGGTGCCCGTTGGGGATCAGGTTGTGCGCCGGCAGGAACTCCCTGTGCAGCCGGGCGATGGTAGGGGCTTCCGCGCTATTGGGGCCGACGTACATGATCTGTGCGCTAAGGCCTTCGTGATAGCTTTCGAGCCGCAGGCTGGCGGGTGGCTCGCCCAGCCTTGCCTTCGCCGTGGCGACGGCGTCATCAAACATCTCCGCCGTCAGCCAGTCCGGCTCGTAGACGATCATCATCCGCCAGTTCAGCTTGTCCCGGTTTCCGCAGATGAAATCCTTCATGTCGTCCGCCCACCAGAGGCCTTCGAGCGGCGGCTCCACGAAGTTCTTCCCCATCCGCTCCCGGGCGATGCGCTTGATGGGATAGACAGCCGCGAATAGCCACTTCACGGCGTGGTCGAGCGCCGAGCGATCCGCGGCGCCGCGCCCATCGATCATGAGGAATCGCATTTCAGGCACGTCCACCAGGACGAAGTCCTTCGCCGGCGGCAGGTACAGCTCCTTCAGTCTGGCCTTCATGTCTGCATCTTTCATCTTCTGTTCCCTCATTCAAGCCAGGGTTTGCTGGTCATGTAGTCCAGGGTGCGCGTGACCCACTCGGCCTCCGCTTTCAGTTGGCCGATTGAGTGGTCAAAAAGCGCTTCAATAAAGTCCGGCAAAGGTTGTTGGTCGATTTGAATATTGCTCAGACGCTCCACTTTCGCTTCGATCGCGTTGCGTCGCGCCTGCAAGGCCTGCAGCGCATTGTCCCGCTTCAGCACGGACCAGTTGATCATCCCCAGCAGTACGGATGAATAGGTTGGACGAACAGTTCTGAGCGCTGTGAGCGTCTGCGTCACCAGTGCCCGACGCCCGGCTTTCGTCACGGAATAGATCTTCTTCGCTCTGGTATTCGCCTTCGCCTCCGCAGGTCTTTTCGCCGCGACCAACTTCATCGTTTCGAGCTTGCTCAGCACAAAGTAGATCGAGGAAAAGCCGATCTGGGTCCATTCGCGCATGCCACGTTCCTCGATCACCTGCTCAAGCTGATAGCCATGCCGCGGCATTTCGGCGACCAGGCCCAGCACCAGCATTTCGGCAGCTGTCAGGTTCTTGGCGTTCATATTCTAGTACTAGAATATAAGGGCGAGGCTGGCATGTCAACCCCCGACCAACAAAACGAACGCATTTCGTTGGCAGGGCCGGTCTGAACTCCGGTGCTTCCGTCACCGACTGTTGGTGACCCAACCGTAAGTCACACACATGATATAGTTTGAGACTTAATTCCAGGCCATCAGTTTTACAGCCAACAGAGTCCCAAAGAACCATGCAGAGTCTCAGCTGTCCCAACCGGCACTGCCCTCCGTCGGGAAAAGGCAACGTCGGAGCCATCATTCGCCACGGCTTTTACACGACTCGGGCGGGGAAAGCGTCGTCGCTACCAGTGTCGGAATTGTGGAAAGACCTTCTGCTCGACAACCCGGACACCTTATTATCGACTCCAGCTCCGTCGCACGATCTTTGATGAGGTCGCCGCTCTCAGCGTCGAGGGGCTGAACAAGTCGGCCATTGCTCGAGTCAAACGAATCGCCTGGAATACCGTTCATCGTTGGCTGGAAAAAGCAGCCGCCTGGTGCCGCCGATTCAATGATCTAATAGTAAAGAGACTCTCTGTAGCAGAGCTTCAGGCCGACGAGATCCGAACGATCATTGGGGGCAGGGAACAGGCGATCTGGGTTTTCGTTGTGATCGACGTCTGGTCTCGGCTTTGGCCATCCACAATGGTGGGCAAACGAAGCTATCGCAACACGCGGGACCTGTTTCGAGACCTTTCCCACCGAATGAACCTTGAACTGATTCCACTCATCACGACGGATGGATTCAAGTTCTATGAGAGAGTCATCGGGCGAGTGTTTGGGCCAGCGTGTGTTTACGGTCAGGTGATCAAGACGCGCAGGAACGATCGGGTGGTCAGGGTGGAGCGAAGAGCCGTAATCGGAGCTGGGAGATTGAAACAAGCTCTGCGTAACTCGGAAGACTCACTGAAACTGAACACGTCTTTTGTTGAACGGCTGAATCTCACGATTCGACAGGGCTCGTCGTATCTGGGTCGCCGAACGATCTGTCAGGCCCGATGGAAGCAATGTCTCGACGATCACCTGGAGCTACTTCGCTGCCATTACAACTTTGTGAGGCCTCACAGGGCGCTGAAATTTGGACGTGAGGTTAGGACACCGGCCCGGCAGGCTGGGTTGACCAGGCGGACGCTGACGTTAAGGGAAATCTTCTCATCGAGAGAGCTTTTTGTGGCGTCTAAGAATGTCTTATTGGCGCTCTTCGAAACGGGCCGCCCGGTCAGTTTCCCTATTCGGGGAATGCGTCTGGTGGCCTAGCAACAATTGATGACGGAAGCACCAAAGAGAGATAAAGAAAAGTTAAGAGAATGATAAAGCCACCCAAAGCAAAAAGCCCCGACGAGTGTCGGGGCACAGAGAAATCCGAGGGCTCTGGCATAATAATGAAAATTTAATTGGCACGTCACTATGAACGGGGTTAAATGAATCGTTCATGAAAATGTGCTTGAGTTTCCAACCTGTCATACCCCCCGATCCGACGTTCACAAGTTCACGCATGGGCATTTCTTGGCTTCGTGAAGCCATTTTCTGCGTGAACTTTGCGGTAAACATTGACTGGAACGTTTACCCGAAGTTCACCGCTCTACCTACGGGAAGGTTCAAGTGTTTTTTGGGATTTTTGTTCAAGCAATGCAACCTTTTCGATTCGTTTCACTATCTACTGGGATTCAAAAGTCTCCATATTGAATCCTGACCAGCCCTCCTAGCTGGATAGGGGGTGTACGATGAACTCCAATGTCAGGTCCGTAGCTTTTCGGAGCTGCATTGCACTATTCTCTCTGTCTCTGCTTTGCCCCACCTTAACCTTTGCCCGTGAAGAATGGTATCGTGGCTTGGATTTGGAGAACTCCGTTGGTAAAGCGAGCCTTGTGCTTGTGGCACGCGTGGCCAATGTCAGTGAGACCAAACTGATTCTGGGAGGCAAGGCCGAGCGGGCATTACAACAGTTTCAGTTTGAACCGGTCCAGGTGTTGAAAGGTGTGTTCTCGCGTGACACGTTGCTTCTCACCAGCGACGACCTTGGCGGCTATCAGTATGGGAGTGCCACGCGGCAGATCGAGTCCGGGCAAGTACGGCTGTTGGTCCTGGGGCGATCAAGTCAGGGTTATGCAGTCCATCCCACCACCGCCCCACAGCTTGATCATTTATTGCCACGGTTACAAGATCCAGCCGATCCTCTCATCGGTGCGGTCAAGGTACTGCTTTCGGTGTGGGAAAGTCACGATCGGGCAAGGAAGGTCGAATTGTTGCTGGATGAATTGAGCGCTGGAACCAGGCCGGCTGCAATACCGCTCCTGATGGCGTTGCAGCGCAGATTCTTTCTGGCCGCTCAGATGAAGGACGCGGTGCCGGTGGTAGCAAAGCATCTCAATGCCAGCTCACCGGCGGTTCGCGAGGCAGCTGCAAAGACGCTGCAGTCACTCCTTGAAGCCGACTATTTGAACCGACAAACCATGCGTCAAGGCGCAGTCGAAGCGCTTGCAACCGCCCTGGAACGGATGGACGCCAACACCGCAGCCCGCGTCGCTGCAATCGATGCGCTGGGAGCCGGGGGAACTGCTACAACAGAGCACACACGTGCTCGAGACTTGCTTCAAATCACTCGGCCCAGCAGCACCTTCGCCGAGCGGTCTTCCCAGGTCCGTGGTGTCGGCAGGCTAAAGATGAAGTCTCAACAGGGCGCCGTAGTGGCTTGGCTCGACCAGTTGCCTCTGGACACGGCGCCGGAAGTTCAACAAGTGGTCGAAGTAGCTCTTGCCCAGCTTGATCCGAATGAAGCAGGGAAGCGGCTTCAGCTTCAGATCAGCAAGAAAATCGCTTCTGGGCTCCCTGTCTATCCTGAGATTCATGCCTTCGCTGAGTTACCGGCCGCTGTCGCCGTTCCTTTGCTGGAGCAAGTTTCCAAGCTTCCTCTCGATCGGATGGAGGAGATGGCCCTGGTGACTACCTGCCTCCAGATCGCCGATCCGAGACTCGTGCCGCTGCTGGCAGACAGACTCGATCCGCGGGAACCGGAGATTCGATGGCAGGCCGTGAATGCCCTCAGGAAGATCGATACGGTCGAGGCCGCAACAGCACTTCAGCCCCACTTGCGAGGGGAAGCTAATCTGATGCGCAAACTCGAAATTGCAGAGTTTCTGGGGCGGCATGGCATGGGCGATGGGTATGCCTTTGCCATTGAGCATATGTCCGAGCGGTCTCTTCGGGAGCAAGCAGTGGCGGCGCTGGCCGCGATTCGGAATCCTCAGGCGGCTGAGGATCTCCGCAAGATTTTTGAGAGCAGCAACGACCCCGCCTGGAAAGCGGCGGCAGTGCTGGCGCTGGGCCGAATGGGCGAAAGGGCATGGGCGCCGCGGTTCTTGGAAATAATTGACGATCTGAAACATCCACTGGCTGCTGCAGCTCTGGTCGCCCTGGGGGATCTTAAGGAAATCGGGGCGCTGGCGAAAGTTCGCGAAGGCCTCAGCTCGAGAAACGCCGAAGTTACCGCCGCCAGCGCCGATGCTGCTGGAAAATTGCTTGCGCTTCCAGGTTCTCAGGCCAACGATGTTCGGGATCAGCTGTCTTCCTTACTGGCTGATGGTGACGCGTCCCCAGAGGCACGAGCAGCCGCGCTGCGGTCGCTTCTTGCTCTGATGGATCCGAGACTCGACCGCGCGCTTGCCAAAGCCGTGCGCGACGCCGGCCTCGAAGAGAGTCGTCTGTTGGAACAGATCGAGAAACAGCTCCGTGAGCGAAAGACAGCATTGGCGCTCAATTAGCACCGAGGACTGAACCCTTCCTCCGCTCGAAGTCCCTGAAGTCCCTAAGTCCCTGAAATCGGCCAATAGTGGCTTTCCTACGCGATTTTTCAGAAAGGCCAAGGTCCCTGAAAGTCCGCCCAAAGTCCCTAAGTCCCTCCAGACGGGGGTCTCATTTTTCGGCTTTGATAAGCCAAGAAAACCAATATCGGAGGGACTTAGGGACTTCAGGGACTTTGTTCGGGGGATCACCTGGGCTCTAATGCTTGCGTCTGGCTTCGGAGGAGGGAGGAGCCTTCGGGCAAAGGCCCCCGATGAAGGTTGGCGGGGGAAGCGGAGTTCGGGGAAGCCTCGCCTTTCTCCAGCCCGCTCATCCAGAAGGCATAGATTACGACGCGGTTCCGGACACCCTACTCCCCCGGTGGACGTAGAGCGTTTGAGTTGCCAATTACCACGGCTTCTGTTTTCGGCGGTTGACGCCGCCAGCAGTGAAATCTCTTTCGGTTTAGTGGAATGAATCTTACTTACCTGGACGAGCCGAATGGTTGCTCTCTTGGTGGGCCGGGCTGACCTTATGAAATCAAATTACCTTCCGTCGCAATGTCCGGTTCTTTGAAGCCTATCCCGTATTTTTCGTACAGGCGTTGAAGCTTGCCATTATCCGAGGCCTGGATGGCGTACACCCCGTCGCTCTTATGCGTCTTGAGATTGAGCTTTTTTCGAATGATGCGACGGTTTGAGTAACTTGGGGGTCCGGAGAGGCAGCGGATGAGGCGAGAATGACATCACGCCGTGGCCAACACTTCTTTCACGACTTCGCCGTCGTTGACGGTTGGGCGCTCGAAGCGTCCATTGTGGAAGTAAGTCAATTCCAGATGATTCAAACCCAGCAGATGCAGGATGGTGGCATGGATGTCGTGCACATGCGCCCGACGCTCGACTGCGCGAAGACCGATCTCGTCCGTGGTTCCGGTAGTCTGGCCGCCCTTCACTCCGCCTCCCGCCATCCAGATCGTAAAGCCCCACGGATTGTGATCCCGCCCTGTGCCTTTCTCATTGAAGGGCGTGCGGCCGAACTCACCACCCCACACGACCAGCGTCGTGTCGAGCAGCCCGCGCGTCTTCAAATCTGCCAACAGCCCGGCAATCGGCCGGTCTGAAATCCGGCACATCTTGGAATGATTGGCTTCCAAGTCCACATGGGCATCCCAACCGCTGCCGCTCCCGCAGTAGAGTTCGATGAAGCGAACGCCCCGCTCCACCAGGCGGCGAGCCAGCAGGCAGTTGGCGCCGAAGCGGCTCGTCGTCGGATCGTCTAGGCCGTAGAGCCTCCGAGTCAGCTCACTCTCCTTGGCAAGATCCAAAGCTTCCGGAGCCGCGGACTGCATGCGGTAAGCCAATTCATACGACTGGGTGCGGGCCTCCAGATCGGAATCTTCCAGCTTGTCGGCCGAGAAGCGCCGGTTCAGGGCCGTGAGAAAGTCCAGCTTGCTGCGTTGTTGTTGTTCACTGATGGTCTCTGGCGGCGAGAGGTGAAAGATCGGAGTGCCGTCGTTGCGGAACTGGGTGCCCTGAAAGGTCGCCGGAAGAAAGCCCGAACTCCAGTTCTTCGGTCCGCCCACCACTTCGGCAGCATCGGTCAAGACAACGAACGTGGGAAGGTTGTCGTTAGCCGATCCCAGACCATAAGTCGTCCATGCGCCTAACGATGGGCGTCCGGCCAGAATCGATCCCGTGTTCATCTGGCACACAGAGCCCACATGGTTCAGCCCGTCAGCCCAGCAAGAGCGAATGACCGTAAGGTCGTCCACGTGCGCCGCAATGTTTGAATACCAATCGGAAACCCAAATGCCGCTCTGACCGTACTGTTTGAACGTGCGCTGAGAGGGCATGAGCGCATTGGAGCCTGTGCCCATGGCCGTGATGGGACGCCCAAATGAAGCGGGCATGGGCTGGCCCGCCAGCTTTTCCAAACTCGGTTTGGGGTCAAAGAGGTCAAGATGACTCGGCCCTCCTTCCATGAAAAGCCAGATGACGGACTTGGCGCGAGCCGCGTGATGTCCTGGCTTTGGGCCCAGCGGGTTCAAGCTGGGCTGGGAGGCATCAGCCAAAAGCGCTGAATTCTCCTGACGCAGGAGGTACGTCAAAGCGAGAGCGCCGAGGCCAGTGCCTCCTCTTGTCAGAAACTGCCGCCGGGACGGATTGGAAGTTTGGTCAAGCATTTTGGCTCTACCCGATCACTGAGATTGGTGTAGCGGTGGATACTTTGGGTCCGCCTACCCCGTCTTCACTTCCCCTTATGCGCGCTGCGCGCGAGCGGGGGAACCAGATGCCCGCTTAGTCATTCGGATTTGGGACTTCATTCGACATTCGTGCTCAGGGAATTCGTCATTCCGCCTCTGACGGACTAGTTCCTGTACACAAACTCATTCGAGTTCATCAGCATGTGACACAAGTCAACCAGCGCCGCAGCCGCAGGTTGATCGCTCAGGTCCGGCGACAGCGTGGGGAGAGCAAGAACCGCGCCGGGACGCGCGGCGATGATGCGACGCTGCCGATCCAGGAATCCCAGAGCGGATTGCAGTTCCTCGGCGTCCGGCCTTCGCGAGTAGGCTAAGCGATAAGCAGCTTCCACCTGCTGGCTAGCCGCCGATCCAGCAGTAAGAATGACCCGTGCGGCAAAAGCCTGGGCCCACTCCAGGCTCAGTTTGCTGTTGAGCAAAGTGAGCGCCTGGGGCGCAGTCGTGGTCATGTTCCGGCGCCCACAGCTTTCGTGAGTGTCGGGCATGTCAAGCGATTCCAACATTGGGTAGCGAGTGTTGCGCCGCACAAAGATATAGATGCTGCGCCGATTGCGTTCTACCGGATCTTCGCTCACCTTCCAGCCGCCGCGCGTCTCCATGCCAGGAGGCAGTTCCGGGAAGACGCTGGGACCTCCCATCTTCGCATTCAGGAGCCCGGCAACAGCCAGTTCAGAATCGCGAATCACTTCGCCTTCGAGCCGTTGCCTCGGGAAACGCCAGAGCAGTTTGTTCTGTAGATCTACTTTCGCAGCCGCTTCGTTGTAGCCGGACGATTGCCGGTACGTGTTCGACGTGACCATCAGCCGGTGCATGGCCTTCATGCTCCAGCCTCGCCGCACAAACTCACTCGCCAACCAGTCCAGCAACTGCGGATGCGTGGGGCGCTCGCCCATATTCCCAAAATCGCTGGGTGTGGCCACGATGCCGCGCCCGAAGTGATAGTGCCACAGCCGGTTCACCATCACTCGCGTCGTAAGCGGATTCTTTGGATCCGCCAGCCAGTTGGCCAACGCGGCTCGTCTGCCAGTGGAATCCTGCCCTCGCGGTGGCTCAACCTTGGCTGGTCCCGGCTTGAGTATGGTCAGAAACCCCGGCTCGACTTCCTGAAGCGGAGCATCGTAAACACCAACGGAAAGAACATGGGTTTTCGGCGCCGTTCGATTCGCGTCCACCATGGCTACTCCCACCGGAAGTTCACCGGGATGCCACTCCGCAAATTTCTGCAGCTCACCTTTCAGCTCTGCGTAGCGGCCGCGGGCCTCTCCCTTCAGGCTTTTCGCCACCTCTTCCGCCTCAGGATTCATGTACGGCTTGGCCTTGTAATACATCTGCCATTCGATCGGCGTCCGCGCGGCGTCTGGTTTGGTAATGGCCGCCTGAATCTCCGGCGGGTACTTGGCAAACAATTCATCGACAATCTCTTTCCGGCGCGGCTCCAGAATGGCACTCATCGCCGCACGCACATCCCGGGTTTTCTCTTCCCAAACGGCTAGCCGTTTCTGGTACCCCTCCAGCGCCCCGGGCCCCGTCAGCAGCACATCGTCGGCTGCTCGCGTGTTAGCGAAGAACGCCTGCAACCGATAGTAGTCGGCCTGCAGAATCGGATCGAACTTGTGATCGTGGCAGCGTGCACATCCGAACGTGAGACCTGTGAAAACCGCGCCCACGGTATCGGTAATGTCGTTCAAGATTTCCTGACGTCTCTGCAGCAGGTTGCGCGCGTTGCTTTCGTCCGGATAGTGGCGGTTGAAGGCCGTGGCCAGCTGGGCCTCGAGATCACCGGGCCAGAACTCGTCGCCGGCAATTTGCTCGCGAATGAAACGATCGTACGGTTTGTCCTGGTTGAAGGCACGAATCACATAGTCGCGGTAGCGCCAGATGTTGGGCCGGGTCTCGTCGCTTTTGAAGCCCTCGCTCTCCGCGTAACGAGCTAAGTCCAGCCAATGTCTCGCCCATCGCTCGCCATAGTGTGCGGACTGGAGGAGCCGGTCGACCACCTTTTCGTAGGCTTGGGGCGATGAATCCCTGAGGAAAGCTTCCACCTCTTCAGGCGTTGGGGGCAAGCCGATCAGGTCGAGCGTCACTCGCCTCAGCAGTGTGGCGCGTCCCGACAGTGCCGCAGGTCTCAACCCCTTCGCTTCGAGTTCTGACAAAATAAACGCGTCGATCGGATTGCGTACCCAGCGGCCGTCACGAACCGAGGGGACTCTGGGATTGACAACCGGCAGGAATGCCCAGTACCTCCGCTCTTCGGGCGTAAAGCGATCCTTCCGGGCCGCCGCATCAGCCGCAATCACAACGTCGGATCCAGTCACCAACGCAGAGGACAGAACGGCGAGGGCCAATAGCAAGCTCGACTTCATTATTATTCCAGCGAGTTCTCCGGATTGAGACTAAGCAATGATTGAACTATTTTGAAATCAGCCAGCTCTGACTGTCAAGAAAGATTCCCTGGGTTCCTGAAGGAGTCGATTCCCAATCGTGATCGCTTCGGAACAAAAGCACACCCTTCAAAGCGTCTTGAGAAACGCGATTAGCACCTTACGATCCTCTGCTGAATCCGTTGCGCTGCCGCACTAGTTGCCTGATCTGGCTGTCTTACGGAGTTTTGACCGATGCACTGGTGTTTTCCGTTTTGCCGTGATACGCCCAAATGGACTTGCAGACCGACCTGGATCCGATTCCTGGATACATTTCGGCGCGTCGCGCGTCCTGTATCGAGCCGATGATCGCTCTGCACATCCAGTGAGACAAGTTCAAAGCTTCTTCGTCAAAACGGAAAACCTTCCGGCGCCGAAAGGTGCGAGCGGCACATTACTCGCGAAAAACTAGAAAAACCGGCCAACCAGTTCGCTCCGAAATTTCAGCGTAAGCGAGTCAGAATCAAACAGATTGGCCGGTTGCTTCTGATTCGCGAGGGCCTATGCCCATGCCGGACAACTGCTTGCGTAGCCGAAAAGCGCAGCGGAGCCTCGCCGGCTAGGAACGGCAAATGGAAGAGCAAGCTTAACGAAGAACGTTGGAAAATTGGCAGGAGCGTGCCTCAATGGTGTAGAGTCCTTCATGAAAGGAACTGGCCGCAGAGAGTAGGGTCGTGGAGAAATAGGAGTGTCGGAAAGCCTCAGTCCATGTGCCGCCGCAAAGGAATCACAAACAAAGGAGGATGAGGACTCAGTGCTCCAGTGCTCAGGCACCTGCATGGCGAACGAGACGACCTCACGCAGGTCAGTCGATGGACTGAATTGTTGACTCTCATCTTGAGGCAACCATACCATCTTGCTCCAACCGAAGCCGAGCTCAGTTCTTGATAGAGGGACGTTACGGCTAGATGTAGTTTTCTATTTCACATCAGGGCAGGATTGTCTGATCATCCCTTATTCACTTTTCCACGACATCAACCGGAGTTACCAAAAATGAGAACATCCGTGAACTTAACCGTCCTCCCTACATGCCTGATTGGCGTTTGCATTGTGCTCCTGCTTTCTGGGAATCCAACTATTGGAGCTTCCCCTGCCGGACTCTGCGCGTTCCGTTAAGGATATGCGGCTCAAGGTCAGTTCCAACGGGCGGTACTTCGTCGATCAAGACGGCAAGCCTTTCTTCTATCTGGGCGACACCTGCTGGCTTCTCTTCCAACGGCTCAATCGTGATGAGGTTGATGAGTATCTGAAGGACCGGGTCGAAAAAGGGTTCACAGTCATCCAGGCGTATGTGTTGCGCGGACTGGGCAAGAAACATCCGGATGGAAACTCGTCGCTCCTGGACGTAACGCCGCTCGTAGACCGAGACCCCACCCGGCCCAACGAGGCGTTTTTCCAGAACGTGGACTATGTGGTCAACCGTGCCAACGAGCTGGGCTTGGTCATGGGTCTGGTTACTGCCAAATCGTGGCACGTTAATGAGCATGCGGAAAAAGTGTTCAATGAACAAAACGCTTATGTCTTTGGCAAATTCCTGGGCCAGCGTTACCAGAACAATGCAGTGATGTGGTTTCCAGGCGGCGACTCCCCTCCGGGTAAAGATGAAGCCATCTGGGTTGCCATGGCCAAGGGGCTCAGGGATGGCAGCAGTGGCCGCCACCTGATTTGCTATCACGGCCAGGGTAGTTCCTCGTCTTCGCAGTGGTTCCATAATGCCGACTGGCTAGATTTCAATTCCATTCAATCCGGTCACAAATGGGCCGTGCCGACCTATCAGCGGGTCCGTCACGATTACGAACTATCGCCCGCCAAGCCCACGATAGACATGGAGCCGTCCTATGAGAATCATCCCACCGGAAAAGAGACGCCACGTATCGATTCGCATCAAGTCCGCAAAGGCGCATACTGGGCGATGCTGGCTGGTGCTGCTGGCCATGGCTATGGGGCATTGGACCTGTTTTGGCTTTACAAGGACAGTGACGGACCGTTCCCGCACAACGGATTTCGGCATTGGCGCACGGCAATGGCCTACGAGGGCTCACGTCAGGTGGGACTGATGCGGCAACTGTTCGAGCTTCAGCCTTGGTACAAGCTTGTTCCCGACCAAACAACCATTGCCTCTGGGCAAGGAGAAGGAGAAGATCACATCCAGGCAGCCCGGGCTGACAATGGCAGCTTCGTCATTGCTTACCTACCTCATGGGGGCACGATCGGCATGCACATGGACAAATTGAGGGGTAAGCGGATCAAGGCTCGTTGGTACGATCCGCGTACCGGCAGGTGGCAAGAAGCCGGTGAGTATCCCAATACGAGCTCTCGAGAGTTCAAAGCGCCAACCAAGGGTGACCATGACGATTGGGTCTTGGTTCTCGAAGATATTGCCAAGGACTATCCGACCAAATGATCTAGGCGAGCGCCGATCCGAACCAAATGCTGCACTGACTGCAGCCGGCTGACGGCTTTCTAGAGTTCTCCTAAGCAGGCTGCAAAGGCTTCCAGAATGATCGAAAGAGCGAAACCGTCCCTGGATCTGGATGCCCGAATACTCGTTCGCCCGAGCTGCTGGATCTGCCTTTCGCACTCAGCATGCTGGCGGTCTCTTGGGCGGCCACCGCTGCAGCCCTCGCCGCCCCTTCGCAAACGTCTCGATAGCCCTGGTGCCGCCTGTCTCTGACGCCGGTTTGCAAGAGGAATGGATCGCGTGCAGGTTTGGTCGCCCAGCCCGGCGTTCCCCATGGCTTCAATGAAGAGCATGAACTCGGCCGGACCCGCAAAGTGAATACTTGAGCCCACCCCAGGACTTTGTCCTGATTGTGCTCCAACTTGCCCTGCCCATCTCCGTTGTTCTCCTCCGATGAAGATCGTGATAGAAAAGAAGTCGCTGTCGTCCGAAGCCGACGATCACATCTGAACATTTTGGAGCGTGGCGGTTTTGACGGCGTTTCTCTGTTTGTGTTTGGTGACCTTGCATCTCGGAGAAAGACAATGAAAGCCATTCTGGTTCGTGAATTCGGGGGCCCCGAAGTTCTCAAGCTCGAAGAAGTCCCTACACCGAAGCCCACCGCCGGACAAGTCGTCGTCCGAATCCACGCCGCTGGCGTGAATCCTTATGACACCTACATGCGTGCGGGTACCTATGCAGTAAAACCGCCACTTCCCTACACACCTGGTTCCGATGGCGCGGGTATCGTCGAAGCGGTGGGCGAAGGCGTGCAGAAAGTGAAACCGGGCGACCGCGTCTACACGGCGAAGACCGTCACCGGCGCCTACGCCGAATGTACTCTCGCCTTGGAGGAGCAGGTGCATTCCTTACCCGAAAAAATCAGTTTCGGTCAGGGCGCAGGGGTCTGGGTCCCCTATGGCACCGCGTACCACGCTCTGCACCATTCGGCTGAAGCACGTGCTTCCGAAACCGTTCTAGTGCACGGTGCGAGTGGAGGTGTCGGCACGGCCGCACTCCAGATGGGGTGCATCCTGGGCCTCACCGTTTTGGGCACCGCCGGCACACAGAAAGGCCTGGACCTCGCAAGGCGCGAAGGAGCGCAGCGAGTTTTTGATCACAGTAAGGCGGGGTATCAAGAAGAAATCCTGAAAGCGACGAGCGGCCGTGGCGTTGACATCATTCTTGAAATGCTCGCCAATGTGAACCTCGCCCATGACCTGAAACTCCTCGCACCGCGCGGCCGCGTCATCGTCATCGGCAATCGCGGTGAAGTCACCATCAACCCGCGCGAACTCATGGGCCGCCACGCCTCTATCCGTGCGTTCACACTCTGGGGCATCACACCTACGGAAGAAGCCGAGATCCATGCCGGCCTGATCGCTGGCCTCGCCAACGGCACGCTGCGCCCCGTCGTCGGCAAAGAGCTGCCGCTGGCCGAAGCCTCCCGCGCGCACAAGGAAATTCTCGAGCCAGGCGCTGCCGGCAAGATTGTCCTTATACCTTAGGAAGCCGTTTCCGAGTGGAGGATCCATGTTATCCGTATTCTCTTGCCCTAGCCGTTATACCCAAGGGAAGAATGCCACTCGGCTTCTCGGCCAGGAAATGGTCACCTTGGGTTTGCAGGGACCAGCCTTGATAATGGCCGGAAAGACAGCTATCAATTTGCTTTTGGAGACCTGGCACGAAACCTTGGCTGACGCCAGCCTCGCCTTTGAGGTACATCCTTTCGGTGGGGAGTGTTCTCTAGCCGAAATCGAGCGAGTGAAGGATTCGGCCAAGAAGGCAAAGGCCCGAGTCATCATCGCCGCTGGCGGCGGGAAAGCCCTCGATACCGGCAGGGCCGCGGCTGCTGATCTGGGCTTGCCGGTGGTCAACTGTCCAACCCTTGCTTCCAGTGATGCACCCTGCAGTGCCCTGTCGGTGATATATAGCGAGAAGGGAGTCTTCCAGCAGTACCGATTCTATGGCAGGAATCCCGATCTCGTATTGGTTGACACGGCCGTGATTGCGCGAAGTCCGGTTCGCCTTCTGGTGGCAGGAATGGGGGACGCGCTAGCCACCATGTTCGAGGCGCGAACCTGTGCCGAGGGAGGCGTCAAAAACATGCGCGGCGGGCGATCTACTCAGAGCGCCTTGGCACTGGCCGAGCTCTGCTATCGGACGCTACTCAACGATGGCGTGGATGCCCTGCGAGCTGTAGAGACCCAAGCCGTCACCCCGGCGCTCGAGAGGTTGGTCGAAGCGAATACCTTGCTATCCGGATTAGGCTTCGAGTCCTCTGGGCTGGCAGCAGCTCACGCTATTCATAATGGGTTGACGGTGGCTCCAGGAACGCACAGCTTTTTCCATGGCGAAAAGGTTGCCTTTGGAACCCTGGTGCAGCTAGTGATGGAGGGCAAACCTAGGGCGGTCGTGGAAGAAGTGCTGCAGTTTTCTACTCTCGTCGGCCTGCCTGTGACGCTGGCAGAAATTGGGCTAGCCGAAATGGCTCGAGCAATGCTGGAAAACATTGCGCTCCGTGCTACTGCCGAACAAGAGACCATTCACAACGAACCCTTCGAGGTGCGCCCGGACATGGTAACTGATGCGATTCTGACTGCGGACTCGATCGGTCAAGCCTGGAGAAAGGCACGGACTCAGGCGTGAATCTGATCGTGTGGGGTCCGAGCGCTGGATGACTTGCCGCCTCGTTCATCTTCATACCTTGACTCATGCCGACCTGAGGCTAACACGGTCAGCCATCGGCCCAAGCCGTCTTTCGGCTAAAGGTGCTTTTGCAGACGGTCTGCACATAGAGTCAGAGTTGGGATCGCTGCCCTTGTTCGCCTTGATGGGCGAAGCCGGAATGGGCTTTCGCCAAATATTGGCATCGCTCACGACGGCACCCGCTGAGCGCTTCGGCGAATCCGTAGGGCTGGGACGGATCGCCCCGGGACTCATAGCAAATATGGTCATCCTGGATAAAGATCCTTCCAAAGATGTACGCGCGTTTGCAGCCGTACGCTACACGATCCTGCGACGGGAGAGTCATCTACGAGGCCAAAGCAACTCGGTCGCCAAGCCGTTGATCTGACTTCGTATGGAACATCCTGTCCCTTCGCCACGTATTCCAACATCGTGTCCCGATTTCCGAAAGGCAGATGCCAACCCATGAACAAGCTTTTTGCTCTACAAAGAACACTGCTGCTCTTGCCTCTGCTCGCCTTGCCGGGCGTTCGCGTGAACGCCCAATCTCCGCCCAGCCCGGCACCGCCTGACGACCTTTTCCGGACCATCGCGTCGCTGGACCGCGCATTGTTCGATTCCTATAACGGGTGCGATCTGGAAAAGTTCAAGACGTTCTTCACAGACGATGTGGAGTTCTATCATGATCAGGGTGGACTCACCGTGGGCGCCCGGGCCGTGGCCGAACAGGTAGAAAAGAACATCTGCGGCAAAGCGCGCAGGGAACTCGTTGCCGGTACGCTTCAGGTTTACCCCATGCACGGCTATGGTGCCGTTGAGATCGGTGTGCATCGGTTCTACCAGTCGAAAAAGGGGAGCGAGCCAACGGGCGAAGCGAAATTCATCCACTTGTGGCAGAGGAAAGACGGGGTGTGGAAAATCACGCGAGTCATCAGTTACGATCACGTTAGTTTGGTGAAGTGAGGAGGCCGTAGATCTAGTGGTCGCCTTTCACCAGGAGGCTCTGCTCTCTACAGGGCGTTAGCGATGCGGTGCCGCAAGCGAGTCTGGGGGATCGGAGAAGCCACTTCGGCGACTCGGCCAATTTGTCAGGCAGGATCTGAAGATACGTTCTCGGAAATAGCCGAAAGCCCTTTGTGGGTGAACCAATCATCGATGAGGCCGCATCTGGCGGATCGAATACAGCCGGCTTTCCGTCCGAATCAAGAGTCGCTCTCCTGCGATGGCTGGCGTCGCCAGGGCCATCTCATCCAGCGGATTGACTTGAAGTAACTTGAAAGTTTCGCCAGCAGCGACGACGTACGTTTTGCCTTCCTCACTGAGACAAAAGATCTTGCCGTTGTAGGCCCACGGCGATGACGTAAAGGCGTCCGCTTCCGGACCGACTCTCGTTTTATAATTCAATTTGCCCGTCTTGGCGTCGAAGCGGCTAAGAATCCCTTTTTCGGAGAGCACATACAAGCCGCCTTCGTAGGCGACCGGCGTAGGGAGATAAGTTCCGCCACGAGGTTCGGACCAAACCACATACTCGTTGGACTTGTCGGCTTTACTCAGCGAAATATCGCCCGAGGCACCGGGACGGATCGCGAACAGCGGACCTGAGAGGCCGGCGTCTATGTACAACAGTCCGTCGTAAGCGAAGGGGCTTGGCACCGGGATCACCGACATCCCTGAGAGACGCCATAGCTCTTTCCCTGCCATGTCGTAGCTCACTGCCACCCCGGGACCGATCGTCACGATCTCCGTTCTCAGTTTGTTCGACCAGACATAAGGCGTCGTCCAGCCGGACCGTCGTGGCGCCTCTCCTTCCTTCTTAACGTCACGATCTGTGCGCCATAGGCATTTGCCAGTCTCCTTGTCGAATGCGGCCAAAAATTGCTGCTTCTCGTTGTCGTTGAGGATCAACAGTCGGTTGCCATTCAGGGCCAGCGAGCTGCCCGTTCCGAAGTCGAAGTAAATCGGGTAAGCTTCCAGCGGTGTGGCCCACGCCTGTTCGCCCTTCAGGTCATAGGCAAATAGCTTGAGGTTGCCTACATAGACGTAAACGAACTCCCCATCGGTCACCGGGGTCTCAGAAACGAAGCTGTTCTTGCGGTGACGGCCGCCAGGCGGTCGTCCCGCGTAGATCTCCTTTCTCCAAATCACGACGCCTGTCTTGAGGTCCAGGCAGTACAGGATGTAGTGGAGCATGACTTCGTTGGGCATCTCGAAATCACGCGCCATAACACGTTCTTGGACCTGTGCCCCACTGAGTCCTTGTTTCTCAAGCTCGGCGGCGTACTCGTTGCTGTACTCGGTTCCGATTTGCGGCCCTTTCGACTTCCCTTCCGTGATAACGGTTGTCAGGAAGACCTTACCGGCCGTAACAATCGGCGAGGACCACCCTCGGCCTGGAATCTCCACAAACCATTCCACGTTCTCAGTCTTCGACCAGCGTTCAGGGAGCTGTGTGTGGGCACTCACTGGATTGGCATCCGGCCCACGGAATTGCGACCACTTCGGCTCCTCACCACGAACGAGGGAAGACGACAGGGTTAACGCCAAGGCAAAGCTTGCCGGGCTAAAAAGAACGCTGGCTAGACATCGCATGGGATTTCCCTCTCTGTCCACTACGAGAAGAGTATTGAAAAAGTTCATCCTCTCCACACCCCCGACTGGATTGCGGCCAAAGCCCTTCCAACCCTATCTTACTCGGAATCTGAGGTGTGACAAAGGTGGCGCGCCGGTGCTGAAGTCGATAATAAGGTGTCCCGGCTGTCGAGCAGAACGTCTTTCCACAAGTCCGGCACTGGTAGCGACGCTTCCCCGACCGAGTCGGGTAAAAGCCGTGGCGAATGATGGCTCCGACGTTGCCGTCCCCCGGGCGAGGGCAGTGCCGGTTGGGACAGCTGAGACTCTTCATGGTTTTGGGACTCTGCCGGCTATAGAGCTGATGGTCTGGAAGTGAGTCTCAAACTATACCATGTGTGTGACTTATGGTTGGGTTACCAACAGTCGATGACGGAAGCACCGTCACTGGAGTGTGTCTCACTATCGCTGAGCCTGGAGGAACGCCAATAGGTCGGTAAGCTCTTGCTGTGCCAAGCTCGTATCCAACCCTTCGGGCATGAGAGAAACCGTGGAGGGTTCCATTGATGCAATTTGATCGCGGGGAATCCGTATTTCAGCGTTAGGGCCTGTGACAAGTATCACGGCATTGGGATCGTCCGCGATGACTCCGGAGAGTACCTCACTGGAGTTCTTAGTCTTTACGCGAAAGACTTCGTGGCCTGGAACAAAACTGGCACTCGGGAAGACGATAGCTTCCAGTAGATCGTGGCCGGAGCGTATGGAACCGATGGAGGTCAAGTCCGGGCCTACATGCCCTCCTTCTGCTCCAATAGTATGACAACTCGAACAGGCAACCTTTTTGCCGAAGAAAATGTTTCGACCACGCCCTTCGTCCCCACCCGCGGTCAGCAGAAACTGGAGCTTTTGTAAACGCTCCGTACGAGCTGCTTCGTCTGCCTGAAAGCGCTTCATCAGTGGCTTGGCAGCTGACTGGACTGACCTAGGAAGGCCTTCAAGGAGTTGCTCCATACGCTTGCTGCCAATTACGTTGAGGTTCACCTTGGGATTCAGCAATGCAGCCACTAGGGCCTGTCCGACTTGCTCGTCTGCTATAACCCGAAATGCATCCAGCAGGGCGGCGAGGATTAGCGCATCAGCCTGAGGCAGACAACGGTTTGCCAGCAGCAATAACTGGTCCTTGCTGAGTTCGGCCTTGCCCAAGACCTGTGCTGCCGAGAGGCGCAAACTCGCGTCGGCACTGGGTTCGAGTTGTTCCAGCAGGAATTGAAGACTGGCGTCTGACAGTTGTGTATGATGGTCAACGAGTACGCCCAGCGCGGCCACGCGGAGATCGGGAGGCTCCGCGTGATTGCAGGCGAGCTGTTTCAACACCTTATCCCAAGCCTCAATCCCTCGAGACCGAATCAACGAAACTGTTTGTAAGCGAACCGCGGCATCTGGGTTCTGAAGAAGTTTGGCAAATTGCTGAACCCACGCCTCAGGAAGTTGTTTCAGTGAGCAGCCATTGATAATGCTCGAGAAGGAACTGATGACGCTCAGGCTCAAGACCACGGCTACCCAGGAAGCCGGCCACCATTTGCTGCACCTGTGAATCGGAACAAAACGCCAAAAGCGCTTCCCGAACCGAATCCGCTCCATCGGCTGTGATTTGTGGAGATCGCAGCTGAGACCGCAAGAACTCAAGCACAGCACCCGCCCAGTCCGGATGGTGAGTAGTAACCCAAAGCGCCGTGTGGCGAAGCTCAGCATTCTCGTCTCCCAGGAAAGAAGCTACCTGCTTCCTTTTGAGCGGGCTTCCATCCATCTGGTCCAATGCGATTAGTGCTGCCTTCCTCACTCTCGGGTCCGTCCGTTTCAAGGCTTCGACCAAGGGTGCGGCGTCGCGGAGTCGAATCAACGCATCGATAAGAGCGTGCTCGACGAAGCGATCCTCGGGATTAGCGGAAGCGGACAGTAATGTCGAGCTCACACGAGCATCGCCAATTTGTCCCAGAGCAGTCGCCGCTTGTCGCCGAACAGCCGGTTCATCGTTTTTGACCATTTGCATCAGTCGAGTGAGGGCCTCACGGTCCCTGGCTAATCCTACTGCCCGCGCCGCAGCTACACGCACCAGAAAACTCGGGTCCCTTAAAGCAGAGCGCACGGCCTGCTGGGCTGGGGGCGTACCAATCCTTGACAGCCCAAATACAGCACTGCAGCGTGCCTCAGCCGCCGCTGCCCTTTGACAAGCACCTTCGAGGGGCACGACTGAATCCTTCCCGAGTTGCACGAGCAACTCCAGACTGCGATCACGCACTGCAGGTCTCGTGTCGTCGAGGTGCTTTACCAGTTCACTCGGAGTTAAATGCTCTAGTTTGAGATCCACCCCTCGAGGATCTTTCCTTTGGGGTATACCGCCTTTGCGAACACGATAGACACCTCCGCGAATCTGTGGTTTCGAAATCCTCGAAATAGGACAGCCGTGAATAAACCACGCTCCAGTGTCAACGACTAGTAAGCTGCCATCAGCATCCTCCAGGACATCGGTCGGATGAAAATCTGGGTTTGATGATGTCAGAAAGTCTTCGTCCTCGGTGCGGAAGGTGGCCCCTTCCCGAAAGAGCTTGTGGCGCTGAATTCGGTGCGGGTTAAATTGTGCGGTGAACAGATTACCCTGATATTCGGGACCGAGAGTGTCGCTGCGATAGTACAGCAGCCCGGCCGGAGCGATGCGCGCGAATTTCAGTCATCACAGGCATCAGATCGCCTGTCCGCTTAAATTCACTGACAACCGGATGCCACTTCGGGTACACACCACCTTCGACAAAGTGGAGAAGCGCATCCCGCTGGCCGTTCTTGGGATCGGTGAAGTAGGTCATAGTGCCTATCGTTTCGCCCGAGGGCAAGAAGATCAGCTCCACTGGATTGTCGAAACCACCACCACTAACCCATTCCAACCCCGTCCCATCTGGGCGACAGCGCCAAATCCGCGAAGCCTTTCCCTCCAACAACATGCCTTCCTTGGTTTTGATCTTGTATCCATGGCGCCCATCCGTCAGATAGAGCCAACCATCGGGACCGAGGAATGGCCCGTGTAGGCTGGCTGCATTGGAAGAGAGGTTCCAGCCGGTCAGGATGACCTCGCGCCGGTCGGCCTTGCCGTCCTCATTAGTGTCATCGAAACGCAGCAAATCCGGCGGTGCAGCTACGTAAAGGCTCTTCCCATACCACACCGCCCCTGCCGGCATGGTAAGTTTGTCGGCAAAGACCTGACTGCGATCATAGACTCCATCTCCACTAAGGTCTTCCAGAACGCGGATGCGGAACTCAGGATTGCGCTTCATTTCCTCAGTGGTGGCGTTCTTTCCCGACGACTCGCAGAGAAAAAGACGCCCTCGGTCATCCAGCGTTCCCAACATGGGGTAGGCCACTAAGTCAGATCCAGCTACCTTCTCTACCGTAAGGCCCGAAGGCACGCGGATTGCCTGCAGGTCGGAGATCTCCGAACGGTCCCGGTTTTTTCTGGGGAATCGGAGAAGTACCACCAGACCGACTATTCCGATCACGATCAGAAGGCCAACAATTCTCAGTAACTTCGAAACAGTAAATGAGATCATGATAAGCGCACTTGCTTTTCAATTACAGTGACGACATTTATCTAATTTGACACTCTTCCACTTTCAGCCAACTTTCTCACTCCTGTCACTGGCAAGTGAGGGAAGTGGTGGTCGGAGAAGGGCTGAACGAAGGTAGCCAAGACTGACTCAAACTGGGGCGAGACGCAATGCGTTGCCTCCCAGAATTTCAGCAAGGACATCTTCTGGAAGATTGAGCGACAGGAGAAGATCATAGAATTCACTGCTAATCGATCCTGACCAAAGAACATCAACCACGGAATCCTAGGCCGCCGCAAGCGCCCATGGGTGCGCTAGTGTGGAATTCGGCTTGTGACCCCGATGATCTCAGTCAATCGCTCCAATACAGCAGAAAAAATTGCCTCCTTCAAATTGGACGCCAGACGTTATTATGCTAGTGAAGTGAAACGAGGAAATCGGGTGGCTCTTGCCAGGTAGGGTAGAAAGCGCGGATTCCCTCCACGATTGGGTCGAACCAATCGTCATACATCGAGGGATCGACCATCATTTGGATGACCACATCAGACTAAGACGGATCTCTCTAAGGCTATCCTATTAGTGGAGTTTAGCGCCAGAATCCCTCACTAGGGCTTCACCACCAGGCTACTCTTGACTGGTATAAGCGGGCCGGCGCGGCGGCGAAGAGCAAAGCACCAAACAGCCAAAAGTGCCTGGATTGGAATACGCCCACCGCCCGTTCTCGGGTCATCGCCTTTCTCAGAACTCAAGGCGTAAGCGCATTTCAATCATGCGCTGCCCGGCTCTCTCTCCCGAGTACAATCCGTGCGTTTCGCTAACGACACCAGCCCCTCCAGGTACCGAGATATCGCTCGCCGGGAACAGGAAATTGGGATGGTTAAAAATATTCCCGATCAGAGCCGTATAGTCGAACTGGAGTTTTTCGGTCAAACGGAAGCGCTTGCCAAATGTTACGTTATGAGCGTGCAGACCCGGTCCTTCCAGGATGTTCGCGCCGCTGTTCCCAAACCTTCCTGCCGGCGGATTCGCGAAGCAGGCAACGTCGAACCACCTTTCGACCGTACGCTGATCCGATGGCAAGTTACCGTTGCAGATGCGGTCAGGAAATCCACCAAAGGTGTTCGTATTCGATGGGTCGGCATCGGAGAAAGTGGGCGAGAAGAACTGGCCGCTCTGCATGTAGGCCACCCAAATCACTCGCCATCCTCCAAGGATGTGGTCTACCACGCCAGGCGCGTTGGTCATGAATCGTCGCCCTCGCCCAAAGGGCAGCTCTAAAACAGTGTTGAATACCACCCGATGCTTGGCAAGAAAATCACGGTTCCAAAACCTCGTGGCGTAGGGATTATCGAGATTCAGAAAATCGGACATGCCGTGCGCCCAGGTCCAATGAGCATCGAACGCCACCCATCCGACTCGGCGTTGGGCATTGAAGCTTAACGAGTCGTAGTTCGATCGGCCGTCCGACCGTGGAAAAATGGCGCTGACGAACTGAGGGTAAGGGCGGCGGTCATCAGAAAACGGAATTAAGCTTGGTTCGGGCTTGTTGATCTCAAGAGGCAATGAACTGTCTGCATCGCCGTAATTCATCCCTCGACTGCGTGAGCCGATGTACGATAGCCGGAAGCCCATATCCGCGACCTGTCGTTCCACCGTTACGTTGAACTGGTGAATTTTGCCGTTCTTTGTCCGCAAGGGGAAACCGCTGGCGGTTTGAGAAGGAACGTCTGGAGAAACGCCCGAGGAAGGGAAGGGATTCGGCATCTGGAGGAACGGCACCCCATTATTGATGCTGTTGAAATAGGTCTCAGTGACCGCGAACGGCCCGCCTCCCTGCACACGCCACAATTGTCCAAGGAACTCGTTGAATATGCCGTAGCCGCCGCGGACGACAGTTTTGTCATTCACTCGGTAAGCTGCTCCGATGCGTGGAACGAAATTCCGCGAATCGGGGCTGGGCACGGGATCTCCACTCACCACATTGATACTGGTGGGATAGAAGGGGCTCACCTTCTCGAGGGCGCTCTGCGGCACAATGATATTGCCCGCTGCGGGGTCCCAGTTGTACATCAGGCCGTCGTCATAGGTTGTCGAGCTGAAACGGTCCCATCGCAGCCCAAGGTCCATAGTCAGCTTGGGGGTGACTTTGAAGGTGTCCGTGATAAACAAGCCAATCTCTTTTTGCGTTCGCTTCCTGTTGACCAGGGGGTTCAGCCGAGTGCTGCTCAGCGGCAACCCAAGCAAGAAGTCAGCGTAAGCGTTCCCGCTGAAAGCGCCGTTAAACTCAAAACTGCCAAAGTTCTCATTGGGGACCCGTTCATCATAGTCGCTGTACGTCCTCTGTTCTCCGCCGAATTTTACGACATGTTTTCCGATGGCCCAGGTCACTGAATCCGCGAACGTAAAGTTCCTGTTGCTGATCAGGAATCCGCCTGGTTGAACGTCTATGTCGTCATAGCCGCTGATTTTGAAGACCGGCGAGCCCCCTGGCCTTTGGACACCCGGCTGGTTTACGCCTTGAAGTCCGAGCTGATCCACGACCGCCGAACCGGATATCGGCTGGAACCCGTCTACTTCTTCATTGTCTTTAATACCATCCCTGTTTCCCCCAAACGTGAAGCTATTAAGAAGAGTGGGTGAGAAAACATGAGTGTCCGTGATGATCCAGGAGTGACTCTGCCGCAAGCGTGTCCAATTTGTAGTGGGATAATTTCCGGCCAAAACATACCGTGGAAGATAGGCCTGGATTCTTCCATACAATGAGTTCTTCTCAGTCACTTTATGGTCAATTCGAACCGAGAGCACATCGGCATGGAACTGGTCATCGGGATAAGGATGCTCCCACCCCAGATTGCTCACCAAACCGCTCCGATTGGGGAGA
This sequence comes from uncultured Acidimicrobiia bacterium, assembly GCA_963752385.1. GTDB lineage: Bacteria > Acidobacteriota > Terriglobia > Versatilivoradales > Versatilivoraceae > CAVVYL01. The sequence continues at coordinate 254,354 of CAVVYL010000062.1, read as the reverse complement.
GGGAAGAAAGCATCCTGGGCTTTAAGCCCCACGCTGTTGAGACGACCTTGTGGAATCAGATTGCCCGAGAAAGGCTGGCCTGTAAGCGGATCCTTGATGACGACGGGAGTATCTAGGGACAAGAGTTCAGAGAAGTCGCCGCTGCGCATTCTTTCCGTAGGCACACTACTAAGATAAAATGCGTGACCCGGGACACGTTCGCCATTCCACAAGGCGTAGAAGAAGGTTTTGTTCTTGATAATGGGGCCGGAAGCGCTACCGTTAAAGGTATGGTAAAGGACTTGGGTCTTCTGGTCCTCGAAGAAATTGCGGGCGGCCAAGGCCGAGTTGCGGTGATAATAGGAGACCTGACCGTGGTAGTCGTTACCCCCACTCTTGGTGATCGTGTCGAAGAAGCCTACCCTCGCGTACTCGGCGGAATTGTTTACGTAAACTGCTTTCAGTTCCTGGACCGCCTCCATATTCACAGTCTGGCTGTTTAGAGTTTCCTCTTTGATCCCGTCTTGGCCCATATGGACTTGGGATCCACCCTGACCGGCGAATCTGGGGCTGCCCCAGTCACCGGGCTCGCGCTGGACGTCCGGCAGAATAGCCAATACCGCATACGTGCCCGAAAAGGCGTTGCCCGGGACGGGAAGGTCTCCGTACCGCTTGGCCGCGTTGAAATCGGCTCCAATCGTGGCTTGCTCCGTCTGGATCGCGGTGGCAGCCGCGCTGACATTCACCTCAGTCGTCACCTCGCCTACTTCAAGCACAACGTCGACACGCTTTACCTGGCTGCTCTGAAGCCGAACATCATCGAACACAGACGTCTTGAAACCGGACATTGACGCCGTCACCTGATATGTCCCCGCCTTCAGGCCAGGCATCTCGTAGTTGCCCTCGGCATCACTCATCACCGTCCTTTCTGTAATGTTGGTGGAAACTTCACGGGCGGACATTGCGACTCCCACCACGATCGCTCCGGTTTTGTCAGTAACTGTGCCTCGGAGTGTCGACAAGCCTTGTTGCCCCCACGCAGGCGAATACAAAAACAGCGAGCACAACAGCACAGGACCTCCGAAGCTAATAGCCCGCGTCGCGGGCGTCACGAGCACAGCCGTTCGAAGCATAGGCCCCCCTATTTATTCAGCTAGGTGGAATATTTGATCCGGACATATATCTGAGCCTTCGTTGGATGTCAAGGAGTTTTCTTGAATTTGTTATTGATACATGATTTGTTCGGTTCGATTAGCAATGAAATGTACCGCATCAGGTCGCGGAGGAATCAGGCGCATGCTGATGATAGGAAATCAGCATGAAGCACTATTTGGAAGTGGCGTGGAGCGGATGGATGAAAGTTCAAGAGGTGATCTTACGGGCGATAGCGTGAAATACAGTGGTGGTAGGCCGCCGAGATTCTAGAGGGCAGCGGCCGGACGATGCGGCGCTGGCGGTGGTGTTATCAGCAGCAGGGACGACTCTCAGGTTGGAGGCGCGAGTCGTCAAATCGACCGCCACATATTCCTCGAGGCGTTTCAGGCTTTGTGTCCCAGAAGGATGCTGGGATTGGCCATCAGGAACTGCAATTGGTGGAGAAAGCGCCGTAATTCTTGGACGAATCGCCTGGTGAACAACAGGCTCATCCGGGCTAGGTGCGATTCACTATTGAGGTGAGTCCGTGCTGACGACCCCCGACCACGATTGAACGCCCAAAAGCACCCTTCAATCGTCACTTTCAACTCCCTCACCGCCACTTCTCCGCCCGAGTTATCTGTTCCGATTAGTGCTCACTGACTCAAGCTTCTTTGCTAGGATTCATCTGTACACCAGTATGAACTGAAGCCTCGAAGAATTTTTTGTCCCGGTAATTATGGCCTGGCATTGCGTCAGGAATCTTTTGGCATTCTCCGCTGGTTGGCTAGCTGTAGCTTGCCTCATGGTGTCGGCGATCGGCTACACGCAATCTCCGGTTACCCCGATATCAGATGTAATCTCCGTTGAGCAAATCAACCCGGAGGAGTACGAGCCAGCTGTCGGCGAACAGATCCGCGTTGCCTATGAAGAGGCCCGCCAGAATCCTCAAGACGCGGAAGTGGTGGGGAAACTGGGCATGATTTTTCAGTGCTACGGGAAATATGACCTGGCAGCAACCTGTTACCATCGGGCTTGGGGGTTGGCACCCCGTTCGTTCCGCTGGGTGTACTATCTGGGGAACGTTGAGGGCTGGCTGGGGAAGTACCAGGACGCAGTCAACCACATAGGAGAGTCCCTGAAAATCGAGGGAAGCAACACTCCCGCGCGGGTGCGGCTGGCACAGTTGCTATTTGAGTCCGGCGACACCCAGCAAAGCGAGAAAGTATATCGGGAGTCGATCGAACAAAACCCTCGTCTGGCCTCAGCACACCTGGGCCTGGGCCGTGTCCTGGCGAGCCGTGGGGACTGGTCCGGTGCAGCCGAGTCATATCGCCGGGCATCAGAGCTTTCCGGGAATTATGCAGCCGCTCACTATGCGCTGGCGATGGCGTACAGAAAAATCGGCGATGCTGCCAGGGCCCGCCAGCACCTGGAAACCTATCAGCGCGTGAAGGAATCCTCCCAGCCTTCTGAAGACCCTCTGATGGACGCCGTGAAATCACTTTACGTCGGAGGCCTTTCTCATCTTGCCAAGGGATCGTTGCTGGCTCAACAAGGCAAGGCCCAAGAGGCCATTGCCGAGTTCGAATCTGCATTGACGATAAATCCTCGGTTGGCAATGGCACACGTCAACCTGATTGCGATGTACGGACAGCTTGACCGGCCCGACAAGGCAGAAGAGCATTTCCAAAAGGCGGTCAAGCTGGATCCTGCCTGGGCGGAGCTCTATTACAACTGGGGACTGTTCCTGTTTGGCAAAGGCAGAACTGCCGAAGCCGAGACAGCGTTCCGGAAGGCATTAGAAGTCAACCCAAACTATGCTGACGCACACGTCGAGTTAGGGTTGTTGCTTGACCAAGCTGGCGATGTGACCGTAGCCCAGCGGCATTACCGGCTGGCGTTGGACAGCAGTCCTAGCCACCGGCAGGCTCAATACCTTTTGGGCTACAGTCTTGTCCGCACAGGCCAGTTCGACGAAGCGATCAGTCACTTAGTCGAGACGATCAAGATTGAGGACGAAAAGACCCCCATCTGCATGCAGACACTCGCGGCCGCTTATGAACGCATGGGCGACCGAAAAAGAGCCCTTTATTATGTCCGCGAGGCGCGGCAACGGGCCACGTCCCGCAAGTTGGACAAGTTGACAACGCAGCTTGACCAGGACCTGAGACGGCTGGCAGATGAGGGTAAGTCCAGATGATACGAGTGTTGCGCGCTGTTTGGGTCTCATGCGGCATCACGGCTCTGCTGGCAGTCGGCTGGCAGTCACTTATTGGGGGGACTGGACGCGGCTCGGAAAACGCACTCATCTTTGAAGACGTCTCGAAGGCAGCCGGACTCGATTTTCAGCATTTCATTGGGGCCACTGGTGCGTACTACCCCCCTGAAATCATGGGATCGGGTGTAGCGTTGTTGGATTATGACGTAGATGGGGACCTCGACGTCTATCTGTTGCAGGGGACTCTCCTCGACAAGACGAAGTCTTTGAAGGACGCCAGTTTTCCACCTCCGGGAAAGCATTGGCCTGGCAACCGACTTTTTCGTAGCGAGCTCATTCCAACCGGAACGCTTCGCTTGGTGGACGTAACGGAACAGGCTGGCGTCCCAGGAAACGGCGGATTCGCGATGGGAGTTGCTGTTGGCGACTACGATAACGACTGCGATCCTGATCTCTTGGTCACCAACTTTGGCCCGAATATTCTCTATCGCAATAGCGGCGATGGGACTTTCACGGATGTGACCATCGAGGCTGGCTTGGGGGAAGATTCCTTTAGCGCGAGCGCCGCCTTCCTTGACTACGATAAGGATGCAAATCTTGATGTGTTTGTCGTCCGCTATAACGCCTTCACATTTCAAGGCAACAAAAAGTGCTACAACTATGCGGGAGGCCGAGAGTATTGCGGCCCGGGTGACTATCCACCGCTCTCCAGCAAGCTGTATCACAACGACGGCCGCGGGCACTTTGTCGATGTGTCCCAGAGATCCGGAATCAGCAGTGCAACTGGTAATGGATTAGGAGTAGTCTGTGCTGACTTCACTGGTGACGGCTGGACCGATATTTATGTTGCGAATGACAAGACACCGAATCATCTGTGGACTAACCAACGGAACGGCATCTTTCAGGAAACGGGTTTGAATTCAGGCGCCGCCGTTAACAGCGATGGCAAGGCGCTGTCTGGGATGGGAGTTACGGCTGGAGACTTCGATAGTGACGGAGACGAGGACATTTTCGTCACGAATCTTACCGGCGAGCCAAATAGTCTGTACCAGAACGATGGCTCAGGATTTTTTGAGGACGTGACATACCTCTATGGACTTGGCCACACGAGTTTCCCTTTCACGGGTTTTGGAACCCTCTGGTTTGATTATGACAACGACGGACAATTGGACCTGTTCGTCGCGAATGGAGAGGTCCGGGTTATTGATTCATTGCGAGGCACGCCATTCCCCTATAGCCAAAGGAACCTGCTTTTTCACAGCGAGGGCAAGATCTTCCAGGACGTAACCGCTCAAGCGGGTCCTGTGTTTCAGCTCTCCGAAGTGAGCCGCGGCGCAGCCTTTGGCGACATCGACAACGATGGCGACATGGACATTCTGGTTACCAATGCCAATGGTCCTGTCCGCCTATTGTTGAATCAGATCGCCGGTGAAAACCATTGGCTGCAGGTGCGGTTGCGAGGGGCGCGTACCAATCGCGATGCCTATGGCGCGCGTGTGGCCCTGATCCGCCGGGACCGGCGGCCTCTATGGCGGCGTGTCGCTACTGACGGTGGTTACCTAAGCGCACACGACCCCCGAGTGCACTTCGGGCTGGGAACGGGCACCGAGCTCAGGGAGGCGCCGCTGGAGCATGTACATGTCGTCTGGCCCGACGGTCACCACGAAACCTGGAAACTGGCAAAGTCTGATCAACTTTTGCTCTTGACGGAGGGAACAGGTACTTCCCTGAAATAGCGTGGGAGTATTCTCTTTCTTAGAGCCGGTGTTTCCGCAGTCTTCTGTTCATGCCTCACACCTTATCTCTCCTTTTGACAAAAGGGCTTGTTGCCGATTTGAAACCAACCAGAATTGGTGATACAAATTCCGCAGCAACATTCTTGCAATTAAAACTTTACGCTAGCCCTACCAAAAATTGATGACGGAAGCAACCGGCATGTCCAGGCTTGGCCCGGCGGCAGTAGGACCGGCGACATTCTTCAAAAATGGAGGATCCACATTGAACCGGCGAAAATTCTTAAGCCAGTCGCTAGTCACGTCGATCACGGCAATCAACTGCCGAAGGATTCTTGGAGCCAATGATCGTATTACCATCGGAATGATCGGGTGCGGCGTACGGAACCTGCTGAAGGAAGTTTTGCAGTTCAGTCAGGATACAAACGTCGAGGTCATAGCAGTCTGTGATACCTGGCGCCAGCAGCGTGAGAAGGCAGTTGCGATGGTAAAGGAAGCTTCTGGAAAGGAACCTCAACAGTACATTCATTACCAGGATCTTCTCGCCACGAAAACAGTCGATGCCGTTGTGATCGGCACCCCTGACCATCAGCATTGCCGGATGCTGACGGCCACTGCTCGAGCGGGCAAAGACGCCTACGTGGAAAAACCTCTCGCCATGGAGATGAAGGAGTTAATTCAGGCAGTGGATACCGTCAAAAAATACAAGCGCATCGTCCAATGTGGGACTCAGGTTCGCAGCTTTCCCAGCGCGGTAGCGGCCCGGGCCTTTGTGAGTTCAGGTGGACTGGGCAAAATTTTAAAAGTGGAACAATCTCGGAACTCCTATCGACCCTACTGGCACCAATATGGCGAGCGTCCCGTTAAGGAGTCCGACGTCGATTGGAAAGGATTTCTGATGCATCGAAAGTACCGGCCGTTTAATGCCGACCAATACGCCGGTTGGTTCGGTTACCGGGAATTTTCACGCGGCCCGCATTCAAATTTGATGGTCCATTTTATTGACTTGGTCCATTACATCACGGGTGCAACTGTTCCGAAGCGTGCAGTCACACTTGGGGGCACCTACCGCTGGAAGGATGCTCGCACGGCTCCCGATTCGATTGAGACTGTCTTCGAATACCCGGATGAGGGCTTTATGGTTCGTTATAGCACGACTTTTGGAACCAACGCTGGGAGCTATCTCAAGTTCTTCGGAACACGCGGTGTTCTCGACGCTTCTCGGTGGTCCTGGACAGAACCGTTTCAGGTTAGTGGCGAGGGCTCAGGGGAGCCAGACCGCATCCAACCTGGCACTGCCCTACCGAGTCTGGAGAGTACCCCGCATATGAAGAACTGGCTGGAGTGTTTGCGCAGCCGAACGCCACCCCATGCGCCCATCGAGGCCGGTTACACCCACTCCGTGGCGGTTATCATGGCAGATGAAGCCTACGCACGCGGCACCCGAATGGTTTACGACCCGGTCAAGCGGTCGATGCGGAAAGGATGATGAGCAACGGGGCGTATACGCTTATCTGAACCCGTTTTTGTACAGAGCATGTGGTTAAAGAGTTCGCAACAAAACTGGGCGTGCGCCACACGATCTGCGTGGCTTGTGTGCTTTCGCTTAGGAGCGGGAGGGATGCCGTGGCGACGCAAGATATTGCCAACCGTTTGGTCTGACAGCTGGTGTCCGCGATTGGTCAAGGCACCGACAATCCGGTCATAGCCCCAGCTGGGATTGCTATTCGCTTAGGCCATGGTGAACTGGCTGAGGTCGCGATGCGGGAACATCTGCAGACTGCGAGTCTGGACTTTGTCTCTGAAGCGAAACGATAACGATAGCGTCTACTTTTTCTAGGAATACAAGGAGGAGGGAATTATGCAAGGCAGGCACAGGAGAACAAAGGGCGGACGAGCTGTCTGGTTGTTAACAACTCTTGCTCTGATGATTGTTGCCACGGTGGGGCACCGAATGAATGCCCAGACAACTTATGGGATCCTCTTGGGAACTGCTCGCGACCCCAGTGGGTCTGTGGTCCCAAATGTCCAAGTGACGGTTACGGACCAGAACTCGGGAAGGGCCTATACTTCAGAGACTAACAGCCTCGGCTCTTACCACTTCACGACGTTGTTTCCGGGCGTCTACAACATCAGCGCAGTCGCGTCCGGGTTTCGACCGATCGAAATACGAGGAATTGTCCTGCAGGTCAATCAGACCGCCCGTTTTGATCTAGATCTGCAAGTGGGTGAGAAGACTGACACGGTGGACGTTCAGGCCACCGCTCCAGTTCTGGCGACAGAGAAATCAGACGTTGGCCAGGTGATTGACAATCGCGAGATCGTCAACTTGCCCCTCAATGGCAGGAACTTCATGCAACTGGCTTCCCTCACCAACGGTGTGATTCTCACCACCACTAACACTGAGAGCGGAGGGCCGAATTTCCTCAGTATGGGAGGGCGACCCACGCAGAACAGTTTTCTGGTTGAAGGCGTGGAAACCCGCATCCAGCGCGAAGGTGGTTATGGATTGAATCTATCGATTGATGCTATCCAGGAATTCAAGGTGATGCAAAATGCCTTTTCGGCGGAGTATGGTCGGGCAACCACCATCATCAACGCTGCCATTAAGTCAGGCGGCAACACCGTGCATGGTTCGCTGTTCGAGTTCCTGCGAAATGACAAGCTGGATGCGCGAAACGCTTTCGACCTCACCGGAGAAAAACCACCTTTGCGTTTCAACCAATTCGGAGGGAGCGTTGGTGGACCGATCCGACGGGACAAGCTGTTCTATTTCGTAAATTACGAGGGCCAGCGCATCCGTCGCAGCCTTACTACCTTCACCAACGTGCCCACGCCCGCGATGTTGTCGGGAGATCTGTCCGGGCAGAATGCAGTGATCGATCCGGCAACCGGAGAGGCTTTTCTCGACAACCGAATTCCAGACAGCCGTATTTCCCAGTTCGCCAGAGCCGGTAACGCGTACTATCCAGCTCCCAACAGTGCTGCATTGGCTAACGCGAACTATGTGGCCGTTCTTCCCAACCCCACGGAAATGGATCAGGTGAGTACACGTATCGACGCCAACCTGGGAGCGAAGGACCGCCTCAACGGAAGTCTTACGTTTTTTCAATTCGATCAAACCAATACGGGGACGCTTCCCGTTTTCAGGATTTAAGTCGTTTTCCAAAGTGAGGCCCATGCTCAGCCTCCAGCATACCCACACGTTCAGCGCGAACCTACTAAATGACTTTCGATTCGGCTACTCGAGAACCAGGACGTTTGTCGGTGCCGACCAGTTATTGGACGTCGCCGGTGCTCGACGAGTTTGGAATCCGGAACCTAAGCCCTGAACCCGTGGCCTTTGCTCCGCCGGGCATTGACATCATCGGTTTCGGATACACTGGACATCAGCAGTGGATTCCAAACGGTGCTACTGACACGGTGTCAGCAGGTGGCAGAGGGCTTGACTTATATCGCTGGTAAGAGCACATGGAAATTTGGCACTGACCTGCGATGGTTAGGCTACAACGACCTGGGCTACGCGATCCAAAACGGCGCCTATGGATTCAACGGCCAGTACACAGGATCTTCTGTGGGAGATTACCTTCTGGGTCTACCGAGCTACGCCTTTTCCCATCAGGCTGGAGGGAGTGGGTTTACGGAACGATTACGGAATGGCGAATTCTCTTTTTACGCTCAGGACGACATCAAGATCACTCCATCCTTGACTCTCAATGCGGGTCTTCGCTACGAATATGTTCAGTATCCCCTCGAAGTGAATAACGAGTTAGCCACTTGGAACTTCCAAAAGGGCACGCTTGATTTCGCGGGCAGCGATATTCCCCGGAGAATTCTACGAGCCGGATGCCAACAATTGGGGACCTCGCCTGGGATTGGCTTACACGCCTGCGTTCTCGAAAAAAACGGTGATTCGGGCCGGGTCCGCCATCACTTACGGAAACTTCCGTCAATGGGAGATTTCGCTGTTTCACTTTGTGCCACCGTTTGTTTACGAAAATTTCTACTTCAATGATGCCGTCAGCCCTTCGTTTACCACGGCTACGCTTTGGCCTGCGGTGTCCACGGATATTTCCCAGGTCGACTTCCGGACCGTGACAGCCAACTACCAATCGCCGGACAAAGTGATACCTATCACCTACCAGTGGAACTTCAACGTCCAACATGAGCTGCTGCCCAATCTTCTGGTGGAAGTGGGTTATGTCGGTCAACCGATCTAGTCGCCAGCCGAACCGGTGGGACGCCAATGCCGCCCGTCCCGATTCTGACCTATCTAACCCAACTCCCATCCAATCTCGTCGTCCGTACCAGAACGTGGGTTTCGTCAGTGGCAACACTTCCGGGGCCTGGTCGAACTATAACGCACTGACCTTTCGCGTGGAAAAGCGCTTCTCGCAAGGTATTGTCCGTGCTTGGGTACCTACACTTGGTCAAAGGCGATGGGCATTAGGGCTTGGGACAACTGGACCGTGATGGACATCGACAACATTCGAGCCAACTATGGCCCCATGAACGACTTCACGCACCGCGCGGTCATCAGTTACGTCTATGATCTTCCGTTCGGTCCGGGGAAGAGATTTCTAGGCGACAGCAGAGGTGTCATCAGGCATCTCTTCAGCGGATGGCAACTCAACGGTATTACTCTCTTCCGCAGCGGAGCTGCGCTGAGCTTGAGCTCACCGGTCTCGAACGATCTGGGCAATCGGGCCGGCAACCGCCCGAATCGCATCGGCGATGGAAATCTGGACCCTAGCCAGCGGACTGTTGAGCGATGGTTCGATACCACTGCATTCGTAAATCCACCCGCGGGCCGTTACGGCAACGCCGGTGATGGGATTATCCGAGGCCCCGGTGCCGTCAATTGGGACACATCTCTCTTTAAGAATATTTCAATCACCGAAAGCAAGACCCTGCAATTCCGTTTTGAGTTCTTCAACGTCTTCAACAATGTGAACCTATATGACCCTTCCCTTGATACGGGCGATGCCCGTTTCGGTGCTATCACAGGAGCGGCTAACGCGAGAGAGATTCAGATTGGCTTAAAGTTTCTCTTTTGATCTTCCCGGAGTACGAAACACCATCCGCACCATGCTCAGTGGCACGTCACCACGCAACAGTTAACCACGCATCTGACAAAACAGGAATCTCGTATGGCCAAAAAACTCATAGGAAGCTGCCACCGAACTCCAGTCTTGTTTCTTCCGCCGTGTTATCTGGTGAAAGGTCGTCATCGCTTTATGACTCTGCTAGAGGTCTCAGAGTTTGGAGAAAAGCTCGGGTGAGGAATACCGGGCTCGAGTGCTGGCGGGGAGAAAAGAAAAGGGCGTTCGTCCGTCGCCGAAAGACTTGACTCTATCAGATCGAATCATGCCGCCTCGCGGTAGTAATAATTGAGTAGCCCTCCCAGTCGCTCCTGACATTGGATCACTCCTTGACCACAGCCGGGCAGTTGAGTCTGCCGTGCAAACAGCAGCCTGTTCTCTTTGCCTTGATGATTTCTTTCTTCATGATAATGCACTTCGTATTGTTGAAGCGCTCGCTTCAAGGAAGACTCGCCGAACAGAATCAGCTTAGAGAGACACTCCTCTTTGACCGATCTCACCCAACGCTCCGCGTAAGAATTCAAGTTGGGACTCCGCGCGGGTAGCAAGATCGATTTGACCTTTCCCCATTCGATGATCTCATCAAACGACGGGCAGAACTTACCGTCTCGGTCATGCAGCAAATACTTGCAGTTTTCGAGGAAACCCCAGGTTTCCAAGGTCACGTTCCTGGCCATCTGCTGCATCCACTCTTCATGCGGATGAGGCGTCATCCCAGCCAGGCAGACCTTGAGACTCTCCACATGAATGAAAAACAGGACATAGTAAGTGATCAATCCTTTGAGAGTAACAACTTGAACGGTGAAGAAATCGGTTCCAGCTAGAACATCCAGATGAGCGCGAATGAAGTCTTTCCAACTGGTGGTGTGCTTTCGCTTAGGAGCGGGAGGGATGCCGTGGCGACGCCAGATATTGCCAACCGTTTGGTCTGACAGCTGGTGTCCGAGATTGGTCGAGGCACCGACAATCCGGTCATAGCCCCAGCTGGGATTTTCCTTGGCCATCCGTACCCTGATTCACCGCCAAAAAAATGAGGAAAGTGGGTAGAGACGTCAAAACCCCGTTGGATGCGGCTTTCGGCTGCATTAGAATGCGTTTATCGAGAACAACATTCACCAACGAGGTGAGAGGATGATGTCACAAGGCGTGCTAGGGTTCAAGTACGAGCGGGGAGAGCGAGAGACGGGGCTGACGGCGTTGGGTGGATTGCCGCTGTATTTGGAGTTGGCGGTGGTGATCGGGCTGGGCAAATCGATCCAGCGGCACGTGGGCGTGAGAGCGGGAGGGCAAGGCTGGACCGATGTTCAGGTGATACTGGCACTGATTCTGATGAATCTGGCCGGTGGGGAGCATGTGGAAGATTTGAAGCAGTTGGAGGCCGACGAAGGTTTTTGTCAGGTGCTGAAGCGGGTGGAGTTAGCCGGGTTGCCGAGGAAGGTGAGACGGGAGCTGGAGCGGCGATGGCGGAAAGAGCGGCAGCGGACGGTGCCGTCGCCCTCGGCCGTGTTCCGATATTTGGCGGGGTTTAATGACCCGAGCCAGGAAGGACAACGGGAGAAGGGGAAGGCTTGGATACCTGCTCCCCATCCGCATCTGAAGGGGTTGGGGCGGGTGAATCAGGATCTGGTGGCGGCCGTGCAGCGGAAGCATCCGGAGCAGGTGGCGACGCTGGATCAGGATGCGACCCTGGTGGAACGAGCAAGGAGGGGGCGCTGTACAGCTACCAGCATTTCAAGGCGTACCAACCGCTGAACACCTATTCGGCCGAGCCGGGGTTGGTGTTGCACACGGAGTTTCGAGACGGGAATGTGCCGGCGGGGCATGAGCAGTTGCGGGTGTTGAAGGCCGCGCTGGCGATGCTGCCGGCGGGAGTTGAGCGGGTGCGGTTGCGGAGTGACACGGCAGGTTACCAGCAGGAGTTGTTGCGGTACTGTGCAGAGGGGAAGAACGAGCGGTTTGGGCGGATCGAGTTTGCCATCAGCTGTGATGTGACGCGGGAGTTTCGGGACGCGGTCGAGGAAGTGGGTGAAAGAGACTGGCAGCCGCTGCTGCGGGAGATCAATGGCGAGCCAGTCCAGACGGGACAGGAGTGGGCGGAAGTCTGTTTTGTGCCCAACTGGGTGGGACACAGCAAGCGCGGAGCGGCGTACCGGTATCTGGCGATTCGGGAACCGTTGCGGCAGCTGGCATTGCCGGGGATGGAAAACCGGGAACTGCCGTTTCCGACCGTGGAGATGAAGCGGCAAAGATATAAGGTGTTTGGGATCGTGACCAATCTGGACTGGGAAGGCGGACGGCTGATTCACTGGCAACATGAGCGCTGTGGCAAGAGCGAAGAAGTGCACCAGGTGATGAAGGAAGATCTGGCGGGAGGGACGCTGCCGTCGGCAGACTTTGGAGAGAACGCGGCCTGGTGGTGGATCATGATTTTGGCGTTCAACTTGAATGCGGCGTTGAAGCGGCTGGTGCTAGGCCAGGAATGGGCGCCCAAGCGAATGAAGGCCATGCGCTTCGGGCTGATTCACCTGCCGGGTCGAGTGATCGCGCACGCGCGGCAACTGGTGGTGCGTCTCAGTCAGAAGTGCCGGGCCTATGACTGGATCGTAGAAGCGCGCGCCCAGCTCCAGCAATGGGCCTTGCTGCCGAGCGCTAGGCCGACGATCACCACATCTTCCCAACTGGATCCCAGCCTTAACATGAAAACGAGGACCGGTGTCGAAAAAACCCACTTCCGATTCGTCTTTCGCGTCTCCGAACTGGAAACCCGCTTCCTGTCAGGCCTCTCGGCAATGCAAAAATCCGCCATGGAGCCGAAAAATCACGGCAGTCTTGCCCACCGCCCACTTAGGCGTGATTTGCCGTACGACCAGACTTTCCATCTCCTCATCAATCCTGGGCCGGCCGTGAGTTCGACGCGCGTCGGTGGCTTCTGAGATGAACCAGTCTGAACCGTTGTCGGCCACAAGCATTCCATACTTCTTCAGTGCGGTCAGGATGGCCTTCGAAGCGCCCGTAAATCGGGACAGATCGTAGCTGGCCTTGAGCCTTACCCGCAAACCCATCGGTGGCGCGCTTGGACTGGTATTGCTGCTGGCGTAGTGCGTAGCTGGATGAAGGTAGGCCCGTTGTGTTGTCTGGACTGTGAAGCGCAGAGCGTGCTTGATCTCGCCGGCGATGACCGCCTCGTCGTAGCGAACCAGGCCGGGAAGAATCGGCAACCCGGCCGCGGCCCGTCCTAGGCTCCCGACTTTTGTCGAGAGCTCGGCATCATGACGATCAGCTTCCTGTTTTTTGCGCCGTGGCAGCCGCAGCCCGCTTGTTCATTTCTTCGAGCGAGACGTCTTCCTTGTGAGTGGAAATGTGCCAAAGGTGCCCAAACGGATCTTCAAAGGTGCCGGACCGGTCGCCGTAAAATTGATCCTTGACCGGCTGCTTCACCTTTGCACCAGCAGAGACAGCCTGGCTGGCCAATGCGTCAACATCTTCAACATAAAGATGGATGCTGACCGGTGAACCGCCGAGCGATTGCGGACTGCGATAACCCATTTCGGGGTACTCGTCGGCGAGCATAATCCTTGAGTCACCGATCAAGATTTCGGCATGTCCGATCTTTCCGTCCGGCTGCGCGAAACGCAGTACCTCAGTCCCTCCGAAGGCCTTCTTGTAAAACTCAATCGCGTTGGCGGCACCGTTCACGACCAAGTAGGGTGTCACCGTGTGGTACCCATCAGGAATGGGTTTGGTTTGCTTTGTCATGAATTCTCTCCTTTGGGTGACATCGCAGGCTGGTTCAGACCTTATTCTAGGCTGACTACAGTTGGACCACAGCCCGCAGCCTGCAATTCCGGCGAAACGTCTCCTGCCACTGTATTTTAAGGAATTCACTGCAAGCGACAAAGGAAATACGGGTCCCTGGGGTCCTCAACAGACCGCTGTGATCTCGATCCGATCAGCGGAGCCACCTGCCTCCTCAGGATTACCAGCCAGCCGTCAGGCCACTCCCTCGAGCTGGACACGTTTGGGCCGCGGCTGGCGCCCAAAGCAGTGGAACTGCTGTTGCCGCCACAGAATCGAGTCTTGAACATAATGCTGCACGACCGGTGAGGTCGGCCATTGGAGTGCAAGGACTCGATCTCACCATCCCAATTATTCCTTGCATTCCCCTTCCTAACGTTCTTATCCTTAGCACCGCTTGGCAGGCAATGGGCACTTCAGGAAGCAGGCTTCGGTCCGTGACTAAGTTCAAGAATCGGGAACAGGCTGGCGAACAGCTGGCTTCTCAGCTGCTTCAATACCAAAAGGGTCAACCCATTGTAATGGGGATTCCCAATGGCGGCGTTCCAGTGGCCCTGCCGGTCGCCCAGAGGTTGAACTGCCCGCTGACTCTGGTCCCGATTCGAAGCCTGCCTGTTCCCTGGGCCGAAGAAACCATTTTCGGCTATGTCACCGATGCGGGAGAAACACACATCAATCAGCCGCTAGTTGGCCAAACCCGGCTTACTCGGGCAGAAATCTACCAGACCGCTAAGAAAAGACGCCTGGCGCTCCAGACCGATCTCCAGACTTGGCGCGTCTCCACTCCGAAAAGCCTCGCCGCAAGGACTGCCATTATCGTTGATGATGGTATGCACTCGGGCTGGACCATGTTCAGCGCCATCGAAACGGTAAAGCTGCTGGGCGCCAGCAAGATCATTGCTGCAGTTCCGGTTGCCCATTTTCGCGCCAGGCGCTTTGCAGGCCGCCATTGCGACGAAGTGGCCGCGCTGTTGACGGAAGACATAGCACTCTTTCAGATCGGGAACTACTACGACGATTTTCCTGACATCGGTGGTGATCAGGTTGGGGTCCTGCTCAACCACGCCCCGATAGGGCCTCGCCCCTAGACCGCCCCCTTAGCTTCTCATCAACTCTTCAGTCAAGTTCTTCATTTTCTTTCTTGACATAGGTGCCCGGTCGTCTATAATTATGCAATTTGTTTGCATAATTATTCACACAGAATGAATAAGAACATCCGACAAACGAAAATACTCAACCTGATACGGTCGCGCTCCATCCTCAGCCAGCTCGAGCTGGCGCGCAAACTCAAGGCCGCAGGCGTCAAAGCAACTCAAGCGACGCTTTCGAGGGACTTGCGAGAGCTTAACCTGATCAAGACAATGCAAGGCTACAGGTCGCCTGACGTCTTGCGGGTCATTGAAGGCAACCACCACCCAGCGCGGCATACCCTTACGCAGTTCGTCACACAGGTGCAAGTGGCCGGTAATCTCGTGGTCGTCAAGACGAATCCAGGCGATGCCTCACCCGTTGCGAGGGCGCTTGATATGATTGGATGGCGCGAGATCGTCGGAACCGTGGCTGGGGATGATACCATTCTGGTTGTAACGCCTGACCAGCCTAAGGCCCGCCTGGTGAGAAAGCGGCTGATTGAGCTCGCGGGTTAAGTGCCAAAGGAAGGAAAGTGAACTGTCTTCATGATTGAGCCACTGAAAGTTGCCATTATCGGTGCGACCGGTTATTCCGGAGCTGAACTCGCGGCCCTGCTGTTGAAGCATCCCTGCGCCAATTTGCATACCTTGATGACGGCTAACCGGGAGCGACAGGCTGGAAAGCCTCGAAAGTACCGCGAAGAGTTGCCCCAGTTTGACCGGCGCTGCGATTTGGAGATCGAGCCTCTCGATGTCGCGCTCTTGTCAGATCGCGGGATCAGCGCGGTCTTCCTGGCGACTCCGAACGAAACGTCTCACGAATTAGTACCCCAGCTCTTGGAGCGGGACCTGCGAGTCATCGATCTCAGTGGCGCCTATCGGCTAAGGCAGGCCAACCTGTATGCCAAGTGGTACGGGTTCGAGCATCGCTTCCCGTCCTTGCTCGACGAAGCTGTTTACGGCCTGACCGAGATTCAGCGTCATCGTATCCGACAAACACGCTTGCTGGCAAACCCCGGCTGCTATCCAACCTCGGCGCTTTTGCCGCTTATTCCGTTGCAGCAAGCGGGTCTGATCGATAGCGGCGTCGACATTATCTGTGATTCCAAATCGGGTGTCAGCGGTGCTGGCAAGTCGCCCAGTGCTAATACTCATTTTTCCGAGGTGACTGAAAGTTTCAAAGCCTACAACGTTTTGACGCATCGTCATGCACCGGAGATCTGGCAGGAGTTAGACGCTTCGCAGCTGATTTTCACACCTCATCTGCTTCCCATTAATCGAGGCATCCTCTCCACCATTTATGTCAAGTTGCGCCAGTCGGCCTCGGAGCGTGCCGTTGCGCAGTGCCTGCAAGAAGCGTATGAGGGCGAACCTTTCATTCGGATTTTGCCGGCCGGGTCGCTCCCGGAAATCAAGTTTGTCGTGCACACGAATTTCTGCGACATCGGTTGGAAGTTTGAAGCCAGCCGCTCGATGCTGGTGATGGTGTCAGCAATTGATAACTTGGTCAAAGGAGCGGCTGGACAGGCGCTTCAGAATATGAACGTGATGCTGGGTGTGGAGGAAACCGCAGGACTCTTGTGAATTGCGGTTTGTGGAGTTCGGATTGCCGATCGCTAGCCCCCAGGCTGATTGCCACCCCGAAAATCAGAGAAGCGTAATCCCCCGTTGGGAGAGGAGCTGTGAAGAAGTTGGCGAACGCTGTAAGGAACACCCGCGCTGGCGTTCTCCTTGCGGGAGACTCACTCACTTGAAGTGGCTGGAAGCCTACCAGAAACGGCACTGCGATCGTTTCCTGCGCCGCCCGAAGTTCTCCCACCTTCAGGAAGTGCAGGGTGGGTTGCCGACTTGAGGACAGCAACGTGCGGATCGTCGTCAAATTGGGAGGAAGCCTGTTGACGGAGCTGGGCCTTCTCCATACAATGGTCGCCCAACTTATTGCTCTCCAAAGCCATGATCACGAGGTCATCGTGGTTCACGGCGGAGGAAAGCAGATCAAAGAGACGTTGGAACGGCTTGCCATCCCAAGCCGCTTTCACCAAGGACTGCGCGTCACGGATGCAGCCACAATGCGCGTCGTGCAAATGGTCCTTTCCGGCTGGGTCAACAAAGAGATTGTTGCCGCCTTCTTCAAGCAGCATCGGAAAGCCGTGGGGCTTTGCGGAGGCGACGGGAGCAGCTTCATCGCGCGGAAGTTCGACGGAACGCCGCTAGAGGCCCCCTTTGACTACGGCTATGTCGGTGAAGTCTGCCTCGGAGATCCGAACCTCATCGAACTGCTTCTCAGAGAGGGCTATTTCCCCGTAATCGCCTGCACAGCCATCGGGGAAGATGCCGCCTATTACAATGTCAATGCCGACGAAATGGCCGCAGCCGTGGCGGTTTTGTGCAAGTCAGATCGACTGGTTTTCCTGACCGATGTCCCCGGCGTCTTCGATGCCGAGCGCCAAGTGATTCCCAGGCTAAACCGTAGAGAGATCGCCGCGCTTCGGGATTCCGGAGTCATAACCGAAGGCATGTTGCCCAAAACGCGGGCTTGCGAACGAGCTTTGGCTGAAGGCCTTGCGGAGATCCATATAGTCGGCGGGCGTGAGCCCGGCGGCCTGACACGGCTGCTCCTCCAGAATCAACCGCTCGGGACAGCTATCGTCCAGTAGTCGAACCAATCCGGGACGGAAAAATTCTGTAGTCCTGCCGGGTTAAGAAAGACTGATCTTACGAAGACGATGAACCTAAAGCAAATCGTTGAAGCAGAATCGAAGTACCTGAGTTCTAACTACAAGAAGTACCCGTTGTTTGTCGACAAGGGGCGCAAGTGCATGCTGTACGATTTTGCTGGCAAGCGCTACGTCGACCTGCTGGCCGGTATTGCAGTCAACGCATTGGGTCACAATCACCCGCGCATCACTAACGTTCTCCGCAAACAGATCAAGAAGTCGATTCATGTCTGCAATCTTTTCTATCACCCCTACCAGGCGCTACTGGCGCAGAAACTAATCGAGATCTCCGGTCTCGACAAGGCGTTTTTCTGCAACAGCGGCACCGAGGCGGTCGAAGCTGCCTTTAAGCTGGCTCGCGGTTATGCTTACAAGAACCAGCTCGGCGAAGGCAAGCATGAGATTCTGACCCTCGACAATGCATTCCATGGCCGCACTTACGGCGCGCTTTCCGCCACGGCCTCCGACAAGTATCGCAAACCGTACGAACCTCTGGTTCCGGGTTTCCGCTTTGTTCGCTTCAATGATGTTCAGGACTTGGCGGCCAATTTCAATGACCGCGTCTGCGCGCTCATCATTGAGCCGCTGCAGGGTGAGGGCGGAATTCACGCCTGCAGTGAAGAGTTCCTGCTGGCGGCGCGCCAGCTCTGCGACCAGCACCAGGCGCTGCTGATCTTTGACGAAATCCAGTGCGGTATCGGCCGCACCGGCCGTTTCTTTTACTATGAGAAATTTAACCTCCGTCCTGACATCCTCACACTCGCCAAGCCCCTGGGGCTGGGCCTGCCGTTGGGTGCGCTGCTGACCACTGACAAAGTAGCTCCTACCTTCGGCCCGGGGGATCACGGGACAACTTTCGGTGGAGGCCCGCTGGCTTGCCGCCTGGGATACGAGTTCATCAAGATCATGGAGGAGGAGAACCTGCTCACCGAGATTCGAGACAAGGGCGCCTACTTCAAGAGCAAGCTCCTGGCGCTGAAGCAAAAGTATATGTTCGTGGTTGACGTGCGCGGCGAAGGGCTGATGCTGGGAATGCAACTCGATTTCCCGTGCCGCGACATTGTCAACCGCTGCCTGGAGGCCGGTTTCGTCATTAATGTGACCAGCGAGAACGTCCTACGTTTCCTGCCGCCGTACATCATCAGCAAGAAGGAAATTAGCAGGTTCATCAAGGCTCTGGATAAGATTTTTTCGGAAGTGGCCCAATCGCAAGTCGCACCCAGTCCGGCGGAGCACGCTGTGGCGGGAGATCGCTGAATCATGTCAATTAGCCAGTCGTTTGGGGTGGGTTCTCTTGCGGGAAAAAAGCTTTCCGTCCCGGACCTCCTATCCATCCAGTACCTGACAGCTCAGGACATTCACCTCGTCTTTGCCACAGCCGAAGCCCTCAAGCGATCTCCGTCCGATTACGCCCGCGCCTTGACTGGAAAAATTCTAGCTCTGGTCTTCGAGAAGCCTTCTCTGCGCACGCGGGTGACCTTCGATGTGGGAATGACGAGCATGGGCGGGAACGTCGTTTTTCTGGATCATTCCGTGGCGAAGTTGGGCGAGCGAGAATCGATCCGGGACGTAGCCAAGAACCTGGAACGCTGGGTGCATGGCATTGTCGCCCGTACTTACAAAAACAAGTCGGTCGTTGAGCTGGCAGAGCATGCCTCGATTCCCGTCATCAACGGCTTGACCGATTTGCTGCATCCATGTCAGGGGTTGACAGACTATTTCACCATTGCTGAGAAGTTCGGGCGGGTGAAGCAGTTAAAGTTCGCTTACGTGGGAGATGGCAACAACACTTGCCATTCCCTGATTGACGGAGCGGCCAAGCTGGGGGTCGAGCTCTGGATCGCCACACCAGAAGGTTTCGAGCCGAACCACCGTATCGTCAGCGAAGCCGAGAAAGCAGCTAAAGAGAGTGGCGCGAGGATTGAGATTCTGAATGATCCCATGCAAGCCGTGAAGGACGCGTCCATTGTTTACACGGATGTCTGGGCTAGCATGGGACAGGAAGCGGAGACGGAAGACCGTGCTGCCGTCTTTGCTGATTATCGTGTCGACGGCCGCCTGATGTCGCATGCCCGGAAGGATGCAGTGTTCATGCACTGCTTGCCCGCCCACCGTGGTTATGAGGTCGCGCCCAGCGTGATTGACTCGCCGCAGTCCATCGTTTACGACCAAGCCGAGAACCGCCTGCACGTTCAGAAGGCGGTCTTGTATCTGTTGATGGGCTGAGAATGTCTGTTACTGGCCTATTTGTCACATTGAGTGAGAGACGTCGCTGGCTACGGTTAGCAGCGAGGACTTTGGAGATGGAACAGAACTCATGATCAAAAAAGTGGTTTTGGCATACTCCGGTGGGTTGGATACATCCGTCATCATTCCCTGGCTGAAAGAGAACTATCGGTGCGAGGTTATTGCTATGGCGGGTGATGTCGGCCAGGAAGAAGAATTGACCGGCCTGCGCGAGAAAGCGCTCAAGACCGGGGCCTCCAAGCTTTATGTCGAAGATTTGCAGGAAGAATTCGTTCAAGATTATATCTGGCCCACCCTGCGGGCAGGCGCTATTTACGAACGGAAGTATCTCCTGGGCACTTCGATGGCGCGGCCCGTTCTGGCCAAGCGTCAGGTGGAGATCGCTTTGCGGGAAGGGGCCGACGCGGTGGCCCACGGCTGCACCGGCAAAGGCAACGATCAGGTCCGCTTTGAGCTGACTTATAAAGCGCTGGCTCCGCATTTGAGAGTCATTGCTCCCTGGAGGGAGTGGACGATTCGCTCCCGCGAGGACGCCATTGACTACGCGCGCCAGCACAACGTTCCGATTACTGTGACCAAGGAAAAGAACTACAGCGAAGATCGGAACATCTGGCATATCAGCCACGAGGGTGGAAGCCTGGAAGACCCGGCCAGTGAACCGGAAGAATCCATGTGGAAGCTCACCACTTCTCCGGAGAAGGCGCCAGATAAGCCCCGCTATGTTGAGATTGAGTTTGAGCGGGGCACGCCTGTCGGCATCGACGCCCAGCGTCTGCCGGCGGTCGAACTCGTAAAACTAGCGAACCGCATCGGCGGTGAACATGGCATTGGACGGATTGATCTCGTTGAGAATCGGCTGGTGGGCATGAAGTCACGAGGAGCTTACGAGACTCCAGGCGGCACACTGCTCGTGCAAGCCCATAGAGAGTTAGAGTCGATTTGCCTCGACAAGGAAGTGATGCGCCTGAAAGACCAAGTGGCCCTGAAGTACGCCGATTTGGTTTACAACGGCCAGTGGTTTACGCCGATTCGCGAAGGGCTGGATGCTTTTGTGCAGTCGACCCAGCGGACCGTGACAGGCTCGGTTCGCTTGAAATTGTACAAGGGCAACGTCGCCGTCGCGGGAAGAAAATCCGCGCACTCGCTCTATCGTGCAGACTTGGCAACCTTCGGAGAAGAAGCGGTGTACAACCAGAAGGATGCCGAGGGATTCATTAATCTTTTTGGTTTGCCGGTTAAGGTGCAGGCCCTTGTGAAGAAGTGATGAGCCATGACTGATGCGCGGGCGGCGTGGCATGTGGCATTGACGGCTCGCGGTCCGAAAGACTGGAGCTGGGCTAACCTGATGTCAGAGTGTGTGTGAAAAGTGCAAGAATTCTCTGGCACCTCAAGAAACGACCTTCAGATTTGCCCTACGCTGCGTTTCCTCGAGGCAGCGAATGATTTTCGACCCAGTTTTTCGGGTCACTTTGAGTTCGACACAGTCTGACGTGGTGCTACGCGCTCATCGCTGAGTGCTGAAAGCCGAGTGCCTTTTATGAAGACCTGGGGCGGAAGATTTACCGAACAGATTGACGCCGTCTTTGAGCGCTTCAATGCTTCCCTGGATGTCGATCAACGCTTGATCCTGGAAGACATCGAAGGCTCCATAGCCTATGCCACCACTCTCGCCAAGACAGGCATTCTCTCAGAGGACGAATTGAAACAGATCGGCAGAGGTTTGGCTGAGATCAAAAGGCGAGTCGAGAAAGAACCAGCGTGGCTTGCCAGCCAGAAAGAGGAAGATGTTCACAGCTTCGTCGAAGCACGCTTGGTCGAGCTGATCGGCGACGCAGGTTTCAAACTGCACGCGGGACGCAGCCGGAATGATCAGGTAGCCGTGGATGTACGTCTCTACTTGAAACGCGCGATCATCCGGGTTCAGGTTCAGCTCAAGACGCTGAGTCGTGAGCTTGTCAATCTAGCGAAGGCACATGTTGACGTTGTCATTCCCGGCTACACCCATTTGCGGAAGGCCCAGCCAGTGTTGTTTTCGCACTACCTGCTGGCCTACTTCGAAATGTTTCAGCGCGACTATGATCGCTTGGACGATTGCTTTCGCCGAACCGATGTGATGCCTCTGGGCTCCGGGGCTCTGGCCGGAAACGGCTTTCCCATCGACCGCGAAGGCTTGCGCGTCGAGCTGGGTTTCAGTCAACTTTCGAGGAATAGTCTGGACGCGGTGAGCGATCGGGACTATCAGGTCGAATTCGTTGCAGCCGCTTCACTGGCCATGGTCCATTTGAGCCGGCTGGCTGAAGATCTGATCCTTTACTCTTCTCCGGAATTCGGTTTGGTAGAACTTTCCGATGCGGTCACAAGCGGCAGCAGCATCATGCCACAGAAGAAAAACCCAGATTCCCTGGAGCTCATTCGTGGTAAGTCGGCTCGAGTCATCGGCAACCTCACCAGTCTGCTTTCGCTCTTGAAGGGCCTGCCCCTCGCCTACAACAAGGATTTGCAGGAGGACAAAGAGCTTCTCTTCGACAGCCTCGATACTCTCATTGATTGCCTGATGGTGGCACAAGTGGTCGTGCGAACGCTCAAGGTGAACAGAGCCGCTGCGAGCGCCGCGGTCCAGGCGGGCTTCTTGAACGCGACGGATCTGGCAGATTATCTCGTTCGTAAAGGAATGCCGTTCCGGAAAGCCCATGAGCTGGTCGGAAAAATCGTGCTGCATTGTGAATCGAAGAAGCTTGAGCTTCAACAGCTGAGCCTGGAGCAGTATCAGGCGTTTTCCACCTTAGTTGGAGAAGATGTCTACGCCGCTTTGGCGCTGGAAAACAGTATTGGCGCCCGGTCGGTTGTGGGAGGCACATCAACCGTAAGAGTGAGCGAAGCTCTGGAGCAGGCGGAGAAGAGCCTGAGCAAGACGAACTGACAGAAAGCATCATCATGCCAGGACGGCAAGCAGCAACGATTTTGCTAAGAGGGTAAGTGCAGTCCGTCACCCTTGGCAAGCCGGGCCTACAAAGAGCCAATCGGTCTTAACCTGACGGAGTTGCGCAGTGTTCCGCCCCACCAATGCACTGGAACCGTCGAATCGAAAGGATCGTAAGACATTGAGCTTGAGAATCAGTTCTGAAGAGATTACCTGTCCGCAAGGTTTCTTGGCCGCAGCCGTTTCCGCTGGGGTGAAGAAAGAAGACGGGAGACTGGACGTTGGCCTTCTTTACTCCACTCGCCCTTCACTTGCCGCCGCGAGATTCACGACCAACGTGGTTAAGGCCGCACCGCTGCTCGTTTGCCAGGAGCACCTGGAAGAGTCCAGAGGAGACATCCGGGCGGTGATCGTGAACTCGGGGAATGCGAACGCTTGTACTGGAGAGCTTGGAATGAAGGCGGCTCGCCGCATGGCAGGGTTGGCAGCCAAGGTTTTAGGTATTTCTGATCAGCAGGTGCTGGTCGCGTCCACGGGTGTTATCGGTGTGCCGCTGCCTGTCGAGCGGATCGAGCAGCAGGCTTCTGCCTTGAAGGAGCGGCTGAGTCCCGCGGCCGTGGGCGATGTCGCCCGAGCGATTATGACCACCGACACCGTGCGCAAGGTTTGCTCCGCCGAGGTGCCCATTGCGGGTAGTATTGTCCGCATCAGTGGCATGACGAAAGGAGCCGGTATGATCCACCCCCGGATGGCGACCATGCTGGCTTTTGTTTTGACGGACGTCCTGATCACTCGCGCCCTTCTGGAAGCCGCGTTAACCGAGGCCTGCGAGAAGAGCTACAACCGGATCAGCGTGGACGGGGACACATCCACAAACGACACGTTGGCGATTATTGCGAACGGGGGATCGGGTGCCCGCTTGATCGAAGACAGAGGCGACGATTACGCCGTCTTCGCGGAGGCACTGACCGGCGTCTGCCAGAGCCTGGCGCAGCAAATTGTGCGCGATGGTGAAGGGGCCACAAAATTCATCGAGATCGTCGTTCGAGGTGCAAAGACGGAAAGCGACGCCACGCAGATTGCGCGGAGCATTGCCAATTCGCCGCTGTTCAAGACAGCCATGGCCGGAGAAGATGCCAACTGGGGACGGATTTTATGCGCGGCCGGATACTCAGGTGTGGCGTTTGATCCGAACCGGGTAGACATCCACATTGGTGATCTGCCCGTTTGCCAAAGCGGGATGGGTCTGACCTTTGATGAGAAACGCGCGAAAGAGATCCTCAAAGAACGCGACATTCGAATCAGTCTCGATCTGAAGACGGGCAGTCACGGTTCCACCATGTGGACTTGTGATCTCACGAAGGAATACATCCACATCAACGCCGATTACCGAACTTGAGGGTCGATAGCTTCCGTCACATCTCACTTCCCTCCTCCTTCACGCTCATCGCCCTGATAGTGCGTGCAACAGATCGAATGGGTATTCTCAGACGTGCAGATAATCGGAACTTGAGTCCCGATTCATGCAATGCGAATGTGCCGGGATTCGCGACAGTGATAGCTTTGCGCACCCCCGGTTCTACTTCACCAGGCCGCGTTTGCGAGCTTCTTTGCCAATTGCCTTGGCAATTCCCAACACCACATCACGGGCGGACTGAGGATTCGTGGTCTCACTTAAGCTGGTCCACAGCAACTTGTCATCCTTGATGGAATAGATGGTTGTCTCCACCTGGACAATCTTGTCCGTGTACACATAGTCCGGTGTATAAACGGCCGGCCAAGCCCATCCATAATAACCCCAGAAACTGCCATAGTAGGGCGGGTACGACCCTGGAACATAGTTGACGCGGTCCTCGACTCGAAGGGGACGCATGAGCACGGCTCCGTCAAATCCCATTTGCAGGATTTTGCGCTTGGCCAGCTCTTTATCTCGCAGCTCCGCTTCCTGAAGAATGTTGTACGAAGGGAAGGCATTGTCCTTCTTTACCCGAGCAGCCATGGCATCTTCCACCATCTGCCGGATGGTCTCGTCCTTGATGATGCAAATAGTCAAAATATGCTCGAATTGATACTTGGCGATATCCGGGGCCACCCAACGCTGGGTTATCTTTGTGCCACCGCCAATTACACGGAGCGCCAGACTGGCCAAAAAAAGAAGTGAAAACAGAAACAGCCGAAAGAAGAACAAACGCACAGGAAACCTCCCAGTCCCTCATGGGGTGAAGGACAATCCTTTACGATTAGATTCGCCGGCCCATCAATCGTTGGCGAGTGGGTTAAGTTGCGAATTCATGATACCACAATTTGACCGGTCGCAGCGTTCAGGCAAAGAACGCGCTTTTCCGGGCCATGACTGTCGTCCCTTCGAAACGCCGCACGCTAGTGCTATACTGCGCGGCCAGCAGTTTACCCCACTTTCTCCCAAAAAAGAGCGCGGCGATCGATCACAATTCGAATAGTACCTAAAAAAGGGGTCGTGTTCAGTGTCCCCTTTCCGAAATTGACCAAGGGCGACCACAGGGGCTCAATCCATCGGGACCTGACTGAACTGTGAATTTCGTCGCCACGGCGTGAGATTAGTTCCAAGGTTCCCGTGAACCCATGAACCACCTGCTCTTGCGAAATGGCAGTCGAATCAGTACACTGTCCCGACTATGAGAGTTCTGGTTCCGGCATCAAGAATCTACGCCATTCTTCTGGCGATAGCACTTCTTTGGATTCTGGTTCAGAAGCGGCTGTCCTGGCAATTGTTTCTGGGCTTCGAACTCGACAACTATGTCCGCCTGGCCCTGATGACGCTGGGGGCCTCAGGGTTCCTCATTGCTCTGTCACTCTATTGCAGCCGGAACTTTCAGTGGGCCCAGCAGCTCGAAGAGCAGTTTTGCAGGGTGCTGGTGCCGCTTCGTCTCTGGGAAATCGCTGCCCTCGGGATTCTCAGTGGCGTAGCCGAAGAGACGTTTTTCCGAGGCGCTGTGCAGCCTGTTTTCGGGCTGATTCCGGCCAGCCTGGCTTTTGGACTGGCGCATCTCATTCCTCGCAACCCGTTCTGGCACTGGTCCCTGTACGCGGCCTTCGCCGGATTCGTGTTGGGATGTTTGTTTGAGCTGACAAATCATTTGCTTCCCGGGATTACGGCTCATTCGCTGACAAACTTTGTGCTGATTGTGGTTTTGAACCGGCGTCACTCGATGGAGCCGGTGGGCTGAAAGTTCAAAGCCAAGGGCAGCGCCTTGATCGGAGCGCGTGCTTCCGGCACGGCGCCGCACCGCAGATGCGCGAGAACAGCACGCTGGAAGTGTACGCTTCCGGCTGGAACCTGTTCTTCCACCGAAACGAGTACAACATCCTCCTGACATCGCGCATGACCAGCTAAGACTCTGCTGCAAAGGAAGTGCGGAATTGCGAACCCGATTCCTCATTCTCAGCCTTGTCCTGACGGCGCTGATTTCGCTGGCTCTGCTGGTCTGGCTGCCCGGTCATGTGGAAGAACAGCTAAAGGAAGAACTGATCCGGCGTGCCAAGCTGGCCGCGGAAGTCCTGGACAAGGCGGCCATCGGTGCGCTGACAGTCGGTGATCGCGGTGCACTGAACCAACTGGCGAAGGGGTTCATCCGGTCGAAAGACGTTCTCTACATCATGATCCTTGACAAGGATCGGAAGGCTCTGGCGGACAGCGGTTTAGCCAGAGAGGAGGCCGCAGCCTTGGAAGACGAGTTCCCACGAGTTGCTTAAGTCTGATGCAGATGCCCAGAGTGAGACCCGCTGGGCCAGTACGGGGGAGCGAGTCATCAACATCAGTCGTCCGGTGTTTTACGAACAGTTGCGGATTGGCACGATCGTTCTGGGAATCTCGGCACGCCGCGTTTCACTGCAGACCGGGCTGTTGCGAAACCAGCTGGCCCTGCTGTGTGCAGCTATCCTGATCGCCGGCATTGGTTTGGCCTTCTATCTGAGCCATTCGCTCTCTCTCGCACTCCGCAAGATCGCCGCAGGGCTTGAAACGTTGCCAGACACCGAGCTCGAAAGACAAGCCGGCAAGATCAAGGAATTCAACTTTCTAGTGGAGAACCTGGTCAAGCAGAAGAACCTCGTCAAGAATTCCTTGAGCGAACTGGAATCGGAGAAGCTGGAACTTGAGGCTGAAATGGCCCGCAACCGACAGGAGACCACCGATCTTCGTTTGCGTCTCAGCTCAGCGACCAAGCAAATCGAAGGTCTGCAGGACAAGATCCGCCTGGTGCAGGAGCAGTCGCGTCACCTCACCAAGATCCTGCCTCTCGTGGAGTTTGCGGCGGGTGTGGCTCCAGAGATCGACGGGTCCATGCGACAAATCGGCCAAAGTGCCGAGCGCCTGAGCGAAGATCTGGGACGCGTTCGCAATCTGATCGATCTCTACGACAAGGCCATGCCGCAAACCCCCGAGGATCTGGAAGTCATTCGGCAATACCGGTCCTTCATCCAGTACGACAAGATCAAAGAGGCGATGGACGAACTGATCGCCACCATCAGTGGCGGCGCAGGTTGGATCGAACAATTGACCGATCTCCTCAAACAACTCACTGACGGGCAAATGACTCAACCCAAATAGACCCACCTCGCAGAGTTCGTTCTTACCAGCCCCGCTTTCTCGCCAAGCGAGCAATGGAAACGCAATCAGTTCGCAGTGACCAGTATGCGAACGGGACCCCCGGAAGGCTGGGTCTCGATCTCACCGGTTTAGGCGCGTTGAATTTACTTGGTATTGGGATTGCAGAAATGCAATTATTTACCAGACTCTCTTGAGTTATTCTCCATTTTTGGCTTAGTTTCCTGTTAACTTCCGATATCGAATCACCGCTCGCCACCCACCAGAGCAGCGTGAAGGGAGTCATTGTCTGTTTTGGGAAGCACTCGGATTTCTATTGTTGCGAGCTTTGTGAAAACAATGGATGGTCTGAGCCAGATCCAAACGGATACTGCAGGGCAGCCTCGAGTAAGACCCAGAGAACTCAGAGTGCTGCTTTCCGAGTGCTGGTTTGCTTTGCGTCTGGTTCTGTGGCTGTGCCTGCTGCCAATTTCTCTGCGCTTTCGGCCCCTCCCCGAATTACTTAGGCACCTCAGCCGGGTCCGTCGACTGGAAGGCAGGAGTCCTTTGGAAACTGAACGGGCCGTGCGCATCGTCGTCACCATCTGTCGGCTAAGACCGTTTCACTTGCCACTTTTCCCTCGGACCTGTTTGCGACAGTCGCTGGCTCTCTATCGAGTGTTGACTCGGTTGAGTCATCCGGTCGCAATCCACTTTGGCATCCGCCGAAAGGGCGAAGGGCTGCAAGGGCATAGCTGGGTGACGATTCACGGAAAGCCAGTGGCAGAGAGAACTCCAACGGAGATTTTTAGGACCGTCTATTCTTACCCTCCAGCGCCAAATCGATCGTTCCCAGACGGGCTAAGTCAGTTTCAAGAAAGCGAATCTATCCAGAACAGGAGGTAATCGTGGAGAAGGAACCAGTTCCGCTAGCGCCGCAAGAAAGGGAAGGACAAGAATCTGCTGCTTCGCCAGCTACGGCAAAGAAACCGTGGCAGGAGCCGAAGCTGGCGTTTGTCGAGCCTAAGCTCACCAAACAAGGAAGCTTGGAAGAAGTGACGGGCCAAGGGTTTTTTGGCGCTTTTACTCCCCCTCCCGGGGGTAAAAGGCCTTCTAGCCTTCTAGAAGGAAGGTGGGCCCAATGGCTCTGTATGCCTTCCATGATGTGATCCTGAAGGTGGAGCAGGACGGGCAGGAGAGCGTTGAGGATCTGGCTCGGCTCCTCGAGGAGCTGTCGTGGGTCAGGATCCCGTCTGGGGTGAGAGAACCGTCTCTTCGTCTGTCCATCAGCCTTCACCCCAATGGACTGAGTGTCCCACCGGCGGCCCGCGAACTGTTCCGGGCAGATGGGTTCTCCGCGCTAGATAGCGGAGACAACTTTTACCTGACCGATGGCTCCTCGCTCCTGCACCTCCAGCCTGCGCGAGGAGAGGGAACGGCGTTCATTGCTCCCTCCTTTTTTACCAAGCCTCCGCTCCTGCAAAACAACTTCTGGGCGTTTGGACTGCTCAAACTCCTCCGACCTCTGGGACTCTATAGCCTCCATGCCGCGGGAATCGTTTCCAAAGAAGGCGTGGGTCTTCTCGTCATAGGACCGTCCGGCAGTGGCAAGTCCACCTTGGCGATCGGGCTGATTCGCCAGGGCTGGCACTATCTCTCCGATGATGCCGTACTCCTTCGCGCTCCAGCGGAAGCGGTAGAAGCCTTGGCATTGCGCAAACACTTCTACGTCGACGCCGATGCGGCAGTGTCTTCAGGTGACATCCCGCTGGGAGAGGAGAGCTGTGAAAAAATTCCAACTGTTCCCGAACTGGGAGGGCGAGGCTCCCGCCGAGCCGCTCTAGATCAGGAGTCTGCGGCACTTGGCTCGCCAGGAGGCTCGCCCTCCCGAATCTTTTCACAGCTTCAGGAAGCGCCGGATAACACCGGGAGGACAAGGAGAAGAGTCCGCCTCGAAGAAGTCTACCCTGCGCAATACATCGCAAGATGTCTCCCGCAGGTTCTGCTCTTTTCCCGCATTGTCCCCGAAGCGCAAAGTACGTTGCTTCGCCTGGATCGAGTCCATGCCCTCAGACACCTGTTAGCAGGCAGCGGCCCGCAACTGTTTGACCGCGGCACGATGCCACACCACCTGGAAGTCCTGAAGAGATTGATTCAGCAGACTGCGACCTATGAACTCCGGGCGGGACTCGATCTGTATCGCGATCCCATGACGCTGGTCCGCCTCCTGAACGAAGCTGAAGGAGCAGAGAGATGGCCCGCCTCGTGATCGAGCTCACCAATCGCTGCAACCTGCGCTGCCAGCACTGTTTCGACGAGCGCCACGCTGCCACCGGAGATCTGTCGCTGGAGATTATCGAGAAGGTACTTCAGGAGGGAAGGGACTGCGGCATCGACCACCTGGCTTTTACCGGCGGCGAGCCGACCCTCCATCGTCAGTTTCCCGAGATCATCCGCCGGGTCTGCGATGCAGGATACGACGTTCAGCTTTGTCAGCAACGGCACTAACTTTCCTCGCGTCTATCCGCTGCTTATTCTCCAGCGCCGGTGGTTTGCGGGAGTGACCTTCAGTCTCGACGGGGCGCGCGAGGAGACGCATGACCGATTGCGCGGCAAAGGTTCCTACCGGAGCGTGATGCAAGCCGCCAGTATCTGCGTATTCAAGGACCTTCCCTTCACGTTCAACATGGTCCTCACCGCTCAAAACCGGCATGAGGTCGGCGAGATGGTCTGGCTGGCGGAAAGTCTCGGAAGCGGAGGCGTGCGCTTTGGTCATTTGATGAACACGCCCGAAACGGCTATCCGCGGGTTGGACCTGTCTCCACCAGAGCGGCGTGAGGTAGAAGCCGAAATCTGGCGATTGCAGAAAAGCGCTGAAGTGCCGGTGGGCATGGCCCCTGGGTATTTCAGCGAATCGCCGTTCTTTCCCTGCGCTCCGCTGGAGCTGAAAGAGTTCAATCTCGACTACCGGGGAAACCTGACTCTCTGCTGCCAGCTTTCCGGCTATGCGGGCGTCAATGAGGAATCGGATGTGATGGGGAATCTCCACGAAGTAAGTCTCGCGGAGGCGTGTGAACGGTTTCGACGGCGAGTGGCCGTCTACTTGGCGGACAAGCGCGAGCGGGTCAGCCGAGGTGAGTTTGGCGAATTGGATCATTTCCCGTGCTGGTACTGCGTGAAGTATCTAGGCAAAGTGTCCGGCTTCAAAAACATGTCTCAACACTCGTGGGCACAAGCGTAAAACAACCCTACGTTGGTTAGGAGGACCTATGAAGAGTTTGAATCCTCGCAAAGCTTTCAGCATGCAAATCATTGTCGCGTTATTCCTGGCGCTGGCTGTGCCGCGCCTCGGGGAGGCTGGCTCAAGTGGCTCTCAGAGCGCCGTCCCGGCTGAAGCCAAGCAGAAGCTGGCCAAGGTTCAGATTCCGTTTATCGCCAACCAGGGCCAGAGCGACAAAGAGGTGAAGTTCACCGCCCGTACCTTTGCGGGAACCGTCTTTGTCACAGAGACCGGCGAGTTGGTGTATTCGCTTCCCAAGGTGGAGGGAGAGAAGCGGGTCAAGGGCGTAGTGCTCAAGGAGGAACTCGTCGGTGGGAAGGTGACTGAGGTCAAAGGCGAAAGCCAAGCCGTCACGAAGCTGAGCTATTTCAAAGGCAACGACCGATCGAAGTGGCAGAGCAACATTCCCAGCTACGATGTTGTGAGTCTCGGAGAAGTCTATGAAGGAATCGACGTCAAGCTCAAAGCCTATGGGAATAATGTGGAGAAGCTGTTTTATGTAAAGCCGGGCGCAGAGCCAGAGACTATCAAGATAAAGCTCAGCGGAGGGAAAGAGCTAAGAGTCAACGAGAGCGGAGAGCTTGAGGTCGAGACGGAGCAGGGGACAGTCAGATTTTCAAAGCCGGTGGCGTTTCAAGAGGATGGAGGGAAGAAAGAGTTTGTGGAGGCGGCTTATGTGGTACGGGTAATGAGTACGGCTTTCAGGTAGGGGACTATGACCGGACAAAGGAGCTCGTGATCGACCCGATTCTGGCGGCGACCTTTCTGGGAGGAAGTGACTGATGATTCGGTTACGTGCCCTCGCCCTGGACAGCGCTGGGGAATGTCTATGTAGCCGGTATCACAGTCTCATCCGACTTTCCCGGTGTAGGTCCAGGGTCGGCCGATAGCACCTTTGCAGGAGTCTGCTGAAGGCTTTGTCGCGAAGCTGAATTCAGATCTGAGCTCCATCCTGGCAGCCACCTTTCTGGGAGGAAGTGATGTTGACGAGTTGCTTTGCCCTCGCCCTTGACAGCACGGGGAATGTCTATGTAGCCGGTGACGACAGTCTCAGCAGATTTTCCCGGAATAGGTCCAGGGTCGGCCGATAGCACCTTTGCAGGATTTGGCGAAGGCTTTGTCGCGAAGCTGAATTCAGATCTGAGCTCCATCCTGGCAGCCACTTTCTGGGAGGAAGTGGTGCTGATGGTGCTAGTGCCCTCGCCCTTGACAGCACAGGGAATGTCTATGTGGCCGGTGGGACAGCTCATCCGACTTTCCCGGTGTAGGTCCAGGGTCGGCCGATAGCACCTTTGAGGATCTGGCGAAGGCTTTGTCGCGAAGCTGAATTCAGATCTGAGCTCCATCCTGGCAGCCACCTTCCTGGGAGGAAGTAGTGGTGATGGGGCTCGGTGCCCTCGCCCTTGACAGCACAGGGAATGTCTATGTGGCCGGTGTCACAGGCTCAGCCGACTTTCCCGGTGTAGGTCCAGGGTCGGCCGATAGCACCTTTGCAGGAGTCTGATGAAGGCTTTGTGGCGAAGCTGAATTCAGATCTGAGCTCCATCCTGGCAGCGACCTTTCTGGGAGGAAGTGGTGGTGATGATGCTAGTGCCCTCGCCCTTGACAGCACAGGGAATGTCTATGTGGCCGGTGTGACAGGCTCATCCGACTTTCCCGGGTAGGTCCAGGGTCGGCCGATAGCACCTTTGCAGGAGTCTGACGAAGGCTTTGTCGCGAAGCTGAATTCAGATCTGAGCTCCATCCTGGCAGCCACCTTCCTGGGAGGAAGTAGCGATGTTGATAGTGCTACGTGCCCTCGCTCTTGACAGCACGGGGAATGTCTATGTAGCCGGTGGCACAGTCTCATCCGACTTTCCCGGTATAGGTCCAGGGTCGGCCGATAGCACCTTTGCAGGAGGTTCTGAAGGCTTTGTGGCGAAGCTGAATTCAGATCTGAGCTCCATCCTGGCAGCCACCTTTCTGGGAGGAAGTGGTTGATGATGGTCGCTGGTGCCCTCGCCCTTGACAGCACAGGGAATGTCTATGTGGCCGGTGCACACAGTCTCATCCGACTTTCCCGGTGTAGGTCCAGGGTCGGCCGATAGCACCTTTGCAGGATTGGATGAAGGCTTTGTGGCGAAGCTGGACGCGAATCTCTCGAGTGGGCTGCAAATCATTAACGACAAAGTAAACTTTGTGGTCCAGAGCACTTCGTTTGATCCCACCTCAGTTCCCGGTGGTCCCGCCGGAACCTTTACGGTTATCGCAGTTCTAACCAACACAAGCACGGAGAATATTCACGAACCTATCAATGCGGTCGTGAAGACGTTGACCAATGGGAACAAACTTCTCAGCGCCACCGAAGGAGACGGCGGTGTCACCAGCAAGCAAGCGATTGATGCTGGATCTGACGACATCCTAAGTCCGAACGAATCGGCCACCGTCGAGTTCAGGATCGGACTGGAGAACCTCAATCGGTTTGAGTTCTTTGTGGATGTATCGGGGCCAGTTCAGTGACAGCGGTGAGTGATAGGCAGAGGAGCAGAGCAATGCCGTAGGAGGAAGATCGCATGGTCGACTTGGAACAACGGGTCCATCCTCACGCTGAAGTGGTCGATACGAAACTCGATGAAGGTGAGGTTGTTCTGCTGCATCTGGAGAGCAAAATCTACTACAGCCTCAATCTCACCGGCGAACGGATCTGGCAGGGGCTGAAGCAGGGACTGACGCTAAAGGAAATCAGCCGGCGGCTCCAGGAAGAATTTGAAGTGGATGCGGATCAGGCAGACCGAAGCGTCCTCAACCTCGTGAACGAACTCTGCCAACAAAATCTGGCACAGCCTGAAACCAGGAGTTCTTAAGTGACTCTCTCTCCCGAGTGGAAGCTGTTGCTTGCCTGCGCGAAAGCCAACCTAAGGGCCGAAGACGTCCAGCTGGCAAAGCAGGAATGGGTCTGCCCGGACTTAGACTGGGACTTTGTCACAACGGCATCTTACGCCCACGGTATAGCGCCGCTGATTTACCATAGCCTCGACCGAAGCGGTTTGATCAGCCTGCTTCCGCCAGCAGCAGCGGAGGCGCTGCGCCAGCTCCTATTACGCCAATGCCGCAAGAAATTCTCATCTGTACGCCCAACTGCGCCACGTGTTGGAAGCATTCAGAGAGGAGCGGATCGAAGTCATCGTTCTCAAAGGAGCAGCCCTGGCGGAAACGGTCTACCCCAACAGAGTGCTGAGGGCGATGACGGATATCGACCTGTTAGTGAGAAAGGAGAAGCTAGCCGAAGTCGAAACCAAACTCGTCGCGATGGGCTATGTGCTCGAAGAGCGCGGCAAAACAAAAGAGTTCTATCAACAACATCACTATCATTGGGAGTTTCGCGGCCGATCGGCCGCTAACATCGAAATTCACTGGCAGCTTGGACGTCCTACAGGTCCCTTCCGGATCGATATGGATGGTTTGTGGGAAAGAGCGCAGCCAACCCAAATCGCAGGTGTTGAGGCCCTGGCGCTTTCGCCCGAGGATCTGCTGCTTCATCTGTGCCAGCATGTCTGGAAGCACAACCTGATCGGCGGAATAAGGCCGTTCTGCGATATTGCTGAGACCGCGAGATGCTACGGTGACAGGATCAACTGGAGAAAACTGAATGCCCTCTCGTCTCAGATGCAAATGAATCCGTGTGCCTATCTCGGGCTGCGTCTCGCCAAAGAGCTGTTGGATGCACCCGTTCCGGAGCCTTTCTTGAACGAGCTTAAGCCGGACAACTTTGACTCCGCCATCATCAGTTGGGCCAGGGAACGAGTTCTTGCCCATCCCGCGAAGTCGCCGTTCTCTGCCGACTTGCTGACGCTTGTTATGGACAGGCTATTCCTTTAAAGAAAGACTCGACGGCTCTGCAGAGGATACTTTCTCCCAGCACCGTAGCGAAGTGGTCTGGGTCGCCTGCCCCGTCGAAGAGGATCGTCTTCTCCTACCCGCGGCGTATCAGATACCTGGCGCACCGCTATGGGCCTGTTGTGTGGCGGCTATTGTCAGGCAATCAGCGAAACGCGAGCTGCAGCCGAAAAAGAAGAAAATCAAAGGCGATTGACGACTTGGCTCACCTCAAACTTTCAGTGAGGAGCCATTCGATTGTCACTTCATCCATCGCGACTCAGCTAGTGGGCGCTGTTCTATCTTGAATTCCGAAGTTGAACACCTCCGATTCCGCGCCAAGCATTCGAGGTCGCCTTTCCCCGCCTTCGGCACCGCTTCCCCCAAACGGGTCTTTACCCAGTCCGGCGTGCTGGGCGACAGGGAAGTCGGACCCAGACTGTCAACCCGCACTCCCTAACCCTCTCCCCCGCGCTGTAAGCAGGTCCTGGACCGTCACGGTGGAATCGCCGGGGAGAGGGATATTCCGCTTCGGGACCGGGACCCAGGGCGGCGCTCGACGGCTCGCTAGCCCTGGCTAAGTCCTACGCCCCTTCGGGGCTTGCAAGCCGCTCGCGGTGAGAGATTTTCAGTCATCTCCTTTGGAGAGGGCGACAAGATGTGGAACACGATCCAGCCGCGCAAACAGGAATGTCTGCCACTTAGCGTCAGGCAGCCTTTGTTCGCTGGCCATTCTTCGGAATTCAGTCTACGTCTCGCCCATGAATTGCAGGATCACCTCACGGCGGCGGGGACGGTTATCGAAATCGACCAGAACAATCTGCTGCCAGGTGCCGGTCAAGAGCTTCTTCTCAGAGAAGGGAACTTGAAGCGAGGCTCCCAGCAGAGCCGCGCGGATATGCGAGAATCCGTTGCCATCGCCCCAGCGCGCGTTGTGCGCGTAGCTGGCGTGTTCTGAAACCAGACGCTCAAAAGCATCCTTCAGGTCTTGCACGCACCCGGGCTCAAACTCCAGGGTGGTTACTCCAGCGGTCGCACCGGGAACAAAGATTGTCACGACACCGCTGCGAAGCTCAACGCTATGCAATGCCGCGTCAATTTGAGGGGTGATGTCGACCACATCACAGAAGCCGCGTGTGGACAGTTGAATGGTTTTGGTGATGACAGGCATGGCTAGTCGTAGCGAGCGACCTCATTACCTCCGAGGGAAATAGAATTGAACCGCCAAGGACGCCAAGGCCCCTGGGACCAAGCCCCGCGCGATTCTCTGAGTCATCGAGACACGCGCAGGCGTTTCGGACCAGACAATTTTCTTGGCGCTCTTTGCGGTTCCTCCAGCGGATTCGATCGTTTCCTTGAACTCTATCTGTAGCAGGCGGACCTAGCGCAGGAATCCCTGCCTGACTTCCGCTCGAGACTGATTCTTGCGGCTGAAGCCGCGATTGCAGCCAGGATGGCTGCGCTCCCAGCGACCGCCTTCCCAGGACCCTGACTCAGCGCAGCACGGTAGCACCTCGGCTGAATCGAAATACTCTCCTTCACAGATCAATTTCGCAGGACCTTCGAGCCAGAGCGTCTCGTCGTCGTTCCATCGGATCTCCAAGTCGCCTCCCAGGGTGCGAACCTTGACGCGACGGTCCGCATAGCCATTCAAGATCGAGGCGACGGCGGCTGCGCAGGAACCAGTGCCGGATGAAAACGTTTTGCCCACACCTCGCTCCCAAAAACGCACTTCAATCTCAGCGCGATTCACCACCCGGATGAATTCGACATTCGTCCGGTTCGGGAAGTAGGGATGGATTTCAATCTGGCGGCCCAGCGCTTCCCAATCCAGACTCTGAAACTCATCCAGAAAGAGCGAACAGTGCGGGTTTCCCATGGAAGTAATGGTAACGGAGTAAACCGCCTCGCCTACCGGAAGCTCGCAAGCCGTCAGCGAAGATGGCTCTGCCCCCGGCCGAAAGGCGATCTGCTTTCGATCGAGGATGGGACGGCCCATTTCGACGTCGAACCAATACTCCAACCCGGTCTGACCGAACAAGTCGTAGCCGTTTTCTGCCGGCCAGGGTGTCTATTTGGACCTCGTCATGCGCCACCGTGCCCCGATGGTACAAATACGCGGCCAGGCAGCGCAGACCGTTGCCAGAGAGTTCCGCCTCACCGCCGTCGGCATTGAAGATGCGCATGCGGAAAACAGCGGGATTTGAAGTGGAATGGCGCTGCCATAGCAGAAGCCCGTCGGCCCCGACGCCAAAATGCCGGTCGCAAATTTGACGGGCCAGGCCAGAAATTGCGTCGGGAGGAACGGCCTCACTGTCTACAACGATAAAATCGTTACCGAGGCCCTGGAGCTTGGCAAAGCGCATAGAATGCAAAGTTCGGTCGGTTTGAGGCAGGGCACGTATTCCTGCCTGTCCTTGAGGTTTCTAGATTTGTCCTCCTTTTGCAAGGGGGACGCCGCGTTTTTCGCGGCAGGGGGTCTCCTTTTTCGTAGCACACTCCTGTAGTTCCCGTGGTCCAGCTCAGCACGTCCCGCAGCGCGTGTTCTGAACACAAAGGGTGACAAATCTTGAAGCGCCTCCTGACGCGCAGGGGAAAAAGATGAATAGCCGCGGGTAGGACGTCGCTTTTGCGGGGGAGCCCACGGTAACCAAAAGTTGCGGACCCAACCCTGAAAGGGTTGAACCCGTCGGCGTCGGTCAAACCCGTACCGTGAGGGTTCGACCCCTTCAGGGTCGGCCGTGGCTGCGACCTTTACCCCGGGTGGCGCCCAATGCAGCGCCACCCGGGGCTATTCATCTTGGTCCCCTCCGGGGACTGATTCACACTCTCGGTGTCTTATCGCACGACTTATGGGCCAAGACCAAAGGGGGTAATGTAGAAACTCGAGAAGGCAGGCGAGGATAACTGTCTCCACTTCCCGTCGACGATAGACCTCAGAGTGAGTGATCTGCCTCGAAATGCGTCAGGGCTTGGAACTGACGGTAACGTTCCTGAATCTCCGAATGCTTCAGGCGTTTCAAGCGATTCAAGCTGAAGTCTTCAACATTGAAGGAGGCCATCACCGATCCGTAGATTACTGCCTTCCGGAGCGTCTCGTCGTCCAGCCGGCCGCTCTTCGCCAGATAACCAACGAAGCCCCCAGCGAAGGTGTCCCCGGCGCCCGTGGGATCGAAGACCTCTTCCAGCGGAAACGCCGGAGCGCCGAAAATTGAGCCGTCCGTATACATGGCCACGCCGTACTCACCTTTTTTCACCACCAGGATTCTCGGTCCCCAAGAACAAATCGTCCTGGCTGCCTTGGTGAGATTAGGCTGCCCGGTGAGCATCCGCGATTCGGCATCGTTGATGATCAGGATGTCCACCTCAGCCAGCGTCTTCCGCAGTTCCTCCAACTTCGAGGTGATCCAGTAATTCATCGTGTCGCAAGCCACAAACTTGGGCTTGCTGACTTGGGATAGCACCTCACGCTGCAAAACCGGATCGATATTTCCCAGAAAAACATGTTCACAGTTTCGATATCCCGCCGGAATCTCGGGTTTGAAGGACTCGAAGACATTCAATTGGGTGTCGAGTGTTTTCGCCTCGTTCAACGCGAATCCATACTCGCCGGCCCAGCGAAAGGTCTTGCCTGGAACTTTCTGTAATCCACGTAAGTCGATTGGGAATTCCCGCAACAAGGTCCAGATGCTCTTGAGGGAAATCGTCGCCGATTACAGCAACCAGGTTCACCGGCGCAAAGAAACTCGCCGAAATGGAGAAGTAACAGGCGGAGCCGCCCAGGACATCCGTAGCTTCACCAAAGGGAGTCTTGACTGAATCGAAAGCAACTGAACCGACCACGAGAATCGACATAGCTCGGGTTCTCCAAAAAGGAAAGTCAAGCGAAGATCAAAGGTACGCGGATAACATCGATAGCAGTCCAGTTCGAGCTGCTCAACTCCTGATGTTGTCGCATCGACGACGAATCCGCAGATCAACTACGGAATGTATTTCTGAATGAGCAGCTTCAGCTTTTCTTTGGTGGCAGACGGAACCTTACTGCGGTCGGTCAGAATCGCAGACTGCAACGCCGAACCGCATTTGCAGGGTCGCTTCTCATCCAGCAAACGAACTGTCTCGCGAATCAGCCTCTGAGCGTTCTCGCTGTTTTGATTCAAAACGGCAATGACCTGATCGACGGTAACAGCGTCATGGCTTGGGTGCCAGCAGTCATAGTCAGTCACCAGAGCAATGGTCGCGTAACAGATTTCCGCTTCGCGCGCGAGTTTGGCTTCCTGCAGATTGGTCATGCCGATGATGTCCATTCCCCAGCTGCGATACACGTTCGATTCGGCGACGGTCGAAAAGGCCGGACCTTCCATGCAAAGGTAGGTCCCGCCGCGCTTCACATTCACTCCAGCCTGTTTGCCAGCCGCCAGAATCTTGTCGCCCAAATCGCCGCAGACCGGATGCGCAAAGCTGACATGCACCGCCAGTCCCTCACCAAAGAAGGTGGAAATACGTCCGCGCGTTCGATCGAAAAACTGCTCGGGGATCACAATATCGAGCGGCTTGTGTTCTTCTTTCAAAGACCCCACAGCGCTGGCAGACAAGATTCTCTCGACACCGATTTTCTTCATGGCATAGATGTTGGCTCGAAAGTTGAGCTCTGAAGGCAGAATGCGATGACCGCGTCCGTGACGTGCCAGAAAGGCCACGCGCTTGCCTTCGAGCGTTCCGGTGATGAGGTTGTCCGACGGAGCGCCAAAAGGAGTTTCGACCTTCATCTCCTCGATTCCCGTCAGGCCAGCCATCTGATAGAGACCACTGCCACCAATAATGCCAATCGAGGTTTTTTCCAAGTGTCCTTCCTATCGACCACCCTTCAACCCTTGCCAGGGAGATGTGAACAATCTAACAGGGGTCAGTTCCTCTCTTCCTTTCCAGGGCAGGGCAAGACGACGTAGGCTTCGGCCATCCTCGTCAGATCCTACCAAAGGAGGGACTACAGGGGAGTCTCTTCGTGTGAACCGGTCTCCACCAACTCGATCAACACGCCGTGCGCTGACTTCGGATGCAGAAAGGCGATCTTTCGATCTCCCAATCCCCTGCCGGATGCCGGCTTCACCAGCTGCAGAGAACCGGCTTGCAGCTCTTGAAGCTTTTTCTCAATATTCTCGACCTCAAAGCAGAGATGGTGGATTCCTTCGCCCCGCTTGTCCAAGAACTTCTGGATGGGAGAATCTGGGGCAGTTGGCTCTAACAATTCAATCCGGCTTTCGCCACAGGGTAAGACGGCGGCGCGAACCCGTTGTTCCTCGATTTCGACGATTTC
This sequence comes from uncultured Acidimicrobiia bacterium, assembly GCA_963752385.1. GTDB lineage: Bacteria > Acidobacteriota > Terriglobia > Versatilivoradales > Versatilivoraceae > CAVVYL01. The sequence goes on along the minus strand of CAVVYL010000062.1, from coordinate 214,360 downwards.
TGTGACGGCAAGTCCCAGTTGGCGTTGGTAGGTTTTCAATGCAGCTTCAATGGATCGGACAGCAATGCCGATATGGTCAAGTCTCATTCAGAAGGAGAGCGACTGCGCCGGCCTGCGGCTCAGGCGCTCAAGCCGAAATCCCCAGGTCCCGAACAATCTGCTCGACAGCCGTGTAAGGATCCATCTTATGCTCGCTGACTGCCCGCGAAGCGGCATGAATTCTATCCCAAACGCCATTTTGCTGAATAGCTTTTTCTAGCAGGAGCTCCTTCAGAAGATCGAGCAGGTTCTCCTCAACGCTGCTTCTGCGTTTGCTCATGCGTTCCGGCGAAGCTTTGCGGTAACGGTCGAATTCGTCAATCTGCTCGATGAGTTCGGCGATGCCAACGCCCTGGGTTGCCACAGTCTTCAGGATAGGCGGCGTCCATTCGTTTGAGTGGCCGGAGAGCCACAGCGTGGCCTCGAGCTCCTTTTTCATCCTGTCTGCCTGTGGGTGGTCCCACTTGTTGATGACGAAGATATCTCCAATCTCCATGAGACCCGCCTTCAGGGCTTGCATGTCGTCTCCCATGCCGGGCACGAGAACGACGACCGAAACGTCTGCCACTTTCGCGATCTCAACTTCATCCTGCCCGACACCCACGGTTTCAGCCAGAACGATGTCTTTGCCCGCTGCGTCCAAAACTGAGATCACTTTTGCCGTGGTTGCTGCCAGTCCTCCCAGATGACCGCGCGTTGCCATGCTGCGAATGAAAACGCCCTGGTCAGTGTAGAGAGTGTTCATGCGAATGCGGTCAGCCAGAATTGCGCCTCCGCTGAATGGGCTGGTCGGGTCGACAGCCACAATGCCGACACTCTGCTGACGGCGACGAAACTCCTTGGCCATTTGATCCACTAGCGTACTCTTGCCGCTACCCGACGCCCCAGTAATGCCAATGACCAAGGCCCGACCCGCGTGTGGGAACAGGGCTTTCAGAATCTCCCATGCCCGCGGATCTTCATTTTCAATGAGCGTCATGGCACGTGCCACGGCTCGCGGATCAGCCTGGAGGATTCGTTCGACTAGATTCATGAACTGCTTCGGATTTTTGATTCCAGGTTTTGGATTTTAGATTTTGGATTCCAGCGACTTCGCGCTGGGCCACACGAGCAGATATGGCTCTTGGCCCTGGCTGCATTGACCACTGAGCTTGGCGAATTGCAGCCACAATCCAGAATCCGAAATCGAAAATCTAAAATTTTAAGAGTTGCCGCGCGATGACCAGACGCTGGATCTCGCTAGTCCCTTCGCCGATCGTACAGATTTTGGCGTCACGATAGAACTTCTCCACGGGGTATTCCTTGACGTACCCGTAACCCCCATGGATCTGAATGGCTTCGTTGGCAACCCTCACACTCACTTCGCCAGCATACAGTTTGGCCATGGATGATTCCTTGGTCGACCGCTTTTTCTGGTTCTTGAGCGCGGCTGCGCGGTAGGTGAGCAGGCGAGCCGCCTCGATTTCGGTTGCCATATCCGCCAGTTTCCACTGGATGGCTTGAAACTCCGAGATCGGTTGGCCAAACTGCCTGCGTTGCTTCGCGTATTTCAGCGACGCCTCCAACGCTCCCTGCGCCATACCCACCGCCAGCGCTGCGATCGAGATCCGACCGCCATCCAGGATTTCGAGGCAATTGATGAACCCCTCTCCCTCCTGACCCAGCAGATTCTCGCCGGGGATGCGGCAGTTTTCGAGAATGACCTCAGACGTGTCGCTGGCCCGGCAACCCAGTTTGTTCTCTTTCTTGCCCGCCCGGATTCCCGGTGTTCCTTTCTCGATAATGAATGCCGAGATCCCACGATTCTCCTTTGAGCGATCTGTGACGGCCATGAGCACAAACACGTCACCGTAGGTGCCATGAGTCGTAAACGTCTTCGAGCCATTGAGCACGTAGCCATCGCCGTCACGAACGGCTGTGGTCTGCGTCCCACTGGCGTCGCTGCCTGCCTCCGGCTCAGTTAACCCCCAGGCTCCCAGCCACTGGCCTGAAGCCAGTCCAGGGAGATACTTTCGCTTCTGGGCCTCCGTTCCGAAAGTAAGAATGTGGTTCGAGCAAAGAGAATTGTGAGCGGCAACACTTAGGCCGATTGCGCCATCGACACGGGAGATCTCTTCAACAATGGAAACGTACTCAATGTACCCAAGCCCAGCTCCACCGTATTCCTGGGGCACGAGGACGCCGAGAAATCCCAGCTCGGCGAGTTTCTTCATGACATCGACGGGAAACTCCTGTGCCTCGTCCCACTCCAGTACATGAGGGGCAATTTCCGACTCTGCGAATTCTCTCGCCAATCGTGTGATCTGCAACTGTTCCTCAGTCAGATCGAAGTCCAAATTGACCCCCCTCCTTGAAGACGGCTCGCAAGGCGCGACTCCACGCAGTCTGAAAACATTCTAGCCGCAAATCCAAGGGAAACGATGGAAATTGTCTGGGTAATCCGCCCTTGATGGCAGGACAGGGGGGATGGTAGGGTCTTGACTTCGAGGGCTTCACTCCCTGATGGCTGACCGGCCGGTAGGCATAAAGCAGGCACGCTGGGATATCCTCAATTTGTAGCCAGGGATACCTGTTCTAGACCGTTATGCGCGGCGAAAGAAAAATTTTTGTGCTCGTCTTGGTGGAGCGGGCACTCCTCCGCACGCTTCCCAACGCGCGACGGAGCGCGCGTTCCAGTGCGGATATCAAGGGCGGCAGCCCTTGACTAGTTGCCTCGACGGTGTCTCCGGCAGCCATCATCCCGAGAACTCACTCGACGGCTGGCCGACGACGACGAAAAAAATCCTGGGTTGACCGTGATCCTCGCCAGAAGTTTGTCCTTATTCATTACATCGCCTCCGACTTAATTCATGCGCGGCTTCCACGAGTGCAATCACGTTGTCCACCGGGGTCTCCGGCAAGATGCCGTGCCCGAGATTGAAAATATGGCCAGAACGTCCGCCCGCCCTCTCCAAGATTTGCTTAACACTTCGAACAACATGGCTGCGTTCAGCAAACAAGACGAGCGGATCGAGATTTCCCTGAATCCCCACGTCATAGCCGATCCGCGACCATGCTTCGCCGAGGTCCACTCGCCAATCAACGCCGATAACATCGCCGCCCGCTTGGCGAACCAACTCCAAGTAGCTGCTCGTACCGGTTGAGAAGTTAATCACCGGCACTCCAGACTGAATCCCTTGGATGACCGAGCGCGTGTGGGGCAAGACAAACTCGCGGTAATCGCCAGGACTCAGGCATCCCACCCAGCTGTCAAAGATCTGCACGGCCTGGGCGCCCGCCGCGATCTGGCCATTGAGATACTTGACCAGGCTTCGTGAGATGCTGGTCATCAGCTCGTGCCAGGCGCTGGGCTCACGGTACATCAGGGTCTTGGTGTAGCGGTAATTCTTCGACGCACCGCCCTCGACCATGTACGAAGCCAACGTGAACGGAGCGCCAGCAAAACCGATAAGCGGAATATCTGGCCGCAAACCGGCACGCGTCTTGCGCAGCGCGTCGAAGACAAAGGTGAGCGACTCTTGGGGTTCCACTTCAAGAAGGCGTTTGACGTCGGCGTGCGTCCGGATCAACCCATCGATCACAGGCCCATCTCCTTTCTCGAAGCGCAAGCCGAGTCCCATCGGTTCGACAATCAGCAGGATGTCGGCAAAGATAATTGCGGCGTCCACACCCAGCCGGTGGGCGGCTGTCACCGTCACTTCGGCGGCGAGATCGGAGTTCTTGCAAAGCTCCAGAAAAGAGTTCCTGGCGCGGATTTCCCGATATTCAGGCATATAGCGCCCTGCTTGCCGCATGAGCCAGATGGGTGTGTAATCTGTGGGAAGCCTCCGGCAAGCTCGCATGAATGCGCTGGCCTCGAGCTTATTTAAGTGCTTAGGTTGAGCTTTTTCCTCACCCGAATCTGCGGCGATGACTCGAGCAACCGGCGCAGGAGCTTCTCTCTTCTTCTGGAGCAGCGCCCGAGCTTGTGCAGACGCGTCTGAAACCAGGTGTGTCATCTTTGGACGTGTCGCTTCCAAGTCAACCTGGACAAAACGCTCTCGAATGGCTTGGCTGCACCATGGGCCGATGGAAGCAACCACCACTTGAGATAGCGCCTCGCGCAAGGCATTGGCAACTCCCATCTGCTCGGCAACTTGGAAGACATGCGACACCTGCATGGAATTCGTGAAGAGCGCCACGTGGCAACGACCGTCGACTAAACTCTGAATCGCCTGTCGCAGCGGCGTCGTGTCTTCGGGCAATGTCCAGCGATAGACGGGAACCTGCAAGACTTCCGCGCCTCGCTTTTTCAGTGCAGCCAGAAACTCGAAGTTTGGAGCACCGTACTCCTGCACCGCAACCGTGAGTCCTTGGAGTGAGGGACACTGCTCGCTCGTATCCAAGATCTCCAGAATCTCCCGCCAGGTGCTGGGCTCTGGGACCGTCAAAGCGATGGTCACACCAAAATTTCTCAATGCCGTCACAGACTTCGGTCCACGCGCCACCACGGTCGTCCGATTCAGCGCTGTGACGATGGTGTCGCGATCATGGCGCGTCTCCAACACCTCGAAGAGAGTTCGAGTCCCGACACCAGTCAGAAAAACCACCACCGACAGTTCACCACTGAGCAGGCGTTGGGCGAACTCAAAGGCACTCACATTTTGGCCCAAAGGTGCCTCGGCCATAGAAGGCGCCAAAATCGCCTCACCACCGTGTCGAGCGATGAGACTGGCCATTTCCTGAGCGTGACGACCCTCAAAGGCAGCGACGCGTAACCCAGTCAGTCCCTTTTGCACGGCGACTGCCTCGAGGGGGTCGTTCGCTTCAACTTTCCTGCTCATTCAATCCTCCCGGCCAAGTCGGGCATCTGCTGCCAGACAATAACAGAAGCCGAATCAGCCGGGCAACCCGTGTTTCTCTTGAAGACCGCCGGCGATTTAACTTCGCTGGAGGAACCGCAAAGAAGCGCCAAGATCCGAAACGGGTGCGCGCGTTCGATGAGTCAGAGACTCGCTCCGGTCTCGGTACATGACCTTCGCGTTTTTGGCGGTTCCATAGCATTCCCTCGGCGGCATGAGGTTGCTCGCTACCACCAACCTGGTCGTCCTGCCACTGCCAAAAACACCATGTCTTCGCTCAATGGCTTTGCTACAATCCGTCTGCTTGAAATGGGCAGCTTAAGTCGAGGAGGAATCGTTCTATGCATTGGATTTCTCGCTGTCTGCAGTTGTGTCTCGTTGCAACGCTACTCGCCGGCAGTATTGCAGGCTCAATCGAAGCCAAATGCTTTGACGGAAAAGGAAGTAGCCGAGGGCTGGATTCTGCTCTGGGATGGAGAGACAACTTTTGGTTGGGAGTCTCACGGAAAAGCTGAATGGAAAACCAGCGACGGTATCATTTCGGCTTCTTCGGGCGACAACGGCTGGTTGGGCACAACAACTCCGTTTGGCGACTTCGTGCTCAAAGCCGACTTCCGTACTGGACCTGACGGCAACAGCGGCATCTTCCTGCGAGCCGCATCAGAAGGTGAACCCCACCTCTGCTCGGCCGACTTCCGTACTGGACCTGACGGCAACAGCGGCATCTTCCTGCGAGCCGCATCAGAAGGTGAACCCCACAAGACCGGGTACGAGTTGCAGATCTTTGACGAACACAAGGAGTACAAGACGGGCAGTCTGGTGAACTATCTGAAAGCCAAGGCTGTCAGGACGACTCCGAATCAGTGGCACACGTTCGAAGTTCGTGCCGCGGGTGACTTGTTCGTGGTAAAGCTCGACCGAAAGACACTGCTTAATGCCAGAGACAAGAGCCATTCGGTTGGACACATTGGTCTTCAATACAACAAGGACAAGAAGATCGAGTTTCGTAACCTGAAACTCAAGCCGCTGGGATTGAACCCGATCTTCAACGGGAAGGATTTGACCGGCTGGAAAAAGGTGAACAGCCCCGATCTCAGCCGCGGAACACCTGAGTGGTCTGTTCGAAATGGAATCATCCACGTCGAGCGGGGGCCGGGTCAGATCGAGACTGAGCAAACCTTTCAGGATTTCGTTTTCCAACTCGATATCCGTACCAATCCGCGTGATAGCAACCACCATCCGAACAGTGGTGTCTTCTTCCGCGGCGATAAGGGCGGTTACTGGACTGGCTACGAATCTCAGATTCGCAACGAGTACAAAGATGAGGATCGCACCAAGCCCGTCGATTTCGGTACCGGCGGCGTCTATCATTACCAGCCAGCCCGAAGAGTCATTCCCAGTGACGGCGAATTCTTTAGCAAGACCATTGCCGCCTATGGCCGGCACATCGCCGTCTGGGTTAATGGCATCCAGGTGAGCGATTATACCGACGCACGTCCCGAAGGCGCCGATGCGCGCAAAGAAGCTCGCCTCACGGCCGGAACGCTGAGCTTGCAGGCGCACGATCCAACTACTAACCTGGACTTTCGCAACTTGAAGATCGCCTCGCTGCCGAAACGCTAGATTTCGTTGCCGGCGTGGCTGAATGCATCCCTGCCTGTGGTCGCACCCAGGCGCAGAACAAAAGCTGGGGAACATCGCGGTGCTCCCGCAAGATAGCTTGCACACCCCACACGTGAGCTACCAGTAACACATCGATATCGAGCGCTAAACCTTTGCGTAGTTAGTCGGAAGGGAAGCACCTCCGGCTGCCTGTCGGCACCTTGAAGACCTCATGCCTGAGTGAGAGCCGGGGTTCCTGATTCTGATGCTTTACTTGAGTTTATAGCTAATAAGTCATATTTAATAAATAGATTAATCAATAGACAACTAGCCGCCACCTCTGGGTTCTATTGTCATCCAGAGGATCGAACACGAGTTTGTGTGGGGGCTTCGCGACGGACGACCTGCGGCCTCACCCTGCTGCAGTACTGCGACCGTGAGGAAGCGCTGGAGCGGTGATGAACACGTCCTCAAGCTGTCGCCATAATTTGCAGATCTCAACTCAAAGGAAGGCCGCACCTTGAGTGGCTTTCAGCGGGAATATCTTTATCGGGCTGTAGATCGCGCCCGAGCTCTTCAGCTGGCTCTTCATTACGACGACCTCTCGAATGCCGAAAGGCTCCGAGTGAAAGCCGCCAGCGATCAGAGCTTGCACGAGCGAGGCAACATTCCGGTTCGACTTGACTCTTCCAATGGTGAGATGTGGCGCAAAGGGCCTGGATTCGCGGGGGAACCCTACGCTGGAAAGCCCGAGGTCGATTGAGTTATAGAGTTCTTTGAACACTTGCGGAGCTTCCGCAAGTCCAATCCAGAGAACTCTGGGATTGCGCTGGTTCGGGAAACTTCCCGTTCCGTTGAGTTGCAGATCAAAGAACTCGCTGCCGGAAGCAGCCTGCTGCACGATCCTGCAAACATTTTCAACTTGCGCTGCTGAGATGTGGCCCAGAAATTTCAGAGTCAGATGGAGATTGGACTTCTTAGTCCAGCTGACGTCTGCCCTCAGGGCCGCTAGCTGACGCTGGAGTTGTTCGATGCGGTCGCGTACGCTTGCGGGGATTTCCACGCAGACAAAGGTTCGAATAGTCTGATCCATCGGCGTGACGAGCTCGGTTCCTGACGCCAGAAGTCTCCTGGCACTGATGGCTCAGGACCCTAAAACAGTGAGCTTTGGAGGAGCCGCCGGCTCATCCAGGAGGTAGGCTAGACTGTGCTCTACCGCCTCCGTAATGAGGTCGATGATCGGCTGCGTCTGAAGGCGTAGCGCCTGGTGGAGGGCAACGGCATACTGGCCGGCTCTGTCGGGCGGAATGATTGCTGGCGGATATCCTGCCTTCAGCAGAAAAAAGGCGGAGAACAGCCGCAGCGTCTTGCCGTTGCCTTCGTCGAAGGGTTGGATGTCGACCAGCTTGATCAACATTAAGGCTGCCTTTTCCACCTCATGCATCTCCGCGAAACTGGGCGACTGAAACCATCCCAGGGCGTTCTCGACAACTGGCGACACCAGCTCCGCCGCAGTGGGCTCATGCCCTTCACCCAGAGAATCCATGTCTCGCTGACGATAGCTGCCGGCACTGGGATGAATCCCGGCAAGCATGATACGGTGAATCTCCAGGAGGTCCTCAGAGAAGAGGGCCTCTTTGCCCTCAGCAAATCGCATCACCATCTGCGCGGCTGCTATGTGACTTTGTAACTCCAGGGCCCGGGCTCCCTCCAGGTCTTTCGAATTCCCCAGGTTGGGGTCGGAAATCGCATCCAGCGCACAGTTCTGCCTGGCCCAATAGGGACCCAGGAGGCGTTCCCAGCGATCCCTGGCCGCCAGTTCGCTGCGCAGCGCCTGCCACCGATCCCGCTTCTCGATGATCCCGGCAAACTGATATCGTGTCTTCAGTTGGAATTTTTCAGCCATTGCTAGCCGTCATACCGACACGCCGGCTCTTCGTCGCCCTCACCTGCCTAACGAACGCCGCTCTTTGATGGCCTGGCGCGTCTCGCGTTCCACGGTTTTCCGTTTCTCGGTTTCTCGCTTGTCAAACAGTTTCTTACCCTTAGCCAGGGCAATCTCACATTTCGCGCGACCATTGTGAAAATAGATCTTCGTTGGAACCAGCGTGAGGCCGCGCTCGGTCGTTTTTCCAATCAGCTTGCGTATTTCGCCCCGGTGAAGCAGCAGTTTCCGCGTGCGCAACGGTTCATGATTCATCCGGTTGCCATGACTGTAGGGGCTGATGTGACAATTGAGCAGCCAGACCTCGCCGTTTTTCACCAAACCGTAACTGTCCTTCAGGTTGACCCTTCCTTCACGGATCGACTTCACTTCCGTCCCCTGCAAGACCATTCCGGCCTGGAAGGTTTCAAGGATGTGATAATGGTGAAACGCCTGCCGATTGAGACTGGCGGCTTTGTCTTCCATGGATTTGGGGTCTTAAGAACCAGTTAGACAAGAGCAGCTGTGGAGGTTAACGCCGACAACCTTTGAGCGTGTTCGGAGCAGTCCTGACAGGCGAGAACATCCTAAGATATCCGCAGCAGGAAATGCCTGCTTCCTCTAATACGGAGATCTCTTATTATTCTGGTTATTCTGGTTTCCAAAGGGATTGAATGGCTGAAGCCCCTGGGGCTGTTGTTGCTGCTGTTGTTGTTGTGGCTGTTGCTGTGGAAAAACTGTGCCCGGCATGGCTGGCTGATTCGGGTTCACTGGAACGGGCTGCACTCCGGGTTGAGTTCCAGGCTGTGGCTGGACGCCGGGCTGAACTCCGGGCTGGCCCGGAACAGCGCCTTGCCCAGGCGGCTGAGCATTGATTACCGCTGGCTCCTGCTGAACGGCAGGATTGTCGTCGAATGTGGTTTCGATCCCACCGCTGAAAGGATCCTCCACGGGCGGACGGCTGGCAGCCTTGAAGGCGCTGGCCGCCGCTGCGATCTTGGTAGACTTGCCTGGAACAAGCAGTTTCTGAACCTGATCCGGGTTTCCCGGAGCAGCAATCAAGATGTAATCGTAGTTGCTGCCTTGCAGAAGTTTGAGCAGGGCCTCTCGGACGCTTAGGTTGCTAATCTCAACCAGTGGCAGACGAACAGCCTGCAGGTCTCCTGGGATTTCAAACTGCAAGCCCGTTTGTTGTTGAAGCAGATTCATCACCTGTCCAAAGGATTGATTCTCCGCTGTCAGGCTCAAGGTCTTGCCATCATAAGAGACGGACGTCCCGGCGAAGTAATTAGGTGGGTCGACGTGGAAAACCAGCAGAAGCAGGATAACTCGACTCAAGCACCTCATAAGGCCCTCCGCGCTTCGCTTAAAATCTTCACTGAACCAAGCAAAATCGTAACATCTCCCGTCTTTATGCACAAGCCGAGCTTTTCCTCCGCGTGGATCCACAACGTAGCAGCCCTTGCCGACATGCGAGCTGCTGACAGGCGTCGAGTCCCGTCAGTAGCCCGACCGTAAGGGAGAAACCGGGAACCTGTAAGCCACTCTGATTTGCACCCTTTCTCTTTGTTCTGTTCTCGCTGAAACTTCTTTCGGTCTTTTCGGCACTTCGGCTGGTTTCCTGCAAGTCGTCAACGAAAATTAATTAGTTGCGAGAGCAGACAAGAAACAGAATAAAATTTTCTTTCGTTATGCTGGAGAACTCATTGCCCAGTCGACCCGTTCTCAATTGGTTAGTTCAGATGTTTCGGCTAGCAGGTTTTCGCGTAAGATGGGGTTGGCGACTATTCAGTGCCGGGTTGGTCACGCTTCGCTGACAGAACCGGTCATCGTCGCAGAGGGGTCTCGACAGTAATCGTTGAGCACTCAAGTCAGGAGTCCCGGCTTGACTGCTCAGAAGTCCATGATTTCGCGGAGTCGTTAGTCCGCATGTAACACTGAGGTGTCCATGACAGCTGCCGGCGGTGATGTTGTCAAAGTCGTCAACGAAGAATCCTTTGAGAAAGAGGTTGTCGAGGCATCCGGCCGCGTGCCCATCCTGGTCGACTTCTGGGCGTCGTGGTGTGGTCCTTGCCGAACCCTGAGTCCGATTCTGGAGAAGTTGGCAGTCGAATATCAGGGCAGTTTTGTCCTCGCTAAGGTCAATACGGAAGAAAGTCCAAGGCTCGCGATGGAGTTTGGGATTCAAGGTATTCCGCACTGCATTCTCTTTCGCGATGGCCGTCCCATGGACCAGTTTGTCGGCGCCTATCCGGAATCGGTCGTGCGCAAGTTTCTGGCCCCTTACTGTCTTAGCGAGGCTGACAAGCTATTCGCCGTCGCCGAGCGGTCGCTCCAGGCAGGCAAACCTGTCGAGGCCGAGAACCTGTTCCTGGAAATTCTCAGGCTCGATCCTCGTCACGCTCCTACGCACTTGTCCCTCGCGAAGCTTCTCATTGCGGCCAAAAAGAGTGAAGAAGCCAAGACACATCTCGACGCTATCCCGGCGATGGCTGACGAATACGGAACCGCCAGCCGTCTGCGAGAGGTGCTGGCCTTTCACGAGGATTGCGAACAAGCAGGCGGCGAAACCAACTGTCGTAGGAAGGTGGAGGCCAATCCCAAGGATCTGGAAGCTCGCTTCGGATTAGCCTCATGTTTGGCTTGGGAGGGAAAATACCAAGAGGCTTTGGACGAGTTCTTGGCCATCATGGTCAAGGACAAGCGTTTTAGGGATGAAGCGCCCAGAAGAGCGATGCTGGCAATCTTCAGCCTGGTTGGCGAACGAAGCGATTTGGCCGAGGATTACCGAACACGCCTGGCGAGGACTCTTTACTGACCGCTTACGTTTCTCCTGCCATCTTCATCAGTAGGCTCCAGTAGGTTTCTTTCACCGGCATCACCGAAAGCCTGGCTAAGCGCACCAGGTCAAAATCCTTCAGCTTTTCATTCGCTTTGATCTCAGCCAAAGTTACCGGCCGAGCCAGCTGCTTCTTAGGCTTGATATCGAAGACGGCCAGCTTTGGGTCATTCTGTTTGGGATCGGGGTAGGCGGCGCTAATCACTTCTGCGATCCCAACGGCAGCTTTCTCGTCTCCGGTATGATAGATCAAAGCCAGATCCCCCTTTTGGACCTGGCGAATATGCTTGAGGGCCAGACTGTTGCTGACGCCGTCCCAAACTGTCTTCTTGTCACGGTCCAGATTTTGGTACGAATAGACAGTTGGCTCAGACTTCAATAACCAGTAAGCCATGGCGGTTCTCCTTTTGCGTGTGGCGGACAAAACAGCGCCGCCCAGGATACTGATGGGCGGGTCCCAGCTGAGCTGACTTGGCAGTTGCGCTTCGCACTGTAGCCGAGGTCACCTGCTGCTGCAAGCACATCGCAGGTCAAGACAGCTGCGTTACAGGCAAGGAGCCTGTCTCTGTGGTGGTTTACTCGCAGCTTTGGCCACCACGTGTTTCTCAATCGCTTCCCCTTTCGAACTCTTTCTGACCTCACTTCTTCGGCTTCGACGGCCGCACTTCGACACAGCTGGGCAGGCAGCGCGGATCATGGTGCAGCAGATCGACCACAACCTGAGCCACATCTTCCGGCGCCAATTTCCAGGATTGGTCCATTTCGCTTCTCCCAAAGCGGGTATTCACGCTGCCTGGCATGATGTAACTCACCCGGATATTGTCATAGCGCAAGTCCTGCATGATGGCCTCGCTGAAGCCGTTGAGGCCGAATTTGGACGCGTTGTAGGCCGATCCCCCTTTGAAGGGATTCTTCCCCGCCAGACTGCTGATGTTGATGATATATCCACCGCCACGCCGTCTCAGGTGAGGAATGGCTGCATGGCAGCAATAGAAGGCCCCGCTCAAGTTGGTGTCGAGAACTTCCCGCCACTGCTCCGGTGTGATCTCGCTGACATCGGCAAACAGCCCTACGCCCGCGTTGTTGATGAGAATATCGATCCCGCCAAAACGCTTGACGGCGAGTTCCACTAGTTTTCGAACGTCTTCCACGTCGCCTACGTTGCAGGTCGTGCCAGCAATTCGGTCTCTAGCCGCTTGGTCCAACTCTTGAACGCAGCCGTTGACATCTTTCTCAGTGCGCGAACAGATCACAACCTTGCTGCCCTGATCCAAGAGCTTTCGCGTAATGGCTCTACCAATCCCCTTGGTCCCTCCGGTCACGATTGCCACTTTGTCGTCGAATGAGTTCATGAAGTCCTCACTTTCCTTTCTGGCTTCGTTAGGCTCAACGATACCTTCCTACCTTTGCTATTTTAGCTGGAGCTTTCTGGTGGGCAACTGACGGTGACGGATTCGCCACAACCAAGCAAAGCCGCTACCGCAGGGGTTCAGCCGCTGGCGCTTCTTGCCAGTTGGCTGGCGGCTGGAACCGGTGTTAAACAGTCGAACTGGTTAAGGCATGGTTCTTCAGACGCGCTTAGCTACGTCGCAGATTTCGGGTACACAGTTTTTCCCCCGACGACAGTCCGCACGACCTTGATGTCCTTGATGTGGTTGGGATCCACATGGTGCGGGTCCTTCTCCAGGATGACGAAGTCGGCGAGTTTCCCGATCGAAATGGATCCTTTGATTGCCTCTTCGGACGAGGCATAAGCGCCGTTGAGCGTCGCGATCCGTAACGCCTCGTCCACGCTGACTTTCTGGTTGGAGCCCCACTCGCGTCCTCTGTAGTCACGGCGCGTCACCATGCTTTGGATCGCCATTAGGGGCTCGAAGGGACCCGGCTCGTAGTCGGACGCGCCGGGAACCGGAATTCCGTTGTCGAGGAACGAGCGGTGGGCGAACATCCACCGCACTTTGTCGTCCCCGTACTGACTCCACTTTTCGCCGTGGTAGTAGACGTAGGTCCAAAACGGCGTCGGGATGCAGCCGCACGCCTTGATCCGCTTCAGCAGGTCGGGATTCACCAGGGTGCAGTGCTCGATTCGGTGGCGGCGGTTCGGGTCCGGCCATTTTTGAAGGACTTTTTCGTAGGCCTTCAGCACCATGTCGATCGCCACGTCGCCATTGGCGTGCACGCCGACCTGAAAATTGTGCCGATGCGCGTCCTCGACCGCCTCGTCAATCTCCTGCTGTGTCATCGTCAAGATGCCGTAGTCGTTCGTGCCAACATACGGTGTGCTCATGCGCATGGTCCGCTCTGACGCGGAACCGTCTGAGATGTACTTGATGCCGCCCACTTTGATCCATTCGTTTCCGAATCCGGTGTAGACGCCCGCGGCCTTCAGACCGCTGATGCTGTCCTTACCCTGGATCATCAGGTAGGCGCGGTGACGCAGACCACCAGCGCGGTAAGCGTCCTCATACGCCAATACGCGCTCGCGGGCCGCACCGGCGTCATGGACGGTGGTAAGGCCGGCTGCTGTCAGAAGCTCCGAGATGTACATCATCCCGTTCTTGCCACGCTCGCGCGATTGCTCAGGCGTAAGTTCCTCGCGCCTGGCCAACCTTGTCAAAAATCTCCCGAGCCAGTTCGGCCACCCGACCGGTCAACTCTCCGCTCTCGTCACGGAAGAATCGCCCGTGCTCGGGATCGCGAGTCTGCCGCGTGATGCCAGCGAGCTCGAGCGCCTTGCTGTTGTACCAGCTCGTGTGCCCGCCGCGGTGGTGCACCGCGACGGGATGACGGGGCGCCACTTCGTCGAGATGCTTGCGGTGGAGAGGGACGTCAAGCTTGGTGTCGTCGAACATGAACGCCGTGACCCAGTAGCCGGGCGGCGTGCCGGTTGCCTTCTTCAGCAGCACCTGCTGCAGCTCCTTCGTCGTGCGGACGTTGGCGTTCACCTCGTACAGCTCATTGACGCCGCTTGGATGACAGTGGGCATCGATGAACCCAGGTGTCACGGTCATTTGTTCGACATCGATGACGTGTGTCCGCCGGCCGGCGAGGTTCTTGATATCGCTCGTGCTACCTATCGCAATGAACTTGCCGTCTTTAACCGCGAGCGCCTCAGCTCTGGGGTGCGTGTCGTCGATCGTATAAACGCGTGCGTTGACCACCACGAGATCCGGCTCAGTTGGAGATTGGCTGGACGTTGTCTGCGCCTCGATTTCCAACGAACGGCCGAATCCGACAGCTCCTCCTGCCAGCACGGCGCTGAGTCCGAGGAATCTTGCTCGCGTGATCTTTGACATACGGCCTTCCTGTTGTTCTCGAAGATTCTTGCCGCCCGTTGAAAGGTCTTCCTCTAGAGCTGACAGAGCGCGGGTGTCTGACGCTGGAATTGAGCGCTAGCCCGCCCACCACGAGCCCCCAAAAGGAAACCACACGCGGTCAGTCTGCTCGAATCACTTGTTGTGCTACCCGTCGTCAGTTAGGACGTCCACTGTTTGGGCGACGCCGGCAATTGTCTCAGCCCAGAATTCGCTAAATTTGTCTCCGTCAATTCTAGTTACAATCCGCGTCGGCGCGGCCACCGGCACATCGCTTCTGCCTTCAAGTTCCAAGACGTATTTAACTTGCCCCGCTCTTCTGCCGTTTACCTCGCCAACGGTCGTAACTCCGGTTAGTTGGACTTCACCTGGCCATCGAAGCAGCATCGCCAAAGCACAAATGTCGTCAATATCGCCGCCGAAATCGGTATCAAGATGAATTTTCAACGTTTTGATTTTTCTTTTCGCTTGGTTTGCAGCACCGTTCTCATGGTTATAGGCAAACGAAGCGGCACAACACCAGCGAGCTGCCTTTGGCCAAGAGCAGCTCTGGATCAGGTATCCTACCGTGAGCAAAGAGGGATGCACACCTATTTGCGTTCCTTTGCGGTTAGGGAACCGGTGTTGTTTTCTCCGGCTTCCTTGGAGAAACGCTCGTAGACTTGACGTGCCTCGCGGAACTGACCAAAGACATGATCCTTTTCTCGCTGTGATCGCCAGCCTGGCCAGGCCTCGGCCATTGACTGGAGCTTCTCAATCCAGCGAATGAAATACTGGGCTGACTCCCGACTGCGAATTTTCTGGTCGCCCACGTA
Source organism: uncultured Acidimicrobiia bacterium (assembly GCA_963752385.1). Lineage (GTDB taxonomy): Bacteria > Acidobacteriota > Terriglobia > Versatilivoradales > Versatilivoraceae > CAVVYL01. The sequence goes on along the minus strand of CAVVYL010000062.1, from coordinate 198,986 downwards.
GATGCGGATTGCGTTGGTGGCGGCCTGAGGGAAAACGACATCAAGGGGATGACTGGCTGGCCCAGCCTCAGCCGTGAGTGACAGCCAGCTGCTTTGGTCGAGGCGCACTCTCTCCTGAAAGCGGGCACTGCGGTGGTCGCCTGTCAGAGAAATTTCCTTCCACTGCTGCCCATTTCGATAAATCACCACCCGGGCTAGCGGAACAAGCGACCACACTTCTCCTTTCAAAACAACGTCTCCTCCAGTGGGGGGCAGATTCAGCGCCTCGCCGGGGAGGCGGTCGTTCACTTGAAACTCGAGCAATGGGCCGCTGGAGAAGAACGTGCGGCCTCGCTTGAGGGCCTGAATCCAGTTTTCTGCGGTCAAGTTTGCGTTTCTCTGCGTGTCCGTCGCTGTTGGGTCTGGCTTGCCGACGTAGGCGTAGGTGCGCACGGTTCCAACCAATTTCGTTCGATGCAGATTCGTGATGGAATCTTCACCACCGACGGGAGCGATTGGCAAATCGTTGTTGAGTGCATGGTGCCACACTCGCAGTGCCGCCCGGCTTGCTGTGGACCACTCCATGGCATGAATGGTTCCCAGTGCGGCATCTACAGGAAACGCTTTGGCCAGGCCTAGGCCGGTCTCAAGCGGATCGCTCTCACCACTGAAGGCGTGCACGTACCCGACGGCCGCACCTTGCGCTGCTGCCTTGCGAAACATGTCGGTGTTGCTCGGATAAAGGCTCTCGATGGCGGTGCCCTCATACCCGGTTGTGAAAGGGTTGATCAGGTGGTCGCGCAGGCCAAGAAAGAAGACATGGCCATAGAACGGAGGGCGATATTCTTCCCCGACGATCAACACGGTAGTGGGGTCTTGCTTCGAAGTGGGATGTTCACCACCTCCAGGGACGAAGTGCTGCCAATCCAGAATGCGATTATCCTTATTGGCCACGAGTTCGTTGACGACGTCCTGATCTTCAGCTTTGGACATGAAGAGTAAGTTCTGCAGGGTGTTCCTCAGATTGCCGCCGTAGTTCATATGCACGTGGGTTGAGCCACTGATCCAGCCTTTGGCGGCAAAATCGACCATTGGTCTTAGAGTCAACGTCACTTGGATGGTCTCGTCCGGCCTCACGTCAACGGATTGAGTGGCCGGCCAGTACTCGAATCCCTTGACAGCCTCCAACTGTATCGTTCCGGGTGGAACCTCCAAAGTGAATCGGCCGTCGGTGTGAAAGAGGTGCTCACCCAGTTCGCCGATCCGCGAGAAGCTGTCGCGAGGAGCATAGAACTTTCCGTCAGACGCCAGACCATAAATGCGCGCTGCGGTGAGCTGGCGCGTGGTGCCGTCTCGCACTTCAACTTGTACCTTTCCCATCGGCCGCTTCCAGCGCAGCTCCCGAAGTTCGATCTTTGACAACCTTCCCCCATAGGTTTCAAGCAACCATAACTCCGGCAAACCAACTGTCTGAGCTTGCTTTGGGCGATTCGAAATGAACACGATCTGTTCGCCATCGGGCGACCAACGTGGATGAAAATCGTCGTGGTTACCGAAGGTCAACTTGTAGGGAGCACCACCCTCGACGGGTAGTACGTAAAGATGACTGTACTCGTCAGCTGCACCGCCCGTGGACGAGTAGACAAATCGTTTGCCATCGGGAGAGACATCGGGGCGGGTGCGGTAAAGAGTCTGCTCGCTGAAAATCCGCCGGCCTTTCAGAAGACCTTTTTCACTGACCGGAATTCGCCAGATGTCACCGGAGCCCAAAGGGACGTCCCGATTCGTGACTAGAAGGAGCTCTTCGCCGTTGGGCAGCCAGGCTGGCTGAGTGTGCATGTCCCAGGAGCCAAAATAGAGCCGGTCGCGACCAAAACTGTGATCTTCGGTCAGAGCAACCTCAGGCCCTGTCCACTGGCCCTGACGGACCGGACGGACGTAGACGTTGAAATAGCCGTTCGGCCGCGTCGAGACGTAGGCGAGCCGGCTTCCGTCGGGTGAGAAGACTGGATCGAGATAGAGATGGGAGTCTTGTGTCAACGCGTGCGACTGGCCTGACTTCAGGTTCAAGATCTCCAGTTGAATGCTCCTGGCGTCATCATCAGCCGTGTAGACCAGCCATTCGCCATCGGGTGAAAACGCAGGTGAAGAGTGATACTTGCGGTTGTAAGTCAGCTCCGAGGCGATCCCTGCGCCAGGATCGACTTTCCAGATCGATCCATAGGCGGCGACGGCGAGCCACTTCCCGTCAGGAGACCAGGCGGGTGCCCACGCAGTCGTGCTGGGCGCCGGAGGAATATAGTAGTTAAACATGTAATTCCCGCCATGCTTGGCGGCGGGATAGGGCGTCTTTTGCGCCCAGCACACACTGGTCCAACTGGAGAATACAGAAATAGCCCAGAACGCTATCACGACAATTCTATTCCTGAACATACTGGAGACTATATACCGGCGCGGATCATTTTGGCAGGGGCGGAGACATTCTATGTCAAGCCCTAATTGTGCCGGGTTTGTCAGACTGGTTAGGTAATCCGAAAGCCGTTTTTTCAGGACTCATCGGTACAAACGAGAACAAGTCGGTTCTCAACCGTCATTCTCGGACTCAGTGTCCGGATAGGCCGTCATCCGACAACTAGCCGCTATAATGACCAGCAGCCACATCTACCGGTCGATGACTTCTCGGCCCAAGGGCAGCCATCTACCCCGGAAAAGGTGGCGGCAGTTTGCGATTTTGCAGGTTAAGATCTGTATATATTGAAGATCGTAACTTTCAACATCAACAACATCAGTAAGCGGCTGGACAACCTGGTCGCTTGGCTCGGCAAAACGGAGCCAGATGTCGTTTGCCTCCAGGAGCTGAAAGCCGAGCAGCGGGCATTCCCAGAGCGTGCGCTTCGGGCCCTGGGTTATCGCTCAGTCTGGCAGGGCGAGCGTTCCTGGAATGGCGTGGCGATCCTCGGGCGAGACCACGAGCCGGTACTGACTCGATCAAGCCTGCCTGGTAATCCTGAGGATAGCCAAGCGCGCTACATTGAGGCGGCCGTAAAGGGAGTGTTGATCGCTTCCATCTACCTCCCGAACGGCAATCCTCAGCCAGGTCCGAAGTTCAATTACAAGCTGGCTTGGTTCGAACGTCTCATCAGGCACGCCGCCGAGCTCATCGCCACCGGTCTGCCAGTCGTATTGGCCGGCGATTACAATGTGGTCCCAACTGTGCAGGACATCTATCCAACGCGATCCTTAGATAACAACGCATTGATCCAACCGGAGAGCCGGCAGGCCTTCGTTCGACTACTAGCTCAAGGCTGGACGGACGCTCTGCGGAGGCTGCAGCCGGAAGGGCCGCTCTGGACGTTCTGGGATTACGAGCGTGACCGGTGGCGCGCCAACAAGGGCATGCGGCTCGATCACTTTCTGCTCTCGCCGATGTTGTGCGAGCGTCTCGTGGACGGCGGTGTAGACAGATGGGTGCGTGGGGAGGACAACGCCAGCGACCACGCTCCGGCGTGGATCGTACTGGATCTTTGACATTGTCCTCACGCGCCATGGTTCGGAATGCTCGTTCGCGACCGTAAAGTCCCTCAAAAGAGGGTTTTCGACGGCATTGTCAACTCTGCAACCGTCACGCTTGCCAGTTTCGCGAACCGAAGGGCACCGTCTCGATGGAGAAAATGGAACACAAGGGAGAGAGAACTTCGCCGCTTCGCGCGACAAAGCGAAAGATGACCGCAAGTCCGGGAAAAACCACTCGCTGAGAGGACGAGTTCAAGCCTGGGGGCTGGATGCCGACACCAAGAAACTTCCGGCGTCGAGCCAGAGGGGAGCTATTGCGCTTCAATCCCCTTTATAGGACTACGGCGCTAGGGGGACCTATCGCCCTACCATGCCGAATTGGCAGTCGCCTCAGTAAGCCAGTTTCCGGTTAGCCCGTCATACGACCAAAATCCAGGGGTCGTTCTTTCGGTCCTAGATAGAGCCATGGCACGAATTGGTCGTGTTCCTCGGTCCTTGCCGTTACTCCTTCCAGGTCTGTCTCTGGTTATCCAGGTCCCGGATATCGACGGTTCGGTTCACTGAGCGGTCTGCTCTTTTTGTGATTTCGCTAGCACGAGCCATCATTTCTTCGGCTTTAGCTTTCCGTTTAGTTTTTTTCAAAAGCACTCCGTAACCGTTGAGAGTTTCAGCCAGATCAGGATGGCTTGGCCCCAGGCTTTTCTCGCGAATGTCGAGAGCCCGCCGATAAGATGACTCGGCATCCCCATAACGATGTTGCCTGAAATAGAGCTGCCCCAGATTATTGAGTATCGCCGCCACGTCTGGATGCGACTTTCCTAAGATCGTTTCGCGGATTTCCAAGGCCCGCATATAAAGCGACTCAGACTGGTCATACCTTTTTCGTTCGAAGAATAGGGTTGCCAGGTTGTTGACAGTCATGGCTACGTCGAGATGGTTTCTACCAACTGTCTCTTCTTCTATACGGAGGGCGCGTTGATAAGTTGTTATCGCTTCAGAGGGATGGTGTTGGTCTTGATACACCGAACCTAGGTTGTTCAGCATCGTCGCCAACTCGGGGCTTTCTGGTCCGGGAATCTTTTCAAGAGTGCTGATCGCCCGCAAGAAGAGGACCTCGGCTTCGTGCAGCCTTCCCTCCATACGGTAGACCTTCGCGAGGTTGTTCTCGACTATCGCCACTTCACGATGCTCCGGGCCTAGGTAGTCTTTCTTGATCGAGAGCGCACGCTCATAAAGTAGTTCGGCTTCCGAGTAACGACCCAAGGTAGTAACAAGCTCTGCCAGGTTGTTTAGTGTGACAGCGATATCTGAATCGCTAGTCCCCCTTCTGGTTTCTTGAATCCCTAATGCCCTCCGGTAGAGTGGTTCAGCCTGGCTCAGCCGTCCTCGGAGGTGATAGAAGAAAGCCAGAGCATTTAGGCTCTTGGCGACGCGAGGATCGTCTGACCCAAACTTCTCTGCCTCAGACAACGCAAGCAAATAGGCCTTCTCGTGTTGGGCGTCCCTCGCCTCAGGACCGCGGAACGCCGCTTGACTCGCGATCACTGCGGCTCTGTTGGGTAGAGCACCTGGAGTCTCAACCAAGGCAGCCAGCAAAAGGAAAGCCCCGGTTGCCCGAATAGATCGAATCATCTCATCCCCCTCCTCGCATGACATCTCGATAGGAACATCAAGAGAGGGAACCTGTGAGCGATGCGACGTGAATCCCTTTCACCTGCCCCTGGGTGCCCTCTTCAATGAGCGCAACCTTAAGGGCAGGGAGGGAACGCATCAATGCATCAACGGTGACTTATGAGTGATTTGCGGGTGAACCCGTAACCAACTTGTGTAAGTGATGTTAAGAGCTGGTCCAGTTGGGCTCACCTTTTCGGACCAGGGACGGCGGCTGGCTCTCTGGCCCGAGGAATAACCACTTGCCGCGATGATTGAAGCCAGGGCGTAGGTTCTCTCAGGTCGGCATTGAATACCACCCTTCGAGATGGTACAGTCCGCTGAAGAGGTAGACACCTCTCCCCAAGTCTTTTTGGAGCTTCATGGAAACTACGCCTTCTGCGAACTGCGTCCGTTTCGGTCCATTCCGGCTGGACCTGAAGGCCAACGAATTGCATAAGGACGGACGAAGAATCCGTCTTCAGGGGCAGCCGTTCAAAGTCCTGAAGATGTTGCTAGAACACCCGGGCGAAGTAGTAAGCCGAGAGGAGATCCGGCAAAAGCTGTGGCCGAACGACACGGTTGTTGAGTTCGACCACAGCATCAACGCCGCCATCAAAAAGCTTCGGTCGGCCCTCGGAGACTCTGCCGAGCAATCGCTCTATGTGGAAACGGTGGCCCGGCTGGGCTATCGCCTGTTGGTATTGGTGGAGTGGGGAGGTGTCCAGGCTGCTACTGCCGTCGCGACACCACAGGAGACTGAAGCCAAAGATGGGAATCTGATCGGGAAGAGGGTCTCCCACTATCGCATTCTGAGTGTGTTGGGGGGCGGTGGGATGGGAGTGGTGTACTCAGCGGAAGACCTGAAGCTGGGCCGACGTGTAGCGCTCAAATTTCTGCCGGAAGAACTCAGGAACGAGGCGAGCGTTTTGAAGCGGTTCGAGCGGGAAGCGCGAGCGGCTTCGGCTCTGGACCATCCCAACATTTGCACCATTTACGGAGTTGAGGAACATGACGGGCAACCCTTCCTCGCGATGCAACTGTTGGACGGTGAGACGCTGCGGGAACGGATTGGCAAGTCTGGAGCCATGCCGACGAACGAACTCCTAGACCTGGCGATTCAGATTGCAACAGGGCTGGAGGCAGCGCACGAGAAAGGCATCATTCATCGTGACATCAAGCCGGCCAATATCTTTGTGACGACTCGAGGACAGGTGAAGATTCTAGACTTCGGATTAGCGAAGTTGCAGGGGCTAGCGGTTATGGGTGAGGGGTCAGAATCAGACGATTCCGCTCTCCTGAGCGGCTCAGACGACATCGCTCCTAGGCCGGCCTCCTCGTCAAATCTGAGCCTGAGCGCATCAGGTCAAGCGATGGGCACAACTTCTTATATGTCGCCTGAGCAGGTGCGAGGGGAGAAGCTGGACACCCGAACGGACTTATTTTCGTTTGGTCTGGTTCTCTACGAAATGACTACGGCCAGGCAGGCGTTTGTGGGTGAGTCGGTAGCTGTGGTCCATGAGGCCATCCGCAACGTGACACCGATCCCGGTAGATCAATTGAATCTAGAACTCCCGGTCGGGTTCGCAGACATTGTAAATCGGGCGCTGGAGAAAGACCGGGAGTTACGCTACCAGACGGTCTCGGATCTGCGGGCCGAGCTGCAGCGGTTGAAGCGGCAGCTCGACTCGGGCAGTTCCAGTGGCACGGTGTCGGTCACTCAGGCTCCTGCGCTAGAGCCACGTTCCCGTACGCTTCTGGAGCGATGGCCTCTGATTCTGGTGGGAATGTCGGCTGCCCTCTTAGGGATCTCGGTCTGGTTTTATCGTTCCACGACCAAAATGCCAGAAGCCTCCCTCGTCGCTGTTCCTCTCACGAGTTATCCGGGCGAGGAACGGCAGCCCTCCTTTTCCCCTGACGGCAACCAGGTGGCCTTCTCCTGGAATGGAGAGAAGCAGGATAACTTTGATATCTATGTCAAACTCATTGGACCTGGAACGCAACTGCAGCTCACCACGGCCCCGGAGGCAGACACTTGCCCTGCCTGGTCACCCGACGGCCGCTCCATTGCGTTTATCCGCGAGGGACCCGGAGGGAAAGACTCAGTATATCTGGTTTCCCCACTGGGGCCTCCAGAACGCAAAGTGGCTGAAGTAAGCCAGACAGGGATGGATTGGTTGAGGGGGCTGGTTTGGACTCCTGACGGGAAATCGCTGGTCGTGACCGGCAGGAACTCAGACAGTGAGCCCTCGGGTTTGTTCTGGCTCTCGGTGGAGTCTGGTGAGAGGCGAAGATTGACTTCCCCGCCAGAAAAAGTGTTTGTTGATGGTCAGCCGGCTTTTTCGCCGGATGGCCGTACTCTGGCGTTTATCCGAGCAGTGGCCGTTGGCGTAGACGATATTTATCGATTGACCCTTTCCGAAGATTTCCAGCCGATTGGGGAACCGAAACGGCTCACTTTTGAGAATAAATTGGTCGTCAGCCCAGTCTGGACCTTAGATGGGCGAGAGATTATCTTTTCTTCTGGAATATATCTCAGCCCTAGCCTTTTCCGGATCGCGGTCTCAGGCTCCGGCAAGCCGCAACGGCTGGCGGGTTTCGGAGACGATGGTTCTTGGCTGGCAATCTCTCACCGGGCCCGACGTCTGGTGTACACACGCGAGCTCATCGACGTCAACATCTGGCGTCTTGAAGTCCCGGGTCCTCATGGAAAGATCAGCTCGCCGATGCAACTAATCTCGTCGACTCGCGTTGACGACAATGCCCAGTTCTCACCCAACGGCAAGAAAATAGTTTTCGATTCAGATCGCACGGGAAGCTTTGAAATCTGGATTTGCGATAGCGACGGCTCGCATGCGCAACAACTAACTTCACTGGGTGTCTTCTCTGGAGGTCCGCATTGGTCACCCGACGGTGAACGAATTGCCTTCGGTTCAAAGTCGGAGGGAAGGTGGGATATCTTCGTCACCGGCGCCAGCGGAGACAAACCAACACGACTCACTAGCGATCGAGCCGACGATTTCTCGTCCCGTTGGTCGCGTGATGGGAGGTGGATTTATTTCGCCTCGAATCGCAGCGGGGAGTACCAGGTCTGGAAAGTGCCGGCTGACCGGGGCGAAGCGGTCCGCGTGACCCGGAAAGGTGGCTTTGTGGCCCTGGAATCTCCTGACGGCCAATGGGTGTATTACACGAAAAGCGCTGTGGCCAGCGGTCTTTGGAGAGTGCCCAGAGATGGGGGCGAGGAGACCCAAGTGCTCGAATCGGTCGTCGGGGGGGCCTTTGCCCTGGTAAGCGAAGGAATCTATTTCATTCCTAAGCCGGATTCTGCCGGCCGTTACTCCATCCAGTTTCTCAACTTCGCAACCAAAAAGATTCGATCCTTCGCCACGATCGAGAGACCGGTAGGCCCCTTCCTCTCGGTTTCCCCCGATGGTCGTTGGATCTTATACTCGCAGATTGATCAGTCGGGCACCGATCTGATGCTGGTGGAGAACTTTCGGTAAGCCTGCAGGAGGCCCATTGTCTTGCCAAATGCTCGTTGATGATATGCAGACAGGTACGCGATACCCGAAGATCGATCTTGCCACTGAAGTATCCTCACTTGGACGTGTAGTCGGCTACACGGAAGTGAATCACTTTGGACAGTTGCTGGCTCTAGTGCAGCAGTAGCAACCTACCGCTCTACGGGCTTCCAACCTTCGAAATCTTTGATAGTGGCGCAACTCGGACCGCCGTCCCGGCCCGTCCCTGGAACACGGGCTTCGAGCACGCCGCCCGTGCGGATCATCTTCCCTGGAACGCCCTCGAGGGGGATCTTCAGTCTGCGGCTCCAACAGGAGTCGGTTTGGCCGGCGTAGGTCCCAATATCAATGTAGACGAACCGTTGCTGGGGCGGTCCCTGTACAAACGGTCCGCCCAGTGCCGCCCTGCTGTGGGAAATGCCCTCCCTGATCGACGGCTGAAATTCAAAGGTCAAATTGTTTCCCGTCGAGCGCTGCCTTTGGACGGGCTCGTAAGCGCTTCCGCTGCCCTGCTGCAATGCGAAATCAACGCCTGCGGGTGGCTGCTCGATGACAATCCGGAATGTGAGTTCACGAGCCATATATTGTGAAGTTTATGCCAAAGTTGCCCACTTTGCCGATCGCTTCCGGTTGGCCCGTGATACGTCCAAGTGACCACTCGTGTCAAGCACATACCCGTCCTGACCCTCCCAACGTACTGAACTCGCTCCCCAGGATTGAGTCAACTACGGAATCGGACCAAGCCGGTGGTATACTCGGATCATTCATAGTCAGGGCCGTTGACTCAAAGGGTTAATATGGTCCCGCCTCCCCTAGTCAACCAATTGCTCCAGACCTGGAGCCGAGTGGGTTCTCGGCCTTGACCCGATTGGCTGCTGATCACTCATCACTGTCTGTATGACTGCTGAACGTTGGCAACAGATTGAAAAGGTTTATCACTCAGCCCTTGAGCTGGCAGAGAACGAGCGGGCCGCATTCCTGGAGAAGGCTTGCACGGGCAACGAAGCTCTGCGTCAAGAAGTAGAGTCTCTGCTCCGGTCTGAACAGAGTGCGGACCGATTCATGGAGGAAGCGGCCCTAGAGGTAGGGACGAAGACGTTTGCGCAAGAAGAACCCCAGTCGCTAATAGGGCAACGGATCGGCTCTTACCAGATCCTCTCTCTGCTGGGGACCGGCGGGATGGGCGTCGTCTACAAGGCACGCGATACGCGGCTACAGCGGTTTGTAGCCATCAAGGTATTGCCGGCGGAGCAGGTGAGCGACCCAGAACGCAAGCGGCGATTCATTCAGGAAGCTCGGGCAGCGTCGGCACTGAACCATCCCAACATTATCACGATTCACGATGTCGGACGCGAAGGCGGCATTGACTTCGTCGTGATGGAGTATGTTGCGGGCAAGACGCTGAATCAGTTGATCCCGCGTAAGGGACTGCCACTGAATGAGACGCTCAAGCTCGCTGTCCAGATGGCCGACGCCCTGGCCAAAGCTCATTCAGGCGGGATCATCCATCGCGACCTGAAGCCGACCAATGTAATGGTGACTGATGAGGGCCTGGTGAAGGTACTGGACTTCGGTCTGGCCAAACTGACTGAAGTCGCGGGTGACGAAGAGGAGACGCGCACGACGCAGCTCGAGACGGAAGAAGGGACGATTGTTGGGACGGCAGCTTACATGTCGCCGGAGCAGGCAGAAGGAAAAAAGGTTGATGCCCGGAGTGACATCTTCAGCTTTGGGGCGGTGCTTTATGAGATGGTCACAGGGCAGAAGGTGTTTACGGGCGAGTCGAATCTGGCGATATTGACAGCGATCTTGCGTGAGGAGCCCAAGCCGGCCAGTAAAGTCGTCAAGGGCGTTCCCAAAGACCTCGAAAGGACCATTGACCGATGCTTGCGCAAGGATCGTGAACGTCGCTGGCAGAGCTTGGGTGACGTCAAGATAAGCCTGTTGGAGCTGAGGGAGGAACTGGACTCCAGCGGGCAAGTCCCAATGATTACACCACAGCAGCGATCACCAAAATCTGAAGTGGATCACTCTGTTGTTGGTTATTTTAGGGATTGGAGCCATTGCCATCTGGTTCGGCCGAACTACCACCCAAGTGCCAGAGGCCCCTCTAAGGCCCGTTCCCTCTGACCAGTTATCCGGGTTTTGAAGCAGTTCCTGCCTTTTCACCGGACGGCAACCAGGTGGCCTTCGTAGCGAATAAGGACCAGAGCGACAACTTCGATATCTACGTCAAATTGATTGGTTCCTCGGAGCCGCTGCGTCTCACCCGTGATCCGGCTGCCGAGTTTAGCCCTGCCTGGTCGCCGGACGGTCGGCAAATCGCTTTCCTTCAGAAGCTTCCAGGAGGGAAGGCGACTGTGATGTTGATGTCGGCCCTGGGAGGGCCTGCCTCCAAACTGACTGAAATTCAAACGGTCCCCTTCGCTGACGTGTGGGTCAATCCATTCAGCACTTATCTGGCCTGGTCCGCCGACGGCAGTTCGCTTGTCATCGTCGACAAGCCTTCCGCGGCCGAACCCTTCAGCCTGTTCTCCCTCTCACTGGGCACCCGTGAGAAGCGGAGGCTAACCTTCCCTACACCGAAATCGATCGGTGATATCAATCCCGCATTTTCACCGAAGAGTGGCACGCTAGCTTTCATTCGGATCGTCAGCTGGGGTGGCACAGCCAATCTCCATCTGCTCTCTCATTCTGGCAATCGGGAACCAGTGGGGCAGCCCGAACAGTTGACCCCTGCTGGCGTCAGCTCGGCTACCTGGACCCCAGATGGCCAAGCGCTTGTCTTTGCTTCGTCTCCTGACTTCGGGTGGAGTGTAGGTTCCAGTCTTTCAAGAATTGCCCTCATTGGAGCCAGGATTCCCGAGCCGCTCGTATTCCCAGGAGAAGATAATCGTTCGCCGGTCATTTCACGTCAGGGACACCGCCTTGTTTACGTCCAGCGCCTGACCCAGGAGAACATCTGGCGTGTGGAAGTCCTGACTCCATATGGAAAAGCCAGTCGGCCAGTCAGCTTTATCCCCACCACACGAAATGACGGTAATCCTGACTATTCTCCTGACGGGAAGAAGATCGCTTTTGCTTCCGACCGTTCAGGCAGCTATCAGATCTGGGTGTGCGACAGCGATGGCTCCAACGCCGTGCCGTTGACTTCTTTTGATGGTCCAGTGAATGGATCGCCGCGCTGGTCCCCCGATGGGGAGCGGATTGCTTTTGATTCAAACAAAGAGGGACAGTATGAGGTCTATCTCGTCAACGCCAACGGTGGCCAGCCGCAGCGCTTGACCAGTCCTCCTTCGGAGAACGCCATTCCGCACTGGTCGCGAGATGGAAAATGGATTTACTTCACCTCAAACCGTAGTGGCGAGAATCAAATATGGAAGATGCCAGCCGACGGAGGAGAAGCGATCCGGGTGACCCAGCACGGGGGAGTGGAAGCCTTCGAGTCGCCAGACGGAACCTCTGTTTATTACACTAAGGAAGGGGACAAAACCCACGTAGGCAGCCTGTGGAAAGCTCCTGTCGGAGGCGGGCCAGAGGTGCGGCTCATCGAGACTCTATTCACTCGAACGTTTTCGGTCGGCAATAAGGGCATTTATTTTTGTGCCCCACGAGAAGGTTCGGTGGGCTCTTCAATCCGGTTTTTTGATTTTGATACGGGAAAGATCAGGGAGATCGCCATGACAGAAAGGCAGGTGTCTTTTGGCCTTTCTGTTTCGCCTGATGAGCGCTGGGTCTTGTACTCGCAGGTCGATCAGCAGGGCAGTGATCTGATGCTGGTAGAGAACTTCCGGTGAGGGGCACGAGTTGGATTGGATTGCCTAACGTGATGCTCGTTATGCCCACATATCATAATCAGAAGGATGTGGGCACGAACCAAACGTTGTTCGACTAGCGATGTTCACGTGGCCGTGTAGTCGCGTAACCGGAAACTAGGAACGACTCACAAAGAACCTCTGCTCACCACGAAGACAGTCCATGAGAACATTGTAGGAATGGGGCCCAGGAGGTGCTTCAGAGACACAAGGCCCAAGCGACGCGGTTTCGTTTCAGTCTCTCAATGTGAGGGCAAGTCCTCCCCTCATCCTTCGGAAGATGCCCGATGGACAACAGGCTTGAGCATGCACTACGTTGATTGATTGGAACTAACAATGAGAAATGACCCCAACTCCTTCACTAGAGCTTTTAACGCGACCCTCTACGAAATTCCCGATAGAAACCAATTCCAAAGCCGACTAGGGCGACAATCCAAAGTACGGGCAGCCTCATGAGCGAACGAATGTCCACTCCAACCTCCGTGCCGGGTGTCGTTTGGCGAACTTGCGAGACAACGATCATGATAGCCAGAACCGTCGATGCGAGGAGCGCCGTAGTTCCGAATAACATGCCAACCAATATGCTTTTGACGTAGTGCATCTTCCCGCCCATCACCTCACCTAGTTCCGGACTCCGCGGAAACACTTGAGCCGTGTTCCTCTCGTACTCTCGCTTAGCTGGTCGGCCCAACGGCCGAAACATAGGCTACCCAGGGCTTTTCGGGCGGGTCGGCTGCAGGGTGTTGGTTGCGCGCGAGGACTGCGAACTGGTACCATCAGGCCCTCAGTTTCCATCTAGCGGCTGGGCAGGTCTAAAGCCGGATTCCGGTCAAAGAAATCAAACGGACGCAACTCGAAGCTGTGCCAGAGCACCGGCATTACAGGCCAATCTTCAGACCGCACCAGGTGATGCATGCCGATGGTATGCCACAGCACAACATCCGTGTTCTCGATGGTTCGGTTCTTGGTGGTCCAAGCGGGTAGGCCTTGTCCCGGCGGGCTAAGAGTTGGATAGTCTCCCGCCGCAAAACGCTCCTCAGGCTTGTAAGGCGTTACCCACAGATGATAGTTGATAAAACCGGCTCGCCGACGAGGGTAGTCGTCTTCGCTCAGCAAAGTCTGCATGTTCATTCCCGGCATGAGTTGATAACTCGTCGGATACCCTACATGGTTGGTCCGGGTTGTGCTGAGCACGCGCCAGAGTGCGGCCTGCTGGTGATGGTCGCTATTCAGCTTGGCCTCGCTTTCAGTGCGGGCTACCAGCGGTTCGCGGATCCAAAGGCTGCGTCGAACGTGGTCCTTTGGGAGCGTCTTGCTCACCAGCCGATCCATTCCAAAGCTGTTGAGCGGGCCATCGACATCGAGATCAAGCCTGAAATTGAAGTAGTGGTCATGATTTACGGCGACGATATGTTTGTCAACAAACCGGCCGTACCTATCGGCTGGAGTATCCGGGAACCCGTTTCCGCCGCCTGAAGACAACGATTGAGTGTGTGCGGTGGCTTGCAAAACGTTCTTGACTTCGGCGATGCCCGTGGCTCCAACAGCAACGCGTATCGAGCCATCCTGCTGAAAGACCCAATCGAACAGGTAGTCGTAGTTCCCTAACACAGCGGCACTTCGCAGCACCAGATCCCGTTTACGGCGACTTTCGGGCTCATCGGAATGGTGACGCCACGCCATGTCTCCAGCTTCCCGCTCGAAGACACAGATCACCTTCGGTCGCGCTTTTGGCCGCCCGCTGTCCTCCGCAATGAGGCTGTCGAAATAGCTGGCGTGATCCGGACAATCGCGTCCCGGCACAAGGGGCTTGATCAGCCCTCCGGCGTTGAACTCGCCGGCATCCAAGAAATTACGGGAGTACCAGGAAAAAGAGGGGTCCATGTACGGCACAAAAATCTCTGAGAGGTGACCCTGATAGAGGACGGGTCGCACGTGGCTATTGTCGTGGTAGGTCACGGTCGACACGATCGTCCCGACCCGTTGGTCTGCCCGAACGTGGAAACGCCACTTCTGCCACTCAATGATGTTTCCGTCGAGTTTATAGCCGGGACCCAGCGGCTGATCGACCCGCATGGGGCTGGGGACAGCGCGCGCAGGTCCCACCGATTCCGGATCATAATCAGCCTTCGTGTCTGCAATAGGGGTGATGCCTTCATCAACGACCCGCAGGACCTTCTTTTCGTTGACATCCACCACGACGACGAGACCTTGAAATTCACGCGACCAGGCATTGCGGACACTGCGGACATCCCGGCAATAGAGATGAGCGATGCGCTTCCCTTGCTGCTCTGGGGTGCCAAAATAGCCCGGGGGAATGGCCCCGCAATCAACGAAAGTAAAGGTCGAAAGGCCACGCCGTTTCATGGCTTCGATGAAACGCGGGTCTTTCTTGACCTCCTTCGACATGGCTTTAAGCTCTTCCTCCAGCCAGTTCGGCTGCGACTCCTTCAGCTGGTTCCACGAGGTCAATCTGAGTTCCTTCAAGTCAATCAACGCTTCGTAGGCCTGAGGTCCTTGCCGGACGATCGCGAAGGCCTCCCGAGAAAAGGCCTGCCCTTTCGACCATTCCCACACAAGATCTTTGGGAGGCTCTTTCAAGTTCACGACCGAGAAACGAGTCTCTTCATCGAGATGTCCAGCTTTTCTCAGCACTTCGAGCACTGCC
Organism: uncultured Acidimicrobiia bacterium; assembly: GCA_963752385.1. GTDB lineage: Bacteria > Acidobacteriota > Terriglobia > Versatilivoradales > Versatilivoraceae > CAVVYL01. The sequence goes on along the minus strand of CAVVYL010000062.1, from coordinate 183,840 downwards.
CAGTACTCCTGAAAGTTAAGCGGATCCAACGGGTGTGCGACCCTTTGAGCGTTAGCTGGGCTGATGGCAAGTAATACCGTGCCTCCAAGGCAGGCCATCGTACGCGAGACGTTGAACAGTCGACCGACCAGCGTGAAGTCTTTCATAAGGCCTCCATTGAATTGCATAGTGAAGTCAATTCAGACACTTTGGAGTGAGGGATGAGCGGAGGCCTTTGGCGGTCGCCTGCACACCGACCAGGGCCCACCGGAGCCTCGCTCATTTGGAAAATGCTTCCTGGCACATTTGCGCCTATGGATGGACTGATCCGCATCACGCAGACTTATCCCATTCCGCTATAGCCTCCATCATGGCTTGGAACTCGGGATTCGCGTCTTCTAGCCGTTTTGTCCCACCGACATTGTCGGACACCTCCAAGGGTTCTTTGAGGACTAGGATCGACGACTTGGGTTACTCTTCCGGAACCACAGCAGTAGCCTCTACCTCGAGGAGAAAATCGGGGTGGGCCAGAGCCGCTACGAACAGGACTGAGATGGTTGGTGGCGTCGGCAGCGGCCCAAACACCTGCTGAAAGGCGCCCATTGCTGGCCCCAGTGGCTGGCCTTGCACGACGTAGACTGTCCATTTCGCGATGTGCGCGACGCTCGCGTTCGCGCATGCGAGTGCAATCTGCAGGTTCCTCGCGACCTGTTTGGCCTGGACGCCGATGTCTCCCTTGCCAACAATAGTTCCGGCGGGCTCAACAGCATTCTGACCGCCAACGTAGATTGTCCGAGTATGACCGCTAGTCGTTATCACCTGCGAAAACGCGGGATTCCTGTGAAGGCCCTCTGGGTTCAGATGGGACACCGTACCCTTCATATCGCCCTCCGAATGATTCGTCAGCTTGAACGCCCGGTCAGCGGGAAAGGTCAACCAGCGGCTCGGTTGCCCGGCGCTAGATCCGGGGCATCACTTCCTTCTGTGTATCCAGGTGGAATTGTTGCGGCCTAATCGGGAGAGAGTCTTCCCAGCTCCCCCTCGCACACCATCGTGCGTGCGGGTCCGCATACGGCGGTTCGGCGAAGCTCTTCAAGCGAGTAAAATCAGAAGCCACCGCTCCGAAAGATGGTTGGGGGCTCATCGACGCGAATCATACCACCGAGGTCACGTTGAGGTCACCGGACAAACATTTGTGCGCCCTATTAGGTTTTGTTATGTTCCAAAGTTATTGCGACTTTTCCTTTGTAGCGTCCTTCTCAGGACGATGGGCTGCAAATGCAGGAGGTGTTCTAGACAAGTCGTAGCAACCTGCGCGTCAACCGCAGTGGCTCGCCGAGGATGGACACAGTCTCGTACCAGTGTCGCTGCAGGTCTACCCCTAAGCTCCATTCCACATCGTCGTAAAACACACGGCAAAGACCGTTCGAATGGGTTGAAGGCAACTGTTGGGCGACCTTTCCCGAAGCCAGCAAGACCCGGCCTTCCCTGAGCACCAGATCGATTTCCAGCCGGGAAAGAGAGCCCAGCCGCTGGGCTGGAGGATCTCCCGAATCGCGAACGACCAGAAGGTCTGCAACTCCGCCTTCCCTGATGAATCCTTCACCTTCCCGAAGTCCCAGGACTTGGGCAGCTGAGCTCGTGACGAATGCGTACAGCTCTGCCGCCGAAGCTCCGAGTTGTTGAGCAAGCTGAATCTCGTCAAGCAAATCTCCTGCAGCTGTCAATGAAGAATCACTGCCCAAGGCAGTTGGCACACTAGTGCGAAGGACTGATAAACTGACGGTCTTTCCCAAAGTGAACAGATTCGAAGTGGGACACCAAATCAATGATGCCTTGCGCCCTCGCACCAGACCCCACTCTTCAGGTCCCAGCGCCACTCCGTGAATGAGCACGGTTTGTGGAGTTAATAAGCCCAGCCTGTCAAGGTGTTCCAATTCGTTCTGGGACTTAGATGTGCTTCCCTCAGCCAGATGAATGAGGAAAGGAGCGCCAGGCGGGGTTTCTTCGTAATCCTGCTGCAAGCTCTGGCTGAAGTCCAAGGAGTGAGACCAGCCATAGCGTTTCAGCACTCGAACCGGAAAACTGTGTTCGAAAACCTCGGCTTCGTAGCGGTTGTGATGGCAGACTGTGGTGACGCCCGCAAACAGATTCTTCAATCCGCCCCAGAATAGGCGTGTCGGTTTTGGAATCTGGAGTAGTTCACGGATAGGAGACTCGTCCGGGTGATAGATGTCCATGGCCCACGACTGGGCGTCGGAATAGATGCCTTTGCCCAAGCGCGGAAAGAGGCCGAATTCGAGGTGATCATGGGCATTGATAAGGCCAGGCAGGACCAGACTGCCCTCGACATCAAAGGCCGAATGGCCAGACGTCGGGATGTTGCGCTCCAGTCCCTCAATGACACCGTTGCGGATCACTATGTCGAGCCGGGAGGCATGCTCGGCATCCTGAGCGACGCGGGCGTTGCGAAGAATGAGCGGCATGGATTTTTGGAGTGATCAATAGCCAGCGTACCGGCGCTCCCTCGTGGTTCCCTGTTGGTGGTGGCTACTTGCGCCACTCAAAGATGATCAGGGAGGGATAGCGGCAAGCCTGTTCAAACAGGTCTAGCTTTCCGGCTTGCTCAAACAGCGGGCGTTCAGGATCACCAAGCCAGAAGGCCTTGGGGGCAACTTGAGTGAAGTAAGAATCGAAGCAGTCCGAGACTTCTTCGACGGATCGAGGTCGGCTACGAATCTCGATAGCCTTGTCAGCAAGCCTGAAAGAGCGTTTCCATCCAAGCTCCTGAGTTGCCGGGTGGAGATCCGTGCAGAAAAGCCGACCACCGGGTCTGAGGATCCGGCCAAGCTCTTCAGCGAACGGCGACAACTGTGGGAGATATCCCAGAACGAAAGCGCAAATCGCGACGTCCATCGATTCCGTTCGCAAAGGGATTTGGGGCAGCTCAGCTTGAATCAGGCGACCTCTGAGCCTCGCCTCTGCTTGAGCACGCCGCAACATGGCTGGGCTGAAGTCAATACCAATACACAGCTTCGGGCGCTGGGTGACCCACTGTCTCAACCAGCGGCCGGTGCCACAGCCGACATCGGCAATGCTGGAACCGCCAAGATCGGGCAAGATCTGAGTCAGACAACGTTCCTCAAGATGGAGCAGCGGATTCGGGAACTCATCGTAACAGGCGGCCCAAAGCTCGTGGCCCTCGAAGGGATTGCGGATTTCGGATTGCGGAGTGGAGAATGTTGGTCTAGTGAGGGTGTTGTTATCTGTCGCCATGATCAACAGTTTTGAGACTGGCGTGACTTCGAAACTCGAACACAAGACTGCGGATTTCGGATTGCGGAGCGCAGAATGTTGGTCTGGTAAGAGTGTTGTTGTCGATTGCCATGATCACTAGTGCTGGGGCTAGCGTGACGTGGAATCCTCAGCAGAGAGGTTCAATCCGCAATCCGCATTCGCAAATCGGCAATCGTCACAGGCTTTCCACTTTCGGCTTGCGTAAGTCGATCAATTGTTGGGCCCAGTTGAGTTCAAACGGATGTGCATAGACTTCGAAACCATAGCGCCAGCTGCTGAGGCCTTTCAGCAAAGCCCGACCCCAGACTGGGAGTCGAATATCCTGGATTGTCGGCCAGCGCGAGTTGACCACCAGTTCGAAGTTGTCAATCAACTCCTTCACACGCGCTGGAAGCCAGGAGACGCCGGGATCCTTACGGAGTGCAAAGTTCAGCCAGCGTTCCGTGGCCCATTCTTCCAGACTGGACGGAAACTCAATCTGACCTTGGACGTCGCCGTACATTGTGGCACGCTGCGGAACTGGTACATAGTGCTGGACAATGATTTCGGCCGAAGAGTTGATCCGCTTGATCTTTCGAATAAAGCGCAGACATTCCTGAGTGTCTCGTTCCGGATCTTTGGGATTACCGACAACGAAAGAAAACTCGGGAATGATTCCAAAATCCCTGATTCGCGACGCCAGCTCCAGGGTTTGTCGGGTAGTCAACTGTTTGTTCATCGCCTGCAAGACCCAATCGGCACCCGACTCGGCCCCGAAGAAAATCATGCGGCAGCCTGCCTGGCGAATAGCTCGCAAGGCAGCATCAGAGTATCTCAAGAGGATATCGATTCGGGCTTCGCACCACCAGTTCAGCCGGAGGGGTGCCAGGCGCTCACACAGTTCACGGGCATGATCTTCTCGCAGGAAAAAGTTGTTGTCGTAGAATTGAATGGAATCCACGCGGTACTTTGTCTTCAAGTGACGCAGCATCGTTTCCGTTCGTTCAGGCGATTCCATCATCTCGCGTCGGCCGTAGGCCGAAATGACCCCACAAAAGTTGCAGGGGTAGGGGCAACCGATGCTTGCCTGGTGAACGGCCGTGCGTCCTCCGAGAAAAGTGGGGAGGATATACTTTTCAACCTCGAGCCTGTGATAGGGCAGCCAGGGGAACTCGTTGGGGCTCTTCATGGAACGTTCGATGTTATGTCGATGCGAACCGTCAGGAGCCTTGTGAGAGAGTCCTGGAATCGAGTCGAAGGGGCCACCGCAGCGCAGCGCTTTCAGCAGTTCGAGAAATGTATCTTCACCCTGACCTCGGACAGCAAAGTCGACGTAGGCTGCGTTAAGCGTGGCGTCGGTGTACAGGGAAGGGAAGTAGCCTCCCCAGACGATCGGCACGTTTGGGAAGCGCTGCCGCACAATCCGGCACGCTTCTAAGGCGGCCACCATTTGTACGCCGGGCATCACGGAGACGGCTAGAAGCTCCACCTCGTGCTCTCGCAGCATTCTGTCTAAAGTACCAACCGGATCGAGGTCGACGTTCCCGTCCACGAGCACGTAGTCTTCCTGGCCTTCCAAAACAGCTGCGAGCGACAAAACTGACAGCGGAAAGCGCCGGCTGCGAGGTTTCGTGGAGCGTGGATGGAAAAGGAGAATCATGATCGTCCCGATGGCTTGTGGCTATGGAGCAGCAGAGTGAGGTTTCAGCTCCATTGGAGCTTTTATTCTGCACTGGGGCGTGCGGTGCGGACGTTGCACGCTACCGAGACTTCCGTCTTCCCCAAAGAATGAGAAACTGTGATGGCTCTCGCTTCCCCAAAAGCTTCGACTTCAGTGGACGCAAGGCCCAGCTTAACCCATACCAAGGCCGGACAATCCTCCAGGTCAATTTGAGTTCTCGACCCAATTCGTTGAGGAGATCAAATGTCAAGAACTCGTGGCTCGGGATCGTGTCGGAACGGAATCCGTAGAGCCGGGCGAATTTCTGATGGCATTCGTTGCGCATGGCGAGACCACTTTCCTCGCGCCGGTACACCGGCGAATCCAGAATAAGCAGATCGCCATCGGATCGAAGGCAGCGGAGAGCCTCATTCAGAGTGCGAGGATAGTCGACGGAGTAGTGAAGGGAGGCATTGAACAACACAATGTCGAACTGAGCATCTGCAAAAGGGAGGCGATCCATTTCAGCTTGAAAGCGGGGGAAGGAATGCGGCAGCACCGCCAGGAAATGACGCGCGGCGCCAAGACCGTCCCGATCGTTTACCAGCAAATCTACGGCTACCGGCCGATAGCCTCGCAACGCGACCCGATAGGAGAGCCACCCGTTTCCCGCCCCAAGGTCGAGCAGGTCAAGCCCGCCTGGGGAGCGACGCGATTCGATTTCCTTCAAAAGGAGATGTTCGAGGGCACGATAGCTTCGGCTCCGAATTCTCCATTGGCTGCTCAGCTTCCCAGAGGTGTCCCTGTAAGGAAGCGCCAGGTAATAGCCGGAATCGGAGCTGCCGCGACCTTCTGCTTGCCGAACGGTTTCGTACTCCTCGACGAATTGCTGAAAATGGCGAGCCCGCTCAGCGGGGAGAGCCCGCCAGATGCCGTCCTGACAGCAGATTACGAAGTCGCAAGTGTCGCACTTCACTGGCACGTTGCCGGGCGGCCTAAGCGACCTCCTGCATCTAGGGCAAGCCAGCGTCGGGTGCCCCCCCTCGTGGGAGTCTCGTGCCATCGGCGCGTGCGGAAGGTCGAGTTGGCTGTGGGTCGAAGGCATAGACTGCTCTATAGACGTTCCAAATGAATCAAGTAATGGTCCCCGGCATTTCGAAGAACCGGCCAGCGACCAACTCTGCTATCTATCTGGTCCATTACATTCAGAAATCCGGGATGACGGCTGGCCCATTGTTCCAAGTAGGAAGGCGGGACGAATAAGCCCACTGCCAAGTGGTGGCGATAACGAAAATGTGGCTGCAAGGCCCGAACCAGGCTTCGGACGGACGGATAGACCACACGAATAGTCCGCTCAAGCGCGACGTGACGAGAATTCAGCTCCTGCGTATTCCAGCGCCGCCCCATTACCCTCGGCGCTGCTCGCCGGACAGAGGCGGGGGGAAAGTCGTTTGGAGAGGGGATGTCGCCCTGGGTTCCCGAAGGAGTATCCGGCGGGAGACTTTTGGACTTGGGGTCGTTCCCAAGCATTGCCAGAACACCGTCCTTTTTCAGGCGCCGCACGGCTTTGTGAAATTGCCACCTCAGCGAATAGTAAAAAAACTCCCAAATGCAGTAGCGACCCATAGGGCAGAGGAGAACTGGGCTACCAGGCTTGAGCCGACGAGCGAGGTCACAACCGAACCTCCGCAGGTCTGGCACACAGTTTAACCCGCCGAAGTTTGAGAACGCACCGTCGTAAGGCGCTTCAGCCGGCAGCTGGTCCAGGTCCTCGATGGCCCAATGCATCAGGCGAATCGAGCCCTGACAGCGCTCCCTTCGGACTCGGTCCTGGGCCACTGCGATCATCTGAGACGAATTATCCAGCGCGGTGACCTTCAATCCGAGGCGAGCTAGGTAAACAGCATCAACTCCTGTGCCGCAGTTCAGCTCCAGAATCCTTGTCCCAGGCTGGAAAACTCGCTGGGCGACCTTCCAGACTGCATGTCTCTGTGCCCGGCCGATAGCGGAGTGGGTGAAGCTGCGATCGTAGTCTGCCGCGAGGGCATCAAAAGGTGACGCTTTTGTCCAGGACTGTTGAAGATGTATTCCATGGAGACATAAGCAATTCAGCACGGGTGCCGCTTTTTCTTGACCGCTAACCGTTCAACGCCCAGTTTGTGTCAAAGGTCAGGCCTCGACTTCTGTGTACGAGAGCTCGAGACCGGAGCGCGCTTCGTGGATGCGCTGCTGCAGCGTGAGGATCTCGTCATGGGTCGTTGCGGAACCTCTGTTCTGCAGCAGCCGGTCAAGGGCAACCTCATTCTTCAGAAGCTGGTCTGCAAACTGATAATAGCGGCGAGAGTGCCGTCCGCGAATCCGAAAGTCGCGGTCGGAGCTGTTCTCCCAATTGTCGGAGGCTACGACGTCCGGCGCGACATCCTTAAAGTAGTCTGTCCCCTTAATCGGATAGGCAACGGTCGTCAGGAAAACATCAGGGTTCGACCGCTTGACATGTTCGACCGTGGCTTCGATGTCTGGAAGCTCCTCGCCCGCGTATCCCCACATCAGGAACAGCCCGACTTGAATACCTCGCTCTTGGCAGAGGCGCACAGCTGCACGCACCTCGTCCACAGTGACGCCGCGGTCCATTGCATCCAAGATACGTTGTGATCCGCTCTCGGAACCAATCCAGACGCGGAAACACTGGAGTTCCGCCAAGACGTCTGCCACCTTTTCATTGACGCGATCGGCGCGCGTGATGCACTCAAACGGCAAGCTGAGACGCCGGCGTTTCATTTCCTCAGCGTAACGGAAAAGCCAGGATTGATGAATGGTGAAGACATCATCGGCGATCCAAAACATGTCGGGCTGATAACGATGGCGCAGCCATTCGATTTCGTCGACAACTGCTCCAGGCTGGCGTCGGCGATGCGTTTTTCCGTAGACCGAGTGGCTGCACCAGCGGCAGTGATAGGCACAGCCGCGAGCAGTGATGAGCGACACAGATCCGGAACCATGATGAGCCTTCCAGGTTTCGACGTACTGTCGCAGGTCAATGGCTTCACGGTCAGGCCAAGGCTGGAGATCAAGGTTGGGAATGAGCGCTCGAGGCGGCGTCTGATGGATCGCACCGCTAGCGGTGCGAAAGGCCAGTCCGCGGATTTTCTCAAAGTCATGGAGCTTGCTCTGCCGCCAGCTTTGCAGGACTTCTTCCAAAGTGAGCTCGCCTTCACCAATAGCAATTGCGTCCGCGCCAGCCTCAAGGTATTCAAGAAGGTAACTTGTCGGCTCTGGGCCACCGAGAATCACCTGCCAACCCAGAACTTTGGCTTTTCTGACAATTGCAACCACATTGCGGCGAGTCATTAAGTTGGCGTAGATGCCTAAAACGCTGGGTGTGGCTGTCTCCAGCAGTGAGAACAGCTCTTCGCGAGTGCGAAACGTTGCGTCGAAAACATCAACGGCATATCCCTTGGATTTGAGGTAGGAGGAAAGGTAAAGCAAGCCTAGCGGGGCGTAGGGCTTCATGATCTGAAGCTCTTTGGGGTCTTCCTGAAGGAAGTAGCCGTGGGTGAGTAGCAGATCCATGTGTTAGTCTGCCTCGTGAAGCTACGAGAACCCGTGATCCAACATGCAGGGAGGGCTTTCGACCCTGTGGACGCTCGTCCCTGGAACAATTTTCCAACTCGAATTGGATCGTCGTGCTTTGGTCAATACGGAAATTCGGTCTCGTTATCTCGCCGGTGGGTCGCCCCCCTGCTGCAAACAGCGCGGCGTCCCCCTTGCCTAGAGGAACGAATTTTGCGGAGCTACCTACCGGATATCAAGGTCAAGACTCCTGACCACTTGAGTTAACATTCCTGCAATGAGGTTCGAGTTCAGCCACTCTTGCCCACAGTGCTTGCCAGCTCCAGTGCGAGCGGTCTCTACCGGTACCCTCCGCAGGAGTTCTATTGTTTCCATTCCCGTTGCCACTGACGAGAGGCTTCATAAGATCGACCTCCCGATGGAGGGCGTCATGGAGAGCATGATAAAACTCATCCGTGTAGGTGCCCTTGAACATCATGGCCAAGTCTTCACTGTCCTCCCAGTTGGCCTTGTTTTCAAGTTGTTGTCTGACCATGGCGTAAAACTTTGTGCCGGGTAGGGGATAGGATACGGAAACGCCAATATCGTCGGGGCGGGCGCGGCGGACCAAGTCGATCGTCAGCTGAATGTCCTCCCAGGTTTCACCTGGATAGCCAAACTGCAGGAAGAAGCAGGCACGTATTCCGGCAGCTCTCAGGTTCTGACGCGCTTGGAGGGCCTGCTCAACCTGGCTTCCTTTTTCCATCGCGTTGAGAATTTTCTGCGAACCTGATTCGGCTCCCATCCAGACCTCGGCGCAACCCGCTCGGGCGAGATCGCTGGGCAGCGGCGGGCGTCATCAAGTCAGCCCGCGACTGCACCTGGAAAGGAACTCCAGCCTGGAGTTCTCGCACCGCGCGCGCAAAACGCTTGGTCCAGTGGGGTTTCAGCCCAAAGATGTCATCGGCGAACCAGAGATGATGCGGCTTGAAAGTGTCTTTTAGCAATCGCATCTCTTCGGCGACTCTTTCAGGAGAACGGGCGTTGTAGCTGGTGCCATAGATGGGTTTCGCGCACCAGTTGCAGTGGTAAGGACAGCCGCGGCTGGAAACCATGTTCAGTGAGAAGTAGCCGTGAGCTTGAGTCCAAACGGAACGATAGCGATCACCGTCTATGAGATCCCAGGCTGGAAACGGCAGGTCGTCCAAACGCGGCATTAAGCCACGGGGGGGCGTCCGAACAATCCGCTGGCCCAGCGGATCGCGATAAGCCAAGCCGCGAATGTCACTCACTGGCGAATTCGGTGTGCGCAGAAGACGCTGGACCAACTCTAGCAAAGTCCATTCCGCTTCACCCACAAGCAAGTAGTCAAAGCCGCGGCCCAAGTAATCGGAGAGATGGTCCGTAGCATCGGAACCATTCACCACAGTGATGGCCCTCACCTCTTTTGATTTTTCCAGCATGCCGTAGGCCACTTCTCGCATCCGGCTAAGGCACATCTTGGTGAGGAAATTGAAATTGTCCTCGTAGACCACCACGATCTGCGGCTGATGCTTCGCAAGGACCCGGTCAAACCCTTCCTCCGGGTTCTCCAGCATGCTGTCAAACAGAGCGACGGAGAAGCCTTTCTCACGCAACAAGGCTGCCGCGTAGAGGGTCCCCAGGGGTGGGTATGGTTTCATCTTTCGCGCCTGCTTGCGATCGAAGAAGAGATGGTAGGAATGAGTTAAGAGGACGTCGACCATTTTGTTGCAGTCATTTTTCCTGATCCACGATCTGAGTTCCCTCAGCAGATTTTCTCCAAGTCCCGACCGAGGCTCTGTCCGGTCAGCAGTGAGCGGCGCAGGGCGAACTGATTTTTGAACCGCATCATCCACAGTTCTATCGGGAAACGGTAAAACTTGCGGCGCAATCGCCAAGTGAGCGGTGCAGTCAGTGCCAGCCAGAGTCTTCTTCGCAATGGCGAAAGAGCACTGCGGTTCGCCAATCGGCGAATCTGGTGATTCAAGACAAAGTAGGTCAGCATTCGCTTGACCCGCCGGTATTCCTCCCCTTGTAGCCACGGCAGCAGGTTCTTGCCGAGAGGCATGTTGGCCCATTCTTCCAGCGACTTCGGTTCCTTCATACCCAGTTCGCGCAATTTGCCCCAAACGGCTATACCGGGATAAGGAGTGAAGATGTTTGGCGAAAAACTGACGTTCGGAAACTGTCGCGAAATCTCTCCCATGACCCGCAACGTTTCCGCACGATGGCGGTCGGTCTCGCCAGGATAGCCAATGATGAGATTGAACGTAACCTTGAGTCCGGCCCTTTGACATTTCCGAGCGGTCTCGAACATATCGGCGATCTTCTGGTGGGGTTTGTTCATCCACTGCAGGACTTCGTCGGATGCCGACTCGGTACCGAATCCAATGTGGCTGACACCAGCCTGCCTCAGGACCTGGACATCCTCATCGCTCATCCGGCAGAGCAGATCGGTTGAGGCCTGAAACGTCCAGCGAAACCTCACGCCGCTTTCGATGAAACCACGTGCAATCGCAACTGCGCGCCTGACATCGACAGGGAAGTTTGAGTCGAGAAAGGAGACCTCCTCGAGCCGATACCGACGGACGAGCTCGGTCACCTCGCTAACCACCCGGGCTGGGGCTAGGGCGTTGAACTTCCGGCCGTAAAAGACCGTGTCGGTACAGTAGTTGCATGCATAGGGGCAACCTACACTCGAGGCATAGACCGTCTTTCGCGTGCCGCAGGCCTTTTCATAGGCATCCACATCCACCAGGTGGTAGGCGGGCCTGGGCAGCTTATTGACGTTTGTTACCGGGCGCTCGGGGTTGTGGACGACGGAGCTGCCTTCTTTGAAGGAGATTCCGGCCACACCGGCCAGTGGTACTCGAGCTTGCAACCTCTCCGCCACTTCGACAAACGTGAGTTCTCCTTGCCCACGAACAACGATGTCGATGTAATCGGACTCCAGGGTCTGCTCAGGCAAGAGCGTGGGATGCCAACCTCCAAAAACAATGGGAAGGTCTGGCCGAAGCCGGCGCACCAGCTTGCTGGCTTCAATAGCCTGCAGGATCATCGGGCCAGTCAGCAAAGAGACACCGAAACAAAGGGCACCTTCAATCTCGTCCTGAATGCGCTTCAGGTAATCTGGCTCGATGGCTGCGTCAATGAGGCGCAGCTCAAAACCGGCCTGCTCTAGGGGCGTAGCTAAGCTGAGCAAGCTCATGGGAGGACCCAGGGCTTTGCCAGAATAAGGGGGGAAGAACAGGAGGACTTTATTTTTCATGAGAGTGACCCGCCACAGAGGCACCCCTCTGAGACTAGGTTCTCTGTGAGATTAGCTGCTGGGCGTCGACTGTAGGTTTCAGTGACTCCGTCACCTGATTCAGGCCTCTCTTCAGCCAGAGCTCAATCGGGAACCCATAAAGACCGTGGTCGAGTCGCAAACGCGCCGGATAGCTGATAACCCGGTGCACCGCCTTGACGAAGCGGCTACGACGATCGGAGGCGATCGGCACTCGATCAAATGCAATTCGCAAATAGTCGCGCATTGTTTGCACACGCTGATGCTCAGGTCCCTTCAGCCAGGGCAACGTGGTGTAGCGGGGAAAGAAGTCTGTCCAGCCCTCGAAGGTTGCGGGAACTTCAATGCCGAGTTCTTTCGCCCGCCTCATGATGGGGGCGCCGGGATAGGGTGTGAAAATGTTGGTCCAGAACTCGGCTCCCGGGTAGCGCCTGCAAACATCTTGAATGAAACGAATCGTCTCTTGACGTTCTCTTTCACCTTCTCCCGGGAAACCGAAGATGATGTTGAAGGAAGGACGGATGCCTGCCTTGGAACACTTCTCGGCGGCCAGATACATGGTTTCGACTCTTTGAAAATCCTTGTCCATTAGCTTCAACACTTTCGGTGAAGCCGATTCTGCACCATGGCAAATCTGCTGCAGTCCCGATTCTCGCAAAAGCCTCAACTCGGTGTCGTCGATGCGTGTCACTAAGTTGGTTGAAGCTTGAATACTCCAGCGGAACCTCACGCCCGAGCGGACCAAGCCATCGGCGATAGCCACTGCTCTGGAACGGTCTACCAGGAAATTGTCGTCCACCACCCAGAGTAATTCCAGGCGATAGCGCACCACGAGGTCCGTCATTTCGGCAACGACCTGGTCTGCGGGTAAGGCGTTCCACCTACGCCCGTACACGCCTTCGTTTGTGCAGTAAGCACAGTTGAAAGGGCACGCCAAGCTGGTAATGTACATGGCCCAGCGCCGACCGCAGGTTCTCTCATAAGCGTCGAAATCGGCCAGGTGATAGGCTTTCGGTGGCAACTCGACGATTGGGCGCAGTGAGCGCTCGGCTGTAAAGACGAGCTGGCCGTTGCTTTTGAAGCCGACCCCCTGAACATCATCGAGCGGCGAACCGTCGTAGAGGCGCTCCAGCACCTGTAGCAAGCTGTCCTCACCCTGTCCTCGCACAACAATATCAACGAAGCTGGCTGCGAGCGTCTGGTCGGGCAGCAGGGAAGGGTGCCAACCTCCGAGGATGATCGGTTTTGAAGGATAGCGAGCTTTGACTGCTCGGCCAATCGAAGCAGTCTCACGAATCATCGGCCCGGTCACCAGTGAAATCGCGAGGCAGAGCGCATCCTCAACTTCTGCCAAAACGCGCTGCTGAAAGTTCGGCGTAATCGTCGAATCGATAATAATGACGTCGTAACCGGCCCGCAGCAGAGGTGTCGAAACGGCAAGAATTCCCAGTGGGGCTGTCGCCTCCAGGCTGGAAAAGGCCGGAAAGAAGAACACGATTTTCTTTTTCTTCATACGGATTGAGTCGTGTTGTCTGCGGCTTGCTGACCGGCACAGCCCGCCTGCAAATGATCTATGCAGCCGCAATTTGCGAGGGAGCGCTGGTTGGGGATGCCCCCGACTGCCTGCCAGTGGATGGACTCAGAACTCACCGGGCCTGTCGAAACCTCCTCTCAATAAGGCAGCTCGAAATGGCACTGTCACTTTGGCACTTTATCAACAAATCCACAACGAGAAACCCTGCCGGCTACCTGAACCGTTGATAGGCAACCTTGAACGGTGGCTAGGTCATTTGAACCGACGGCTGGTAGGGAAGTTCCAACGAGACCGTCGTCCCCTTCTCAAACTCACTTTCGACATGCCAGGTGAACCCGGAAGCATAGTGAATGTTGAGGCGGTCGATCAGGTTCTTGAGACCATAACCTCGCTCCAACATGTGCTTCAGAGACTCCTGAGTCATACCCATGCCATCATCAGACACTTGAATACTCAAGTGTCCATTCACCTGGCGAACGGCAATTCGAATCGTGGTGGTGCCAATTTTTGGAGCTGCTCCGTGTTTGACCGCATTTTCGATAAGCGGCTGCAAGGTGAAGCAGGGGATTGCTGCATTTCTGACGTCAACGGTTTCCTCCACCTGTAGGCGCTCGCCGAAGCGTGCCTTTTCGATTTCCAGGTAGTCTTGAATGAACCGCAACTCCTCCTGAAGACTGACCACCTCCCGCTCGGAAGCCTGCAGAGTTTGGCGAAAAATGTTGGCTAACTTCACCGTCAGCCGGCGCGCTTCGTCCGGATTTTCATCGATCAAGACTCCAACCGTATTCAAGGCGTTGAACAGAAAGTGTGGATTGATTTGTGAAATCAAGGCGTCGAGTCTCGATCGCGTTGCCAAGCGGCGCAGCTTCTCCTCGTTAAACTCCTTGCGGCGCAACTCCTCGTGGTAGCGGGCGGTTTCAGCTTGCGATTCAGCCAGAGAACGGGCCATGCTCTCGAAACTGCGAGCTAACACGTCAACTTCAAAATTGGGCCGGGCGTGCTGGACCTTCTGTTGAAGCTCTCCGGTTCGGGTAATGCCGTCCATGAAGTTCACAAAATTCATTAGCGGGCGCGTAATGGATTCGCTCAACGCCAAACCCAGCAGAGTCGCCAGCAGAACGGAGAAGACGCCGATAAGAATGAGCGTTAGTTTGATACCGCCCATGATTGTCTGCATTGCCCGGTCGATCGAGTTCAAAATGATGAAACTTCCTCCAGAGCTGCTTCCCGTGGCGATCTGCAGGGCGAGAAACATTTCACCGCGAAGTTCCATTTCCGATTGAAGCGGTTGCGCGTCGGGTTGCGTGATATCTTGAGGCGGGAGTTCCGCACCACTGTGGGTCCCACTCGCTCCCAGCCCCTCTCCTCCAGGGAGGCCGGCTGAAGAGAGGGCGTCTGTGGCACCGGATTGGCGGTTTGGGGTGGCAATCTCATCACTGAGATGCTTCAACAGAGCTTTATTCTGTGGATCGCTCAGCGTCGAAGCAATGACCTGACCTGCGGCCACGAAAACGACGTCGCTGTCGGTATTGGACTTGATCGTGCCAACTAGGCTGGGACTGATTTCGTAGCCGGAACTCAGCGTTCCCACAACGATGTCTTGCAGCAGAATGGGCACGGAAACCATCCGGTAGGTTTTTCCCTGGAAGCGCCAGATGCTGGCGGCCTGCTCGAAGTTCACAGGCTGATGGCTCAGGCAGTTCACGATGGACGGCTGATCGGAGAGGTTCAGGCCTTGGGGCGCTGGCGGAGACGGGATGCCCTGGATCGCCAGAACCTCTGCCGTGTTGCTGGTAACAACCAAGAGATCGGCTCTCAGGATGGAGAAGAGCTTGATGGCTTCGTTTTCCACGGTCCGGCGGAGCTGCTCGAGGACTGACCCGCCGCTATTACTTTCGGTTTGGTAAGTTTCAATTGCAGCCTTAAGAGTGGAATTCTCGGAAGCAATGATCGAGTAGGCCACCATGTCGCGCAAGCGGTCCCTTTGAATCTGCTCCAGAGCGTGTTGAGAGCGTTCCAAATCGTGGACCAGCCGACTGCGCACGTGGTTTCTGACGACCTGATTGATGACCAGAAAAGAACCGGAAACCACGGCAATGATCAGGAGGGTCGTGAACAATATGATCTTAGTGCGCAGCTTCAGGGGTTTCATAAGACAAAGTCGACAGCAGGGTTGGAACCGGGTTGAATCTTTAGAACTTTCTTTTGCGGCTTGAGCCGCTCGTGCCACGCGACCAACGTGTAATTGCCAATCGGAAGCTGGCTCATGACGAAGTTGCCTTGGGCGTCGGATACTGAAAAATAGGGGTGGTTAAATACCAAAATCACGGCGTTCATATGAGAGTGAATGTGACAGAAAACCTTGACGATGCCGGCCCGATCAAATTTTACCGAGCGGACTTCGTTCTTTGGATAACGGCCTAAATCGAAGCTCTTGGCGCCGGACAACGAGAAGACGTTGTGAAAGAAGGGATCGCCATTGGGAAAATAAACGGTACTCCCGACTTGGATCGGGAGGACGTGAGGGATAAATGTCTCGTTCACCTGCCGGATGATTGGCTCCACGTCCACGGCCAGGGGACGGCTGTCTGGGTTCCGAGCGAGTGTCTTGACATCACCCTCCAGATAGACAACCACATTTTCCAACTCGTTGACCGGAGCGACTACCTTTGCCGGTACTGGGGGTCCCCCGCGTCGGGAGTAGAGGTTGATAGCCAGGCTTTTGGGTTGTATTTTGCTTTCGATCCTGACGGTGCCCTGAAGTGTTCCTGTCGGAAATCCGTTGGGCGCAGCATTGGCCAAGGTGAGATGGCCTGGGAGCCCGAGGCCCGAACCGACCGGTCCGAAACAAATTCGTGTTAGTGCCAGAACTGTGCACCACAAGATGCCAATCAGAACCACAAAGTAGCATCCAGTCGGAGAACCGATTGGCTTCGGGTATGATCTGAGCTTCAAAGGTCTCCTTCAGGAGGGTGATCGACCAGGGAGATCGAATCCATCTTGGGTTTGTACACGACTCTTACCCCCCGAAGCCCTTACCAGCTTCGACGCCGCCCAAAAATAGGGAGGAGAAGTTATTCGGAGCCTCCTCCACACCGTGGGCGGAGGTTCCTGAGGTTACTGTGGCAGCGCTGCGTGCGTCGGCGACCAGCAAGTGCAGAAACTCCGAAACAGGCATCCTCCCTTGCCTGTTTTCCGTGCCAGCTGAGAGGATTGGGGGTTGGTCGGCGGACCTGGCGCTCGCTCAGGCCTCGTGCCGCTGGATCGACTACGGAATCCGCAGCAGCTTGCGCACATCGAAGCTGTATACCAACTGGGCCGCGAAGACATCGTCTCTTGGGTCTTGATTCGTCACTGTGCGACGAAACTGGTACGAGCTTTTCACGAGTAGCTTTTCGGACAATCTGAATCCAAAACCGAGCTCCAGGGTGTTGACGTTATTGTCGAAGCGCGGGTGAGCTCCGTTGCTGAAGCCGGCGCGAAAGCGATCGAAATAGAGCTGATTCCAACGTCCAGCGACAAACAACCGTGGGGTTAAGGTGTGCTTCAGCTCCAGGTAGTAGCCGGTTCCGCCTAGGCGCTGCTCGATATTGGGCACTTTGAAGTTTGTGAATAGCAGCTCGCCTTGAAACTCGAGATGCCGCAGTGTAAGCTGCACGTCCATTCCCAAGGCGCGCTGTGTAAAGTCGTCCCAACGAGTTCCTTGTGGCAGATAAGGCCTGACCGATGCATCCATATAAGGCCCTGCGGTAAAGGAGCTCCCAATCCTGAGTCTTTGAAATGGGCTAAAGCCTCCTCCGACGACCCACTGAGCCGATTGTCCCGGCTTGCCTATATTCAAAGGGTGGGACAAGGAACTATTGACCAGGGCGAAACGGTAATCTCCTCTCGGAAAATCCCCAAAGGCCATCACTCCTGTGGGGTAAGAGAAGTTGATGAGTGGAAGCCAGCCGTTTGAGTCAGTGTTGCCACTGTAATAGCTTGGTGGAGGCTGCCCGCGAGTCTTCCAGTAGACTAGATCGTACCCGCTGTATGGCACCTGATTGGCACGAATCGTGGTGCGATGCGTGTACATCAAAGGAAATCCAATCAGAGGATTCTGATCCGAATAGTTTCGAGTGAGGAACTGTCCAAAGGGGTGTCCAAACTTTCCGACCTGGAAATTCAGCCCAGAGGGTAACGGGGTCGTATAGCGAACGTATCCTTGCAGGACTGCACTGGCATAGGTTTGCCGTATCTGCATGACGTCATCGTTCAGACCCTCAACGTGGCTGATGCGACCTTCGTAGAAGGCAAATAGATTGGAACTGACCCGGTAGGAAGCCATTACGACGGCTTGGCCACTTAGACGCAGATCGGAATCCTGCCCCGCAGCAGGTGGCAACTGTCCACGAGTGAAGACTCCGTCGACAACACTCAGCAGCCCAAGACGGTCTTCGGCCAAGCTCGCTCGGGAAAACAAGCATGTTGCAGTAATGATGAAAATTAACCCTGATGGTTTTCGGATCATTGCCTCTGCGAACTGTGCTCAAAAATTTTGTAAAATTTTGACACAGTGCCACCGTCTTGGCAAGAATCGTCGGCGTTCGGGCGCCATGGAGCCCTGTCGAACCGTGAGTCGAATCGTTTGTCTTGCCCTCATCTGCTGTGTTCCCTGTGCCGCAGAAGCTCGGCCCTTGGTATATGTCACCAACAGCCTCTCGAATACCGTCAGCGTGATCGATGTTGGACGGGGGCAACTCGTCAAAGAGATTCCTGTTGGCAAGGAACCGTTTGGGCTGGCCTTTTCGCCAGATGGTCAGCGTGCCTATGTGGCGAACGCGCAATCAAGGGAGGTTTCGGTCATTGAAGTTTCCCAGCATCGGCTACTGCGAAACATACTGGTCAATTCTGAATTGCCCGTTTGGGTTGCCGTCAGCCCGGACGGCAGCTATGTCTATGTAACTAATGAAAGGTCGAATGACGTTACGGTAATCGCGGCTGCCAGCAATGCCGTGGTGGGGCGCATTCCCGTGGGCCGCGGACCTGCCGGGATTGTGGTTTGTCACGACAGCCGCTACGCCTACGTTGCCAACGAGGGCAGTCATGACGTTTCGCTACTCGATCTGCAACGGGAAGGTGTGATCAAAACAATTGCCGTAGGTCGTGTACCGCAGGGACTCGCAGCGAGTCCTGACGGTGCATGGCTTTACGCCGCCAACTTTGGCAGCAACTCGATCTCAGTCATTGCCACGCCGCGTAACGAAGTTGAGGCCCAGATCCTGGTGGGCAGTGGGCCTGTGAGCGTTGCTGTTTCGCCGGACGGATACCATGTGTACACGGGAAACTTTACCTCTGGATCCCTCTCGGTGGTTGACGCGCTAAAACGCACGGAGGTTGCGTCCGTTCACACCGGCTCAGAGACTTTTGGAGTGGCCTCCGACCCAGGTGGTAAGCATGTCTATGCAGTCAATGGCAAGGACGGGCAGCTTTCTGTGGTCGATACCGGGCAACTGGAGGTGACGCAGAGAATTGCCCTGGGGAAAGGACCCTTTAAATTGGCGGTTGTGCCCGAATTTCCATTCAGACTGCAACAGCGTCACTTCTGGATCGGACTCTTTCTGGTTACGTTGGGAACCGTCTTGTTTCAGGCGACTAAGTTCGTGGCTTCTGCAGAAGGTTCAACCCGGTTGTTGATGGGAGCCTTCGTACTGGCTCTTGGTCTACGTGTCGTTGGTTTGAATTGGGGTGTTCCCGTTTTCCAGGCCGAGACGGCTAGAGCAACTCCCGAGTTGCGAGTGTCCTTTCATTTGGACGAAGATAACCTCCTCTGGAACCTGACTCGTGTGCGACCTGAGAGTCTCGATTTCTATGTGCCTGATTTTCATTGGGGAACGCTCCAGTACCACCTTGTGGAGATGGCACTGCTGCTGGCTGAATCAGTCGGACTCATTTCCAGTCCCTGGAGGGAGAGCTTCTTGAGCTTTCATCCGATCGAATACGCGCGCGTATTTGGGGCCGGACGAGCCGTTTCTGCGATTCTCGGAGCTTGTTCCGTCTTCCTGGCCTACGCTATCGGCAGCCGGCTCTATGGAAGGGGCCCTGCGATCGTCTCGGCCCTGATTCTGTCACTTTTGCCCGTGCATGTTGTGAACTCACATTACCTGACGTCTGATGTGACGATGGTGTTCTTCCTGTTGCTGGCGTTCTTGGCGTTGGTATCGAGTTTCGAAAATCCATCCAAGGGAGCTCACGCGCTTGCCGGCTTGGCCGCTGGATTAGCGGTCACGGCCAAATACAATGCGGTCTATCTGCTTCCAGTGGCATTTCTTTGGCATGTCGCTAGCCGCATGGGTGGCTGGAGAAAGAAAATCTGGTTCTACCCAGGCATTGCGCTCGGCTTTCTGATGGGAGAACCTTATGCCCTGGTCTATCGCCGGCAATTCTGGGAGTCCGTCGAGCCCTATCTTCTGAAGGGCGCTCTTCCCGAGGGAGCGGGTCCAGGGAGTGGGGCCCTGCTGAGCTTGCAGGCAAAGAATATGGCGTTCTTCGGACTTGGATTGCCACTGACGCTAGCGTTGCTTTTCGTGCTCATTCCATGGCTCGTTGGTTACGCTTCCAAGTCCCTCCCGAACGTAAGAACTTGCAGCGTGAAGGAGAATGTTGCCCGATACCTTCAGGCTCCGAAAAACCAGCTACGTCTAGTCCTTGCTCTGACCGTGGTCTCTTTCGTCCTGTCGATGGTGCTCTTGCGACAACCATTGCTTCGCTATACCTTGCCAGTGACCGTCTTTCTAATCTTTCCAACAGCTAATTTTCTTTCAGGTGAATCGGTCAAGCCTTGGCGCCGAGGATTGGTCATTGCGGCACTGTTCCTTACTGGCGTGCTTAGCCTGCTGCAGGTAAGAATCCTGGTAGAGGAACACACAGTGAACCAGGCTTTCCAGTGGATCGAGCGCCACGTGCCGGCGGGAGCCAGTATTAAGAAGGGATGGCCCGAGATTCCTGTGTTGAATCCACGAAAATTCCGGGTCACAAATTTCTTTGTTCAAAAGCGCCTGGCGGATTTCCGGGGGTATTTTGCGGACGAAGCCGGAAAAGCCGAATTCCCAGACTATGTCTTGCTCGACAACTTACCAACGCTGGAGATTCCACCGGAATTCTTCACCACACTTCAGGAAAATTATTGTCTGGTGGCCGAGTTCGAGCGCGTGCCACAGCTGGGCAGATTCAAGTTGCCGGAGTGGGAACCTCCTCACGACTGGAGATACAGTCATCCCTTGGTTCGGATCTATCGCAGGAGAACGTGATAATAAATCACTGTTCAGTTATTTCAGACTGACTGTTCGGAGCTTCCTTGCCTTCCTTGTCCGTCTACCAAAAGAAAGTGGCCGTGCTGGCAGTGGACTGCCTGCTTTTGGCCGGGATGGTCATCTACGCTTCTACCCGCTGGCACTACTTTCACAGCGAGGAGGTCGTCTGGTTCCGTGCTCTGCAGGACCAGACCTTCCAGAGTTTGCTTTGGCGGGAGTTCTGGACGGGTTCTCCTTGGGACTACAGGCCATTGAAGAGTCTCTATCTTTTCTCTCTCCACAAACTTCTAGGAGACTGGCCAGAGGGCTTTCATGCAGCTAATGTGCTGTTACACGTCAGCAACGCGAGCCTGCTGTATTTGCTGGCCTTGCGTCTGAGGCTGGACACCCTGCCGGCTTGGCTGGCCGCATTTCTCTTTTTGGCCCACCCTGCGCCCTACCAGGCCGTGCGCTGGATCATCGATTGTTCCACTCTCCTCCAGACCCATTTCACGCTTTGGGCACTGCTGTTCTTACTCATTTATTTTGAGAGTGGGAAAATGCGGCATTACCTGTTCGCGCTGCTCGGGGCAATGGCAGCCATGTATGCCAAGGAATCGGGAGTTATCATGCTGGCTCTCTTGCCCGTGGCGGACTGGCTGCTGCGGCCTTCTTTGCCATGGAAGCGCCTTCGAGTTTACTGGCCCATTCCAGTGATGCTGATCCTCTACCTGTGGCTGTCCCTTCGCGCGGCACCGGGCTGGCGTGAACACCTCGAGGGATACAGAGTCGGTGTTCACACTATCACTAACGCAGCCTACAGCCTCGGCTTTCTGCTGAGCCTTCCCCGGCACTTGAGCGGTATCTTCTCCTGGCCCTGCCTGCTGGGGGTTTTGTTGCTACTAGCCGCCATTTACGCTCCCCCTCACCGGAAGACCGGCTTGTTTCTGGCGGCCTGGCTGCTGTTGGCTGCTTTGCCTACAACACTCTTCCTCCAGCAGGGCTCCTACGATACAACCGGACGCCACAGCTATGCCTGGCTGGCGCCCTTTTCGCTGGTGCTGGCCTTCCTGTTTCAACGTCTGACCTGGACGGAAGTGGTCCGCGGCAGCGCCTTCCTTCGCTGGAGCACTGTTGCCGCGGCCAGCCTGGCTCTGACCGCTATGGGCGTGACGACTTCACGGCTAGCTGCCACTCCCTATGAAACACATGCGGGGCCGATTCTTTATCACTATGTGGTGCTGTCGCTCATGACTTACCATGGAGCAGATGTCTACCTGGCGGCAGAGTTGGGTTGTCCCAGCGCAAGTCAGCTTCATGAAGCGACGGTTTGGGGGCAGAAGATTAAGGGTGCAGGCAAAATGCAAGTCATCCGGGCGGTCCAAGGAGAGTTGGTTGAAGGCCTTTCATTGGCAATCTTGAAGCAGACGCAAGAGGCCAGCCTTAGGTTTGATCAGGCGCTGCAGATCCTCGAAGCTCACGGTGAGGTCCAACTGGTTCGCGGCGCCAGTGTGCCACTAGCAAGAACCCGCCAACTCACTCGACTTTGGCTGCAGTCCCCACCCCTTCCCATCTGCAGTGAATCCTGAACCAAGACTGACTGAAATCACGGTCAAACCGGCTCGTGGAATTCGTTCCATGGAACCTTCATTCCGACCAAGATTTCAAGGGTTCGTACGTCTTCCCGAAAGTACTCGACGAGCTGTGTTCGCAAACTTTGGCTTAATTGGGCTGGAGGTTGCGACGCACTACTAAACTCGGTATGAAACCAGAAGCGGATAACCCTTCGGCGGCGTTCCGGCAAGAGTTTCCATAACCGCCACAGCGGAGAGATCCGCTTTACGGTCGGAATCAGCCGGGGAAAGCGTTGGCTTGTCCCACCGACATGATATCGAGTTCCAAGGTTCTTTGGCGTATGGCTACCTACTCCCAAGTATCTCGCGATTGAATCGAGGACAAACTGAGGTCGCGTTTCCAGGTCATCGGCAAATAGAATCAGCAACCGGTCCATTGGAAAGTATTGGCGATATCGACCCAAGATTCTTCCATATTCTCCAAGAGACAGATAGCCTGTGAGCGTATCTTCTTTCTTTGCTTCCGAAATCACCTGCTCAAAAGGACGATTCTCAGAGTTTGTTCTAACTGCCATGCGGAAGTGGGAAAAAGCCCTGTCTACTGGGTTTCTCAGCAATGCTATCAGCTTTACATCGGGCATTGCCTCGCGAATGCGTTGTGGGACTTGCGAATGAGCCATGTATTGCGGCGTCACCTTTCCCAATAGGACATCATCCGATGCCTGAGAGAAGAACTCCTCGGCAAACACGTCCCATCCTTGAGTGAACCAGGACTCATTGGAAAAGAATGCGATTTCCTTCTCCGGGGGCAAGAAGATCCGCGGATGATGGCGAAGATATTGGAAGAGTGTAGTCGTTCCAGACTTGTGGGCCCCGATTACAAGAAAGTCCAGCGGGCGAATCTTCATGAGAACAGGTCAAGCCGCCTGCGGCGGTACCACGAATGAAACGACGCGGAATTTGTCCCTCTTGCCAAAAGGTGCCGCGCTTCTTGCGGAAGGGTCAGGCTGCAGCCGCCCTTCAAGAATCGATCAAGATGTATCCGTCTTCTCCTGTCTGAGGGAGAGGATGTCCGAACGCCGGGTGGGAGCCGAGCTGTCAACGGAAACATAACCTTCGCCCAAGGTGGCTCGCCACAGCTCAAACACCTATGATTATTGCCACTAGGCGAGTGGGACCGTGTACGCCTTTGATTAGGACCTTTTCAATATCCGCCGTACGACTCGGGCCGGTTATGAAGGTGAGTGCGCTTCCCGGAAGATCAATGCCATGCCTCTTCTGAATGTCGAGGAACAGGTCGGCCATGTTGGGATAGATCTGGCTGGGCGTTGCCAATACGAGATGAATTGAAGGTAGAAGGCTGATTTGCCTGCTGGCCTGTCTCCCGGCTGCCACGACAATGGTGCCAGTCTCAGCCAGCAGGTATTCCGCCCCAGTGATGGAGAGGTGGGCTTGAGCCAGGGCATCTCGTAGGCGACGACGATCGAAGGGATTCTCGCTGTCGATAGCTTCCGTCAGAAGCTGAACATCCGGCAGTTCGACCGGAAGTTTCTGGATCAGATCTAGTCGATCGCAGATGGAATGCTGCGAAATGGCGACCCTCTTCGCCCCTGAAGAGATCACGACCTCTCTGATGGCCTGAAGGGCGACCGCCCCATTGGCACAGTCATAGAATTCGCCGCCCACGGGTTCAAACTCTCTTCGGAATTTATCGACTAGCGAATTTCTAGAGGAGACCGACGCGAAGAGCTCCTCGAGGTTGCTCGTCACCGGCTGATGTCCGTGATGATGCTCCCGCCGAGGCTTGGCCAAAGCCAACCGGACCTTTCCAAGGATTTCAGCCCGTGAACCGTTCATTGAACTGTTGAACCGTGCGTCTATACCGCGAATGGACACCAATAGCCGCAAATACTGTGAGCTTGCTTCCCCGCGAAATGGGAGCTGGATCCCCGCTTGGCGGGAATGATGAACCGAGGCACGCCGGGTGTGGGTTCCAAGACCAGCTGTGGCCCAGCGAGTTTCAACCACACTGCTAGATCATTCAACATCTGATCGCGCTCACGGTCGGTGAATACCTTCATCTTTACCAAGGAGTTTCTTGATTCACATTCATTGCTGCTTATTCGAGGTTCTGGCGGCGGCTTCGCTGCTGGGTTTCTTTCCAAAGCGTCTTGAATGACTTTTCCGCTAGTGGCGGGAAATCCCGCGTTTCTGTCCAGCCTGGAACTTTGAGTGGTCTCGACTGCTTGCCAACCAACTTCAGGGCGACGCGCAAAAGGCGCGATCCCATGCGGTACACCGTGGCATCCTTCATTCCAGCCAGATAGAGCTTCATGGCGAAGCGCTCCTGCCAGGGAGTCTGCTTGGTGTCGACAATCTGCTTCCGCAGCCAGAGCAACATGTGATGGATGTCAATCTTAACTGGACAGATATTCGAGCAAGCACCGCACAGCGACGAGGCATACGGCAAATCCTTGGCAACCTCGACGCCTTGAAACAGAGGTGTGATCACCGCTCCGATCGGGCCGGAGTAGACCGAACCATACGAGTGTCCTCCTACACGCTGATAGATAGGGCAGGTGTTGAGGCAAGCGCCGCAGCGGATGCAGAATAGCGACTCCCGCATTTTGGGATCTTTGAGAATCTCCGTCCGGCCGTTGTCCAGAAGCACCAGGTGAAATTCCTCGGGCCCGTCCAGTTCGCCTGGCTTTCGCGGAGAGTTGATCAGAGAGACGTAGCTGGTCTGCTTTTGTCCAGTGGAGCTTCGCCCCAGGAGACGGAGAAAAATCGGCAAGTCCACGAAACTGGGAATGACTTTTTCCAAACCCATGACTGCGACGTGAACTCTGGGCATCGTCGTACTGAGTCGCGCATTGCCTTCGTTCTCCACGACAACAATCGTCCCTGTATCGGCCAGCGCAAAGTTCACACCCGAGATTCCGAGTTCGGCAGAAAGAAACTTGCTCCGGAGGATCCTGCGGGCTACTTCGCAAAGCTCTTCAGGAACGTCCGTGTAGCTGATACCAAGCTTTTGGGCGAAAAGCTCTCCGATTTCGCCTCGGCTCTTGTGCAGTGCGGGAGCGGTGATGTGCGAGGGCCACTCGCGAGCAAGCTGAATGATATATTCGCCCAAATCAGTTTCCACGGGCTCTAGCTGGTTCTCTTCCAGGATGTGCGACAGCCCGATCTCCTCGGTCGTCATGGACTTCGATTTCACTACGGTCCTGGCACGAATGCGACGAGCGATCCCCAAGATATAGTCTGAAGCCTCCTTGCCATCGCGGGCCCAGAAGACTTTTCCGCCGTTGGCGATCACCTTCGATTCGAGCTTCTCGAGGTAATAGCCGAGCTGGTCAATGGCCTCTTCCTTGATCCGATGTGCGCGTTCCCGAAGAGCTTCCCATTCTGGGACTTCCGCGACAGCGCGCAAACGATTCTCCAAGGCATGGTGCGTGGCAAAACGATACGTCTTGCGAAGCCGTGGATTGTTGATATTGCGGCTGGCGTAGGTCTTGAAGAGTTTGGGAGTGAGGTTCATGGCTACTAGACGTCAGAAAGAGTGGATAACCCAGGAAGAGCCTGCGAAAGCCTCCGTCATTGCCCATGACAATTGCTGTCAATTGTCACTTCAAACTGGCCTTGACGGGGCCAGCGAGCAATGAGAAATGCTTTCCTGTTATCGCCGTAGCCCACGTGGCTTATCTGGGATACCCACTCAAAGGTTTTCTCCCAGCAAGTCAGCCAGGTGCAGGGGCTTGGCCGGAATGCCTCTGCGACTGAGATATCCGGCGATCTGCATCAGGCAACTGGAGTCGTTGGCGACGATATACTCCGCTCGCGATTGAGCAATGGCTGTGGCCTTGTCTTCAGCCATGGCTGTGGAAATCTCCGGATATTTGACAGAGAACGTGCCTCCAAAGCCGCAGCAGCTCTCGGATTGCTCCATTTCGACAAACTCGATGCCTCGCACGTGGCGGATCAAATCACGTGGAGCGTCTTTGACTTTAAGCTCACGCAGCAGATGGCAGGCATCGTGATAGGTGACCTTGTGTGGGAAGTGAGCCCCCAGATCCTTGACACCCAGGACATTGACGAGGAAGTCCGAGAATTCATAGGTCTTCGATGCCACCTGGTGCAGGATTTCTTTAAGGCCTGCATCCTCAAGGATCTCCGCATAGAAGATTTTGACCATACTGGTACATGACCCGGAAGGGGCAACAATGTACTCCGCGTTGTGGAACACCCGCAGGAATCGTTGCGCCAATTCAATAGCCTCTTCGTGGTAACCGGAGTTGAAAGCCGGCTGGCCGCAACAGGTCTGCTCTTCGGGATACTCGACTTCGGCGCCGGCTTTCTTCAGGATCTTGTAGAGATTGATTCCAACCTTTGGGAAGAATTGATCGGTAAGGCAGGGAATAAACAGGGAAACTCTCATTGTTCGGGCTGGATGACACCTTTCGGCCGGGAAAACGAAACAGCCTGGTGAATCGGCAGCTATTTAGGCCGCCCGCCTGAGCCACTCTAAGATAACTTAGCAGAGTAGTACGAGAAGGGCACCGACGGCGCTAGCTGGAAGCGTCAATGGCAATCAGCGATCGTCGATGCCTAGGGAAAGTACTTCTCCAGCGACGCTGGCAGGGTTTTTATGATGTCGTTGTATGTCACCACGACTGCCAGCAGAAGCAGTACTACAAAACCAACCTGAGTGATTCTTTCGCGAATGGGCAGACTCAGATCGCGGCGGATGAGTGTCTCCAGAAGAATGATTGCGATGACACCTCCATCCAGGACAGGAATGGGCAGAAGGTTCATCAGGCCCAGGTTGAGGCTAATCGCTGCCATGAGGAAGATCAAATCAGAAAAGCCGCTCTTGGCGGCGAGGCCCGATTGACGGGCGATACCGATGGGGCCTTCTAGCATGCGCAGCGAGACTTCTCGCCTGAAAAGCCGCTGCAAGATGTCGAAGATGAGCCCTGCTAACTGAGTATTCCGGTTGACGGACTCCCTGAAGGCCTGCCCTAATGTGAGCGATTTGACGATCATCTCCTGAGTGTTATCACGTTCAATGCCGATCAGGCGCCGCTCGCCTTCCTGGTACGGCCTTACCTCCACGGTGAGCTCCTGGCCGTTGCGGAGAACCGTTAGCTGGACGACTTCGTGGCGGCTCCACTTCAACACGTCTGCCAAGTCTTTTCCGGCCTTTGCCAGGTCAATGTCTCCCACCTTGATAATCTTGTCACCTCGCTGGATTCCCGCTTGCTCAGCTGGTTTGCCCTTGATAACTCCCTTGACGGCGATAGAAGTAAATGGGGGCGTGAAAGGGAAGATCCCCAGGTATCCCGCTCGGTGCCGCCCCTGCATCTCGGGCGTGATCGTCTGATGGATCGTTTCACCGTTGCGGACGATTTCCAACTTCATAGGCCGGTTCGCACTCGTGGTTACCTCCAATGCGAACTCGTCCCAGGTGGGATTTCGCTTGTCGTTCACTGCCACAATTCGATCCCCCGGCCGGATACCCGCCTTTTCTCCTGGCGAATCCGACTCGATGATGCCCACGACCACAGGTTGGCTGATCCAGGCGGGTTCTTCGAACTTGTAATAGTAGAGACCAGTCAAGAGGGAAACAGCGAGCACAATGTTCATTACCGGTCCCATTATGGCGACCAGAAAGCGCTGCCATTTCGGACGTGAAAGGAATTCCTCGATGCCTCCGGTGAGATCCTCACCGGGGTTCTCGCCCTTCATTTTGACATAGCCGCCCAATGGGATGGCACAGACTTTGTAGTCGGTCTCGCCTTTCCGGAAGCCGAAGAGGCGCGGACCAAAGCCGACGGCAAAGGCTTCCACCCGGATCTTCAGGAGCTTGGCAACAGCGAAATGGCCAAGTTCATGGATGATGACCACCGTGCCAAAAACAAAAATCACACTCAAAACATTTGATGAAAGAAAATCAAGCATCCACAATCTCCTTAGCGGTAGCGCTCTCGCTCCTGAACCTTATCGGAGGGAGCGGCGAACTGCTTAAGCCGGGAGTATCAGCATCGCGAATTCAACTTCACACTCGAGAACGTCTCGACTTCTCCCCGACGGGTGGCCTCTTGTATCGGTTGTCAGTTGAGGAAGTCCCTCTCGATCAAGCGCCGAGTTTCCTGCCGGACGCTACTATCATACTGTAGAAGTTCCTGAACCGTGGAAAATTTGCTCTGCCCCACGGCTAGATCGAGCATTCTCCGAATGATTTGTGGGATGAACAGGAACTGGATTTTGCCGGAAAGAAAATGATCGACTGCTACCTCGTCTGCAGCATTGAGCGCGCAAGGCAGGCGACCGAGGCTGCCAGCAGCTTGATAGGCAAGCTGTAGACAGGGGAACTGATCAATATCGGGTTCCATGAATTCGAGCTTTCGCACATTGCAGAAATCGAGGTATTCGAGGGGCGTCGCTACTCGATCCGGATAGGTGAGGGCATACTGGATAGGGTGCCGCATGTCAGTGGCTCCGAGTTGAGCAATGATCGACCCATCCCGGTACTCCACCATGGAATGGACGGTCGACTGTGGGTGAATGAGGATCGAAATGCTCTCGACAGATAGATCGAACAACCACTTGGCCTCAAGAACTTCAAATCCTTTGTTCATCAACGTTGCCGAATCGATTGTGATCCGGTTACCCATATTCCAGGTCGGGTGGTTGAGCGCCATCTGCGGAGTCACACTCTTCAGCATCGATGGAGAAAAGTCTCGAAACGGGCCACCTGACGCTGTAAGGATGATCCGCCGCACCTCCTCCCGCCGGCCAGCGCGCAGGCATTGGTGAATCGCGTTATGTTCACTATCAATGGGAATGATCTCGACCTGATTTCGGCAGGCAGCCGCCTTGACCATTTCTCCTGCCACGACCATGATTTCCTTGTTGGCGAGCGCAATGGTCTTGCCACACCTGATGGCTTCGAGGGTTGGAATCAGTCCGCTGACACCGACAACCGCGCTGACCACCAGGTCGATATCTGGAAGAGTGGCTAGTTCAATCATTCCTTCCACTCCGAGAACAATACGGGGACGCGAAGCGGGCGGCAAATGTTGGGTTCTGTCTCGGAGCGATTCTGCCGCCGCTCTGCCAGAAACAGACACGATGCGCGGTCGAAACTTCTCGACCTGATTGGCCAGCAGATCACTGTTGCTGCCTGCAGCCAGCCCGGCGACCCGGAATTGCGACGGGAAGTCTTCAATAACCCTCAAGCAATTTCGCCCAATCGATCCTGTAGAGCCAAGGATGCTCAGGTTTTTCATGGAAATTTGACCGGTTTGTAATCTGGTCGCCACGAAAGTGGACTGGCTCGGTTGGACATCCTTTGACGCTTCGATACGGAGGCGATTCAGGCCTCGAGGGCCCCTTCCGTTACAGAGACCTCCAGTCGAAAGACAGACGGAGATACCCGAACATCACGGGCGCGGCAAAGAGAACTCCGTCGATTCGATCCAGCATACCACCGTGGCCGGGCAGCAAGTTGGATGAGTCTTTAACCCTGGCGCCTCGCTTGATTGCGGACTCGGACAGATCGCCGATTTGACTGACAGCTCCGAGGAGGATGCTTAACAGGAGCAAGTCTGAGTTAGGAGCCAGAGGCAAAAGGATTTCCTTAGCTAGCAGCGCGGCCAGGACGTTCCCAAGAAATCCCCCCAGTGCCCCTTCAACCGTCTTCTTGGGGCTCACGCCGGGAGCGAGCGGGTGCCTTCCCAATAAGCGCCCCACGTAGTAAGCACCTGTGTCGCCGAACCAGACCACCAACAGCAGAAAGAAGATCCAGTGGTTGCCGGCACCCCACGGCGTTGCGGTACGCTGCAAGGCCACCATCAAACCCAGCGTCACCGGTATATACACCAAACCCAGGACCGTTGCGGATGCGCCAGCCAGTGTGTCTTGCAGTTTGTTTTGCCTGATTCCCAGCGCTAGCAACAGAAGAGCCGAACTCGTCAAGATCAAAAAACAAGGGAGAACGTTCCCTGGTGAGACGTAGAAGCTGGCTAACAGTAGCAAAGCGATAGCGTGACCCCAAAGCCGATTGACTTCGAGACTTGACTTCGTTGCAATCGAGAAGAACTCCTCCAGGGCAAGGGCCGTTGCTATGGCCACAAGCGCCAAGAAGTATGGCGGGGGAGCGTAACCGATAATCGCGATCAAGATCGGGACCAATAACAACGCCGTCAAGATGCGCTTCATTGAGTCGAAAGACCTCCGTAGCGGCGGTCCCTTTTCTGATAGGCAATGATGGCTTCAAACAAGTCCTTCTTGCGAAAGTCAGGCCACAAAGTGTTCGTAACCCAGATTTCGGCATAGGCAATCTGCCAAAGCAGAAAATTGCTGACACGCAGTTCGCCGCTGGTTCTGACCATCAAATCGGGGTCGGGCAACCCTGCGGTGTAGAGACATTCGGAGATCGTGTCTTCTGTAATTTCCAGCTCATTGCCGTTAGACTGGGCATGCTTTTCGAGCACGAGTCTGAAGGCGTCGACGAGCTCGGCACGACCACCGTAGTTCAGGGCGACGTTGAACAGGAGCCCGGAATTACTGATTGTCTTCATTTTGGCAATGGCCAGTTCGTCCTGAATGCTGGGATCGAGTTCCGAAATACGCCCCAAGGTTTCAAACCGGATATTGTTCTTCAAAAGGGTGTCCAACTCCTTGCGGAGAAACTCCTTCAGCAGGCTCATAAGAGTTGCAACCTCGCCCGCCGGACGTTTCCAGTTTTCGACCGAGAAGGCGTAAAGCGTCAGCACCTGCATCCTGAGGCGGGCCGCAGTCTCCACGGTCTCGCGAACGGACTGGATACCTGCCCGATGGCCTGCGACGCGGGGCAAGCGTCGCTGTTGCGCCCAGCGACCGTTGCCGTCCATGATGATGGCCACGTGTCGCGGGATTCTGTCGAAGTCGATCTGATTGAGCAGTTCCTCTTCGACGGATCCCCTCTCGAGGCAGCCTTCAAAGTTGGCTCTGATTTCCTGGCTAAGCGAGGACATAGACCCGGACATGCGCTAACCTAAGCGCAGCAAGTAACCTCATACTGACGGTGTCCGTAACGGCACAGATGCGGCGTATCGTTCTCCCTTGTCGGAGTGAAGAAATAGGCGATCGGCCCTGGCGTTCGGCTTTGCTCAGTACCCCTCTACCCCAAGCCCGTGGAACAGGGTAATGCTAGCCTCGCAAACCGGACTAGTAGCGCACCGAAACCAGGAATAGCCCTTTGGCGGGTACGGTCGGCCCGGCGGTGGAGCGGTTCTTGGAGTTCAGAATGGTTTGGAAATCTTCCGGCGTCAGCTTTCCTTTGCCAACCTCTAGCAAAGTACCTACGAGGTTTCTAACCATATGATGAAGAAAGCCGTTAGCACAAACGTTATATTCTATGAGATGGCGTTGAGTGTCAAACACAAAGAATGAGCAGCTGACCAGCCGCAGCTTCGACTCTACTTCAGCATCGGAATCGCAAAACGAGGAAAAGTCGTGTTCCCCAACGATCACTGCAGCGGCCCGACTCATCCTCTCAAAGTCTAGCCGCCGGGGAAAGTGATGGACGTAACGGTAATCAAACGGAGAACAGGAGTTCGCATTGAGGATGCGATAGCGATAGTGTTTCAGCTTGGCGTCGAAGCGGGCATGGAACTCTTCATGGGCGTCCTCAAGTCGGTTTATCCGAATCGAGGGTGGAAGCAAGGAATTGATGGCCTTCCTGAAGTTAGCCACGGGAAGGGGACTTTCGGTCTTGAAGCTGCAAACCTGAGCTAAGGCATGTGCCCCCGCGTCGGTTCTGCCAGAGCCGTTCACGCGGACGCGTTCTTCGGTGACGCGCTCGATCGCGTGCGTCAGTTGGCCCTGAATGGTGTCGAGGTTCGACTGGATTTGCCATCCATGGAAGTCGGTGCCATCGTATTCGAGTTCAAGAAGGATGTTGCGTGCCATTGACAGATTGCGGAATCCAGCCGGCGGAATCACAGTTGACTTGCGCCGCTCTCGGGCTGACCCAAGCCGAGAACCGGCAATCCCCAGCCAAACCTAGCTCCGACTGCCTGGTTTCATGGGAGCGGATCCGGCTCGGCACAGGGGACATTGATCGGCCCGGTAGGCTGGAACTGCGAGTGTCCACAGGCTGCGGCAGGGCACATCCAGGACGGTGTGTCCCCCGCTGCGGTCGATGATCGAAAGCGCACGGAATACGTGGCCGCCATACGCTCTGACCAGTTGAATGGTTTCCAGAGTTGAACCTCCAGTGGTAATGACATCCTCTACGACCAGTGCCCTTTCCCCTGGTTCTAGCACAAATCCGCGGCGCAGGCTGAGTACTCCGCTTTCCCGTTCGGCAAAGATCGCCCGGCAGCCGAGACGTCGGCCCACCTCCTGACCGATGACAATGCCACCAAGGGCTGGAGAGATAACGAGATCGGGTTTGTCTCCGTCCAGTTGGAGGACCAGCTCACGCGCCAAGCTCTCGGCGTAGTGCGGCCATTGCAGAACCTTGGCACACTGCAGGTATTTTTCGCTGTGGAGACCTGAAGTCAAAAGAAAATGACCGGTTAGTAGCGCCCCAGTCTGCTCAAAGATTCGTGCGATCTCCGCCGGATTCACGCGATTTCCTGTTGTCTGGTATCCTGGGGTACACCGACCGATTCCAGCCCGCCAGAGACTGCACAATACCGGCACGGGTGGCCACACACGCAGCTCTACAAGTCTTCAGCAAAACGAGCGGCATGTTATCACTGGCACTGGCATAAATCAATTTGACACCCAGAAGTCCCTCTGGCAGAGTACTTGCCTGTTTGCCTCAGCAGCTGACCAAGGGATCAGCTTCCAGAGCGCCAGTCTCATCCCCTGAGCCCGCCCAAGAGCAATTGTTTTTCGCGCCGGTTCCATCAAAATGTTGAAACCTGAGATCCGGGAGTTTCGTAAGTGTTTCTGTGCCGAGGGGTTTTGAATCAACGCATCCTTTCAATCGACATCAAGGGAGTTTCAAATGATCCAGCTTAGCAGTCTTGCACGCTCAATGGTTTCAAGTCGGGTTCTGGCCACGACACTGGCATTGGCATTCATTTTCGGACACCCGGCGTTCGTATTCGGACAGTCTCCGTTTCCTCTGCCGGGTTGGTTCAAACAGAACATCGGGCGTCCCCAACCTCCGGAGAAAGAGAAGGCTCTATCAGAGCTGATCAAGACGCTGACATCCGAGGGCAGGCTCAATCTCACTGAGGCCGACGCGGTCCGGCTGGTGCTTGAGAACAACCTTGATGTGGTTGTGGACCGCTTTGATCCACGGCTGTCCGAATACGACATCGATCGTGGCTATGCGATCTTCGATCCCAAGTTTACGACAACCCTCAGCATTGGTCGGCGCACAATTCCCCAATCCAACACCGTGACTAGCGGTGTGGTGGCCTTGAGGAACTTTGAGCACATCGCCAACTTCTCCTTCAGCCAGTTGTTCCAGACCGGAACGAGCTATGCAATCGAATACACCAACTTCCGCCAGTCAAGCAACAGCCAGCGTAACTTCATCAATCCCTTCCTGAGTTCGGGGCTGCGAGCCACGATCACGCAACCGCTGCTGCGGAACTTCGGGACTTTGCCAAACAAGCGGCTCATTTTGATTGCAAGAAACAACAAAGAAATCAGCGAATACCTCTTTGCCGAGCGTTTGATCGCGTTGGTCAATCTGGTGCAGAAGCTCTACTGGGACATTGTTTTTGCGCGTGAGGACATCAAGGTGAAGCAGCGCTCTCTGGACCTGGCTACCAAGACTAACGAAGACAACAAGCGTCAGGTAGAGATTGGAACCCTGGCGCCTATCGAAGTCGTGCAGTCAGAATCCGAAATTGCCAATCGCAAGGAAGAGCTCATTCGTGCCCAGTATTCACTTGAGCAGTTTGAAGATCAGATGAAGAAGTACGTCAGCTCTTATGGCGACCCGGCGCAGATTTCCGCCAGAATCGAGCCACTCGACAAGACGCTGTCTCCTTCGGCCTTCAAGGATTTCGACTTGGCGCAGGCGGTGAGTTATGCGATCGAGGCCCGTCCCGAGATCAAACAGTATAAGAAGGATATTGAGAATCAAGAAATCAATGTGCGGTACTACAAGAATCAGCTGCTGCCGAGTGCCAATCTGGAGTTGAGCTATGGAACCAGTGCGCTGGTGGGACAGACGCAGTTCTTTGGCCCGAATGGCGAGGTTATTCTTGGCCCCAATTTCGGCTATCAAGACAGTATTCACCAATTGTTCGGTCGCGATTTTCCCGGTTATAGCGCTTTGGTCACAGTGGAAGTCCCCATCAGGAACCGTGCGGGCCAAGGCGACTATGCCAAAGCGACTTTTGCCAAGCGCCAGGCCGAAAAGCGGCTGAAGGCGTTGGAACAACAGATTGCTTTGGAAGTTCGTAACGCCCATAGCATGTTAGAGATGAACCGGGCTCGAATTGAAGCCGCGCAAAAGGCCCGCGAGCTCGCGGAAAGGAATTTGGAAGCCGAACAAAAGAAATTCCAGTTGGGCACTTCGACGATTCGGTTTGTTCTGGAAGAACAGCGCGACTTGGCCGTGGCTCAGTCGAACGAAGTTAGCGCGCTGGTTGATTTCACCAAAGCCAAGAATGACGTGGACCGTGCTACCGGCAAGACACTTGAGGTGCAGAACATCAGGATTGAAGACGCAATCTCTGGCAGTCAGCCCCCCAAACAGATTCCTGGAACGGCGAATCAGTAGACTGAGCAAGGGGTCATCAGGTCCCGCGCCTCTTGGGCGTTAGCGGATTGAGACGTGTTGTGCTAGGTTTAGGGCCGCTTCAAGTCCCTTGGAGCGGCCCTTTCTTTTGGTAGAGCATTGAAGATTTCCGCCACCATCATTACTTTGAATGAGGAGAGGCATCTCGGCCAATGTCTGGAATCGCTGCAGAACCTTGCGGAAGAGTTGTTGATCGTGGACTCTGGAAGCACGGACAAGACTCTGGAGATTGCCAGGAGGTTCGGGGCGCGTATTGTTGTGCGCTCCTGGACGAACTATTCGGATCAGAAAAACTTCGCTGCTTCGCAGGCGTCCAATGATTGGATTTTGAGTTTGGATGCCGACGAGTGCTTGAGTTCTGCCCTGCGCAAGGCAATCTTGGCTCTTAAAACGAGCGGCACTGCGGCGGCAGCGTTCGAGTTCCCACGCAAAGCGCTTTACCTCGGCCGTTGGATTCATCGGTCGGGCTGGTATCCAGACTACAAGAGGCGGCTCTATTTGAAGACGAAAGCTCGTTGGGAGGGGGAATTCGTTCACGAGTCGTTGGCTGTTGATGGCCCAGTGGATCGGTTGCAGGGCGATTTGTTGCATTACACCTGTGAGTCGGTGTCAGAGCACCTCCGCAGCTTGGATCGCTACACGACGTTGGCCGCTCAGGAGCTTTTGAGCCACGGCAAGCGGGGCGGACCGATCAATTCATTGGCTTCGGCTGCCGCTGCCTTTTTTAGGAGCTATTGTCTTAAGCAAGGGTTTCGGGATGGAATGCAAGGATTTCTGATTGCCTGCTTTGCCAGCTATTACAACTTCACCAAATACGCGAAACTCTGGGAACTGGAGCAGAAAAAGGGAAGTGACCGGGACTGGCAAAGCGAGAACAGCAACACATGAAAGTGCTGCATCTGGATTCGGGGTTGACGTGGCGCGGTGGACAAGAGCAGCTGCTTCAGCTCGAGGCCGGACTGAGACGCTCCGGTGTTGAGCAGCAATTGGTCTTGCGGGGAAGTGGTGTTCTCGCCCGTCGGCTGGCAACGCTCAAGATCTCATTCTGGCCTCTACCTTTGCGCTTTGAAGCGGACCTGGTTTCCCTCCTGGGACTTCGACAGGTCATCCAGCGTTTTCAGCCCGACATCGTCCATGCACACGATGCTCGCACTTTGGGTCTGCTTGCGGCTGCCAAAGTCCTTGGCGCCCGGGTTAAGGTTGTCGCGGCCAGGCGGGTGGCTTTCCCCCTGCGAAAGAACCCGTTCACGTGGCTCAAGTATCGGAAGGCAACGAGCCGAATCATTGCTGTATCCCAGTTCGTTCGAGACATTCTTTTGGGAAGCGGGATTGATTCACAACGGATTGCAGTCGTCTACGATGGTCTTGACTGGGAACAGGCGAAACCTTGTGCGACTCGGGTTGAGGCCCGCCGACGATTTGGAGTTGCGCAAGAAGCTTATCTCATCGGCTGCGTCGGACAGTTCACTCCGGAGAAGGGGCATGACGTGTTGCTTCGCGGATTCGCCAAAGTGGCTTCTGACTTCCCTCAAGCACAGCTAATTCTGGTGGGTGAGGGCGAGTTGAAGCAGGACTGTGTCAAGCGTGCCCTGCAGACCGGTCTTATAGGAAGGACCGTGTTTGCAGGCTTTGTTCCTGATATCGAGAACCTCTGGCCAGCTTTGGACCTTTTGGTTTTTCCTTCCTTGGAGGAGGGGCTCGGCTCAACCTTGCTGATGGCCATGGGCAACACCGTTCCGGTCTGCGCGAGCCGAACCGGCGGAATCCCAGAGATAGTGACCCACAATGAGACGGGGTATCTCTTCCCACCAGGAGACGCCGCGGCTTTGTCTGAAGCGTTGCGTTCGATCCTACAAGACCCAGAGAAAGCGCAGGCTTGGGCCAAAACGGCAGTCCGAAGCGTTCGGGGCAAGTTCTCATCTGGCCGCATGGTTCAGGAAACCTACCAAATTTACACTAATGTCCTTGAATGCTGAATTCGATGAGGGACTTGGAACTGTAGGCTAACGCCACTGGATCGACAAATCTTACTACCTTGATGGTGCTGCTGCCGGATCTACTCTTCATTCTATTGGGACTGGTGATTGGAAGCTTTCTGAATGTCTGCATTGCGCGGCTTCCGGCGAACGAGTCCATCGTTTTCCCAAGTTCCCGATGCCCGAATTGTGAAAAGGCGATCAAGCCATACGACAACATCCCTATCATGAGCTACCTGCTGCTGGGTGGCAGGTGCCGGTCATGCAAGGGGGCCATCTCCTGGCAATACCCGGTGGTTGAAGGTTTGACGGCACTCACCTTCTGGATTACCTTTTACTTGCTGGGATTTCAACTCAAGACAGTGGCGCTCTTGATCTTCTTCTCCGCGATCATCGTTCTTATCTTCATTGACCTGAACCATCGCATTCTGCCGGACGTCATCACACTTCCTGGGACCCTGGTTGGGCTTATGCTCAGCCTGTTGGCTCCTGTTCAGGATGGCACGGCGCGGTTCGCCTCCAGTCTGCTCGGATTTCAAATGAAGCATCCGCATCTCTTGTCCTTTCTCGATTCATTGATCGGGGCTTTGTTGTGTGGCGGGTTTCTCTGGCTGGTCGCTGAAGCCTATTTGCGAATCCGGAAAATGGAAGGCCTCGGGTTTGGAGACGTTAAGCTCATGGGGATGGTCGGAGCGTTTCTCGGGGTTCGATTGGCGATGCTTACCATTATGCTCGGCTCATTATTGGGCGCCGTAATTGGACTGATCTATATCAAACTAGCAGGGAAGGATCCCCGGTATGAACTGCCATTCGGCTCTTTCCTAGGAATTGCGGCTATCATCTGCGCGCTGCGGGGAACCCAGATCATCGGGCAATACACGGGACTGTTTCGCGCAATCTGATCCTTCTCGGCATTTGTGCGTGATTGGCCTGCTTCCAAACGTCAGCTGAACTGCCCTGTGATGCTCCGCACTCGTTGGCTAGGTTTCTCGGAATGCCAGCCGGACATGCTTCAACGTCGCGATTTGCTTTCGAATGGCAGCGGAGTCGTTGAAGATCTTGACTGTACCTTCAAGAATGGATGTGTTGCTTCCCGAGACCGAGCTGGAGATAATTGCCCCTTGAATGTTGATACCTTCGGTGCTGGTCCCATTCAGGTGAATCTTGCCTGCAACAATAATCAATCCGTAGAACGTGAACGATCCAGTGACGGAAAGATCGCCGTCAACGACAAGGATCCCTTGCCCCATCGAGTCTGAGATATTTAGCGGACCGTTCACATAAGTCGTCTGTGGCAGATCTCCCGCTGAGGGAATATTTCCCAGATTCACACCACTGCCGACGTAGGTTCCATCCGGCAACTTGGCAATACCGGGCGCCACTTGCTCAATTTCTTTCGCGAACGGCGGTTTCAGCGACTTAATCAGCCTGCTCGTATCATAGGATTGGGGCGACTGCGGCCGGTCGGGAAGAGGCGATCCCGTCACGCCTGTCAAGTCGCCGGTGATAGTACTGGCCGATTCAACTCCGTTCAGGTTCCTTGCGCCTACAGTGTTTTGGTCATTGCCGTTAACAATGACTCTGCTGCCAAGAACCTCAATGGCATCCTTGGAGAACAGGGCCGCAGTCAGCAGAGGAACCGGAAGCGATGCCATATCAGCCGTTACTGACTGCCGAAACTCTCCCGCGCTCCTAGCGAGAGCCGTCACCAGATAGACGGGTGTGCCCGTATGACTCGCTGCATGCGTACCAGCATTGACATACTGGGTGAGCTGTGCGCCCGGTTGCAGGCTATCGTATCCATAAAACACAGGGTCATCCGTCGGAGAGCGATTACTCAGAGAGTACCCTGCCCGTATTTCGGTCTTCTGCCACACCTTGACCCAAGAAAATCCAATATTGCTCAGAGTTGAGTTAACGATCGAAACTGAAAGCGATGGCGAATATGTCGCATCGAAATGAGGATTAGAATGGGCATCGCCGCTGGTGGGGTTGATTGAAGGGCTGGCAACGATGTAGACCACTTTGTTGGGATCGGACAAAGAAAGTAGATTGGCAGCCAGCAGTTCCTTGATTCGTTCCCTGGCTTCCTCAGAGGCGGACTCCGCGAGATATAGATTGACCAGTTTCATCCGAGTGTTCTGATTGATTAACACCTCGGTTGAACTGACAAAGGTCATCGTCAGACCGATCAGCGTCAACATCGAAAGAACTAACAATGCAGCGGCCAAAGCAAGTCCTCTTTCGGAGGAGTCGTCGACACCACCAGCCGGCGCCATCAAGAATGAGGAGGACGACAGTTTCTCCTTGCCAAGCGGTGACCTCAACCGGGTGAACCCGCGGTGAAAGGACCTCTCCCTGGCCAGCCTGCCGGCCCTCCCGCTGGCACACTTTGTGGCAAGGTAAGAGGAGTTCCTGTCAAAAGAGTCACTAGGTAAGGATTTGTTTTGACTGTTCATAAATTTGGAGGACTAAGGCGAGTGAACTCGCTGACAGTACGGTGGAGTCCAGTGTTCGGATCCGCTTTCCTGGTCCTGAGAGTCAATTGAATTTGGATGGTAACGATGTCTGCTGCGACGGCTGTCTCATTTCCCAATCGGTCGAAATACTGAAACTGCAAACTTTCAACTTGCTCTGAAACCTTTTGCGGGGAACCTCCCGGGAGAGTTCCATCGGGATGGATTGAGCCTGCAAAGCGGTTCAGAGAGTAGGGTGGTGTGTTCCCGCTGAGATAGTAGTGAACATAGTCAACCTGTCGGTCACCGTTAATGTCGCCTTGGAACTTGATAAAAGTAGCGCCAGTGGCTACAAGCCCCTGAGCCACAAGGTTCTTGGCGGAACTGAGATTCTCCAGGTAGCTGAGATCGTAGTAGCTGCTTGGAGGAAAGCCCATATGCCGCATCTCACTCGTCATTAAGCTCAGCGCGTCCTGCAGGTTTTGGTTCATCTCACCTTCGTCTCGGGCAATGGCGGAGATTCGTTGATTGTCATCCAGCGCCGAGAAAATCATCCCCATGAGGAGCGAGAAAATAGCGAGCACCACCAGAAGTTCTATGAAAGTGAAGCCTGAATTGCCGAATCGGTATCGAGTCATCGTCATTTTAGGGTGCGACAACCACCTTCAAGCTCAGCGGCTTCAGTGCGATGGGTGAACCTGAGGCCTTGCGGGTTGCAACAGTGATCACTTTCTTTGTGCCCACAGTCCCAATACTCCATCGAGTCTCGAAGAGCAGCTTGCTATTGCGCGTCTTATTTAGTGTAAGCTCAGTTTGGGAAGTCGCCTGAGGGTCAGGTGCGGCATTGAAATCAATCTCTCCGAGGCTATTGAGGGCGTTTCCTGAAATGGACAAGGCAAGATCGTCCGGCCGATAGGACTTCAGTTGCTCCAATTTCTGTTGGGACAACTTCAGCGCGGCCGATTCGAGACGAGCAGCAAATCTCGATGCCAAGGCAAACAAAATCATCGACATCAAAGACACCGTGCCGACGGTGAAGATGAGCGCGGCGATCAGCATTTCTACGAGCGTGAACCCCTTGTCGAGAGACTCCCCCAGCCAAAGAGTTGCGAGTCTTTCACCATTTTCACTGGTGTGAACGAGTTGTTTATGGCATTTTATGAAGGACAATCTACGGCGCATTTGCGCCTCCAGTGATAGAGTATTTATCTTGTTAAAGTAAAAATTAATTGAAAATACGGCGATACAAAAAAGATTGCACTTATCATAATCAATTCGGTAGAATTGTCAAATTAAAACCATAGGAGCGTGCCATGTTTTGCAGAGTACAAACAAAGGAGGCAGGACTCAGTTTGCTGGAAATCGTGACGGCTGTTGCAATGGTCCTCACGGTGAGTGCGGTCGCGTTTCCCCAGATAGGCCGGTACTGGCAGATCTATCAGCTCGATTCGGCCGTTCAGGTGCTATCGTCGAACCTGGAAGTGGCACGCTACGCTGCCATCTCAAAGAGACTGAATGTCGTAGCGCGATTCGACACAGCAGCCTCGTCTTATGAGATCTTCGCGGATGCCAACACGAACGCCACGAGAGACACGAGCGAGCTCTTGCTGGGATCTCACGCCCTGCCTCGGCAGGTCCAGTTCAACGGTAGTGGCTTGCTCGGACCGCCGTCTAATCCAAGCAGCAGCGTTGGCGATCCCATCACCTTTAACAATCAGATGCTTGTTTTTAATCCGGAAGGAAGACTGAATGGTGGGACCGGAACCATCTATTTGCGCAACACGGCAGGAGACGCTTGCGCACTGAGTTACAACATGGCGAGCCGCCTGAAGATCTACAACTGGAACAAAGGATCGCAGACTTGGAAGTGATGAGGGCTGAGGGAGCGGAGGTAAAGCAGTGAAGGATGAGGCGCGACACTCACGTCGCTGCGCGCTCACTTCCCTTCCGTCCGTAGTGCAGCGCTGCAATCCCACCACTTAAGTTTACGTAACCTACATTCTGAAAACCACAATAGGCCATGATCTCGCAAAGCTCTCTCTGAGTGGGGAACTGTCTGACCGAGGCCGGCAGGTAGCTGTACGCCTGGTCGTGCTTGGAGAAGAAACCACCAATTCTCGGAAGCACCTTGAAGAAATAGAACTGAAAGAAGCGATCGAAGGAGGCGTTTGTCGGCTTGGAGAACTCCAATATGACTAACTTGCCGCCGGGCTTCAGTACCCGAAGCATTTCCGACAGACCGCGCGACGGACTTTCCAGGTTGCGTAAACCAAAGGCAATCCCCAGGGCATTAAAGCTATCCGCGCGGAAAGGCAGGTTCAGCGCATCTGCCTCGGCGATCTCAAGGCGATGGCCGACAGCCAGTCGCTGCGTCTTGACCCGATTGAGCTGTAACATCGGGTGACTGAAATCGGATGCGATGATTCGCGCCGGCCCTTGACGCGACATTTCCAGACAAAGATCGCCCGTGCCACAGCACAGATCCAGACAGAGTGAGCGCTTCTGACTCAGTTCGGCACCGATAAGCTTAACTGCCCGGCGTCTCCACGACCTGTCAATGTTGAAAGAGAGAAGATGGTTCAAAAAGTCATAGCGATTTGCTATGGACGAGAACATCTGACGAATCTGACTGGCTCTAGGGCTGAGCATGGAGGTAGGCGCGGAGAACCTGCTCGACGGCGAGTTGGGGAACATCTTTGACGATCTCAACCTTCCCGACATGTCTTGGCAGCACGAAGCGCAGATGCCGATCGACAAATTTCTTGTCGGTTAGCATGTGGCGAAAAATCTGGTTCCAGCGAAGGATCTTAAGAGAAGGAAGCCTTGAAAGCCGGCGAATGCAGTCGTTGATGTGCTCGGCCTCCGACGAAGGCAGCCGCAGGAGCTGCTGCGCCAATAGATTAGCCAGGATCATTCCATGGCCAATGGCCTCTCCGTGAGTGAATCGTTCGTAGTGGGTTGCTGATTCGATGGCATGGCCAAGCGTGTGACCATAGTTCAGAATCATTCGCAGCTCCGATTCGGTCTCGTCCTGGCTGACGACTTCGGACTTGATACGAGCGCATTCGACGATCATCTCTTCCAGACTCGTCTTCTCGCGGTGAGGGAGCCGTGAATGCTTCTGATCAATGAGCTGGAACAGAGGGCGGCTTCGAATTACGCCGTACTTGATGGCTTCATAAAGCCCGGAGCAGAACTCACGCTGGGGCAGAGTCGACAGCAACATTGGGTCGGCTATTACAGCGCGTGGTTGATGGAAAGCTCCGACAAGGTTCTTCCCGCTGGGTAGATTGACTCCCGTCTTTCCACCGATGGCGCTGTCAATTTGAGCGAGCAGAGTCGTGGGGACCTGAACGTAGGGAAGACCTCGCAGATAGCTGGCGGCGGCAAAACCTGCCACGTCGCCGACAACGCCGCCACCAAACGCCACGATCACAGTTTTTCGGTTGGCGCGCAGAAGCGACAATTGACGGTAGATCCTTTCTACAGTCGCCAAACTCTTGTGGCGCTCTCCATCCCGGATGACCACCGTCTCAACGCTCAACCCACTTCGGGTTAGCGAGCTAACAAGCTTGTGACCATGAAGGGAGAGAATCAGTTTGCTCGACACGATGACGACGTCCCCGGAGAGATTCAACGCCCTGAGGATTGGCCCACTCTGACTTAAAATGCCATTCCGAATATGAATTGAGTAGCTGCGGTTACCTAGATCAACAGTGAGGGTACGCATCTCGTGTCTGCAGGACCAGTTTGGTCGCGGTTTTCGGCCGAAATCGTTTAACTATAGCACCCAAATCATGCATGGAACAAGTGAGTAGGCCGCCCAAGACCCTGGCTACGTCAGCTATTTCCTTGTTTCAGTGGTGGAGCCACAATGGGATTCTGGGAGAGCGTCCAGCCAGTTCGAGGAATCCTTTATGCCCAGGTAGGGCCGAGTAACACATGACTCATTATGACTCATGACTCATCACTCCCGATCGGCCCAGTCCTGAGTGGCGAAGTAGTTCACCTCGAAGACAGGAAGGGGAAGAGCCCGCTCAGCGACGTCTGATGTCCAGGGCATCGCATCAAACTCTGACGGCTACCCTCGCTAGTGGACATGTTGGATGGCCTTACCAACTCTTGCGAACCGTCACGTGGTCTGCCTGTGCCTCATGTGACTGACAAGAATTGTCTTGAGAAGTCGAGCAACGGTACAGTAAGATTTTTGAAAATTCCACGACCCACGTAGCGGGGTTCCTTTTGGACGCTACTTTTGGAGCGGGTCGACGACTGAAGCCAACGGCTAATGATGAAGTCCGAAACAGACACCATCATCACTGATTTCTTGATCATTGGAAGTGGCATCGCCGGGCTGCGTGCAGCGATTGAACTGGGCTCCGCGGGTCGGGTATTGTTGTTGACGAAAGATCGCCCGAACGAATCCAACACCGAATGGGCTCAGGGTGGCATTGCTGTTGCATTGAGCGACGAAGATGAAGTGAGCTTGCATTACGAAGATACGTTGCGTGCCGGAGATGGGTTATGTAGTCCCGAAGCTGTCAAGGTCCTGGTGGGAGAAGGCATTCGTTACATCAACGAACTGATTGACTGGGGAACTGCTTTTGACCGGGACGGGATGCAGCTCAGTTTTTCAAAGGAGGCCGCCCACAGCCGGTCACGAGTCTTGCACGCGCAAGGGGATTCAACCGGTCGCGAGATCATTCGGGTGTTGCTGATGAAAGCCCTGGCTAACCCGAACGTTGTGCTCAAACCCCACTGTTTCACGCTCGAGTTGATTGTGGAGGATGGCGCGGTTTGGGGAGCTTACTTCCTGGACGAGCAGGCGAAGCGGGTTAGGAAGGTGCTTGCTCAGAGCACCATTTTGACTTCGGGCGGGGCAGGCCAAGTCTATTCGGAAACGACAAATCCCGACCTAGCTACTGGTGATGGTTTGGCTATGGCCCATCGGGCCGGCGCTGTGCTGGCCGACATGGAGTTCTTCCAATTCCATCCCACCGGCCTCTTTCTTTCCGGGGCGCCGCGCTTCCTACTGACAGAAGCAATCCGTGGTGAGGGCGGCTACCTGCGCAACATCGACTGCGACCGATTCATGCGGCAGTACCATGAGATGGGAGAACTGGC
This sequence comes from uncultured Acidimicrobiia bacterium, assembly GCA_963752385.1. Taxonomy (GTDB): domain Bacteria; phylum Acidobacteriota; class Terriglobia; order Versatilivoradales; family Versatilivoraceae; genus CAVVYL01. The sequence goes on along the minus strand of CAVVYL010000062.1, from coordinate 139,377 downwards.
GCCGCGCGACGTCGTGTCTCGGGCCATCGTAGCCGAGATGAAGCGAACCATGAGTAACTTTGTTTACCTGGATCTGACGCATCTCGATCCGAACTTCATCCAGAGGCGGTTCCCCAAGGTATGTTCGACATGCTTGAACTATAACATCGACATCACCGTCGACATGATCCCCACACATCCCGCTGCCCATTACCTGATGGGCGGCGTCAAAACTGACTTGAATGGCTGTTCGTCTCTGAAAAACCTTTACGCCGCAGGTGAAGTCGCTTGTACAGGTGTTCACGGGGCGAACCGGCTCGCGAGCAACTCACTGCTAGAAGGCTTAGTATACGGCGCTCGCGCTGGGCAGGCTGTTGTCACCGATGAACGCAGTACCATTCCGGTGCATCTGCAGGCAGGCGTGCTGGCTTGGCCAGAACACCGTGCGGACCCACACCGAGTTAGCGACACCAGGAAATCCGTGCAACGTCTGATGTGGGAGAAGGTTGGCATTCTGCGAGACGGGAGAGAATTGAAAGAAGCCCTGAGGCACCTGATGCACCTGGGGTCCCATTTCAAAACACCTTCGATCAATCGCCCCGAGTGCGAGTTGGTCAATCTCATCACCGTGGCAGAGCTCATCATCGTCTCGGCCATGGCCCGCGAGGAGAGTCGTGGTGCCCACTATCGTTCGGATCACCCCTATAAGAACGACCAGAAACTCAAGAAACACTCCGTCATTTCTCAGGCCACACATGTGGATTTTGTAGACCTGAACCCGCCTGCCGTCCAGAAGACTCCGGTTACCAAGTGATTTGTTGGCTGGGATTGAGAAGAGCGGAAGAAGCGGCTCGAAAGAGAAAGCGGCTGCCACTGAGCTAACCCAGTTGGCTGGCGATCGACGATAGAGGCTACTCGGTGTCAAACCTGAAGCCTAAATGGTGCTGTCTTGGCTCTCCCAACGAAGGAATCTAACCAGATCTTTCTTGACCGAACTGGCCACAAACCCCAATACGACGGCATCATCCACGTAACCCACACCGGGAATAAAGTCGGGGCTTACATCAAAAGGGTTCAGGAAATAGATCACGGTAGCTAGGGACAGGACAAGAGTCCGCCACGGAACGGCTTTGTAGTTGCCTTGGGACCAAGCTTTCAACATGCGGCAGATCGACATCAGGTCTTTCCAGATCGTCCGTAGCTGAGCCCGATTGCGGTAGGCCTTGGCAAGCACTTCCTGAAGCAAGTTGCTGGTCTTCGTCTTGTCTTTCACATAAGAGTAGGCCTGGCTTCTAGCCTGACGGAACTCATAGGATTCTTTGGCGGCCATTCGTTTTCTCCCCTAGCGGCGCAGCAAGGATTCTTCTCCGGGGGCGTAATAGCCATCCGGCCCCTGGAGACTAACCTTCTTCGAAGCAACAGGCGATTGTTGCGATATTTCAACTCTGAGTCGGCGGAAACTCCCATCGCGCCGCCGGTTCGAAGGAACATAGGCAGCAGCATATTGGCAACGCATAATATCTAATGCGTCTTGAAGTTTCCGTCGCAGTTCCATTTCCGGCGAGTAGGACAGACAACTACCTCCGGTCTCCTTTGCCCACTGGGCAATGAGCAAGCTTGCGCGATAGGGCTTCGCGGTCAGTCCGATGCCGATTCCCCAAAGGGCGGCCTTACTAGCTTTCAACTGGCCAAAAGCGCGTTCCCGGTCTCCTCGGTTTCCCTTACCGTCCGAGATGAGCAGAATCGCCTTTCGCTTCCAGGAGGGAGTAGCGCTCAGCTTCTTGGCCGCAAGGTAAACCGAGTCGCTAATATTAGTAGCACCTGAAAAAAAACTATTGGCCCTCTGGAGTGCGGAACGAACTGCCCCTTTGTCATGCGTGAACTCCTGCAAAAGATCGGGAAAGTTCGAAAAGGCAATGACCGCTGCCTCGTCCTGTTCGCCGAGCAGGTCCAGCAGCATGTGCGACGTCGTTTCGATTTGCTTCGAGAATGGTCGGGTGCTATCGCTCACATCGACCAGCACTGCCAGCGAGACTGGAACAGGCTCGGTTTCAAAGGAAATGATCTCCTGTCTGACTTCGTCTTCATAAACGATCACATCTTCCTTCTTTAGATCTCCGACGTTCTGCCAGTGCTTACCGGTGGCTCTGAAATTGAACGTAACCAGGTTAACATTCACCTGCAGTGTCTGATTTGGCAATTCCCAAAACGAATGAGATTGTGCCGCAACGTCTGCGACAAGCCCCAACAGAATTGCGGTCACCCCAAGCAACAAAGAAAACGAGCCTCGATGGAGCACATTCATGCTTATGTTAGCCGATGTTAAGCAGAGTCAGTGCTGCAACTCAAGGAAGCTTAGCGGATTTCGGAATCGCTGACAAGCATTCGCAAGACCTCGCCGTGTTGAGTTGGAGCTGCAGCATCCAGCATCGTATCTACGCAAGGAGCGCAATCAGGGATGACATGCGTATGACCAGGGCCCTGCCGCTGCAGGAGCTCGTGCGTAGGGTTCCAGCGGCCGTTGGTCGGCAAAAACGCTTGATGGACGCGGGCCTTCACGCCTGCAGGCCCCAGCACAGCGCAAACGATTCTCTATTTCTCACAGGAGTACTATAATGAGCTGTTTTTCGATGGAACCCTTCGGAAGTTCGACCTGAAACGGTACTCCCGCGGAGACTAGCCCTGCGTCAAACCATATCCTGGCTAGCCAAGCCAGGACTTGGTGTGGACTGAGTAGTCCCGAAAGAAGGAGCGATTAGTGCAAAGTGCGCATTCACCTTCAAAAGGCAAGTTTGAACCCCAGGCGCGTCCCAGGGTTCCGGCAAAACTTGGCTAGTTCTTGCCAACGACAAGGAGAGGGTCAGTGATGAAACACAAGATCACCCTGGTACCGGGCGACGGTATCGGGCCGGAGGTGACTCGGGCAACGTTGAAGGTCATTGAAGCCGCTGGTATTGACGTGGAATGGGAGACGATTAACGCAGGCGCCGACGCGTTCCAGAAATATGGCAAATATCTCCCCGATGAACTTATGGATTCGATCCGGCGGAACAAAGTAGCCATCAAGGGACCCATTTCCACGCCGATCGGACCTGGGTTTGCCAGTATCAATGTCGCATTGCGCAAGGCGCTAAACCTCTATGCCAGCTTTCGGCCTATCAAGAATCTACCTGGCGTAAAGAGCCGGTTTGAGAATGTTGACATTATTGTCGTTCGCGAGAATACCGAGGACCTCTATTCCGGGTTGGAACATGTGGTGGTGCCTGGTGTCGTCGAGAGCTTGAAGATCATCACTGCTGAGGCATCAACGCGCATTGCCCGCTTTGCCTTTGAATACGCCCGGCGGCACCAACGCACGAAAATCTCCGCTGTTCACAAAGCAAATATTATGAAGCTGAGTGATGGCCTTTTCCTGGAATGTGTCCGAAACGTTGCCGAGCTCTACCCGGAGGTATCCTATGAAGAACTGATCGTTGACAACACCTGCATGCAGATGGTCCTGGATCCGTCACAATTTGACATCATGCTGCTGGAAAACCTCTACGGCGACATTGTGAGCGATTTGGGAGCGGGACTTGTGGGTGGACTCGGCTTGGTCCCAGGGGCCAACCTCGGCGAGGAGTGCGCTGTCTTTGAACCCGTTCACGGTAGTGCACCAAAAATTGCAGGCAAGAACGCGGCTAACCCCACCGCCATGCTGCTTTCAGCGGTGCTCATGTTTCATCATCTCGGTGAAAGTGAGAAAGCAAGCCTGATTGCTTCGGCCGTGGAAAAGGTATATATGCAAGGTAATGCGTTGACTGCCGATCTTGGCGGAACGACTTCCACGACTCAGTTTGCAGATGCGATCGTGCAGCATTTGGTTAATTAACCTGGCGGAAACCAACCAGGATGGGTGATCACCTGACTCCCAATGCCCGCAGCCAGGAGCCGTTCCCTGGGCTCGGTCCTTTGCGAGAAGGGAACGGCCTTCTGGCAACCAGCGTGGCGCCGGGCAGAGAGGCATGAATGTCTCCCAAGAAGTCAGAATCCAGGCGGATTTTAACCGAGCGATTTGGTTTCAGTGACTTTCGGGAAGGGCAAGAGGAAATTATTGACGCTGTTTTGGCCCGACGAAACGTGCTCGCGGTCATGCCAACAGGTAGCGGAAAATCCCTTTGCTACCAACTGCCGGCGTTACTTTTTCCGGGGATCACACTAGTCGTCTCGCCGCTGATCGCCCTCATGAAGGACCAGGTGGATGCGTTGACGGCCAACGGCATTTCGGCAACCTTCATCAACAGCACTGTCAGTTTTTCCGAGCAGCAGAGCCGCCTGCAACAGATCGGGGCGGGACTATTTAAGTTGGTCTACGTTGCTCCTGAACGCTTTCGAAGCCCCAGATTCATAGAGGGAATTCAAGCCTGTTCAGTCTCGCTGTTCGCAGTTGATGAGGCCCATTGCGTATCGGAATGGGGGCACGATTTCAGGCCGGACTACCTACGCCTTAAGGATGCGATTACCCGGCTGCAGTGCCGGTCGGTTGTCGCCCTCACGGCGACGGCCACCCCTGAAGTTCGGCGCGACATCATTGAGCAACTGGCTCTGCAGCAGCCGTCCAGCTTTGTGACAGGGTTCGACCGCCCGAACCTTTGCTTTCAGGTCGAAGAAGTCAACGGAGACCAGAACAAGTTGCAGATCGTCCTCAATCTGCTTCAAGGGAGGTTTCAGACGGGGCTGATCTACGCCGCGACGCGAAAGAACGTTGAAAGGCTGACTTCAGAGTTGCGCGCTGCAGGGTTCCGAGTGGGAAGCTATCATGCCGGAATGGAGATGGAGTCCAGAAAATCGGTCCAAGAGCGATTCATGCAGGGAGATCTTCCCATAGTCGTCGCAACCAATGCGTTTGGCATGGGAATCGATAAGGCAGACTTGCGCTTCATCGTTCACTACGATATTCCGGGCTCGCTGGAAGCATATTACCAAGAGGTAGGACGTGCCGGTCGCGACGGCCGGTCGGCGGTTTGTCTCCTGCTCTTCAATTTTGCGGATACGTTCACCCAGGAGTTCTTCATTGAGGGAAATTGCCCTCCGCTGGATCTGATTCAAGAAGTCTACGAGGTCTTGTGCGGTTTCGGGACGACGGGAGTCGAGATGACGATCCGGCAGCTCGCAGAGCGCTTGAGCTGGAGAAAGGGTAGTGAGATGGCCATTGCTTCCGCTCTGAAGCTTCTAGAGAAGGGCGGATACATTGAGCGTGGCTCCGAAGGAGAGCATCACGCAAAACTGACTCTGCTCAATGAAGACGGGCAATTCCGTAAGATGGGCGGAGCCAGAACGACGCAGCAGAAAGTGATCGATCACTGTACCAACGTCTTGAAGGTAGTGCGCGGTAGGACGTTCGAGGTCAATCTCGACGAGATGGCGGCTGATCTAGAGCTCTCCGCCGACCAGCTGAAACGCGCGCTGGGAGAGCTGCAGAGCTCCAGGCAGCTGTACTACAGACCGCCTTTCCGTGGACGCGGGATGACAATCCTACGAAGGGTGCCGCTGCACGAACTGGATGTCAACTATTCTGCCGTGGAGCGCCGAGCCCAATTCGAGCGCCGCAAGCTGAGGAAGATGGTGGACTACGCCTATTCGCAAACCTGCCTGAGGCGATTCATTCTTGAGTATTTTGGAGAGAGTATCGTCCATCTCCAGTGCCGGAATTGCTCAAAGTGCCGAGAGTTTGAGGATGCCAGTCTGCAAAGGACACTCAGTGATCAGGAAGTGGTCATCGTCAAGAAGTGTCTCAGTTGTGTAGCACGAATGAAAGGCCGGTTTGGAAAGATGCGGGTGGCCCAAGTTTTGACGGGATCCAGGCTGAAGGCGCTCGAAGATCTGCAGTTAGACAAGCTTTCAACCTATGGGTTGCTCAGCGACTTTACTCAGCCTAACGTCCTCTCAGTTCTGGACACGCTTGTCGGGGCGGGCTTCCTGGAAGTCCACGGAACCGAATACCCGGTGGTGAAATTGACTGACAGTGGCCGTAAGGCAATGGTAGGGCAGGCCCCGATTCAGCTACTGTTCCCATTGAATTTGCTGGAGGAAGAGAAAGAGGAAGGCGCTCAGCCAAGGGGCAATAGAGATGTCGATCCCTTCGGTTCGTTCCACGCGGAGTTGTTTGCGGCGCTGCGCGAAATGCGGCGGAAATGGGCTGAACGCTTGAATCTTCCGCCCTTCTTGATTTTCCATGACGAGACGCTGCGAGGTATCAGCCGCAGATTGCCACAGACACTCATGGAGCTGCGTGAAGTGCGGGGTATTGGAGAACGCAAGATAGATGCGTATGGGGTGGACGTCTTGCAAGCTGTCGAGAACTTCCGAAAATCTCATCCAGACGCAGCTCCGATCCTGCCTGGGCAGCACTCCGGCACTTCTAGGGCTGTGTCCCCATTGCTCCTCAGCGATACCGGAACCAGCTACTCTGCTTCATCTTCACCCAGGAATCGTCGGAAGAAGGACCGCCGGGAGATGGACGGGTCCCTCTTTTCGAAACTCAGGAGATCCAGCGGCAGGCCGTAGTTAAGCTTTCTGAGATCTTCGATCAGACTGCGAGCCGAGGGATAGCGCTTTTGAGGGTTCTTGTCCAGGAGTCCTCTGAGCAACTTCGACCATGCGGATGGAATTCCTGATCGCACTTGACTGATCTTGGGCAAGTCTCTCTCTTGAATCTGTCTGAAGAGCTCCTGTCGGTCTTGCCCTTCGAAGAGGAATTGCCCTGCGAGCAGTTCGTAGAGAACCACACCCAGAGAAAACAGATCAGAGCGACCCCCCGCCGGATTGCCCTGAACCAGCTCCGGCGCCAAGTAGGCAAAGCGGGAGAGCGGTGGCTTTGGCGGCGCCACAAAGTAGCTGTTTGGCCACCCGTTATCGGAGTCGGCGAACAGCATTTCGTCTGATATTGAGTCTAAGCCGAAGTCCACGATCTTAAGATCTCCATCGCTTGAGACAATCAGGCTATTTGAGGTGATCCGGCCGTGGACGAGCCCTTGGTCGTGAGCTTCCTCGAGAGCCTGGGCCGCTTGCAGGGCGATACGCAGTGTGAAATCCAGGGTCGATACGCCATCGGATATTTTTGCAGACAGATTCTGTCCATAGATGAATTCCAGCGGGATAAGAGTTAGCTGGCCACTGAATTCGGGTGGGTAGGTTCGAGCAATGTTCGGGTGGTCGAGCTTTGCAGCCCTCAGTACCTCCTGAATGATCTGGCACTCTCGAGGGCTTTCCTCAGTCAAGCGGCAGCTGAGCAGTTTCAAGGCAAAGGTCTGACGCCGCGCGATGTGAACGGCCTTGTAGACGAAGCCGCTTTCACCGAGTTGAGTTTTGGCCAGGATCCGATAGTCGCCAAGATTCTTTCCGATGATCACGTTCAAGAGGATTTGAGTTGACGAAGGGTGATGACAAGCAGGCCGAGAACGATGAGGATGGAAAGCTAACTGTCAATGAAGAAAGCAACTGGCAAGAACGGTCTTGTTCATGCTGCGTGAGTCTATGAGGTCCTTCCTCCGGCTTGCCCAGCGTATGCTAGCGGGGCTTCACTAGGACCAGGTTCAAGATCAGCAAGAAAAGAGAAATTCCAGAGTAGGCTATCAGTGACAATTTCCAAACGGGCCAAAGCCCGAGGTTTTCGCGGAAGGGCTGATGGGTAATGAGGTTGAATCCACAAAAACGACAGTAGGCATCGGGATAGGTCTTCTTATTGCACTCAGGACAAGTCACCATCTCGACTCCATCCTTTCGTGTCTTTTCCTTGAAGGTGAACTGTTCGTGCCCAATTCGAATCACCAGAAACGCCCATCCCAGAACGAACAAGTCCCGCATCAGATGAACCAGATATCCATTCGGATGTGCTCGATGATGTCCGGAGGTGACGAACAGAAAATCCCAGAACCCGAGCCGCCGATCGTCAGCCTCATTCAACATACCTAGCAGGTCGCACCCGATGATAAGTTGAACACCCAGAACGGCCGCGACGCCACCCACCGCATAACAAATCCAGCCCGCCAGTATTCTCATGCAGCTTTGCCTTTGTGGATCATGAGGATGCCTCCCACGACCTTGAAGACATCCCTTTTCGAATTTCACACAGAACAGCCCTCGGAAAGCGAACGCGGGCGATGTCTTGTCCCTGGGTCCCTGAGTTCACCGGTTCACCACTTGGAATTTCCTTTGAGACTTTGGTAAGGGAGACAATCTGCTTTCGCGAGAGGACTTCTGATATCACTGAGCAAAGTAACAAGATTGCCAAACTCTCTACTGTGAAGACGTTTGTTCTTTCTTCATTCGCTCGAAGTAGGTGTTCCAACTGGCGACACACTCAAGGCAGAGCGTCTCGAAGAGATACGAGTTGAGCACCTTCCAGTTTCGAAGCAAAAGAGGATTTTTCAGTACTCGAAGCCATTTCACGCGCTTACCGCAGCTCTTGCATTTAGGCATACGCACCCTTGTGACGCGGCTTGAACAGCACAGGACCTCCACGCAGACGAGTGGCGCTAGAAGGGGATATCTTCATCCGTGATGTGTGGTTCCGAACCGCTATCGGAGGCAGCCGCTGGTGCGCTGCGTTCGGTCCGCGAATCATCGGCCTTGCCGCTGAGCATCACCATGTTGTCAGCAACGATTTCTGTCGTGGACCGTTTGTTGCCGTCCTTGTCTTCCCAATTGCGCGTCTGGACTTTCCCTTCGATGTAAACCAGTTTCCCTTTGTTGAGGTACTGGCCACAGATCTCGGCCAGTTTACGCCAAGCTACGACGTTGTGCCACTCGGTCCGCTGCTGTTTTTCACCGTTCTGGTCTTTCCAAGTCTCGTCGGTTGCCAGCGAGAAGCGGACCACTGGAGTTCCTCCCTGGGTGTACTTCAGCTCTGGATCCTTCCCCAACCGTCCTACAAGGATCACCTTATTGACTGAGCTCGGCATGGTTACCTCCCGGGGGCGTTCGTGGCAGCCTGACGTCGCCCGTTCATTAGAACTATATTAATCATCGTCCAGCGGGATTTCTAGGAGCGACGGACTTTTCGGAGATCGTCGCTCCCATTGAGTTCAGTCGATCTCTGGCGAGCTGGGCCGCATCAGAGCTCGGATATTTCTGTAACAGGAGACGGAGTTCACGGACGCCCGCATCTGTATTCTTGCCTTCCAGCAAGCTGTAGCCCTTTTTCAGCATGGCTGCTGGAACCTTGTCACCCTTCGGATAATTTTGCAAAACCTTATCGAACTCCTGTACGGCTAAGGAGTACTTGCGCTGAACGTAACAACACTCACCAATCCAGTACTGCGCATTGTCAGAAAGCTCCGTGTCAGAATAGTTCTTCAAATATTCCTCGAAGCCCTGCTTCGCCAGGTCGTAGTTTCCCTTGATGAAGTCACCATACGCGGCGTTGTACAGCTGTTCGGCAGAGGGGGGGCTACTGTGTTCGCGACTCCATGAGCCTCAGATGTATCGAGCACCTCAGGCTTGGTCCTGGCCTCAGCTAACTGCTGAGAAAGCTTCGACATGCGCTCCAGAATCAGATCGAAGCTCGAATGAACGGTAGAGAACTGTCCTGAGACCGACTCCACTTTGGCAGATACCGTAGCTAGCGTCTGCTGGTTTGAGGCTTTCACCTCCTCAACACCTTTCTTCAAGAGATTGAGCTGGTCGGCCAACTGTTCGACGAGTTTCTGCAAAACAGCGTTCTGGGTGTCGAAGCTCTTTTGCAAATCTCGAACCTGTTGCTGAAGCAAGGTCATATCGGCCTGCAAACGGACGATTTCTTTGCTGGCACTCAGACCGTTGATTGGATCACAAAGCCAAACCAGCATAATTAGGATGAGGATTTTCTTAAGCAACGCTGATCACCTCGATTCGTAATCGTTGATGATATGTTGATGACATGAGGATAGCAGCTTAGGCGCCAAAAGTCTGTCGGAAATTCCCGGAAGCGGAACAACCCTGTGCAGCGATAGACAGCACAGGGTTGTTCCGACAGCATGGGCAGGACCCCCTAGCGTCCCGTCATGACGAAATGACCACGCCGATTCTGCTGATAGCATTCCTCCGTCGCTTCGCGACACTGGGGTCTTTCTTTGCCATAGCTGATGGGGTTCATGCGATCGGCGCCGATTCCCAGTGAGATCAGATAATTCTTGATCGCATTGGCGCGGCGGTCCCCCAAGCCCAAGTTGTACTCCTCGCTTCCTCGCTCGTCACAATGACCTTCTATGGTGAACCTAAGGGAGGAGTTGGCCTTTAGAAAGTCCGAGGCGTCAGACAAAGTTGTCTTCTGATCGTCTCGAACGTCAGATTTATCATAGTCGAAATAGACGTCACGAACCCGTTTGCTGAACTGCTCGTCCAGTGTTTCGGTAACCACAGCCGGCGGTGGCGGTGGTGGTGGGGCGGTGACGGTGATGCGGGCAGTCGCCGTGGCTGTTCCACCTTCTCCTCGGGCTGTGACCGTGTACGTCGTAGACGAGCTTGGAGATACTGAGCGCGTTCCACTGGTGCTGACATCACCGATGCCTTGATCTATCGCGACATTGGTTGCGTTGGTGCTGCTCCAGGTCAATGTTGAGGACCCGCCCCTCTCAATGGTCGTCGGGTTCGCTGTCAACGTGGCCGTGGGAGCGGCAGCCGGCGGGGGTGGGGCCGCCGGAGGTGGTGGGGCTGCGACTGGGGCCTTTTTCTTACAACCACCCGCGAGCATGAGCAGTAGCAGGCAGAAGACTGCTGAGGTTAGACCCGGAGACTTCCGTTTGTTCATTATCCTTCTCCTCCGATGGATTGTGGATGTATGGCTGATTGGACTGTGAAAACTTGCTCAAAAACCGCCCGTAGTCTATTCGATAACACCCAGAAGTGGAACAAAAAAAATCACTTTTCGAAAAACCTGGACCAACTCGGGGATGTGTTTCTTCCTACCGTCGTGATCGCTTTTTGGCGCGTTCCGTTTGCCAGCATGATGAAGACCTGCCTTGAACCGTTTCTGTTAGATTCAAAGGCAATATGACGGCTGTCGGGCGACCAAACCGGATGTTCGTTGTTACCACTGTCTCGAGTCAATTGAATGTAACTTCCCTTTGCAACGTCCATCACGAAAACATCGAAATTGCCCGTCAAAGCCTTTCTCCAGGAAAACGCGATCAGAGCCCCGTCTGGACCCCACGAGGGACCTACCGCTTCTCCGCCTTCTGAAATCAAGCGGCGAACATTGGCACCTTCGTCGTCCATGACATAAATCTGAGGGCTTCCACTGCGATCCGAGACGAATGCCAACTCGCGGCCTGTCTTCGGGTTCCAAACAGGCGAGATGTCAACTCCCCGACTGTTGGTTAGTCGCTTCAGATTACGGCCCCGGGTGTCCGACAGATAAATCTCCGGATCCTGAGTTTGGCTGGAAGTGAAGGCAATGCGCTCTCCGTCCGGGGCCCACGCAGGCGTTGTCGTCAAGCCTCCAAACGCGGGGAAAGTCAACAGCCGGTTGTCAATAAGGGACTGGATGTAGAGGTCCGGATTGCCCCGGCGGTAGCTGGTATAGGCGATCTTCGAATTGTCATTCGACCATCGCGGTGTCAAACTAATTGAACGATGGCTCGTGAAGGCCCGCTGACCAAAACCGTCGTAGTCCATCACCCAAATCTCTTTGTTGCCTGTTCGGTCCGAAACGAATGAGATTTTGGTCTGAGCTACTCCGGGAATTCCACCTCCGATCTTGAGGACGATCTCGTCAGCGAACGTGTGTGCAGCCGACCGAACGCCAGGTTCGTCGACGGTCACCCGGTAACGCAAGCCCGTGATGGATTCCTTCGTGTTGATATCCTGCAGCCGGCATTCGACCACAAACTGCCCGCGCTCCACAGACGAATTGCCATAAGCCAGATATTGTGCTTTCACTTCATGGCTCGACCACAACTCAGGAACCACTTCTTGAGGCTGTGAGGGCAGCTTGACTGGATAGAAGCTCTTGGGCACAAGCTCGAAGACACCAGAAAAATCCAAGTCGCTCCAGAGCACCTCATTGAATAGTTTGGTGAATTGGACAAGCTGAGCGTCGGAACCTCGAAGTTGAAAATCAGCAACCGCGAGACGCGAACGCGGAACGCCCCGTTCTGTGCCGGTTTTCACTTGGGCCTCTTGTGAGATCAGAAGCTGCCTTGTGCAGGACAGCAGGGCTACCAGGATGAAGGGGATGAAAGCAAAGGCGAGTTTTCTCTTCATAGGGATAAACGGTTTCGTATCAAGCTAACTCTTATCGTAAGACTGGACGTATTTGTTTAGCAGGGTGATGCAGGCACGTGTGCTTCTCAGGAAGGCGCAGCCTGAAGAGCCACCACGAATGCCCAGCCTACATTCATCGCGGGCGTTCCAGGCTACTCACTCTCCAACAGACGGCCGAGACAGCCTAATGGCACGGCTATCCGGTATTACACGTGAGAATCATCGGGAGTATTCAAAATAAAACTCCACCGTCAATCGAGTCTCGCCGCCTGGAAGCGGGGGAAACCGAGAGGCACGAATCGCGCGCAAGCCCGATCGATCCAGCGAAGGAACACCGCTCGATTGCTTGACAAACTCGCCAGCTACGGTGCCGTCGCGTTGAATCTCAAACTGAATGTAGGCTCTAGGCGCGGAACGGACGTTGGGGTCAACCATGTTTCGGAGCCAGTTGCTGCTGACAATATCCCGGATTTGGCGCACATACCAGCCGTACCTTTGCCCAAAGACGCCGTCGCCAACACCGATTCCTCCGGCACCGGTTGGGCCGCTAAACTGGCTATAGCTGAAGCTTGGATTGCCACCCTCTCCAAACGGCACTAACTCCTTGGGTGGTTCGTTCTGGGCCATCTGAGGAGGGGCCTTCTTAGCCGGCTTTTCCGCCCGCTTCGGTTCTTTGTTTCGCTTGTCCTCGATTTCGAAGGTCTGAGGGTCGGGCAACTCAAGCGGCTTCATGACGCTCTTGGCAACGTCGGTTTGTCCCAGACCTTTCGATTCAGAGGCGATGGTCGTGTCAGTGGTCAAATCCGGCTGAGGCAAGTTTAGTCCGCGAACATTTTGAACAATCCCGACTGACATCGCGCCCCCGCCTCCGAACTCGTCACCCCAAGGCACCTGTGTTGGGCTCACCCATCCTGGCAGGAAAAAAAAACCGAAGATAAGCAATCCGTGGGTAACGACAGAAAGCAGAAGCGTGTAGCCGAGCCTTTCAGTTTCTACTTCGAAAATAGTGAGTCGGTGGGTGATCATCAGCACAGAAAGCCCTTCCCCGGGCCAGACTCACTTTCTGCTTTCAACATAAGGCTGGGTGACAACGCTAATATTGACGATGCCGGCTTGCTTGGCCCGGTCCATTACCTTGGCTATGGAGCCGAACGGAACCTCTTCATCAGCGCGCAGGTAGATCATGGTCTGTGCCGGGTCCTTGATCCTGACCTTCAGTCTCTGCTCCAATTCGTTGATGTTGATCGGTGTATTGTCCACGAAGAGGCGCTGCTCGCGGTTAATCGTCACAACGAGGCGTTCCTGAGTGAGTTCCTTCACGGTCTTTGTCTTCGGCACATTCACTTCGATACCTGACTGGATGATGGGAGCGGTGATCATGAAAATGATCAACAAGACCAGCACCACGTCCACCAAAGGCACGATATTGATCTCTGCCAGTGACGTCTGAGTTCTGCCTTGGTTGGTGAAGGCCATTTAGGAAAAGGTCCTCTCCATTAAGTTGAGGAACTCCAGGGAAAAGTCATCCATGGCAGCCCCAAACTCTTTCAATTGATGGACGAAGTAATTGTAGGCAATGACCGCGGGGATGGCGGCAAAGAGACCGGCAGCGGTGGCGATCAAGGCGTCAGCAATTCCGGGTGCAACTGCTCGAATCGTTGCCGTACCTTCGGTGCCCAAACCGGTAAAGGCCGTAATAATGCCGAGCACCGTACCGAACAGACCAATGAATGGCGCTACGGAGGCGGTGGTAGCCAGCCAACTCATGTTTCTTTCCAGCTTCGTCAGTTCCACTGAGGAGGCGCGAGAAAGTGCCCGCTGAATCACGTTGATGGTTTTGAGCGTGGGTGAGTAAGAACCAGGATTACCGGGGTTGTGAGGTTTCGAACCGCTCGTCAGCTGCGCCTCTAATTCTTCGTAACCTGCCAGGAAAACCTCTACTAATGGTGTGTTGCGCAGAGATTCGCAGGCCGCGCTTATTTCAGAGAAGCGCTTACTCTTGCGAAACATGCGAACAAACGTCTCGGAATCGCGGCGCATTTTTCCGAAGACGACAAGTTTCCTGAAGATGATAGCCCATGAAAAGATCGAAAAAACCAGGAGGATAGCCAAAACTGCTTTGGACAGGATGCTTGAGGCGAGGATGAGCTTGAATAGGTCCACCTCAGAACCTTGAGCCAGCCGTGTGAGCGCTTCAATCCCAATTGAATTCAATAATAACCTCCGGTCTCAAGAGATGAGGGGTGATTCTTCCTGACGACGACAAGCTCGGAAGTTACCACACAAGGATTTTGCGGTCAACAAGAGTTCTGTTTGCCGGTGATCGCCGTTGCCCGTGGGATGGCTGTTTCCAGGCATTGCGGCATTGTAGGCCTCTAAGGCTTTGTGTTAGACTGCACCCCACTTTTGGGTGATGTCCGCTCTCGAAAGAGACGACTCGATGTTGAAACTTCTCGAAATCCGCCAGTTTGCGTTGATTGATCATGTCGCTGTCGAATTCACAGAGGGCCTGAACCTGCTCACGGGTGAAACGGGTTCCGGCAAGTCGATCATTGTTGATGCCTTGGGGTTATTGCTGGGAGAGAAAGGCTTTGCTGAGATGATCCGCAGCGGCTCGGAGAAAGCCACGGTTAGTGGAGTGTTTGAGCTGGAAGACGAAGACCGGTTGCGGCAGAAGTTTCGGAGAAAGTGGGCTCGAGTTCAATCCGGAAGAACTTATTGTGAAACGCGAATTGTCCCAGTCGGGTAAGGGACGTGCCTTCGTCAATAATCAGGTTGTGCCAGTTAGTTTTTTGAGAGACGACGGCCCGCTTCCTGGTTGATATTCACGGACAGAGTGAGCAGCAAACGCTCAACCAGAGTGAATCTCAGCTGGCTTTTGTGGATGCCTTCGCTGATGCGGTGCTCTTGCTAACCGAGGTTCGAGAACTCTACAGACACTGGCAGGATGTCCTAAGAAAGATCGATCGTCTGCGAAAGAACGACCAAGAGCGGCTCAGAGATATCGACTTGCGGACATTTCAACTCAGAGAAATCGAGAAGGTCAATCTGAAGGGTCCAGGGGAAGAAGAAGAGCTGGCATCGGAACATGTTCGATTAGCCAATGCAGACAGGTTGTTCCAATTGTCGAGCCAGTCCTACGGAGAACTGTACGAAGCGGAGAACTCGGCCAGTGCCGCCGTCAAACATGCAGCGCGCCAAGTCGAGGAGTTGTGCCGGGTGGACCGGCGGTGCGAGAACATGCTCGAACAACTGAAGACCGCCAGGATCGCCATCGACGACGTAGCCTTCTCCTTGCGCGAATACTCGTCGAAGATTGAAGTCAATCCTCAGCGCCTGGAATGGGTCGAGCTGCGCATGGCTGAAATCGATCGCCTCAAACGCAAGTACGGCAAGACGATTCAGGAGATTCTGTCCTTCTACGAAGAGGCCAGGCGGGAGCTTGAAAGTCTGTTGACAGCCGACGAAACACTGCTCGGCTTGGAGAGAGAGCTGCTGACCGCAGCTCGCAACTATCGCAAGAAGGCAGCTGAGTTAAGCGACAAGCGAAAGGCCGCTGCCGTGGTTTTGGAGAAAGCGGTCGAGAAAGAGCTAGCTCAATTGGCTATGGAACGCGGCCGCTTTCGCATCGCATTTGCTGGTTCGAATGACTCCAGTTTTCCGAAAGAAGAGGGTGTGCCGTTCACTTGGGAGAGAGCGGATGGCGTCGATCACATCGAATTTCTGCTCAGCCCGAATCCGGGCGAGGAAGTGAAGCCACTCGTGAAGATTGCCTCCGGTGGTGAAATCTCAAGGATTATGCTAGCCTTGAAATCCGTTCAGACAGTCGACGACCGTTCCAAATCTCTGGTATTTGACGAGGTGGACTCAGGTATCGGTGGACAAACCGCCGATGTTGTTGGACAGAAGCTCAGATGGCTTTCCAAGAAGAATCAAGTTATCTGCGTGACTCATCTTCCACAGATTGCCTCCTATGCTGATAGTCATTACTTCATTTCCAAGAATGTGACGCAGGGGAGAACTGTTACACAAGTAGTCCGGTTGAACGCGAGCAAACGAGTTCACGAGATTGCCCGCATGATTAGCGGCGAGCGCATGACAGAAAGCGTGCTGAAACACGCAGCCGAACTCTTGAAGAGCGCTGCGGAGTAGAGCGTTCCGTTGCCTAAGGCGTAGCTCTCATGTCCTGAATGGTCGCTTTGCCGGTTTGCCTTGACAAAGGATGGGTCGTGGCAGAATGTCAGGCACCAACTGGAATTGGAGTGAAGGTAAACATCGCTTGACATACAAACCCGAGGGATCAAAACCGTGGAGAAGAAGAGATTCTATATTGAAACTTTTGGCTGCCAGATGAATCACCACGATTCGGAGAAGGTGGCCGGTGCATTGATCAACATGGGTTACGAGCCTACCGAGAATGCTTCGGAAGCAGATCTATTGCTGCTGAACACCTGCAATATTCGGGAAAAGGCCAACCAGAAGGTGTTCTCGCGCTTAGGTTCGCTGCAAAAAACATACCAAGCCAAGCCGGGAGCCAAGGTTGGACTATTGGGGTGTATGGCTCAAATGGAGGGTCTCAAGATTTTTGAGAAGGCTCCCAATGTGAATCTGGTGGTCGGTTCCAGTAGTTACTCCTTCATTCCACAGTTGATCGAGAAGGTCGAGAGGGGTGTCCGGCATGTCATTGACGTGTCCCAAGACACCGATCGACTCTTTGAGACGTACACTCAAACGCGCGAGAACCCATACAAGGCGTTCGTCACCATCATGGAAGGATGCAATCGCTTCTGTGCCTTCTGCGTGGTTCCGTACACCCGCGGGCCGGAACGGAGCCGTCCCGGAGAGCACATCATCGCGGAAATCCAGCAACTAGCATCCGAAGGCTATCAGGAGGTGATGCTGTTGGGACAGACGGTGAACTCCTGGCGAGATCCAGCAGGAATGATTTCCTCTTTCGCTGAGCTGCTGAAGCGTGTTGCCAACATCGAGGGAGTCCGGCGTGTCCGTTTCACATCGCCCCACCCCAGTGACTTTCATTCGGAAATCGTGGAAGTGATCGAAGACACACCTGCGGTCTGCAATCAAGTGCATCTGCCTGTGCAATCGGGGTCTACTGTAGTGTTGCGGCGGATGAAGCGGGATTACACTCGTGACGAGTATTTGCGCCGGGCTCATTTTGTCAAAGCCGCCAAGAGAGAAATTGCTCTTTCAACCGATATCATCGTTGGATTCCCAGGCGAAACCCAGGAGGATTTTGAGGAGACCCTCTCCCTTGTGGCCGAGGTAGGCTACGATCAGGTATTTTCGTTTAAGTACTCCCCCAGGCCCGGCACGGAGGCTTTTGAATTTGGAGACACAATCCCAGAGGAAGAGAAGGGACGGAGGCTGTCTGTTCTGCAGGAGTTTCAGCGCAAGATCCAACTGCAGCGGAATGCGGCGTTGGTCGGAAAGGAGTATGAAATCTTCGTCGAAGGCACGAGCCAAAGAGACTCGCAGGAGTTGATGGGGCGCACCACTCAGAACAAGATCGTGAACTTTGCTGGATCGCCCGAATTGCTCGGAAAGTTTGCGCAGGTGAGGGTAACGCAATACTTCCCAAACAGTCTGGCAGGCGAGTTGGTCCGGTGAGGCTTCGCGCTCAACAACTGAAACAGGGCTAATCCAGTTCAGCTTCGCGACGGAACGATGTACAGGACAGAGCGTTGCATTGTTAGTTGTTCTGGTTTCTGGTAAGCTCGTTTTACTTCCTTTTTTTATATGGTGGACGCCGGAACGAGGTGCCTAATGGAAATTGAAATGAAGATCCGAGGTTTGATGATGGACCCGGTGACCAATGTCCCCATCGTCATCTTGAAAGGAATCGAGGGGAATGCACTTCTTCCAATTTGGGTGGGTGTTTACGAAGCCAACGCTATCGCTCTCGAAATCGAAAAGATCAGCACACCCAGGCCGATGACCCATGATTTGATCAAGAATGTATTAACTGGGCTAGAGTGCTCTGTGCATAAGGTTGTTGTCAACCAACTGAAAGAGGATACGTTCTATGCCATTATCTGGCTGGAGCGTGACGGCAAGTTGATTTCGATCGATTCGCGCCCGAGTGATGCCTTGGCACTGGCGTTGCGGACAGATTCACCAATTTTCGTAGACGAAGAAGTCATTAAGAGTTCCAAATCCTCCGCAGCCAAACAGGAAAAACTCGGAGATGAAGAACTTAAGCGGTGGCTGGAGAACCTCAACGATGAAGATTTGGGGAAATACAAGATGTAAGGGCTTCTCCTGCTGAGGCCGTTGGCCTGAAACGCTGGTTGGGTCGGTGCGTTTCGTTTGTGGATACTGTTGGTTTCAGTTGAGCTCTCATCCTTGGGCGCGCTGCGCGGAATAATGAATGATTCTGGCCATAGCTAATCAAAAAGGCGGGGTCGGAAAGACCACCACTGCGATCAACCTGGCAGCCGCCTTTGCCGGGAAGGGCAAGAAGACACTTCTTCTCGATCTAGACCCGCAATCGAACAGCTCCCTGACCTTCCTTGACATTCATAAACTTCAGAAAAGTGTCTACGATGTTCTGACCGACACTAGTTGCGGCTTTCGGGATATCATTCAACACACGTCGGTGCTGCATCTCGACGTCGCTCCGGCCAGGATCGCGCTGGCTAAGTTGGAGAGTAACCTGGTTGGAGAATTCGACGCGCCTTTTCGTCTAAAGGACAAGTTGGATGCGGTTCGAAAGGACTATGATTTCGTGGTCACTGACACTCCGCCCACCTTGGGACTGCTCACGGTCAATGCGCTCGTGGCCTGCACTCATCTTCTGATTCCTATCCAGTCGTCCTACTTCGCTTTGGAGGGAACCGATGATTTGCTGGAAACCGTCGAGCGAGTGAAAGCGAGGCCTAATCCCAATCTCCAGGTGCTGGGAGTGTTGATCACCCTGCATGATAAGCGCACGATCTTGGGCAAAGACATTCATAAGCAGATCAAAACAGTCTTCGGTCCCAAAGTCTTCAAGACTGTAATTTCCAAGAATGTCCGGCTGGAAGAGAGCCCGGCCTACAAGGAATCGATTTTCTCCTTTGCACCGCACTCAACTGGTGCCATTGAATACTTTCAAACTCTCGGACGAGGTACTTGAGCGTGTCGAAGAAAACAGGGCTTCCAGTGGCCGTCAAGATGCGTCACGACTTTCATTACGTTGACGAGTTGAGCTCCCGCAGTGGAGCTCCAGTGGGGCGGATGATTCCGATTGATCGGTTGGAAGTGAACCCGGAACAGCCGCGCCAGGTCATCGGCGACCTGGGCGATCTAACGGCGTCCATCATGGAAAAGGGCGTCTTAGAGCCGATCCTGGTACGTCATTCGAGGGAGACAGACAGGTTCATGATTATTTCAGGCGAACGCCGCTATCGCGCCAGCCTGGCCGCTGGCTTGAAGGAGATCCCTTGCATCGAAAAGGACGTCGACGATGCGGAGGTCGCGGAGATAGCTCTCATCGAGAACCTGCAGCGAAAGGACCTGACTGCCTTTGAAGAAGCCGAAGGACTGCAGTCTTTGATCGATCGGTTTGGTTACACCCACGAACAGATTGCCAAGAAGATCAGCAAGGCGCGCTCTTCCGTCACAGAAACTTTGAGCATTGGAAGCCTGCCGGAAGAGGTCAAGGAATCGTGCAGGCGAGCTAACGTTTTGAGCAAGTCCATGCTGCTTCAAATTGTTCGTCAGCCCTCTCGCGAAAAAATGCTCGAGCTGGTGAGACGTTTTTCTGAGGGTGAAGTTTCTCGCGATGAGGCGCGAAAGGAGCGTCTACAGGGCACAACGCCCCGTCCTCAGAATTATGTCTTTCGTTTCCATCCGCCTAGCAAGGAGTTCTCTCTCGACCTGAAGTTTTCAAAGAGCAAAGTCGAAAAGGCGGAGTTGATCGAAGCCCTGCGCTCCATCTTGAGGGCTTTGCAAGAAGGGTCTGACGACTCTTTCACGCAATAAGACCGTTTGTCGAGTCTTCCCGCTGGTTTTTCCTGATGACATCGTCTCCCGAACCTGAATCAGCCGGCCTTGGCGGCCGGTGGAATTCGCTACGCTTCTGTGAGCATTGCGACATGTTGGGCGTCTCTTCCGTCATTAGCAGCGACCTGGAGACGAACGACATTGTCTACTGCGCTATTTGCAGCTTGCAATTCCACTTCGTTACGGAGGGGAACCGGGTCATTGTCACAAAAGTTGAGTCGATTCAGAAGTAAAGGAACCTATGACTGCTCGTTTGCGAGAAAAAGTAGCGCTGATCACAGGTGCCGGCTCTGGCATCGGTCGTGAAAACTCGTCGGGCCGTCGGGTTCCAGCGTGCCACTATGTTTTGTGTACAACTAGGCTGTGGCTAGAAGGGTGATTTGCATGTATGGTCTGCGGAGGGAGAGACATTCGAGGACGAGGACTGGCTTTGTGTCGATCCATGGTTCGCCGCGGGACTCTTCCTTTGGTTTTGTCGTTCGGTGTCAGCTATCTGCGAGCTGCATGTTGCTGATTCTCTCCTTTCCTTCGCGACTTACCTTCGGAGGGGAGAACCCCAAGAATCCTTACAAAGGTCAGGCCGGCGTGAAGTCGGCGCCAACACACGAAAAACAGAAGGTACTCTTCACGACTGACAAAAAGAAACCAAACAAAGCTGAACGGCGAGCGGTTCTCGAAGACTGCCAGATCCCTCGAGAGCGGTGGAAATACTACCTTGTGGAATATCGCATTCCTATTGCGCTGGGAGGTTCGAACGCCTACCCGAATATCGAGGCGCTGCCTAAGGACCAAGCCAAGATCAAGCACAGAGTCCAGAAGGAGTTGGAATCCAGCCTAGGGCAGCGCACGATCAGCCTGACCGAGGCTCAACAACGGATTCTGAACTGGCCCAATGAGCCGATTGCGAAACAAGGTCTGCCGAATGCGGCAAGGGTTCAGTCAAGGAGAGCACCATGACAATTTCGTATGGACGTTGCCTCAAGGTTGCGCTCGCAGCGGGATTGTTCATGCGTGGGCTAGGCACAGAGGTGCAGCCTCAGGCCCCCCGTGGCGCGGAGAAACTGGAACAACGGATTGTTCATTCGGACCCCGCGAAGTATCGAGACATCCCTAGAGTTCACGGAGGCGCGGGCACCTTGAGCTATGTGGGGCTCCTGGAACCGCAAGACTTCAACACCAACCTGATCTTCCTGCATCGCGGCATTCTCCACCCGAAATCCGGCATTGGGCATCACTTTCACAATCAGATGGAGGAGATGTTTGTTATATTCGATAACAAGGCCCAGTTTACGATCGATGGACGAACTGCGGAGCTCACGGGTCCGGCCGGTGCTCCTTGCCGCATGGGCAGCTCTCACGGCATTTACAACGCTACTGACGAGCCGACTCAATGGATGAACATAGCCGTGGGCTCGGTGCGGGGACGGTATGACGCTTTCGATCTGGGAGACGACCGGGTAGGCGTCGCGATCGACGCCAGGCCTGCCTTTATGAATATGAGACTGGACAAGTCGCTGCTGAAGCCAGTCGCTGCAGTACATGGCGGGAAAGGCAGTATCAAGTACCGCCGCGCCTTTGGGCCTGAAGTATTTCGCACAAACTGGGGTTATGTCGACCATGTGCTGATTCCTCAAGGTAGCTCGCTGGGCTATCATCGGCATGACTTGCAGGAAGAGATCTATTATGTAATTTCGGGACGGGGAAAGGTTACTGTAGACGAGGAAACCGCTGACATTGCATTGGGTGATGCACTGCCAATCCGCTTGCACGAAGCGCACGGTTTTGAAAGCACCCCCCAACACGATTTGGAACTCATGGTCATCGGAATTGCTTTAGAGAAGGGCAGGTTCGACGCGGTCGACGTTGCTTTGCCAGCCCCGGGCCGTGAGGAGCGCTGATCCTGGAGGACAGAGAGGTAGTCGTCGGTCCGATTTCAACAGGTGCCAGGAGATCTTTGATCGCTCGGTAGCCGTTTTTGGGCTGGATAGGACAGAAGGTGATATGAGAGGCGAACCGCTGGGCAGTTCGCCTCGGTCTTGCTCTACTTGCTGACAGGGCTGCAAACGATGTGAGGCTTTAACGTTGCGAAGGTCTTGTCTCCGATGCCCTTGATTTTCTTCAAGTCATCTATCGAGTGAAAGGGGCGGGCAGCAATGATCTCCTTGGCGATCTTGGGACCGACGCCTGGAAGCGTCGTCAATTCTTTCTCGCTGGCGTTGTTAATGTCGACTGGCTTGTCGGGTTTCTTGGTAGCCTTCTCACCGTCGATGGATGCAGCCTTGTTCTTTTCAGGTTTATCCGGCTTCTGAGCTAGAGCCAGAGACATGTTCATCACTAGGACCGCCAGAAGCAGGCAAAGCGTGGAGCTGGTTTTTTTCATGCAGAGTCTCCTTTTGGATTAGGAACGGACGTGAGAGCGAAGGCATCACGGTAGTGACTCTTGCCATCAAAGCAAGGTGTGACTAACGAATGCGGCCTCGAGCCCGTTCTAAGGTTGATGTTTAAAGTGGAACTATCGAATGTGTCTGATCAGACGCGTTAGATATTGCAATAAATGACACGATTAATCAACAAAAAAATCTCAGGTGCCACAACTTTTCTTTTTGGGGATCGAGTGCATTCGACCGCCTCGTCGTCGGGTTAGACGAAGGTGTTAGAATTCTAGCAGTACGACGAGGAGAGAAGCGTGGGTTGCGTGTGGATTTCCGGTCGACGCGTCGTTTAGCACCCAGCATTCAATTCGGAAACAATTCTCCGGAGAATGTTGCTGGTTTGTTAAAGAAAGAAGCTGGGTCCACCGATAATTCGGGTTGTGATTTTTGGCTGCAATCGGTCATCACTTGAAGCGGGGGCCTTCAAGGTGAGGCGGGGTAGAGATGAGCGAACGAATCTTGTTGGATCCGACAATCAAGAGTTTCGAAGCGCAGGATTTTGAGAACAAACTGTTCGCCAAGGTTGTCGGACAGGATCGAGCCGTTCGGAAGTTGTCGAGTCTTTACCAAATCCACCTTTCCGGAATGGCGTCGGCCGGAAGACCGATCGGTAATCTGCTGTTTCTGGGACCGACTGGTTCGGGCAAGACCCGTATTGTTGAAGCCGCTGCCGAAATCCTGTTTGGCGATGCCAAGGCGGTACTGAAGATTGACTGCGCGGAGTTCCAGCACAGCCATGAGATTGCAAAGCTTATCGGCTCTCCACCCGGATACTTGGGCCACCGCGAGACACCTCCGCTGCTGACTCAGGAAGCGGTTGACCAGTATCATACCGACAAGGTGAAGCTCACCTTTCTGCTCTTCGACGAAATCGAAAAGGCCAACGATGCCCTCTGGCAGCTTCTCCTTGGCATTTTGGATAAGGCAACTCTGACCCTTGGAGATAATCGACGGGTCGACCTAAGCCGGGCGATTGTTTTCATGACCAGCAATCTCGGCGCGGCGGAAATGAGTGAGTTTATCTCCGGTGGTGTGGGATTTGCCCCGCCTGCGGCTTCCGGTTCACGCGAGAGTGAGCTTGATGCGAAGATCTACAAAACCGCTCTCGAGGCTTCCAAGCGGAAGTTTTCCCCCGAATTCATGAACCGCATCGACAAGGTGGTCGTGTTTCAGACGCTCCAGGCCGAACACTTGCGGAAGGTCTTGGATATTGAGCTAGGAATGGTTCAGGAGCGGATTCTCAATTCGCGGGGCGAGGGGAAGTTCGTTTTTAAATGCACTCCTAAGGCGAAGGAGTTTCTGCTCAAAGAGGGCACCGACCTGAAGTACGGTGCGCGTCATCTAAAGCGAGCGCTGGAGCGGTATCTCGTCTATCCACTCTCAAATCTGGTTGCAACGAATCAAGTCTTGCTGGGAGACTTAGTCAGTGTTGATTTCGATGAGCAACAAAACAAACTGGTCTTCTCGAAGGAAGAGAGCGGCGCGCTAACAAACAACTGGGAGAACCCGGACGAAGCTGCCATTTTCGAAGAGATCTTCAGCAAGAACGCCTCCGCAATCAAAGAATCAAAGACAGAAGGTAAGGCTGCCAAGCCTTCTGCGGCTAAGGAACGCCGAGGTTAGTTTTTCGAGGCGACCTTACGACCATCCGGTCGCCCGTCCTGAGTGGTTGTCAAATTCAGTTTTGAACCTGCCTTTGGAGCTGCATCCCCAATTTACCCAGAAGATAGTTGTCGTGGTCTACTCCAGGATTCGGAGTAGTCAAAAGTTTATCCCCTAAGAAGATTGAGTTCGCTCCGGCAACGAAACAGAGGGCTTGAGCTTCGTCCGACAGCGAAGCTCGCCCAGCGCTCAGCCGCACCATTGATGCTGGCATCAGGATTCGCGCTGTGGCGATCATCCTGACCATCTCCAGAGGCTCAACGGCCTCTTGGTGCGCCAACGGCGTCCCTTGCACCTTAACGAGCAGGTTGATTGGAACGCTCTCGGGATGGGGATTTTGCGTGGCTAGTTGTTCGAGCAAGCGATAGCGGTCTTGGCGACTTTCGCCCATTCCAATGATTCCTCCGCAGCAGACCGCGATCCCGGCTTCCCGTACCCGCTGCAGGGTTTCCAGTCGATCCTCATAGGTCCGGGTTGTGATGATTTTGCCGTAAAACTCCGGTGAAGTGTCCAGGTTATGATTGTAGGCCGTGAGCCCGGCTGCTGCGAGCGCAGTGGCTTGTCCTGCTGTGAGCATGCCCAAAGTGCAGCAGGCTTCCAATCCAAGCGCACGAACGCCCCGGACCATTTGCAGAATGCGGTCAAAGTCCTTACCGTCGGAAACTTGTCGCCACGCCGCTCCCATGCAGAATCGAGTCGCTCCTTGCCGATGGGCCCGCTCGGCCGCTGCTAGCACGTCACAAACCTCCACAAGTAATTCTCTCTGTAGGCCAGTCTCATAATGTGCGGACTGCGGACAATAGGCACAGTCTTCCGGACAGCCGCCCGTTTTGACGCTCAGAAGAACACAACCCTGTACCTCATTCGGCTGATGAAAGCCATGATGCACGGCTTGGGACCGAAACAGCAATTCGGGGAGCGGGAGGTTGTAAATTGCCTCAATCTCGCCTATGCCCCAGTCGTGCCGAATTTCCAAAAGTGGAGACGAGCTCATAGCGTAGGTTCTCCTGGCGGTGATTTCTGTGGTCCGAGGGCACACTAACAGAGGAAGCTCGGAAATAGCAAGAGCGAGGTAAGGCGGCCTGCTCATGGAATTCGGGATGTGATTATCCATATCGGGCCAGATAGTCGCAAGCGATACCGCCGCGTTTGTGAAGGACCTGCAACACCCACGAGCTCAAGACCAAGATTCTCTATGAGCTAGGACTAAGTGTCTAAAAACGGACTGAAACTTACTTCCAGGATGCCACAATCCATTTCGGAGAGTCTCTGTCTGCTGGCGACGAGGCACCTTGAACCTGCTTTATTTGCTAGGATCAAAGCTGATGGATGAATTCGAAGAAAATGGAGGACTTGGGCGGACATCAAACCGTCCTTTTATCAACGCCAAGGAGAAGCGCACACATGAACAAACCAACAGGAATCATCCCCGGCTACATGCGTGAGCGGGTCGAGGATTATCGTCGGAAGCAGGCGCAGGCGAAGAAAAAGACAAGAGCAAGTATGGAGCGACCATCAGAGCAGCCCGTTGCTTCAAAAAAGAGTCAAAGAAGGGTTTCGGGCAGGGGATCCAGAGGGAAAAAATAAGCACTTGGGCGGGCTTCGGCCCGCCTTTGCTACTAAGATGAACAGGGAAAGGCCTCCGCTCGGCTGTAGGGCAGGGGAACTCGCCGGCCTCCAGTGGGGCGATCTCGATTTCAACGTGAAGTTCCCGCTGAACCGCCGCGGGAGCGGCAAGCTTGGAACCAAGACCAAGACAGGGAAGATTCGGCGCGTTGATGCTTCAGACGAACTGCTGAACGAACTCGACAGAATCAGGCCCCAGAGACAAGCTCAGTACCTCGCCAAGGGCCAGAATCAGATTCCGGAATGGGTGTTCTGCAACAGGGAAGGGAATGCGATGGATATGCAGAATGTCTGCAACCGGTACTTTCGGCCTACCTTAA
This sequence comes from uncultured Acidimicrobiia bacterium, assembly GCA_963752385.1. Lineage (GTDB taxonomy): Bacteria > Acidobacteriota > Terriglobia > Versatilivoradales > Versatilivoraceae > CAVVYL01. The sequence goes on along the minus strand of CAVVYL010000062.1, from coordinate 113,132 downwards.
CGAAAGCTGGCCTGCGTCAGCGACGATTTCACGATCTTAGGCATACTTTTGCCTCGCTGCTTATTCAGAACGGAGAGAGCCTCGCCTACGTTAGAGACCAACTTGGGCACACGAGCATCAAGACGACCGTGGACATTTACGGCCACCTGGTGCCAGGGGCCAACCGGCAGGCAGTCAATCGGCTGCTTTCACTCAATAACTCAATGCAGCGGAAAGCAGCCGATTCTCACTAGCAACTCAGGATCCTCTGGCAAAGAACTCTCTCTCCTCAACAAGCACGTTCCCATGGTATGCGCGGACGGCGCTAACTGGCACTTTAAGACGCGGAATAAGAGCGTCCAACAAAGCACCGTGAGGAGTTCCACTGGGAGCAACCTCTGAGAGATTCTCGACCTCCTGTGAAACGAAGGTAATCCTCACCGCATTCGGATCGTCGGTTGCTCCAGCGTGGGTCAGAAGCATTGTTGCACCCAGCATGCGCCGCCCTATCCATCCTGGGTCAGTATCATCAGCTGCCCAGATCGGATCCGGAATGCCTGCCAATGCGCACACAGCGTGAATGCCTTCGCGCAAGGTGGCAACCGCGAACTCGGCATCTTCGATTGGTGTGATCAAGCGAGCCGGATCACCCGACTGCCTCACATGGGTGAATTCCTTTCGCACGCCGTAAACTTTCAGAATCTTTTGCCAAATACCATGACTCCAATCTATTTGACTAAGCCCGTTCCTTGAGACCGCTTCATCCATCTTGTCTTTGAACCGATTACCGAGCCCGTCCTCCTCAAGAACTTCTGCGCAAACTGACTCAAACGTCATCCATGCGGATATGATCGTCCAGCGGACGTAGGTTCCTCGGTCCCAATTATCTGAGGTCTGTCGGGCAAGGGCTCTTCTATGGAGCGCGTCTGTCCAGAGATGGTACGCACGAGATTCTATCAACTTAATCATTTCGATGTGTTCTCCGGGGAAACTGCACCCTATCTGCACCCCAGCCAAATCTACAACAAGTCAGACTGCTTGTAACTTAGTGAACAACTGGAGCCGACGACCGGACTTGAACCGGTGACCTGCCGATTACGAATCGGCTGCTCTACCAACTGAGCTACGTCGGCCCGAAATGAAAGCGGAGGGATACTTAAGGAAGATGCGCCAAAAAAAGAGTGCTCACCAGGAAGGTGAGCACTCGTGAGAGGATTTACGAATGCGCCAATGTCAAACGCTAAGCCAGCAAGAATATAACGAAATTGGTCTGGGCTTGTCAAGCCCATCAACGCGAAAACTTTGAAGTGAATTAAACGGTCTGTGATATTTAAAAGTTTTTATTTTAAATAGCTTATAATAATTTATCTAAATCTTTAAGTTACATTATGAGCGTGCCCTAGCCAGGAAAACCGTGGGTGAAGCTGGGTTGGCAACTTCCTTTGCGAACCCAGGAGCCAAGCCACGGAAATTCGGCGAGAAGGCTACATGGGCTGAGAAATCCTGCTAGAGAAAGCGTCCGCTATCTCACCTGAAACTCAGGGCAGAATGTCTCGCAAGAGCGATCAGTGTTTCTGGCTGCACACCCAGCAGAAGAACGCCACAGACGGAAAGTAGAATCACCGAGGCCGCGGCAGGTGAGACAGTAATGTACGGCAGCTCTTCCGTCGTCGACTCCTTCATGTACATCACGACGATGACTCGCAGGTAGTAGTAGACCGAGACGGCGCTGTTGATGACGCCGATGATTGCCAGCCAGAGGAAGTTTGATTCGATGGCCGCACGGAATATGAAGAATTTACCAGCAAACCCGGCTGTGAGAGGTATGCCGGCTAAAGACAAGAGGAAAGTCGAGAGGCTGGCTGCCAACAGAGGCTGACGGAAGCCCAGCCCAGTGAAGTCGTCGATACTTACCTTTTTGTCACCCTTTCGACTGACGAGTGCCACGATCGTGAAGGCTCCGAAGTTCATCAAGGCGTAGGCCAACAGATAGAAGAGTACGGCTGCCACCCCTTCCTGGTTACCCGTCGTCACAGCGACAAGAATGTAGCCCGTATGAGCAATCGACGAATAGGCCAGCATACGTTTGATGTTCGATTGAACCAAGGCTACGACGTTTCCCAGAGCCATCGTCAAGACAGCAGATACCCAGACCAGCCCAATCCATTTGTCGTAGGTAGCTGGAAAGGCAACCAAGAACACACGGATCAAGGTCGCAAACCCTGCCGCCTTGGGGCCGACTGACATGAAGGCCGTAACGGGCGTCGGCGCCCCTTCGTAGACATCCGGAGTCCACACGTGGAAAGGCGCCACCGCAACCTTGAATCCGAACCCAACAAAGAGCAGACCGACTGCGGCGTAGATGAGGCCCATGCTTGCTGATCCTGCCAGAATCTCCCGTCCGATGAGTTCCAGGTTGGTCGTCCGCGTTGCCCCGTAGGCCAAGGCGACTCCGTAGAGCATGAAAGCGGAGGAAAAGGACCCAAGGAGAAAATACTTGAGAGCGGATTCGTTGGACTTTGGATCGCCACGCTTCACTCCCAAAAGTATGTAAGAAGAAATGGAGAGCGTTTCCAGCCCGAGGAAGATCATGATGAGTTCATTGGATGCCGCCATTAGGTTCATCCCAACGATAGCAAACAAAACGAGGGCGTGATATTCCCCCATCGGTAGGTTCTCCCTGCGCAAATAGTCAGACGATGCGAGAATGGTCAGGGCGCCAACGATCAAGAAAGTAAATCGAAGGAAAAGGCTAAAACCATCGACGATGATCATGCCGGCAAAGAAAGTGCCGTCTTCACCAATCAGGCCCAAGGCAAAAACGAAAGCAGTAATGATGGCGATTAGGGCGATTGCTGTGGAGGCATGCCGCTTCGGTCTTGGTAGGCAGGTGTCCGCAATGAGGATGACAATTCCGAATAGCGAAAGGACGATTTCCGGAAGGATCTGCTGAATCTCTAGTGCCAAACTTCCTTGCATGCGTCTAATCGCCGTGGGCTACTGACTTTTCGACATGGGCCTGGGTGGAGACGTCAGATGAGCCTCAACTCGGTTCCTCGTTGACATTGGGAAACTTTGAACAGGCGTGGCAGCCGGGTCGCGGCTGCCTTTGCTCTCCATTACGACAGCGGATGATCTAAAAGACTGAAGGATATGAGAGACAGAGCTATCCATTCTTCGCAGAAACGGACTGGAGTACACACCCATCCAGACGATGAGCACAACGATTGGTAGCAGAATCAGCCTCTCCCGAAAGCTCAGATCTTTGAGTGCATTGTTTTTCGGATTGATGACCTCACCAAAGATAACTCGCTGGTACATCCATAACATATAAACCGCAGACAGAATGACACCCGAAGTTGCAATGACTGGCAGTGTCAAGTTTGCTCGGAAGGCTCCGAAGGCGCCCAGCAGGATCAGGAATTCTCCCACAAAGCCGTTCAACAACGGCAGGCCAATCGATGAAAGCGTGACAATCAGGAACATCGTCGAAAAGACGGGCAGGGGAGCCGCAAGCCCTCCAAACTCGCTGATGAGCCGCGTATGCCGCCGGTCATAGATCATGCCTACCAGAAGGAATAACGCTCCTGTCGAGATGCCGTGATTCAGCATCTGATAGATCGCCCCCTCCATACCTGGCTCGTTCAAGGCGAAGATTCCCAGCACGACAAATCCGAGATGACTCACCGAGGAATAGGCGACTAGCTTCTTGATGTCGGGCTGCACCATCGCTACCAAAGCGCCGTATATGATACCGATGACTGCGAGTACGGAAATCAAGGGGGTCAATTCCAGTGTGGCTTCCGGAAATAGCGGGAGGCAAAATCGGATGACCCCGTAAGTTCCCATTTTCAGCAGCACGCCGGCGAGGATCACGGAAGCAGCCGTGGGCGCTTCGACGTGAGCGTCCGGAAGCCAGGTGTGAAAAGGAAACAGCGGGACTTTGATCGCGAAGGCAACAAAGAAAGCCAAAAAGAGCCAGTATTGCTGACGACTGGTAAGGATCAGACTTCCGCTTTGAACGTTAGCCAGGATCGTTGAGAAATCGAAAGTCAGCGTTCCTGTAGATGTCTGGTTGAGGAAGTACAAAGTAATAATGGCCACAAGCATCAAGACAGATCCGACCATCGTGTACACAAAAAACTTGATGGCAGCATAGATCCGGCGTTCTCCCCCCCAGACACCAATGAGGAAGCACATCGGAACCAGCATCACTTCCCAGAAGACGTAGAACAGGAATAGATCCAGCGCGATGAAAACGCCGACCATACCCGTTTCGAGCAGCAGCATGAAGAGGTAGTATTCTTTGACTCTCTTCTCAATTGAGTTCCAAGAACTCAAAATGGCCAGTGGCGTTAGGAAGGTCGTCAAAAGCACGAGGAACAAACTGATGCCATCGATTCCTACGTGGTACTGGATTCCGAAGCTCGGGACCCAAGGCACGGACTGCTCAAACTGCATTCGAGAACTCAACAAGTCAAAACCAAAGAAGAGCGGCACAGAGGCCCCAAAGGTCAGAATGGAAACAGCCAGGGCCCAGTTTCGGATGCCCTTCGTATTTTCCTTCCTGACGGCCAACAGGGACAGGGCTCCGACAAGGGGCAAGAATGTGATGATGGTCAGGATGGGGTGGGTCGAGGGTGAACCTACCATTTGATTTCGGTCGCCTCTACGAAAATGCAAGGTACGCAACCACAAGCACGGCGCCGAAGAGAATCCAGGCCGCGTAAGCTCTCGCATAGCCAGACTGGAAATGCTTGAGCTGTCCGCCCGTCGCTTGGGCGACCCTTGCAGTGCCGTTGACGATTCCGTCAATGACGCCAACGTCGACAAATTTCCACAGGACATAGGTAGAAATGAGTTTCACCGGCTGAACAATCAGCGTGTCGTAAATCTCATCCACCCAGTATTTGTTCAGCAACGTGATATACAAACCGCGGAACCGGTTCATCAGGTGCTCCGGCAACGCCGGCTTCTGCAGGTAGAACCACCGCGCCAGCAGCATCCCTGCCAGCGCTAGGCCCACCGACAGCCCCATCAACCCCCACTCGACTGCCTCCGACCCGTGTCCTGCTCCCAGCTTCACCGGATGCTCAAACACCGGCTCCAGAAAATGTTCCAACGCATTCGGCAGGTGCCCCAGATACTGCCCGATCACATGCGGTATCCCCACCCAACCGGCTACCACCGACCCCACCGCCAACACCCCCAACGGCACCGTCATGCTCGCCGGCGATTCATGCACATGCTGTTCCACCTCCTGCGACATCCGCGACTTCCCGTAAAAGGTCAGAAACAGCATCCGGAACATGTAAAACGCCGTCATCCCGGCCGTCACCGCCCCCACCAGCCACAGCAGCCAGTGTCCGCGCTCGCTCGAAAAGGCTTTCCACAGGATCTCGTCCTTGCTGAAAAATCCCGCCAGCGGCGGAAACCCCGCGATCGCTACCGTCCCCACTAGCATCGTCCCCCACGTCGTCCCAATCTTGTCTTTCAACCCCCCCATCTTGCGAATGTCCTGCTCCCCGCCTAAGGCATGGATCACACTGCCCGACCCCAAAAACAATAGCGCCTTGAAAAACGCATGCGTCATCAGGTGAAAGATCCCGGCTCCAAACGCTCCCACCCCACAGCCCAGAAACATATACCCCAGCTGGCTGACCGTCGAGTACGCCAGGATCCGCTTGATGTCGTTTTGCACCAACCCAATCGACGCCGCCATGATGGCCGTCAACGCCCCCACCACGGCCACGATCAGCATGGCGGTCGGCGACAGCAGAAACAGCGCGTTGCAGCGCGCCACCATATAGACCCCGGCGGTCACCATGGTGGCGGCGTGAATCAGCGCACTAACCGGTGTCGGACCTTCCATCGCGTCCGGCAGCCAAACATACAGCGGTACCTGCGCCGATTTCCCCGTCGCTCCGACAAACAACAGAACGCAGATCCAGGTGAGAACGCCCACGGTACCGAGAGGTTCCAAAACATAGCCCTTGGCCTGGGAAAAGACAGTCTGAAAGTCAATGCTGCGGAACGTCCAGAAGGTCAACATCACAGCAAGGGTGAAACCGAAATCGCCAACACGATTGACTATGAATGCCTTCTTGCCGGCGTCGGCCGCGCTTTTCTTTCGGAAATAAAAGCCGATCAGGAGATAGGAACAGAGCCCGACGCCTTCCCAACCAACAAACATCAATAAGAAATTGTTGGCTAGGACCAGGACCAGCATGGAAAACATGAAGAGGTTCAGATAAGTGAAGAAACGCGCGTACCCTTCTTCGTGGGCCATGTAGCCAGCTGAGTAAACGTGGATGAGAAACCCGATTCCGGTGACCACTAGGATCATCACGCCCGCCAGCTGGTCGAACATGAAACCGAAGCTGGCCACGAAATCGCCGGCTTGAATCCATCGAAAATAGTTGAAGTTCAGCGAGCGGACGTGTTCTTCGGGTGTCTGTAGCAGCCGAGAGAAAGCGATCAACGACAGGACAAAAGACAAGGCCGCGGTTCCGCACGCCACCACGGTGATCCAAGCCTTTGATAACCTCTTGCCGACCAGTCCGTTGATCAGAAAACCCGCGGCCGGCATCAGAACAATACTCAACAGCAGCGTTGCTAAACTCATTTCAGAGTCTGGCTGAAACCTCGGGGCAGCAGACGGCCTCAACCCACTACCACTTCATCAGGTTGGTCTCGTCGATATTTAGTGTTTGGCGATTCCGGAACAGCGCGACAATGATTCCTAGACCCACCGCGGCTTCAGCCGCGGCCACGGCCATTACGAAGAATACAAAAACCTGCCCGTCAAAGAGCGAGTAGTAACGGGCAAACGCGACAAACGAGAGGTTCACCGCGTTCAGCATGAGCTCGACGCACATAAAAATCGTGATGATGTTTCTCTTGATCAGAAAACCGAACACTCCAATTGTGAATAAAACTGCACTCAGGAGCAGGTAAAAGCTGAGAGGAATCATGGGCTAGAGTTCTTTCTTAGCCATCACAATGGCGCCAACGATTGCCACCAGCAGCAAGATTGACGTGACTTCAAACGGGAGGGCATACTGAGTATAGAGAAGTCTCCCTATGAGTTGCGTATTGCTCGTCAGACCAATCGTTTCTGTTGCTACTGTGATGCCTTCCGAAGACGTATTCGATACGACAAGACCAACTTCGACAACCCAGAGAAGCACCAGCGGTACACCAAAATACCTTACAACGTGAACCCTGTCAGGAATCTTTTCCTCAGCCCGAGCATTCAAGAGCATGATCACAAAAACAAACAGAACCATGATGGCACCGGTGTAAACAACAATCTGCATCACCGCAATAAACTCCGCATGCATCTGGATGTAAATCCCGGCCAGTGCGACGAAGGCAAGAATCAGAGAAAGTGCGCTATAAATAGGATGTCGCTGGATTAAGATATTCGCAGCCGAAACGATTGCCACGGCTGACAAGAGGAGAAAAATCGCGATTTCCATGTCCGGTCTTTGAGCTTTGTTTGAAATGCTCGAACTAAGCTGATCGACTTTGGTCTGTCAAATTTTGAAGAATCTGATCAACCTTTTCGCAAGTCAGGTCTTCGTGGTACTGATAGTTCACTTGCATCGCGGGGGCGTTGCAACAGGCACCAAGACACTCGACCTCCGTCAACGAAAAGAGACCGTCACTCGTGGTTTGCCCGTTCCTGATGCCTAGCCTTTCTGAAATGTGTTTGAAGATCTCTTCACCGCCAAGCAACAGGCAAGAGATGTTGGTGCACACCTGCAGATGATGTTTGCCAACTGGCTTTGTGCGCAACATGCTGTAGAACGTAACCACTTCGTGGACCTCGATTTCCGGCAAGTCGAGAAATCTCGCGATGGCTGTTATGGCCTCCAAAGGCAGGTAACCCAGCTTTTCTTGGGTCGTGAGTAGAATAGGAATCAATGCTGACCGCTTGACTGGGTAGTTTTGGACTATGGCCTCGTATTCAGCGAGGAACTCGTGAGGAATCATGAACGGATTCTTCAGAAGTGGCGTGTAGGCACCAGGTGAGGATCTCTCTTCCGTTGCCAGACCAGGGGTGGACTTGGGTCACGTAGAATTTGATAACTTTTTCACAAAGTGCTGATCGAAGAGGTAAAGGGTTGGCCAAGGAGAACGACTTCCTCAACCATACAAAGTCAGGTTGGCACACCACCAAAAGCCCTGCGTGTGCCTGCTGTTTGCGATCAGCGCAATCCTGGGGACAGAGCAGGTTCGATCAAGCGAAACACGTCCTGGAAACCCCGCAAACATAGCCAGCGGAAGGGGTTTTGTCAAGATTTTTTTCTTGCGGCAAACTCCTGCGTATACTACTCTTCGTCCCCACAGAAGCGTGTCCGGCTAAGACTTCTGGAGTCCAATGTTCGCTGCACGATGATCACCGGGTTTAATACCGACGTTAAGCATACAGGTACTGTCTACCATGTACAGACCGAGGACAAAGGTCTGAACAATCCGCTGATCGAGTCCCTCGTCTATGTCAAGGGGGCCATTCTCGACGCATTTCGAACTCGCTACGAAGAGTTTCTCAAATCAGGCAAGTTTAGCGAGACTGTCCTTCAGAAGATCCTGGAGTTTCAGCATCAGCAAATTGTGGCATCTATCAAGCACGGCAGATATCGAAAAGGAATGCCGCTGCAGGCATATGTGGATGGCAGTTTTGTTTTCGAATTTCAGTGTGCGACTGAATCAAGGGACAGTCAAAAGGTGGTTTCAAGCCGGACCGTGTCTTCGTCTGAAAAGGCTGCAGACTTGCCTCGCCAGGCAGCGCCTGAGCCCTCACCGAAGGCTAAGCAGCCTAAATCTACAGATGTGAGCGAGCCAGCGCCTGTCTCGCAGGAATCGTCATCCGAACAGCCTAGCACCGTCCTTGAGACTCCTGCCAATTTGGGTTCTGCAGTTCAGGAACTGCTCCACCCTTCCGCTGATATCGGCAGGTTGTCAGGAGAGCAGGGCATTGAGATTTGCGTTGAAGGCTCGAAGGATTTCCACGGAGGCGAGCAGGTTGACCTGAGACTCTATGTTCAAAGCCGCCAGAGCCGAGTTCGCATCGAAAACGTGCAAATCGTTATCAAGATCATCGGCACGACATTTTCTCCCCGTCTTTATGCTGGTAAGACCGACACGACTGGCAGCCTTCGCATGAATTTCAGCCTGCCCGTGTTTTCTGGGGGTAGCGCCGCCTTGATTATCCAAGCGTCGACGGCCATCGGGAACGATGAGGTGAAGTATCTTATCAAACGGAGAAGGTAATATTCCCGGCATGGAAATCTTCTTGAATGGTGAAGCACGGAAGATTCCGGATGGGCTGAATATTTATCAACTCGTTGAGTTTCTTCAGCTCAGCCCGCATCGTCTGGCAATCGAGCATAACCTTCAGATCGTTAAGCGCGACCGGTGGCATGAAAGGTATCTAGCAAGCGGCGACAGAGTGGAGATTGTTCATTTCGTGGGCGGCGGCGCCCTAATGTCGGTGTGACGACATTAGCCGTTCGACTAAGGTTACGCCTTCAGTTTTCTCCTTATGATTGTTAACACCGCGTCTAACTCTGATATGCGGAGAAGACGACCCGCCACAAAGAATATGGCAACTCCAATCGTGATCGACGTCGCCAGGACGAATGCTTGCCAGGCGACGGTGATCTCTGCTGAACGGAACCCAAAGAGCCAAAGATGAAACCTGTAACAACCCAGTCCCATAACTGCCGAAGCGAGAGCTATCTTGGCAAGCGTTTGAAATATGCCGGTGGCATCTAAAGAACCGCAATACTTCTGCAGCCAAACAAACAACAGAGCGAAGTTGGAAATTGCCGCGACGGACGTCCCCAGAGCCAACCCACGATAGCCCATGGGTCCAATGAGGGCCAAGTTCATCCCAACATTCAAAACGACCACCACAAAGCTAATCGTGACTGGCAGTTCAGAATGTCCGAGGGCATAGAACGCCGGGACCAATACCTTTACAGCGGAATAGGCAAACAACCCAATAGAGTATAAAATCAATGCATTAGATGTCGAAACAGTATCTGTTTCTTTAAATCTACCATGCTGGTAGATTAGGGCAATGATGGGGTGACTGAGCACCATCAGTCCGACACTGGCAGGCACATTGATGACGAACACCATTCTCAGCGCCGACGATAGAGTCTTTCTCAGCTCCAGGTTTTCTTGGCTAACCACTCTGGCAGACACAGTTGGCAATGCTGCCGTAGCGATCGCCACCCCGAAAAGGCCAATGGGAAACTGCATCAATCTGAACGCGTAGTTCAGCCAAGAGACCGGCCCCTCGCCTTGGGTAGTTGCCAGCCAAGTATTGACAAAGATGTTGATTTGGGTCGAAGCGAGGCCAAGGGTCCCGGGTCCCATGAGCAACAAGATCCGGCGTACCCCAGGGTGAGCAAGACTGACTCTTGGCGTGTAAACAAAACCTTTCTTCAACAGGGAAGGTACCTGAACGAGGAACTGCAAGCAGCCACCGACGAGAGTGCCAATCGCCATGCCCACGATTGGCTCGGAGCCGATATGTGTTAACCAATAGTAGAGCGTCACTCCCACAGTGATGGAACCGACGTTGAAGAGTGCCGAAGAAAGAGCCGGCAAAAAAAAACTTCCTTGAGAATTCAAAATTCCCATCGCTACTGCGGCCAAAGCTACCATGGGAAGAAACGGAAACATGATTTGCGTCAAGAAGACCGTAAGCTCGTACTTCCCGGGGACAAGCTGAAAATCGGCTGCAAAACGGGCGACCAGCCAGTTGGAAAAGAAAATCCCTATGAATCGTGAGAGCAGTCAAAATTACGGCGAGGAGACTGAAAACAGCTGAGGCCAAGTTCCACGCCTCTTTGGAACCTCGGCGCTTGAGGTACTCAGTGAAAGTGGGAACAAATGCGGCGCTCATTGCCCCTTCGGCAAAGAGATCTCGGAGAAGATTGGGAATCCGGAATGCGACGTAGAAGGCGTCCGTTGCTGTGCGGGAAAAAAGAACTGCGATCAGCTGCTCTCGTATCAGGCCGAGGATACGACTCAACATCGTTGCAATGCTGATCACACTAGCAGACTTAGCAATTTGAATGCTATCTTGCGACATTCAACTTAATGATTGTGTGAGAAAGAGAAGAGGACTCAAGCTCTCAGGATTTTATCAAGCTGAATCTGAAGTTTCTGTATTGATTTGTTGATTTCAGGTAGCTTACTGAACAGGACAGAGCATTTACGCCAAAGCTTGTTGTCGATGGCCGGGTATCCGGAAACGAGCTTGCCGGCTTCGACATCCGATGGAATTCCTGTTTGCGCCGTGGCAACGACGTTGTCTCCGATCTTGCAGTGGCCCGCGACACCGACTTGCCCGGTCAAAATCACATTCTTCCCAATTTCAGTGCTTCCGGCCAATCCCACTTGGGCACAGAGCAATGAGTTCTCTCCAACCTTGGAACCGTGCCCAACCTGGACGAGGTTGTCGATCTTAGCCCCTTTGTGGATTCGAGTCTCACCGATCGCGGCCCGATCAATGGTCGAATTTGCCTGCACTTCGACGTCGTCTTCAATGACCACTCGTCCCGATTGCGTAATTTTGCAGTAGCGGTTCTGCTGGTCCTTAGCAAATCCGAACCCGTCGGCTCCGATTACCACGCCATTCTGTAGGACGACTCCGTTTCCAATCTGCGAATATTCTCGAACCGACACATGAGCATGCGCGGTAAAATGATCCCCTATATGGACACCTCGATAGAGAGCGACGTGGGCATGAATGACTGCGTGGTCGCCGATCTTGACATCGTCATCGATGTGACAAAACGGCCCCACGCTTGGATTTCGGCCAAATCTGGCGGTCCGCGAAATCACGGCTGTAGGATGAATTCCCTCCTTCACTAGAGGAGGGGCGTAGAACAAGTCGATACTTCGAGCAAAAGCGAGGTAGGGATTGTCAGTACGGAGAGCTGGAATCGCGACGGAGGGAGCGTTCCTGGAAAGAATAATGGCAGAAGCCTTCGTTGAACTTACTAGTCGCTGATACCGAATGTTGGAAAGAAACGTAAGGTCGCCTGGCTGAGCTTCTTCTAGACCGGCAACGCGCACAATCTCGATTGAACCGTCGCCCTCAAGCTCACAACTGAGCAGCTCAGAGATCGCGCGAAGTTTCATGGATGCCTTCAGAATGAAGCATCATGCTCGGTCTGGTCGTCGGTAAAGCCAAGAATCGGATGCTACATAACTGGCGAGCAGTTTGTCAAGGATTGGGCCTTGAGTGATACAAAGCGCCGCGGAGCCGACCGAGTCCCACCAAACGAACACGCTGACACAACGAATGGAAAGTGAAATACGAGAATTTCTAACTTATATAAGAGTTGAAAAAGGGCTTGCAGCCAACACCCAAGAAGCGTATGCCCGCGACCTAAACCAGTTCTTGGCCTACTCAAGGAACCAAAAGATCTGCCTAAGCCAGGTCTCTCAAAAGGTCATTACCGAGTTCCTGGCGACGCTGATGAGTCGGAAACTCAACGCCCGTTCGGTTGCACGGGTTTTGGTTACTCTTCGCAATTTCTTTCAGTTCTTGGTGTTTGACAAGTGCTTCCCTGAGAACCCCTGCCTTCACATCGACTCACCCAAGACATGGAAGGTCTTGCCGAAGGTGCTGGAACTTGAACAGGTAGAGGCTCTGCTAAATCAGCCTGATCAGAGTGCAACATCAGGTCTTCGAGATAAAGCTATGCTCGAAGTTCTATATGCTACCGGACTGAGAGTGTCGGAGCTGGTCTGCCTCCAACATCAGTCCATTAGGTTCGATCTTGGGTACATCGAGTGCGTCGGCAAGGGAGGGAAGGTGCGGGTCGTTCCGCTAGGCAGATCAGCAATTCACGCTCTGGAAAAGTATCTCAGCACAGCCAGGCCCCAACTCCTGAAAAGCAAGCAATCGAACTTTCTCTTCATTAGCCGAAGAGGTGAAAGATTGACCCGGCAACGATTCTGGCAAATCATCTCCAGGTACGGCAGACAGGCCCAAATCCCAATCAAGTTGAAGCCGCATCTCGTCCGGCATTCCTTTGCAACGCACTTGCTTCAGCGGGGTGCCGACCTCCGATCAGTCCAACTGATGCTTGGCCACTCGGACATTTCCACAACACAAATTTACACGCAAGTCTTAAAGGAGAGACTGCGTACGATCTATCAGCTACATCACCCGAGAGCATAGTAATATTTAAAGCGATGCTTTAGATTGAGAAGCCGTGCCTGGAGCAGATCCTTGAGTGCTCAGCAAGGGAATCTGGATCGTAAACGTTGTCCCTTGCCCAGGTTGGCTATGCAGATGGATCCTGCCCTGATGGTCGTCCACGATCTTTCTGGTGATCGACATTCCAAGACCAAAACCCATGGACTTGCCGTGAGTAAAGAACGGATCGAATATTTTCCGCTGGACTTCTGCTGGCATCCCAGGTCCGTTGTCAGAAACTTTGATTGCCGCGTAGCCGTCTTCCTGTACGGTAGCGATTCGGATCTCACCCGATCCCCTGAGCGCCTCTCTGGCGTTGGCTGCAATATTCAGAATCGCTCGTCTTAGCTTTTCCGGATCGATTCGAACTATCGCTTTCGCGTTCAAGTGGCTTAGGAACTGAATCTGAGTATGCTTCAGGAGAACTTCGATCTCAGTGCAGCATCCATGTACGAAGTCGTCCAGAAGCGCGTCCATCAGAACCAGAGAGGTCTTCTTTTGCGCAGCAAACTGCAAGATCTCATCAAGCATCCTCTCCATTCGCTCGACTTCAAAGTTAATGAAGTCCAGAGACTCCTGGGTCTTGTCTGGAGATAGTTGAAACTCCCTTAACAGAGAGGCAAAACCCTTGATGACAGTGATGGGAGTTCTGCAATCGTGAACTATCGTGTTAACCATGTAGCCGACGGCCGCGAGCTTTTCCGAGCGAATGCGCTCTTCCTGGTGTTTGCAGATCTGGTCCATCATGAAGTTGAAATTCTCAGCCAGGGCTTCAAGTTCATCTCCAGATCGGACCGAGATTCGAGAGGAAAGGTCCCCCGCAGCCGCGCGGAGCGAGCCCTCCTTGAGTCTGACTAGAGGAGTTGTGATCTTCGCGGCGAGCAGGGCAGAGCCGAGAATTCCGAGGGCCAAGCAAACGAGACCAATTTGTAGGATGTGAATCTGCGTCTGGCGCAAGTGGCGGTGCATGTTTTCTGCTGAGATCCCAACGCGAACAGTGGCCCAGCGGACAGTGGATTCGGGTGCATAGACCGGAAGCACGATATCGAAGACACGTTCCGATTGAGCGGAGTCCCTTGAAGGAACAACAAGCTCCCGAAAAAGCACCCCATCGAGCGCGAGAAGTTTCCGCGTCTCCAACTCCTTTGGTATCTCATGCAAGACGCTGTTGTCTTCGGTATGAGCTCCGATACGGCCATTCTTGCTGTAGACGATGACGTAAGCAAGCTGGTTCTCAGCTTTGGCCATCTGGGCGTTCTGCTGGACAGCCTGAAAGTTATTGTTTTTCGTGTGGTTCAGATTGGTTGCACCAAAGAGTTGAGCAATAGCAACTCCTCTCTTTCGTGTCTCCTCCTCGACCACTTGTCTCATGCTGTGGCTCACCAGGAGAACCACCATGAAAAGGATGAGGGCGAGAAACAAGCTCGTCAGTGCCGAGATCTTGGTTCGGACGCTCATTTGAAATGGAAGCCACTTGGGGCTCGATGTCATCAGTTATCCGTATAGGAATAGGTCAGGCAAGAATGCTCAAGAAGTATAGGCATGTTATCAATGCTGCGCCATATTAGTCAATGTCGAATCTGACACGAGATGGTTGCATCATAAGCGAAGATGGCCAAACTTGTCGACACGTCGACAAGCGTCTGATAATGTTCGTCGATGTGAATTTGGTTTACATAATCGTCTTATGTTATACACTAGTACATGTCAACTAAGATATTGTAAATCATGCAATAAGTACGATCAACTCAATCGAAGGGGCAGGCGGCAGGCTAGGCCAGAAAGCACTGGTTCTCTGGGGCGGTTTGGAGAGGAAGGAAATGGAATTCTGCCTGGAGACGGGCTGATGCAACGTAAGTTATTTGTGCAAACTAGATTTTAGGCGGTAATATTCTGTATGACATTAGATAGAGTTAGATAATCTGATATGTAGTCAGCACTTGTTATGTTAGTGCTGTGCGCGATGTCGGGCCGTGACAGTCTCTCAAGGTCAACTCCGTCAATTGGCCATCCTCCCCGCGCTATCTCCTAACCGTTGTCGCATAAAGAGTTTGCTCTTTGAGTTCGGCGTGGTTTGTGGTAGTTTGACTGGCTCGTTTTAGGGGGATGTCGCCGTGACGACATCTCGGACTTTTCTGGAAGTGAAACGTGGCAGTGTGCTGCAGCGAAGGTGTGGTACTACGAAATCACCGCCTGGGTGACAATGACCTAATTGCCGTGCTGTACACGCGAACCCATGGTCGGGTGAGCGGGGTCGCCAAGAACGCTTGCCGGACGAGAAGCCAGTTTATGGGCAAACTGGAGCCGCTGAGCTGGAGCGAGATCGTTTTCTTTGCAAAGGAGGGCAAAGACCTCGTATCCATCGACAAGGTCGATTTGATTCAATCGTTCGCTCAGAGAACCAATAACTATCGTTGCCTGATGCAGCTGAATCTCGTGGCAGAGCTCGTTTTGGAAACGACTCCCGAGAGAGAACCCAATGACTCGCTGTTTCGCTTGATTTTGCTGGCTTTGCCGCAACTGACCCGCGTGGCGACTGCAGACTTGGCGCAACTCTACTTTGAGGTCTGGTATCTCAAATTGGCTGGGCTTTTTCCTGATCACCGCAGCTGTTATCATTGTGGCTGCCCACTCGAGCCTGATCAGGCGTGCTGCGCCAGCGCCATGAGCTTTTCGTGCCTGCAATGCAAGCGAGGTCGAGCCAGGGAGGTATCGGCCGACGCGCTGCGACTGCTTGACGCCATTTCCAAGCAGCATTTGACAGAGCTTTCGAAGCAACTTCCTCGGGTGGCAGCGATACAAGAGCTCGGACAATGCATCGAAGAGTTGCTCCAAAGAAGCTTTGAGAGGTCATTTCAGTCTCTGAAATTCATTCAAGACGCGATCTAGCTGTGACTATGCTCTTTCAGGACTTGTTTTTGAAGCTACTCATGTTTTGGTCTGAGCAGGGCTGTGTGATTCAGCTACCTTATGACGTTGAAAAAGGTGCGGGCACCATGAACCCGGAAACCTTCTTTCGAGTCCTGGGCCCCGACCCGTATTCAGTGGCCTATGTAGAGCCCAGTCGGCGGCCGGCCGATGGCCGTTATGGAAAGAATCCAAATCGAGTTCAAAAACACCACCAACTTCAGGTGGTCTTGAAGCCCTCCCCTTCGGAGGTACAAGCGGTCTACCTCGAGAGTCTTGAGCGAATTGGCATTAGGCTGATCGAGCATGACATTCGATTCGAGGAAGACAACTGGGAGTCACCGACCCTCGGAGCTTGGGGGGTGGGCTGGCAGGTCTTGCTGGATGGTCTTGAGATTACCCAGTTCACGTATTTTCAGCAGGCGGGTGGCTTCGATCTCAATCCTTGCTCTGCTGAAATCACCTATGGACTTGAACGAATCGGTATGTTCCTAAACAACACCGAGAGTTGTTTCGACTTGCCCTGGAGCCAGAAGACCCAATATCGGGACATTCGGTTGCGCGACGAGATCGAGTTCTCACGGTACGTCTTTGAAGAAGCGGACGTCCCACTCCATTTCAAATGGTTCGGCGAGTACGAGCAAGAGGCAACTCGGCTGATTGACAAGGGATTGATCCTCCCAGCCTATGACTATTGCCTGAAGTGTTCCCATACGTTCAACGTGCTGGACGCCCGGGGAGCAATTAGCGCCTCCGAAAGGGCTCGTATGATTCAAAGAGTTCGGAACCTTGCCTGCCAGATTGCTTCGAGCTATTTGAACCCCGAGACCGAAACGGTCAGCGTCAAGACTCCTTCGACGGCTGTTAGTGTCTGAATCGTCCGCCTCTACGCACTTGATTCAATTTAAAGGTTTACATGTGATTACTGAAGTCAGGAGATTGATTTAATTGTCACTAGATTTTGTTTTTGAAGTTGGTTGCGAAGAGATCCCGGCACGTCTTGTCGCGGGCGCTCTGGAGCAACTCAAGCTCAGGCTCTCCGAATCTCTCAGCAGAAACTCAATCGAGCATGACCCAATCCGGAGTTGCGCTAGTCCGCGCCGTCTAGTCGTCATGAGCCAACTTGCAGCTCGACAGCCGGATCGTACCGAAATCGTGACTGGACCTCCGTACTCGGCGGCCTTTGACAAAGACCACCAGCCTACTGGAGCAGCCCGCGGATTCGCCAGTAAGTATCAATTGGACATTGATCAGCTTGGCGTCGTGGAGACGAGCAAGGGGCAATACCTGGGCTTTGAGAAGGCGGTGGTTGGCCTAGCCACGGAAGCCATCCTTTCTGCCGAAATGCCTTCCATCCTGGCGTCGTTAGAGTTCCCGAAAGGCATGCGCTGGGAGCAGAGCCAGTTTTCATTTATCCGCCCGATTCGTTGGATACTGTGCCTACTGGGCGGGCAGGTTGTCCCTTTCGCTGTCGCGGGAGTGGCAGCATCAAACCGGTCTTTCGGGCATCGAGTACTTGCCGGCAATGTGTCTACTGAAGTCAGTGGATCGGGCCACTACAGACACTTTCTGGCAGAGAGCAATGTCGTTTTGGATCCGCAGGAGAGATTGGCAAAGATCGAATTCAGTCTTAAACAAGAGGCTTTGAATTGCAAGGCTAATTTGCTTGAAGATAAAAGCTTGTTGAATACTGTCCTCTACCTTGGTGAGCATCCTGCCGTCGTTTGCGGGGCCTTCGATTCTGAGTTCCTGAGGTTGCCTCGAGAGGTTCTGGTCAGCGTGATGCGCGAGCATCAGAAGTATTTCTCACTGCTAGATGAGCAGGGTCGGATATTGCCAAAATTCTTGGCGGTAGTGGATTCGGACGAAAGTCACTTCGAAAAGATCAGGGCCGGTCACGAGCGCGTTCTTAGGGCGAGATTGGCCGACGCAAGTTTCTTTTGGGAGCTTGATCGGAAGGTTTTGCTTGAAGATCGTGTGGACAAGCTGCGCCGAATCATCTTTCAAATGAAACTTGGAACTGTGCTTGAGAAGACGAATCGGCTCATCACGCTAGTTGATTTCCTGGCTCGTTCATTCAAGCGGGCAGAACTTGGGACGGAACTCAAACAGGCAGGCAAGCTTTGCAAGACAGACTTGACTACGGAAATGGTCAGGGAATTCACTGACCTTCAGGGAATCATGGGTGGGTTGTATGCGAGATCGCAAGGGTTGTCTGAGCTTGTGGCCAATGCTATTTACGAACACTATCGCCCGACGACTCTTGAGGATCAATCGCCGCAGAGCATGGGAGGCGCGCTGCTTTCCATCGCGGACAAACTAGATTCCGTTGTTGGATCGTTTTCGATTGGATTGGTACCGACCGGGTCGAAAGACCCGTTAGCTCTCCGCCGCCAGACTATGGGAATTATCAAGGTGTTACTTGATAAAGAACTATCCATGTCTTTTAGAAAACTATTCTTAAAGGCATTTTCGCTTTATAGAAGAAAAGTAACCAGGAGCGTCTCGGAAAGCCTACAGGACTTTGAAGACTTTCTCAAAGAACGTCTTCGATACATCTTGAAAGAGGAAGGTTTTCGCTACGACGAAGTGAACTCAGTTGTTGATATCTCGTTTGATAACCCATTGGACTGTCTGAATCGACTTAGGGCGATTGCTGCGATGCGAGGAAGCGCGGATTTCGCTTCGGTCTCGCAGAGCTTCAAACGAATCAAAAACATCTTGATGAAGGCTGGTCTGGAAATTCGCGGGGAGGGGAATGTCAATACGAGCTTGTTCAATTGTGATGAAGAACGTGAGCTCGAAGCAGCGATTCGGCGGATTACGCCGCGCGTGAGGCGTGCGAGTCGCCGAGGTGACTATCAGGTCGCTTTCGAGAGCATGGCTTCTCTGCGTCCCCAGATCGACCGATTCTTCGACAAGGTGCTCGTGATGGCTGAAGATCCGGCCGTGAGGCAGAATCGGTTAGTTCTCCTTCGAGGGTTACTTCAGGTCTTTTTGGAGCTGGCAGATGTGTCAGAGATCGTGACTGCGCAAGCCTGACGTTGAGCATGTCGGCGTGTCGACGTCGTACCCCAACTGAGATCGTAGGCCTGGCGAGTTCCCCCCATATCTGAAGTCGCTTGTGATTCTCAAACCAACAGCAAAAAGGAGAAGGGCAGCATGGCTAGCAAGTATGTCTATTTCTTTGGAGCGGGAAAGGCAGAAGGACGAGCAGGAATGAAAGGCCTGCTAGGCGGTAAAGGGGCAAATCTAGCCGAGATGACCAATATCGGCCTTCCAGTCCCACCGGGGTTTACAATCTCGACCGAGTTGTGCGCCTACTACTACGCCAACAAGAAGAAATACCCGAAGGAATTGGAAAAGCAGGTCAAAGTCGCCCTGCAGGGGATCGAGAAGCTCGTTGGCGGTAAGTTTGGAGACGAAAAGAATCCGCTGCTCGTTTCTGTTCGATCTGGCGCCAGGGCTTCGATGCCTGGGATGATGGATACGATCCTGAATCTCGGTTTGAATGATTCAACCGTCCAGGGACTCATCAGGAAGACCGGCACTGAGCGATTCGTTTGGGATTCCTATCGTCGCTTTGTACAGATGTATGGAGATGTTGTCCTCGGGCTGAAACCGCAGCACAAAGACGAGACCGATCCATTCGAAGAGATCATCGAACACGTAAAGCAGGAAAGAGGCATCCGACTGGATACAGAACTCACGACCGGAGATCTGCGGGAGTTGGTTCGTCGCTTCAAGCAGACGATCCGCGATCGCTTGAAGATCGATTTTCCTAGTGATCCCTATGAGCAGCTTTGGGGAGCCGTAGGAGCGGTGTTTGGTTCCTGGATGAATGATCGCGCTGTTGCCTACAGGAAGATGAACGATATCCCTGCTAATTGGGGAACTGCCGTCAACGTTCAAGCCATGGTGTTCGGGAATATGGGCAACGATTCTGGTTCCGGCGTTGCTTTCACGCGTGACGCGGCTACCGGCGAGAATGTTTTCTACGGCGAATATCTACTCAACGCCCAAGGCGAGGATGTCGTCTCCGGGGCGCGGACCCCCGAGCCCATTTCGCAGCTCGCCAAGGACAGTCCCAAGATCTATCAGCAGCTAGAGAGAGTCAGACGCATCCTCGAGAAGCACTACCGCGAAATGCTGGATATTGAGTTCACCATCCAACAGGGGAAGCTTTACATGCTGCAGTGCCGGGTGGGCAAGCGGACTGCTTTTGCCGCCATCAAGATCGCAGTGGATATGGTCGGCGAGAAGCTGATTTCCGAAAGGGAAGCGCTTCGAAGAATCGAGCCTGAACAATTGAACCAGCTCTTGCGCCCGGTCTTTGATAGCGACGAAAAGAAGAAGGCTATCGACGAAGGACGCCTCCTGGCAAAAGGCCTGAATGCCGGACCAGGCGCAGCCTGCGGACGAGTTGTTTTCAATGCGCCTGACGCCGAAGAGTGGAGGCTTCGTGGCGAGCGAGTGATTCTCACCCGCATCGAAACCTCGCCGGAAGACATTAAAGGAATGGATGCCGCTGAAGGTATCGTCACCGGGCGCGGTGGCGCCACGTCGCACGCGGCCCTGGTGGCTCGGCAGATGGGAAAGGTTTGTGTCGCTGGGTGTAGTGCACTCAACATCGACTATGTCAGGCGGGAAATGAGAGTCGACGAACGCATTGTCAAAGAAGGTGACTATATTTCGATCGATGGATCAACAGGGGAAGTTTTGCTCGGACAGGTGCAAACCAAGCCATCTGAAGTCTTGCAGGTCCTGCTTGACAAGACACTGGACCCGAAGGATGCACCCGTCTACCAGCAGTATGCGAAGCTCATGAGATGGGCAGACAAGTATCGCCGCCTGAAGATTCGCACCAACGCGGACCAACCTGACCAGGCATCCACCGCAATCGCTTTTGGAGCCGAAGGCATCGGACTCTGTCGCACCGAACACATGTTTTTCGGCGAAGGCAAGATCGGACCCATGCGAGAAATGATTCTGGCCGACACGGTTAACCAGCGCCGCAAAGCCTTAGAAAAATTGCTCCCTCTGCAGCGAGAAGATTTCGAGGGTATTTTTAGTGCCATGGATGGCCGGCCGGTCACGATCCGGACCATTGATCCGCCGCTGCACGAATTTGTTCCACACGAGGAGTCGGCGCAGAGGGAATTGGCCGCTCAAATGGGCATCAGCTTCGAAAAGGTGCGTGATCGAGTCAATTCACTTCACGAGTTTAACCCGATGTTGGGGTTTCGTGGCTGCCGCCTTGGAATCGTCTATCCTGAGATCACCGAAATGCAGGCACGAGCGATTTTTCAGGCTGCCTGCAATGTTCAAAGGAATGGATCTAAAGTTAAACCTGAGATCATGATTCCTTTAGTTGGCAATGTAAAGGAATTGGACCATCAAGCCACAATCGTCCGACGTGTGGCAGAGGAAGTCGTGCGAGAAGAGAAGATGAAGATTCCGTACCTGGTCGGAACCATGATTGAGGTTCCCCGTGGGGCCCTCACTGCTGACGAGATTGCGGAGGTGGCGGAATTCTTCAGCTTCGGTACGAACGATTTGACTCAGATGACTCTGGGTGTCAGCCGCGACGATTCGGGCCGATTCTTGATTCCTTACGTCGAAATGGAGATCTACCGCAAGGATCCGTTCGAGGCCCTGGATCGTTCAGGCGTTGGAGAGCTCATGAAGATCGCTGTTGCCAAGGGACGTACAAAGCGGCCTGATATTAAGATTGGAATCTGCGGCGAACATGGCGGCGAACCCTCGAGCGTCGAGTTCTGCCACCAGATCGGGCAAGACTATGTGAGTTGTTCACCCTTTCGCGTACCGATAGCCCGTTTGGCCGCAGCCCGTGCTGCTCTAAGGGAGGACACCTCCGAGGACAAGCGCTTAAAGAAAGGGAAAGCGTCGAAGAAGAAGGCGAAGAAGTAAGCGAACCACTCTAGGCTCGCTATGCTGCACGAATAAGTTATTTAGCTTGTGGACGAAGACTACGCGAATTGATGTTTTGGATTAGTAAGCCAGCGGATCCGACTCAACTCAATTCGCTTCACCGCTAGCCTTTTCTCCTTGCCAGGTTCCAGACTTCCCGTTCGCGTCCTTCCAGGTCGCAGTTAGCTTTCGGCCTTCGACAGTCACAGCAGAGACGAAACGGTTGTCGTCGTAGAAATTACAAGCTCCATTTCATTAGCTCGAATACTTCCATGGTCAATTCCAACGATGTCTTCTCCGACCGTAACGGTGCCAGTGACTGAATCGCCAGACTGCTTCAGATCCAAGACGAAATGGACATCTTCCCCTGAAGGTCCCTTTCCGTGACACCGCCATCTGCCGCTCACCAGGTCTTCTGAAGCTCTAGTTGAGATTTGTAGAGTTAACATAGCAAAAAAAAATAGATTAACCAACAGAGCCTTTGGCGCTTTCATTGCCCCACCCCCAATCTCTTCGGAACTGTTCCTCAGAACAGAATGTGCTTTCTGGCAGTGTACGCTGGCCGGGCTTTGGCGTCAAAGAATTTGGCAGGTTTATCTGAATCTCAGGTAACGGCAAGCTCTCGGCACCGTTCCCAGATTGTTGCGATGCTCGCTTGGAATTTGAGTAGAATACCGCTGCCGGTGTGAGGTCCTGACTCTTGACGAGGAGACCAACCTTAATGGGAAATCCAGAATCTCTAGTGCAATATGTGAGGGAGTGCGGCTTATGCGAATTGGTATCTTAACCGGTGGCGGAGATGTGCCGGGATTGAATCCCTGCATCAAGGCTGTCGTAAATCGGGCCGAAGACGAAGGACAGCAAGTGGTTGGCATTCGTCGCGGGTGGTGGGGCTTGCTTCACTTGAATCCCGACGATCCGAAATCTGTTGCCAGTGCAGCGTCAAGTTAGACAACAACTTGGTGCGGACAATTGACCGGACGGGCGGGACTTTCCTGCATACATCGCGCGCAAACCCCGGAAAGGTAAGACCGGCAGACATTCCGGAGTTCTTGCGGGAGCCCGGCTGGAATCCGGAAGGCAATAGCCAGCCCAGAGACTTCACACCTCATGTGCTCAAGAATCTGACTAGGCTGAATATCGACGTGCTAATTCCCATTGGCGGTGACGACACGCTTAGCTATGGCGAACGACTCCACCAGGAGGGCTTCCCAATCGTCGCCATTCCTAAGACGATGGACAATGATGTCTTTGGCACCGACTATTGCATCGGCTTTTCCACCGCTGTAACCCGCAGCGTCAACTTTCTTCACCAGCTCCGGACTTCAGCTGGATCTCACGAACGCATCGCGGTGGTCGAACTTTTTGGCCGCAATAGTGGTGAGACCTCGCTGATCGCTTCCTACCTTTCTGGGGTCGATCGTGCCCTCATCTCGGAAGTACACTTCGACCCGGAAAAGTTGGCCAGGCTTGTGACGGAGGACAAGCGAAACAATCCGAGCAACTATGCGATGGTGACCATTTCCGAAGGTGCCCAGATGATCGGAGGCAAGATTGTCGAGCAGGGGCAAGCCGACGACTATGGGCACAAGAAGCTTGGTGGTATTGGCGCGCTAACGGGAGAAGCAATAAAGAGTCTCACTGGGCAAAACATCATCTATCAGCAGCTATCCTACCTCATGCGGAGTGGTGCCCCAGATTCTTTGGATCTCATGGTTTCCTTGAACTATGCCAATATGGCTTTGTCCCTTGTTCAGAAAAGACAATTTGGACGGCTGATGGCCTTGCGGAATGGCATTTACACCAACGTTCCCATCAGCACGATCGCGGAAGGACCCAAACGGGTTGACGTGGACGAGCTCTACGATACAGAGCAGTATCGCCCTAAAGTCCGCAATGTCGATGGCAAACCAATGTTCCTCTACTAGTCTGCCTAACTGATCGCCGCTAGACAAGATAGGATTGTCGTTCTGCTCAGGGTCCCGCATCTGAGCGGGACGAAACCATCGTCTGCTGAACTCAAGACTACAAAGAACCCCCGGTTCCTTGGAAAGGTGCTGAAAATGACATAAAGGGTGACGATCTAGCCTTTGCTCGCAGCATCATTTCCAGAAGTTCACGAAGAGTGTGATAATCACGGCGTTGGTGAAATCAATAAAGAAAGCTCCCACCATCGGAACTACCAAAAACGCTCTTGGTGCGGGTCCGTATCGTTCGACCAACGCTTCCATATTAGCCATGGCATTAGCCGTCGTGCCCAGCATGAACCCGCAGAACCCACCGCTGATCACCGCAGACTCGTAGTCGCGGCCCATCAGGCGAAACATCGGCCAAAAACAAATAGCTCCAATAAACAGGACCTGGACTATTAGAATGACTAAGAGGGGAAGCGCAAGTTCCGCAAGTTCCCAAAGCCTAAGGGTCATCAGCGCCAAGACAATAAACAGAGAAAGTGAAACGCTTCCGATGTCGTCAATGGTTTTCTGGGAAAGTCCCAGAACGCGACTCACGTCATCAACATTTCGGAATAGAGCCGCCACGAACATCGCCCCGATGTAGGCAGGCAAAGTGAACTGAAGAGAAGCAAACCAGTTGCTAAGTCCCGTGCCGACCCACATGGCGACCAGAATGACCACGAGACTCTTCAGCAGCAAGTAAGACTCCTTGTCCTCGCCACTTGGTGCGGTGGCGGGAGGCTCTGTCATTCGGTCCTCCACAATCTGGGTAGCAGGCGGAACTTCAATGAGGCCGGCAGCTCTTCCTGGCACTTGGAGGTGAAGGCGCTCGATGAGCGCCGTTCCGATTGGCCCACCCATCAGTCCTCCCGAGACAATGCCCACCATCGCGGAAGCTACGGCGATAGTAGCCGCACCTCCAACCCCAGCCTGTTCGAACAGGGGTGCAAAGGCCAAGCCGGTTGCTGGACCACCAGTGAGCGCTACTGATCCGCAGAGGATGCCAAACAGCGGATGCATGCCGAGCGGAAGGGTCAGCAGGATCCCGATAAGATTCTGCCCAACAGCAGCGATAGTCGCGACAGCGAAGAAAACCACCACGTATGGACCGCCAGTTCGCAGCAACGACACGCTGGCGCCGAAACCGATGGTCGTGAAGAAAGCAATCATAAGCGGGCTTTGAAGAGTTGTATCGAAAGCCAGAAGCTCGATACCCTGACCGCGCAAGAGCAGGATGGCGCACGAGGTCAGAATTCCTCCGATGACAGCCGCCGGGACGTTGTAGCGGGCCAATGGCGGGATGAACTGGCGGACGCGGTAGCCCATGAAAAGAACGATGCCTGCAAAAGTGACAGTTTGAATCAGGTCCAGTTTGAACACGAGATTTTCTCCAATGGAAGGTTGATGAAGCGGAGTGCAAGATCTCAATGAGAGAGATAGCGGTGTCAAGCGACCTCGTGGCGCCCACCTCGGTGTCGGTTCAATGTCGCGTTCCCCTCGTCCAGCGTCGCGACCGCTCCGGTTGCGGAGCCAGTATGGCTCCATTGTTCCTCAATCATCGGGACTGTGACGCCCACGCCTTTTGGCCTTGGCATTCTGATCCAACGGACAAGGGAAATTATGTTGCTTATCCTCTCTAAAGCACTATAATTTTTGCAGAATGCAATCGTCCGGTTGCGCGAGTCAAATTGTTTCTGGGCGAACAGGACTGGGAGGTTGGTTATGAAACGACGCATTCTCTCTAATACCGCTGGTGTCATGCTGCTGATCTTGCCGGTTTGGCTCCATGCCGATGAGTTTACTGAGCATTTTGTTGCTGCAAAGGCCGGGGTTCTGAATTTCGTCGAAGGGCGGCCTTTGGTTTTTAGCGGCGAATCAAAGGATGGCAAACTGCTTACCGCGCGGTATCAAATCAACATCGGGGACCGACTTGAAACTCAAGAGGCAGACCGCCTCGAGATGTTGCTGAATCCGGGAAGCTATTTGCGCCTCGGTCCTAGCTCGGGACTGCGAGTACTCAACACTGACTTTGGCGCGATGCAATTCGAGGTCACTCGTGGCGTCGTCATTGTGGAATCGGTTACCTTTGACAAGAAGGTTCACGCTCTTAAACTCACAACTTCGTCTGGGGACATCGCCCTTTTGAAGGATGGCTTATACCGCCTAGAGGTCGTTCCGGAAGACAGGGTCGAGGTTCTAGTTTATAAGGGCAAGGCCTCGTGGCTAAAGGATGGGAAAGAGGTAGCCATCCTGAAATCGGGGAAGCGTTTCAACTTGGGAGTTCCCTTAGCGGAAGGCGAGGTTCAATATGCCAAGCTGGACAAGGAGGAAGCCGATACACTCGATCTCTGGAGCCAGCGACGTGCTGAATTCCTGGTCGCTGCAAACAGCCGTCTTTCTCCTTGGGCGTTGAGTTCTGTTTCGCAGAGCTACCACTACAACCTGCGCGGCGGGTGGCTCTACAACCCGTTCTTCAACTGCTACACATTTGTGCCGTTTGACGGGAGCTTTGGTTCCCCTTACGGCTTCAGATATGCACTGTTCTGCCCCGTTCGAGTACTGTACCGTCCGTCTTATGAAGACTCCTCGTGGTCTGCGGCCAACAGCCCCAACTATCCGCGCTCAACAACGTCTCCGCAGCGGACCACCGTAACCACGGCTCCTTCGGCTCCAGCAGCCAGAGTCGAGACTGGGAGTAGCGAGAGACAAAGCCGATCCAATACCTATGGACGAACACGGAATTAATGGCTGATCGTTTCCCTCTTTCAGAGCCTTAAGGCGCTCCACAGAGAGTCTTCTTCAATAGCGAGCCTGTCCCTTGCGGGTTGGCTCGCTTTTTATTTTGCAGAACTGGATCATTGTGCATCCCGCGTTCGCTTTGCGATTGACGCAGCCAAAACGGAGTCATTATACTGGCGGCGTTTCGACAACTGGTGGTGCCTGACAGGTGATCGGGATGCATGCGGACGTCATCGGAATTGGCTTGGCTGTGCTCGACCATCTCATGCTGGTCTCGGATTTTCCCAGCGGGGAAGGAGTCTTTTCCGCCACCCAGTATGAGACCCAAGGTGGAGGGATGGTAGCCACAGCGCTTGTGGCAGCTCAAAAACTGGGTGCCAGCACAGAGTTTTGGGGACGTGTCGGCGACGATGAAGTGGGACATGCTCTGCTGAAGGAACTCAAGTCCTACAACGTGAATACTTCCCAGGTGCATATGGTTCCTCAAGGAAGGACCGGAGTTTGTTTCGTCATGGTCAAGGCTGACAGCGGAGAGCGGGCGTTTGTCGTCAGCGCTCAGAAGAATCTTTATGTCGATCTGAAGGCTCTAAACCTGGATCGCATCCGAAGATCCAAGGCCGTGTTGATCGATGCGACTTGGATTGAAGCGGCCCAAAAAGCGGCTCACTTCGCGCGCTCTCACGGGGTCCCGGTGGTTGCGGATGTGCACGACCCCAGCCAGCCTAGTCTGGAGCTGCTTGGCTTGGCCGATTACGCGATCATTCCACGTCATCTGGCGGATGTGCTCACAGGGAATAAAGGCGACTACTCGCGAGCGCTGCACGAACTCAAGGCCCGAGGTGCAAAGGTACCAATCGTCACTCTTGGAGAGGACGGCTGTACGTACCTGTATCGGGAGAAGATCTTCAAGCTTCCGGCCTTCCGAGTGAAGACGGTTGATACCACCGGAGCCGGAGACTGCTTTCATGGGGCGTTTTGCTTTGGCCTGGCGCATGGGTTCGCCGCCCCCGAAGCGATTGGCTTTGCCTCTGCAGTTGCCGCAATGTCCTGCACGAAGCTGGGAGGGCGAGCCGGCATTCCTACCTACGAGCAAACTCTCGAGTTCATGTGCCAACAAGCCGCTGGGGCATGATTCCGATCACAAGAGCAGCGAGTTATGCCAAGCGACGCATCTTGATCTTGCTTCAGTTCTCATGGGGAGGAAGCGGAATGTCCGAGTCCGGGTAGGCTGGATTCAGGTCGACTCGCGAGACTCATGGAGGTGCTCTTTTGAGGGTTGTGAACTTTCACCTGATAGATGTGATTGTGTGACCCTGAGGTAGCCAGGCTTCGGGCCTGCAGGCTGCTCGAAGCTGGTGCTCCCTCGGGCCTCTTGGGTTTGTCATGCCAGTTGATGCTTTGCGGTATTCGAGGCGGAAGCCTCGGAAGCGCTACATTCTGGAGAGCCTGTTGCTGCTCTCGGTCCTGTGGGCAGCAGCGCGTCAGGATCTGACCGGACAGGAACCTGCGGTCGAGCCCTTAACCGAGGAGCAGGTACTCGGGCTGGTTAACTCGTCCAAACTCGGCGAGGTTTCTGTCAATCGGATTGTGGAGCTCATCCAGCAGCGCGGCATCAAGTTCTCGGTAACAGATATTTTTCTTTTGGAGCTGGAGGCACGGGAAGCTGACACGGCTGTTGTAGAGACGCTTCGCCAGATGCGCGCACAGGGAAAAGACTTTGTTCCGACTACTCCGGCACCCTCAACACCTGCTCAATCTGGGCCAGCGCCGGCCGTCCCTGAAGCCCGCCAGAAGTCACCTGGTGAAATTATGGGGGAAGCCGAGTGGCAAAAGTTTCTCGAGTCGGCGCGCGCTAAAGCCATGGCTTACACGGACGAGCTGCCCAATTTCATCTGCACCCAGGTTACTCAGCGCTTTGTTCGCTTTTTTCCAGGCGGCTGGCGCCAAGTCGACAACTACGTAGCCGACCTTACCTACTTCGAGAAGAAGGAGAACTACAAGATTCTGACCGTTGCCAATCAGGTCAGGTCTGGAGCAACAATTGAAACTTTGTCGGGAACCCGCTCCACGGGAGAGTTTGGAACCTCGTTGCGCTCGCTGTTTGATCCTGCGACGAAGGCGAACTTTCGACTGGAAGGAAGAGATCAGACGAACGGACACGAGACCATCCGCGTTGGATATCAAGTTCCACGCGAGACTTCCAGTCGTACCATCAACTATAACAACGAACGCACCATTGTGACGGCTTACCGCGGCCGCTGCTGGATTGATCCGCAGTCCCACCAGGTCGTAAGACTGGAAGACAAAGCGATCAGTATCCCGGACGATTTTCCCATTACTCGATCCGAAGGGGCTATCGACTATGACTTGGCCGACATTGCTGGCCGCAAGTACTGGCTGCCTGCCAGGGCCGAAGTCTTGCTCATTGAAGGCGGCGCAAAGCTGCATACGCGTAACGTGATCGAGTTCAAGCGCTATCGGAAGTTCGAAGCGGAAGTCCGCATAGTGCCTGACGAGTAGTTCGGATCCAAAATTACCGGACCGTAGGGCAAGTGAAGGAAATGGCTGCGAATGAACGTAGCTCAGCGCATGACTTAAAGTACTTGTTCCAGATCCAAACCTCAGAGTCAGAGGGGAATTCTGCATGATCAATCGCAGAGGCTTCATCAAATCAACGCTCGCCTCCAGTATTGCCGGCTACGCACTGCCGGTTTTCGGACGCCCTGATGGTCAAAAGTACAAAACGGCCCTGGTCGGGACTGGTTGGTGGGGCATGAACATCCTCGGAGAGGCAATGGCGTGCGGCCAGTGCCGAGTGGTGGCCATGTGTGACGTGGATACCCGTCAAATGCACCCTGCGGCTGAGACCGTGAACAAGCTGACCGGCGAAGTGCCCAAGAAGTACAACGACTATCGGGAGCTATTGGATAAGGAAAAACCGGAAATCATCATAGTGGGCACACCCGACCACTGGCACCCGTTGATCATGATTGCCGCTGTGAAGGCGGGTGCCCATGTCTACGTGGAAAAGCCGATCGGGCACACCATTAGGGAGGGTCGCGCGATGGTGAATGCAGCGCGCACCACAGGGAAGGTCGTGCAGGTCGGCACCCATCGAAGAGTTTCTCCGCATAACATTTCCGGTCGCGAGTTTATCCGTGCCGGAAAGGCTGGCAAGATCGGCATGGTGCGTGCTTTTGTTCACTATGAAGGGGGACCCGAGAAGCCGCTAAAGAACGTCGACCCACCGAAAGCGCTCAATTGGGAGATGTGGTGCGGGCCGGCTCCCTTACGGCCTTACAACGGCGAACCGGGCGAACTGAAAACCCCCTGGAGTGGCGCCATCCATACGCGGGGTTTCCGGAACTACCTCGACTATGCCAATGGCACCTTGGGCGACTGGGGCATTCACTGGATGGACCAGATTCTCTGGATCACCGGCGAGAAATGGCCGCGCAAAATCTCTTCCTTCGGCGGACGGCCCATCAAAGGCCCCGCAGTTCTTACAAACGAGGAGCAGACCAGCGACGCGCCCGATCATCAAGTTGCGGTTTATGAGTTCGAAGGTTTCACGGTCTCCTGGGAACATCGCCAGTTTGCGGCCAACAATGCAGAGAAAGGCGAGAATGTGGGTTGCTACTTCTATGGCACTGAAGGCACGTTCCACATGGGATGGCAGAACGGGTGGACGTTCTACCCTACGGACTCGAAGAAACCGGTCACTCATGAAGAGCCCAAACTCCACGAGCCCGACTCGCAGAACATCAAAGAGCTTTGGGCCGATTTCTTGGATGCCATCAAGACTGAGAGGAAGCCGGTGAGCGACATCGAAGAAATTCACCGCTCCACCAACGTGAGTTTGCTCGGAATGCTGGCACTAGAGCTGGGAAGAAGTGTCCGGTGGGACGGCGAAAAGGAACAGATCATCGGTGATTCTGAAGCCAGCCAGCTGCTCAGTCGAAAGTACCGGCCACCTTGGGAGTATCCCAAGGCGTGAACTTGAGCAATACCGCCCGCGACTCGCCCCCCGCCTCTGCTTCCGAGCTCGCCCAACGATTCGTTGATGCGATCGTTGTCCCGGTGAGGATCCTCCAGGAAAATCGTCCGCACACTTGCCGTCTTTCAATTCTGCTACAACGGCGGAATGGCCAGCTCCTTATCGGTCCTGTGTCACAGGGTTGAACACAGCGAGTTCGTCCTGAGTCGGTCCCACAGGGTCCAGCTGACGAACGAGCTCCTCGGGCATGGGCGCGGCATCGGAGCTTGAGGGGCCTTTGAAAGAAGGGAGTCTGGGTCTATTCGTCACGAAGTCTGTCTAGTCCCGATTTTTCACGCGGCTCCGATCGATGTCAGAAACCACGGGATTTCTAAGGAGCGATTGCTATGGCTGGCTCAAGAACGCTAGACGTTAGGTCTGCGTCCTGCCCATGGCTTGGCTCGTTCGAGTTGCGACGCAAGTCGGAAGAGTGTTCCATCCTCGCCAAATCGCCCTGAGAACATGACCCCGATCGGCAGACCATCGGCCGACCAGTACAGCGGCACGGACATCGATGGTTGGCCGGTCGTGTTGTAGAGTGCAGTGAAAGGGGTAAACATGCGGCGCTCTTTCAGGAAGTCTCCCACTCCCTCTGGCAAGGGGCTCAATAGACCCAGGCGGACCGGTGGTTTCGCCAGCGTCGGACTCAGGATCACATCATAACGCTGCTGGAACTTGGCCATCGCCAGCCCAAATTGATGACAACTGGCTATGGCTCGAGAATAGGCCACGCTCCCAGTCTTCAGGCCTGTTTGGCTATACATCCAGGTGACCGGCTCGACATCGGTCTCACTTACAGGCCGACCTATTCTTTTGGCACAGTCTTCCAATGTTCTGGCGATCGATACCCCAGCAATGATCGTCCTCGCCGCATCGAGGGCGGCACCATCCACCGGCAATGTGGCCTCCTCGACGCTGTGGCCGAGACTCTCGCACAGTTTGGCAGCTTCAGCCGCCGCATTTTTGCATTCGGGATGAAGCGGCACGCCTGATGGTGGTGTAAGGACTAGCGCAATCCGCAATTTGCCTGGATCTTTCCCAATCTCTTCTAAGAAACGTCGCTGAGGTGGCGGTGCCCAGTAAGGCGCGCCCAACTCCGGACCAGCGGAAATATCTAGCAGCGCGGCGCTATCTCGCACCGAGATTGTTAAGGCATGTTGAGCCGACAACCCGTTCCAGCCCTCAAACTGTGTTGGCCCCATCGGCACTCGTCCGCGAGTGGGCTTAAAGCCGAATACGCCACAACACGAAGCCGGAATTCTAATGGAACCACCACCGTCAGTTGCGTGAGCCATTGGCAGGATACGGCTCGCCACAGCAGCAGCCGCTCCTCCTGAGGAACCTCCCGGGGTGAGCTCTAGATTCCAGGGGTTGTGCGTCTTGCCGAAAAGCACCGGCTCAGTCGTCGGGGCCAGTCCGAATTCGGGAGTGTTCGTTTTGCCGCAGATGACCAAGCCTGATTGCTTATACCGCGTGACCAAAGTGCTGTCGAAATCTGCCTTTTGGTCATTAAAGAGCCGGCTGCTAAAGGATGTGACTGTACCTGCCAACTGGTGACCAAGATCCTTAAGCACAAAGGGCACGCCCTTAAATGGTCCCTCTGCGAGTCCTTGTTTAATTTGTGCCTCGGCTTTGTCGAAACAGCTGATTGCAAATAGCGTTGATCTTTGGATTCAGAGCGCCGACCCTGGTGTGGACCGCATTCAGCAATTCGATCGGGCTGATCTTGCGTTTGGCGATCAGCTCGGCCAATCCATGGCCATCATATTGCCAATAGTCTGCTGCCAAACCTGATCCAGCTGTTCGGAACGGATTTGAAGACGATCCGAAATCAATTGCTCCACCAAGACTCACGGCCGCACCTCGTTTCAGCAGACCTCGCCGACTCGTCAATTCGCCCTCCATTGGGACCTCCATTTTTATCAGGGCTCGTGATCGCCAAGCGTGGAATCCTCCCGCAGCCCAAGATACGCTTGGGGCATTAAGGGGTTAGTTGGAACAATTTTGGTTCGCGTACTCAGCGGTGAGAGCGTAATTTCACCTTGAAATACGCGTATCGCCGAGATCGACCAGTGGCCACTCTCCTTGGTAACGACGGGATTCATGATGGGCTTGATTGTAAGAGAGTTGCCTACCCTGAACTCGGCTGTATGTAAGGCGCAAAGCCAAGAATGCAACTAGACTACTCTCGGTTAGCAACGGCTCATCGCCGCAACTCCGCCGTCCAGTTGAGCGACAACGGTGAGCGGCGCGCCGCCGGACTCATCGACAATCGTGTTGAGTAGAAACCGCTGCCCATCAGCGGTGACGGTGTAGGGAGCGATGGGAACGACGCTGCCGGAACGGAACTCGAAGAGCACGCGAGGAGGGCCCGCCTCGAAGCTCGCCTCCTGTTTGCCGCCACGTGGACCACTCTTTACCTCAACGGCCATCAGTTTGCCGTCTGGCGCGTAGTAAAACAACTCCTTCCCGTCCCGCCGCCAGTATGGGCCCGATCCCACCGTTGGTGGAGACCAGCCTTTGGCCCCCACCGGACGGGAAACTTCGCACATAAATCTCGAAAGGGCTCGACTCATCCGAGGTGTAGGCCATCCACCGCCCGTCCGGAGAGAGTTGGCCCGCCGCTTCGCTCGACTCCGTCTGCAGGAACGGGAAAGGTTTCCGATCGCCAGACAACGGCAGGACCCAAATATCCCGCTTCGTTTTCGGATCGATCTCGTAATAAATGAGGAAGCGCCCGTCCAGAGAGCAGCTGGTGGGGACCCTTGGATAGTTGTTACTGAACCTAAGCAACGGTTCTTCCTGGCCGGCGCCGCTGGCTGCTTTCCAATAAAGGTTGCTTTGCCCTTCTCGATCCGATACCCAGATAATACGCTTTCCATCGGGGGACCAGAGCGGAAAGTAGTCGAGGGCCGGATCGAAGGTGAACTGGGAGGCCCCACCTCCTCCCACGTCGTACATCCAGAGGTCGTACGAACCTGTCTGATCATCGAAACGGTCTACCACGACTCGCTTCTCGTCAGGAGAGAGGCAGGGCTGGGTGTAACCTCCCACCGCGCCCAGGGAGCGAATTAGTTTGCCCTGGCGGTCCACCCAGACCAGTTGTTTGCTCTGTCGATTGACACTCGAATCGTAGACCAGTACGCCATTGTCGGAGACCGAAAAGCTCCCGCGAACTTCGCTCGTGAAACCCGCATCTCTCCCGACCCGCTCAGCGATAGGAAGCGGCATACCGGTGAGCTTCATTTGCCGGGTGTCAAACGGCTGGGCCAGCAACGCCCCCTCACGGAGGAAAAGCAGATAGCCCAGCTGCCTGTCGCCCGAGAGAGACGGTGCATACACGGCGTTCGAGTCGATGCCGAGCAGACGCTGCTTGACTGTACCGTCTAGCGACGCCACGTAGATCCCACGAGTTTCCTTGCGCGGGCTCCGAATGTACTCGAGAAAGTGGTTGCCGTCTGGCAGGAAGAACGGAGAAATGTACGTTTCTTGGGGTGTCAGCGCCATGATCAATCTAGCACTGCCCCCTGTCGCTGAAGCTTGATGCAGCCCAAACCCGCTCGTCGCGAATACAATCGCTCCGTCACGGTTCCAGGTACCGCCCGACCTACGCTCCTGTAACATCACACACCGTCTGCACAGGCCCTCCGGTGACCTCGATCTTCTTGAGCTTGACGTTCGCAAAGAAGGCGATTGACCGGCTGTCGGGCGACCAGAAGGGATAACTGGCGCCTTCGGTACCAAGCAACGCCTGTGCCGTGAGACCATCGAGTGCCTGCACCCAGAGCTGATCTTTACCGCCCGTCGCGGCAGTGAAGGCCAGCCAGCGGCCGTCCGGCGAAACGGCAAACGACCCCAGGCTTGTCTTCTCCGGCGGCAGGATGGAAAACCTCATAGGGCGCGCGTCCATAGGCGGCGCCTTGCGGAGATGAGCAATAGTGAAGGGCAGGGACGTGAGCAAGGCAATCAACAAGAGAGAGGCCGCCGACCACGCTAGACGTTCCCGAGTCAATCGACGCTGTGGCAGGGTTTCTTCCGGTTGGGCCTTGGCCTCGGCGATCCACTCCAGCTGGCGCATGATGTCGCGTGTATTCTGCCACCGTTCCTCCGGATCCTTCGCCAGGCAGGTCTGGACCACTCGTTCCAGTGCCAGTGGTGCCAGCGGCTGCAAGGTTCGCAGCGGTTTGGGTTCTGACCCTAGAATCGCCGCAATCAAGCTGGCCTGACTCTTGCCTTCGAACGCTCTCTTTCCCGTCGCCATTTCATAGAGAATCGCGCCGAAAGCAAAAATGTCGGTCCGGGCATCCGTCTCCTTGCCTTCCAGTTGCTCCGGCGCCATGTACGGCAACGTGCCCACAATCATGCCTTCGCCCGTCAGGGGCTGCACCGTCAGGGTGGCATCTGTCCCACTGATGACGCCGCCAGGCCCCTTCCCGTCACGCGCAATCGTTGCCAGTCCGAAATCCAGCAGCTTCACTCCAGCACGGGTCAGCATGACATTGCCGGGTTTCAGATCCCGATGGACAAATCCCTGCCGATGGGCCTTGTCCAGTGCATCGGCTATCTGAATGGCGTAGCGCAACAACTGCTCTGTCTTCAAAGCCCCGTGCGAGAGCCGCGCAGCCAGGGTTTCACCTTCCAGGTATTCCATGACGAGAAAGTCCACGCCGTCCTGCTGTCCCACGTCGTGGAGCGCGCAGATGTGCGGATGGTTCAAGCTGGCAATGGCTCGTGCCTCGTGCTCGAACCGCTGCCGCAACCCGGGCTTGCTGGATAGCTCGTTGGGGAGAACCTTGACCGCGACGGTCCGGTCGAGCCGGGTGTCTTTGGCTCGATACACCTCTCCCATGCCGCCCGCGCCAATCGGCGCTTCGATCCGATAAGGCCCAAGTTTTGTTCCAACGCTAACGCTCATGCTGATGTGCCTGAGAATTGTCGCCTATGTTATCACAGCCCAGAGCGTCCTCCGATGCGAGTTCTCTGAGCTGGTAGCTTAGAAATCATCGGCCACGTGGCAACATCAAGCACGTCAAGTCGAAGGACGCGGAGAGGCACCAAGCAACATACCAGCTGATCCTTGATCGTGTCGTTGGTGGCAGGCTTGTGGATGCAGACGAGAGAAAAGCCAGTGACGGATTGGGACCGGGTCAATGGCCGTATCGTCGGCTAACCGGGGACAATGAAGCGAATCCATACCGCTCAATGTTTGGTTAACGGCGTATAAGGCCAACAGGGAATGGCTCGGTGCTCAACCGAGAGGTGTGTCCGCAACTTCTTCGACGAACTCAGCAAGTAGAGTTCACTGGGGCGATACCGATCTCCGCCGAGAAGATCGGCGGCGCTACCGTGCTGCACGCTCGGTGGTGAGCGCCGTGGTCTGGGGCGGTTGCGCTGGAAGAAGCGCCAGCGTCGCCCAGGCAGAACCGGCGGCGGAAATCCATTGATCGAAGCCGTGGGGGAAACCGGCGTCGAAGTATGGCTGGAGGGCCATGGCACGCGTCTTCACGTACCACGAGCCGTCTTCTTGCTGCGTTTTGAGCAGGTACTGTGCCCCGCGCGAGTAGGCCGCATTTGATGCCGGCATGCCCGCGATTTGCAGTGCGTACAAGGCCTTTCCAGTGGCGTAGGCGCTGCTTTCCATGGAATCGAGATCAGACCAGCCGCCATCGGGGCGTTGCGTCGCTAGCAACTCCTGCATGGCCTTCTGGATTGCACCTTTGTCCTTGCCGGCCCATGCCAGCCCGAGCAGCCGCCAACCTCGATCATCATTGTTCCTCGGCCGGGCGTTCGCCAGCCACGCTGCGGCAAGTTGAATCGACTGGTCGAAGGCCGCCTTGTCTGTCTTCGGCGCGTAAAGCTGGAGCGCCCGCATCGAAAGCGCTGTCTGCCCGATGTAGTCCGAACACAGCGGCGGCCGCGTATCGGCGGGCGGGTAGGCCCACTGGCCGTCTGCCGATTGATGCGATTTCAGGTACATCGCCACTGCATCCGTATTGATATCTGCTTTGTAATGCTCCGCATCGAGCCCCACCAGGATGTAGCTCAATACGACAGGGCCAAAAATATCTCCCACTGGAGCTGGACCAAAAAAGCCCTGGTGCAAGCTATCGCGTAACTTTTCGAGCCCGAAAACATTGGCTTTCACCTGCTGCGCCGCAGTCTTCTCGTCCACCGTGAAGCCGCTCTTGCGCGCCGCGGACACTACCATCGCCGCGAGACTGTTGTTGTGGCAGGAGACGCAGGCTGCCTTGGGAACAAAATTAGCATCCGCCCGCTGTAGCATGGGGAGGCTTCCCTGAATCGCGCTTGAGATGGTGTTCTCCTTACGCGGTTTCAGGATGGCCGAGCCTGCAGCGGTGCCCTTTGCGCCGGATTTGACCAGCAAGTCCACAATCGGCGTGTCGCCATGGAGTTTCGCGATATCGAGCACCGAGAGCCCGGAATCCCCGCCTTGCTTGTGACGATCAACAGCGTTGACGTCGGCACCGCGCTCGATAAGCAGTTTGACCTCATCCAGGGGAAGCAGGTCGGACGCGACCGCGTACATCAAAGGAGTGCGGCCGAGGCGATCGAAGGCATTCACGTCGGCGCCATGGTCCAGCATGAGTCTAACGGCATTCACGTCGCCCAGAACCGCGACGTCCGGCAGTGCGAGGCTATAGGCTGCCTTGTCGAGGTCTTTGGCGACTAGCAGCGAAAGGCACTTCGAGCACTGGGTGGTGATTGCCATAGTGAGCGCCGGTTGTGCGGCCGCTTTTACATCGGCGCCGCGGCTGAGGAGCAGTTCCATGGTGGCCGCATCGCCGGCGGTGGCCGCCTCGATCAGGGGTGACGATTCGGTCAACGGATTTGCATTGGGATTGGGATTCGCTCCGTGGTCCAGGAGAAGCTTGACGACGGCCGTATTGCCGGGACGGCGGGCGGCGATCATGAGTGGCGTTCTCAAGTCACTGGACCGCGCATTGACGTCCGCGCCGTGGTCCAGGAGGACGCGGGTCTTCTCCAGATCCGTGGCCGCCCACATGAGGGCGGTGGCGTTTGCGTCGTTTCGCTTGTTGGGGTCACCCCCTTGTTTTAGCAGCCGTTCCAATTTCGCGACGCTGCTATAGAGGACCGCGTACATGAACGGTGTGGAGCCCTCGGGCCCGCGCGCATTGATAAGCTTCGCATCTTCCGTCACGGACTTGTCGAACGCTTTCTGGTCACCCCTGCGCAAGGCTTCGACCATCGCCACAGCCTCCGGATTCAGTGGTGGCAATTCCGTTTCGTTGGCCAGGGAGTCCGGCCAGTCGGCGCCCTGATCGATCCACGTTTTTATGACCTCAATCTGTTCCGCACGAAGCGGGCCTGTGGGCGGCATCTGCATCCCGTACGCGTCTCCGGAGATCCGGTGAAACAGAAAGCTGTTATCGCTGCTGCCCGGCACCACGCCTTTGCGGTTGAGAACTACGCTTCTCCGGTCAAGCCGCAATCCACTGATCTGCTGCACAGGTCCATGGCAGCCGATGCAGTTCTGCCTCAAAATCGGGAGCACATCGCGACCGAAATCGACCTTGGCAGGAGTCTGCCCCTGCAGCAGTCCCGCGAAACCTAATGCACAGAGGACCGATGGCGCAATCCTGTATCCTCTCATATACGCTCCTCAGACAAACGAATCTCCGTCGGAGAGATGATACTCCCGCGGCTGTCTCCGTTGTACTTTTGCCGGTGCAGGACACCCTACGTCCAATTCCAGTCGCTGTCAAGTTTTATTGGGGAATACCTGTGGTAAGCAAATGAAGTGTCCGGTGGCTGTAGCAAATGAAATGTCCGGTCTAGGGTGGCAAAGGATAATGGTCCCTCACAGGAGGAGCGATGGGACTTTATCCGATGACCGCCGTGGAGCGGGCCATGAAAGTACAGGAAGTGATTTTGCGAGCCGTCAGTGGCCAGATCTTGTGGATGCAGGCAGCCGAGATTCTGGGGATTTCGGATCGGAGCATGCGGAGATGGAAGCAACGCTATGAGGAGGAGGGCTATGACGGTTTGTTTGATCGGCGGCGGCAACGGCCCAGTCCCAAGCGGGTGCCGCTGGAGACGGTGGAGAAGGTATTGCGGCTGTATCGGGAACAGTACTTTGATCATAACGTGCGGCACTTTGTGCAGAGTGTAAGGGAAGAGCATGGGATTACCCTCAGCTACACGTGGATCAAGACGGCGTTGCAGACGGCGGGGTTGGTGGCGCGAAGCCGGAAACGAGGTGCGCACCGCAAGCGACGACCGCGGCGACCGCTACCCGGGATGCTGCTGCACGTCGATGCCAGTACCCACGCCTGGCTGGGAGCTGGGCAGGGCCAGCAGGACCTGATCGTGGTTTTCGATGATGCCACCAGCCAGGTTTACTACGCACGGTTGGTCGAACAGGAAAGCACTGAAACGGTCATGGCGGCGCTGAAGACCGTCATCGAACAGCAGGGAGTCTTTTGTGCTTTGTATTCGGACCGAGGCAGTCACTTCGCCTTCACACCGGTCGCGGGCGGAGAGCCGGATCGAGAGCCGAAGACCCAGATTGGCCGAGCGCTGGAGCAACTCAACATCGAACTCATTCTGGCCCACTCCCCTCAGGCTCGAGGCCGCTGCGAACGGCTGTTTGGCACCTGGCAAGGGCGGCTGGTGGCCGAGTTGCGCCGACGTCAAATCACCAACTGGGAGACGGCCAATCGCTTCTTAGAGCAGACCTGGATCGGCTATCACAATCGCAGCTTCACCGCGCCAGCCCAGCAAGCTGGCACGGCCTTCGTCCCTTACCGGGGCAGCGATCTGGACAAGATCTTCTCGCTCCAGCAGGAGCGAGTGGTCGGCAACGATAACACCGTCCGCTTCGACAATCTCATTCTGCAAATCGAGTCGCAGACCTTCCGCTTCAGCCTAGCCCGCTGTCGCGTGCTGGCCTGCCGGCATCTGGACGGTACCTTGAGTTTGTTTTACCGACAGCATTTGTTGGGCCGCTATGACAGTCAAGGCAGGTCGCTGAGCCCGTTAGCCTCAGCCCGCCCAGGCCGGAAAAAAAGTGCCTGAAGGTTACCGGTGGCTCGACCCCGAGCCCTCCACATCCTCCAAGGAGGAAGCGGCGCGGCTCTTCTCTTAACCTGCAAGCTGTGGAAACTGCCGCCCTGTGGGAACGCCTGGAAACATCAAAAAGCGATTTTCCCACACCTTCCCACAGGGCTTGGAAAACTCGGAGCCCACTCCACTCCGAGTTTCCCACAGTTCCCACAGCTTCTACTGCTGGTCTTATATATTTCTTTCTTGTCCAAAAGCCTTGGATAAGGAGCTCAGGCCATTCCTCGCTACGCTCGGGCCTGAGAAACTATGACTTCAATATTCACTAAACCGGACACTTCACTTGCTATAAAAACCGGACATCTTGATTTGCTAACGACAGTTTTATTGGGGAATGCTAGCCCCACAAAACGCCACGACTTCGTAGTTGATGAGCTGACACCAGAGGAGTGAGCTCCGTAAAGTCGCGACGCCCATGCAGGTTCTTCTATTGCCGTCTAACGAATCTACGGCTCAGCTGTCCTCAGGGGCAGGGGACTTCCGCTGCTGTTGGCTGGTATCCTCATTTTTGCAATCTATTTTACCAACAATTCGGAAGCACCAGGTGAAGCTGGCGGCAGTCCACGCCCCATGCCCTAATTGTACGAGGCTCGGTAATCTGACCAAAAAAGGCGCTCGAAACTTAGCGCGCTCCCTGTGGATCCAGACTCGTCATGTGTCCGGCGATAATCTGCCACTGGCTGCCTCGTTTCAGCCACACGTTTGTGGTACGGTATCGGTGATGGATATCCAGGCCGTCACCCTGAATTCTGACTACGAAGCGGTAGCTCGCAACGGCGGTATCGTCGTGAGTCACTACCTTAATGTCTTCATTGTCTAAGGATGTGACAAACTTCTTCCCCTGAGCAGCGGCGTTATCGCGCTCGCTGACACCCCGCGCCGCTTCTGCCAGCAGGCTCGCTTTGCCACAAACTTCGCCAGTCACACCCGTCATCATGAGGTCATCGGCATAGATGCGGTCGAAGGCGCTGATGTCCAGTTGTCGCTTGGCTTGCGTGAGACTCTCTTCCTGCGTTAGGATTTCTTGTTCAATAGTTCCAGGCATCGGTTTATCTCCTTTCTTCGCTACCTATACTCTCGACGGAGCGAGAAAGTCTTTTGAAAGTTCGGAAAAATTTCGGAAAGAATAGCGACAGGTGACTTACGAATTCGGGCCTTTCCTTATAGATGAGGGTGAGCGCGTGCTCCGGCGCCACGGCCAGTTGGTGCCGCTTACACCAAAGGTCTTCGACATTCTCCTGGTTCTTGTCCAAAACAGCGGGCGCGTTCTGACGAAGAACGAAATGATGAACCTCGTGTGGCCCGATACGACAGTCGAAGAATCGAATCTCGCGCGCAACGTCTCAACCCTTAGAAAAGCCTTAGGCAATGGGCCCGACGAACATGGGTACATCGAGACCATCCCCTGGCGAGGCTATCGTTTCATCGCCAAGGTTCGTCAGTCTAGCGATGAAAGGGCCGCGATCGATTCTCTCGCAGTCCTTCCTTTCCTGAATGAGAGCGCAGATCCAACTACGGACTACTTGGCCGATGGAATCACCGAGAGTCTCATCAACCAGCTTTCGCGCGTTGTTAACCTGAAGGTGATGTCACGGAATTCGGTATTTCGCTACAAGACTCAGCGACGCGAAAGCAAATTTGCCAGACGCAAGAACGGTCGGACGCGAATTGGGTGTTCGGGCTGTGTTGATTGGCCGCATCAGAGAGGTCGATGGCATCCTAATTGTGAGTGTGGAACTCATTGACGCGGCCAACAACACACATCTCTGGGGCGGCCAATACAACCGCGAACATTCAGACATCTTAGCCCTGCAGAACAGCCTTTCACAGCAAATTGCCGAGGTCCTTCGAGTTCGGCTCACCTCCTCCGAGAAGCTGGAGCTCGTGAAACGCCAGACGGAAAGCAGCGAAGCCTACCATCTCTATCTCAAAGGACGTTTCTACTGGAACAAGTTAACACCGGATGGCGTGGGCAAGGGCATTGAACTGTTCAAAGAAGCCATCCAAAAAGATCCGAACTACGCCCTCGCCTATACCGGCCTGCTGGATGGCTACACGTACTTGAACAACCCGGTTGAGGCCAGGAAGGCTGCAGTCAAAGCCTTGGAACTAGATCCGACGCTCGGTGAGGCGCACGCCTCGCTGGGCTTCTTCACCTTTCTTTACGATTGGGACTGGTTGAGGGCGGAAGTGGAATTGAAGCAAGCCATCGATTTGAATCCTAATTATGCTCAGGCTCACCACTGGTATTCAATCTATCTGGCTCAGATGGGACGGCACGAGGAAGCGATCCATGAAGCACAACTTGCGCGGCAGCTGGATCCCTTGTCATTACTCATGAATCAAACGGCGGGATTGGTTCTAGCCGTGGCGCGCCAGTACGATCGGGCAGCGGAAGAACTGCGTAAGGTGATCGATATGGATGCAAACTATGCCGCAGCTCACGGCACCCTTGGACTGGTTTATGCACGACAGGGAATGTGCGAGCAGGCGATCGGGGAGTTTGAAAAAGTGGCCTCCCTGACCGGCGGGCATCCCGGAGTGGCGACGAGCCTCAAAGCCTTGACCGCATACACCTATGCTGTTTGCAACAGACCGGACAAGGCCAGAGCATTAGTTGACGAGATCTCTGGCGAGCCGTTTGCGTTGGCGTATCTGCTGGCGACCATCTATGCTTCGTTGGACGAACACGATCGAGCCTTGGACTGGTTGGAGCGAGCATATGCCGACCGAGACTTTCAGCTTGTTTCCCTGAAGGTCGACCCAGCCTTTGACCCACTTCGTTCTAACACCCGATTCCAAAACCTCCTCGCACGCATAGG
Organism: uncultured Acidimicrobiia bacterium; assembly: GCA_963752385.1. Classification (GTDB taxonomy): domain Bacteria; phylum Acidobacteriota; class Terriglobia; order Versatilivoradales; family Versatilivoraceae; genus CAVVYL01. Next base: position 70,427 of record CAVVYL010000062.1, on the reverse strand, counting down.
ATTGCCAGGCTAAGTGGTTCACGCGAGACTTCAACTCGTACCATCAACTATAACAACGAACGTACCATTGTGACGGCTTAGCGCGCCCGCTGCTGGTCCGACGGACTGGCCATGGCGATCCGTACAGCGATGGAGGATCGGGGTACGATCGATTCCGCGATTAAGCCGCTTTCCGGTGGAATGATTTTCGTTGCTTTGTGTCTGCGAGATCGAAGCTATACGGTGACTGAGTTGGCTGAACCATTCCGACGGTTTCAAATGGCATTGCATGCTACGCAACATCGGGCGATGTTCTCCCGAGTGACGATACTTGCATCGTTTATGATGTGTTCCAGGTCGCCACACCCCTCCGAGCGCCACGCGAAGGCATCTGCTCGATCATTTGGATGCCACAATAGACGCAGAACTTGTCTCGCTCCTTTACTTCTCGTTCGAGCCAGTCAGGGATGCGCCACGAGTTCATGTGTTCCTCGGCTGCACGCCTAGCGCGCACGTAGTCACCTGCAAGCGCAAACCCAGCCGGCAGGCAGTGACTCAATCGCCGTCAACCTACTCTTCTTCAATGTCGAAGAACTCTTCGTCGATGTCCAGCAAGTGGACCGGCAGTCTCCTGACTCCGAGTCCGCGCTCGACCAGCAGATCCGCAATGGCTGGTCCATCAAGAAGGAGGATGGTGATCGCTCCCTTCCGATATGATGCATCCTTGGCGTCTTTCGAGAATCTGCTTGTGGTGAGAAAGACTCCGTGATCGTATTCCCCCTGAATGGCTCCGCGGAATCTGTCGATGTCTGGCCTGCCGACTGGATTGTCGGTCCAGCGCTTGGCCTGAAAAGCTGAGCGAATGCTAATGGCACCCTGACGGAAGTTGCCGTAGCCGTCGATTCCGCCATCCTGACTCCGCCGTGTGACTTCAACGCTTCGATAACCCAGATGCCCCAGAAATTCCTTACAGAAATGCTCGAAGGCTCTCGGCGTGAGATCTCGTAGTTCGGAGACTAGGCGGCTCTTTGATCTCCTGTACGTTCGCGTTGACGAGGTCCCGCAGACTAGAGGCGGGAACCCCCGCGACGAGAGAGCCAGGACCCGTAGGGGCGCGACCGATGAAGCGGACGCAGCCTGCAGTCGAGCACGTCCAGCGGCTGTGATCTTCCAGATCCCCCGCTGAGAACCGTCAATCTGACCTACATCAACTAGGCGTTGCCGGATCCACTGCACTAGGTTCGACCACTTCCGAGTCGACGGATAGTTCTCCAGACGCTCCTCCTGTTCTTCCTCCGTAAGGTTGCGGAAATCGCTTGGCCACGCGCGGGTAGATATCACGTGGGCGCGCCTCCCCCGCGAGTTCAACGAGCGCCTCCAGAAGTGGGACTTCGATCTCGGCCTGCTTAAGAAAGGGCAATCGCTTCTTCTCCTCGCGCTCCGAATGGCCGCCTAACGAGTGATTATATAGTTCTGGATATCATCCGCGACACTGGTATCACAACGGGTGTCTCATGACAATAACCCTTTGTTTTGACGAGCATCGTGCACTGGTGGCTTGGATGCCGCGACATGCTGACCCTCCCCGCCGAACTGACCAGTCTTTACGGTAGACAGAAACTCCAGCGCCAACCCGGAAGGGGTTGAACCCGAACCCAGCCACGGCGCTTCCTCGCCAGACCACTGCGGCTCTTCAGCGATTGTCCGCTTCCAGCGCCAGTTCATTGGCGCGGCGGATGATTTCGCCGCGGTCCATCTTGCGGTACTTCTCTGGTAACAGGGATCGGCTAGTGCATTCCTGAACTGCCACTAGGTTCTGTAGCTCAATTTCGTTGGGATAGGAAGGTGGGATAAAGTCCTGCATGGCCCATTCCAGGTCTGCCTCGATCCACGCTTGGATCGTTTTCCAGGGTGCTCTTCATCCGGGCTCGGACCAGCACTGCTTCGATGTCGGCTCCCGAAAGCGTGCCGCAGTGCTTCAGGAAGTGTTTCTCCACTTCCTGCGATTGAAGCTGTGTGCCCGTTTTCTTCTGCATGGCGCGCAGCATGGCCAGCCGCTCCTCGTCGGTGTCGGGATAAAACAAGGCGATGTGCTCTTCAGCGCGCCCCTGACGCTTAAGATCCACCGGCAGCAGGTCGGGCCGGCACGTCAGGAGAAACCAGATCACTTTGCCACGGTATTCGGTGTTCCCCATAAACTGGGCAATCTGGGCGAAGACACGATTGCTGACACCACTATCGCCTGAGGAGGAGCGGTCTCCCAGTTGGGCATCGGCCTCATCGACGATGACGGCAATCGGGCTCATGGCCTTCAGCAGGTTCAGCACTCGCTCCAGGTTACCCTCGGTCTGTCCTTGCCACATGCTACGAAAATTCTTCAACGTCACGGCTGGGAATACCCATCTCACCGGCGAAACAGGTTGTGAGAAACGTTTTGCCGGTGCCGACCGGGCCGCAAATCACATACCCCATCGGCAGAATGTCACTGCGGCCCATGCGCAGGGCCTTGGCAGCATCTCGCAACTTCTGCTTGGCGGGCTCGTGCCCCGCAACCATGGACAGGTCGAAACGGCTTTGCACGAATTCCAGCATTCCCGCTGACTCAGCCTCGATGAGTTCCTTTTTGCGTTGCGTGAGGAACTTTCAAGGTGAGCGGCTGGCGATTCTGGACGGAGTGAGAAATCAGGTTTTGCAGTTGGAGACGCTTCAATCCCGAGCTCAGCTTGGCCAGCGCTGCGGTGTCCACGTCTGAACCCGGCGGCAAAGGCGTGGCGGCCATTTGCATGCTGGGCGAACTCCAAGCGATCCTTCTCGTCAGGAAGCGGAATGCCAATGGAGGCCACGCCGGGATTCTGGACAATGCTTTGATTCAAGCTCGATCAGGTTCTCGCAAACCAGACAGATGGTAATGTCCGCTTCCAGAAAAGTTGCGTTCTGGGCCCAGCGTTTCAAGATCACCATGGCGTTGCGATCCGACTCCGGCATCCCCGAGACATCACCGGCCGGAGCAATGGTTTCTGCATAGTCGATGACCAGAGCGATCTTCTTCCGGTCCAGAATCCGCAGGCGGAGGTAGCTATCGAGCAAGTTCAGCACCCCGTCCGGGTTGCGCGGCAATCCACGGGCATAGCTCGTTCCATGATAGCTGTCGTAACCTTCCAGAGCCCGCCGGAAGTCGGTCTGCATCTCGGGCGGGCTGAACGACAGGCCGCCTCCCCGATCGTAAGTGATTACGACGTCGCGTTGGCCAAAAAGAGCCGCCCGCAGGAACCGGTGCAACGAGACGAACTCCAACGATTCGGCATTCCGCAGCGCCACCAGATCCCGCACGTTTCCATGCAGCACAAACAGCGCAAACGCACCCGAGTAGTAGCTCTCCGAGAGATGCCGGGCCCAGACTGGCAGGGATTCAAGATGCGGATTGGATGGTGAGGACATGACGATTGGATCGGCCGTGATGGTTTGGGTAGACATCGAAACTCGAATACCGGCCCTTCGGCCTTAGCTCGGGTTCCCTGCAACGGCTCCTAGTTTCGCTGGCGAGCGCGCGAACCAGGTCCGGAAGACGGCGTGTCCGGGCCGGAAGGCAGTGGTGGTATTCCGACCAACTCCGGTGTGGCCAGATCAAAAATAGCTTCCACCTCACGCACAGTTTGTTCAGTTTCTTCCACGTCTTGTAAGAGGCTCTCCAGTTGATGACTGACTTCCTGCGGGTCGCGCACCGTCACCGACTGGTCGCGGATTAGTCCCAGGACATCCTCGATGGCTCTGCACTGGGCTTCAATCACCTGGCGGTTCTCGCGAATCTTCTCGAACTTTTCGAGACGCTTGCTTAGAATTTCAACACGTTTGCGATTAATTTCCTGTACCTTTGGCACATCCGCATCGAGAGCGCCCTGTAGTTGTGCGATTTCATGCTGAATCTGCGCGGGCTCGAGCGTGAACAGGTATTCCTCGTGGTGGTGTTGGGAGCTCAGCAGGCGCAAGTAGGCGTGGAGCAGGCCCCGCAGCCTTTCCCCCATATTCTGCACGAAGATCTGCGACGTAGAAGATAAGCGGGCATAATTGGTCTCAATGTTGCGGCACAACTCTTCCAGTTCGACGTAGCGCTTACGCGTCTCCGCAGGGAGTTCGTGGAAAATTGCAGTGAGCCGTCTTTCGTGAATCCGCTTTTCTTCGGCGTATTTCCAGGAGCGCACCAGGCGGCGGAAGCGACTGCTTTGTGGGACCAGGCTCAGATACATAAGCTCCAGGCCGGCAGCCAACACGAGTGGCAGACCCGTTCCTGAGAGCAGCGCGAATGCCGCCGCTCCGGCCAAGCCAATCCAATTATACTGCCAGTTGAACGCTTCCTTGACGAAGTTGATCTTGTCAAGGCCGAGTTCCTCGGCGCCGCGTTCCATGACGCTGCGCAAGGACAAGCCCTGTCTTTCCTCACCGCCCGGTGGGGCGCTCTTCTCGTCAGGCATTAGATGCTCACCCGTACCTGGCCGTGCCCAGGTGCGCGGCGTAGACAGGCTAGAACACGTTCTTCAAGGTCTTGGAATTCCTTTAGTTGCTTCAGCGCCGGTTCGCGCGGACGACCGAAAGGAATGGCGATGTCTTCGAGGATGGTACCAGGACGGGGACTGAGAACAAAGAGCCGATCTGCCAGGTAGATTGCTTCCTCGACGTCGTGGGTCACAAAGAGGACGGTGCTGGCTGTCTCCTCCCAGATATGCAGCAGCAATTGCTGCATCTCGGTGCGTGTTTGAGCATCCAAAGCGCCAAAAGGTTCATCCATCAGGATCACTTCAGGGCGTACCGCCAACGTTCGTGCAATGGCCAGGCGCTGCTGCATGCCACCGGAAAGCGTTTCGGGATAGGCCTTCTCGAATCCAGAAAGGCCTATTCCTTTGACGAGGTGGGCCACAATTTTTTCTCGTTCAGGCGCAGGAGTACCCTGGAGCTCCAGGCCGTAGGCGATGTTGTCCGCCACAGTTAGCCAGGGGAAGGAAGTATATTTCTGAAACACCATACCGCGGTCCCGACCAGGCCCTGTGACCGCTATTCCATTGACTAGCACCTCGCCGCTGCTGGGACGATCCAGCCCGGCAATGAACCTCAGAATCGTGGACTTGCCGCACCCGGAGGGCCCCAACAGCACCCGAAATTCCCCCACATCCCGTCCCTCCGAGGAGTGGATGTCTTCCACTTCGAAATTGACATCCCGAAGAGCCTCCACCTTCCCGCCGGTCGGGCTTACGAAAGTGCGGCTGACCTTGCGTAAGGAAATCTTGGTCTTATTTGCCATGGGCCTCGGCCTTTACTGGAGCACTGGCTCCAATCGCGGCCAGCGGCTCGCTGGCGGACCGTGAGAGCTGGCGCCAGGGAAAGAGTCGCCGCTCCAGGAACGTCAAGAACCAGCGGAACAGAAACGCCGCAATCCCGATCGCGATAATGCCTGCATAGACGCGCTCAAAGTCCAGCACTTTTCGAGCCGCTTCCACCATATAGCCCACTCCCTTTCGCGCGTTGACCATCTCGGCCAGGATCACGTAAGTCCACCCGATGTCGTAGAGAATCCGGAAGGAGCTGAATATAGAAGGGAAGGAAGCGCGAAACATCAGCCAAAACACATGGCGCCGCTTCGCGCCCAAGGTGTAAGCCGTTTCCAGAAGGATGTTGTCGACGCGGTTCACTTCTTCCACAACCACCGCCAGCAAGTAAAAGAACATGCCGAACCAAAGAAAGGCGACCTTCATCACTTCGTCCATTCCGAAAAGCGCAATAAACGCAGGCAGGAAAGCAGTGATAGGCATGGCCCGCATCGGCGCAGCGACTGGGTTGATGAAGTCATACAGCCAGCGAAAGCTGGCCATCATCAGCCCTAGCGGAATGGCAACGATCGCAGACCAGCAGAATGCCTGGAAAATTCGCCACCAACTCTGCAAAACATTGCCCAGCAGGTCATATTCGGTCCAGAGACGGACCATGGCTTGGACGACTCCGGCGGGCTTAGGCAAAGAGAAGGGGGGCAAAACATCCCAATGAGTGAGGCCAAACCATATCAGTATGAGAAGCCCCCAGCTTGACACCGCCAGGAGCAGCTTAGTACGTTGAGAGGTTTCCTTGCGAATAACGAATCGGCTTTGCACGTCAGTATCATTGCCCGGGGTTAGGATAGACCTTGATGTCGGTACGCCGATTCTTTTCCCGGCCTTCAGGGGTTGCATTCGTGTCCACAGGCCGATCTGGACCATTGCCGGCTGTCCGCATTCGACTCTCGGGGAACCTGGAGTGCTCCATGAGGTGGCGCTTCACAGTCTCAGCGCGCTCTTTGGAGAGCTGCATGTTGTATTCACGCGAGCCGGTGGAATCGGTGTTCCCTTCAATGTCGACGACCGTATTTTCGTAGGCCCGCATGAAGCTGGCAACTTCGTTCACCACGGCGCGTGAATCGAGCCCCATTTTGGCGGAGTTGGGCTCGAAGTAAATGGAACGCCGTTGCGTTGCGATGGGGACGGCGCCTTTCGGGGGTGCCTTGTATTCGAGAGGCGCTTCCGTGGAGGTGGCAGGGAAGCGATCTTTCAAAGATGCCAGGTATCGACGGTCCAGCGTAGCTTCCGGTTCAGATCGACGCTTGATCAGACGTTCCTCGCGATACATTTCTTGCGCCATGGTGAAGATGTTGGCGTAGTCCGAATCACTGCCCGACTGCCCGAAGAAGGCCAGGTTGTCGGCATAGTCGGTCAGCCTCACTCCTTCCAACATTGTCTTTGCGAGGTCAGTGGGAATATTGAAGTCCTTGATCGTCCCAATCAAGGTATAGGCGCGGGCAGGCTGGCCTTTGATGAACTCCACTCCTTCCAGCCAGCCTTCGACAAACTTCATCACGCTCTGCGGGTATCGGGAGGCGAATCGGTCGCTGACCACAAGAATATCTGCGATCAACTTATTTGCCACACGGGTGTCGTAAATCTTCTTGGACCCAGCGCGCTTGGCGACGGCATCGCTCATGTCAGGGTCCCAAGCCACAGCCGCATCTACCTTCTGCTGGGCGAAGAGAGTGGCCGGTTCAATCCCATCCTTGGTGTGCACGGCCTTGGAAAAGATCTCATTACGCTGATCGGTGGTGAGACCTGAGCCAGCCAGTCCGTTCCACAGGAGGAAGTGGGAAGGCGTGTAAGGAGCGAAGGCCACTATCTTGCCGGCGAGATCCTCAATGCTATTGATTCCCTGGCGTCCGATCACTCCATCCGCGCCGCGCGACCAGTCCACCATGAAGACGGCGCGCGCGCCCACGTTCTTTTCTTGAAACTGAGCGTGATCCTTGGCCCAAACGTCCACCGTGGTCAGCATCACATCGACGTTGTTGGTGGCCAGGGCTGCTGCGCCCTCCGTCCAATCATCAATGATCTTGAAAGAAACCTTGAGGCCTTTATTGGCGTAGATCGAGCCCGGCGTGGTGTCCAGACCGCCATTGGCGGCCAAACCCGCCGCGCAGCCAACCCAGATGTTGACCCGCACTCGAACCTCGGCGGTTTCAGCAGAGCCGGAGGCTGGAAGCGCCAAAGGTTTCGACGTGTCAACCGTTTCCTTGACGCCGCCAGAAGAGGCTGGGCGTGATCCGGTCCACCTGCCCAAGTCCAGGACGCCGTACTTGTTCAGACTGTAGACAAAAAGGGCCAACCCAATCAAGAAGATTAGGATCCAGCCACCTCTTTCAATCTTGATGCCCATGGCCTACCTCCAGACTGAGCCTATCAGGAAATTTTCTGCGCTTCTTTTCCCCCGATCGTCTTTTCGGCTGCCGCCGTGGGTTCTGGCGCCAGCAGCCCCATTTCCACCTTAAACTGCTTCACGAGTTCGTTGGCCCGCAGTTTTTCTGCTTCTTCCTCGATCTTGACCCGCTGACTGTCCACATTGTCGAGAGACATTTCCATGCGAGCCTCATTCAGGGCTGTTTGCTCTTCGATCTTGCGAACCATCTCGTCATGGGTTTGGCTGATACCGGCCACTTCAAATTGCTCCATGGCATCGGCCACCTTGGCTTGCCACTGGGCCCGGCGATTGTCGCGGATCGCGTTCATCGCCTCGCGTGTCTTGCGCTCTTTCTCAATCAGGAAGGCTTTCTTCACCGACTGAGCCTTTTCGTAGGCGCTCCGAGCCGTCGTCAGCTGTCCCTGCGTTCGCGCCAGCGCGCTGCGGACTTGCTCTAGCTGCGTGGCGAAAGAGCCGGCCAGATCGTCCCGGTTAGCTTGGATGGCCGCTTTCACCTTGGCCGTAAGCTCGGCGACGTCGGTCTTGTATTTGCCCTCTTCCTTCTCCAGCAAACTAACGTTCGCCTTTACCATGGCAATGCTTTCGTTCATCCGGGGAACCTGATCATTCATGTCGCGGATATTCTGCTCCAGAATCAACTCCGGGTTCTCCGCCACCGAAATGAAGAAGCCCACAAAGGAACGAAACATGCGTGTCAGACGTCGCCACATACAGATTCCTCCTGTCTCTCATTGATTGGCCGGTTCAGACTTTTTGGGGATCGAGGCGCCACCCACCGTGATGGGATTCTCGGAGACGAAGTGCGCCACGGCATCAGCAATCTTTTTCTCTTCCTGCTGTTTCTGCAGCCGCCAGGTCAAAAAGCTCTCCTTCTGTTTAGCCAACTCATCGTTGTTAGCCTGCAGACGAGTACGATACTCAGTGATCATTCGTTCCATTTCTTCCTCGATCTTCCGATTCTCCTCCCGTTTTCGGGCCTCCAAGTCCTGGACTGATTTTTCCAACAACCGCTCGTAGGTGTCCAGGGCGCGGTCACGGCGCACGGCATCTTCGATCACCTCTTTGATCTTGACTCCCGCTGCATCCAGTGCCAGCAAGATAGAACTGCGCTTGACTTCCGCCGGCAAGTTACGGATGTGCTCGCTCTGCAGCATGTCGGCAATCTTCGCGACGGTGTAACCATGCGCCGGAATGGGGATTTCTGCCGAGCGGTAGATTTCGTCAAACGAAGTTGGACCTTGAATCGGCGTCTTGAACGAAGCCTGCGGAGCAATCGCGGCTGCAATTTCGGCCACGGTCTGCGCAGCGTTCTGCGAAGCTGCCTTGCCTTCGTCAGGTGCCGACTCCGCTCCTGCTTTTGCTTGTTCCTCGGCAGACGGTTCTACTGACACGATGAATTCATACCACTTCTTGGCCATCAGTGCCTCCCTGATCGATGGAGTCTGGCAGGGGAATTCGACAGATCAGATTGGAGTGAAATTGCGACACTTTGGTGCGTCTAACATAGACACTGTTGCAAAATTTCATCATCGGTTGGGTGGGAAAGTCAAGGCTTACAGGACGGACAGATGTGCGAGAAAACTTGTGTGCAAGCCAACCCGCATGTGGATAGTAAGGCAAAGCCAACGACTGACGTAAACCATGTGGATTTGGCGGCTAACCTGTTGGCTACCCCTCCGTCACGCGCCAGACCTTTGTCAGGTTTCTGGCGCTTTCCAAATTAGAGGGAGCTCAGGAACGCCAGAAGCATCTGTTTTTCGGGTTCTGACAAGGTTTCGAATTGGGTTCGGCTCCTGAGGGCCTCTCCTGAGTGCATTTCAATGGCTTCCCGCAGTGTGGAGGCTCGCCCATCATGCAGGAAGGGGGCGCGCAGACGAACGCCCCAAAGCGGCGGTGTGCGAATCTCCTGGGGCTTGGCATCGCCTTGACCGATGCCGTCGCCGGTTCCGATGTCGTGCAGGAGAAAGTCCCCGTATGGAAAGAAACGCTTGAAGCTGAGAGCCTCGACTGCACTCGAACCACTAACGAGTGAAGGAGTGTGACAGCCAGTGCAGCCGATAGCCTGAAAAACCTTCTCTCCTTCGAGAACTTCTCCATCAGTGACGCCGCGTGGCGCAGGTCCTAGCAACTTCATAAAATTCTCAAAGTTGTCGATCCCCCTCAAACCGGTCGTCAGATCCCGGCTATCCTGCATCCCTGGAACAGGGTTAAAAAACCTGATCTTCGCGCAATCCCCACCGGGACAGGCTTCGTCTGGGAACAGATCGTTAGTGATCCCCATTTCGTCGCGGTATGCCTCGGCACCGAATGAAAGCAGAGTCGCCTGCTGGGCTTTCCAGCCGAATCGTCCGATTCGCATTGTGTTGGAGGCCTTATCCTGAACTCGATGGGCGCGTCCACTGATGCCATCCCCATTTCGGTCTTCAGGGTCTTCCAGGGCAATCAAGGTCGCATCCGGAACGGCCTCCACCAGACCATTTCCGAAGAGTTGCAGTGACTTCCGTCTGGCAATGACAGTCACTTCCGGCGGCATTGTCACCTGAGTCTCGTGGGGGGCGATGGAGAACATCTGAAATACCGATCCACCGGGATATTCCTCGAACGAACCATCTTCACGTCGGATTCCTGCTCGGACTTCGGTAATCGTGCTCGAGCCTCCGATTCGGGGAACACTATGGCACTCCGCGCAAGAGCGCCCGTTGAAGACCGGTCCTAATCCTTCGTCAGGGGCTTCTACTTCTGTAAAGTCGTCGAGGCCCAACCGGAACAGTTCAAACTCTTTCGCCGTGATACCCTGAAGCGGATCGCCGAATTCGGTTCCCACTACGCCGCTCTCCTGTTGCGCTTGCTGCACTACACCTCTTCTGCCTGCGCCGCGCTCTTGAAAGGCTGCTCTGACTCGAGTCCTCGGGAGCGGCTGCTGGCTTGCCTGCGGATCGCGGATCAACAGGTGCTGAGGCTGATCCGGCTCGGGCTCGAGCCCCCCTTGAGCCAACTGGCCAAGACGAAGGTCGGTGCCCTGAGAGTCGGATGGTCGGAGTCGGGAACGCTTCAAGGTTTCATCATCTCCCCTTTGCTGGCCGACAATGTGTTGTCTCATCGCCCCGGTGAGGATGGAAAAAACCAGCAACACCATCACGGATAGCAAACAGAAACGAGCCCTGCGTGGCATACAATCCTCCCATCTGCTCTTCATTCGCGTCGAGTTCATTCCACGATGATGACGCCGCGCATCATGGTATGGCCGGCACCGCAAGGTCTGGAGCATTCGAAGGGGTAGCTACCTTTCTCTTTGGCGTCGAAAAGGACCTTAACGTTGCCCCGGCCACGCGCGGGAATGATCTGGTTGATATTGGCTGAAGGAACGCGGAACCCGTGAAACGTGTCATCGCTGGTCAAAGTAATCTCCAGCAGGGTGCCTTCTTTTACCTTGATGCGAGAGGGAGTAAAGTTGAATCGCTCTGCGACGACACTCACTCTCTGAGTCTTGGGTTCCTTTTCAGTCTTCGCTTCGGATTTGGTCCGCTCTTCGCGGCCATTACTGGGAAATACGAGGAAGCAAGAGATGAACAAAGTGAGCACCAGCCCTTTCGCTTTCTTGGAAAAGTGGAACTTCATCACAAATCTCCTTCCGTAGTTCCTCAGAACCACCATCCCACCCCAAAGTTCCAGCGATTGGGTATTCGAACGACCTCGCTGGTATTTCGCATGAAATTGTAGTCGAACTTGAAAGCCACATCCGGGTACGGGTAATAGGTGACTCCGACAATATGGGCGGACCGATCAAACTGCTTCAGGGGGAGGAATCCTTCCGGCATGCGATATTGGGTGTCGAAGTTTTCGTAACGATAGAATGCCACCAGGTCATGTTTGAACTCGGTGGGAAACAGATGTGCCGCGCCTTCCGCGTAAAATCCACGCATCGTGCGGGCGATATTGGGATTGACGCCGGTTTGCTGCTGCAACGCCCGGTTGATCTCAGCCGCATTATTCAGATGGTTGATTGCAAATTGGCCTCTCCAGTCGAAGCGACCTTTGCGAAAACGGCCGTCGAACTCAAAGATGCGAGCCTGCCCTTTAATGTTCCGAAGATTGAATCCGGTCTGGCCAGTCCAGAAACTTGTCCCCAGGTTAAGGCCCGGAACGCCGCGATACTCCAGCCGTCCGACCGGCGCCATGTGCTGCGCGTTCTCGAAGAAACCATTCTGCCGGCCGCCGCGAAAGCCTTCCTCGGCTGAAAAACCCGTCGCATCCAGCGACGTCATCAAATAGGCCTTGTAGGCAAATCCCTTGCCGAGGTCGCCCACGAAGCCGCCTCCCGAGCCAAACCAGGTGGAGGGGATAATAAATGTATCCACAAAGGGCCGCTCCACTCCGTTGAAACTGGGAGGCTCATGACGCTCGTTGATGATGCCTACAGGCGAGAGAAGCATGCCGGCGCGAAAGTTAAGCTTGGGATGAATCAGAAAGTCGAGGTACGCCTGCTCGAGCGCTATCTCCCCACTTTCCTCCCGGCCCTCCACAAAGGCGTGCTCAAATTCAAGTTCAGACCAAAACCGGATGCGATCGCCGAATCCATGGCCGAACAGCAACACGAACCGGTGGAAGTCGAATGTCGTTGGATTCAGGCCGTCATGGTTGAGGTGAGTCTCCATGTACCCCGCGTACGGGACATTCTGGATTTCCGAAGATGGGTCGTTCAGTGTGGATGTCTGGGGAGAGGATGCCACTTCTTGAACGGGCACTGCCGCTGCTCCCGAGGGCGCCGGTGCAGTCTGTTGCTTGGCTTCCTGAAGCTCTACAGCGAGGGATTTTGTCTCGGTTTTGGCCTGCTCCAGTTGACCGGTCGCACCGCCGTTCCCAATCTTCTCCAGCAAACGGTCCAGGTTCTGTTCCAGCCGCGAAAGGCGCTGTTCAAGGGCATCCAGCCGCGACTCCGTGCTGTCCGCTATCAATGAGTCTGTTGAAACAAGGCTGGACAATAAGATAAGGCAGCAGAGCAAACGCCGGGAAAGGACCTCTCGCTCCATAAACCCTCCACGGTTTTCAAGTTCGACGGAACTGGACTGCGGCCAGTTAGCTCGTCATCCGGTCACGATCAATCGATTGATCCACAGTCTTTCCATAAATCAAAAGAAATATTTAGGTAATTCTAAAGCTCTGTCAACTAGAAAATTGTGTGCGCCGAATGAGGTGGCAATCAGAGAACCCCACGAATGGAAGTCGTTATCACACAGCTTCGCAAGCCGGCAAGGTGGGGTGTGAACTCGTTTTTTGGAATTGTCTTGGTCGAAGTTTTGGACTACCCTAAGTTACGAAAGGATTCTGGTCGCATGCTGCCTGTGAGAAAACCCATCGTTTCTAGCACCGCCGAGGACTATCTGAAAGCTGTGTTGAAGCTTGAGGACATGAAGGAAAAGGCCAGCACCTCCAAGGTCGCTCGTCGCCTTGATGTCTCTGACGGCACGGTGACTGATATGTTGAGGAAGCTTCAGTCAGCTGGTTTGCTGGAATACACTCCTTACTACGGTGCTACTCTGACTCCGAGAGGACGTGCTATCGCAGTGAGGATCCTCCGCCGTCATCGCCTCATTGAGTTGTTCTTGCATCAAATTATGGGGTACGGATGGGAGCAGGTGCACGACGAAGCAGAACGGTTGGAACACGCGGTGTCGGATTTCTTCGTCGAACGAATTGACGCTTTGATGAACCATCCGGCCAAGGATCCCCACGGTGAGGTCATTCCAGATGCTCAGGGTTTCCGGGAGCCGGAAGATGATCTTTGCCTGGCCTCCCTCGGGCCGGGAGTCTATACAATTCGAAAAGTAACCAGCAGCAACCGGGAGCTTCTGGCATACTTGGAAAAGGAGAGCCTGCTGCCCGGCCGTAGCTTTAACCTAGTCGATAGGGCGCCCTTTGATGGACCTCTGAAGTTACTTCTCACCAAGACTGGCACGCTTTGCCACATTGGTCTTGAGGTTGCCAGCCACATCTTCGTTTCTCCGATAAAGAAACGGAGCGATGCTTCCAGCGCCACTATGAGTCGTACTCCTCAGTTTTCAAAGCGCAAAGTCAAGTCGTAATTCCCAAACCTCGGTCGCCGAGAGATTGCGCGACGCTTTGTGCTTTGCCCGCCTTGTAGCAGCCTGGTCAAGCGAGCCTTTCTGAAAGTCTTGTCTTTGATCGAGTCCCAGACCCGACGAGGTAGTGTGCAACACAAGTGTTGTTGGTACAGTGTCGCGTTGTCTTGCTTCCAAGAGTTTCCTCTCACTGAGCAGGGGGACTCAAAGCGCTACAGTGCCAGCTTGCGAAGTCGCAGCGCGTTAGTAATCACGGTTACCGAGCTGAAGGTCATAGCGGCTGCGGCGACCATGGGGCTGAGCAGCAGACCGAAAAACGGATAGAGCGCGCCAGCGGCAATGGGAACGCCCAGAATGTTGTACATGAACGCAAAGAAGAGATTCTGGCGGATATTTCGCATGGTGGCACGGCTAAGCTTGCGCGCGCGCACGATGCCTTGCAGGTCTCCCTTCACCAGTGTGATCCCGGCACTCTCCATCGCAACATCAGTTCCAGTTCCCATCGCAATGCCAACTTGAGCCTGAGCCAACGCCGGAGCGTCATTGATCCCATCGCCTGCCATCGCGACTATCCGTCCCGACTCCTGGAGACGCCGAATGATAGCCTTCTTCTGCTCAGGCAGCACCTCGGCTTGCACTTCATCAATCCTCAGCTGTTGAGCCACGGCTCGGGCCGTCGCTTCGGTGTCCCCCGTCAGCATGATGATGCGAATCCCTTCGTCGTGAAGGGACTGAATCGCTTGGCGGGAGGAGGGTTTGATCGGATCCGCTGTTGCCAGCAAACCGGCTGCTCCTCCATCGACCCCTAAGAACATCACCGTCTGGCCTTCCTGGCGGAACCTTTCGGCTCGGTCAAGTAGCGGCTGGATGTCCAAACCGAGTTCTTCGAACAGATGGCGATTCCCCAGGACCACTTTCTTGCCGGCGACCGTGCCGGTCACTCCCTTGCCGGTCAGCGAGCGGAAATCCTCAACCTTGTGGAGATCGAGATCCTTTTCCCCGGCGGCTGCCACAATGGCTCCCGCCAGAGGATGTTCACTTCCAAGTTCCAGACTGGCGGCCAGTGCCAATACTTCAGGCTCGCTCCAGCCAGGTAGCGCGACCACTGACTGAACTCGAGGCGTTCCCGCAGTTAGTGTTCCGGTCTTGTCAACAACGAGGGTATCCACCTTCTCCAGCACTTCGAGAGCTTCAGCATCTTTGATGAGCACACCCGACAGAGCACCCCGACCCGTCCCCACCATGATCGACATGGGGGTCGCGAGGCCCAAGGCGCAGGGACAGGCAATGATCAACACCGCAACGGCATTGATGAGGGCATGAGTCATTCGTGGCTCCGGACCGACAAGACCCCAGACGATGAAGGTCCCGACAGCTACCAACAATACAACAGGGACAAACCAGGCAGAGACCACATCCGCCAATCGTTGAATTGGCGCCCGGCTCCGCTGCGCCTCAGCCACCATCCGAACGATCTGGGCGAGCAATGTATCCCTTCCGACCCGTTCTGCTCTGACGATCAGCCCCCCGGTCCCGTTCACAGTGCCTCCTGTGACCCGGTTTCCGCTGGTCTTCTCCACCGGAATAGATTCCCCTGTGACCATGGATTCGTCCACCGAGCTGGAGCCTTCCAGCACCACTCCGTCCACCGGTATCCTTTCTCCTGGCCGGACCCGCAGCCAGTCTCCAGGCACCACCTGGTCCAAGGGAATGTCTCCTTCGTTCCCGTTGTGCCGGAGAACCCGAGCAGTCGTCGGTACCAACCCCAGAAGCGCTTTGATTGAGCTGCTGGTGCGGCTTCGGGCGCGCAGTTCCAGGACCTGCCCCAGCAAGACGAGAGTCGTAATGACGGCAGCGGCTTCAAAGTACACGTCTACCTCTCCGGCGTGACCACGGAATGCCTCCGGGAAAAGGTTAGGGAAGAAAACCGCAATAACACTGAAGATAAAGGCAGTGCCTGTGCCCATGGCGATCAGAGTAAACATGTTCAGGCTACGATTGACTATGGAAGCCCAACCCCGCTTGAAGAAAGGCCATCCTCCCCACAGCACAACCGGGGTTGCCAGCACTAACTGGAGCCATATCCAAAGACGCGGAGATAGCGCATGCTGCAGAGGCTGGCCAGGAATCATTTCGGACATTGCCGTCAGAAACACAGGCACCGTCAAAGCCAGACTGAACCAGAACCGACGCGTCATATCCTTGAGTTCAGGATTGCCTTCCTCCTCCAGCGTGACGACGCGTGGTTCAAGGGCCATCCCACAAATTGGACAGGATCCCGGTTCGGTACGCACCACTTCTGGATGCATCGGGCAAACATATTCTGTTTTGGACGGAAGCGTCTCGGCGACTGAAACTGGCTCCAAGGTCATGCCACATTTCGGACAAAAGCCTGGCCCCAACTGGCGAACTTCCGGGTCCATAGGACAGGTGTGCTCCCGCTTGTCTGGTGTCTCTCGATACCCATGCGACGGTGGACTTAGGACCTCCTGCTTACCGTGAGTCAGATATCTTTCCGGCTGGGTCCTGAACTTCTCCAGACAGCCGCCGCAGCAGAAGAAATAGGTCTGCCCATGGTGTACGTGAGATCCGACGGCTTTCGCAGGATCGACCTGCATGCCGCAAACAGGGTCTTTCACATTGGACTCCGCATCTTGAGCGCCTAAGACTGACAAACTGCCTGGGCGCCTTCTGCTTTTCATAGGTCATGCCTCCGGCCCTGTCTTTAGGCTAGCTTCACCCTGGCTCTTTGATCTCCTACTCCCCTGCCTACGACTGAGCCGGGACTGACTACCGTTCTTCGGCGATTCCATCCGGGCTTGGCCTTCACCCGATCATCACTGGCGCCGGCATCGCCGGGCTGGTAGTTGGATTTGGATCGCAGAACCTGGTGCGCGACCTATCAGCGGCTTCTGCTTGATCCTTGAAGATCAGGTTCGTGTGGGCGACATAGCCACGATCAAAGGGGAGGACTAAGGAAGCGATCAAAGTTCGTCCGCTGGTTTTGCGCGACCAGGAGGATGTGGACATCTTTCCCAACTCTGAAGTCAAGCACGGGTACAAGGCGGCAGCTTGGGCGGCAGTGAATGACGTTGCAAAAGAAGCTGGGTTTGTCTGCAATCAGAGTTGATGCGCTGACTTGTGATCCTGGGCGCCACCGTGGGCTCGATCGAGCGATTGGGAGTTCAACTCCCAACTCTGGAAACCTTCACTCCGGTGTCGGCTTCGACGGCTGCAAGAATCTGGTCGCGATTGCCCCCATTCAACTCAAACTGCGCAAAGAGGCCACCATCTTGACTGCCCTTGTATTGAATGGTCAGCAAATGATCGTTCTTGTGCTCGTAGGTGATACTGGAAACCGATGCGTATGGAATGGTCAACAGCACGCGGTTGTCGGCGACCGCAACCAGGGCCTTGCCGGTTCGGTCAAGGTTGAGGTAGACATCTCGCTTGCTCGGTTTCGATTCCATCGAGGTGCGGCTGTACATTTTCACATCCTTGAAAACCGCAGCCTGGGAAAAGGCTTGGCCACTGAGGAAAGTGAAAGCTAGAAAGAACATGGCACAGAGGTGCTTCCACATAGTTCTTGCTCCTTGCATGATGTGAATGTTGACTTCAGAGGAGTCGCCGTCGTCCGGTGTTCCTCTTGTCAGCAGGTAACCGGTGACAGTTCCTTCTTTGCAGCGTCCCTGACGCCTTGGATGAGCCAGGCAGACGAGATTCTATCGCTTCACGCGTATGGGCATCCACTGAAAAATTACCAGCTATCGGCCGAGCGAGCTATGCCGCTCTTCAAGGGGACTCATTGCGGCGACACGAGAATCCGTTGATGGAACTCCCTGGGGAAAGTCGTTCAAACCGGCTAACGAAATATCGAACTCCTATCATCGCTACCAGGGGAGTGACAATCAGGATCCCGCATTTGCCCGCTGCAAAAAGGGCGGAAAGCATTTACCATGTCCATTGGGAAAGACGCGCGGCAGGGAGCTTACGGCACTCTCAACTCTGGCTGTGATCGCCCCGTTCCCTGGCACTACGTGCCGGACTCATCCAGTCCACTTCCTAGCGGCCGAGTTCACAGAACGATCAATTTCTGTTCTGGCCCACTCACTCAGGGAGAGGGTTAGAAGATGATGGGCAACCTCCCTCGCTGGTGCAGCTCCTTTCGAGGAGGACAATGTGATTCATCATACGAACCACTCTAAAGGCTGGTCTGGGCATCGCCGGGCCAGGTTGGTCACAGCTGTTATCGCTGCCACTTCCATCGTAGCCTGGGCTCAGGGAACACGACTAGAAATGCCCAAGAACAAGTACAAGATTGAAGACGATGTCCAACTGGGCCAGCAGGAGGCTGCCAAAGCAGAACAACAATTGCCGCTGCTGCGCGATCAGGAGATTGAGGACTACGTGAACGAAATCGGACAGAAGCTTGTGGGGGCGATCCCTCGCGAGTTTCAACAGCCGAGCTTCCACTACACCTTCAGGGTGGTGAATTCCTCTGAGATTAATGCATTTGCCCTGCCTGGGGGCCCCATGTTCGTCAATCGCGGCATGATCGAGGCCGCTAAGACGGAAGGAGAAATGGCGGGTGTCATGGGGCATGAGATCAGCCACGTCATCCTCCGCCATGCCACGGCCCAAGCCACAGAAGCGCAGAAGTTTCAAATCGGTTCGGTCCTGGGCCAGATTGCGGGCGGAGTCATTGGCGGAGGCCTGGGTGACCTCATCGGAATGGGCAGCCAAATTGGGTTTGGGGCCGGCGTCTTGCGCTACGGCCGCAAATACGAAACCCAGTCGGACATTCTCGGAGCGCAACTCATGGCAAAAGTTGGCTACAATCCGCGTGATCTGGCCAACATGTTTCGTACCATCGAAGAGCAAGGCGGGCGCGGCGGGCCGGAATGGCTAAGCAGCCACCCCGATCCCGGCAAACGCAACCAGCGCATTGCGGAAGAAGCGAGGCTGCTCGGTTTTAGCTCAACGAAGTCGCCAGACTCCGTCCAGTTTCGCCGCGTCCAGCAGCGCTTGGGCACTATGCCAGCGACGCCCAAGCAGACCCAAGGCGGCGGTTCTGCCAGCCCGCAAGGAGAAGGGGGATACCCTGGCCGAGTGCCGCCGCCATCGTCCAGCTACCGGCAAGTAGGCACTGACCGCTTTTCACTCATTGTGCCTGACAACTGGCGGGAGTTTCGCGGCGAAGATTCGGTGACCTGGACGCCCGAGGGAGCCTATGGACGAAAGGGACTCTCTCACGGACTGATGGCGGGAACGGCGCTGACGAACACCTCCGACTTGCGTCAAGCCTCGGAACAGTACATAGAAAGCCTGTTGCAGGGCAACCCCTACCTTCGGCAGCAGACAGGGTTTCAAGGCTCGAGCTTGGCGGGCCGGCGTGGCTTGGTCACGACCCTGGCTGGCAGGTCTCCCATTCACGGCCGCACTGAATTGGTGACAATCCTCACCACCTTTCTGGGCCGTGGCGAGATCCTTTACCTGGCGGCCGTCGTTCCGGCAGAAGAACGCCAGGAATACGCCCCGGTGTTTCAAACGGCGCGGAGAAGCCTGCGGCTTGGAAACTGACACTTTGCCCGTGAACCTTGTCGATTTACCCGCAGGAGCAACAGCGCGGCGCACGGCTGAATGATCGTTTGCAACCTAACTCCAGTGGTTCGCAGGAACTGACCGGGTGGGAGCGCGGAGGCGGCTGGCAGAAGTTCTTGAATAGCGAGGGGAATCACGATGGGGGAACGGTCAAGGCAGTCTGAGTGGAGTCAAATCCTCGCCGATCTCGTTGCCCGGCCAGCCCTTTGCCTGAACTTCACGTTGCTGCTTTTGGCAGCGTTCCTCTTCTTCAGGAGTGGGAGGCAGGCGTGAAACCGAGACTGGGCGCCACCTACCTTGGAAATGGTCGCAGCCAATTCCTTGTCTGGGCGCCGAATGCCAAAAGCGTCGAAGTTCGCCTGCTCGGACTCAGCGAGGCGGAAGCCGGCCAGCGGATGCAGCCCGTCGAACGCGGGTACTACTTTGTGGTCGTGGAGGGTGTGAAGCCCGGCGCTCTTTATTCTTATCGAATCAATGGTGAGAAGGAGTTTCCGGACCCGGCTTCGCGCTTTCAGCCGAATGGCGTTCATGGCCCTTCGCAAGTTACAGATCCTGATCACGAATGGAGCGATCATAGCTGGGCCGGGTTGCCTCTCCGAGACTACATCATTTATGAGTTGCATGTGGGCACCTTCACGCGGCAGGGCACTTTTGACGCAATCATTCCACATCTTGACGAACTCCAAGCGCTGGGTGTGACGGCCATCGAATTGATGCCAGTCGCGCAGTTTCCAGGCACCCGCAACTGGGGTTACGATGGCGTCTATCCTTTTGCAGTGCAGGATTCCTACGGCGGGCCGGCAGGTCTCAGGAGATTTGTCGATGGCTGTCACCAGCGAGGTTTAGCCGCTGTGTTAGATGTCGTCTACAACCATCTGGGACCAGAAGGGAATTATCTGGCCGAGTTCGGCCCGTATTTCACGCGGAAGTATCGAACTCCATGGGGAGAGGCGATCAATTTTGACGGCCCGCACAGCGATGAGGTTCGTCACTTCTTCATCGAAAACGCACTCTCTTGGATCACCGAGTTTCACTTCGATGCGCTTCGTCTGGATGCAGTCCATGCCATTTTTGATCAAACCGCCTATCCCTTCCTCCAGGAACTGGGCGAAGCGGTCCATCGGGAAGCCGACCGGCTGAATCGGCAAGTCTACGTCATCGCTGAAAGTTCCCTCAACGACACGCGTCTAGTCCAGCCTGGGGAGCTGGGAGGTTACTCCCTGGACGCGCAGTGGAATGACGACTTCCACCACTCCCTCCACACTCTCCTGACCCATGAGCGGACGGGATACTACGAGGATTTTCACGGACTCCGTGACCTCCGAAAGTCTTTGGCTGAAGGTTACGTCTACACAGGGCAATATTCCCTCTACCGGCGGCGTCGGCACGGAGAAGTGTCACGCCAGGTGCCGGCACACAAGTTCGTCGTCTCCGCCCAAACTCACGATCAGGTGGGGAACCGGCGATTGGGTGAGCGCCTCAGCCAGCTGGTTTCATTTGACGGGCTGAAGTTGGCTGCAGGTGCGGTACTCCTGGCTCCGTATGTTCCGTTGTTGTTTATGGGCGAAGAATACGGGGAGACGGCTCCCTTTCTCTATTTCATCAGTCACGGTGACCCGGAGTTGGTGGATGCGGTCCGCCGCGGTCGCGGGTTGGAGTTCGCCACCTTCGCGTGGCAAGGAGAAATCCCCGATCCTCAGGCTGGAGAGACCTTCGAGCGGTCCAAGCTCAACCATGGGCTTCGAGGCGCAGAGAAACATCGGGTGCTTCTTGACTTCTATGCCGAGTTGATCCGGATTCGCAGGACCACGCCTGCTCTGGCATTTCTCAGCAAAGAGCACCTTCAGGCGATCGCCCTTGAGAAGCAGGGCGTTCTGTGCCTCCGTCGCTGGACCGAAAGTGAACAGGTCTTCTCCATTTTCCATTTTGGCCCTAGTGAAACGTCGGTAGAACTTCCTTTTCCTGAAGGACATTGGCACAAAATACTGGATTCTTCAGAAGCCCGCTGGTTGGGAAGTGGAAGCTCACTTCCCTCGCAGCTGAACGTGATTGGCGATGTGGTCCTGACGCTCAGTCCCGAAATACTGGCCGTCTATGTGACAAGCGGCCAGAAGAAGCCGTTCAAAGAAGGTTCCGCTCAGCGGCACTGACGAACAGAGAAATCCAATGACGGGAACACTCTCTTATTAATGTTCAATGCCCGCCACGAAGCGATTTCTTTGTGTTGCCGAAGCTTGGCCACAAACAACTCTGGGGAAGAATTCGCCAAGGCGAAGCCGACGCTGCACCATTCCTCCTTGCTGCGAGACCACACCTACAAGCCGCGTTCGCGCTCACGTGCAGTCTTTCGATTGAAGCAGGAGGAGCAGGAAGGTATGAATAGAAACAACTCTGTTGCTCACGACTTGGAACAAACAGGGCTCTTCTCCGGTTGCGGAGATTGGGCGGGAAGTGCTGGCCCGACAGCGGATTCCTAGAACGACGTATCGCCTTCAGTTCAATAGCAACTTTACTTTCCAGCAAGCGAAGGCTCTGGTTCCCTACCTTCACGATCTGGGCATCAGCGATTGCTACGCTTCGCCCTTATTCAAGGCCCGTCCGGGCAGCACCCACGGTTACGATATTTGCGACTACAGCCAGTTGAATCCAGAACTTGGCAGCGAGGAGGACTTTTCTGCGTTCTCGCTGGCTTTGCAGTCTCATCGGATGGGTGTTCTACTGGACATGGTTCCGAATCACATGGGTATTGGAGGGACCGGTAATGCCTGGTGGTACGACGTGCTCGAGATAGGCCCGAGCTCGGCCTACGCCTCCTATTTCGACATCGACTGGCAACCTGTGAAACCTGACCTAGCAAACAAGGTATTGTTACCGATTCTGGAGGACCAGTATGGAAGAATCCTGGAAAGCTCAAGATTGCGGCTCAGCTATGAAGATGGTGCCTTTTTCCTGAATTACTACGAGACCCGCTGGCCCGTGGCTCCTCGCACCTACAGCCGGATCCTGAGCTTCCGGATTGAGCAGCTAGTCCAGAGACTGGGAGAGCAGAACGATCATGTCCAGGAGCTTCAGAGTATCCTGACTGCTGTGAATTACTTGCCTTCCAGAACAGAACTGGACCCGGAAAAAATCGCCGAGCGCATTCGAGAGAAGGAGATCATCAAACGTCGCCTTGCGACCTTGTGCACCACTTGTGCCAACGTGCGCTCGATGATTGACCTCACCCTTCAGATCTTCAATGGTGTCCCAGGCCAACCACGCAGTTTCGACATGCTGGACGAGTTGATCGACGCTCAGCCTTATCGCCCTGCCTTTTGGAGAGTGGCAACTGATGAGATCAACTACCGGCGTTTTTTTGATATCAACGAACTGGCGGCCATTCGTGTTGAACTGCCGGAAGTCTTCGACGCCACCCACCAGCTTGTCTTCCGCCTGCTGGCAGACGGCAAGATTTCTGGTCTGCGCATTGACCATCCGGATGGCTTATGGGACCCACCCGCTTACTTCCGCAAACTCCAGGAAAACTATCTGCTGCACAGCGTCGAGGCCGGCCTGGCCAAGGGCACCAAACTGAATCCCGTGCTGCACGATTGGCTGTCCACCGTCCTCCCCAGCGGGTCCGAAGCAGCCGGTTCGCAGGGCAGCTCCGGCCAAACGTGGCCCTTGTTTGTCGTCGCAGAGAAAATCCTCGCCGAGGGAGAGTGCCTGCCGGAGGATTGGGCAGTGCATGGGACGACGGGTTACGACTTTCTCACCCAGGTTAACGGTCTGTTCGTGGACGGCCGCAACGAAAAGGCTTTCAATCGGCTCTACAGCCAGTTTGCGGGGACTCAGTCCGACCTTGGCAACCTGATCAACTCTACGAAGAAGATGATCATGCTGGTCTCCATGGCCGGCGAGATCAACGCACTCAGCTATCGGCTGGATCGCATCTCGGAGAAAAACCGCTCGTACCGTGACTTCACACTCAATAGTCTGACGTTTGCAATTCGTGAAGTGATTGCCTGCCTGCCGGTGTATCGCACCTACATCAATGGCCGGAGGAAGCCGTTGGAACGGGACCAGGCCTATATTGAAGCCGCCGTTCGAGAGGCCAAACAACGCAATCCGCGAACCGCACACGCTCTTTTCGATTTTATCAAAGATACATTGCTGCTGAGGAATACTCAGGATTTCAGGGAAGAGGACCACGAGAAACTCCTGGAGTTCGTAATGAAGTTCCAGCAGCTTACCGGACCGATCACTGCAAAGGGAGTTGAAGACACTGCCTTTTATGTTTACAACCGACTGGTTTCGTTGAACGAAGTCGGCAGCAGCCCCAAACGATTTGGCATTTCCGTAGAGTCTTTTCACAAGCAAAACTTTGAGCGAGGTCGCCGCTGGCCCCATTCCTTGTTAACGAGTTCGACGCATGACACCAAGCGCAGCGAAGACGTTCGGGCAAGGATCAATGTTCTCTCGGAAATCCCCGGAGAGTGGGGGGTTGCGCTGAAGCGATGGAGCCGGTTGAACGCGTACCACAAAACAAAGAACGACGGCAAAGCTGCTCCGGATCGCAATGACGAATACCTGTTCTACCAGACTCTGCTGGGGGTTTGGCCTGCAAAGGCCATGAGTCCGGAGGAGGCTGAGTCGTTTCGGGACAGAATGTTGGCCTATATGCTGAAGGCCACCAAGGAGGCCAAGGTACACACCAGTTGGGTGAACCCCAACGAAGGCTATGACAGGGCAGTTCACAACTTCGTCTGCGCGGTTCTGGATGGCAAGCCGACCAACCTGTTTCTCAAGGATTTCTCAACCTTGCAGCGGAAGACCGCCTTCTATGGCCGGCTGAACGGGCTGGCGCAAGTGCTGCTCAAGTTGACCGTGCCGGGAATTCCGGACATCTACCAGGGAACAGAACTGTGGGACTACAGTCTGGTCGACCCGGACAACCGCCGTACCGTGGATTATGAGCGGCGGCAGCAGATCTTGGAGGAGCTAAAGTCAGAAGTCGAGCGCGCAGGACAGGATCTCGTGGCTCTTGCTCGAAGACTCCTCGAGTCGAGCGCAGACGGAAGGGTGAAACTCTACCTGACGTACAGGACACTCAACTTCAGGCGCGACCATGCTGACCTCTTCTCCAAGGAAGACTATGTCCCGCTTGAAGTTGAGGGCGAGAAACAAGACCATGTCTGTGCTTTTGCGCGGCGGCTCGGCCAAGATGAAATTATCGTCGCAGTGCCTCGTCTGGTCGTCGGTCTTACTGGTGGCAGTGAGCAGATGCCGTTGGGGCAGAATGTTTGGCTCAACACTCGACTTGCTTTGCCGTCGGATCGATCGCCGCAACGCTATGACAACCTGTTTACTGGAGAGTCAGTGTCTGCCGAGGAGCAGGGGGGACGGATTTGCTTGGCCCTCGCAGAAGTATTCCGCTCGTACCCTTTAGCGCTCTTGACACCAGCCGTGAAGAATTCGGAAGCAGTCTGAAGGAACGAGCACCATGACTGCGTGAAGTGGTCCCTTCCAACGCCGGGATGTTTCGTCCGTGATGGTTTCAAGAATCGCGCGTTCGCGTTTGGACGGGTTTTCTGCAAGAATAAGTTGGTGATGGCAAGTTTCGACGACAAGCAGACAAAACGCCCCGTTTCACACCCCCGCAACTCTCCCCTTTCTGGCGCTCTTCTGGCATTGGCTGCAATTCTGGCGCTCGGCCTCGGAGTCCTGCTTTATCTGAGCTACTCCGGCAACAGAGAGTTGCAGCGAGACATGGCAGCGTTACAGCAACGAACGGAAGAACTCGCGAGAAATGCGGAAGCAGCGCGAGTGCAGGCTACTGAAGCAGAGAGGAGCGCCCGGCAAGCAGCCACTGCCAGAGAGCAGGCAGAGAGCGCCCGACATGAGGCCGAGACACAAACCAGGCAAGCTCAGGAGAGGGCTGACCAAGCGCATCAAATAGCCGAAGTGGCTCAGAAGGAAAAGGATCAAGCGCTGGCCGATGCCGAACGTGTTCGCAAAGAGCGCGACGAGGAGCTGGGGCGTCTACAGGAAGCCTTGGGAAAGATTGCCGAAACGCGAAGAACCGCAATGGGGCTTGTGATGAACCTGGACAGCAGTGCCATTGAGTTTGAATTCGACAAAGCCGGACTGGCGCCGAAGAATCGTGAGCTTCTGAGCCGAATTGCCGGTATTCTTCTCACCTCCAAGGGCTATCGCATAACAGTCTACGGCCATACCGATGATGTGGGTTCAGATGCCTATAACCTGGAGCTCTCGGAAAGACGCGCCAAGTCTGTGTGCGAGTATCTGATCGAGGTGGGCATTCGTCCGGAAATCATCACCATGAAGGGTTATGGCAAAACCAACCCGTTGATACAGGGAAAGACTCCGGAAGCGCGTGCCAAGAATCGGCGTGTCGAGATCGGGATTGTTGATACGATTCTTGACTTCAGCCAGAGGCCCCGATAGCGGCCTGCCTCGGCGCCGATACAGAACAGCCAGGGAACTCGGCGAGAGTCTGGCTGGAAAGCCTCTTGACGTCTTCAGGTTCGAGTGATCGCCACCATCGTGACATCGTCCGGCAACTGACGATTGTGGCTGAACTGCCCGGCCTCCTCCATCAAGTGCCGGATCAGTTCAGCTCCGGTGTGCCCATTGAGCCGGCTTAAGGTCTGCCGCAATCTTCGATCCCCCAGAAGTTCGTCCTGCTCCCCTGGGATCTCGCGAAGCCCATCGGAGGAGATCAGCAGCACATCCCCGCGCGTCATTTCGATCGGGCGCACCTCATACGAGTCAGGACCGCGTCCGTCAAACATCCCAAGGGGGAATCCTGCCAGTGGAATCTCGTCGAGCCGTTGTTGCGACGGACGCAGTACAAACGGATAGGGCAGCCCGGCATTGGCCAGGCGGACGGCCGAACCGCCTTCGTCCAGCCACAGGACGGCAGCAGCAGCGTAGATCCCTTCAGGAAGAAATCGCCGCAGCCTAGCATTCATCTCAGCAAACAATTCAGCCGGTCCACTTGCGGAAATCCCTGTGTCCTGAAAGGTAGTTTTTATCAGCATGCTGATCAGAGCCGCCTGGATTCCGTGGCCAGTGACGTCGGAAACCAGAATCATCGTCTGACCGTCCCGCCTGACGAAATCATAGTAGTCGCCGCCAATGGCTTGGCAGGGCCGGTACAAGCTATTCACCTGGAATCCACGAATCGCTGGAAATTGGCTGGGAAGCAAACTCCGCTGGACCCGCGCCGCCATTTCCAGTTCTTGCTCCAAGCGCCTCTGACGTTCGGCCAGTTCGTTGAATTCTGTCAGCAGCCGATCTAGAGCCGTAACCTTTTCTGCCAACTGTCGCCTGAGGCTCTTCTCCTGCAGAGCGCGCTGCGCCGAAAGCAACAGCTGATCATTGTCCCAAGGTTTCTCTAGATATTGATACAGACCCGCTTCGTTGATCGCTCTGATCGCATTCTGTTTGTCGGCAAAGCCCGTGAGCAAAATGCGCGCTGCCTCGGGTTGAAGCCGCTGGACCTGCTTGAGCAAATCAATACCATTCAATTTCGGCATCAGATAGTCGGAAATGACGAGGTCCACTGGGATACGCTCGAGCGCCTCAACTGCCTGCAGCGGATCGCCAAATGCCAAAACCTCGTAACCCACGTTGATCTCGAACATGGTGCGCAGTGAAGACAGTACCAGCTCATCATCATCGACCAACACGATACGAGCTCGCTTCTCTTCTCCTCTTCCCATAGGCGATCTAGTCGTGTTCTTCACGTTTTCGACGGTCCGTGTGTCGGTTGATTTGCGCAGCTGTGCTATCCTTTCGTCCCTTCATTTCAAAACTTGCAGCAACAACCGTATGCTTTGGCGGCGACTGACTTT
The DNA here is from genome assembly GCA_963752385.1 of uncultured Acidimicrobiia bacterium. Taxonomy (GTDB): domain Bacteria; phylum Acidobacteriota; class Terriglobia; order Versatilivoradales; family Versatilivoraceae; genus CAVVYL01. The sequence goes on along the minus strand of CAVVYL010000062.1, from coordinate 43,144 downwards.
GACCTGACCGCCATTGGACAGCGTCAGCTGGAAGCACCGCCGATTGCCGGGACGATTTCCCTGATCTTATTCAAATTGACCATGGACTGGCACGCAATCTTTCCAGGGCAGGCTCCTCGTCATCGACAATCATGGTCCTGAAAAGCGGTACTAAGGTAGCCAGTCATACGTTAACCCTTCGGTCGCCGTTTTGTATTAGAATGACTAACGCGTTGATCGAGGGTTATCATATTTCGCTACTTTAACCGAGGGTACCATGACTCAGGACAAATTGAAGATTGCAAATCGAGAGTTTTCCTCCCGTCTGCTGGTGGGTTCAGGAAAGTACGCATCTTATCCGCAGATGGTGGAGGCTTGGGAAAAGTCGGGAGCGGAGATCGTCACGGTGGCAGTGCGGCGCGTGAATCTCAGTGATCGAAACAAGGAATCGTTGCTGGATTGGATTGATACGAAGAAATACTTCATTCTCCCCAACACCGCTGGCTGCTACACGGCCGAGGAAGCGGTTCGAACGGCTCGATTGGGTCGCGAGGCCGGTCTCTCGAATTGGGTGAAGCTGGAAGTGATTGGCGATGAGCGCACTCTTTTCCCAGATAACCTGGGACTGCTGGAAGCCACCGAAATTCTGGTCGGAGATGGATTCGTCGTATTACCTTACACCAATGATGACCTCGTGATGGCGCGCCGCCTGATCAATTCCGGTGCAGCGGCCGTGATGCCTTTAGCTGCGCCGATTGGTTCAGGAATGGGCATTCAGAACGTGGCCAACATTCGCATTCTCCGCGAAATGATCAACCAAGTGCCGCTGATCGTCGATGCTGGAGTTGGAACAGCTTCGGACGCTGCCATCGCAATGGAACTGGGGGCAGACGCAATCTTGATGAACACCGGCATTGCCCAGGCGCAGGATCCGATCGCAATGGCCGAAGCGATGAACTGCGCTACCCGGGCGGGACGACTCGCCTATCTGGCTGGACGAATTCCCAAGAAGCTTTATGCCATGGCCAGCAGCCCGCTGGAAGGCGTGGTGCGGTAAGGCTGCGTTGCTCAGGATGTCGCGGTCTGAGTGGGCGCACCAGATGCCTTCAGTTCCAGCGCGGGACTCTGAGACTTTCCGTCGATGTCGTATTGACAGCGGGCAAGTGCGGGCGTAGCCTTCGAAGGCTTGCCGGCAGATGCAGCGCGGGCGGTCGCAGGCGACGGCCCTCGCTGCGAAACCCTTTCACAAATTCACTGTCCTGAGAATCTCAGGCGAGGAGGCTCCCTGATGAAACGACGTGCTCGCTTCGTTCTTGATGGTTTTGTTCTTTTGCTGGCCATAGGTTCGACTACCTCGCTCATGGCGCATCACTCCCAGGCGGGAAAGGCGAATGAGGCCGGCGAGAAGGCCGCAGCCGGCACGAGAACCGCTTCTGGCAAGGGAGTCAGTGGTCAGGGAAAAATGAAGTTCAAGGTCCTGTACACGGCTACCCACTTGCCGCAGGAAGCGGTCAAGGTGCTGGTTTCAGCCCATGGCGGCTTTGCCGTGGACCGTCGGGAAGGGAAAGGCGAGACCTACTTCGCGCTGCCCGGGGCGGGAATTATTCAGATCAGCGGAGATCTGAAGAAGACGAGGATGCTGGCAACGGCAGAAGACGTCAAGAAGACCAATTTGCACAACACCACCATCTGGTACGGCAGCGATGGGACTGGCTACCTGATTTTTCCAGCCAATGCGACCGGGCAGGTGTTTACCACGGCTCTGGATGGAAAGCTGCTGCATACTCTGGACGCGCCGTCCGGCCAAGAGGACTTTGGCGCGTCGGCAGTTAGCGACTACTTTGCTGGCCGAGGTAACTTCGCGCCGACCGACGTTGAACAACTCGACGGGCTGTACTATGTGGCCACCGGTTATTCCAATCTGGACTATGTTTTGGCTGCCCGGATTCTCAGCACCAATCCATTCCAGGTGAGCTGGTACGATCTGGCCTTCGGAGGCAAAGGCAGTGGACCCGGCCAGTTCGGCACGGCTCACGGCATCACAGTGGTACCTGGGACGAAGAAGCTTGATGTGTCGGACCGGCCTAACTCCGAAATCGATCGCTTCACCCGCCACGGCCAGTATCTCTCTACACTCCGATTACCGATGGGCTCTTTCCCTTGCGACATCAATTATCTGGGGAAGTATGCAGTCGTCGGGTGTCTGCACGGCCCCGACCGGAGCAAGGGAGCGCCTGTTTACCTCCTCGAAGATGGCCGCGTGATTTCCACGATCATGCCTAAGGAAGACCTCGGACTCCAGAACTTCACGCATGTTCACAATGCCGTCCTCCACCAGGTGGGCGGCAAGTTCTACGTCATCGTGCAGGCCTGGAATCCGGGCGATTTTGCGATCCTGGAACAATTGGTTGACTAGGCGGCTGAGGCCCCCAAGCACCGCGTCTTAGTGAAAAGGGTACACAAAGAAAGACAATGCGGCACGAGGGCGGTGCGGCAGGGGAGAGTGGGTCTTCATCACTTCTTTGTGGTCCTGGCGTCTCCGCGGCTCAACGATCCTGGCGTTTCACCACTCACTGTAGGGAGAGCCATCCGACGAAGTCGCCGTCGATCCGCTGTGTACGTCGAAGATGCCTGTTTCGGTTTGTTCCGGAAACAGTGTGACGTCTTCCATAACGACTTGCCAAGTCGTGTTGGAGTCGGTAATGGGGTCTTTGGGAACCGAGCGCAGGTAGCCGGCGCTGACAAGATCGTCGAGCGATTGGGGCGCCTTCAGCTTGTCAGCGGTATACTGATCGATCAAAGTCCGCAGAGTGTAAAGGTTACTGCGCAGCACAGCTTCTTTGGAGCGAACAATGGCCGAGTTAGCGATCGGAATCGCCATACTCACGAGAATGGAGATCAGCGTTAGCACCATCATCAGTTCGATGAGAGTGAAGCCGCGAACGCTCTCACCATTTGCATTCTTCGCAAGAGAAACTCTCTGCAACATGACTTCTCCAAGATCCCGGTTCCGAATCCAATCTCTCTGAACTCTCACTAGCCAAACGGGAACACAAAGATGGAAAAGCTACCAATCTGAATACTTCGTTCCATCCAGCGCGGTATCGGAGCTTTTGGAATAGACGTCGTAGACGTTCTGTCCTCCATAGCTAGTGGAATCGGGACTGTCCTGGGATGAACGCAGGCCCCATTCCGTACTGCCCGTCATCGGATCCTTCGGGACACGCCGCAGGAAGCGAAGTTTCTTATCAACCGCATTCTGCTGCGTGACGCCTTTCACCAACGTCTCCAGGTCCTCCGGGTAACCATCCGAACCGAACTTCATTTCGACAAAGCCTCGGTCGGAGGCATCCTTGTAGCGGTCAATGGCTTCCCTCATTTCCCGCAAAGCCCTGCGCAGCTCCACTTCCTTCTGCCTTTTGATAGACACTCGAGCCAGCGGCAAGGCAGCGAGGGAAAGAATGCTGACAATCGCGACCGTGAAAATCAGCTCGACGAGAGTCAGCCCGTGCTGGCGCTTCACGACTGACGATTGACGATACATACGAGACAGCCATCTGAGCATCACCATTCCAGGCAGCGGCACGTCGTCGCTGCTTTGCTCAGCAACTGGTCAACTAGCAATTTGCGACCGTTCACTTCACAGTCACTTGGGTTCCTGAAGAGCTAGTGGGCGATGCCGTCTGTACAGGGTCCGAGACGCTTGCCTGGGTGAAGTCAATTGAGGATGTGCCTGCGCCCACTGCCTCGAAGACAAGACTAAACAACACCCCGTTTCCACTGATCCCGGAAGTTCCAGGTTGCCGAGAAAGCGACACCGACGCATTGCCTGCTTCGTTGTCAATTCGCGGACTCACAGTGGCTGCTCTCCCATCTTGGCTCATGAAACCCCCATCCTGGACACTCAATAATTTTACAACTTTCGGATTGAAAGACAGGTTGAAAGAAAGCGCCGCGGCGTTCTGCGCATTCTCAATTGCCGCAGATACTGTGACTCGTGAACCTGAACTGAGCTCCGGGGTGGAAGGCGAAAGCCTGACAAAAGCCATTCGCGGCACGGGGAGACTCTCCGCAGCCCGTGGGGTTGTGGTCGCGGGAACGGGGGAAGGAGGTACTGCCGCAGGTGCGGGCTGGCCCGGCTGCGCCGGTGCCGTCGGCGCGGGGCTGGGTCTGCCTGGCCCGCGATCCCCCCCAGTTGCACCGGTTTGCCTATGAACCTCGGACTGATTCCGGAACCGAGAATCGCGAGCGTCTCCAGGTCGGTATCCTGAAATTCAGGCAGGCGCACAATGTGCGGCGTGATGACGATGATAACCTCCGCTTCGGTCTTGGTCTTCGATTCGGTCCCAAAAAGATACTTGATGAGTGGAACCCTTATCGCGCCGGGGATACCCGAAACCGTCGTGCTGTCGCTGTCGCTGATAATCCCGCCTATGATGCTCGATTCGCCCTCTTTGAGGCGGATGTCGTGCTCGACCTCGCGATTGGACAGAATCGGGTACCGGTTTTCACTGAGGGTCTCAAAGCCAGTTATTGACTTGATGGCCACCTTTACATTCATGGCGATGTCGCGATTCATCATCACTCGAGGCGTCAAGTCCAGGTTCACGCCGACGTCAATGGTAGTGAACTGAACCACCGGCGTCCCTCCAACGGTGCCTCCGAATGTCGGCTGGAAGCTTCCCTGAGCCACGGGCTGCTGTGTGCCAACGCGCAGTCTGGCCAGCTTTCCATCGGACGCTCTCAAGCTGGGGTTCTGCAACATCCGCGCATTCGTCCGGCTGGCTCTGAAGACGGCCGTTGGGATCGTAATGTAGTAATTACCGCTGCCGAGGCGGTCCAGATCCTTAATCGAAATGGTGTTTCCCCCGCCGCCTGGAGGGTTCTGGGCGGTGATTTGGGTGGGCGCGTTAACCCCCAGATCGCGCGTAAATGAACGATCAACCTCCATCACGGCTACGTCGATCAGCACCTCAGACTTGGCTTTGTCGATAGACTGCAGAATCCTTTCCGCCATAGCGATCTTGTCCGCCGTGTCGCGGATGACAATGGCGTTCTGGGCGTTGATGACGCCCACCTTACGCAGGTCCAGCAGAGTTCTGAGCGTGTTAAGAACCTCCTGAAGTTCAGCTTGCGCCATCGTGTTTCCCAAATAGAAAGTCTTGATGATCTGCTCTTCGTAGAACTGGCGCGTTTGCTGATTATCGTTGGTAATGATAATGGTGTTCGCATTGACGACAGCCCAGTAGGTTTTGGTCTGCAGTGCGATCAAGTCCAGAGCCTCGATGACCGTCACGTTGTTGAGATCAACAGGGACTTGGGTCGTTAGTTTGTTGCCCAGATCGGCGTCAAAAATGGCGTTGATGCCGCTGATCTTGGCGATCGACTCATATGCTCTTTTCAGATCGCCGCTGAGCTTGAGCACAATTGGGGTCGTGTGAACCGGAGCCAAGGCGTCCCGCGGCGCCGTCATTTTGTTTCTCTCGACAATCTGGCTGAGTTTTCGCTTCTCCTCCTCATCCTTCTGCTGACGTTCCCTGATCATCTTCTCGACAACTTGAATTTCCTGAGCGGCGAGCTGGTTGGAAGGATCGATTTCGGCCCCGCGGCGAAACGCGGCGAGCGCCTCTTCTAGCTGGCCAAGTTCTTTGAACTTGCGCCCCAAGTCGGTATGCAAAGTTCCGGCTTGGTTCCGGGCGCGCTCGAAATAGAGGCGGTATTCATGGTTTTTCGGCTCCTTTTCGTACGCCTCTTTGTATTCAAGCATAGCCCCATCATAATTGCGGAGCTGTTCGAGCTTCTGGCCGCGCTTGAAAGCGCTTGAGGCAGCGCAACCCGAGCCAAGGATCAGCAAAAGCAAACTGATCCACGTTCGTAAAGCAAAGTCGGTTTCCTTACTCAGCATGTGTGAAATCCATCCGATTGGGCCTGAAAGTCAGGATACAAGGGAACCCGGTTTTTCAGGGAATGTTTCAACCCAAGGAATATTACTTGCCCGGCGTGAAAAGAGTGGGTCGAATAACTAAGGTCAGGGCAACGCAAGTCTAACACAACTCCATACATAGCACTTAATTGACAATTGTTTTCCACTGCGATAGACTCGCCCTTCATTATATGTCGGCAAAACACCTCGAAAGTTCAGCCTTCAAGCATAACTAACGGCAGGGGTTTGCCGGGGTTCTTCTGTGCGTTGCCGGCCCTTTCCCATTCTACCTGGGCTGTTTCTCGAAAATCAGGCAGCCGACACCAGCTTTCTCAGCAGGGCAGCAAGGCCGCCTCCCCTACAGCATGATTCAACGAAAGTATCGGATTGCAACTCTGATCTATGCCTCGCTCGAAACCCTGGTTACCATCCTTTCCTTTCTGACGGCCTATCTCGTTCGAGCCAATCTTCCGACCCAGTACTTCGGCCAGCTATTTCCGTTTTCCGAGTATGTCGGTCTATTGATCGTCGTGATCCTGCTCTGGAATCTCCTTTTTGCGCTCATTCGGACCCGGCGCCCCGGCTTCGTCCACGACTGGTTTGAGGTGGTCCAGGAGGTTTCGCTCACAGTCTTTGTAGGCACTGTGCTTATCGGGGCAGCCATCTTTGCCTTGAAGTACGACTTCATCAGTCGGCCCTTCATTGCCATCTTTGCCCTCGTCAACTTCCTATTTCTCTGTGCCTTCCGCATTTACGCCAGGGCAGGAGTGAGTCAATTCGCCAATGTTCTTGACGGCGAGCGACATGTCTTAGTTGTGGGCACTAACGAGAAGGCCGCCAAAGTTGCCGAAGTGCTTGAAGAAGCCCGCCAGTGGGGGTACAGACTGGAGGGAATCGTTCAGGAAACCAATGGCCAGGCCTTCGATTCCCGTTTGCGCCAGTATCCACTGATTGAGATCAGCCGTCTGAGCGAAGTGCTGAGAAACCACGTCGTGGACGAAGTGATTTTCGTCGTCGACAAGGAGGCGCTGTCCCGGCTGGAGGAAATTTTTCTGATTTGCGAAGAAGAAGGTATCAAGACCCGCGTCATGCTGAGTTTCTTTCCGCATGTGACTTCGAAAGTCTACCTGGAAGTTTTGCAGGACTTGCCCCTCCTAACTTTTTCGACCACCCCTGAAAACGAATACCTGCTATTCATCAAGAATGTTTTCGACGTGCTGCTGGCTGCCTTCCTGCTGGTGGTGTTATCCCCGTTTCTGGTTCTGGCCGCGCTTGTTGATTCAACTGACCTCGCCAGGTCCCATCATTTTCAAACAAGTGCGATGCGGTTTGGGTGGCCGGAAGTTTGTTCTTTACAAATTTCGTTCGATGATTCTGGAGGCCGAAGACGTGAAAGACCAGTTGGGTCATCTGAACGAGATGTCGGGACCAGTGTTCAAACTCAGCAATGATCCACGCTGCACACCCGTCGGGAAATGGCTGCGTAAGTTCAGCATCGATGAGCTGCCCCAACTGCTCAACATTCTAAAGGGAGACATGTCCTTTGTCGGTCCTCGGCCCCCTATCCCCGAAGAAGTTGAGCGATACGAGCGCTGGCAGCGGCGCCGCCTGCGTATGAAACCCGGCCTGACTTGCTTATGGCAGGTCACAGGTCGAAACGAGATTGATTTTGGCGAGTGGATGAAGTTGGACCTGCAATATATCGACACCTGGTCGCTGCTCCTGGACTTCAAGATCTGTCTGAAGACAATCCCCATTGTCCTGCTAGGGAAGGGGAGGTAGGCACGGTGGAGCCAAGAATGTTCGGGGGAGCAGCCATCCACTCCATCCCCCGCCCCCCCCTCCTTTCAGTCTTCAACTCGGCATCGCCTTCAGCACCACCAGCGTGAAGTCGTCCTGAATGGTCCGGTCTGCTGCAAACTCCAGAATCTTCTCCTTCACCAATAGTGTGATTTCCTTGGCACTCAGATGGCAGTTCTCAGCGACGAGTGTCTGGAGTCTCTCCACGCCAAACTCCTGCTCGGCCTCGTCATAGATTTCTGTCACACCATCGGTGTAGAGGAGCAGAACGTCGTGGGGAACGATCTGCACAAAGTTTTCCCAGTAGGTCGCCTCGCGAAAGGCCCCCAGGATCAACCCTCCTGTCTCTAATTTCAACGAAGAGCCATCTGCATGAATCAAGATCACGGGGTTATGCCCGGCATTGCAGTAAGTCAAGATGCGGCGCTGCTCGTCCAATACTCCATAAAATGCCGTCACGAACTGGTCGTCGTCGGTGCTTTCCCAGAGCAGCTGATTCACCTTTGCCATGATGGTGCGAATCGCATAGTTGTTCCGAATCTCTGCCAAGAGGCTGGCCCGAAAGCTGGCCATGATCAGCGCGGAAGGGATGCCTTTGCCAGAGACATCGCCTACCACCAGTCCCCACTGGCCCTCAACGATCCTGATGAAATCATAGTAGTCACCGCTGACCAGCCGCGAAGGCAGGTTGAGCCCGGCAACGTCGAAACCCTTCAGAGGTGGTTCTCTTTCCGGAAGGAAACTCAGCTGGATCTCGCGGGCAATGGACAGCTCCTGCTCCAGGCGCTTCTTGTCGAGCAAAGCACGATGCAGCTGGGCCTTCTCGATGGATAGAGCCACTTGATGGGTAAACTTTTGAAATAGAACAAGGTCGCTGTTGGTATAAACGTCCTCTTCATCGCTTTCCAGAGTGAACACTCCCGTCATCCGGTTGTTGCTGAGAATCGGTGCCGCCATGGCTGAGCGTGAGGCGCTTCGGGAGTGAAAGGTAGGATAGGCCTTGAGATCATTCAATATAGTCGCCGCTCCCATCTGGCGGACCAGGTCCCGGGCGGATTGGCCTACCTTCAAGATCTTGTTTTGGTCAACGCTCAGCTCATAGCCGTAGACCACCATGCGCTGAATCTCTTGCGACTCACGGTCGAGCAGGTAGATGCCGGCAGCATCGTAGGGCACCAGCGAACGCAGTGAGTCGATGATGAGGTCAAGCAGTTCGTCCAGATCGAGAGAGGCGCTGATTTGCTGGCTCACCTCAGCGAGCTTCTCTTCTTGCAGGGTAACACGCTCAGTTTGTTCGAGAAGTTTGAAGTAGTTCAGTCCCACGGCAATCTGATAGGAGAGCCCAGTCAAATAAAGCAAGTCGGCATCATTGAACTTCTTCGAGTTCTGACGCAAGAAGACCTCGATGACTCCGAGGAGCACTCCGCGTCTCAAGATGGGAGAGGCGAGAATATGCTGGCTCCTGATGCCGAAGGCCTGGTGAATCGCCAGCGACTCTGGAAACTCGCCGAGATCCGCCACTCGCTTGGGCGTCTGCGAAGCCCCAACCTGGCCTGCCAGGCCGCGTCCCAGCTTCAGTACCTGGTCGGTGGATTCCGCAGCACCACTCGGACTGTAGTAAACCAACTCTTCGCGACTGCTATCGTAGATGGAAACCAGAACCGAGACGGAATCAAACTCGTCACGGACCATTCGATAGATGTTCTGTATCAGGGTCTGCAGGTCGGGTGCCGTCTGCAGTTCCTGAAGGATCTTCGCCAGAACAATCGTCTTAATGTCCTTTGAAATCTTCTTGTACGCGGAGACTGGGACGGCTTTGGATTGCGTTTCGGGCATGGTCTCCCAAAGGCTTTTTGGCGTAAACTTCAGCTCAAAGCCGGCTGTGCATGGTACGTTGTCTTGTCTTCGACGCCCGCGTCCTGAAAGGCCTTTCGCCGTTCGGCGCATTTGTTGCAGGCACCACAATGAGCGAAGCCGATCGGACTGATACAGGAAAAAGTGAGTTGCAGTGGCAAATGACTGCCCCGCCCAATCACGTCCGCCTTCGAAAGAGTTAAGTAGGGAGTCTGAACGAACAGTGAAAAGTTCAATGCGAGGCTAGCCATTTCCTCGAACTTGGAAAAGAACTCCGGAGTGCCATCTGGGAAGGGGTTTGCGGACAGGGGCCCCAGAGCGATTACCGGAATGCGGTTCAAAGCGCAGAACAGGGCTGCCTTGGCAAGCAACAGAAGATTTCTGCCCGGCAAATACACTTCCCGATCTTCCGAAAGATGATCAGGCGTCTGCTTGCCTGTGATGCTCCAGTGTGAGTCGTAGACGTCCAGCATTGGCAACTCAATCTCCCGCAGCGGCTCAATGTTTTCGCTGGCGACGGCATCCAGAAATCGTTTGACCCAATGCAGTTCGACCTGCTCCCAAACCAGGCCTTGCCTGACGTAGATCGGATGAACCTGCTTTGATCTTGTAGCTAAATCCACTGCAAGCACGCAACTGTCTAAGCCGCCACTGAGCAACAGAGCTACCTGGTCGTGATTCGGAGTGTTCATTCTCAATGTTCTAATATGCTTCTTCCATTGCGAAGTGTGGATTCTAACCTTGAATTTCCGGGTCGGCAAAGGAGTTTCGAGGGTCCTCGACCGTTTGATGGGCGGGAGGATGTTCGAGAGAGCCGCAGGCAGTGGGCCGCAGTGGGATCGAAACTAAGGCGGGCCTCTCCGTCGCAGAAACGAGGGTGAGGCTTCGTGCCCAGTGCACCTGGGTATTTGCAAGCGTCATGTCGCTGATTATCATCAAGGTCGTAGGCTTGCTGCTTGGCCTGCGCGTGACTGGCGATGATGAGATTCTCGGGCTAGACAGTTCCCAGCATGGGGAGAGTGGATACAATCTGGAGGCGTAGGAATTCTGCTAGCCGCGTGGGCACGAGACACAGGGAGGATTCAGGGACAGGCGAATGCGGGTGGTGTGACGTCCAGATTTCGTTCGTAAAAGTGACCCTCTGCCCGGTTCAGTGCTTCTGTGGCTTCAATTTGCTAGGCCCGAAAGGGGCTGTTCTTGAGCGCGTAGTCGATGACTTCCTTGGGAACTTCGTACTTGCTCAGCGCGCCGTTGCCTCGAAAATCGACGTCCTTGATGCCCATTTCACTTGTGTAGAAGGCGTCGACGGTCATCTTGCGAACCCAGTCGAAGAAGCGGACGCCAGGGCCAAGGGCCGAAGGAGCTATGAACGCCGTAAGAGCGAAAATCCTTGTAGTGCTCTGATGCCTCGTAAGTCTCTCCTTTGGCTTTCTGTTCCCGCGTGGTGTGCTCCGCTTCAACCAACAGGTCGAGCATCGCCGTCTGTTGTGGTTCTTTCGCTTCCACAAAGACAACCGAATGACGATCGCGCATTTCGCTATCCAGCCACGCTAGCCCTCCGGTGAAGATAGCGGCCAGATCTTCGTTTTGACTACACAGCAAATCGATAAATTCGGGAGCCCCGGCATCTCGGGCGCTGCCCGACACTTCGTCTGCCGGCACGATCAGCTCAGCCAGGCGGCCCAAGGTACCGAGTTCATGCGCATTGAATAGCTTTGGCTTGTAGACGCCGACTTTTTTTCTTTCCTCTTTGACCTGGCTGTGAACATGCTGGGCCGCCTCCAGTGTCATCTGGCCGCCTGCCACGACCGTCACAGCCAGAGCAATACTCTTGATTGCATCGCGCCGCGACAACTCACCAATTTGCGCCAGGGTTTCAGTAGGTTTAGACATTGCCTTTTTTCATCTCCTCCGCCAGATAGTCGCACGCCCGCCAGGTCAGGGCATTGATAGTCAGCGTCGGGTTCTTATCCGGATTGCTTACAAACGAGCCTCCATCACATACAAAGAGATTCTTGGCCTCGTGCGCCTGGCAAAAACCATTGACGGCGGAAGTCCGTGGACTGCTGCCCATGCGAACTGTTCCGACCTCATGAATAATGGTTCCGGGAACCGAGATGCCGTCGCTTTCCCGCTCCGCCGCGCTCAGGCCGATCACCTTGCCTCCCATAGTCTCGATGATCTCGGCGAAGGTGCGCTCCATGTGACGCGCCTGTTTCCATTCGTAGTCCGTCCACTTGAAATGGAAACGCAGCACGGGGATTCCCCACTTGTCTAGAACGTTCGGGTCGATTTCGCAGTAGCTGTGGTCGTTCGGAATCATCTCACCCCGGCCGGCGAACCCAACGGTGGTCCCGTAATCCTTGCGCACGCTTTGTTTCAGTTTCTTCCCATAGCCGTACAAGCGGGCCTCCCGGTGAAACGACCCGATGCCAGGCATGCCGTAGCCTCCTCCAATCTCAATGTGATAGCCACGAGGAAATCCCAGTTGGCTGTGCTTCTCCCACAGCCACCACGGCATATAGAGGTGCGCACCCCCGAATCCGTCGCTATCATAATGGGGAAGCCCTTCCAGTGCTGGCACCTGGCCACTGAGGCCAAATCCAACCGTATCCATGAGGAACCGGCCGACCACGCCGGAACCATTGGCCAAGCCATTCGGGAAATGCTTGGACTTGGAATTGAGCAGAATGCGAGCCGATTCGCAGGCACTGGCAGCCAGAATCACGACACGGCACTTGATCTGTTTCTCGGTGCGGGTCCTCTTGTCGATGTAGGAAACCCCTACCACCTTGCCACTGGCTTCCGTCAAGACCTCGCGGGCCATAGCCATGTCAATAATCTTTAACCTACCAGTCTGCATAGCCGGGAGAATCTGCACCTGACTGGAAGAATACGCCGAGGCGGTGAGACACCCACGCCCGCATTGACCGCAGTAATGACAGGCTGCGCGTCCGTTGAGCTCCTTCGTGATGACGGCGCGGCGGTTGGGAATGCAGGGAATCGCCAGTTTTTCGCAGGCTTTCTTGATCAGAATCTCATGCGCCTTGGGCGGCGGTGGCTCGTGGAAGACGCCGTCGGGCGCGCTGCGAAAGCCCTCTTTGCTGCCGGTGACTCCGATAAACGCCTCAGCTTTATCGTAGTAGGGTGCAATGTCTTCGTACGAAATGGGCCAGTTTGTTCCCAGGCCGTCGCGGTCATACGGTTTAAAGTCGTAGTCTGAGAAGCGGAATGACATCCGTCCGTAGTGGTTCGTGCGGCCTCCCAGAATACGCGAGCGGAACCACAAAAACTCGCTTCCGTCACCCACAGTGTAAGGCTCGCCCTCGAGTTGCCACCCGCCGCTGGTCGTCGCGAAATAACCAAAAGGCTTCCCCCGGCCGAAGTAAGCGGCTCCGCCTTCCTCTGCTCCACGGTGGTCGACCTCGTAGGGCCACATATGCTCTTTGAATTCTTTAGCAGGATCCAGCATCGGGCCTGCTTCGAGCAGTGTCACCCGGATTCCTTTTTCCGTAAGTACCTGAACGGCGCTGCCTCCGCCAGCTCCGGAACCGACCACTACAACTTCATGCTCTTCAGGATTTCTTTTGACTTGTGCCATGAGTCTTTCTCAGAAGTGTTCGTTGGACGAAGTTCCCTCGCCGAAGATTGTTCAGACCGAAAAACCTGGAGGAACTGAACATCATCCCGCACCGCTGCAGCCTTGCCCATTTCGGGAAAACCAGCGGCAGGGGCTTGAGGATAGAAGCTAACAACCGCAGTCTAGCACCGACTCAAAAACCCAGTCAACGAAAGCTTCCCGGGTGGTCTGATCCGGCAGGGTTTCGTCAAAGTCCCCTCGAAAACGCCTGACGAAAGGGACAGCGAGGGAGATGCTAACTCCTCCCATGGACTTGCTGGACAGTCCCCAAGGCTCGTCGGAACCTACCCTTGGCGTGTAGGTCACTTTCGTTCAGACACCCGCTGCGGTGCGCCACAGGAGTGGAAAAGTGTTCTCTCTTAGTGCCGGGAACTGGTGGTAATATTCTTCCCTCAGTTACCCAGGCAGTGTGCGGAAGGACTTCGTCAACCGTAAGTCTAGCAAGAGAGAAAGGATCTACCTGGACTTAAGTGCAGTTCCTGGTTGTGATGGAAGCACAAATGCTCATTGCTCAACGTTGATTCCGAATTGATGCTCTTGTAGAATAGTGGCACTTTAGATTCGATTAATTGCTTTAGAATGTATATTTCTGGTTGCGAATGCTGGCTAACGCTTCCGTCGAGCTAAGGAGATGGAGAGATGTTAACCCCATTAGGGAGTTGCAGTCAGGACAGGAAGAATGAGAAAGGCGCCATTCTTTTCCTCGTGGCCGGAGCCATGGTGGTTTTGCTAGGGATGGCGGGCTTGGCGTTCGACTTGGGCATGCTCTATAACGTCAAGACTGACTTGCAGAATGCTGTGGATGCCGCGGCTTTGGCCGGCGCCTGGAAGTTGAACGGAACCAGTCAAGGCATCACCGATGCGGTAACCAGCGCTCAGGCAGCCGCGAATACCTTCCAGTTTCAGGATCACCCCATCAATCTTGCGACGAGCGACATCACCTTCAGCACCCTGCGCGATTCGGGTTTTGTGCCGGCGGGCTCGGTCTGCATCGCCTGCTAGCATCCGCTTTGTTCGGGCAGGGAAGTCCACTATCACCGACCTTTACATGATCAAGGCTATTCCTGGAGTTGGCAGCACCCGCACCGTTGAGGCTTTCGCGGTCGCCGGGCATAGTCCGCCGCTGACCAACATCTGCGATGGTGTGGTGCCGCTTTCGCCGGTTCCGCAGGACAGTGGCGGAGCCATCGAGAACTACACTCCCGGAAACTATTACACCTATCGTCTCGCGCCAGGCAATGACGTCGACAGTGTCGGGTCGGGAAACTATTTACTCCTGGACTTCTGCGACGTGCTGGCCGCGCAAGGGATTGACTGCAACAGCGGCGGATCTACGATTCGGGACCTGCTCTCTGGCGCCACGAAAGGTTGCATTCAAGCTCGGCGATGCAATCTGCACCAAGCCCGGGGTCACGGCGGGTCCGGTCAGGCAGGGGTTGAACGACCGCTTCGACCAGGATACCAATCAACACGAGTACACGGGAGGGACGTCCGTCACCTGGCAGTACAATCGCTATATCCAGGATAGCGATCCCGGTCCCAAAGGAAACGGCAGACGTGTCTTCGTCGTCCCGTTTGTCTCCACGTGCCCAAGGCAGTTGGGCCCCTCTTGGCCCGGGAAAGAACTGTCCCGTCTACATTCTCAACTTTGGATGCTTCTTCATGCGCGAACGGGTTCCGGGAGGGAGCGGTCTCGATATCATGGGCGAGTACATCGGCAAGTGCGATGTGCAGGGTTACTTCGACCCGACTGCTCCAACGCCGCCCAGCGTAGGACTGCCGAGTATCACTAAACTTGTGCTCTTTCGCTAGATCGTTTTTGGAAGGAGGTCAAAAACCATGGCTGCTTTCTTGAATTCCCGGAATAAAGGAAGAGACCATTAGAAGCGGCCGCTCAATCGAAGTCAGACGCTCCATTGTCCAGAGAACGCGGACAAAGCCTGCTGGAGTTCGCCATCACCTTGCCGTTACTGCTGCTCCTCGCTGTGGGCACTATCGAGTTCGGTCGGGCTTTTTATCAGTACAACACGTTGAGTAAAGCAGTTCGTGAGGCCGCCCGATATATGGCCAGTAAGCCGTACAATTCCACCGAGAGGACCAACGCTGCGCGGATAGCGGTTTACGGAAACGTCACGGGTACAGGCACTCCGATCCTGCCTGGTCTGACCACCAGTAAAATCGTGGTCACTCCACGCGCTGGAGGAACCAGTGAAACCGACCCGCCTCATTGGGTCAAAGTTGCGGTCACAAACTATACTTTCCAGTCCATGGTTCCGCGCTGGTTCCAATCAGCGTCACCTTTACGCCCGGAGTGGAGATGCGTTATGTGGGTCTCAATGCCTATTACTAAACCAAGAGCAAGGCCTCGGGGGCCAGGCACTGAACAGGAGAAAGGCCAGACGCTGGTCGAGTTTGCCTTTGTTGTCATCCTGTTTTTAACTGTGCTCTTTGCGATTGTCGAATTCGGTCGCGCCCTCTGGACGTGGAACACCATCGTTCAAGCGACTCGAGCTGGTGCTCGCTTCGCGGTGGTGGAAACACCCACCAGCACCAATAGCGAAGTCAAGAATTTTGTCGTCTACTACAACTCTGCCGGCACAGGGTACGCCGGTCTTACCCGGTCTCACCACCTCGAACGTCACTGTCAACTATTACAAGATTGACAGTACCGGCAACTATGTCGCCCCTCCCGGCGGCAATAAATTCATGGCGGATTTGATCCAAGTCAGCATCACAGGCTACACCTTCAACTTTTTGGTACCTATCTTTGGTTCCGGGATTACTCTTCCCGCTTTTACGACCACATTGAATCTCGAGGGGCTCGGATCGACTTAGGAACCTCGTCCCGGCTAATTCTACCCGCACGGCACTGACCCTGGGAGCGCCCGCTTCCAGCGGGCTGCTCCTCAAAATGGAGTCGTGCAGCGCGGACCAGCCGTTTTCTTTAGCTGGTCCGCGGCAGTTCGGGGTCCCGAGACGGCCGCAGACCGCCAGGAGCTGCGGTCTGCGCTACACCTACGTCAAATTCCTCACAGCTTCTGAAAGATTACTGCCCCTGTTAGTTTCGAATTGATCACTCTGGCCTGGATGAATACAATCAGCCCGATGAAGACCGCTGAGAAGAAACATGTCTACAAGATCATGTTTGTCAACGAAGGCAGAGTCTACGAGATCTATGCCCAGCGAGTGAGTCACGGAGCGATGTTTGGCTTTGTCGAAGCTGAAGGCCTGCTCTTCGGTGAAAAGACGACCGTCGTGGTTGATCCTTCGGAAGAGAGGCTCCAGAACGAATTTGCAGGCGTTGCGCGGACCTATATTCCGATGCATGCCGTCATCCGCATCGACGAAGTCGAAAAGCGAGGCGTCAGTAAGATCCACGCCGTCGAGGACAAGGAAGGCAAAGTTCACCGCCTTCCCAGCGCCATTTATACTCCGGTAAAACAGGAATGATCGAGAAGGCGACCACTCCCGGGCGCCGTCTTTAGTCCGATTTGGAATTGATGACCCAAGGCTTCACGATGTTTTTGGAGGATTCAGGCAATGAGTCATACGTTTGAGGAACTCAAGAAGAAAACCGTAGCAGAACTCCGCGAGATTGCTGCGGGAGTCGAGCAGCACGAGGCGCTGCAAGGCTACACGCAACTGAACAAAGAGCACCTTCTGGCAGCGCTCTGCAAGGCCCTCAACATCGACATGCATCAGCATCACGAAGTCAGGGGCCTGAACAAGGGAGAAATCAAAGCTCAGATCCGCGAGCTGAAAAAGAAGCGCGACGAGGCTCTAACGACGCACGATCATGGCCAGCTCAAGCAGGTACGCCGTGAGATTCATCATCTAAAGCGGATGATCCATCGAGCCACGGTATGAGAGCATATTCTCTCTTCCAAGGGTGTACTTTTGGCTATGTCGCTGGGTCGGGGGACCCAGCCTCCATTAGTGGAGAAGTCGGCTCTCCTCTCCCCGGTTTGTACAGGGCCTCCGGGGAAGGGGCCTTTACCCATGAATCGGGCGCCAAACGGTGGTGTGTGAATAAGTCCCCGCAGGGGACCAATATGAATAGGCCCGGGTGGCAGCGGCACTGGGTCTTGACCGACGCAGAGGGGTTCAACCCTTTCAGGGTTGGATCTGGAACTTTTGGCTATTCATATTCGTCCCCTCCGGGGACGGCGGGCTCCAGAACCGATTAGTAGGACGTGCCGAGGCAGGGAGCAGCGAACACACACGCGATTGTTTGCACTTCCGCCTCCAAGCAGAGACTTTCAAGGTAGACGGGAGAGCTATGGGCAAAGGTGATCAACGGACAAGGCGCGGCAAGATCAATCGGGGCACTTTCGGAAGATCCCGTCCGCGAAAGAGGAAACAGGCACGGAAGGTAACGGCTCCGAAGTCTTAGCCACGCCTGCCTTTCGAGCCACGATCTCACATCCAGGGAACGGGGCGGCGCAAGAAGCTATTCGGGAGCGAGGTCCCTTCTTCTGGCTACCTGCTGCGGCTTCGCCAGGCTACTTTGGAATGTTCAAGACATCAAAAAAGGAGAGAACCATGGAACGGAGAAGCTGGATTTCTTCCCTTTGGGTCGGTCTCTCAGTTCTGGGAGCGGCTGCGTTCTGCTTTGCTAGTGAGGTCTCTAAAGCTCAGCTGACAACCGATCCGGCAGCGACTTTCGAACGTCTAAAAAGGCTCAACGGCGAATGGCAGGGAACGGTGGAAAGCAGACAGGGACCGGCCGCCACGGTTCTCTACCGCCTTACGGCCAATGGGAAGACGCTGATGGAAACGCTGTTTCCGGGAATGGACCACGAAATGATCTCTATGTACCATCTCGATGGCAAAGATCTGGTGGTGTCTCACTACTGCGCCATGGGCAACCAGCCAAGGATGAAACTGACTAGCGCCAGTCCCAGCCAACTGATCTTTGATTTCGCCGGCGGCACCAACCTCGACCCGAAGAAAGACGTGCACATTCACTCAGGGAAGCTGATCTTCGTGGACGACGATCATCTGGAGAGCGAGTGGGCCGTCTATCAGGGAGAGAAGCAAGTCGGCAGCAACAAGTTTTTCCTCACGCGGCGTAGCAAGTAGTGGCAGGACCGCTGGAGGTACCTACTTTCCCGCACTCCATCGACTCATCCTCACTCCTCATTTAGTCGTCACTTGAAACTCGGTCAAATGAGGTCACTTGCTCCCTAATCCAACTGGCGCTGCATCTGGGCCTGCAGGGCCATCCCGATTTGCGCTTGTACTTCCTGAAGGTGAGCTCGCGTAGTGGTATTGGTCGTTGTTCTTGCAGCCAGAAACACGCGGAGCTTCCCCTGGATCTCAACCAGGCTGGCTCGGGCCAAGGTGGTAGCATCGTCCGGCGGAGGCGGAGCGGGAATCGGAGTGGGCGCGAATGCGCTGGGTGGCGCGGCCGGCGGCGGAGGGGCGGGGCGGACAACCAGGCGAATGAGCTGCCTCAGTTGTTCCCGTTGCAGGTTGCGGCGCAGGCTGGTGATCGTCGCCGCGCCGGTGTCCAGCTCCGACCAGATCGAGTCGTTTAACCCTTTGAACAGATCCGCCATGACAAACGGTCTTTCCTTCGGGTCAAAGCGCAACTCATTGTCGAGAATGCGGCCCAGAGTAATCGGATGCATCAAGCGCGACAGCAAGGCTCGCTGAATCGACAGCACGTTGTTGTGCCACGGGTAGTCCAGCCGCTGGACGGTGAAATAAGAATAGAAATCAAGCCCGTGCAGGCGATCAATGGCGAGCTTGTTATGGAGGCTCGGAGCAAGCTGAAACGCTTTCTCGTTGAACGCATGAGCGCGAAGAAAGTCGAGCGCTTCGCGCTGTTTCTCTGCCGGCACGGGCACGAAAGGTAGGCGGCCCCTGGGATCACCGACATGATCCCGATGATGGTAAATTCCGCCGATGAACTTCGAAGACGTCAGCAGCGCCCGTGAATACTCGCCCAGCCCCATTCCGATCGAACGTCGCAGCACCTGATATCCTTCTCCAGGTTTCGCCAGTTTGCCTTCCATGGAATTCCACAACTCGTTGACTAGAGCAACGCGTTTGCGGTTGAAAGCTATCGGATCAGAAGACTGGTCAAACTGGTTTGCCAGCGGATCAATGGACTGCGGCGAAACCGTTCCCAGCGCGTCCTCATCGGTGGAATAGGGGAGCAGTGGATCTGCCGCGCGCGAAGCAATTCGGGCCAGTTCAGTCTTCTCATCGCCTGAAATGGGTTTGTATCCGTATTCGATGACCCAATAATCGTAGGTGCCGAGTGTCGTGGGCACAAAGTCTCCCTGCTTCTCGCCCTTTCCAGCAATGACAATTGGGTTGTAGTCCATGACCGAAGCCGACTGGCCCACGTCTGATGTCTTCTTCGCGTCGCTCAGTTCATCCGGCTTCAGAATCGTGCTGGCTCGAAAGTTGTGGCGTAGACCCAGAGTGTGGCCAACCTCGTGCGCGGTCACCTCGATGATGAACTCCCGGATCAACTTGGTTTCCATCTCAGGCGTCAAGGCCCCGCGAACCTGCATCAGACTCATGCCCATCGCGGCCTGCTGTGCCAAGCCATCCGCATAGTTGCATAGCCGGCGGCTGTGACGGCTCCAGATGATTGGTGGAAGGGGCTCTGGGAGGTCTTGATTCTGTGCGACCGGATAGACGAACTGTTCCCCGTACCTCCGCTGGAAACGGATAATGGCTTCGCTGAAGCCGATATCAGCATCGTAGATCTCGCCTGTAAGCGGATTGGCCCGCGAAGGCCCAATAGCGAAAGCCGCATCGACGGTAGCGAACCAGCGAACCGTGTTGTAGCGCGTGTCGGCGGGGTCCCAGTCGGCATCGTCCGGCATCTGTTTGACTACGATTGCGTCCTTGAACCCGATTTGCTCAAAGGCCTTGTTGTATAGGAGGACGCCTTCCTTGAACCACTCGCGGTACTCGAGCGGAATTGTGTTCTCCAGCCAAAAGACGATGGGTTTCTTAGGCGGCGAGAGCGGTGCATTGGGATCGGTCTTTTCCAGGTTCCAGCGGTTGATGTAGCGAACGTATGGTTCGAGAGGCTTGTCGGAGGTGAAATCCTGGTGGACCGTCATGAAGTATCCCACACGATCATCGGCTAGCCGGCGCTTGTAGCTTGTCTCCTTAAGAGACGAGAGTTCGTACTTGAGGCCGATCGGCACACTGCGGGCATCCGGCAGTGTAACCGAAGGCGTCCTGGGATTGTCCGTCACATAGTGCAACTGGACGTCGACCAGCACGTTTTCCGGAAACACCTTGATACCACCCAGCGCACTTCCTGGTTTGTCGAATCGGTAGACCGTAGGCTGATAGACGACGTTGAGGTGGATCACGAGGCCCGGCAGGTCGCTCAGGAACAAGTCCGCCAGATCAATCAGCAGACTTTTCCGCTCCGGGTGGGGCTTAGAAAGAGTCCGGGTCGAGCCCAGCAGAGCCTCCGGGAACGAACGGGCCGTAGAGCGCTCGCTTGGCTGGCCTTTCTCGGCAGTGAAAGAAGTGTTGGGCACAACCCAGCGGACGCTTTTGCCGACTTGTTGAAAGTAGAAAGGAAAATCCGCCCCCATCTGCGAAGCATAGAGGCCTCGTTCGCCCACCGCCCGTTCTACGCTGCCGGCAAAGAGGAATGTCTTGTTGAGCTGGTTTGGCTGGATCTCCATGAGAAGACGGTTCTCATCGGTCTTTCGATAAAAGGTAAACAGGCCCGAGATGACTTCCATGTCTTTGACAACTTCTTGAAACGGTTTGTCCTCGGGAGGCTTGTCCGAGTCCGGTTTTTTGGTCGCATCCGTTTTCCCTTCACTGGCCTGATTGTTGGGTGTTGCTTCCTGCGCCTGCAGCGGATCACACAAGAGGCCCCAATGCAGCACGAAGGCAACTATACCCAGCAGACACACAAGCTGCGAGATGCGGCGACGCACGACAGTTTTCATAGCAGACTCCTGAATGGGGAAGATTGGCGATCCTAGATTCGCTCGGTGGGGTTTATGTTACCAGAACGGTACTGAAGGAACGTGAAATGATTTAGAGATCGGCGAGATTCCAGGGAGTTTGGCGTCACATCTGATTATTCTTCATTCCTATTTATTATTCTCTGTCTCTGCTGAGGCTGTAGCATTGGTGACTCTTTGCGTGCAACTCGATCCTTTCGATTTTCCCTCAACTCTGTCCGAACACATCCCGTGAGGGCACCATTCGGTGATCTACAATGGCACTGACAAAAACCAACTGTCTGCCATTAACTGTTCAGCGATCGTGCCGAATCCTGACGCACGAAGAGAACGAATGCCCGGAACGTGACAACCCAATCGTCACCGCAATCCGAATGGCCAACCGCTGCGATTCGTTCAAAGTACGCCGTAGTACCTTGCCATCCAGTAGGGCAGAATGTAGTCAATTCCCGGGCCCTCAATCAGCCCCTGTCCTCCACCGTACAGCAAAAAGGGACTGCGCTGCCACAGGAAGTCGGTGCGCACTCGATCCACGATGGAGACGGGGTCGCACGCTCGGTCTTCGCTACAAGGGGGATAGCGCGAGTCGCCTCTCCAATCCACCCATTCATCCCGTCGTGACCTGCGCAACCAGTCCTCCAGCAGATTACGCGTCTCAGGATCCCGGCTGGTCGTCCCCGTGAGTGCTCGGTCAATCATATTGAAGTGGGCGTTGCCGTGGTCGTCGGTGGTTCGGCGCATGATGTCATACGCCTTCATGTAGACCGAACGGTAAAACGAACTATCCTCCAGGCGGATCAGGTTGTAGAGGGTAATCGTGTTGAGGTTGAATTTGAAGTACGAATTGTGATCGTCGACTACGTCATAGGAGATTGGGGCTACCACTGACGCGGCATGCCAGAAGCGGTACTTCCGATACGTAGAGTCAAAGCGATCGGGGTTTACTTGACGCCCTACTTGTAGGAAGCTCAGTTGCTGGTCGGGCCGGACCCAGAAAACGGTGGTGATCCCGCCGTCGGGCATGACCACAGCCCAGTCGTTCCGAAGGAGGAAGTCCAGCAGGCGGGTGACGAGTTCTCGGATTGCGGAGCGCACCTCCGGGTTCTCAACGAAATCGTAGGCGACCCCCAAACCGAAGAATATGCCCGTGTATTCGTCGCGCACGGTGTTGCCGACCCAGTAGTAGAATTTGTTTCCCAGCGTGCCCGTAAAAATGCCATGCACTGCCTCCTCCGTGATGATAGCGTCAGCATAAGGTGAGTCGGTAGGAATCAGGCAGCGCGCCAGCAGGTCAGTCCCCGTGATATCCACGAGGGAGCGAATTCCGTTGAGGGCTCGACGCAAGTTGTCGAAGGCCTCTGGCGAGCCTGTCACCCTATAACGGAAGGCCTCTGCGGCAAGATAGTGTCCAGTCCAAATGGCAGAATTACCGCCTCGGCTGTAGCCGACGATCTCCTCACTGGCCGGTGTCGCGAAAACAGGGTCGATGATTGTGCCGTATGGCATGTGTCGGGCCTGAATGTTGTTTGAAATCCAGACCGCGTCCTGCTCGGCCCCATAGGTATGAACTCCTGTCACCGTCAGAAAGAAAAGGTGCGTCAGCATGAGCCTGCCGGCGTTTCCCTTGCGTATTTTCATTTATAAATCTCCCTTTCGCTGTTTACATCGATAAAGGCCAACCGCTGGAAGCCCAAGATTCGCCTAATGCCCCGTCGTGTGGTACGGGTACGAGTCATCCTGCTTCAGCATTGGCTCCAATCAAAGAAGCCGAGGTTTATACTGCTTTTTAGGGATGCCAGTTTATCATAATCATTCTCTCCTAGAACTAAAAGACGTTTGAATTCCTGTAACGCCCAGAACTCTAAGCGAGCATTCTTTCCGCGAGGCACAGGGTCGAACTGCCGATCTTCAATACGCCGATTAAAAGCCATTTTTCATGGAGCCAAAGAAGAGGATCTCGTGATTGAGACGGT
This sequence comes from uncultured Acidimicrobiia bacterium, assembly GCA_963752385.1. GTDB lineage: Bacteria > Acidobacteriota > Terriglobia > Versatilivoradales > Versatilivoraceae > CAVVYL01. The sequence continues at coordinate 20,014 of CAVVYL010000062.1, read as the reverse complement.
GAACGGCGTTCGGTTTTGCAGACCCCTCGCAAGCCGCCGGATCCCATGGTCAATGTGTTGACGGTGGAAATTGAAGGCACCACGCGGCGGAGCTAAGCGGCGTCGAGATGAGGTACCTTGCCGCGTAGAGCAGGTTTTGTGACCGTAACCAGTTTCCAGGCTGAGTGTTCAGGACCAGAAAGGATCCTATAATAATTGAGTCATCACTTCTTGGGATGGCAGACGCGATAGGCAAGTTAACGCTTATGGTGCAGAAGCAGCGCACAGCGCGATTCCATGTGGTTCGCAGCTGGGCGCTCCACAACGTCAGTGTGCTCGTCCCTGAGGCACATCTTCCTCAGTGGAGGCAGAGCGGAGAACCGCACATTCTCACTCATCGACCTGAAACACAAAGATAGCATGGCCGGCTGCGATGGCGACTTGCTGCTTACCTTGACTCAGGTATGTGACGGGAGCGGCGACAATCACACCGCCCAGTTGGGCGCGCCAGAGTTCCTTTCCCGTTTGAGCGTCCAAAGCGAAAAACTGGCCTTCGTCGGTCCCACCAAAAACCAGACCTCCGGCCGTTGAGAGAAGGCCTGCTTGCGGTTTGCTGTACAGCTTATATTCCCATTTCAGCTGGCCCGTCTCGGGAACGAGGGCGTGCACCGCGCCCCCACCTGGGTCGTCAGGAACGCCCTGGGTCCCGCTGCCGATGAAGCGGTTACCAGGGCTGTAAGGCGCATCGCCGCTGAAATAGAGGCTGGCATAGTCCCACACTGAGAGATAGAGCAATCCGGTCTGAGGGCTGTAGGAGGGGGCATACCAATTGGTACCGCCCTGAACGCCAGGATAGACCAGCGTTCCCTTGATGCTCGGAGCTGTTCCGGGTTTGCGTATGGGTTTGCCTTGGGAATCGATCCCTTCAGCCCAGGTCTGTTTGGCGAACGGACGTGCCAGCAGGAACTCGCCGGTCTCGCGGTCCAGAACATAGAAGAATGCATTTCGGTTAGCGAACAACATCAGCTTGCGCTGGCGTCCACCAAAACTGCCGTCAAGCAGGACCGGGATCTCAGTGGAATCCCAGTCATGTAAGTCATGCGGAGTAAACTGGAAGTACCACTTCATTTTGCCGGTATCGGCGTCTAACGCCACCACAGAGTCGGAGTAGAGGTTGTCACCCTTGCGGAGCTCGCCATTCCAGTCAGGACTGGGGTTGCCCGTACCCCAATAGATCAGGTCTAACACTGGATCGAAAGAACCGGTCACCCACGTGGGGGCTCCGCCGGTCTTCCAGGAATCTCCTTCCCAGGTCTCGTTGCCGGGTTCTCCAAGTCCCGGAATCGTGTAGAAGCGCCAGACCCTTCTGCCCGATTTGGCGTCATAGGCATCCAGAAAACCGCGAATGCCGTACTCTCCACCAGAGATCCCAATGATGACTTTATCCTTGAGGGCCAGAGGCGCGCAGGTAATGCTGTAGCCTGTCCGGTAGTCCGCTACTTCCACATCCCAGAGGAGTGCCCCGGTTTTCGCATCGAGCGCGACGAGATGGGCGTCAACGGTTCCCAGGTAAAGCCGATCATTCAGAAGCGCCACTCCGCGATTTACCCGGCCGCAGCAGGTGTTGATCTTCTCAGGCAGCAGGCGTCGGTACGTCCAGAACGGCCGGCCGGTCCGCGTATCCAGCGCAATGACATCATTTGGCGGTTGCGTCACATACATGATGCCATCAACCACCAGAGGGGTGACCTCTGCCTTCTCCAGGGAGCGCAATTGGAAAACCCACTGGGTCTTGAGGCGGTGCACATTCCCACGGTGAACCTGATCGAGGCGGCTATGGTGATGGCTCGAATAATTTCCCGAGTAAGTGAGCCAATTGCCCGGTTCCTGGTCGGCTCCGAGCAACCGCTGGTAGCTGACCTGGGCTGCGAGGTTTGAGAGACTCAGAACATACAGAGTTACGCCAAGGACAAGCTTCCTCATTGCGACCCCTTTCTGCGAAGCGACGACAGAAAAGCGACCAGATGGTCCACCTCCTTGTTGCTGAAAACGCCATCGTAGCTGGGCATGGAAGAATTTCTATCCTCGTCTACGCGCTGCAGGTCTTTCTTCAGAAGAGACATCAGCTCTTCTTGGTCATCCATGACTTGAATTGAATAAGTATCTTCATTGAGCCGAGTAGCCGCAAAAACCTTCCCGTCCTTCCCAGTGAGGCGCACCCGTTGGTAGCCCGGATGGATGACGTCGTTGGGTTTCAAGATCGAGGTCCTTAGATGCCGAGGAGAACGGAACGCTCCCACGTCACTTAGATCTGGCCCCAGGCGTCCTCCTTGACCGTCGATGCGATGACATCGGTCGCAACCTCCCTTTTTGCCAAAGAGCGCCTGGCCTGCCCGAGGATCTCCCACCAAGACTGGCTGCTCCTTGACCGCCAGCGATCGCACATAAGCGACGACCTGCCCCAGTTGGTACTCAGTGAAGAAACTGCCCGGCATTTCCGTGCCAGGAATGCCCTTCGAAAGGGTCCGCAGCAACGCACTATCACTGCCTCCATGCCGAAACTCCCCCCGAGTCAGGTCGGGTCCGCGATCGCCCTTACCTTGCAGACCATGGCAGACGGCGCAGTGCGAGCGAAAGATCTTAGCCCCGGCGGCCACATCGGCAGGGGACGTCTTGGGATTCCGAGTTTCTGTGGATTGTCCACGAAGCAGGGCCGCCGAGCCAATCAGGAAAAGAATTGCAAGAAGCTTTTCAAAGCGCACGTGACTCCTCAGAATTTCGAGGCATGGTTGGAGCGGAATCGCCGGGTCGCACATTCACGGTTGAGTTAGACCCGTTTCGATGTCAGGCTATCCATTGAAGTCCGAATCTTACCAGACTTTTGTGGCACAGACACTTTTCCGGAAGGCCTGCGTGGAAGGAAAAATGAGGTTGGGATCCGCCTCGCCAAAGCCCAGCCTCGACCTGAAAGGTGAACTTGTGCCTGGGCACAGCAAATCCTTCTATCAGAAGAGGAGCGACCTATTGCGTCTCCTCCTCCGAAACGAACTCGACTTGCGCACTACCCTCGAGAGGATTCCGTATGATATTGACAGGCTCGTTCTCTTCAGTCTCTAATTCCTCTGCACTTCTGTTTCGGCTTCAGAAATGGCAACTTCGCTGCAATTCCTCCAGCCCGACGAGATCCGCGTGCTGGCTTCCCTCATCGAGAAACAAATTGTCACTCCCGAGTACTACCCGCTGAGTCTGAATGCGTTGACTAACGCCTGCAACCAGAAGACGAGTCGCGAGCCCTTGGTGTCTTATGATGAGGCGACGGTCATGCGCGCGCTAGACGGCCTGCGGGAGAAGAAGCTCGTTCGGGCGGTGAGCGGTCCGGATACCCGCGTAGCCAAATATCGTCAGGTCTTCACGGATTCCGCCAATCTGACTCAGGCCGAGCTGGCGATTCTCTGTGTCTTGATGCTACGCGGTCCTCAGACGCCGGGGGAACTCCGGAGTAGATCAGAACGTCTCCACAGCTTTGAAACACTCGCCGAGGTGGAGAAGGCGTTGCAGCGACTCGTGGAACGACAGCCCGAACCGCTGGTTCAGCAACTTCAGCGACAAGCTGGCGCCAAAGAATCACGGTTCGTCCAATTGCTTGGCGGGCCTGTGAATGAGGCTGAACTCACGTCCGCGATGAAGTTGACCGCTGCAGATGCACGGATCGATCCGGAGCGCATCTCGCGGCTGGAAACCGAAGTCGAGTCTCTGCGTGAAACCCTCGAAGCGCTTCGTGCCGAGTTTGCCAATTTCAAGAAGCAGTTCGAATGACTTCATCTTCGAACGGAGTTAGGACCTGAAGAAAAGCGTTGACGGCTTATGATTGCATGGGAGACGTCTTGAGGAATGTGAGAGCTCCGGAAAGGATGTCCTCATGGTAGCTTGCACGAACACATTCGGATATAGCGGAGGGAACAAGTGCCAGCAATGAGGAATGTCAGATCAAGACTGAGTCAATTCCAATGGGTGACGGCTTGCATCAAGGCGGGGGTCTTTCTAGTTCTTGCTGTTCGGCTCCTGATGTGGGCCCAGGCTGAGAAACCAAGCGATTCGCGGTCTTTTGGCAAGTCGCCAGAGGAACAAAACGTTGAGAAGCTTGAGAGCTTGGGAGCCCACGTGTTCAGGCAAGGGGGACGGGTCGTGGAGGTGAATTTGGACCGCACACGCGTCGCAGACTCTGATCTCAGTCTTGTCGCTGAGTTCCCGGAGCTCACCGATCTTTCCCTGGAACAAACCCAGATAGGGGATGCCGGAATGCTTCATCTCAAGGTGTTGGAGAGGTTGGAATGGCTGAATCTGTATGGAACCCGGGTGGGTGATACCGGTCTGCAGCATTTGAAGGAGCTAAGCAGCCTGCGGCAGCTGCCCATAGGTCGAACAAACGTAACTGACGCGGGGCTTATTCACCTGGAAAACATGTCCGAGCTGTCATATCTCGGCCTGCGTGGGAACAATGTAACTGACAGCGGTTTGAGACATCTGCGAAAGTTGACGAACCTCAATGGTCTCTATCTCGGCGAAACAAAGGTAACCGACGCTGGGCTGCGACATCTTCAACAGCTGACTCAGCTGAAGAAGCTTTGGCTACACAATACCGGGATTTCCGACAAGGGAGTTGGTTATCTTGCCAATCTGAAAAGTCTGCAAGAACTTCAAGTCTACGAAACAATGATCTCAGACAAGGGCATCAAAGAGCTTGAAGCGGCCCTGCCACAATGCCGCATTGTTTCCCGTGTGGAGAAACATCAGAAGTCTGCCTCACCGAGCAGTCACTGAAGCCCGTCTGAAGGAGTCTATACAGAAATCATCATCTCTCTATCCCACCTTGGGTTCATCGGCGAGGTCATCTCAATAAGCGTGTAAATTCAGATCAGGCGGCGACCTGCTCAGATTTGTTTTTAGCTTTTAGAGGGAAGCCGTCCACGAACTGTTTTCCTTGAAAGACCTCGGGCAGCAGATCATGGCCCTTGAGTCTTCGAAACGATTTCTCTGCGACTCGCAGGAGTTTCCAGATCATGGCGGTGGCGTTGGAAACACGCTTGTAGCGCTTGGCCGCATCGGTGCGCAATCGAATCGCTGCAAAAGGAGACTCCACCACGTTGCTGGTCCGCAAATGGGGCCAGTGTTCTTGGGGAAACATGTAAAACGTGATCATCCGTTCCCAATCTCGCACCAGCGTTTCAGCTGCCTTCGAGTAGCTGTTCTGATAACGCTTCACAAACGCATCCCGCTGCTTCTCGCATTCCGCCTGGGTTGGCGATGCTGGCCGTCATGCCTGCGTCTGCTGTTCTTCCACCTGAACTTGGGCACAGAAGAGCGTGTCCCGCTGCCTAAGAAAGCGTCGTCTGGGTTACGGGTCCTTTTTCGAAAGCAGCCTAATTTTCTTCAGCCTCAAGACCTGTGACGAACTGAAAGTTTTCACTGAAAGGATTTCGAAGTGATCGGTGAACTCGCGATGCAACCAGGCTTGAAAGTCTTCCCAGAATTCTTGATTACATAGCAAAGTGAACTCCTGACTGCCTAGAACGGCCCGCTTAATTCTGGCATTAAATTTCTCTTGCATCGCTGTTTCGGTCCGCCAGTGATGAGGAAGGAGTTCGAACGGAGTCCGTGTGTCTCGGATATGGGAGCTAAGAATGGGCGCAGACAGGTAATCAAAGAGTGGGGTATTGGGACCATAGTCAAGCTGATCGGCTTCAATATACGGAGATTGAAACAAAAGAAGCGAAGACTTGAAAGCAGAGTTATTCAGCGCACCAAATGTTTCCCGCCATTGACTCTCTCCTGGCATCGCCTGGGAAAAATGACCCTTCTTGAAATACGAGAGAATGGGCGCGCTGATAACATAATAGAGCACATAAACGATCACAAACGTCTTTCCCCATCGATAATGCTTGATAGAAAGGGCAACGGCTGGAATAAGCAAGTAGGAGGCAAGAGAAATCAAGATCAGATATCTTTCCACCATGAGATTTATTCCAGTAAAGAGGTACAGCAGGTAAAACAGCAGTGGGGGAAGTCCGTACCATAAAAGAAGAAATACCAGCCCATGGACTCGAGGGGCGAAGTTCTGTTTGTCAGCCTCCGCCATTGGGCAGCGCAAAGACTCCCATCGGAAAGGATTCCAAGAACAGATGAAAGTGATAATTGCACTGAAAAATAGGTATTTCAGCTTAAAGAAAAGAATCACGTCCTTGAAGTGAGGGGTGTTGCTTACCCACTGAAGACTTCTTCTGGCGTGAATCATGTCCAGAATTTGGTTCTGGATCAGCAGCGGCGCCATCGCGAAGGCAACTGCCAATTGCAAAATGACCCAACTCTGTGTTGTGCGATAGGTGTTTCGAGCAAACCGTCGGCACCAATAAAAGTACATACCTTGGATAAGCAGAAGCGGTGAAAAGATATAGTGAGAGTAGAGAAGCAGGCTGGTAGAGATCACATAACTGAACTGATCCAGGAAGGAGTCTTTCTTTAGCCATCTCAGAAATGAAAGAATCGAAATCGAACTCAAAAGCAGGCAAAGCGCATAAGGGCGTGCCATTTGTGCGTACAGAATCTGAGTTGTGTTGAGTGCGCAAAGTAGGGCAGCCCACCCGGCAACGCTTGAATCAAAGAGTATCTTGCCTATCAGGAAAACCAAATAGACTGTCAGGATGCCGCAAATCACTGAAAGGAAGCGCAATCCCGTTTCTCCTGCGCCAAGAACCTCGACACATAACTCGCAGAGCAGAAAATAAAACGGCGGTACCGGCTGAGGAATCACAAAGCATGTCTTGATGATGTTGTCAAAAGCGTGCTTGGAAACGATCATCGATGTGGCAAACTCGTCAGACGATAACCCAAAAAAATCCAGCAGATAAAACCTGAGAAATCCAGCAACAATGAGCGTCAACACAAGCGGAGAAGGGTGTCTTTCGAGGAACTGGAGAAAGGATCCAAAAACTGGAAGGCCATTTCGTGTATCAGAACTACGGGGCATATTCATTTGTTCCAGGCTGGGCTTACTAGCCAGGATCTCACTCAGTGCTGACCAGATCCTCAGATGGCCGTCGGCAATCATCAACCGGGGCACCTTCAAGCCACGTGCCTTTAAATCGCGCCCACGAAAGCTTGCTTTCTCGCTGTCCGCTCTCACAAGCTAACAATACCTTGCGGCCTTCCACCGTCGCGCCGATGATGACCAGCAGAGCCGCTTTCTCTTTTTCCAGCCCCGCCTTCACATAGATCCCATCGGCCCAGGCATAGACCAGCTGCAAGGCCGACAGGTCTTGTTGTTTCCAAGCTTCATACTCCAGCTGCCATGTGGCCTTCAGTCGCCGCCCAATAGAACTGGCCGACAGCAGGGCTCCCTCTCCCAGTAGTCCTCGCAGCGCCAGCTCAAAGTCTCCTTTCGCCAGCCCATGCAAATACAGCTCCGGCAACAACTGTCCCACTTCTGCGCTCTGCCGCTTGAACAGCGGTAATACCTGGCTCTCGAATTTCTCCTCGCAGTCCCGCACTCGCGGCCGTCTCAGCGTGAGGGTTCCGCTGCTCAGCGCTAGCTGACGCGGCTTGCCATAGCCATTGCGATACCCTCTCACCCCATCCACGGCCTGCGCCTGTTGCGTTCCGACTTCGACCGCCCTAGAAACTCCGTGACTTCTTCCTCCAAGAGGGCCTGAATGAATTCTTGAACTTTCCTGCGAGCGCTATCCTTCCAGTTCCGAATAGACAGCTCTTGACCCTTCCGAGCTTTCGTGATTCTCTTCTTCATGGGTGGTGTCTCCTTTTGAAATTGACTTCTTCTCAGAAGCCTCTTTGACCAACAAAAGGCTACACCGCCCTTTCTTCATTTACACACCTTTTGGTTATACCTCGTCATCGGCTCGTTCTGGTCCTCAAAATACAAGGGCCAGGATTGACGTGCGGACCCAAATGAGATCGAGATTCCCGTTCCCTTCCACATAGGCGTATCCAGTCTGCTTATTCTCTTCTATCACGAGACACTGAAAATCGAGTATTTTCTTGGCAGCTCGCTAGCTGCGACGCCTACTGCGCAGCTTTCTCATCTCGCACCAAAGCCTGAAGGTGAGTAAACGTTCCGTCGCGCGTGTCCTGCCACGTTATGCCTGGATTCAATCTTTACTTGAGCAACCATTCCGAAGTCCTGGTCGACCAACTAGCCCACGTGGTGGGAGAGCCGCCGCTACCTCCGTTTGAGACAGAGGTCATCGTGGTTCAAAGTCAAGGAATGGAGCGCTGGCTCACCCAACAACTGAGCAAGAAACTTGGCATCTGGGCCAACGGGGGGTTCCCGTTCCCCAATTTGATGGTTCAGCAGATCTTCCAAGCGGCGCTCAAGGAGAACATTCCCGACCCGTCTTCTTCGTCCGAACTGATGGCTTGGCGGCTTCAGCGCGTGCTCCCGGCCTGTGTCGATCGTCCTGAGTTTGAAAATCTGAAGAACTATCTCGGAACGGAAAAACGAGATCTGAAATCCGCCCAACTCTGCCGGCAGATAGCGGATACCTTTGACCAGTACACACTGTATCGACCCGAGATGATCTTGCGTTGGGAAGAGGGCCAGGAATCGCACTGGCAAGCTCAGTTGTGGAGAAAGCTCGTTGCCGAAGGCCAGACTGCCCATCGGGCGGACATCCGCCGGCGTTTCTTCAAGGCGCTCCAAGAGAGGAAATGTGACCTTTCTGAACTTCCAAGAAGGATATCCATCTTCGGAATCCCAGCCCTGCCTCGCTTCCATCTGGACGTGTTCGTGGCAATTTCTCGCCTCGTCGACGTTCATCTATTTCTGATGAACCCTAGCCAGGAGTTCTGGGCAGACATTGTTTCGGAAAAGGAGCTAGCTAGAAAGCGGGAGCGGCAGAGAAGGCAATATGCGCTGCCTTTCCCGGAGGACCACCACTTCGAGGTTGGCAATCCACTGCTGGCCTCCTTGGGGAAGGTGGGAAAAGAGTTCTTCGGGATGCTGCTGGACCAAAGCAACTATGTCGAGTGGAGTCGCTATGAAGATGCTGGGGAAGACACCCTGCTGGCTTGCCTTCAATCGGACATTCTGAAATTGAACCATCGCAGCGAAGGAGGCCTTCGTAAAGTCCTTTCACCTAGTGACGATTCCTTGCAGATTCATTCTTGCCACAGTCCGATGCGTGAAATGGAAATACTTCGCGACCGGCTGCTGGCGCTTTTCGACGAACACCCCGATTTGCGGCCCGAGGATGTCCTCGTGATGACTCCCGATATTCAGGCCTATGCTCCTTACATTACTGCAGTTTTCAGCGGTTACCCCGAAGCGGAACAGCGCATTCCTTTTGCTATTTCAGACCGCAGCGCCAAAGCCGAGAGCCAGATTGCTCAGGGGTTCCTTAAGATTCTGGATCTCAGTGGAAGCCGCCTGGGCGTGTCTGCAGTAATGGACCTTCTGGACATGTCCATCGTCCTGCGGCGCTTTGGTATTCGGCCGGAGGATCGTGAACAGATCCTCGAGTGGGTGAAGGAGACGAGGATCTGCTGGGGTATCGACGGTGAAGACCGCCAACGGCAGGGGATCCCCGCTTTCGATGAAAACAGCTGGCGAGCTGGACTCGACCGGCTTTTGCTGGGCTATGCCCTCCCTTCCTTGAGAGATCAGACGTTCGCTGGAATCTTGCCTTTTGATGGTGTCGAAGGCAGTGGAAGTCGAGCCCTGGGCGGGTTGGTCGAGTTTCTCGAGCGCTTGTTCGCGACGGTGCGTGATCTGGAGCGTCCCCGCCCGCTGACCGCATGGAGTGAATGCCTGTCAGCTCTGCTGTCTCAGTTCTTTGCCGAAGAGGAAGAGTTTGAACGTGAGTTTCAGATGGTGAGCCGCCACGTTAGGCGTCTGGGGGAAATCCAAAGGGAAACCGGCTTCGAGCAGGCCGTGTCACTGGAAGTCATTCGCTACACTTTGGAAAAACAGCTCCAGGTCACCGAATTGAATCGGTGGTTCTTGGCAGGCGGGGTGACCTTTTGTGCAATGTTGTCGATGCGCAGCATCCCCTTCCGCGTGATCGCGCTGGTTGGTATGAACAACGATGCCTTTCCCCGAGCCCATCAGCCGTTAAGTTTCGATCTCGTCGCCAGCCATCCGCGACCAGGTGACCGTTCTGTGCGTGAAGAGGACCGCTACCTCTTTCTGGAAGCGTTGCTCTCCGCACGGGAGCACTTGCACATCAGCTATGTGGGCCAAAGCACCCGTGACAACAGCGAGATTCCGCCATCCGTGCTGGTGAGCGAATTGATGGATGTCGTCGAACAGGGTTTTGTGTTCGCGGGAGCTGAGCCGATCAGCCAGCATCTGTGCATTCGTCATCGCCTCCAGGCGTTCAGCCCTTCCTACTTTTCAGGAATGTCCCAGCTCTTCAGCTTTTCTCAGGAAAACCTGATGGCGCTCAAGGCGCAGCGCTCCTCAGACTGGCGGCCCCAGCCCTTTATCGCTGCTTCTATTGGTGAGCCGCCTGCTGAGCTGAGGCGCATCGACGTCCGGGAGTTGAAGCGGTTCTATCGAAACCCCACGAAGTTCCTTCTGCGACAACGCCTGGGCATCGTGCTGGAGGACGCCCATTCTCTCCTCGAAGACAGTGAGCCTTTTGTCCTGGAACAACTGGACGCCTATGGGCTCAAGCAACAACTAGCTGCCAGGCATTTGGTCGGCGCAGAACTCTCGACGAGTTACGCCAGTGTGCGAGGACAAGGCATTCTTCCGGCTGGCAAGGCGGGCGAGGTCTTGTTTCGAGAAGTCGTGTCCGATGTCGAAGCGTTCACCGCTTCGTTGAGGCCGCTTCTATCGGGTGAACTGCTGCCGGCACTGGAGTTGGATCTTGAGCTTGGGGGCTTCCATATTACGGGAAGAATCGATGACATCTGGACTGAGCATCTCTTGCGTTACCGCTGCGCGGAAGTGAAGGCCAAGGACCATGTGAATCTTTGGATCGATCACCTTCTACTCCACTGCGCTGGACCCAAAGGTTATCCCCAGACCAGTATTCTGGTGGCGCAGGATGGCGTCTGGAGTTTGCTTCCTGTCCGCGACTGCGGGCTGCTTCTGGAGCGCCTCTGCAGCTTCTACTGGCATGGACTGTCGAAGCTGTTGCGGTTTTTTCCTCAAACGTCCTACGAGTATGTCCACAGCAGGAAGAACGGAGCAAGCCAGGAAGAGGCCATGGGTGACGCAGGCAGAGTTTGGAATGGCAGCAGACACAATCGCGGGGAGCGCGAGGATCCCTACTACGAGCTTGCCTTTCGGCAAGCGAAGCCGTTGGATGAAGTGTTTGCGAGTGTGGCGTTGGATGTCCTTCGGCCTCTGTTAGAGCATGAGCGACTGAGAACTGAATAGTAACGGGCCTGCCATCGAAGAGAGCTTTCTTCGTCCCTTTCGGGCTTCGATAGGACCTCTGGTTTTATCTTGCCAGCCTATTTCTGGAACTGGCACCTAGCAGCTGCTACTTAGATGAAAACCTTCGACTACCTCAACATTGGCTTGGCGGGCCGCAAGCTGATTGAATCAAGTGCTGGCACGGGTAAGACCTACGCGATCGCTTCGCTGTACGTGCGCTTGCTGCTGGAGCGACGCCTGTCCATCAGCCAAATTTTAGTTGTCACGTTTACCGAAGCAGCCACGCAGGACTTGAGGCGGCGTATCCGTCAACGCATCTGCGAAGCAGCTAAAGCCATCGAGAGTGGTGAAGGGACCGACGATTTCCTCGCGGGACTCCTGACAAAGATTGATGATCGAAAGGAAGCGCAAGCCCTCCTGGACAACGCATTGCGAACCCTGGATGAGGCAGCCATTTTCACGATTCACGGGTTCTGCCAGCGAGTTCTTCAGGAGCATGCCTTCGAAAGCGCATCCCTATTTGACTCGGAGTTTGTTACCAGCCAGCAGAAGCTTCTTCGAGAAATCGTGAATGATTTCTGGCGGAAGGAATTCTACCCGGCTTCGTCACTATTCATCCAATATGCCCGGGATCAGAAATACGGGCCGGAGATGCTCTACGACTTCGTGCGCAAAGGGCTCGCCTCGCCTTTCCTGACGATTATTCCACAAACGTTGCGGCCGGCGACTGGAGTTCAGGAACCTGCTGAGAACACATTGCGACAGGCTTACAAGGAATTGAGCTCGGCTTGGGGGGTCTCAAAGGCAGAGGTGAGTGAGATTCTCCTCAATTCCAATGCGCTCAAGCGCAACCTTTACCGAAGGGATACCCTGATAGCTGCTTTGCAGTCTGTCGAGCGTTATCTCACCATTGATAGGCCGCTTATCTTGCCGAGAAGTTTCGACAAGTTTTTGCCGGTGAACCTTGCTAAGGCCATCAAGCAAGGTTACTCTCCACCGCGACATCGGTTCTTTGGTCTTTGCCAGGACCTACAGCAGGGCCATGAAAACCTCATTGCCGTATTCGACCAGACCCTCATGGCTTTACGAGTGGGGCTGAATGATTTTGCCCGCCGGGAACTGCGACAGCGGAAACGCCAGCAGCGCCTGCGGTCCTTTGACGATCTCTTGCTCGACCTGCACGACGTTTTGGAAGGCCCAAGGCGGGATTCGTTGACTCAGGCATTGCGCCGGCGGTATCCAGCAGCCCTCATCGATGAGTTTCAGGATACGGATCCAGTTCAATACGCCATTTTTCGGTCGATCTATTCCGATGACGACACAACGCTGGTGCTGATTGGCGATCCAAAGCAAGCGATCTACAGCTTTCGGGGTGCAGATGTGTTCGCCTATGTCGAAGCAGCACAAGAGATTCGAGAGCAATATACGCTCGACAAAAACTGGCGCTCATCTGAAAGCCTGGTAAAGGCGGTGAACGCAGTCTTTCAGCACGGTCAGAATCCTTTCGTCTTTCCGCAAATATCATTTTATCCAGTGAGCGCTGCCAAGCCTGAGGTAACCGGCGAATTTCTCTGGAGAGATCAGCCCGATCCCGCTCCGTTGAAACTGTGGTTTGTCGAACGGTATTCGGAGCAAGCGGATAGACCTATCACCAAGAGAAAGAGCGAAGAGGTCTTGCCCATAGCGGTGGCTACTGACATCGTCCGGCTGCTGCAAGCGGGCGGCGACGGGGCCGCTCTCATCCAGGGCCGGCCTGTTTCACCAGAAGACATCGCCATCCTGGTGCGAACCAACCGGGAAGCGAATCTTGTCCAGGAAATGCTAAGGCAGGTGAGAATTCCTTGCGTCCTATACAGCGAGGAAAGTGTCTTCGCTTCCCGCGAAGCGATGGAAGTGGAACGTGTCCTCGTGGCGATTGCCGAACCCAGCTACGAAGGCCGTGTGCGGGCGGCATTGGCCACCGACGTTTTCGGACTCAACGGCAATGAACTGGTTGAGCTGGCTTCTGACGACCTTGCTTGGGATGATTGGCTCAAGGCTTTCACGGAATATCGCGACCTTTGGGTTGGCCAGGGTTTCATGACAATGGTGACCCGTTTAATGACGCGCGAGAAAGTTCGCAGTCGTCTGCTGCGATTTCCTGACGGCGAACGACGTCTTACCAACCTGCTTCATTGTTTCGAACTCCTGCACCAGGCAGCGCTCGAACACAAACTTGGGATTGAAGGCGTCTTGAAATGGCTCGCTGAAGCCCGGCGCGACACTGAAGACATCCCTGCTGAAGAGCGCCAAATGCGGTTGGAGACCGACGAAAAGGCAGTCAAGGTGGTCACGATCCACAAGAGTAAAGGATTGGAGTACTCGATTGTTTACTGTCCTTTCTCCTGGAACACGGCAGGCGAGGGTGGCCGGGCTGCGATCTTCCACGATGAACGGCAACCGATGCGAATCATTCAAGACCTCGGCTCCGCCGCGTTTGACGAAAACCGACGACGCGCCAGGCAAGAGGCTCTGGCCGAGAATGTCCGCCTGCTATATGTGGCACTCACTCGCGCCCGGTATCGCTGCACTGTCGTATGGGGAGCCTTCACGGACGCAGGAACCTCGGCCATGGCGTACTTGTGGCATCGCCCGGCAACCCTGGACTCGAGCCGGCTTGTCGAGCAAATGGAATCTCATTTCAAATCGCTCGACGACGATGCCATTCGCTCGCAGCTGGCCGCTCTGGTGCAGAAGTCGGGTAAGACAGTCGCACTTTCTGGCGTGCCACTGCCTTCTGGGCAAGTCTATATTCCGCCACCTTCGGAGACTGAATCTCTCGTCTGCCGCCTGTTAAGCCGTCCAATCCCGCAGGATTGGGGGATCGGCGAGTTTCAGCTCCCTGGTGTCAGGAAAAGCCCAAGCTGCCGAGCTGCCCGACCGCGATTCTATTTGGGCAAGTGCCGAGCCCGCTGAGAGCGCGAGTCCGGCACGCACTAAAGCCGTGACATTCTTCGACTTTCCCAAAGGGACCCGTGCCGGAACCGCCCTGCATGAGATCTTCGAGCGGTTGGAGTTTTCGCTGGACAAGCCGGAAGAGCATCGAATGCTGGTTCGCGAGAAGCTCGTGGAGTTTGGCTTGGACTTGCTCTGGCAAGAGTTGGTCGCTCAGATGATCCACAAGGTCCTGACAATACCTCTGCGAAGAGACAACCCAAACTTCACTCTTTCGCGCGTTCAGCGGCAACATCGTCTGCACGAAATGGAGTTCAATTTTCCCTTGGACCCTTTGACACCGCGGAAACTTCGAGCTGTGTTCACCCTGCACCGTAAGCCCGAAGTGCCCGACAACTTTGGAAGAACACTCGAGCAACTGTCGTTCTTGCCGGTTCGCGGTACCATGAAAGGGTTCGTCGACCTGATTTTCCAGTTTCAAGGCCGATTCTATCTGCTGGACTGGAAGTCGAACTATCTCGGAGACCATTTCGAAGATTACGGACTGGAAACCTTGCAGGCTGTGATGGCAAAGGAGTTCTATGTGCTCCAGTATCATCTTTATTCGGTGGCGCTGCACCGTTATCTCTCGCTGCGGCTACCCGGATACCGTTACGAAACTCACTTCGGAGGAATCTTCTACCTGTTCTTGAGAGGAATTGATCCTCACAGGGGACCAGAATTCGGGATTTACTATGATCTTCCATCCGAAGCGCTTGTCCAGGACCTGAGTCAATGCCTCCATTCGAAGGTGAACTGAGTCTGAGCCACACGGCTCAGCGAGCATTGTGCAGTCGTGAAAAAACGAGACGCCTTCCACGGAGGCTCAGAGACGGGTCTTTTTCTCTATGACAGCGTGTCTCTGTAGCGGTTGGGCGACGAGTTCACGCCGACGAATTCAAGATGACGACCCCTGTAGCCGACAAAGCCAAATTGACCGGCACCTTCAATGAGCTCGATCGGCACTTTGCCGATTTCACGCTCAAAGTAGCCAGGACCGACAACGAGGAACTCTGGCTCGCCGCGGCCCTTGTCAGCCGCTACACTCAGGAGGGCCACGTCTGCCTCGACTTGACTTCGATGGCTGGAAGGCCTGTCGGCATTGAAGAGGGATGGAACGTGCAGTGTCCCGATTTGCAGCTGTGGCTCAACTCTCTCCGGCGGTCGAGCGTCGTGGGGGCTCCAGGTGACTTTCGACCCCTGATTCTCGACACGGCTAACCGTCTGTATCTCTACCGCTACTGGCAATACGAAGCCGAATTGGCGGAATTCCTTAAAGAGCGAACGAAGCGCGATCGCAGGCCAGTTGACTTGGAGCGCGCCAAGAGCAGCCTGTCCCGGCTGTTCCCTCAACTGCAATCTGGCGAAACCAACTGGCAGCGCGTCGCCGCGATCATGGCACTCCAGCGCAGCCTTTGTGTCATAACGGGAGGACCAGGGACCGGAAAGACCTCAACCGTCGTCAGGATTCTAGCTCTCCTCCTCGAGCAAGCGGCAGGAAAGAAGCTGTCGATTGGCTTAGCCGCACCAACAGGCAAGGCGGCAGCGCGATTGAAAGAGGCTCTGAAAGGCTCCAAGCTCAGTCTAGCGTGCATTCCAGAAGTGCTGGCGCAGATCCCCGAAGAAACCTTTACATTGCACCGGCTGCTAGGCCCTCTTGGGGGATCCCGTGAGTTTCGTCATCATCGCGACAATCCCTTGCCCTATGATGTGATTGTTGTCGACGAAGCCTCCATGATCGATCTGCCTTTGATGGCGAAGCTAGCCCGGGCGATCCCCTCTCAATCCAGACTCATCCTGCTTGGCGACAAGGACCAGCTGGCATCGGTCGAGCCTGGGGCAGTTTTCGGCGACATCTGTGCAGGTATACCGCCAAGCGATACTTCTGGCGACTTAAATGACTTCATTGCCCGACCGCAAGTGCCCCGAGTCCAGGAACCAAGGGGACTCCAGAGCGACTCCGTCATTGTCCTGAGAAAGAGCTACCGCTTTGATGAGGCCTCCGGGATTGGACGATTCAGCCGACTGATCCACGCTGGAAGCTCCGAGGCCATCGAGGAGCGGTTGAAGACAGAGCGAAGCGACGAAGTCGTGTGGAAGAGATTTCGCTCCCCATCAGATTTTCAAAGCAACCTCGAGAGCTGGGTCATCGACGCCTATGGGAAATACCTGAGAACCAACGACGCGATGGAGGCTTTTCCCCTGTTTGAGACGTGCCGTATTCTGTGTGCGCTGAGAAAGGGACCTTATGGCGTGCTTGCGGTCAACCAGCTCGTCGAGTCGATTCTGACGCGAGCAGGTTTGATTCGCAGACGCGGACGCTGGTATCGAGGGCAGCCTGTCGTTATCAGTCGCAATGATTACGCGCTGAGGCTTTTCAACGGCGACGTTGGCCTGATTCTGGAACATCAGGAGGGGAAGGAAGAAGACCAGACGAGCTTGCGCGCCTTCTTTCCAGGCGAGGATGAAACGTTCCGAGCCATCCTACCGATGAAACTGCCCGAGCATGAGACGGTTTATGCAATGACGGTTCACAAAGCACAGGGGTCCGAGTTCGACCGCGTCTTGCTGCTGTTGCCAGATCGTTGGTCGGAAGTTCTGACCCGTGAGCTCATCTACACGGCGGTTACTCGCGCTCGCAGACAGGTCGAAATCTGGGGGAGTCTGGAGATTCTCGGACAGTCGATCCTGCAAAAAATCGAGCGTAAGTCGGGACTGCAAGACGCACTGAGCGCAGACAATAAGACAGTTCGAGAAGAGTAGGTGGCGCTCCAAATCAAACTCACAGGCATGGATCGAATTCACTTTACACAGCTGGTAGACGAAGCCTTGGCACGATTACCCAAGGCCTTCAAAGACAAGCTGGAGAACCTTGCCGTCATTGTCGAGGACTATCCTGACGAGGAAGTCCAGGAAACATTTTCGGGCACTCTGCTAGGCCTGTTTCGCGGGGTTCCCCGCACGCAGCAGTCCTTCTCGTGGGCGGCGCCGCCGTCGCAGATCTATCTCTACCAGAAAAACATCGAGGCCATCTGCCGCAGCGATGCAGATGTGGCCAGGGAGATTCAGAAAACCCTGGAACATGAGATCGGCCACTATTTCGGGCTCTCGGAACGCGACTTGAGACGAAGAGGATACTGATTGCGGATTGCCGAATGTCGATTGGGTATCATTCGTAACGATATTTGATCTAGGTCCATGAGGGCGAAGAGGCCACCTCAACCTTTCGTCTTGTTGTGCCTCAGCCAGCTGTTTTGCTGGACTGTCTGCACGGGCTGCTCCCTTGTCCACGGACAGCGCTACCAGGACTTCGGGACACAAACCCCGATTGGAAAGGGAGACGTGCTAATTCTGGGTTTCATGGGAGGACGAGACTCCTGGGACACGGATAATGCTCTTCGGAGATTGGCCCTTAAACTACGTTCTCGGGCTGATGCCGGATTCCGGGTAGAAACTGTGGAGAACAGAAAGCGGGCTCTGGCCATCGAACTCGTCCGGAAGGCCTTTGACCGCGATCGCAACGGCCAACTGGATGAGCGAGAGCGAGCGTCAGCACGGCTGATTCTCTATGGGCAAAGTTTTGGTGGCGCGGCAGTCGTGAAACTCGCCAAGCAGCTAAAGAGCATGGCGGTGCCGATTTTATTGACCGTTCAGATCGACAGTGTAGGCAGGGGAGACCGCAGTCATTCCGTCGAACGTTGCCCAGGCCGCCAATCTTTTCCAGCGAAACGGTCTGTTGATTCGAGGGGAACCTGAGATCGTTCCCGAAGATCCGGACAGGACAACCATCATCGGCAATTTCGAATTCGACTACCGCCGAAAGGAGGTCGATGTTTCACAGGTCCGCTGGCACAAAAAGATCTTCCGCGTCGCTCACAACAAAATGGAGCACGACCCGGATGTTTGGGCTAAGGTGGAAGAGCTCATCCTGGACGCGGCCAATGTCTTCGCAGCCTGCAGCCTCTGACCGCCCAACACTAATGCCTGGAAGCACCACCGTATGTGGCAAGCAACAATCTTTTCCACTGTAAGAACGAGTAACCGCACCCAGCAGAGCTTAAGCAGAATGGGAATCTACGGAGCGCTGGCGATGAAGGCTCCGTCACCCGTTCTCGAAGGTAGGCGGTCTTGAGGGCCCAGCTGCCAAACATCACCAAGACGACAATTCGGATAAGGAGCTGTGCCCAGGGATCAACAGCACCGTACGCCAGTGGGGCGAAGATAATCAGGAAGAGAGTCGCCGACAGGACAACTCGGTCACAGATCTGAGGTAACAATCCTGCGAGTTCCTCCGGGCCCTCCCGAGGCCCTACAATGGGTGGGATGCCAGTGCCGGACTTCGAGGGATTCACCCGAGATCGTGCCCGCTGGAGCCTTTCCTTCGCTGACTGGGCGTCAGACAGACGGCAATGGGACCGAGCAAGCCAAGCGCAACGAAGAGCAGATTGTTCTGAACCACCTGGGTTCCTGTCTCGATTTGAGAGATGACAGTCGAAGCAGCGCCGATTCCAATTTGAATGCTTGGATCGTTCGTACCATTGTCAATCTTGCTGGCCCAGGCGATCAGCGGCTGGTCCGAGGTGATCTTAGGTAACCGTTCTGACCCGTAACCGCCCCGCCCGAGTTCAGCAGGTCTCTGACAATGAGGTTACGCTGCATCATTCCGTTCCCGGGACGACGAAGGCGAGGGGAACGCCAACTTGTGTGCCGTCGTTGTTGTGAAAGGGTAACCGTCACGTTCGCAGCTGTGCCACCTACGGTGTTGAACCCAACGTTGGTTCGGTAGGTTCCCTGACGTCCCCGTATTCGCCTGTGTCGATGACCTCTGACATATATCCAGTTTGCCAGGCAGTAGCCACGTTAATCGCCTGGGAAAAAACCACCGGGCCCATGTGAACTGGTCACCTCAGAGACGGCGCTCAGGATGCGGTTGTTCGTCGACTCGACGGTGATCGGGCCGAACTCGCCCACAGCGGCTCCCATCTCTCCCAGGATGTCGGTGCTTCGAAAGCGTCCGTTCACCGGGATCGTGAGCGAGATCGGCTGCCCGATGGTGGAACCATTCTCCCGTCTCGCTGTGATGGTAACGTCGTTGGGCTGGGTGTCGAGATTGAGGATAGCCAGAAAAGAGGTGAAGGTACCAGTTCGAGCTGAGGAAGGAACAAGCAACTTTGTTCCCACATCCTGGCGCAGAAGTACCGCGTTGACGATGTTGATTGTTATCGCACTGGTCGTTCCCCCTCCCGGTGCCGGATTGAAGACCGTGACCGAGGCCGAGCCTTCCGTCGCGATATCGGCCGCTGCAATCATTGCAGTCAACTGGTTACTGCTGACGAAGGTAGTGGGTCGGTCCGAGTCATTCCAGCGAACTCTGGATGTGCTGTTGAATGAGGTACCGCTCACGGTCAGAGAAAATCCGGACCGCCTGCTGTGGCCGACAATGGGTTAAGAGTACTAATCGAGGGTACCGGATTGACGATGTCGATCGGCGTCGCGCCGGACTCTCCTCCTCCGGGAGCCGGATTGAAGACCGTCACCGAGGCTGAGCCCGGCGTGGCGATATCGCTCGCAGAAATCGTTGCTGTCAACTGGTTACTGCTGACGAGAGCGGTGGGCCGGTCTGAGCCATTCCAGCGCACTCGTGAAGAGCTGTTGAATGCGGTACCG
>CAVVYL010000061.1:0-66663 GCA_963752385.1 uncultured Acidimicrobiia bacterium | reverse complement strand
CGACTGTGGTCTGTACCGTCAGGGGTGCCAGCTTGCGCGCGGCAGCGACAAGGTCGACTCCGTGCAGCGCTGGCGCCCAAGCGTCGAACATCGCTTTGCAGTTGGGCTCGTCAACGGCCCGAATCAGATCGTTAAAGCTCTCGTATCCGACTCCGATGTCGTGGTGATTCTGCACACCCAGGGTCACGCCAAACTCGCTGGCGCGGCGCGCCGATTCCTTTAGCGCCGCCACGATAAGCTTCCATTGAGCGTGGTACGTACTGGCAGGATTCTCGTAGCCAGTGAAAATCCGCACGAAGCCACCTCCCAGATCACTCGCCAAGCGGGCCAACTCGGTAATGTGTTGAATCTGAATTTCCCGGTGCGGTACCTCAGAGTGTTCCAGGTCTGCAGTCAAGTTGTTATACCCGGCAATGCACAAGCGTTCGATCTTTCTGCGCTCCAGTTGCCTGCGCAACTGGTCCTGGCCTTCGCATCCCAATCCAAAACGGAAAGATGCGGGCGCTTGGACATCAGCATAACGCCACCAAAGCCGAGATCTGCGGCTCTGTCTATGAACTGCTCAAGCGAAAGAGCCGCCTGGCCCCACGAGCCGGAGTAGCTGACGGAGTGCAGCATTGGGACGAAAGACATCGAGGCCTCCTGTTGATGCAAGAATTGCTTCCAGCCCCCGACAGCCAGCCTCAGCTTCGGCTGATGGAGCGGTCAGCTCCGATGACAATCTCAAAAGTGAAGGGACGCCGAAGTGGAGGCTACCACTATCCGTCATCGTGGACAACCAGCAGGGGCCGGAATCCAGTTCCTTTCTAGCCAAGCCCGACGACCCTATGGATTCATACAAACTAAATCATGATAGGCTGGCGTCGTTTCAGGGAGAAACGACTTCAATCGAGGGGGAACCATGCAGTTTGTGGATCGAACAGTGATTGTTACGGGAGGTGGCTCAGGAATCGGCCAAGTTATGGCGGTGCGCTTCGCGGCTGAGCGGGCCGCCGTCGTCATCGCCGATCGAAACGGTGAAAGCGCAATGGAGGTTGCCGGAAAAATTGCTGCCTCTGGTGGCAAGGCAATAGCCACTCAGACAGACGTGAGTGTGTCGCATGACGTCCAGGCAATGGTGGCACTGGCGATGAAGTCTTTTGGCGCGGTGGATGTGCTGGTTAATAACGCGGCTGCTGCTGGAGGTGACAATGTGGCGTTGATGGATGAGACGACCTGGGACCGCGATCTGTCCGTGTGCCTCAAGAGCGCGTTTCTCTGTTGTCGCTACGTTCTGCCAGGAATGATCGAACGCAAGCGGGGCGTCATTGTCAATATTGCTTCGGTGAACGCTCTTGGCTACTTCGGCAACGAAGCCTACAGCGCAGCCAAAGCGGGCGTCATCAATCTTACCGAGAGCATCGCCGCGCGCTATGGCCGCTACGGCATTCGCGCCAACGCGATTGCCCCGGGCTCGATTCGCACGCCCATCTGGCAGCATCGTATCGAGAAGGACCCGGAAGTCCTCAAGCGTTTGGAGAAATGGTACCCGCTGGGCCGCATCGGAGAACCCGAAGACGTTGCCAACGCGGCACTGTTTCTAGCTTCAGATGCAGCTGCCTGGATCTCGGGAGTGGTCTTGCGGGTTGACGGCGGCTTGATGGCAGGAAATCCCTTGATGGCGGACGAACTCCTCGTGGAGTCACGCGAGCAGGCAGGATAGGTGGAGCAAGGAGGACTCTGTCCAAGCGCAAAGTCATAAGCAATTCCCCCTTAACAAAGGGGGAAGAGGCCGAAGGCCTAGGGGGTTGTCAGGCTAGACGAGCCACTAAACAATTCTGCCCGCTCTCAAGCCCTACCCTGCTTCCCTACCGCTTCATTCAATTGCTTCGTAAGGCGGGGCACAGCCACTTCGGCAGCTTCGTCCGCTTCGTACTCGAGCGCCAGGTAGCCCTTGTACCCGCCCTTCGCAAGCAGGGTCAAAATCCGGTTCCAGTCGGATGGCAGCTTTTTGCCATTCTCTGAAATCTCGGTTTTGAATTGCACATTCACGGCATAGGGCACGCAGGCTTCGATCTGGGCATACGTGTCACTTCGAAAATTGCCCGTGTCGAGATTGATCCCAACCCAGGGTGAGTTCACCGCTTTGACGATCTGCACGACTCTTTCCGCCTTTGACGTGATGCCGCCGTGATTCTCCAATCCAAGGATGACACCCTTTCTGCCGGCGTAATCCGCGGCGCGCTTCAGGATGCCAACCACCCACTCCGCTGCCTGATCCTCCGTCGATCCTTTGGGCACGTCTCCACCGAAGACGCGAATGTGGCCGGCTCCAAGCTTTGCAGCGACCTCCACCCACCTCTCCAGCCAGGCCGACTCGCGGTCGCGCAGCTCCTCGGTAGGTCGGCACATATCTGAGCGAATCGAAATGCTGTAGATCTCGACGCCGTTCTTGTAGGCCAGTCGGCGCAATGGCAGCAGGAAATCGTCGCTCGTGTTCGGGAACCAATACACGGTGAGATCGAGCCCGTCCACATCGAGCTCGACGGCCAGACGAACGAGGTCATCGTAGGTCATGGATTTCTTTTTCAGTGCGTCGCGAAATGAATACGCACAAATGGCGGTGCGCAACCGGGCACTGCCCTTGGGCAAAGTGTCAGCAGCCAGGACGCTGGAAGCGTTCCCGAAAGCAGCGAGCATAGGCAAGGACTTCAGGAGGTCTCTGCGGTTCATAGTGTGCCTCTCATAGAATTGGGGGAACCAGCAACGGAATTGTCCATCGAGGTGCTCAACATAGCTGCGAGGCAAGGCATTGTCAAATAGCTCGACTCGACAACCAAAAGGGGTGGCGACAATTCCCCCTTAGAAAGGGGCAGCACCGACAGGTGCGGGGGTTGTCTGAAGAGGCCGGAAGAACCCGGAGGCAAGCTGTGAAAACTGTAGTGGCCGCTCTATGAGCGGTTCGCCGCTTCTGAGAACCGGCGCAACACCAGCGCGCCGCGACCGGGGTTTCGGCCGACACAAGCGCTTGTGATGCATACCTCCGACATCTATAATGCTTCGGTTCGCCGTCCACCGGCGCGATGGGTTGATGAAGAGCCTGGGGACCACGATGAGAACGATCTTTAATAGGAGCCATCATGGATAGAGAGAGTTGTGACATTGGTCTGATCGGGCTGGCTGTGATGGGACAGAACCTGGTTTTGAACATGAACGACCACGGCTATCGCGTGGCAGTGTTCAACCGCACAGTCTCAAAAGTGGACGAGTTTATCCACAATGAAGCCGCTGGAACTCGCGTCGCCGGGACGCACTCGATCGAAGAGTTCGTTCAGTCCCTGAAGCGTCCGCGGCGCGCCATGCTGATGGTCAAGGCGGGCTCCACGGTTGATGAAATGATCGCCCAACTCCTGCCCCACCTTGAAAAGGGCGACATTGTCATTGATGGTGGCAATTCGCACTACCCGGATACGAACCGTCGCACGCGAGAACTGGCGGAGAAAGGCATTCTGTTCATCGGGACAGGCGTCTCCGGTGGCGAAGAAGGCGCGCGACACGGCCCATCGATCATGCCAGGGGGAAATCCCGCGGCTTGGCCGCACGTGAAGGAAATCTTCCAGGCCATCGCAGCCAAAGTGGAAGACGGATCTCCGTGTTGCGACTGGGTGGGCGAGGAAGGCGCAGGGCACTACGTGAAGATGGTGCACAATGGCATCGAGTATGGCGACATGCAGCTCATTTGCGAGGCGTACCACCTGTTGCACGAAGGGTTGGGGCTGAACGCCGATGAATTGCACGAGGTCTTCGCGGACTGGAATCGCGGAGAACTGGACAGCTACCTCATCGAGATCACGGCCGAGATCTTCAAGAAAAAGGATGAGGACGGCACACCCCTGATCGACAAGATTCTCGACACGGCCGGTCAGAAGGGCACGGGGAAATGGACGGGCATCAGCGCGCTGGAGCTGGGAACACCGGTGACGTTGATTGGCGAAGCCGTGTTTGCCCGTTGCCTGTCTGCTCTTAAAGACGAACGCGTCAAAGCTTCAGCGGTTCTGACTGGCCCCAAACCGGCCGTCTCTGCAGATCGCGCCGCCTTCATCGAAGACGTTCGGCGCGCGCTGTATTGTTCGAAGATGATTTCTTACGCTCAAGGCTACATGCTGCTGCGCGAAGCGGCGAAGGATCAGAAGTGGAACCTGAATTTTGGCGGCATCGCCTTAATGTGGCGCGGCGGCTGCATTATTCGCAGCCGATTTCTAGGCAAGATCAAAGAGGCCTATGACAAGAACCCGCAGCTCAACAACCTGCTACTGGATGATTTCTTCAGCAAGCTGCTGAACGACTATCAGGCTTCCTGGCGGCGAGCCATCGTCCACGCAATTGAAGCCGGTGTCCCGACTCCGGCGTTCTCAACAGCACTGTCCTTCTTCGACGGATACCGTACGGGCCGACTGCCTGCCAACCTGCTTGCAAGCGCAACGCGATTTCTTTGGCGCTCACACCTACGAACGCGTCGACAAACCGCGTGGCGAGTTTTTCCACACCAACTGGACAGGTCGCGGCGGCCGCGTAGCGTCGGGAACATATAACGTGTGAAACGCCGAAAAAGGTGGAACGACCGCGGTCGTTCCACCTTCAGGGGTTGTCATGATGATTGAAGGGCGCGCCAAGAGTGGAAGCGGCATCGAGCCGCTTACGGGAATTTCTAGACTGTTTGCAGCAGGAGAGACGATAGCCTTGTCGTGCAGGCTGCTAGCCCGCAATTGGCTGTTCCAGCAAGCGGCAGGATGAGTCGTCCCCTCATCGGAGGCTTCATCTCGACGAGCAGTGATGGAGGCAGCCACTCAAAGCCAAAAAGACATTCGAACGAAAAATCCCTGTGATATATTAGTCAGCGATCAAGTCGCACGGCTCCCCCTTGCGCGTCACCCCGGCGGATAGTAAGCCGGGGGTAAAAGGGGGAGATGAAGAGAGGGTTTATTCTCTTCAGGATATTTTTGACCTCATAAGCAACAGCCCACCGCTAAGCGGGAGTAATTCAGCGGTAGAATTTTTGATGAAAATCAAGAAAAACCATTAGATAAATAAAGACAATATATACAGTAAGTTAAAGCCGCCAGAAGTTGTGGGCGGCTTTTCTATTTTGCCGATTTTTCGCTATTTTTGTTGCATACTTGGTGCACAGAAGGAGTAATATCCCCCGGGTTCTACTCCCAACCTCGTCAGATTCCAGGAGGCCAATGCAAATCAAAGTTCGGCATAAATTCCTGCGGGACGGCAAGAGGCGCACGGTTTATTTGGACTTCTACGAGAACGGGCGGCGGCGACTCGAATACTTGGGCCTCTATCTGACAGGCAATCGCATCCAGGATAAGGAAACTTTGAGGCTGGCCGAAAACATCGCGGCCAAGCGGCGTTTGGAGTTCGTTAATGATCGGCACGGTTTTGTGATGATGGCGAAGCAACAAGCCGATTTCGTCGCCTACTGCCGACGGCTGGGTGAGTCAAGGCAGGCTGCTAACACCCGTCTCGTCTGGCAGAACGCAATCAACCGATTGGAAGCCTTCACTGGCGGTCCCGTTCCAGTCAGCCAGGTCAATTATTCCTTCCTGCATGGGTTCAAGGATTACCTTCTCAAAGCAGTAAGTCCGAACAGCGCTCTCGTTTACTTGGCGCGAATCAAGACAGCCTGCCATCAGGCCGTCAAAGATGGCATCTTTTCCAAAAACCCGGCAGCGGACGTTTCCATTAAGAAGCGGGAAACGCGACGGCAGTATCTCATTTTGGAAGAGCTGCAACGCTTGGCAGACGCGCCTTGCTCGAACGACCAGGCGAAACAGGCCTTTCTGTTTTCAGCCTTTACGGGCCTGAGATATTCCGACGTGCACGCTTTGACGTGGCAGAAGGTGAAGTGTCTGAACGGGAGCTTTGTTTTGGAATTCTCCCAAATCAAGACTGGCGAAGTCGAAACCCTCCCGGTTTCCGAACAGGCGGCGGCGATCCTTAGGAAGCAAGTCAATGCTGAAGTATCGCCTAGGATCGTGCAGGAGGTCGTGTCGGATGCGGTTTTCAAGCTCGGAGCACAGCAAAGTATCGATAAGGCTATTCGACAGTGGGTA
Source organism: uncultured Acidimicrobiia bacterium (assembly GCA_963752385.1). Lineage (GTDB taxonomy): Bacteria > Acidobacteriota > Terriglobia > Versatilivoradales > Versatilivoraceae > CAVVYL01. Next base: position 60,562 of record CAVVYL010000061.1, on the reverse strand, counting down.
AAAAGAACCGGCATCAACAAGAATATTTCCTTCCATTGTGCCCGCCACACCTTCGCTACTCTTGGCCTGACTTGCGGCGTTGACCTTTACACCATGAGCAAATTGCTTGGGCACCGTGACATTGCTTCAACTCAGATCTATGCCAAAATCATCGACAAAAAGAAATTGGAAGCAGTGGCGATGCTGCCCACATTGCAATCCCCGATAAAAGACTGACGGCCGCCGATCGCTTCAAGGCGGTCGGTTCCTGTCTTGGAAGACCCCCTCGACTGATCTATACTTCAAATAGGGTGCCTCGGGCCTATGATCCAGAAGTGATAAGAGGCAGTGCAAAGTAGCTGGGCTGAACTCATGAGTCATCGCGTCAATGATGAAATCGGTTTGGAACTGGGGCGCCGAGTTGCGGAGCGACTTGAGGCAGAACCGGAGTTGATCGGGGTCGCACTCGCCAACCTCGACAATTGGTCCATCAGCAATTCCAAAGTGTCGTCGCTTCTGCGTTGCTATGCGGAATGGCGGGCTGTCCTGAAGCGTCCACTCGTGGAAATCTGCGAGTTGCTTCGCTCCGACACTGAGGAAGCACGTCGCCTCCGCCAGAATTCGCCCTTTGTTGGCGTTCTCTCGCCCCGGGAAGTCTGGGAAATCAAGCGCACGATCCGTCAACATGCACCGGTCTCACCTTGAGCATATCATTCGGGCATCTTCGGCCATTACTGGTGCTACGGAAATCGTTGTGATCGGTAGCCAGGCCATTCTGGCCCAATTCCCTGACGCACCGGCTGACCTTCTCGTCTCGATCGAAGCAGACGTGTTTACACTGAGGAGTCCGACTGATGCAGAGTTGATTGATGGCTCGATTGGCGAGGGATCTCCCTTCCATCATACCTTCGGATACTATGCCCACGGTGTAAGCGAAGACACTGCTGTCCTGCCAGCCAATTGGAAGAGCCGTCTGGTTCCATTGCGGCATGAAGATACAGGTGGCGCCACGGCATTCTGCCTCGAGATTCACGATCTGGCTGTTTCCAAATTGATCGCAGGACGAGAAAAGGATCTGCAGTTCGTTGCTGGGCTTTTGCGCCACGAGTTGGTTGAACCGGAAATTTTTCGCCATCGATTGAACGAAACCCCGATAGACGAAGACCTGCGCGCCTTGTGCGAGGCAAGGTTGCTGCGCTTTTCCACTCAGGCATGACGATTGATATACCTTCAATCTCATCCTGATCATGCTGCATCCTGGCGAGCCTGGTTGGGTGCTTCCCCATCGAGACGAAAAGCGGGGTGACGCTGCGGCACTCCAGGCTAACTACTGTGCTGAATCCGTTGACGCTTGGCGCGCGCCATTCGCCGGAGACATAAACCCACACACACAGCAAGAATGGGCAAACGGCCAGACTCTCCTGCGGGAACCCTCAAACGGGCAAATTGGAAAGGGCGAAAGGCCCAGCTAGAAGCCCGCATTGCCTGCAAGAAGGTCAAGGTCACATTGGGTGACCATCTACGCCTGGCGGCCGCCGAAGCACGGAAATACTCAGAGAGCCTCGAGGAGATGATTCAACGCCGGGATGCTCTGCAGGCTAGGGCGCCAAAAGGAAGACACAATCCCGAGTTGTACCAGCTTGAAAGGCACATTCGGCGCCGGCAAACTCATCGTACATTCAGAAGCGGCAAACTATTGCTGGCTGGGCTGCATGGTCGCGGCCGACCCAAGACCTTCTACCGTTTGGCATTGGAAAACGATTCTTCCTTCACGCCGAAACAGTACCTCGATGATTGGGGTCGAGGGAGATACCTCTCCAAGAAACAGCGCGCCATTGTGATGAAGAGATTGGAAAGGATTAGGGCTTCATTCTTGCGTTCTCTCAGAAACAGTGGTCAGCCAAGGCTACAGAGGGTATTGCCCTTATCATCGAAAGAGTCGAACGAAAAATAGCCAAACAGAGTCAATGACTCTGAGGAGCTTATTTCGATTCGCCCAAAGTGTTCCGACAGGCTGTGGGGAGAATGTGATCGTCTCCTGTCTTTAGGACCAGGCCTTTTGTTTGCTCTTGAACTTATCGATGGACGATCGAATGGGTCAGAGTGGTGAAGCGGTAAACGTTGCAGTCTGCAAGGCGCGACGCGCCTGGACGGGATTTGATCTGCAATCGGTTTCCCAGGCACTGGCGGCTGAGCAGGACAATTCGTTCGCCAGGTCCTTCAATACAGCTGCCGCCCTGGCGTTCAGCTTGTCGGGCTCAAAATGCAGCCATAGCCCACAATGTGTATCCAAAAGGATCTTCGTTCATAAAATTCCTGCAGCACCTCCTCAAGCAGTGGCTCATCGAAATTGTCGGGTACTGTACTTTCATTTGACCGGCTCCTCGTCCCCAAAATGGCCTCGCTGTTGAATGGCGCTACAAGCTGACGATTAGGCTGATGAACCCAAGTAGTCATTCCCCGCCATGCGGCTCAAGACACGTTTTCCTTGCCATTGAACAGATTAGACAATAAATAGGGGTCACACCAAAACCGCGACTGCTCAAGAATGCACGTCACTCCTGCATTTCAGGTCTGTCAAGAAAAAAATGATTTCAAAAATGCGAGAATTCCAGCGACTCAGAGTGACTCAGAAGAACCAATGGAAAAAAACAGCTAAAACTCGCGACTCAATCACAGTACTTCCTCGGGACGGGAAAAAAGTAGGGTTTATATTGCACGTTGTTTACGGATCCTACGGTCGACCGGAGGCGTAACGTGCAAAAGGAAATTCTCTCCCGCTTGGATGAAATTCAGGCATCTATCCGAGACCTGAAGGAAGCCACCGCACAGCCACTGACTTTGGATGAAGCGGCCACTTATCTTCATGTCTCGAAATCCCACATGTACCAACTAACCAGCAAGGGGCTGATCGCCCATTTCAAGCCCGCTGGAAAGAAAATCTTCTTTAAGAAATCGGACCTTGACGCGTACCTGTTGAGGAATCGCAGGGCTTCCGAGTCAGAGCTCGAACAGGTAGCAGCGGATCACATCGTCCGAAGTGCCGGACAGCGGTGACTACCGAAGAAAGATGTCCTTTGCCCATGGGGTGCTCGCAGGGCGGGCTGCGAAGGAAGGTGCGATGAGTTGGGCTGCGATCGCAGTGCTCGATGAAGCGGTGGCTGGGCCGCTGACTCAAGATCTTGAACATTTGGCAGCATCTTGGATCAATACCTCTTTTGCGGAGCAAGCGTCTCTGTCGAGTAACAGCGGAGGAAGCCGAAGCCCTAGAGGGCTCAGCTATCGACAGCACTCAAGCCAAGGAATGATCGGTGACGAGTTGCCATCGGGGCATGTCGAGTCGGGATCCCTAAGCCCCAGCTGGCAGAGCTGGCCCTGCAATATGTCGAAGTGTAGATCATCGTCGCGATTGCGGTGCTGCGCACCGGCTGTTGGATTGACACGTCACCCCTTGGAGGGTGCTGCAGGCTAGCCTGCGATACCGTATGCGAACTTGTTGATCGCGAATTGGTTTCCGCAGTGAGGATACCGTATGGGATCACGCCAGAACTCGACTTTTTCTCCCGCCGCTGAAGATAAAAACAGGTTCTCCTAGCCGTACGGACAGTGTTACCGCAGCCTCCTGTTTCTCCTCCTTCTGTACTCCCATGATCGACCGTTCCCACTTCCGCACCAAAAGTATCGGCGTCAAAGTGACCGAGGCCGACTTCGCCCGGCTTCAAGCTTTGGCTGAAGCTCAAGGCAAACCGATGGGCGAATGGTGCCGGGACATTCTGCTGACGACGGCTGATGGGCGAGAAGACCAGCCTCACGGAACAGATCCTGCTGTCCGAAGTTCTGGCACTACGGACCCTCCTGTTGAACACACTTTTTGCCATTGCCAGCGGCACGACTCTCACTGAAGAGGACATGACACAGCTGATCGAGCGGGCCGACCGGGAGAAGCTGCCCAAGGCGCTCGCACTGCTGGAAGATCGAATCAAGGTCGGGCCATGAATCGATGGAGACCACAACGAGAAGCAGACCGATGGCCCGGTGCCACACTCCGTGTGGCTGATCGGCACGCAGCTGCTCGCGCTCATCGTCGCGATGACGATCCAGTACTACTCCTATGACCGGGTCTGGACTCCGCTGCAGCGCTTCTACTTCTCTGCCTATGTACGCAGCCAGATCCTGATGCGCTTCGGGATCAGTTCCGGTACTTACCAGTTGCTGACCATCAAGGACGCCAAGGGAACGCGTCCGGCCATCGACACCGATGTCACGACCGCCCCAGCGAGCGACGGAACGCTGGTGCTGTCGAAGCAGTCCGTGCAAGGCTGGTGCGCTCGAACTCATCTACGACTCGCCAGGCCAGTACAACAACCTTCGGATGAATGCCTATTTGAATGATTGGGTCTACCACGACCAGTCGCTCCTGAGGCTGCTGCGACCCTCTCTGATAGGAGGATTGGCCATATTGCTGTTGGGACTGATCGCAGTCATTCCGAAGAAGTGGGAACGCCTGCAGCTGAGACGGTACGGGAGGCAGCTCAAGGGACCGGAGCTGCTGCGGACAGTCGCTTTCAATCGTCGCACTCAAGGCGACCGGGATCTCGTTCGCGACTAATGAGCGTTCAAGTTGGCTAGACCAACTCCTACGACGCGACTGTCGCCATGTTCGCATCCCGCGCGAGCTGGAGAACCAGCACTTCCTGCTGATGGGCGACACCGGCATGGGGAAGAGCGTGCTGATTCGACAGATTCTGCTGCAAGTGGCAGCCCGGAACGAGACCGCCATCGTGTATGACCCAGCCCTTGAGTACACGCCGGAGTTTTACAACCCCGAGCGAGGCGACCTGATTCTTAATCCTTTCGATGATCGGACGCCTTACTGGAACCCATCAGGTGAAGTCAGCCACGAAGCCGAAGCGCTTACGCTGGCAGCATCTCTCTATCCCGACTTACCACAGAAAGATCCTTACCTGAGTCGCGCACCCAGGGCCGTCTTCGCGCACCTGCTGACGCTGGATCCCACGCTAGAGGAGTTGTCCCGCTGGCTGTGCCAGGACGAAGAGATCGAACGGCAGGTTGCAGGCACCAAGCTGGCGGCGCTCGTGGCTTCACCACAGCGTGAGGCCTTGCTTTCGGAGTTGAAGGCCGTGGGCAGAGTGTTCCGATTGCTTCCGCAGGCGAAAGAGAAGCGCGATCCCTGGAACAGCCGGGAATGGTCCCGCGAGCGGCGTGGATGGTTGTTTCTGACCTCGACGCCTCAAACCCGGGAGTGGCTCTCGCCGCTCACCAGCTTCTGGCTGGATCTGCTGGTCATGCGCCTGATGAATCAGGGCATGGCCGGAGCGCGCCCCGTGTGGTTTGTCTTGGATGACCTGGCCACACTGCGCAAGCTGCCGCAACTGCAAACAGCGATTCTGGAGAAGCGGAAGTCGAACAACCGGTTCGTGCTTGGGGTCCAAAGTTTCAGTCAGCTGGAAGAGAGTTACGGAAACACCGTGAAAGGAATGCTCTCCCAGACTGCCACGAAGGTCTTCCTGCGGACAACTGAGGCCGAGTCAGCAAACTGGATCAGCGAGACGATCGGTGACGTGGAAATCGAGCGACTGCAACCACGGGAGAGTGGGACCAAATGGTACCAGTGGAGACGACGCCGTTGGGAGATCGACCAGTTCGACCGTCAAACGAAGCGTCTGGTGACAGCATCGGAGATCATGGGCGCTGGCACCGCGCCAGGGGTATCTCAAATCTGAGGACCGAGTCGTGCGGCTGAGCTTCTCCCCGATCCAGCTGCCACGAAAACAGGCTGCGTTCGTGGAACGAAAGATCGAACAGTTGCCCAAGGAGCGACGGCCAACTTCCGAAGTTCCACGAGAGCAGCAACCACGATCAAGACGCACGACGATCACAGGCAACGGAAACGCGACCTGCGCGGAAACAGGCTGCCGCCAGCAGCAAGCCGAAACCATTCTTCGAGTGAGTGCTCCACCAGCCGTGCAACGCCCTGCCGGTCATCAACCATCTATCACTCGGCCGCAGGCCTTCTGACAGTACAGCCTGAAGTGACAAACAGTCTTCTGTCCCATGAGAGTCTCGCGAGCCGGAATCCGGCATCCAACTCTGTTTGCCCACGCCATTCCACAGACTGAACGAATCCCATGATCACCCTCTCAAAACCCCTCGGCGCCAGCCAGGCCTGTGCCTACCATTCCCAAGAGTTCACCAGCCCCGAGCAGACCTACTACAGCCAGCAAGGACGGGCGCACGGACAGTGGCACGGCAAGCTGGCCCAAGAGTGGAACCTGCAGGGTGAAGTCACCGAACTAGCCTTCTCCCGCCTCGCCAACGGCCAGCACCCCGACACTGGCGAGCAGCTCGTCAGGCACCGTGACTCCTTCGAGTACAAGAACGCGCAAGGAGAGACGGTGAAGACCATGGAACACCGCGCCGGGTGGGATGCCACCTTCAGTGCGCCGAAGAGTGTTTCACTCACAGCCCTGGTGGGCCAGGACGAACGGGTGCGCCAGGCGCATCGCGAGAGTGTGCGGGTTGCCTTGGACGAGCTGGAACGGTTTGTTCAGGCACGCCTGGGTGGAAATCATCCTGCCGAGACCACGGGCAAGTGGGTTGCCGCCCAGTTCGAGCACGACAGCGCCCGTCCAGTGGAGGGTTATGCGGCACCACAGCTTCACACCCATGTGGTCTTCTTTAACTTGACTGAAACTGAAGATGGCAAGAACCACGCCTTACAACCCCAAGAGCTGTACAAAACCCAGCAATATGCCACGGCGATTTACCAATCCGAACTCGGCTACCGGCTGAAACAGCTTGGATACCAGACCGAACCGGGCAAAAACGGTGCTCCTGAAATCCAGGGCTACACCCAGCCCTACCTGGACGTATCGAGTCCTCGCAGCCGGCAGATCCGAGCGCATCTGGAGGAGCTGGGGTTGGAAGGAGCGGGAGCGGCCCAGATTGCCGCCCATCGCACGCGCGAAGCCAAGAGTCCCGCTCAGCCCGCAGGAGATGTTACAGCGCCATCACCACCTGGCGGCTGCCTTCGGCAATCAGCCGGAGCGAGTGGTGAAAGAAGCTTTGGCCCGAGGCCAACAACAAGACCACAGGGGGGAGGAGAAACAGATGTGCGCCCGGGAGGCGATCACCTATTCCCGTGACCGCCACATCGAGCGGGAGGCAGTGGTGGACGAGCGCAACCTATTGCGCGATGCCCTGCGGCGTTCCATGGGAACAGCAACGTTCCAGCAAGTGAGGGAGAACCTTGACGAACGCATCCGCTCCGGTGAGTTCGTCCAGCTCGATCGAGGACAGAACAGTAGCCCAGCTTCTGACCACGCGCGAGATGCTCGACTGCGAGCAAGACAACATCGACTGCATGAAATCCGGGCAAGGAAGATTCGAGCCGCTGGTCTCGGAACAGCACCTGAGGGAACTAGCCTCCAAGTTCACCCACCTGTCGAGCAAACAACGCCAGGCTGTCGAAGACCTCTCGAGTAGCCGGGATCAGCTGATGGGCCTGCAGGGAACCGCTGGAGCCGGCAAGACCACTTCGCTAGCCGCAGTCAGAGAAGCCGCCGAACGCGAAGGCTACCTGGTAGAAGGCTTGGCGCCGACATCTCGCGCTGCCCAGCAGCTTGAAGATGCCGGCATCGCTTCGTGCACGCTTCAGCATCATCTGGCACGATCCAATCGAACTCAGCGCGGCCAGAAACATCTCTACATTGTCGATGAGTCGAGTCTGGCGAGCAGCCGGCAGGTGAATGAGTTTCTGCATCGATTGGAAGAGCGAGACCGTGTCCTCTTCGTGGGTGACAGCCGCCAACATCAGGGTGTCGAAGCCGGCCGCCCGTTCCAGCAGCTCCAGGAAGCAGGCCTCCACACAGCCCATCTCGATGAGATCGTCCGGCAGAAAGACCCAGCCCTGAAACAAGCGGTCCAGGAACTTGCCAATGGAGAGGTAAGCCAAGCCGTCGAGAGTCTCCAGCAGCAGGGCAGGGTGCATCAGATCCCCGACAGGCAGGAGCGCTTCCAGGCAATTGCGAAAGTCTACGCGGAAAGCCCACAGCAGACCCTGGTGGTCTCACCCGATAACCAGTCCCGACAGGAGATCAATCAGTACATTCATAGCGAGCTGCAATCCCAGGGAAAGGTGAAGCCAGAGGAACACTCGCTCACCGTGCTACTACCACGCCAGGAGATGACCGGAGCCGACCGGCAGTGGGCCGCCCGCTACGAGGCAGGCGACATCCTGCGCTATACCCGCGGCAGCAAAACGTTGGGCGTAAAGGCGGGAGAGTATGTCCGCGTCATTGGCATGGATCGAGAGCAAAACCTGTTGACGGTGCAACGGGCCGATGGTTCACAGCTTGCCTACGATCCAGTCCGGCTGCAGGGAGTGAACGTTTACAGGGAAGGGCAACGGAATCTCTCGGAAGGAGACCGCATCCAATTCACGACGCCTTATCGCGAGCAGACGAATCGCCAACCGGGAGCTCGGGACCGTAGAACGGATCGATGGACAGGGAAATCTCCAGGTCCGGCTGGATTCAGGCCGGCAGGTGCGGTTCAATATCCGGGATCACGCTCATCTGGACTACGGCTACGCCGTCACCAGCCACAGCAGCCAGGGCGTCACCGCCGACCGTGTGCTTGTGCATGTAGACACGGGGCAGGCCCACGAGAAGCTCATCAATACTCGACTCGCCTATGTCGCGGTCTCACGTGGACGCTACGACGCTCAGATCTTCACCAACGATGCGGAGAGCCTCAGCAAAGCGCTCAGCAAAGAGACATCGAAGACCTCCGCCATCGAACTCGAGCACCAGCAGCAGCCAGAAACGCGAGCAGGAGCACACTCCAGAACAGGCGCCTCCAAGTGATAACGGCACCGAGCAAGGCATTGATCGAGCGGCAGAGAATCCCTGAATATACCATGGACCGCTGAGGGGTGACGTGTCACCCCCTTAAGCTGGCGCGCCAGCGCCACCTCTTCCGTCGCTCGATCGGCCTGCTTCACAGCCCCTTCCTTGCTCAGCGCTCCAGCCACTCCACCCCAAAACAAAAAGCTCCAACAAGAAAAGCGGTCCCAACTTCGTTGGAGCTTCAAACTGGCGTGAACAAATACTTCGCCGGTCGAGAGGTTTTCCAGCAACGGAGAGCTTTGCTCTCCGAAGACCCCAAGCCGCTTGTTCTACACAACCCTCACCACTTCTTCACCACTGCCGCAGCTGGCCCACCCCAAGCAAAGCGGTGAAAAACTCGTGAAAAAGCTGGGAAGCGTCACCGCTTTTTCAACACTCAGTAATACGTCGAAGCGCGGCTTAGAAATATTGTGTCTTAGCTCCTCTGCCAACCTAACGTCACGAACTGCGTCTGCCGTGAGTTCAAACCAGTTGATGTTTCAGTCCTGATTGTCTCCTGAAGCTTCAAGATCTCTCTGGAGCATCACAACTCTAGACTCGGCTGCCGATTGGCCCACAAAGACGTAATCTAATGCTTCGAACGTTTGGCCGGTTCGAAAGTTCTACTTAACAAATTCGTAAGGATAATTCTCTCAGGCTGCGCAGCAGGGGAAAGGCGGAGGCCGGAGGCAGCCTCGTGACAGCCGCGCCGGTCGCTGCAGGGCATGGTTAGTTGTTCGGGGGGAGCGAGGATTCCGTTTGGAGATCGGCCGCGTCACTTCACCTGAGTTCCGGTTAGACCGCCGGATGTTTCGAGTGCCACTCGGTCGCCTGCTCGTACGCGTGACCCATGCGGCACAGCACCGATTCGCTTAACCGGCGACCAACGAATTGCACGCTCAGCGGTAGGCCGTCCGCCGAGAAACCGCACGGCACAGACAAGGTTGGGCTGCCGCTGAAGTTGAACGGCTGGGTGTGAATGTCATTCCTGACTTGACGGCTCCACGATGCTTCGGTCTCTTCGTCGTACGGATCCGCCTCCTTCACGCGTGCAGTGTTCGCCATCGACGGACACACCAGACAATCGACGGTGTTCAGCATGCGCTCGAGTGACGCGGAGACTTCTGATCGGACCTTCGCGGCCACCGCCAGCGCCGCGCGAGTGACTCGCTGACCAGACTCGAGCGCAGCGCGAAACCCCGGACCGTACTCGCTGGCCCGGCTCGGGAACGTCTTCGCATTGGCGGCAAGCGCCTCCACCGCACACAAGTCGAGCCACGCGTTGCTGACTTTGCTGACGTCCGGCATTTTGACGGTCACGACGGTCGCGCCCAATCGGGTCAATTCAGCGAGCACGTCATCCATCGCCTTGGCGACATCAGGGTCGACGTTGTCGGTGGCATAGCGATGGTCGAAACCGACGCGAAGGCCGGCGATTCCTCGACCGAGTTCGGCACGTACCGAGGGCACCGGGTCCGGCAGCGACGAAGGGTCGTGCGGATCGAGACCGGCCATCGCTTCGAACATGATGGCGGCGTCTTCAACAGTGCGAGTCATCGGCCCGATGTGGTCCATTGAGGCGGCCAGGGCGAACACGCCGTAGCGGCTCACCCGGCCATACGTTGGCTTGAGTCCCACGCATCCGTTCGCGGCCGATGGATACCTGATCGATCCCCCCGTGTCGGTACCAACCGACGCAAAGCACAGGCCCGCTGCCGTAGCCACGCCGGAGCCACTCGATGACACGCCGCTCCACCGTGTGGCGTCCCACGGGTTCACCGGCACCTGGAGGCCGGGAAAGTACGGACCGAACGCGCCTTCGCACAGAGCGAGCTTGCCCAGGATGACCGCACCTGCAGCTTCCAGCCGAGCGACGACGGTCGCGTCGAAGTCTGGTACGAAGTCCGCCATGACCTTCGTGCCCGCCATGGTGCGGACGCCACGAGTATTGCAAAGGTCTTTCACCGCGATGGGCACGCCATGGAGAGGCCCGCGGTACCGGCCGGCGCGAATCTCGGCGTCCGCGCGCCCGGCGCTCGCGATCGCTTGGTCGGTCATGACCGTGACGTAGCTCTGGAGGCGCCCGTCCACCGCCGCGATTCGGTCGAGCAGTTGTTGCGTTAGGTCTATCGACAGGAGCTCCCGTGCCGCGATGAGCTTGGCCACGTCCGCCAGACTCGAGTAGTGCAGTGGGCTCTTGACTTGCGAGACCGAAGAACCCGCCGGGCCTCGCCCGCACGACACCGCGGCGACCGGCAGTACCGCGGCACCGGCCAGGAGTGACAGGAGATCGCGGCGCGTCAACCCAGGTTCGACCATTGTGCGGTAACAGTACCCCAGGTCCATGTCTGGCTAACGACCAGGCATCACCCGCCGCCGCGCTTTTGCGGCGGGCGGGTGGATGCGTTGTTAGGCAGGCCAATGTTGCCGGTTATCGACGAGGATGGGCCTTTACAACGTCTTCAAAAATGCTATCAATGCTTTCTTGTCTTCGTCCGACAAGTCCAGGCCAAATTCATGGCCTTTAATTGCTCTGGACTGCATCCCTGCACCTCGGAAACCTGTGGGCACATAGTCTGGGTTTAGACGCCGGGGGTCAAACCAGTCTTGCAGTGTTGCTAAAGAACCGCTGTGCTCAAACGGACCCCGATACCAGACGCCTTTAAGCGAAGGCACCTTGTAGTAACCTGTCCCTCGTCTAGTCTTCAGCGTCAGATTGGGATCAGTGCCTACTGAAATCGGCAGAATGTCGTACTTCTTATGATGGTCTTCAGGAACTTTGAATCCCTCCGCAGGCGTCAACTTATTATTTGTGTAAAGCGGCGGCGTGTGGCACATAGCGCAACCCTCGCGCTCGAAAACTAGTTTGCCACGTCCAGCAACTTCATCAAACTTGTTGGGATTCGGCGGCGGCTTGAGCGAATACAGATAGAGCGCCAGCGCGTAAAGAGCCTCATCACTGTACCGTGCGTCTGTGCCGATGATCTTAAAAACATCGTACGGGCGAAAATCTTGAAAGAGCGAACGATGATCACCCCCCTGATTCATAGCCGCGTAGCGCATCAGGTCGCCAATGGAGCGATGGAGAACCAAACCGGTGCGATCCAGATATTTCCGATCCTTGACTCCGATCAGATCAGGCACTTGGACCGGAACGTTCAGGCTGGAGCGGTGGCGGGCAAAACGCCGGGTGGAATCCTGTCATGCATGGCAGCAAGTTGTTCCAGCGAGCTCTCTTCCATTCCCGATGCTGGATCGGGTTTAACCCACGGAGCTGAATAAAGGGATATCTCCACCTGCCTTTCAATCTGGACAGGAACGGCCCCGCTCCGATCCCGGAAAGCGATGGCCCGATCTAATGGAAAATTGCCCTGAGCACCTTTAATGATGTCACCATCAGCCATGACCCGGGTATGGCAACTGCCACACGAGAACTTCCCCAACTCCACTTTTCCTTTCTTCCGAATGACATGACGAAAGAACGGCACGGTCCCATCCTTGGCCACAGGGGTCGCAGTCTTTACATAAAAGTCGGGATTTCGCACTTCCACGAGGGCAGGGGAGTATGTCGTAGCCGATAGGAGCCTCGAACACCGTTTCTCCAGCTCGGATCCAGTCGGCGGGAGTCTTTAGTTGAGAAGCATCAAAACTGATTTCCGGCTCTCGTTGGGCCAGTGACTCCAAGTAGCCTTTCGGTTCGTTATTGGGCGCATAAACAGGGTAGCTCCTGTAGATCGGACGGATAGGCAGGCCGTAGTATTGGTCCGATTTCATATGAACCGGCGAAGCTGTCGGGTCGGTTAACGGTATCTCCAGGGAGGCGATCGCTTCATCGTCCCACGTCCTCGGAATTGTTGGCGCTTGTCGTGTCTCGTTCGGTCGCTTTGGAGTTTCTTCGGCTCTCTTTTGAACATTCTGAAAGATAGCTGCTCCAACAAGAGTGAAGAAGAGAAGAGATGACTTGGTGAATCCAATTGACATGAATCACCTCGCATTGCTTTCGTAAGTCTGAGAGGGCTGTTGTGGGTTTCGACTAGTCACGATACGTGCTGAATTCATGAATGTCGATAATCTCTATCCGGGTCCCCGATTATCCGCTTATGGAAGCGATCGAATGCTGAAATCTCCCACGATCGAATCCGAAATCCAGCAACTGTGCCACGTTTTCGTCGCGGCTTTCCGCGGTGGGTAAGTGTGGTGAATTGTTTGTTTCAATTTTTATTCTCGTCGAATGTCTACTGTACGGGCCATTTTTTACTTGTATCTGGCGTGTTCATGTTTCGAAGCTGTCCATCCGTTCTGAGCTGCCTAACGATTAAGCTCAGCAGCGGCGGCCGCGCTGTGAGACCGTGAATTCCGAGAAACCAGCATCGCGGCCGCCGTCTGCTGCAGCGAGAGACTGTGTGAAAACTCAAAAGTGCTCTCAAAAAAGGGCTCCAAAATCATCCCGAGTTGAGAAAATGCAACACAGGCCAAATCTGTAAGCCGTTTTTGAGGCGCACATAAACTGGGTAGTTTTCGCACAGTCTGGCGACTGGTTAGCCGGCCACCAGCCTCCCACCATAGATCCACCCTGTCACGAACGCATGCTGCCGGCTTTCAGTCACTCCAACGCGCGGAGACATTGCTCCAGGCCGTCGAAAAAAGCCTTCTCCTGCTCAACCCACGGGAAGTGACCTGCCTTCTCGACCAACAACAGTTTGGAGTTCCGAATACCCAGGTGCAAGCGTTGGCCCTGGGCCGGCGAAAAAATGAAATCGGCATGCCCAACGACGATCACTGTCGGAGCAGTGATTTCCTTCAGGCGCCCGGTCAGGTTCCACGATGTCCGGCCCGAGTCTTTTCGGCCGCGCAAAGCGTCCGCCGAAAAAACTCGATACCCCTCCTTTGGCGAACGCCCCTTTTTCGCAATGTGCTCAAACTTCTCTTGGCCGCTTTTCGGATTGAAGAAGTAAAGCGGGAATGCCTTTCCCAACAGGGCTGCGAACTCTTCGTCGGTCTTGGGGTCAGTCTGATTCTTCCATCCGCCCATGAAGGCGGTGACCATGTCCTCCAGGCCAGGCAAATCCTTGCGCTCGGCGATGCGGGCTTTCATGTCCTCGTCCTGAAGCCGGTCGTTCGCGGGTCCGGAACCGACGAGGATCAGTCCTTGGACGCGTTTTGGGTGTTGCAGGGCGTAGTGCAGACTCATGACGCCGCCTTCGGAATGCCCGAGGAGCCAAACTTTCTCAGCTTTCAGATGTTGTCGTAAGGCATCGAGATCGGCGATCAAATCCTCCCACCGGTACTCTTTCGTCGTCTTAGGTGTCTGCGACTGTCCACAGCCTCGCGTGTCCAGGTAGACCATCGTGAAGCGCTTTTCCAGCGGCTGGAACGAGTGGATATACAGGTCACACGCCGGCCCCCAGCCAGGCGACGGGACGATGCAGACCGGCCCCTTGCCGGAAACCTTGTACCACAGATTGAGTCCGTTGAGGCGGGTCGTGAACGAACCGTTCTCCAGCTCCGCCGCCTGGGCGGCGGAATGACCAGCGAAGGCAAGCCAGAGCAGCAGCAGGAAAAAGCGGAGTCGCATGGTTGCCTCTATGTCGCAGCGTGTCTGCCGGCTAACGATCCGGGTATCACCCGCCGCCCGTTTTGTGGGCGGTCGGGTGGATGCCTTCGTTAGGCAACAGTCTTTCACAGTGTTTTTAGAAACGCGATCAGCGCCTGCGTGTCATCTGCCGAAAGCTTCAGCCCGAACTCGTGCCCCTTCACCGCTCGCGTCTTCACGCCGTATCCTTTGAATCCCGTCGGCACGTAGTCATCACGCAAGCGGCGTGGATCGAACCAATCTTCGAGCGTCATGACTGAGCCGTTGTGCTCGAACGGCCCGCGATACCACACGCCTTTGAGCGACGGGACTTTGTAATAGCCCGTCCCGCGCCTGGTCTTGAGCGTCAGCGTGGGATCAGTCCCGACCGATAGCAACAGGATTTCGAAGCGCGTGAGATGATCGTCAGGCACTTTGAAGCCCTCCGCCGGAGTCAGCTTGTTGCTGGTGTAAAGCGGCGGCGTGTGGCACATCGCACAGCCCTCGCTCTGAAAGACCTTTTCGCCGAGCGCCGCCAGCGCCGTCCGCTTGTTCGGATTCGGCGGCGGCTTGAGCGAGTAAATGTAAAGCGCCAGGGCGTAGAGTTGCTCATCGCTGTAGCGACCGCCCATAGCAGGGTCTGGCAGTTTGCCGACGATCACTTCGATGGGTCTGAAGTTACCGTAGAGGGCGAGCATGTCGGTATCCTGATTAACTGCCGCATATCGCATCACGTCTCCAATGTCGCGGTGTCGCACAAGCCCGGTGTGATCGAGGTAACGTCTGTCTTTGACACCAATCAAATCCGGTATTTGAACCTGATGAAACGGGCTTGTGCCGTGGCGACCCATTACTCCAGGCACGGTTTCGCTCGCAATGGCCAACTCCTCCAGCGACATTTTTCCCAAACTTGCCAGGGGATCTGGCTGAAGCCAGGGTGCTGCAAACATTAGGCGAAAGAACAGGCGGACATCATCCAGCGTACCGCCGCGGCCAGAACGGAGATCATCGGCGAACCCACGACCATCAAAAACATTCCCTTGCGCACCCTTCACCACCGTTCCGTCAGGCATGACACGCGTGTGACAGTCAGCGCAGGACAGGGTCCCTAACTCGACTTTCCCTTTTTCTCTAATGACGTAATGGAAGGAGGGGAGTCTGCCATCTCGGGCGAGCCTCGGCTCTGTCTTCTTGTACCAGGCGGCGTCGCGCCAACGGGCTATATCTGTCTCGTACAGAATCGGCGCGTCAAAGACCAACTCTCCCGCCTTGACCCAATCTGCCTCAGTCTTAAGCGACGGTCGATGCCCGCCGTCATCCCAGATGACCTGTGGCTCCTGCTGTCTGAGCCGATCCATGTATTCGGCCGGCTCCTTGCTCGGGTGATACACGGGGTAGCTCTTATAGATCGGTCGAACCGTCATGCGGTAGTAGTAATCCGCGGGAACCTGTTTAGGCGAAGCGCTGGGCTCCGCCAATGGCACTTCGAGTGAAGCGATGGCCTCATCATCCCAAGTCCTCGGGATATCGAGCGGTGCTTTGCTGTTAGTTCTTTGTGTTTGGTCATCAAGGATGAAGCCTGTGAAGCCAAACAATGGCAGCAGAGTAAGTATACAAATATAAGTTCCTTTTTGGCCCATGCCACACCTCCGTTAGTTGCGATCAAAGCATTCGTAGAGAAAATCAAAAATAACCCTTCGTCCTCGCCCAGATTTTTGGGCCTCCACCCTAGTTCGGACAAGATCGGGAGAATGCTTGTATAGGGGTGAACACCAATTGAGTCCGCCTAACGACTCAGGCATCACCCGCCGCCGCGCTTTTGGGGCGGTCGGGTGGATGCGATTGGTTAGCTGGCGAACGCTCCTCACTCGCCAAAGGCGTAGAGATGCTTTTCGGTCCGAACATAGAGCTTGCCGCCCATCGGCGCTGGTGTGGCGGCAATCAACTCGTCCAGGTCGTTCCGCGCCAGGATCTTCAACTCGTCGCCGGCGGCGAACACCACCACAACCCCGTCCCGCGAGGCGGCATAGACCTTGCCGTCGCCCGCCACCGGAGAGGCGAAGTATGGCCCGCGGGGCCCCAACCGCTCCCGATACAACAAGCGGCCGGTCTTCGCCTCCAGGCAAGTGACGATGCCACCGTCCCGGACCAGGTAGATCCGCTCCCGGTAGTGCAGTGGCGAAGGCACTTCCGGCAAGGCTTTTTTCTCCCGCCACAGAACATGGGTCCCGGTCACGTTGCCCTTCCCACCCGGCTTGATGGCGAGAAACCCATTTTGCAGCTGTACCGAGATTTCGCGATTGTCCTGGAGGAACTTGTCCCACTCCCCTCGGCTGATCTGACCATCACTGTTGGCTTCCATATCGCCGAACAGGAACTTCAGCTTCAAGGCCGTGCCTGGAACTTCCGGTCTTCGGAAAAGGTCTAGGTCGTCGGGAAACTCCCCTTCGCTGATTTGGCCGTCTTGGTTCTTGTCGGCCTTCTTCAGGAGATCGTCGAATGTGGGCATCGGATCGCTCTCGCCCGGCTCTGTGCCAACCCAGTAGCCGACCACGAACAAGAGCCCGTCACCGATCACCGGCGTCGTGCATGCCGTTGAGGTCGTCCGGATGGACCAGCGTTCCATTCCATCTTTGAGATTGTGTGCCGACACCCGCGTGGGGCTGTGGACGATCACCTCTTCGATGCCGTCGTGGCGCCAAACTACGGGAGTGGAATAGCCGTTGTTTGGTCCCGCAAGGCTGGCGAGTTCGCGGGCTTGTTTCCAAGCCGTTTCGCCTGTAAGGCTGTTGACGGCCATGAGGGAGGGGTCAGGCAGGAATTCGCGGTTCAGCAGCAACAAGTCACCGGCCACGATCGGCGAAGTCCCGTTGCCTTGAAAGGTCTCCGCCAAGGGGAGCGGCTTTTTCCACTGCTCGTTGCCATCCAGGTCATAACACAATAGACCATACGAGCCGAAGTAGACGTAGACGCGCCGGCCGTCGGTCGCCGGCGTAGCTACGGCGGGACTGCCGTAATCGATGAACTTTTCGATCTTTTCCGTGGGAGCCCTCCGCTGCCAGAGGATTCGGCCCGAGTTCCGGTCCAGGCAGAGGGTTTCAACTTTCTGAGCCGCCTTGTCATAGGACGTGAGGAAGATCCGCCCGCCCCAGATGCAGGGGGACGAATGGCCCGGTGGCACCGGCGTTTTCCAAAGGACATTCTTTTGCGGCCCGAAGTGAACCGGTAGCTTCCCTTCGGGCGAGACACCGCTGGCGTCGGGTCCGCGGAACTGCGGCCACGGCATGGCGTCTTTACCGGTTTCCTGGGCTGTGACGAAGGTGCACGCCAGCCAGCCGCCCGCTGCTACGGCCAACAGGCAGGTTAGATTTCTCATGGGATATCCTCCTCGGTGATGTGGCTGGGCCGCGAGGTGTCAAGAATATACTTACTAGAACAGCTCCGGCTAACATAGTTTGGCTGTAGGCTTGATCACCTGCAGCCTAAGCCGCTAAGAACTACACCCAATTCTACGTGCAAGAGCCTTTAAATCCAAGCACTTGCCTTAGTGTTGCCCCACTTCGTCGGCGGGAATAGGCTACGCCTGCGGCCTATTCCGAACCCCGATTAGGCTGGCGATCGGTCAAGGTTTTTTAGTTCGCCTGACCATTTTCCGCCTCCAGTTCACTCTTTCTCCCCTATCACGCAAAGGACTGGTGGAGCGAAGAGGATCGCGTTCTCGTTTCTCTCTTGCTCCTGCCACCAATATTCATACTGGGCCAGTTCCGCGCGTGTCAGATACTTCTTGTGGACCAGCGTCGGCAAATAAAGCGTCTGGAATGCTGCCAGCCAGCGCCATACTGGCGAACCTGGCCTGCCCACCTGGCAGAGCGGTTCCACCCGAGTCACTCTAAGACCGGTGGCGGCAAAGAGCGCAGGCAGTCTTCCGGCGACATCGAGGGACCCTCCAGCGTCAGCGAAGCTGTCGAAGACCGCCTGGAACACTTTCCTGAAGAGCGGCGTGCTGGGCTCGGTGCGAATGGCCAGGTAGTTCCAGTAATCCATCACGGCCAACGTTGCTCCTGTCCTCAGAGCTGAGGCGACTTGCCGCACCAATATCTCCGGCTCGGGTAAATAGCAAAACAGCCAGCGGGCGAACACTCCATCAGGATTCCACGCGGAGAGATCGAAGCGAGACACGTCCGCACGTGACCACTTCGAGATTTGTGATCCCTCTCCGCCTTGCTACGGCCCGCAGAGTATCCGTTGCGACAGTCGATGAATCTACTGCGACGACACGACCCGATTCTCCAACCACACCCACCAGGTCAAGCGACGTGAAGCCCGGTCCGCTGCCCAGATCGACAATGGTCTGACCTGCCCTGAAGCCGGCGAGCTTCCAGACTCCCTCTGTCTGATGGCGCCATGTCTCGTGTTGCTGCTCCAGCCGCCGAATCTCGGCCGGGTCCATCCCGAGCAGGTATTCCTGATTCGCAGCCATGCCGAACACCCAAGCCCTGGACAACTCCGCCGCGGCCCCTTGCCACTTCGATCAACGGCCACGCCTGAGCAATCCGGGTACGCCACCATACGTATACCCTCTGATCGGGCCTCGGGGAAGGCTTATTTGGCTGGAGTTCCAAGTACTCTCGCTGTCTCCAAGAATCGTTGAAGAAAAAAATCATGTCCCGTGATCGATTTTTGCATTGGTTCGCACAGGTGTAGGTGAAGCGACAAAAACCAGTCGCCAAATCAAAACACACGAAGGAGAACCAAATGAATCTCATCAATCAATCAAGCACCCTGGAACCAATGGAACGCGACCAAGTCCTGAGAGACTTCGGCCATTCACTGAGGACAACAAACACTCCGGGAAAAGCGAATCGGCCTCGTCGTTTTGCCAGGGCAACTCAAACATTGGCGCTGACCCTGATGCTCTCAGCCATCTTGGGGAGCGCACTCGTGCCCAGCACGGGCCTCGCCGATGACGAGGAAAGCAGAGAAGCGTTCCACCGACACGGCGTCAGGATCCTCAAATTCGACGTAGCAGAGAATGCGAAGCGCTTCATTTTCGACGAAACACCACTCGTGGACAATGGGGCTGGCAAGAAGGTGCCGGGCTACGCAAACGAATTCATTACCGAGGGTTACATCTATCCCTACGGCACGCTCAGTGCCGGCAAAGGGGTTCTGGCCGATGGCAGCCCCGAGTTCCCAGAAAAAGTTTTGGGTCGGTGGACCTGCCGCGGATGGCACGTTGGCGAGGGCGCATTGACCAAGACCGGGCCGTGGGTCATCACCCATCAGCTCTATGATTTTGGGAAACCCCTGGCAACGTGACCCTTACCACCGACGGCCTCGAGTTGGTCGACGTGGACGTTCCGATCCGACGGGCCATCATTGGCGAACGGGCCCTTGTCGCACTGGCCAGAGGGGAAGCCATCCAGACCATGCTGGGCTTCAACCAGCTCGAGGGAGTTAATCTCCGGCTTGTCCTCAAGGTGACGCGGTGATGGAGACTTGACGCTGAATGGTCGGTCGGAGCACAGGGCGTCTCCCCGTGAATGGTCCATTTCAGGCGGCTTCATCTGGATAAAGACTGCAGTGAGGTCGCCTGACTGCGAGCGGATGAACCCATGAAATTGCAAATGAAAAGGAAGAGGCTATGAGTGCTAAACGGATATTCGGTTTTCTGGCCCTCATGCTGTGGCGTCTCAATATCACAGCTCTGGGAGATGTTGTCACGGAGTGGAATCTGGCGGCGCTGGACGCTATCCGCACGCAAAATACACCGCCGACGGCAGCGTCAAGACACCTGGCGATCTTGCACGCTGCTGATCGCGTTTACCGTGGGTTCTGACGATCTGCCGGGTGTTCAACGCTCCTACGCGTCGTTCTCCGAGGCGGCACTGGAGACTAGCCGTATCTACGGAGGCATCCACTTTCCCGTCAGCCAACTTGCACGGCTTGAGTTGCGGTGCTACGATCGGCACACACGTCTCCTGGCATCTCCTCGGGCCCAAACAGAACCAGTCGCGCCAGCAAGTCTCCTATTCAGATGATGCGTCACCGTATTTTTGAAACTTCAGTACTCAGCCAGCCAAGCCTACCTGCTTCAGCAACGACTGGTAGCAGGGGGTGGTGTGGAGGGAAACGAACATCGGCTCCACTTTGAGGAAGACAAGATTGCCGGAGCGTTTCTGATAGACGATCGTCAGCCACTTGCAGGCCTGGTCGCTTTGTCCCAGACCGCCATGGGCCAGGGCCAGGCTCCAGGCGGCGTCGTCCTGGCCGCGCTTCCAGCTTTCCTCCAGTTCTGCGATCAGCTCTAAGGACTGCTCCTTTCTGCCTGCGGCGGCATAAGCAACCGCCAGGTATGCCGGCCCCCAGCTGTCGGACCCTGACTCCATCTGCCTCTAGCTCGACGAGGGCTTTGTCCTCTCGACTGCTCAGCAGGTAGGCTTGTCCCAGCGAGGAACGTGCAAACCCATAGCCGGGATCGAGGTGGAGCGCAGTTTGGAAGTGCTCAATCGCCTGGTCATACTCGCGGCGATAGAGATAGACGTGGGCAAGGCTATGGTACATGAGGGCGGCGCGAGGATCCTGCTGGATGGCGTACTTGAACTGGGGAAGGGCTTCTTCAAACCTGCCCACACGCGTCAACAGCCAACCATATTCATAGCGGGCCTGGCTGTTTCCAGGGTTGAGTTCAATGGCTCGTTTGAAGGCCTGTTCCGCCGCAGTCCAATCCCATTCGAGAACCTCATGGAAGATCCCTTTGACCCCATATGCATCCGAAAGATTCGGATCATGTTGCAATGCTTTGGCGATAGCTTGTCTGCCCTCTGCAGTCGCCTTTTCGCGAGTTAGCAGGGGCGTAAATCCGCCCAGGAGCGTACAGACTCTCGCCAGCTCTGCGTAGGCTGGCGCGAAGCTGGGGTCCAGCGCCGTCGCTTGACGGAACGAGTCGGCTGCCTGCTGCCAATCCTCGGGGGAGTCTTTGTAACGCAGCTGCATGCCCTTGAGATAAAGCCGGTAGGCCTCGGGCACAACCGACGGAGCCTGGTGAAGGTAGGTTTGATCGTCCTGGGCGAGTTTGATTCGGATTTCCCTGGAGATGGCCAAGGCCACTTCCCGCTGCAAGGCCAGGATGCTGCGGCTTTCCCGGTCGTACTTGTGCGCCCAAAGCGTCTGATCGGTCCGCCCGTCCACGAGGCTGACACCGATCCGAACCTGATCCCCGTCCGCCAACACGGAACCTTCGACCACTGCATCCACGCCCAGTTCGCGAGCAATCTCGGGGATCGGCCTGCGGATACTTTTGTACTGCATGGCCGAGGTTCGTGAGATGACATGCAGCGCCTCGATCTGGGCAAGATCGGCGATCAACGCGTCGGTCATGCCGTCGGCAAAATAGCCCTGATCCTGACCGGGGCTCAGGTCTGCGAATGGCAACACTGCAACGGACGCGACAGACGCTCTCGACACGGCTAGCGAGCCAGTAGTACGTGTCGCTGCCAGCAGCGTAGCCAACAAGGCAACCGCTCCAAACAGCCAGGCGTGTCGGCGCACTCTGGCCGGGAAAATCCGGCGCCCAGGCGCCTCTAGCCCTTTCCGGATGGTCTCTCAGAATCTTGAGATCCCGCACAAGCTCCTGAGTGTTGCCATAGCGGTCCTGCGGGTCCCGGGCCAGCGTCTTCGACACAATTCGTTCGAGCTCGTGCGGAACATCCGAACGGGATCTGCCTATCGGAGCCGGGTCCCGACTGGTGATGGAGTGCAGAACCGCTGCAACGTCCCCACGGAAAGGCGGCTGCCCCGTGAACATTTCGTAAAGCACCGCTCCCAGCGACCAGATATCAGAGCGGCGATCGACACCTCTTCCCAGGACCTGTTCGGGTGACATGTATGCCGGAGTCCCAGGGACGACCGGCGCCTGCGTCAGGTCGATGCCCGTCATCTTGGCTACACCGAAATCCAGCAGTTTCACGACGCCATCGCGGGTGACCATAACGTTGGCAGGCTTAATATCGCGATGGACGATGCCTGCCGCGTGAGCATGCTCCAGCCCTTGTGCCATCTGAAGGGCAATGTCGACGGCTTCCTGAGCAGGCAGCGGACCGTGCCGCACTTTCTCGCTGAGCGTTTCTCCGTCGTACCAGGCCATGGCAATGAAGAGTTGTCCCTCGGCTGTCTCCCCGATCTCATGAATGGTGCAGATGTTGGGGTGCTCCAGAGCAGCCGCGGCCCGGGCTTCCAGCAGGAAGCGCTCTTTGGCAGCAGGGTCAAGGTTGAGGTGTGGATTGAGGAACTTCAGTGCGACGGTACGGTTGAGGCGCGAGTCATGGGCTTTGTAGACCACGCCCATGCCGCCCTCACCGATCAATGGCGGTCAGCCGGTAGACTCCAATCTGCCTCCCCAACTTGGGTCCGGCTGGCGTCTCGGTGGTCTCCGGGCGCAACAATTCTGCCGCTCCATCGAGCGCATTTTTGATGAGGTTCTCGTTCCCTTCCCACGCGAGCAGGGACTCCACTTCTTGACGTAACTCCAGGTCCCCCGTGCACATCTGGTCCAACAGAGCCGCGCGCTCCTGCGGAGCGCGGCCCACGACCAGATCAAAAACTTCCTGGACCTTCTGCCAACGTTCCTGAGTCATGAGAGCGCTGGCTCATGGCAAGTGACCCGTGACGAGTTCCGGTTCGAGACGATCGCCCTGGTTCCGACGACCTGCTCAGGGAAGTTGCTACTTGCTTTTCTGGCTCATTTCACGGTTCAACCAGGCTTCGGCAATCCGCACTTCGCGGCCGACCGTCGCCACCGAGATGCCCACCTCCTGGGCGATCTCTTCCGTGGTGAGCCCTCCAAAATAGCGCATTTCGATGATCCGGCACTTTCGCTCATCCATAGACGCCAGACCACTAAGTGCCTCATCCAGCGCCACAAGCTGAGAAGCTCGCTCCGGCGAGTAAACAACCACTTCATCGAGTGAGACCTTCTGCTCCGTCCGCCACGCTTGGCGGTCGCGCGACGGCGTGCGTGCTCGACCAGAATCTGTCGCATCAGCCGCGAGGCGATGCCGAAAAAGTGTGTCCGACTCTCCCACTCGGGAGCATCCTGGTCAATGAGCCGCAGGTAAGCTTCGTGAATGAGCGCCGTCGGCTGCAAGGTGTGACCGGGCCGTTCCCTCCGTAGCCAACTCGCCCCCAGCTTGCGAAGCTCCTCATACACCACCGGCATCAGTTGGTTCAGGGCGGCCTGGTCACCCTGGCGCCAATCCTTCAGCAACTTCGTGACATTCTTCGACGCGCTGGGCATGACTCCTTCTGGATGGCTGCACAAGCAGTTCAACCGGTCAGCTTACGAGGTCACTGGTTACCGCTTACTCCCGGACCAAGTGGTTCGCGGCAATATGCCACACATCGGATGCTGTTCACAAATGCCAACTTGGTAGCTAGAGCGGCCTCAGCAGCGACATCGGAAGGCTCGGTTTCGAGGTCCATCCATGGTGATATTGGTTGAGTAGTCTTTGTATGCTGGCGAGCGCCTGATACCGCCGAAGGTCGCGGCTCTGTTGGCGGTGAGCCCCTCGACCGGCGTCCGTAACGGCAGCGACGGTACCCGCCATCGCTTGGGACCGTTGTCACTCGGCCACCCTGTCGGGCTGTTTCGTTACCGAATTGTTCTTGACACTCGGGTAGAAGAAAAGGTCAGAAGAAACCGTCGGTCACTTGAGAGACACAAGAGAAAGGATCGGTCTGTGTTGTTGACAGACCAACCTGATACGGTTGATCAGTTTAGGGGTCGTGGAACGTCCTCGCTTACCCCCTATCGATCCACGTTGTTTAACATCCAAACGCTTCCGGTAATCTGCATGATGGGCAAAACGAGGCGGTCCTCGTTCAACGAAAACCCCATGGCTCCGACATCAGTTGAAACCATGAAGCCGGGGCTTTCATATCGAGTCACGTGGAAAATCTTGCCGACGGGTTTTCCAGTAGAAGGATTGAAGTGAATTCCATATATGTTGAAGAAAGCAGTTTTGCGATTGGAAACAAAGTAGATGATCTTGCCGTCCGGGGACCATCGAGGTTTGTCGGCCCATCTCTCCTCTGTGAGTTGACTCCATGGTCCACCCGATGAAGGCACAACGCCCAGCACGGAAACACGATTCGTCGGCGTTGAGGTTGCATTGAAGCAAATCCAACGCTCGTCCGGGGAAAATCGCGCATTCCAGAAATTATATTTGGGATCCTCCGTGAGGATGCGTAATTCTCTCTCTGCGTGCGGCCAACCTGAAACGGGATAAAGGCATACGGTCGTAGGCGACTCGGGCTTCAAGCCGCGGCTTCCCAGTATCCATCGGTCGTCATTCGACCAATCAGAGGCGTCTATGTAGTAACTCTCACGAGAGCTGATTACTTCCTGTTCCCCACCGCTTTTGGCAATTACGGCAACAGTTGTTTCAAGACTCGCATTTTTGGGGTTGATCCCCTGGCGGGCGTAAGCCAGGCGTTTGCCATCCCTCGACCAGCGCGCTTTACAACCTGCAAGGCCAGCCACCAACAAGGTCTCATGGCCGTCTTCCAGGGACCTTGTGCGGAGTTCCCAGCTCCGATTTTGGTCGCCTGGCCGGTTCACGCCAAAGGCCAGTTCCTTGCCATCCCGAGAGAGCTCAGGTGAATAAGCGTTCATCCCGGTTGGGGTCAAAGGTTGGCCCTCACCTGTCACTTGACCAAGTCGAGCATCGAAAGGCAACGACCAGATCCGCGTGCTCTCAAGGCGGGAAGAAAAGGCGAGCCGCTTTCCGTCTGGAGAAATAGCGACGTCTGCATCTGTCCCTAATCCAGTTGTCAGCCTTTCGGGCCCTGCAATCCAGCTCAACGTGTCGGGGTCCACGGTTACCTTCCAAAGATTGCGAACGCCTCGGGAGAGGCCCTCAAAGAAAAGTTGCCTGCCAGATGGTGCCCACCGGAAATCAGTGAACTCAACGGCAATTTCCTGAAGCTGGTGGCGTACCTTTCCTGTGACTTCACACTTCAGTGGGGCGCCGCTTGCCAGAGGAACTGTCCAGAACTCCCAGCTGACCCACTCCGGCGAAGCCCACAACGATATCCTCTGACCATCTGGATGCCAGCCGATGCCCGCCACGTTGACAAACCGCGAGAGGAAGTCAGCCCGAACCTCGGCCGGCAGTGCTCCGTCAGGAGTGACGATGTACACCTCGTACCGTACGTGACCACCCCCAATAGCCGAGCTGACGAATAAGATCCGGGATCCATCCGGCGACCAGCGTGGACGATAGCCGAACGAGGTGACCTTCCGTTCGTAACCACCCAACGGCGGAACGAGAAACAACCCACCTCCGTCTCGCTCTGATCGGAAAATGATGGCCTTCCCGTCGGGTGACCAGTCCGGCTGCCAATCGTGTGCTGTCGAGCGAGTCACCTGCACCGGATTTCCACCACCAACCGGCTGGACCCAGATATCAAAGTTCCCACTCCGATCCGAACTGTAGGCGATAAAGAGTCCGTCCGGCGACCAGGTAGGCTCCCTCTGCAAGCCGGGATCGAAGGTCAGCCTCGATAGACTCTCTGAGGTCCAGGCGACTGCGATCTCCGCAAGAAGGTCATTCCTAGAAACAGGAGGATTCCAGCCGTGGTCGAAACCACAACCCAGAACTTCCAGTTGAGCCCTGCTGACCAACTCCGTTTCCTTCCCGCATCTCCATCAACCGGGGCATCCTTCGGAAGAGAGACTGTCCCCTCTGCTGCCTGTTCTGTTTCAGCTTGAGAGTGTGCTTCGTGAGGTCCCTTTCGCTCAGGTGTCGGTAGTACTTCCTTCACGTTGGCAATGAAACGATAGCCCCGCTTGGGGATCGTATCGATGCATTCCGGCTGGTCAAGATTGTCTCCCAAAGCTTTCCGCAACGTTGAGATGTGACGGTTGAGATTCCCTTCCTCGACAAAACTGTCCGGCCAGACCTTCGCTAGCAGTTCTTCCTTTGTCAGCACATGACCACTGCTTTGGACCAAGACCAGCAGGATATCAAAGACCTTAGGAGTCAGCGGCACCTGCTCTCCGTTGCGAAACAGCAGACGCTCGTGTGAGTCCAGCCGAAACGCCCCAAATTCGTAAAGCACTTTCACTCTTTGATTCATGGCCGCTTACAACCACTAGGGGTATTCCTACCGGAAAAATTCAGGATTTCTTCGGAACTCTTCAGGGACTTCCACGGCTTCTTCGAAGTAGGGTCAGGTCCTGAGCGACTTCACGAGCAGATCGGCTTGAAGAGCTTGTTGGGTGCTCATGATAACTGAGAAGCCAGGTACATGGCAAACCCCTTTGAGGTTCGATCATGCAACGCCACCAAGTGTACTGGATCAGCCTGTCAACGCTCTTTCTCTTTGTGCTCGCGCCGCCGAGCCTATCCCGAGATCATCAAGCAGAAGCAACTGCTGTCTCGAACTGTTCTGACTTAGGGGTAGCAACTTCCCGGATTTCCACCTCAATAGCTGGTAACAATCCACCACTGAGGATTCTCAATTCCTCAAGAAAAACGGGCGATGGCTGCGAAGAACAGCTCGTTAGGCTCGGTCGGTATAGCGAAGCCATTGAAGCTTACAAGAGGATGGTCAAGGCGAACCTCCAGGATGCGGTTTTGCTCAACAATCTATGTGTCGCTTACCTTCAACTCGGTCATTATGAAGAGGGGATAACGGCCTGCTCAGAGGCGCTTCGGATGGACCCTCGCCTCCCTGATGCTTATAGCAACCTGGCAATGGGTCTCAGCCTGCTTGGGAAGTATCGAGAATCTTCAGAGGCCTATCGTCGTGCTATCCAGATCAATCCTCAATTTGCTGAAGCCCACAACAACCTCGGCGTATGCTATAACCGGCTCGGCCACTACGGCAAAGCCATCAAAGCGTTCAGACAATCAATTCGAATCAAGCCGGATTTTGCTGAGGCACGCTACAATCTGGCTTCTTCCTACCTGGCTCTTGGCGATCGCAAGGCTGCATTGGCCGAACACAAGGTCCTGGGCTCTCTCGATGGCGGTCTAGCTAAGACCCTGCTTGGAGCCATTTTGGAGAGCTACGAGCTCAAGACGTCGCCAAACATAGCGGAGATTGCAGATGGTCTCCCGACGACAGGAAGGCTCAAACACCGGTGACAACATGCGAGTCGAGCAAGGTGGCCGATGGATTTTGTACTGAGATAGGCCGTGATGGCAGCGATCTGATGTTGGTGGAAAGTCCCGTTAGGCTCCGGGTGATAACTAGGCGCTCAATCACCTGTTAGTTGTCTGTCGAGGGAAAGCTCGAACAGCGCCAGGAACACTGCGAATGGGGACGGAGTTGGGCGTCGCATCCAACCCCAACCCCCTCTTGCCGCTTAGGCGGTTCGAAAACGGTTCTCACCGCGCCGACACTTCCAGTCCTCGCAAGAAGAAGGCAAAGCGCTCCGACTTGCTTCAAGCCAGCAGCTTGGAGACTACCTCGCCCTCTACGTCGGTCAGGCGGAAGTCTCTACCCATGTGGCGATAGGTTAACCGCTTGTGATCGAGGCCCAGGCAATGAAGGATGGTGGCGTGGAGGTCGTGCACATGGACCCGGTCTTCAACGACGTTGAAACCGAGGTCATCAGTCTTGCCCACGACTTGGCCGGACTTGATTCCGCCCCCGGCCATCCACATGGTGAAGGCATTGGGATGATGATCACGGCCCCAGCTCTCACCGGCAATGCCCAAAGTCTGAATCAAAGGCGTGCGGCCAAACTCGCTTCCCCAGATGACCAGAGTGCTTTCCAGCAGGCCGCGCTGCTTCAGATCTTTCAGCAAGGCAGCCGTGGGCTGATCCGTGATGGCACAGTTCTTCATTAACTTCTTGTTCAGGTCGGAATGATCATCCCAGGTGGGGTGCATGAGCTGGATGAACCTCACCCCGCGCTCGATCATCCGCCTTGCCAGGAGACAGTTGGTAGCGAATGGATGGGTCGGCTCCTTGTTAACACCGTACAATTCCAAGGTGCTAGGCGACTCCTTGGAAAAATCCAGGAGCTCCGGGGCAGCCGATTGCATTCGAAACGCCAACTCATAAGAAGCGATGCGCGATGCAATCTCAATGTCGCCAGCGCGGATGAAATTCTGCTGGTTCAGGTCGCGAATGGCGTCGAGGGTCATCCGCTGGTCCTCGGCATCGATTCCGGGAATATTCGAAAGATGGAGCACGGGATCTCCCGAATTTCGAAACGGGACACCCTGGTAAACAGAGGGCAGAAAGCCGTTGGCCCAGTTTCCACTCCCCGCACCGGGAGAACCACCTCCGGAAGTTAGGGCGACGAAGCCGGGAAGATTCTGCGACTCGCTTCCCAGACCATACGTCACCCAGGCGCCCATGGAAGGGCGTCCCAGCAGGCTGGTTCCCGAAGTCATCATCAGCTGCCCCGGATGATGGTTAAACTGGTCGGTCACCATCGATCGGATCATGCAAATGTCGTCGGCACAGTCAGCCGTGAAAGGCAGATAGTCCGAGAATTCCATGCCGCACCGCCCGTGACGGGTGAAGACTCGCGGGCTGGACCAGACTTTGGCGTCGGGCTTGATGAAGGCGAGTTTCAGATCTTTGGTCATCGAAGCCGGCAAGGACTGGCCGTCGTATTTCCCAAGTCCCGGTTTGGGATCGAACAGATCAAGCTGGCTGGGTCCTCCTTCCATGAACAGAAAGATCACATTCTTTGCCTTGGGAACGAAGTGGGTGGCTTTGGGCCGCAGGAGATTAACTTCTGGAAGGGAGTCCACAGAGACAGCCGTCCGTCCCTCCCTCTCCATCAAATGCCAAAGAGCAATCGTCCCCAGCCCGCCGGCACATTGTTCGAGAAAACTTCGACGGCTCTGTATCCGCTGAAACTCCCTGAAATTCATGGTTACCCCCGCGTGATGAATTCCTCCAGATTGAGGAGCACTCGACTGACCCCAATCCAGATGGCTGCCTCGACGGGATCGACTCCATCGAGCGTCTTCGAAGGAAAAGTCTTTTCAATCGAGTCAGGCTTGCGCAAGACCATCTCTTTCCGCTGCTGGAGATACTGAAACATTCGTTCCCTTTCCTCAGGTCGAGGAGCCCGCCCAAGACACAATCGATAGGCGTGGTCGAGACGTTCTCCAGCGTCTCCGGTCTTTTCCTGCAGGAGGCGCACCGCCAAGGCCTGTGCCGCTTCAAAGAAAACGGGATCATTCATCAGAGTCAAAGCTTGCAGCGGAGTTGTCGATCGATCACGTCGAGGACAGGAATTCAGCGAGTCTGGCGCGTCAAAGGTGACCAATCCCGGATACGGGTACCGCCTCTGGAACAGAATGTAGAGTCCGCGGCGATAGCGCTCGGCGCCTTCGCTTTCTTTCCACTTCAAAACCACGCCCGCTGGCTGTGGAGGTCGGATGCTTTTCCCGCCAATTGCCGGGTTCAGCAGACCGCTTGCGGCCAGGGTCACATCCCGGATCAGTTCCGCGGGAAGGCGGAGACGAGTTTGTCGGGCCAGCAGCTTGTTGTCCGGGTCTTTGGACTCCAGATCTTTGCGCGTGTTGGAAGATTGCCGATAGGTCGCCGATTCCACGATCAGCTTATGCATTCTTTTGACGTTCCATCGGTTAGACACGAATTCCACAGCCAGCCAGTCGAGCAACTCGGGATGAGTCGGGGGACTCGACCGAAGGCCGAAGTCCTGCGGCGTATCGACGAGACCTCTCCCGAAAAATTCCTGCCAGACACGATTCATGGTGACCCGCGCTGTGAGCGGATTATCGCGGGAAACGAGCCAGCGCGCCAGTGTGAGGCGCGACGGGTGCGGATCCGTGGGGAGACGAGGCAACACCGCGGGCGCCGCAGGCTGCACTTCAACTCCCGGCGTCAGGAAGTTGCCTCGAATCAGGACGTGTGTCTTTGGAGGACGAGGATTTTCTCCGATCGTCTGGGCCTCGGTCAAAGCTGGATACTCCTCCGCCAAGGCATTCAACCGAGTGTTCAATTCCTTGAATCCTGAGCTCCGGATGAATTGGTCAGTGAGAATCTTTTTCTGCTTCGCGGTTCGCTTCTCGGGCGGCAGCATCAGGGTTTCCTCGCCGCTGTCAGTCTTGACCTGTACCAGATTCAACTGATAGTCGGACACGAGGTCCACTCCTGGATGCGCGGCCGCCTCTCTCAGTTTCTTCTCCCACTCCATCTGCAGCTCAGCCACCTTGAATTCCTCCAGAAGGCTGGCCCGTTTCTTCTCGTACTCCGGCTGGCGGCGCAGGAAAGGTCCCCGTTCTGCCGGCAAAGGAGCCTCCAGATCAATCTCCTTGGCGGTGTTGAAGAAAGCGGCAAGTTGATAGAACTCCTTCTGACTGATGGGATCATATTTGTGATCATGGCAGCGGGCGCAGCCGAGCGTCAGGCCCAACCACACGCTTCCTGTGGTTGCGGTTCGATCAAGCACCTGTTCTGTTCGAAATTCCTCTCGATTCACGCCGCCCTCACGGTTAGTGAGTGTATTTCGGTGGAATCCAGTTGCCACCTTCTGTTCAAGAGTCGCGTCGGGTAGAAGATCTCCGGCGAGTTGTTCGATCGTAAACTGGTCGAACGGCATGTTCCGATTCAGGGCATCAATCACCCAATGGCGCCAACGCCAGGCACTGGGGCGGATACGATCCTCTTCATAACCATCGCTGTCTCCATAACGAGCCAGATCGAGCCAGGACCGCGCCCACTTTTCGCCGTAGTGGGGCGAGGCGAGCAGTCGATCAACCAGCCGTTCGTAGGCATCCGGCCGGTTGTCGGCTGCAAATTCGTCCACCTCTTCCGGTGTGGGAGGCAGACCAATCAGGTCGAGACTCAAACGCCGAATCAGCGTCTCTCGATCTGCTTCGGCCGAGGGTTTGATGCGCTCCT
This sequence comes from uncultured Acidimicrobiia bacterium, assembly GCA_963752385.1. Classification (GTDB taxonomy): domain Bacteria; phylum Acidobacteriota; class Terriglobia; order Versatilivoradales; family Versatilivoraceae; genus CAVVYL01. The sequence continues at coordinate 29,200 of CAVVYL010000061.1, read as the reverse complement.
TCTCGAGCCGGGCCAAAACGAAATTGTCAATCGGGTTTCGAAGCCAAGCGGAGTTCCTTACTTTGGGCTGCTTCGGGCGTTGAGGAGCCGCAAAAGCCCAATGCTGGCTTTTTGATTGCAGCGGTGCGGATGGCGACTGTGCGTCTGGGGGACTTGCGTCTTCCGGCCAGACAGCTCCCTGATCGATCCATGCCCGCAGCAAGCCGACCTGCTCGCTGGTAAGCGGATCCCCTGTCATCGGCATTCTTAGCTCTGCGTTGAGACCTGCCACCAGATGAATCAGCCGGCTCTCCTGGCTGTTTCCGGGCTTGATCGCAACGCCGCGGTTGCCGCCGGCCAGAGCTGCGATTCGAGTGTCCAGTCGAAGCCCCGACAGTTGTTGTTGAGGTCCGTGGCAAGACTGGCACTTCTCCTTAAGAAGAGGCTCGATATCCCGCCGAAAGTCAACCTGGACCCGAGCAGCCGGAGGAAGAGTTTTTCCATCCACGGCTTGTGCCGGCAGAAACTGTCGTGCCGATCCCTGGATCAATGCCAGCGAAAGCAGTAGCCAAAGAGGACATTTCCTCACGGAACGTTGCCTCCATTCGAGAAAACCACGGAATCCGAACGAAAGATGATGACACCGAATTGAAGGAAAATGCCACATCGTTTTGTGAAGCGATTCGTCTCTTATCGATCTCACTCGCGTCTCGACTCATGGGGTCATTGCCGAGCTCCTATTCTCAAATGAATCCAATGTCTCGCATTTCCCGATGCGGGGGCCAACTGATCCTGCTCTCGGCCGGAAGACGATACGTGATGGCTAGCAACCTTCACGGCTTTGGTGTCGCTGTTTTCCCTAATCCACCGGCAGCGATGGTACAATTCGGCCGTTCCATCGTGTAGACGAATAGCCTATCCTTCATGCCCGCCACAGATTCGATCAAACCCGCCACAAACGCATTCAACGTTAAGACGAAGCGCCCCAAAGTTGTGGCACTCTTGGCGTCGAGCATGAGACCGCGAGGGTTCTGAATGCCCAGTATGACCGGTTCGCAATATTTGACGGAGGCTCTGCAGGCCGCTGGTATCACACACGTTTTTTTTGTCCCAGTCGTCTTGACCCCGGCGTTGGCCGAGATGGATCGTCGCGGCATCGTCGGCGTGATGACACACGGTGAGAAGTCGGCTGTTTACATGGCGGACGGCTACGCCCGCGCTTCCCGCAGACCCGGCATTTGCATGGCCCAGGTGATCGGTGCGGCCAATCTCGCGGCCGGGCTGCGCGACCCGTACCTGGCGTGCTCGCCGGTGATTGCGATTACCGGTGGTCCTTTCCCCAAGTACCGGCACCGCCATGTCTACCAGGAGATTGACGACTTCCCGCTCTTCGAGCCCCTGACCCGATTCAACGCCCGCATCGACACGGTCGAGCGACTGCCGGATTTACTGGGACAAGCCTTTCGCTCCGCAACCAGCGGCTGTCCCGGCCCTGTCCATCTGGAAATAGCCGGACACTTCGGCCAGGCCGTGGATGGCCAGGGAGAGTTGGCGGAATCATTCGTTCCGTTGTTCACCCATGTGCCTCCACTTCGACCTGCCGCTGAGACACGGTGCGTCGATCAAGCAGTCCACCTCCTTCAGACGGCGGAGAAGCCGATTCTCGTCGCGGGCGGTGGCGTAACCTCTTCCGGCGCCCGCGAGGAAGTTGTGGAGCTGGCTGAGAAGCTCCAGATTCCCGTGGCCACATCCCTCAACGCCAAGGGCACGATTGTTGAGAACCATCGGCTTTCCGTAGGTGTTGTTGGCACCTATTCGCGTAGCTGCGCCAATCGAGCCGTAGCGGAAGCCGATCTCGTTTTCTTCGTTGGCAGTCGGACCGGCAGCCAGGTTACAAACTTCTGGCGCATTCCACGCCCCGGTACCCGGGTGATCCAGCTCGATATCGCTCCTGAGGAATTGGGCCGACACTATCCCAATGCCGTCTCACTGTGGGGTGACGCAAAGACCGTCCTGCGGCAGATCCTGCAAGCCCTCGCCAAACCCCAGCTACGCGAAAGCTGGCTAAGGAGAGTCAACCAGCTCGTTGCGGAATGGCGTGCCGGTGTCGAGCCGCTGCGTCAGTCAGATGCCACGCCGATGCGTCCGGAGCGCATCTGCAAGGAGCTGCAGGAGGCCCTTCCGGCAGACGCCATTCTCGTTTCGGAAACGGGGCATGCTGGAATCTGGACGGGGACGCACCTGGAGCTGCATCATCCTGGCCAGACCTACCTGCGGGCGGCAGGGTCGTTAGGCTGGGGATTGCCTGCGGCTATGGGTGCCAAGTGTGCCTGCCCTAACCGGCCTGTGATCTGCTTCAGTGGGGACGGAGGATTCTACTACCACGTCGGCGAATTGGAGACCGCCGTGCGTTACGGGATCAACACCGTCACCATCGTCAACAACAATCGTTCGCTCAATCAGGAGACGTTGCTTTTTGCCCAGGCCTACGGCGGCGAGCAGCGCTCCGGATTCAAGATGTGGCAGTTTGAGGAGTTGAACCTGGCCCGCATCGGTGAAGCGTTTGGTTGCTACGCCGAGCGTCTGGAACAGCCGGCACAAATCCGGCCGGCGCTGGAGCGTGCCCTGTCCAGCGGCCGGCCCGCGGTGCTCGACGTGGTGAGCGATATTCGGGCCTTGGCGCCCGAACCGTGGGACTGAGAGGCGATCATGCCACGCGATGAAATTCATTCAGTGGCCGTTCTCGGGCTGGGGACGATGGGCCACGGTATTGCGCAGACTTTTGCCGCGGCAGGCTATGCGGTGCGCTGCTACGACGAGCAGCCAGCGGCGCGGGCCTCTCTGCACGAACGAGTGCGCGTAAATCTACTGGCGTTCGTAGAGGCTGGACTGGTCCCGCGGGAGCGTATCGAACCGACCCTGTCTCGTTTGGCGATTTGTGGGAGCGAAGAGGAGACGCTAGCCGGAGTGGGTTTCGTCACCGAGGTCGTGAATGAAGACCTTGTTCTGAAGCAGGAGTTGTTCGCACGCCTGGAAGCACTGGTCACAGCCGACACCATCTTGGCCTCTAATTCGTCGACCTTTCCCATCTCACAATCCGGCGCCCGGATGCAACGCCCGGAGCGGGCACTGGTGACGCACTGGTTCAATCCGCCGCACCTGGTGCCGCTTGTGGAGGTGGTGCCGGGGCCGGATACTCGCGAAGAGACGACGCGAACCACAATGGCGCTGATGCAACGCATCGGCAAGCAGCCCCTCCGGCTGCGCAAGGAGCTACCGGGCTTCCTCGTCAATCGCATTCAGGTTGCAATACAACGGGAAGTGTGGGACCTGCTCGAACAGGGTGTAGCCAGTGCTGAAGAGATTGATTCCGCTCTTCGCGGTAGTGTGGGTTTTCGCATGGCAGCGGTCGGCCCACTCGAGGTCCACGACTTTGGAGGCCTGGATATCCAGACAACGGTTTACCGGAACCTGGTCCCCCACATTCGCAGCGACAGCGAGGTTCCTGCCCTGGTCCAGAAACTGGTCGAACAAGGCTGTCTGGGAGCCAAGACCGGCAGAGGGTTCTACGAATATTCTTCTGAACAGCTGGTGGAGCGTCGGGCGCGGCGCGACGCGCTGTTCCTGTCTCTGGTGAAGCTGCTCTACCCGGTGTCCAACGGAGGTCCTCGATGAACGTTGATGCCAAGGTGGCGCTGATCACAGGAGGTGCAACCGGGCTGGGACGAGCGACCGGGCTAGCGCTGGCGCGACTCGGTTGCTCCGTAGCGGTCAATCACATTGCGAGCACAAGATTGGAGGCGGAGCAGACTGCTGCCGAGCTAGCTGCGATGGGTGTTCGGGCTCTCCCGGTCGAGGCGGACGTCACGGACAGCCAAGCCTGCCGGAAGATGGCCGCGGCCACCGTGCAGGCGCTTGGCCGACTTGACATTCTGGTGAACTGCGCGGGCGTGACGCGGTTCATCCCGCACGAGGCACTCGACGACGTCAGGGACGAGGACTGGGATTTCATCCTCGGCGTCAACGTAAAGGGGACGTTCCAGAGTGCCCGGGCCTGCCGCGAGGCCATGGAGGCCAGCGGCGGCGTGATTGTCAATGTGGCCAGCATCGCCGGGTTCAACGGTGCCGGCAGCTCAATCCCGTATGCCGTGTCCAAGGCCGGGGTCATCAACCTGACGATGGCGCTTGCCCGCGTCCTGGCTCCAAAGATCCGCGTGAACGCCGTGGCGCCGGGGTTCATCGAGGGTCGCTGGATGCGGGAGGGACTCGGCGAGCGGTATCAGGCCTCCCGGGAGAGCTTTGCCTCGGCCAGTGCTTTGGGCCGGGTCTGCCAGCCTGAAGACGTGGCCGATGCCATCGTCAGCCTGATCACGGGTTCCGACATGGTGACGGGGCACACCCTGGTCTGCGACGGCGGCGCGCTGCTCGCAGACCCGGCGAGCCATGCCGTCCGCTCCCGCTAACCCGGGTGGCACGAAGCAAGGCCGGCTTCAACCGTCACGGCTTGGTAGAACCAAGGCGCCGCGCCGCGAGGTCCCGGTGTACACGGGCAACGCTGTGCATGTACCCTGCGGCGGAGTAACGATCATCGGCAGCGTTGCGAATGTGCTTCAACGCGCGCTCGGCTTGGCCCGTCACTTCCAAGTACAGGCCCACGTAAAGCTCCGCATAAAACTGACCTTGCGGCTGTGTGCCGGCTGCCTTGAGAACCTGCTCGGGGTCGAGTTCGCCGCCAAACATCCGGTAGATCTGACTCATTGGCACCCGCGAATCAGGCCCAACCGGCAACAATGCCGCCTTGGCCTTTGCAGGCGATTCGGCGCGCGCCACGCACAGAAAATGCCACGCCGCGTTCTCGACGTCATTCGGGTTCACTGTACGGTGGGATTCAAACTGTTCTCGACATTCCTGGTAGCGCCCGGCGTAGTAAAGAGCGATGCCCCGTTGCCAAAGTTGCGGTACGGCATCGGGAGCCAGCTTGGCGAGGCGATCGAAGCCCGAAACGGACTCGGCGATCCGGCCGCTCTGGAAATCCGAAACGGCGCGGTCAAAAACGGCTCGAGGGTCCTCCGTTTGGGCCTGGCAAATCACGGCGAGTGTCAATAGGCTGACTACAGACAGCAGATGTCCAAGTGGCCGAATTACACAGGTTCGACACGCGGAGGATGGTTGAGAATCTGTCAACGAATATGCATCCCACCCGGACTGATGAATAGCCATAACGAACCTTTCCCTTGGTTGCACTCCTTGCTGGCGCCAGCGGCAACGTTCTTGGGAACTGCAGACATTGATCCAGAGCTCCCCGGCTCGACCAGATCGTCTCTGAAAGGCCTCACAGTGGGTAATGCAGCAAGCAACCCTAGACCGCAGATGGAAACTCGTACCAAACCCACCAGCGCGAAGCGTACCCTTCGGTGCGCCCGAATCGAAGGTAGTCCCGCCGCCTGGTCAACAGGTCACCGAGCTTGTGAATCCTCAAGGATAATCGAGACAGGAGCAGCCTCTTTAAGGGTGTTCGTCACAAGACATGCCCTTTCAGCAATTGTGATGAGCTTGCGCATGAGCTCGGGATCGCTATGGTTTGCCCTAATCTTGAGGGACAACGCTGTCACTCGCTCGGGCTCTCCCCCGGTCTCCGCACTTACGGTGAGCCGAACTTCGGAAACTGCGGCAGCGCGTGCTCGAATAGCCGCCAGTAGATTGCTCATGAAACAGCCGCCCAGGCCCAGCAATAGGAGCTCTCCACCCATTGGACCACGGTCCGCTCCACCTTTGGATACCGGTCGATCGATCAGCACGCTATGGGACCGCGCGGTGCCAGTTGCCGTTGACGGGCCAGTCTGTTCGACTTGCACCTCGAGTGTCTGACTCATTCGGTTCCTCCCACCGGCACGCGCCCTCGAACAACCGTGGTCCGAGACCATCGACCGGTTAGGTCGCTCACAACAAAGTGGCTGTTGTTTGTCCCTGGCGCCCTCGAGCCGGATTGTATCACCGAGACAAGAGGCCCTGCGCCTCAAAGTGCCCTCGACCTGTTCAACGAACCACGGCTGCAGCTAGCGCGTCTGGCGGACATCACGCTCGACTATCTGCTCCAGGTCAACGACGGTTTTGTGGACCTCGTCTTGGAAAACGAGTACCAGCGACATCTCCTGACGCTCTCGCATCCTTTGGATGAAGGGGCCACCCACTGTGGCAATGGACCCGATGACCGGATGCTTTTGAATCTCGACCCTTCAAGACGGCCTTCCTGAACCACGGAGAGGCAAACTCCGTTGTTTCAATCTCATCGATCACAACGGTGTCGAAGGTCTGGTTACCGTGAGCTTGGCTGCTGTCCGCCTTGAGGTTCTCGTGGTACCATTTTCGAAGTCTTCACTGAGGTTTGTCATGCCAATTCCTGGCAGTTCTCAACAGCGGGTGAGTGAGAAGCATTCTTGAGAGCATTGGTCGGACCCCATTGGTTCGGCTCAGAAGATCGGTGAAAAGCCTTGCTCCCACGATTCTGGCGAAGCTGGAGTCCTTCAATCCAGGGGGAAGTACCAAAGACAGAATTGCTCTCAACATGATTGAGCAAGCCGAGAAATCGGGGGCATTGCGTGAGGGTGGCACCATCATTGAAGCCACGGCAGGAAACACCGGTCTGGGGTTGGCTCTGGTGGGCGCCGTGCGCGGCTATCGGTGCATCTTCGTTCTGCCAGACAAGATGAGCGAGGACAAAATCCGGTTGTTGCGGGCCTATGGCGCCGAAGTGGTCATTACCCCGACCGGAGTTCCGCCGGACTCTCCGGAAAGTTATAACGGTGTTGCCAACCGTCTGGCCCGCGAAATCGAAGGCGCCTGGCGGCCGGATCAGTTTCACAACATTGACAATCCCACGACCCATCTCCAGTTCACCGGGCCGGAGATTTGGGATCAGACCGAAGGGAAGGTCACGGTTTTCGTTGCGGGCGTCGGAACCGGCGGAACGATCAGTGGCATCGGCGAATTTCTGAAAGAAAGAAACGCGCAGATTCGCGTCATTGGGGCAGACATTGAAGGTTCAATCTTGAGCGGCGACTCTCCCAAACCCTGGAAAGTGGAGGGCATCGGCGAGGATTTTGTTCCGCAGACCCTTAACGCGCAAGTGGTTGATGAGTGGATTCGCATCAGTGACGCCGAGTCGTTTGCGACGGCTCGCCGCATCGCCCGGGAAGAGGGCATCCTGCTGGGCGGATCGAGCGGGACCGCGCTGGCAGCGGCTTTTCGTTATGCTCAGCGCTGCACCGCTGAGGACGTGATTGTCGTCCTTTGCCCTGACACAGGACGCAACTACCTCAGCAAGATGTACGACAACACCTGGATGGCGCAGCACGGTCTTGCCGACCGGGTGCCGGAAAGGGTGGTTGTCGGCGACTTGCTGTCGGCTTTGGCGCGGGAAGGCAACTTGATTTCTCTCACTCCCGAGGACACCTTGAAGAAGGCTGCCGATCTGTTTCGCGAGCGCGGCATTTCCCAAATCCCCATTCTCGAAAGAGGAGAGATGGTAGGAGCCGTCGAGGAGATCACCATCATGCGAGCTTTGCGGCAAGGCTCCCCTCCAGAAGCCATCCGGTTGCGCGAGATCATGGCGAAACCGCTGCCCCGTCTCGATGTCGGCGTTTCACTCGAGGAGGTCTATCGGCTGCTGATGGCCGGCAATCCGGCGGTGGTGGCTGTCAGAGACGGCAGGGTGGTGAGCATCATCACCCGCTCCGATCTGATGAGTTTTTACCAGAAATCACCGCAAGCGAAAGAAGGCTAGTCTGGTCCCAAAGAGTCGACTTTCTATCGATGATTGCCCATATAGTGACAAACCTCTCACCCCCGAGCATCAATAGGAGAGCTGCACATGAAATTTTCCACTCGGGCCATCCATGTTGGGCAGGAGCCTGATCCCACCACTGGCGCTACCATTCCTCCCATTCACCTCAGCACAACCTATACTCAGGCGGCCCCAGGCCAGCACAAGGGTTACGAGTATTCACGAACGCAAAATCCCACTCGGAAGGCACTCGAGCAATGTCTGGCTTCTCTTGAGGAAGGGGAAGAATGCGCTGCGTTCGCATCCGGCTTGGCGGCCACCACGGCGATTTTTCAGGCATTGGAGCCTGGGGACGGCGTTGTGGGAGGACATGACCTTTATGGCGGGACGTTCCGCTTGTTAGAAAAAGTGTTCCGGCGCTGGGGATTGGAAGTGGTGTTTGCCGAAAACTCCAGTCTTGAAGCGCACGAGCGGGCGATTGCGTCGCTGCGCCGTCCGCGTCTGTTGTGGCTCGAAACACCGACCAATCCGCTGCTGGACATCGTCGATATCTCGGCTCTGGCGCAGCTTGCCAAGGCGCGCTCGATGACAGTTGTGGTGGACAATACATTCGCGACGCCCTACCTGCAGAAGCCCCTTTTGCTAGGGGCTGACCTCGTGGTCCACAGCACTACCAAATATCTGGGCGGACACTCGGATGTTGTGGGTGGCGCCGTCGTGGCGCATCGGAAGGAGATGCTGGAAGGAATTCGCTTTCTGCAGAACGCCGCAGGTGCAGTCCCCGGGCCGATGGACAGCTATCTCGTGTTGCGGGGCGTGAAGACGCTGGCCGTTCGAATGGAGCGTCACTGTGCCAATGCGCGGCGGCTGGCGGAAATCTTGGCAGACAGAAAAGGTGTCAGAAGAGTTCTTTATCCCGGGTTGGTCGAGCATCCCGGATTTGGTCTCGCTCAGAAACAGATGAGTGACTTCGGAGGCATGATAGCGATCCAGCTGGAGGGCGATGCCGAGCGGGCCCGTCGCTTTTGTTCCGGGCTCAGAGTGTTCTCATTGGCAGAAAGCCTGGGCGGCGTCGAGTCGCTTTGCTGCCATCCGGCAACTATGACCCACGCCAGCATTCCTCGCGAGATCAGGGAAACTCGCGGTATCACTGATACTCTGGTGCGGCTCAGTGTGGGAATCGAGGATGTTGAGGATCTCATCGCGGACGTCGAACAAGCCCTTGAGGGCGTGCCGATTGGATCACGCCGGAAATGACCGGGTCACGTCGAGCTTGGGTCGTTCTTCGACACCGTGCGCCTGACGATCTTTCACGTCGAGCTCAAGCGACGATCTTGGAGTGGCCTGTTTGCCTAGAGTGAGATCAAACTACTGCCTATCATACGCCGTCCAACCAGTCCGGACGAACTCCAGGGACTTTCATGGCAAGATGCCGGTCATGCGGTACGGAGGTTTCCGAAAGCAGCCGTGTCTGCGCTAACTGTGGTGGAACTGTGGGCAGTGACGCGTTGAACACGGAGACTGTGGCGGCCTCTACTCCTCGATTATCCTCGAAGTCTGCTGATAGCGGGACTTCAAGTGCGCGGCATGCTTCCGCGCCCGGCAGGCGGTTCTTGCCGGGGATCCTGCTCGCCGAGCGATATCGCATCATGGCTCGGCTCGGCAGCGGCGGGATGGGTGAAGTGTATCGGGCGGAAGATCTCGCTTTAGGCCAGGAGGTCGCTCTTAAGTTCCTGCCCGAGAAGCTGACCCGCAACAAAGAGGCGCTCGCGCGATTCCGCAGCGAAGTCCGAATCGCTCGGCAAGTATCTCACCCAAACGTCTGCCGCGTTTACGACGTCAGCCAAGTCGAAGGCCATTTTTTTCTCACGATGGAGTATGTCGACGGCGAGGACCTTGCCTCCCTTCTGGGACGCATTGGACGTGTACCAGCCGACAAAGCCCTCGAAATCGCCCGGAAGCTGTGTGCCGGGCTGGCTGCGGCACACGAGAAAGGAGTGTTGCACCGGGACCTGAAGCCGGCCAATGTGATGCTGGATGGCCGTGGGCAGGTCCTTCTGACGGATTTCGGCCTGGCCGGGCTGGCGGATCAGATTGCTGCAACCGAAGTGGATAGCGGCACGCCTGCGTATATGGCTCCAGAACAGCTTGCTGGCAAGGAGGTCACAGTCAGGAGCGATATTTACGCGATCGGCCTTGTGTTGTACGAGATCTTTACAGGCAAGCGCCCATTCGAAGGGAACACGCTGGCGGAGTTGATGCGGGCACGCAGGGAAACGACCCCCGATAGCCCGTCCGCGCTGATTCGTGACCTGGATCCTGCCGTGGAGCGGGTGATTCTCCGTTGCCTCGAACCTGACCCTTCACGCCGACCGGCTTCCGCCTTGGCAGTGGCGGCTGCGTTGCCTGGCGGGGATCCGCTGGCGGCAGCTCTGGCGGCGGGGGAAACACCCTCGCCGCAGATGGTAGCGGCAGCGGGGGAAAGAACTGGACTCGCGCCGCGTGCCGCCATTTCCCTCTTTGCGGCTGTGATTCTGGGCATGATTGTGTTCTTCGTGCTTGCCAAGCGGTCGAGCGCGCTGGAACAGATCCAACCCCCGTTTTCTCCCGAAGTCCTGTCCCACAAGGCGAAGGATATTATCCTGCGGCTCGGCTACGCTACCGCAGCCGCCGACTCTGCCTCCGGATTCTCCTGGGAATCGGAATTCATCCGGCACGTCGAAGAGAACGACAAACCCTTCCCCCGTTGGAGCGAGGTCTTACTGCACCGGCCTTCTCCGCTTCGGTTTTGGTATCGCCAAAGCCGGCGACCTCTTATTACAACCGACTTCATCGACGACTTAATGACTCCGGGGATCGTGACTCCTGACCAGCCGTCCCCCATCGAGTCGGGAATGATCGATGTAACGCTCGATTACCAAGGGCGGCTAATTGGCTTCCAAGCCATACCACCTCAGTTAGAAGAACCGGCGAAGACAGTCGTGCCAATCGACTGGAATCCGCTCTTGGCCGCAGCGGGCCTGGATCCGGCTCAGTTGCAGCCGGCGGAACCGCTTTGGACGTTCCTGGCAGCTTCCGACACGCGGATGGCATGGACTGGAACCTGGCCCGCTAGTGGCCGCACGCTCCGCGTGGAGGCGACGGCATGGCGAGGAAGACCCGTAGCTTGCGCGCTGATCGGTCCGTGGACGAAGCCCGACCGCATGCCGCCGGAGTCCTCTAGGAGAGAAGAACTCGGCAACATTATCATAGCCATGGCGGTGTTCCTCGGAGGGGCATTGCTGGCGTGGCGAAACTATGCGCGGGGAAAAGGAGACCGCCGGGGAGCGCTGCGACTCGCTTCCTGGCTGTTCTGCTCGCAGCTCTCTCTCTGGCTGTTCCGAGGCCACTTTGTGGCTGCGGTGGGCACGTTGGGCTTGGCTGTGCTCGCGGTTAGCACGTCCTTGTTTTGGGCCGCCACGATTTGGATGCTTTATCTTGCGGTGGAGCCTTACGTGCGCCGGCACTGGCCGCAGACCATCATTTCCTGGAGTCGCGTTCTGGCTGGTCACCTGCGGGATCCGATTGTCGGCCGGGATCTCCTGTTTGGTGCTGCTCTGGGAGTAAGCTGGACGCTCATCTATCAAATCCGCTATCTCACCATGCAAGCCTTCGGCGGATCCCCACAACTGCCTTCGACAGATTTCCTCGAAGGGGCCAGGAGCACGCTCGGGGTCTGGCTGGCGCAAGTGCCACGAGGCATACAATTCACTTTGGTTTTCTTTCTGGTTCTGTTTCTGCTCCGTGTGTTGTTGCGGAACCAGTGGCTGGCCGGCGCAGCCTTCGTGCTCATCTTCGCGGTACCGAGGTTACTTGGCAGCAACTACCCTCTAGTGGATCTGCCGGCACAGTTGCTGATCTTTGGCATTGCGGCAGTCGTTGTCCTGCGTTTCGGCTTGCTGGCGCTTGCTTCCGGGATCGTGATAGCGAATCTGTTGTTGAGTGCTCCCGTCACGGGGAACGCTTCGGCCTGGTACTTTGCGAGCGCGGTTTTCGTGCTGTTGAGCGTAGTAGCTCTGGCGACATGGGCTTTTCAAGCGTCGGTGGCAGGGCAGAAGTTGTGGAAACAGGACTTGTTCGGGTAAGCAACGAATTCGGTTCTGGAGCAATCGACTGGAGTCCTGGATGGACGAGCTGGAGACGAGCAAAGCCCGAAATTAAGTTTGAGTGCAACCCGCCAGGCGTGGGCATGGCAGATCTCTTCATAAAGATCCTGCGCTCGGCGCGCACGGTTAACTGGGCCACCGACTCAGAAAGTCTTGACTGCCTCTCGAGGCGGCGTTAGAGTCTCTAACGGGTGGATCGTTCCTCTTCACAGGTTCCTACGCTTGGCGGAAATTCCAGGGTCTGCTTGACCCGCATAGTGCGCGGTCTTTCTCTTTCTGAAGTTCCCCCTGCCTGCTGACTCCGGTTGCACTGGACTTCCTCCCATTTCCTTTTCTTTATCTTTGTTTTCCTTCGTTCTCGACCAACTTGCTCCGGAGGTCGTCATCACACATCCTGAACGTCCGGACAGAGATGGGTTCCAGGTGACAAGAAAGCCCCGCGCTGCCGCGCCGGCAGAGCCTGCAGACTCGGTGTCTAGGACCGATTCGCCAAAGTCATGACACTTCGGAAGGAGGTCGGAACGACACCCCTAAGGAGGGAACTATGTGTTACGCATCAACCGAAGGGCATTCACGCGACGCAAGAGCAGACGAGGCGCTGGTCGTTCGGAGGCAACCGCACGGGACGAATTGGCTGGTCTCGCCTGAAGACACTTCCGTTGCCGTCTGCTTAAGAACCGGAACTGAAGTCGAGTTGCTCTATGTTCCGGAAGAGACCCAACGGAGGTTCGGAGTGGCGAAGGAGGCCACAGCTGTCTTCAAGACGGACGATTGGTGGCGGCGAGATGTATTTGTGCTCAAGAACGGGCGAAAAGCGGCCCTGAGAAAACTGCAGGAAGGGCAAGTCGTCAGAGTTCTGGCAGTGCCGATCGAAGCCTTGGGCCGTGTCGGAGCTGGAGCGCGGCGGAATGCGTCTGTAGTATCCAGGCCTGAAGAACGAGAGTTGGCAGATTATCGCTAACGGAGTCTTGTTCGTAATTACCGCGACATATCGGGACGACACTCTGACTCACGGTGAGGCTCGAAGAGCCGGGCTGATGTGTCCCACATCTTTTTGGCGTGGACAACAGCGGTAACGTTGCATACCGCAGGGCCGTTACAGTGGGGTATCGCTCCTTCAGAGCTTGTTGCGATGCCATGGACTTCGCCCCGCGCTGACGGGACGGGGCTACCGACTTTCGCCCTCTTCGAGGCTGGACCACATCGTCGCCGTATTTATGAAACACAGTACTGAGTAAGGGCTGCCGCCCCTGATATCCTGGTGCTCTGCAAGTTGCTGGCTCGCGGTTGCGACAAGAGGTCAGGAGCCGGCAGCCAGGAGCCAGAATGAAATGCCTTCTTCCTTACAGAGCCCCGTTAGGGGCGCAGAAAGTAGCCCAGGGCCAGCGCAGCGCCGCCCTGGGTGAGCATCATAAAAAATCTGTCCCCGCTCCCCGCGCGCGGGGAGAGGGCTAGGGTGAGGGGCGTGAGTTGAGATAACGAGAACGAATTCTCTTTTCACGGCGCATAATGGTCTAGGGCTTATGCCACGACCAGGTTCTGTGATGGGTCGGAGAGGATTTTCCCGTCGTTGGCTGCGAGAGAAAGCGATCCAAGAACGGCTTGATGTTCCCACATGACAGAAACCAGGTGGCAGCTCATCAGCGCCAACGCTTCAATGAATTAGTGGATGTCTTCGATACTCCGCAGCCACAGGAAGTAATCGAGCGTCTGGAGCAAATTGTCTCTGCGGCCAGGCTGGGCCACGGAGAGGCCGTCCTGGATGTGGGAACTGGAGTCGGCGTTTTAATTCCCTTGCTCAGGTCCTATCAGCCCTCCACTATCTCGGCCTGCGATTTGGCAGAAAGGATGTTGCAGCGCGTCCAGGAGAAGTATCCAGAAGTCCGGACCTATCAGGCTGACATCGCCTTGCTGCCGCTGGAGTCAGACAGCCTGGACGCAATTTTCATGAACGCTATGTACGGTAACATCGCAGACAAGCCACGCGCCTGTCGAAACTCGGCACGAATGCTTCGGCCAGGCGGGCGCCTTGTAGTGAGCCATCCCGAAGGACGAGCCTTTGTCGATCAGCTTCGGGTGACCGGCGATCTGTTCATCGAATCACTCCCCACAAAAGAGGAATTTCAAGCTCTTTTCCAACCCCTCGGGCTTGGTATCATCACGTACCGGGATGAGCCTAAGCTCTACCTTATGGTAGCGCAAAAGCGGAAAAGTGACGGAGACTCGGAATTCCAAGGTGCAAAACCATGAATCCCAGGATCGCCTATGCAGGAATCGCATCTGCTCTATGACCCATAGCAGAATACCGGTACCGACGGACCGCACGATTGAAAAGGAGAAGGGGTGCTGAGGTGACCCGGCGAAGCTATAAGGAGGGACTTATCATGTCAGACTTCATTTCCCTGACTTTCGCGATGTTCTTTGCATTACCTCTATTTCTGCTAGCAGTGGCTACGCCCGAAGCCAAACTGACTCTGTCTTCGGCGGCATTTGGAGAGGGCAAAGCCATTCCCACACGTCACGCAAACAAGGGTGTTCCCGGGGGACAGAATGTTTCGCCACCACTCTCGTGGACCAACTTGCCGGCAGGCACCAAGTCGCTGGCTCTTGCTTGCATCGACCGGCATCCCATCGCCAATAATTGGGTCCACTGGCTCGTCGTCAATATTCCCGCGAGTGTTAACGCCTTGTCTGAAGGAGCGTCAAGAACAGCAACGCTTCCTGCCGGGGCCAAGGAACTGGAGAACACTTTCGGCACCACTGGTTGGGGAGGTCCGCAGCCGCCGCGTGGTTCTGGCACTCATCCCTACGAGTTTCTCCTCTCCGCCTTGAGCGTCGAGACCTTAAATCTGCCAGTAAAAACGAACCTGGCTTCATTCAACAAAATGATCGAGGGTAAGGTGCTGGCTACGAGCAAGCTCGTGGGAACCTACGAGCGGTAGAGTAAACGATCGGTCTCTGCTGACTGGCTTGTGGAAGCTCGACTTGCTCCAGGCTCCATTATCGATGATTGGCGAATATAGTGACGAAAACCTTCACCCCTGACTCTCTCTCCCACAGGGAGCTGATCGTGTCCGACATCTTTTTCGCTGGACACAAGAGATAACGTAAAACTGGCACCCAGACCGGGTTTTCAGCCCCGAAGGGGCGTAGGACTTTAGCCCAGGGCCAGCGAGCCGTGCGAGCGCCGCCCTGGGTCCCGGTCCGGAACCGGAATATCCCTCTCCCCCGCAATTTCGCCGTCACGGTCCAAGACCCGCTCCCAGCGCGGGGGAGAGGGTTGGGGAGTGGGGGCTCAAATAGGTCCCTTGAAATCCGTTCCCCGCACCCCCTGTGTCCAGCGACCCAACTTATGGGTAAAGACCAGCATTAGGGAGAGGGATGCCAAGGCGGGGTGAAGGGTAACTTCAATCGAAGAAAAGCCCACCAAAATAAGTTGGAAACACCGATCGCCTGCCTGTGAAGTGACGGTTTCGCGCGCCGAGCGTGCTCATCGTGTAGCTGGTCGGCTGGTGCCTCTGGCGTCCAATTCGAACTGAATCCTATCGCTCGCACCACCCAGCGATCATTTCCAACCTCCGCTTTTTGCTAACAAAAGACAATCCGCCGCCACCAAATCGTCGCCAGACACTGTGAATGGATTTGTGATCGCAGCAGCTTCTGGTGGGTTTGGTATCTATCATCCCGGTCCGAAATCCAAAAGCGAGTATAGAATGAAGGATGTCTTCAGCGGCTGGAGGCTGCGAATGGAGTTGAGGTTCGAGAAAGGAAGACCCAGAACATGATTCGATTCGAACTGCTCAATAAAGAAACAGCGCATGAGCGCGCCCTCGAGGAGATGGAAAGGGCTGAAAAGAGACTTATTCTGCATCAATCCAACGGATATCGATGTTCTCAAATCCGTCGACAGAAGATCGCTCGGAGGGACAAGCGATGAGAACCGGGCCCGCCTTGTTGTTTGATCTGGATGGAACGCTGGTGGACAGCGTGTACCAACACGTTCTGGCGTGGCGCGAGGCGCTTGAACAAGCGGGTATTGAGCTATCAGTGTGGCGCATCCACCGCCGAATCGGAATGAGCGGAGGGTTGTTCATAAACGCCCTGCTGCGTGAGACCGGCCATCACCTCGCGGGGGAAGAGGCGGCGCGATTGCAGCGACTGCACGCGGAAGCTTATGTACGTCAAGTGAAGCAGGTCCGACCATTGCCAGGAGCGAAGGAACTGCTGGCTTATTTATCGAAAGCCGGTGTTCCTTGGGCCATTGCCACAAGCGGGCGATTGGAGACCGCCGGCCCTGCGCTGGAAATTCTTGGGGTGGGTTCCGATGTGCCTGTCGTGACCCGAGATCAGGTGTCGTATGCCAAGCCCGATCCGGACCTGTTCCTCGCTGCCGCGGAGCGTTTGAAAGTCAACATCAGCGACTCAGTTGTCATAGGCGACAGTGTATGGGATCTTCTGGCTGCCCGCCGCGCCAGAGCACTTGGAATCGGACTGCTCTCGGGCGGATATGGCCAGGATGAACTTGAACGTGCCGGAGCCTACCGTGTTTATCAGGATCCCGCTGACCTGCTGCGGCATTTGGATGAGGTTGGGGTTCGATTGACGGAATGATGACCTGGAGAACGCCGATAACTCTTTAGCCTCGGAGATCAATCTTATGGAATCAACATCGCTAGCACAAAGTCCATTCGCGGCGCTCACCTTCATTGCGGCTCCTGCACTGCTGACGAACGCTTCGAGCGTGCTGGCGTTGAGCACGATTAACCGAATGTTGCGCACGCGAGATCGCATGCAGGAGTTGTTTGCGAAGTCCGAGGCGGGCGGACAGTCGCAACCGGAGGCGGCCCGCCTGATCGAACAGGTGAACCGCGTCGAAAGGCAAGGGTCGCTGCTCTTACGTGCTCTGCACTCAATCTACGTGGCGCTGGCCGCATTTGCCTGCTCGACGCTTGTGACGTTGCTCGGTGCGAGTCTGGCCCGCTTTCAAGAAGCGTTTTGGTTCCGATTGCTGGCGGGGATCGGTATCGTGCTGGGATTTGTCGGCGTCGGTGGTCTGGTCCTGGGCTGTGGAAGTCTCTTCCGCGCCACACAACTCTCATTGATGAGCATTCACGAGGAAGCAGCGCTGATTCGGGAGCGTCACTCCGAATCGAAACGAAGTGACACCTAATCCCACCAGGCGTCGACCAAGTTCACACATCAGTCAAATTCCTGTTCTCCCTCGCCCCGCAGCGGGGGAGAGGGAGTCAAACTTTCCTCACGGTCAAGACGGAACGGCTTTCATTCATGGTGCGTTCGTCTCCGTCGGCACCCGAAAGCTGAGTAAGATCTCCTGTATCTGTGGCTGCTTGTCCACCACCGGGCCGTCAAACAGCACCGCTGCTGGCAACGTATCCATCCAAACCAAAGCGGGCGGGTAGAGGGCAACCAGGTCCCAGAGAACGCCGTTCCGTGTACAGCACTGGGGATCGGGTTGTGGAGCCCGAGCGTCTTTCGCCAGTTGCTTTGCGACCAGGTGCTGCCTGTCCCAGATCTGTTCGACGCGCGGATCTGAAAGCCGTGCCAGAACGCCGGCGCCAGGTTTACGCCAGTCAGTGAAGAGAATGGGCTCCCACACGGCGAAAACCTTCACCCTGAGTTGTGGATTCCTGCCGAGAATGTCCTGCACTGCGGAAGCCCCCCGCAGACAGGTTGATCACGTCGGGGACAAAAGGACAATGAGGCGCGCGCTGTCGGCTGCCCGATTGAACGCGTCCTTCAGGTTTGGCAAGGAGTGTGAATCGAGTTCGAGGAGGTGGACTGGAGTGCTGCGTTCTTGAAAGAAATACCACGCGACCCCCACCGTCGCCACGAGCAGCAAGGTCGCTAGCACCAACGCCTTCAATTTGCGTGTTTCCATCCTCAGCCCCTCCTTTCAGTACAGTCGATCGGCAAGGATGCTCGCCACAACCTGAGGAAAGAAGACGAGCGCTAGCACAATGGCTGCCGCGATGCAGAAAATCACGAGACTAAGTGGGTCACGTCTTCGACATGTCCTCTGCCGGTACAGCTGCACCAGCCCAACAGTCAGGAACACGAGTGAGAGTGCCATGAGCCAGGGCTGAAGGCGGTCCATGAGGATGCCAAGCCCCGCCAAGCCAATGCCTGCCGGAATGCCAAGAGGCAGACAGCAGGTGATCGATAGGACCGCGCTAAGCAGGGCGGCCACCGGCGCGATTCTTGCTGAATCCTTCATTGCTTTGCTCCCATCGATCAACTGGCCCAAGCGGAAACAGTTGATTGGTGCCTTACCCAGTAGCCGCAGTTCAGATTGACCTCGCAGCCGGCTGCCGCAACAGCGCAGGATAAATGTTTTGAATTTCAAAGAATTCCTTGGAATACTCGATTGGAAGCGGATCTTACGGCTGTCTATATGGTCGCTTTGGGTCGCGGCGATCCTTATGGATCGGTTTTGAAATAGACACCAAACCTCAATTGGCCTTGGGAGAGAGGGTTTGATTTGGAGTCGCTCACTTCTCTCCGATGCGATGCTCTGCCTGCTTGCGCAAGTCCGAGCCAGCGTACTGATAGAGCATGCCGTCGGCTGTTACCACGTAAACCATCCCACCATCAGCATCCACAGCGACAGGTATCTGACCTCCTTTGGCTCTGGCGATCATCTGTTTCTCTTGGGTGCTCTGGGCTTGCGTTGCGACAGGTACGACCAGTGGGCTCAAGAGCTGCGTCCAAAGAGCAATGGCAATCAGGGTCAATAACGCTTTCGTCATGCGGTCAAACATTGGCGTATCCTCCGATGAGTCTTACAGTAGGGAATCTCTTCTCGCATCTCGCAGCTTTCGGGGAAAGGATATATCAGAAGAGGCGTCCTGCAAACCTGATGCAAGAGAGGGTGGCAGAATTCGAGGCTGGTTGCGCGAGCAGAGTTTGACTCCGCTCGCGAATACGGAGTCGTGCTCGTCCCGGCCCGTGACGGTCAGGGGAATCTGCAGGGAGATTCTTTTTGTGGCAAAAACAAACGGCCATGGGAGTCGCAGGCGCCGACGCAGGTTCACGGTATTTTGCCTCCGGTCCGACTTCGTAGATAATGCGAAGAAACAATTTGGTGCGGGAAAGATAGGACGAGCATACCAGTGTTTGGTCGCGGGATCAAAAGATCGTTCAGGGTAGCGATCCTCCTGTGGTTGGCCGCACCAGTCAGCGTAAGCCCTAGAGATGAGGATTTTTACGATGAAGGTTTTAGTCCTAGGCGCGACGGGAAGCGTCGGCCAGCATATTCTCCGGCTAGGAATCGAGCGCGGCCACGAACTTACGGCGTTGGTACGCAATCCAGAAAAGCTGAAATCGTGGGAAAGGCGAGTTCGCGTTGTCAAAGGCGATGCGCTCGATAAGGACTCAGTTGAGCAAGCAGTTCGTGGCCAGGAAGCTGCGATCTACGCCATTGGAATAAAAACGATAGGCCGAACGACGCTGTTCTCAGAATCCGCCCGAATCCTCATCGATGCAATGGAGCGCAACAGGGTAAAGCGGCTGGTGTGCATCACCGGCGTTGGAGCGGGAGAAACCAAGGGGCACGGCGGATTCCTGTATGACCGGATTTTGTTTCCGCTCGTCACGAAGCGCGTATACGCAGACAAGGAGGTTCAAGAAACCTTAATCCAGAAAAGCTCGTTAGACTGGGTCATTGTGCGGCCCGCAGTGTTCCGAGAGGGTAGTCCATCAGGAAAGCTTGAGGCGGTGACGGACGTTCGCGGTGTGACACTAACGCGCGTCTCGCGTGTTGAAGTTGCAGCGTTCGTTCTGGATCAGCTAACTGATGGCCGGTATCTCCGAAAGGCCGTGTTTATTGGCCATCGCTGACGTGCGGGGCTGAGCTGGGAAAAAAAAGAACGCTCGGGAAGTGCCGATGCCAAAGTTGAAAGGGGAAATTGGCGGTAAGCGGCTTTCCCAAATTCAAGTGCGACGTGTCAACGCCAAAGACGAAGGGGTTGCTCAAAGGAAAATGAGAAAAGGCCGCGGGTAGCGGCCTTGAGGATTTTGCTTCTCCGATACGCAGCGCTGAATTCTCTAACCAGGCTGCGGTTTCTGAGAGCCGGCTTGAGCTTTGCCTGTGAATCCTCGTGGGGCGCGCGTCATCAATTTCGGGAAACAAAAAAAGCACCTCCATTGATGCGAGGTGCTTTCAACCTGGGGATAGCAGTTGAACTTACTTGGCAGCCATTTCGAGAGTGTCAATCTTTACCGTCTTTGCTGCCTCATCTGTCTTGCCAGTGACCTTCACCGTATGACCTTCGTGGCCAGTCGCTTTATCCGGATTTGTGATGGTATAGAGCTCATCTCCTGCCAGCAGCGCGAGCTTCCCCGCACCTGACTTCGCACAGCTCTTGATGCAGCTGATGTCCTTGTCGGTACCTGCTTTATGGGCGGCTCCGCATTTGGTATCGGTGATGACGCCGGTTAACTCGCCGGCAAAGGCAGATGCGGTGACTAACGCGAAAGATAGCACAAACAGGCTAATCAATATTCGTTTCATGGCTGAATCCTCCTTTAGGTGGACTTATTGGGGCCTCAAGTTCATCACATTGTGCTCCTTCACAGAACGGCCCGTCAAGGAAAAGAGTTTTGAGAGCGGCGGACGCAAAAGGGCCGCCGAGAACGGATCATTATTCGGAAGGACGCACACACAGGGCTCGGCCGTCCACGGCGCCGCCGATGGAGGCGGGGACACGACTGCCGTAGAGGAAATGGAAGCCCCAGGCGGGTCCCACCAGACCGACCAGCCCTCACTCTCCAGCGCTTTGGCCAGCACTTGTGCCTTCCTTCGGTCCGATTTGGAGTAGCTGATGAAGATGTCGCTCACGTCTTTGCCGGGGTTAGATTTTGGGTTGAGCTGGCTTCTACCAGCCTCTCGCGATGATACCAACAATTTCTGCCGGAGAGTCAACGCAAGAAGAAGGGCTTCCTGCTGAAAGGAAAATGAAAAAAGGCCGCGGTACCTTTACGGGGATCCTGCGAGCTGGCTTTTAGCATAAGAATAGGCCGTGTACGCAGAGATGATATGGCAGATCCATCCCAGAGTTCCGCCACTGCCTATCCACAGACCCGGTGTAATGATCAACCAGAAGATGGCTCGCAAGAACTTACCGTTGTAGATCTGCCCCACCCCCGGAATAAGGAAGCTCAAGACAGCCGCGGTGCCAGGGTTTTTCATCACTGCCTTTCTTAATCCCAATCGGCCTCGTGGGGAAATCTTCTTCGGGCCTTCACTGCACAGGCTGTTTGCCGGAAAGTAGAACGTCACGAATCGTATTCTGGCACGGCTGGGGGGTCAACGGAAATTGGATTGAGCGTGCTATCGCTTGGGAAGCGCACCTGTCTTGAATCTCCGCCGACGCGTTGGCCCGGCGATGTGGATCTAAACACCCAGATGATGCCGGAACGCTATTCTGGTAACTTGGGGATCTGAATATCTATTCGGGGAATTTTGACGCGGATTTCAGGTATGTGTATTTCGGGTAACTGTATTTCTGGTATCTGAACGTCCGTGGGAACTTGGACGTGGATTTCTGGTATCTGAATTTCGGGCACTTGAATCTCGGGTATGTGCACATCGATGTCTGGAATCTGCACGTTTATGCGAATTGCCCTCAGCAATTCGGGCAGTTGAGTTTCGAGCTTCCGAACTGCATTCCGTATCTCCTGCTCTATTGCGCTGCTGTCCACGTTTTTTTCGGCCAAGCCCGGAACGCAGAAGCAGAGCGAGAGCATGAGCGAAGCAAGTGTCTTAATCACTTTCCACCTCTTCTACGCGAAACGAAAAACACATTCTATTCCCTTTTAGACGCTCTTCCATTCCATTTAGACGATCAATTTTCGTTTCGGTTTGCGTAACGATGCAGGTCGGGTAAAAAAAAGGCTGCGGCCCCTGCGGGAATACGCAGGGACTGCGGCACGAGTACCAGTTTTATAGAACACATTGAGTCGCGTCTTGAAGCGGATTAGGTTCGGGATTGGTTTGCTGACTTCTCGGCGGGGAAATCTTCGGGAGGAGTGGGAGGGGTTAAGACAATTGTTGGGCCGCTCGGCGAGCGAGCTTATTCCAGAGAAATACGACGACGCAGGAGATGAGGTAGAAGTAGAACGCCTGGAGTGTCCAGAAGAGCCAGACCGGGCCGGCGTTGAAGAGTCGCTCGGCACCGACCAGGCGGAGGGTGAGGACAAGCAGTGCGAGGAGCAAGACCCAGAGTTCCCAAAGGTGCGGGATTGCTTCGAAAAGGCGCGCCAGAGGGAGAGCTGGCTGCCCCGCATCCTTTTCGGTGAAGACCTCGCTTTGTACGTAACCACCGTAGGCGATGAGAAGCAATATCGCCGTTATGAGAAGGCGGGTTGGAGTGGGTTTGAGAAACATCATTTGAGCAGGGTGCGGATGGTTTTTTCGTACTCCGGGAAGTAGCGCCCGATTAAGGGCAGATCGAAGGCGCCAAGGATGCTCGTGTTCGGTTCGCGATCAAGTAGGAACTGGAACGACTTCTCAACCAGCTTCTCCGCCGAGACAGTGCCACCCGTGAGCTTCTGCCAGTATTCGGGAGCCACGGTCACCAGATGCGTGGTGACCGTCCGGTCCGCGACGGTCACCTTGAATGTTGTCTCGTTCATCTTTTCGATGGTGATGGGCATGGGGTGTTTCTCCTTGAAGATGAGGGAATCAGTTTGCTTTCTCGGTG
Organism: uncultured Acidimicrobiia bacterium; assembly: GCA_963752385.1. GTDB lineage: Bacteria > Acidobacteriota > Terriglobia > Versatilivoradales > Versatilivoraceae > CAVVYL01. The sequence goes on along the minus strand of CAVVYL010000061.1, from coordinate 6,572 downwards.
GGTTACAACACCTCGGGCGCGGGAAAGTTCTCGATCCTGCATACATGACGTAGCCGACGTAGTTCGCATAACGAGCATAAGCAGCCCGTGGCGCATACTGTGCAAAGACACCCCGACGACAACCCTTTTTGGAAATGTTAGTGATAAGACGGTCCTTGCCCTTGATTTCGCCTAGGTACCACCCGTCCGGGCCATACACTTCATCACCATGAAATTGCCCGACGTGACGGCCATCGTGCGTCCACAAATTGACGCCGTCGCGGTACCCAAAGCTTATTCCTCCCCATGTCCAAACGCATTGCCTAATTATTGTTAGGAACTTCAGGTCGCGGCGTAGCACCTAATGTCATCAGCCTTCGCTTTTGCAGTTTCAAAAAAGGATACATCAGCATTGTTCACGGTGTCCTTGGCGTGACATGCTGGGCAGGGTGGGTTTTGGTATTGTGTGCTGACGCGGGACATGGAACCTTTTTGGTTAATGAGTGTGTGTTGCGGACTTTGGTCCTTTCTGGTCGGATTCCTGTTGGGTTAGTTTCTGGAGGCTGGTCGGGTAATGCTTCTTTCGTAGCAAGGGAATTGACGGGTGTCAATGGATGCGGCTTCGTGAGTCGCGGATTTTGTCCTCGTCCGTTCTGGTTTTGGTGCGGCAGAATTCGAGGCATGGGGGTGGCAGGATTCGGGGCTTGGGGACTCGGATTTAGCGTGAGGGTCGGGACGCGGATTTGGGCGGTTAGGCTTGCGTCTTCCTGGGTTTGCCTGGATTTTGTCGCAACAGGTGGGGGATGACTATCGGGACGATGTACTCACTGGTCCCGGCAGGAACGCGCTGGCTAGGGTTCATACACTCGAACCACTCGGCGGCCCAACTATCGGTCGGTTCCAGGCTCCCTTACGACTACTTGAGCCGGTCCTACGCTGCCGATCTTTGTCTCGCTCTTTTTTGTGTTGTTTAGATCAGCCAGTTGTGATCGCAGTGACCCGTCAAATGGCAAAGTGGCCACGTGCGCCTGACCGCCCTCCCATACACAAAGGTACAACCTGTTGTTCCTAACAACTGCCGTGATCGCCTCGGCGTCCGGGAACTGCAGGTTCAACAATCGCACCAACTTCTCCTTGTGTTGGTGAGGAGCCTCCAAAGCAACTCTTGTACCTGACTCGGCAACCAGCGCGACTACGTTCACCATGGCCAGACTGGCCGCTAGAATGAGTGCTTTCATCTTTCCCTCCTCGTGTCTCAACTGGAAAGAAGCACTTTGCGAACCACTCAGGAGGAACTGAAGCCTGGTTGTAATCGTGCTGCCTTCACTATCTTATGTGGGAAGCCTACAAAACATTTCAAGATGCTTGTGTCGGCAGCGACAAATTGATCCAACACACATTCGCAATTCTAGGAATTGTGGTGGGGAAAAAAGAGGATTTAACCTTTGTTATTGGCAACTTAGCTTCCGAGATGCCCAATAACCTGAGTTTAACGGCTTGTCGTCTTTCGGTTGTGTCAGACCGTCAATGAGAGGCGATTTACGACTTGGCGTTTGAGGTCTTCGTCGGGTTGAGGTATTGGCGGGTGGTGTCGATGTCGCCAAGGCCTCGCATCCTCCTTTTTTGGCGGAACCGTGGTTTTTGAAATTGCAAGTTCCGAATCGTCATGAGTCCCGACGATCACAAGTTTGGAAGGGCTTGGGGGACAAATGGAAGTAGCTATGCGAGTTTAGAAGGATGAAAGGACGCGGTTACTATCGTGTTAGGCTTGGGTTGGGGAGCCCGAGCGTCTTTCGCTAGTTGCTTCGCGACCAGGTGCTGCCTGTCCCAGATCTGGTCGACGCGCGGATCTGAAAGCCGCGCCAGAACACCCGCGCCCGGTTTACGCCAGTCGGTGAAGAGAATGGGCTCCCACACGGCGAAGACCTTGACCTTGAGTTGTGGATTCCGGCTGAGAATGTCCTGCACTGCGGAAGCCCCCCGCAGACAAGTTGATCAGGTGGGGGACAAAAGGACAATGAGGCGTGCGCTGTCGGCTGCCCGATTGAACGCGTCCTTCAGGTTTGGCAAGGAGTGTGAATCGAGTTCGATCAGGTGGACTGGAGTGCCGCGTTCTTGAAAGAAATACCACGCCACCCCCAGCGTCGCCACAAGCACCAAGGCCGCCAGCATCAATGCTTTCAATTTGCGCGTTTCCATCCTCAGCTCCTCCTTTCAGGGCAGTCGATCGGCAAGGATGCTCGCCACAACCTGAGGAAAGAAGACGAGCGCTAGTACAATGGCTGCCGCGATGCAGAAAATCACAAGACTAAGAAGGTTACGTTTTCTGACATGCCCGCTGCCGGTACAGCTGCACCAGCCCAACAGTCAGGAACACAAGTGAGAGCGCCATGAGCCAGGGCTGAAGGCGGCCCATAAGCATGCCAAGCCCCGCCAAGCCAATGCCTGCCGGAATGCCAAGAGGCAGACAGCAGGTGATCGATAAGACAGCGCTAAGCAGGGCGGCCGCTGGCGCGATCTTTACTGGTGCTTCATTTGCATTTGCCTTCCTCCCATCGATCAACTGGCTCAAAGAGAAAGCGGCCCTGTTCAACGTCCAGTGCAAGTCCCCACGCCAGATGGAACTGGCCAACGCCTTCTACCGGTATCTGGAGATGGCCAATGTTGTCTAGGCAGCAAAGCGTCAAGAAAATTCCCATGAGTCTGGGCTGTAAAGGAGAGTGGTCGCAATTGGAAGGCAGAGCGATTCAGCGAGACGCCGCGCTAGCCCCAGGTGGCAAGCCTCACGCAGCCCACTCCGCACAAAGTAACTCCGCCTGCATCAGCACCGTTTTCACCGCTTCTTCCTGCAGGTCGGGCGGGTAGCCAAAGCGGTTGAGGATGCGCTTCACCACCACGCGGATCTTGGCGCGAGCGCTTTCGCGCAGCGTCCAGTCGATCGTCACACTTTTGCGCACCTGGCTGATCAGCTCCGTGGCGATCACCTTCAGCTTCTCGTCGCCCATCACCTGCCGGGCGCTCTCGTTGGCCGCCAGAGCGTCGTAGAACGCAATCTCATCATCGGTCAGGCCCAGATCCTCGCCGCGCTTGGTGGCAGCGTCCATTTCCTTCGCCAAACGGATCAATTCCTCGATCACCTCCTGCGTCGCGATGGCGCGGTTGTGATAGGCGTTGAGCGTCTTCTTCAGTTTCTCGCTGAAGAGCTGCGACTGCACCAGGTTGCGCTTCGAGCGCACCTTCAGCTCGTCCTTCAGCAGCTTCTCCAGCAATTCGGCCGCGACATTCTTATGTTTCAGGCCGCGCACTTCGGCCAGGAACTGGTCGGACAAAATGCTGATGTCCGGCTTCGGCAGGCCGGCGGCAGTGAACACGTCAATCACCTGGCCGTCGGTCGTGATGGCCTTCGACACCAACTGACGCACAGCGGCGTCGAGTTGCTCGGGAGTCTTCTGCCTGCCGGTGGTCTGCTTGTTTAGCGCAGCTTGCAGAGCTTGGAAGTAACTCACGTCATCGCGGATGGCCGTCGCCTCGTCGCTCGCGGCGCACAGGGCGAAAGCTCGCGACAGTTCCGTCACCACCTGGACAAAACGCTTCTTGCCCTCTTCCTGTTCGAGGATGCGCTCCTGTCCAGCGGGAATGAGTGCGAGGCGCTCGGCGGCGCTGCCTCTCGTCCATGCGATCCATTTCAGTCCATGCAACATATCTGAGGCGATGCCGTGCTTCTCCAGCATCACGGCAATCGCCTGGCGTGTGTCGTAGGTCGGATTGCCCGTGCCGCCGCTCTCCGTGTAAATCGCCAGGGCCTGTTTCAGTTGATCGGCCAGGCCCAGGTAGTCCACCACCAGGCCGCCGGGCTTGTCGCGGAACACGCGGTTCACGCGGGCGATGGCCTGCATGAGGCCGTGGCCTTGCATCGGCTTGTCGGCATACATCGTGTGCAGGCAGGGCGCGTCGAAGCCGGTCAGCCACATGTCGCGCACAATCACGATGCGGAACGGGTCCTGGCTATCCTTGAAGCGATTGGCCAGCTTGCGCCGCTTGTCCTTGTTGCGGATGTGCGGCTGCCAGTCGGGGCCATCGTCGGCGCTGCCGGTCATCACCACCTTCACCACGCATTTCCTGGCTTTCTCCGCCTCACCGTCATCATCCTTGGCGCTGGCCCAGTCGGGCCGCAGCTTGATGAGCGCTGCGTAAAGGTCCACGCAGATGCGCCGGCTCATGCAGACGATCATCGCTTTGCCATCCATCGCCTCCCAGCGCTTCTCGAAATGCGTCACCAGGTCGGCAGCAATGAGTGCAATCCGTTTCGGATCACCCACCAGCGCCTCCAGCGCGGCCCACTTGGTCTTGAGTTTTTCCTTCCGGGTCAGTTCCTCGCCTTCGGTAATCTCCTCGAACTCCGCGTCGATCTTCGGCAACTCAGCGGCGTTCAGCCCCAGCTTGGCGATGCGGCTTTCGTAGTAGATGGGCACCGTGGCCTTGTCGGCGACGGCGCGCTGGATGTCGTAGATGCTGATGTAGTCGCCAAAGACCGCCCGCGTATTGGCATCCGTCTTCTCGATGGGCGTTCCGGTGAAACCAATGAACGAGGCATTCGGCAGCGCATCGCGCATATGGCGCGCGAGGCCGTCGATCAGGTCGTATTGGCTGCGATGGGCCTCGTCGGCAATCACGATGATGTTCCGCCTCGGCGAGAGCGCGGGCATCCTGTCGCCCTTCTCAGGCAAAAACTTCTGGATGGTCGTGAACACCACGCCGCCGCTCGCCACGGCCAGCAGTTCGCGCAAGCGTTCCCGGCTTTCGGCCTGCACCGGAGTTTGGCCGAGGAGATCGTGGCAGCGCTGGAACTGGCCAAAAAGCTGATCGTCGAGATCGTTGCGATCGGTCAGCAGCACCAGGGTCGGGTTCTGCATCGCCGGATGCCGGATGATGCGGGCGGCGTAGAAGAGCATGGAGAGGCTCTTGCCGCTGCCCTGCGTGTGCCATACCACGCCCGCGCGCCGGTCGCCCGGCTTGCCGCCGTGCATGCGGCCCGACCAGTAGGTGCCCGCCTCTTCGCGCACGCGGCCGCCCGCGCTCATCCCGCTGGCCCGCACCGTTTCCTCCACCGCCGCGTTCACGGCGTGGAACTGATGGTAGCCCGCGATGATCTTATGCAGTGCGCCGCTGTCCGGGTCTTCCTCAAAAGCGATGAAATGCTGCAGCAGGTCGAGAAACCGCCGGCGCTCAAAGACTCCTTTGATCAAGACTTCCAGTTCCAATGAATTGGGTGGAGCAGCATGCTCCCCGCCAATCGTGCGCCAGACCTTGAACCATTCCTGGTTGGCCGTGAGGGAACCTATGCGTGCCTGCAAGCCATCGCTCGCCACCAGCACCGCATTGAAGTGCAGCAAGGAAGGAATTTCCGACTTGTAGGTCTGCAACTGCGCGTAGGCGCTCCAGACCGTGGTGTCCTCATCCGCCGCGTTCTTCAGCTCGATCAGTCCCAGCGGCAGCCCATTGACGAAGACCACGATGTCGGGCCGCCGGTGGTGCTGCCCTTCGATCACGGCGAACTGGTTCACCGCGAACCAGTCGTTGTCCATGTCGTCCATGAAGTCGATGAGCCGCACGTTGTCACCGGCGATGCGAACCGTCAGGCCGCCGGTATTCCACCTCCACACCGTCCCGCAACATCCGGTGAAACGCCCGGTTCGTGTGCGTCAGCGAAGGTGTCGCCACCCGCAGCACTTTTCGGAAGGCCTCCTCCCGCGCCTCCTCGGGAATGGCCGGGTTCAGTCGCCGGATCGCCTCGCGCAACCGCCCCACCAGCACCACCTCGCCAAACGAATCCCGCTCCGCCGCCGGTTCACCGGGGGCGAGATGCGGCCCGTGCCCGACGGCATAGCCCAGCTCCCCGAACCAGGTCAGGGCGGCGTCTTCGACGATGGATTCATTGAGGGGCATGGCGCCTCCTGGCGGTGCGAACACGGTATAGCCGCTCGGTGAAGCCGCCTTCTTCCACAAAAGCTTCCGCCTGAGCCAAGATCTGGCGGTCCAGGAGCGCACAGGCCACACCGATCAGAACCAGTGCGGCATTTGCTGCGATCTCAGGAAAGCTGGACATTATGGACGATATGGACTCTTTGGACACTGCCCTTCGCTTTACCCCCTTCGTCCATTTTGTCCATCCAGTCCATAGAGTCCATCTTGTCCATGCACCTCCTTCACCCACTCCGCCACCTCGTCCGCCGTGGTACACCGCCGCGCCACCAGTTTCTTCGCCGAAGGTCGTCCTTGGCCCCGAGCGCCAGCCCGCGTTGCCGTAAGTAGTCCTCATAGTCCAGCCGCAGTTCTTCCAGGCTGGCCCGGGCCACGTTGGTGAGCTTCAGCTCCATCTTCTTGAAGTGCCGCTGGCTTTGCTGCCTTCGGCAATGTTCTGCACTCCGCTCCGCGCGGCCTGCACCATCTGGTCGTGGGTGCGGCTGCGCTTTTCGATATAGCGGTCACAGAAACGGACGGTGACGTCATAGACGAGCTGGGCCACCTGAAAACTTTTTAGTTTTCGGTACCGCCATGCTTCGGAATCAGTGGTTCAGGCTCCATCGTGGTTC
>CAVVYL010000060.1:0-144004 GCA_963752385.1 uncultured Acidimicrobiia bacterium | reverse complement strand
ATCTTTAACCCTTTCTTCACGACACGCTCCGAAGGCTCAGGATTGGGATTGGCCCTGAGCCGGAAGTATGTCGAGATTCTCGGCGGCAAGATCGAAGTCACGACGCAGTTGGGCGTCGGAACCACGTTTGTGATCTCGCTGCCAAGAGCAATCAACCAATGAATCTGCCCATAAACTGCAGGCCACGCAATTGACGCTTGGGCAATGACTGGCCCGACGGACCGGATGACCACTTGCTGACATAGCAGCGTCGGGCATTTGCTGGACCCTGAAAGCTTTGAAAAGGCAGACCCAGTTTCCCGGCAAATCCCAATCTGCCGTAAGTAGGCTTGAGTATGCCACGCAATCCACGGCGTTGCCGTCGCGCTCTGTCGAGAGTGCAGTCCCCTCTTCCCGTTGGAGCAAGAGGAGCCGAGTCTGCTTGGCTGAGTTCGAATGCTTTACAGCTCCAGTTTGGAGTTCCGCTCTCGGCGGTCTCGCCGAGTCAGGCCTCCCCGACCTTGACGCTCTCTCACACGGTCTTCAGCTCAGGAAAATACATCTGGACCTGTTTGACTAGCCTAGCCTAGTCGCCCGCGCAGAGCTATGAGGTCCCGAAGATTCAGAAAGGGAAAGATTTGCCGAGCCCTTGCCGCTGTCACTGCCTGACCCGGTTGCTCTCTCTCAAGGATTTTTCACCCGCTGAGAAAATGACAAAGAAACGTCCCGCGCATGCCCGACATCGTTTCTTCTGAAGCTGGCATTGTCTTTCACGCCCGGTCCGTTACCAAGATCTATGACATGGGAGAAGTGAAAGTCCAGGCACTTCGCGGTGTGGATCTGGATCTGTTTGCTGGTGAACTGGTCGTTCTGCTTGGGCCCTCGGGGAGTGGCAAGTCCACGTTGTTGAACATCCTGGGTGGTCTCGATCGGGCTACCTCGGGGCATGTCAGCTACAAGGGAAAGGATCTCATCAACGCCTCGGATCGAGAACTGACGGAGTATCGTCGCAATTATGTGGGCTTCGTCTTCCAGTTTTACAATCTGATTCCCAGTCTGACCGCCCGGGAAAACGTAGCGGTCGTCACCGAGATTGCACAAAAGCCTCTCAAGCCGGAAGAGGCTTTGGAGTTGGTCGGCCTGAGTGATCGACTGGACCACTTCCCTTCCCAACTCTCCGGGGGGCAACAGCAACGTATCGCTATCGCGAGAGCGATCGCCAAGAACCCGGCCGTTCTTCTCTGTGACGAACCGACCGGCGCCCTCGATTCTGAAACTGGTATCGTTGTCTTAGAGGCTCTAGAACGGGTGAACCGAGAGCTGGGCACGACAACCGCACTCATCACACACAATGTGGATATTGCGGCCATGGCAGACCGCGTCATTCACCTCAGTGCCGGCCGCATCGTTAGCACTGAGCGGAACCAGGAAAAAAAGAGCGCTCGGGAGCTGCACTGGTGATGCATCCAGGCATTCGCAGCCGGCTGCGCGCAGAGTTCCCTTCGTTGCGCGGTCTCAGGAGACGAGACTGGCGCTGGACTTTTCGCTCTCATTCGCAAGTAGCGGACTAAGCAAAGACAGATGATACGAGCTCTAGATCGTAAACTCTTCCGTGACCTCTGGGGGATGAAAGGCCAGACATTGGCCATTGCCCTCGTCATTTCCAGTGGGGTGGCTACCTTCATCATGTCACGCAGCACACTCGACTCGCTGAAGCTCACGCAGTCGGCCTTTTACCAGGAGTCCCGTTTTGCCGAAGTCTTCGCCTCACTCAAGAGGGCGCCCGAAAGCTTGCGGCCACGAATTGAATCGATCCCCGGAGTCCGGCAAGCACAAACGTTGGTGGTAGCGGCTGCGAAGTTTGACCTTGAGGGCTACCCAGATCCCATCGCAGGGCAGATCGTCTCGATTCCCGATCATGGCCAACCTCTCCTGAACCAGCTGCATGTGCGGCGTGGCAGACTGGTGGAAGGTGGCAGCGATAGTGAGGTCATCGTCAGCGACTCGTTTGCGGATGCGCACGGGCTTCAGCCGGGGAGTCATCTTTATGCGACAATCAACGGAAAACGCAAGCGCCTTGAGATCGTTGGGGTCGCGCTTTCTCCTGAGTACATCTTCCAGCTTCAGCCGGGCAGCTTCATTCCCGACTTCAAGAGCTTCGGCATCCTCTGGATGGGCAGAACTCCTCTGGGCAATGCCTATGACATGGAGGGGGCGTTTAACCAGGTAGCGCTGACACTATCGGCCGGAGCGTCATTGGAGGACGTGATCGACCGGCTCGATCAGCTACTGGAAAAGTATGGCGGTCTCGGTGCCTACGGTCGAAAGGATCAGACCTCGCATCGCTACCTATCCGAAGAGTTCCGGCAGCTGGAACAGATGGCCACCATGTTCCCAGCGATCTTCCTGGGAGTCGCCGCCTTCCTGCTCAACGTTGTGGCCGGCCGCCTGATCGCTACTCAGCGAGAACAGGTCGCTATTCTGAAGGCCTTCGGCTATACGAACACCAGTGTCGTCATCCACTATTTGAAACTGATCCTGCTCATTGTTGCTTTAGGCATTTTAGGAGGAATCATTTTTGGGGTATGGCTAGGACGGGGCCTGAGCCAGATGTACATGACGTTCTACCGATTCCCTTTCCTGCAATACCATCTCAGACTCGAAGTGGCACTGACAGCCAGTCTGATCAGCGCGTTGGCAGCGATGTTGGGCACCGTGTACTCGGTGATTCGAGCGGCCGTGTTGCCTCCGGCAGAGGCAATGCAGCCCGCGCCGCCTGCGCATTATCGTCTCAGCCTGGTCGAGCGTTTGGGAGTGGCGCGCCGGCTCAGCCAGCCTAGCCGGATGATTGTACGCAACCTGGAACGACGGCCGGTCAAGGCGATTCTCTCGGTAGTCGGTGTCGCCTTTTCGTGTGCCATCCTGGTAATGGGAGGGTTCTTTAGCGATGCGGTGGACTTCATGGTCCGCATCCAGTTCTCGCTGGCCCAGCGTGATGACATGACCGTGACCTTCGTGGAGCCCACGTCGCGCAAGGCGCTCTATGTGCTGAACAGTCTGGAGGGCGTGGATCATGTGGAGCCGTTTCGGTCGGTTCCAGCCCGCCTCCGTTTTGGACACCGCCACTACCGGACTTCCATCCAGAGTGTGGAGCCGGATGGCACCCTGTATCGGCTTCTAAACAAGCAACTCGAATTGGTGCCACTGCCGCCCGACGGCGTCATCCTCACTGACTATCTGGCGTGGATGCTCAACATCCGTCCGGGAGAAATGCTCACGGTAGAAGTCCTCGAGGGAGAGCGCCCTATCTATCAGGTGCCCGTAGCCGGGCTTGTCAATGAGTACGTGGGCGTGTTTGCATATATGCAGCTGTCGGCGCTGAATCGTCTGATGCGGGAGGGGCAGGCGATTTCGGGCGCCTATCTTTCCACCGACGCCCAGTATCAACAAAGAGTCTACCAACAACTACGGGAGATGCCGAGAGTTGCCGGTACCTCTGTAAAGGAGAAGGTGCTCGAAAATTTCTACGAAACCATGGCCAAGCAGATGCTCACCTTCGCTTTCTTCAATACCCTGCTGGCAGCTACCATTGCTTTTGGAGTGGTCTACAACGGTGCGCGCATCGCCTTATCTGAACGCAGTCGGGAACTGGCAAGCTTGCGGGTCCTGGGGTACACACGCGGCGAGATTTCATACATCCTGTTGGGTGAACTAGCCCTGCTGACGGTCGCGGCTATCCCGCTGGGTTTCGTCATCGGTCGGGCGCTGTCTGGCTACATGATCGCGAACCTGCAAACCGAGCTGTTTCGCATTCCCCTGGTGATTGAGTCTGCCACTTACTCGTTCGCGGCGACGGTGGTTTTGATTTCCGCGCTGATTTCCGGGCTGATCGTACGACACAAGCTGGATCATCTGGATCTCGTGGCAGTATTGAAGACTAAGGAGTGATTGATCTGTGCAATGGAAACGCTGGCTGGGAATTGGAACTGCGTTGTCTATTGTTGTGTTATTTGTCGTCTATGGCTTTCGTCCTGAGCCTGTTCTGGTGGAAATCACAGAAGTCAAGCGCGGCCCTCTTCAGCTGACAGTCGAGGAAGAGGGAAAGACCCGTGTGAAAGACCGTTATGTGGTCTCGGCTGCTGTTGCTGGATTTGCCCGCCGCGTGGAGCTTGAGGTCGGAGACCGCGTAACGCAGGGACAGTTGCTGCTCTCCCTGGAGCCGTTGCGCCCCAACGTGCTCGATCCACGAAGCCGTGCTGAAGCAGCAGCTCGGGTCGCAGCGGCCGAAGCTGTATTGAATGCCGCCGAAGAAAGAGTACGCGCGGCGACGGCGGACGCAGGTTACTGGGAGGGACAGCTGGGCCGGACCCAAACGCTTTATCAGTCTGGCGACGTCTCGAAGGAGGCGTTCGATCGAGCGGTGTCAGAAACAGCTCGAGTGGAGGCCTCCCGGCGCTCGGCCGAGCATGCCGTGGAGGAGGCACGTTCCAATCTGGAAGCGGCGCGAGCAGCGTTGCGTTACTCGGCAGCCTCCATGCCCAGGATTACAGGTGAGCTGGTCGCCATTCGGGCTCCGTCCAGCGGACGGGTTCTGAAAGTGGTTCACAAGAGCGAGGGAGTGGTGAACCCGGGTGATCCGCTGCTGGAGGTCGCCAACGCTCGTTCTCTCGAAATCGAAGTGGAGGTCCTCTCGGCCGATGCAGTCCGCATTGCGCCTGGGACACGGGTACTACTAGAAAGATGGGGAGGCAACGCTCCCCTCGAGGGTCGAGTGCGCCTGGGAGAACCCGTGGCCTTTACCAAGATCTCCGCTCTAGGTGTCGAGGAGCAGCGCGTACTGGTGATCGTGGATCTGACCTCACCCCCCGAGTTGTGGGAGCGTCTTGGTGATGGCTACCGGGTTGAAGCTCGCTTCATCTTATGGGAAGGGCAGGACGTTCTACAGGTCCCAAGCAGCGCACTGTTCCGGCACGGGCACGGCTGGGCAGTCTTTACGATGCAGGAGGGAGTGGCTCGAATTCGTCCCGTGGAGACAGACCATCGTAACGGTTTGGCAGCAGAGCTTGTTTCTGGACTGTCAGTGGGAGAAAAGGTCATTACCCATCCAGACAACTCCATCAAGGATGGCACGCCGGTGAAAGCGAGGGGGTAGCCGCCACACACGATTGAGCCAAGAGAAGCCGGACAAGCACGCTTTGCGTTGTGGCTAGTTCGGTGCAAAGTAGGATGTGGCGGTCAATGCACCCCTTGTGTGCGCTGGTGAGCTGGCTGGTCATCATTACACTCCGGAGTCTATTCTAGACCGTTGTGCCGCCTGAAACGAGAATTCCGTTCTCATGGTGTTGGTCGCGACCCCCCTTACGCCGTCCCTCTGTGGAGCACTGCTCGTGGCGAAAACGGAGTTTGAGTGGTGAAAGAAGCATTTCCGGCATCTCTATCCTCCGGGTCTTCCGGACAGACCGAGGCGGCGTGGCGGCCTTGCTATCGATCCTTCGCTGCTCCATAACCACCGCGTTGGGTAAAAGCACCCATTCGTTGAACCAGATCACACAGATCAAGATTTGGGCTCAGCAAGGTTAACACGCTGAAAATCAACGATGGAAAACCCGCGGCCTGACTGGCTCACGACTTTGGAAGTCAGGCTGCTTCTAAGCGCTGTGACTGCGGAATGTCGAGTTTGAGTGCGACGCGGTTCGGACAAGATTCCCATGCTAAGCCGCATTAATTTCATCTTCTTATTCGTCGTCCTGGCAGGTACCAACGCCGCCCCTGCGGCGACTCTTTGCGCTGGTTCTTCAGACCAGAAAGATGGCCACTTGCCTCAGAATCATTGCAAAATCGCCCGAACGACGGCTACCCCCATGAGTTGCCGCCAGCAAACGCCTGTTCTCCATCCTGAACAGACCAGCATGGGAGCTCGGGGTTGCTGCCAAATGTCAGCACCTCTGCCAGATCAGCCGCGCCCCGCTCTGCCTGGAAATTCTCGGGAAGAGTTCAGGCTACAAATTCAGTCTCAGTTGTTCGATTCATCAGAACCGATTTCCCCATCAGCTCTAGCGCCTTTGCTTCCTGGCTGGGTGTTTTCGATGATGGCCTTTCTGCCCGGATCGTTCTGATATCTATCTCCTCGCGTCGACCTTCCGTATCTAACTCTGCCCAAAAGTGTTTGCAGTACCCAGGACCGCTCGAAGTGCGGCTCTCTGAGGGCATTCCCCAGTCACGAGTTTTCTCGTGTCCTCGGGAGTGACACGAGGCCAAACGACTGAAGTGTTTTTAGCTCAATCAAGTCTTGAACCGAAAGGAGAAAGCAAATGTACCCCTTCCAAAAAATGAACAACTCATTGGTCCGTCTTGCCATCGTCGCCGTGATCGGACTGGCTGTTGCCTTCGCCAGCCCATTCACTGTCGAGGCCAAGGAAAAAACTTCCAAGCGTGCCCTGAAGGAAATGATCGCCGGGGCCAAGACAGCCGCTGATCACAAGGCTCTTGCAGATTACTACTACGCAGAAGCCGCTGAGGCTCGTGCCAAAGCAGAGGAGCATGACCAGATGGCGAGTTGGTATCGAACGGCAGGTGAGGTCGGAACAAAGAAAATTCCTTACGCGGCCGGAACTATCGACCATTGCGAGCGATTGGTGAAGAACTACAAGGCGACCGCGGACGAGCTGACGGCCTCTAGCCCAAGAGCATCAAGCCATGGCAGCCAAGGCTCAAGTAGTTGTTTTGACCCCGGAGATCCCGAAGGATCATACTCCCTGCGGAATCTGACTGGATGACTGGTATCCCCGGCGTACTCACATTCGAATCGTTCACTGAACGGACGTATCATTGGTATGAACCGATTCATTGTGTGGTTGCTGGTTACTTCTGGCTGGCTCAACCTGTCTTCCAGAAACATTGAGGCGCAGACCAGCGCCGACTCGGAAAAGGTAGGGCATTGTGACCCTGAACTCGCTTGTTGATGAGCTCCGTGCCACGAATCCGGAATTGCAGGCTGTGCGAAAACGCTATGAAGCGGCTCTGACCCGACCTTACCAGGACAGCGCGCTTCTTGATCCACGCGTCACGGCCGGCTGGAGCAGTAACGGCAACCCTGTCCCCGGAGCCGGATTGGGAGTTAAATTCACCAGCAACATTGGTATGCAGATCGCGCAGGAATTGCCCTACCCGGGCAAGCGCACCTTGAGAGGTGGCATGGCCCGCAAAGAAGCCGACAGCGAAGGCCAGATGTTACGTGCCCGCGAACTTGGCCTGGTGGCACAGTTGAAGGGCGCTTTCCACGAACTGCGTTTCATTTACGAAGCCCTCGACATCCTTCGCCGCAACCAGTCGGTTCTACAAAGGCTGGCAAAGGTGGCCGAGGCTCGCTATTCAGTCGGAAGGGCCATGCAGCAGGATCTCATCAAGTCTCAAGTGGAGATTTCGATCCTGGATAATCGGCTCATTCCTCTGGAGCAAAGAAAGGCCAGCATAACGGCGGAGATTGTCGCGCTTTTGAACCGGCAGCCCGGAAGTGACCTGGGACGCCCCGAGGCCGCCTTGCCAGTGCCCGATCTGCCACCGCTGGAAGTGCTGCAAGCGCGAGCTGGTCAGGCGTCGCCCATGCTTCGGTCGCAGCAGGCCGTCATCGACGGCAAGCAGCTGGGCGTGCAGATGGCCCGCAAAGAGTACTACCCCGACTTCGACGTGATGGCCGGCTATTACAACATGGGCCAGATGAAAGACATGTGGGAAATGAAGGTTCAAGTGAATGTGCCTATCTATTTTTGGCGGAAACAGCGGTACGGACTGGAGGAGTCGACGCTTCGCCTCGTCGAGGCCCAGCGCACTTATCGCTCCACCGAACAAATGCTGGCCTTTCGGATTCGCGATCGCTTCCAAATTGCCAATGCCTCACGGAGGCTCATGCACTTATACTCCGAGCGAATCGTTCCACAGTCTCAGTTCGCTCTTGAGTCGTCACTGGCCAGTTATGAAACCGGCGCCGTGGACTTCCTGACCGTGCTTTCAAACTTCAACACGATTCTGGAATACGAGATGAGTTACTACGAACAGCGGGCGGAGTATCTCAAGGCCCTGTCGAGTCTTGAGGAGCTAGTAGCCCAGTCGTTGGAAAAGCCGGGCATGGTAGCTGGACTGAGCGAGAAGGAGAAACAGCGATAAAGAAATTCGTCTCGGATTTCTTGTGGCGGCATTCCTGACAGGTGGTGGAGCCTGGATCCTTTTGCGGAAGCCGTCTAGCCTGCACTCACGGAGACCATCCAGGCACAGAAGTACTACTGCCCAATGCACCCCAGCTTCGTTTCTGACAAGCCTGGGGACTGTCCGATTTGTGACATGCGTCTTGTTCCCGTGGAGAGTGCGGATGCAAAGGATTCACATGAGCAGCACCGGCCAGCTCAGCCGGAGACCCCGGCACAAAAACGTGTCCTCTACTATGTCGATCCCATGAATCCCAATCACCGGTCGGATAAACCGGGAAAGGCCCCGGACGGAATGGACCTGTTACCTGTCTATGGTGATGATGCCGCGACGGAGGACACGGGCGGAGTGCCCGGCTATGCCCCCGTCAAGATCAGTCGAGAGCGGCAACAGATGATGGGTGTGACAGTGGGAGAAGCGAAGGTCATGAACCTGGAGAATAGCATTCGGACGGTGGGCCGGGTCGTCGCCGACGAAACCCGCCTACATCATATCCACACCAAGTTCGAAGGATTCATTGAAGAACTCTTCGTGGACTACGTTGGCAAATTCGTCAAGAAAGGACAGCCGCTCTTCTCGGTCTATTCCCCGGAACTGCTTGCCACGCAGAAGGAATATCTGCTGGCCGTGCGCGCCCAGGACCAATTTGGACCGCTCGGTTCAAACCAAGCACTGGCTGGCGTCGATCTTTTGGGATCCGCCAGGCAGCGGCTCTCCCTGTGGGACATTTCGGAAGCTCAAATCGCCCAACTGGAAAAGACCGGCCAGCCGATCAAGGCCCTCACGATCTATTCGCCCGTTAGTGGGTTCGTGACCGCCAAAACTGCCTTGCAAGGGATGCGTGTGATGCCAGGGGACAGTTTGTACGACATCATCGACCTTTCCTCAGTTTGGGTGTTGGCCGATGTCTATGAAGTCAATATCCCCTTCGTGAGATTGGGCCAGGCGGCTGAAATGACGCTGGCCTATCAGCCGGGCAAGGTCTGGAAAGGGCGTGTCGCTTACATCTACCCGACTTTGGAGGAGAAGACCCGCACCGTCAAAGTGCGTCTCGAATTTACTAACTCCGGCGGCACGCTTAAGCCGGAGATGTATGCCGACGTGGACTTCAAGGGCAGCTTGGGCAACGCTCTGGCGGTTCCAGAAAGCGCTGTGCTCTCCACGGGTGAGCGGATGCTGGTTTTCGTGGCGAAGGGCGATGGGGTCTTTGAACCGCGTGAGGTCACCACGGGCGCGAAGATCCGGAATTATTACGAGATCAAGGCCGGCCTGTCAGCTGGTGAGAAAGTGGCCACTGGCGCCAATTTCCTGCTCGACTCGGAGTCGAAGTTGAAAGCCGCGATTTCAGGAGTTGGTGGCGGCCACCAGCACAGGCAGTAAAGTAACGGCTGAAGGCCGCCTTAACGGAAAGCGAAAGTGTAGACAATTCCAGGGCGGAGAACCAATCCTTATGGTCGAGAAACTCATCGAAATCTGTGCTCGAGATAAATACATCGTGCTGATGCTTACCGCGGCCGTGGTCGTCCTGGGAATTTGGACCCTGTATAACCAGCCTATCGACGCCATCCCTGACCTATCAGACACACAGGTCATTATTTATTCCAAGTGGGACCGCTCCCCTGACGTCATTGAAGACCAGGTCACCTATCCGATTACCTCTGCCTTGCTGGGTGCCCCGAAGGTCAAGGCCATTCGTGGCTTCTCCGATTTTGGGTTTTCCTACGTCTACGTCATCTTTGAAGACGGCACAGACATTTATTGGGCACGCAGCCGCGTGCTCGAATACTTGAGCAAGGTGACTCCATCGCTTCCCGCCTGGTGTGAAGACGGAGATTGGCCCAGACGCGACCGGCGTGGGCTGGATCTTTCAGTACGCTTTGGTCGACGAGAGTGGCAAGCACTCGCTGGCCGATCTCCGTTCCTTCCAGGATTGGAACCTGCGCTTCGCGCTGCAGGCGGTTCCGGGTGTGGCCGAGATTGCCACCCTGGGCGGATTTCAGAATCAGTATCAGGTTACAGTCGACCGCAACCGGCTGGCTTCCTACAACATCCCGATCATGTTGGTTGCGGAGGCTGTGCGCAATTCGAACGTCGAGGTGGGTGGCAGGCTTATCGAGTTTTCCGGCAAGGAATACATGGTGCGCGGCCACGGCTATGTGAAGAAGGTGCAAGACCTCGAGCAGGTGGTGCTTAAAACCGATGAACGTGGGACGCCTGTTCTACTGCGGGACGTGGCGCGGGTTGATAGAGGACCGGAGCTCCGCCGTGGGATTGCTGACCTGGACGGCCGGGGCGATGTGGTCGGTGGGATCGTGGTGATGCGCCACAATGAGAACGCCGACAAGGTCATCCGCCGGGTCAAAGACAAACTGCAAGAACTTGAGCCTTCGCTTCCAGCGGGCGTGAAGGTCGTCACAACCTACGATCGCTCCGAACTGATCGAGCGCTCAATTGATACCCTGAAGCATGAGCTCATAGTCGAGATAATCATTGTCAGCTTCGTCGTCTTGCTGTTTCTGTGGCACATCCCTTCAGCCATCATCCCCATTGTGACGATTCCTGTCTCGGTGCTGCTGGCCTTCATCCCCATGTATTGGATGGGCCTGAACTCAAACATTATGTCTTTAGCTGGAATTGCCATATCCATCGGCGTGTTGGTGGATGGCGCGATTGTTGAAGTCGAGAATGCTTACAAGAAGTTGGAGCTCTGGATTGAAGGAGGCCGGGTAGGCGACTTCCACGAGGTGCGCCTACAGGCGCTGAAGGAAGTGGGACCCTCAGTTTTCTTCTCGCTTCTGGTGATCGCCGTTGCCTTCCTGCCCGTGTTTACACTTGTCGATCAGGAAGGTCGGCTCTTCAAGCCTCTGGCGTTCACCAAGAACTTTGCCATGGCGATTGCCGCGATTCTGGCAGTGACGCTGGACCCGGCCATGCGGATGCTTTTCGCCCGTATGGATTTCTTTACTTTCCGGCCACGCTGGTTAGCCTGGATCACTAATCAGGTGCTGGTGGGCAAGTATTACAAGGAGGAGCGGCATCCGATCAGCCGGCTGCTGTTCAAGATCTATGAGCCGCCGGCGCGACTTGTTTTGAAGCATCCCAAGACTACGATTGCACTCGCCCTACTTCTGGTGGCGACAACGGTTCCAGTCTATCTGCGCCTGGGCAGCGAGTTCATGCCGCCGTTGAACGAAGGTACGATCCTGTATATGCCGACGACCCTGCCAGGAATCTCTGTGGCCCAGGCTCAGGTCATCTTGCAGCACCAGGATGAAATGCTTAAAGCCTTTCCCGAAGTAGAGCGTGTGTTTGGCAAGGCCGGTCGCGCCGAGACCTCCACCGATCCAGCGCCTTTTTCCATGATGGAGACTACTGTGGTCCTGAAGCCTCAATCTGAATGGCGTCACAAGGAACAGTGGTACTCGAGCTGGACACCAGAATGGCTGCAGAACCTCCTGTTCCGCCGCATCTGGCCGGACCGGATTTCTTGGGAAGACTTGATCGCGGAGATGGATCAAAAGGTGAGGATTCCTGGAGTCACCAACGCCTGGACTATGCCCATCAAAGCCCGCATTGACATGCTGACGACCGGAGTGCGCACGCCGATTGGGATCAAGATCTTTGGTGCCGACCTGACGGAGATTCAGAAGGTAGGCGGTCACCTGGAAGCATTATTGAAACAGCTTCCCGAGACTCGCTCTGTATTCGCCGAGCGAGTCGCGGGCGGCTACTTTGTCGACTTCGATCTGAAGCGGGACCAACTGGCCCGTTATGGTCTCTCGGTGGCTGATGCGCAAAACGTGGTCATGTCGGCCATCGGTGGCGAGAATGTCACCACCACCATCGAAGGCCGCGCGCGTTATCCTGTCAACGTTCGCTATGCGCGCGAGCTCAGAGACAACCTGGAACGCCTCAGCCAGGTGTTGGTGCCGACACCCAGCGGTGCGCAGATCCCCATCATCCAGATTGCGAACATCAAACGGGTCAATGGACCTTCCATGATTCGAGATGAAAACGGGATGCTGGCTGGATATGTCTTCGTGGACCTGGCTTCCAGTGACATTGGAGGGTTTGTGGAGCGGGCCAAGAGACTGGTGCAGGACCAGTTGAAGCTGCCTCCCGGATACTCGCTGGTTTGGAGCGGGCAGTATGAAAACATGCTGCGCGTGCGCGAACGCCTTAAGATTGTTATTCCCGTGACGCTGGTGCTGATTTTCGCACTGCTCTACATGAACACCAAGTCAGTAACCAAGGCGTCCATCGTGATGCTGGCGGTTCCGTTCTCGCTGATTGGAGCCGTATGGCTGATGTACCTGCTGAATTACAACATCTCAATAGCCGCCTGGGTAGGAATGATCGCCCTGATGGGCCTGGACGCGGAAACCGGTGTCTTCATGCTATTGTTCTTGGATCTGTCTTACGAGGAGGCCAAACGCAAAGGGCTGTTACAAAACAAACTGGAGCTGATCGAAGCAATCATTCACGGCGCAGTGGAAAGGCGTTCGACCCAAGATGATGACTGTCAGCGCGGCTTTCATGGGACTGATGCCCATCATGTGGTCCATCGGAATCGGGTCGGACATGATGAAGCGCGTCGTCGCTCCCATGGTCGGCGGACTTGCCACTTCGTTTGTTCTGGAGCTGCTGGTCTATCCCAGCATTTACTTCCTTTGGAAGTGGCATGTTGAGGTGAAGAATCAGACTTTTGGACAACCAGTGGAAATCAAAGCGCACTAGAGTCTCTGCATCAATCTCTAAGTGCATGGGTGAGAAAAAGCAATGTCAAGGGAAACGAACGCGCCGGCAAGTCCAGCTGGAAGAATTCAAATTACTCGTAAGAAAGTACAGGATTTGCTGGGAGGTTTGGCCTGAGTATCTCATGGTCGCCGGGAATAAGCGACAGGTAGGTTTTGAATTAGTTCTGGTAGGAACTCATGAGGAAGAAACCCACCCGACACCTGGATGTCCCAAGTGCCTCGACCTTTTCCAACACCTGAAGGTAATCGCCGGTTGGCTTCTACCCGACGAGGAACGCCAGTCGATGTACGAGATTGAACCTTATGATAGCTCCATCCACCGCGCAGTAAAACGAAACCTGCGTCCGGAGGTCATGCTGTCACTGAAAATACTGCATCGACGAGGCTATGATCAACCGGTTGACGCCTGCGAAGTTGACTGCCTCAATGAGATGCAGGACAAGCTGAAAAACATTGGAGCTCAACGCGACGTGTGGCAAGAGAGCAAATAAGGGACAGAATTCTTTCTCTCGCGATGGAAGAGAGCTCTGATTGTCTTCATCCTTTGCCCGCTCTGGAGGGCTGTCCAGCTCGAATAGTATCGAAATCGCAAGGTGGTCGCGAAGCTTATGAGAAACAAATGGGTGTGGCCTGCTCAGAAAAGGGCTTTGTCTATATTCGTTGCACTGGGTGTACTTGGTCTTGGGCTACTGGCATTCTACTTGGTTAGCAGTGGCCGTATCGCCGGGGGCGAATCAGTCTGCTCTATATGTAACCGACCCCTGCACCCGGCCCAAAGGTTCATCGTGCTCTCACAAAAAGGTCGCGAACGCCGGGCCTGCTGCCCCCGTTGTGGACTGCGTTTCGCCATCGAATCGCGGGCAAAGCCATCCGAGGCCACCGACTTCAGCAGCGGAAAGCTCATCACTGCAGAGTCTGCGTTCTACCTGGAAGGATCCGATTTGATGCAATGCTGCACGAGCACGACGATGCGTACGGATAGCGGAATGATCTGCGACATGCATTACGATCGTTGCATGCCCAGTCTGGTAGCGTTTGCCAATCTCCAGAACGCACGCACTTACCAGCAGAAGCACGGCGGACGACTGGTCAACCTGGCTGAAGCCAAAGCCAGCGTCGCTCAACAGATGGGTCGGTAGCAAAGGACTTTGGAGGCTTTTATGCGAAGACAAATACTGTTTTCATTTTTCGTTTTGAGTTGCTCTCTGTCGCTGGCTTTTGCTGAGGATACCCGGTTTCAGGTGAAGCACGACCACGGCATTAGGAGCTGCCGTGGCGAGTTGGTGTTCCGGGAAGATGGGATGGAGTACGTGACGTCACACAAGAAAGACGCACGGACCTGGAACTATCAGGACGTTCAACAAGTCGGGCTAGTCGGTGACGACAAGATTTCAGTCGTGACCTACGAAGACCGGAAACTACAGTTCGGCAAAGACAAGGTCTTCAATTTTGAGTTGACGGAAGGAACCATTGCACCGTCACTATGGAACTCTTTGCAGGCTCGCTTGACGAAGCCGCTCGTCTCGGCCGTAATCCCAGAGCTGCCTCAAGCCAAATATCAGCTTCCTGTCAAGCACCAGCACGCTCTGGGCGGCTGCCAGGGCACGCTGCAGTTCGGGGAGCAGTATGTCGTATATGAGACACCGCACAAGTCGGACTCACGGATCTGGCGTTACGAAGACCTCTCATCGGTTGGCAGCACCGGACCCTTCCAGCTAAGGCTGAGCAGCATGGAAAGAACCAGTGGCGAATATGGAGCGGAGAAGAACTTCATCTTTGACCTGAAGCGCCGCCTCGATCCTGAGATCTACGATTTTCTCTGGAGAAAAATCAACGTGCCCAGAATCAGCTCCAGGTGACCGAATCAGCGTTGTGTAAGCATCCAACCCCGACAGTCGAGGAGTTCACGGAGCCAGCTCGCTCCTGGAATGCGGCAGACTGATGAAGGCGACCCCTTTCGTGAATCAGACACACCCAGATGTCGCTGTGCCTGAGAATGGGATGGCCTTCAGTATGCGATTCGAGTGAAACCGCTCGTTTGAAAATCAATGGTGTGTTGCGTTATTGGCACGCTCTCTCCCTTCCTTCCCTACGCGTCACCCGAGAAGAGCACGCTCCCTGCCAAGCAGGTTGGCAACGTTTTTCAAGGAGTTATCTTTCCAGCATTGCGTCACATCAAAGTTTTCAGAGCGATTCTTCGTGGTGATTGGTCTATTTCGCCAGATCCGAACAAGTCGCCCATCTCT
This sequence comes from uncultured Acidimicrobiia bacterium, assembly GCA_963752385.1. Taxonomy (GTDB): domain Bacteria; phylum Acidobacteriota; class Terriglobia; order Versatilivoradales; family Versatilivoraceae; genus CAVVYL01. Next base: position 128,820 of record CAVVYL010000060.1, on the reverse strand, counting down.
GAGTTGTGGCTCCGAACTTCAAGCGCCCCAGACTGAGCTTCACCCTTGCGGGCGACAGTCTTCTTCGCCTTGTTGGGAATCGAAAGTTGCTCTCGAACTTCCACCGAGGCGTTCTGGTGAGTGAAACGGCGGAGGCAAGCCTTCATTCCCTCCATGTGAGCGCCGATCCGGCTCGCTCAACCGGGGCCGGTGGGCGAGTGGGACAAACTCTGCGCACACCGTAACATCAAAAGCAAAGACCTTGACTGGCTAACCCTACCTCCCTGGGTGAATGCTCGCGAGACTGGTTCATTTCACCCACAGGGTGCTTCCAACCAAACCCGAACGTTGCCTGCTCATCAGGAATTATTCGGGTTTGTTCGAGACCCGAACTTCCCGGCGGCGGCTTGCGCTCAACTGAGCACCTTTCCTGAGTCAGGTTGGGATACCCAGCTTGGGCAGCAGCCATAGTTGAAGTGCCAGCCATGCCGCAGCCAAAGCAACAAACCACAGTACGCTTTGCATCCTCTTCTCCTCTCTGAAATCTACGACGGCTAGGGTCGTTCTCATTCGTCTCGGAAAGGTGTTCCCGGGGTTGTGCAACCCCGTGGCACACAGAATCAAGACGCTCGGTCCCTGACCCATCGCTGGGAACCGCGAACCCCAAGCCCTGCGCAATCCAAACCGACAGGTCCCGCTAGGCGGTGCTAGACTCGGCAAAGGTCTGATCTACTTGACACCCAGCTTGCGCAGGATATCCTCCATCAGACACCAGCGGGTGAGCGCGGACTGGAACAGATTGGCTCCGACAAAAGCAGTGAAGAGATACCAGTAGGGGCTCACCCAATGGCCCAGCGCGAGACTAGTGAGGACAAAGCTTCCTGCGATCAAGCGAATGTATCGTTCTATCGTCATGCTGCTCTGCATAGCTGCTAGCTCCTTTCTTCAGACCGCCCTCTTCCAAGTTTCCTCCTTAGCTCCACAGGCAAGAGCCGTTCCGGTACCTTGCATGCTAGGGTCCATGTGGTAGGAAATCGACGGCTTCCGCCCAGCGGTATACTTCCCGAGATGAGATGTAAACAGATTCAGACTCAAAAGGAAGAAAGCTATGAAACAGAGCACCGGCTCACGTAGTTGGTCCCTTCGACTCCTGTTTTTTCTTTTCGTCTGGGTAGGTGTCAGACCCGCGTATGGACAAGTGACGAGCGAGCAGCTGACGCTGGAGCGGGCTGTGGCGCTGGCCCTGGAATCCAGCCAGCTGATTAAGGCAGCCGATTTCGGTGTGGGCGCTGCCGCGGCTCGAATCCAACTGGCCTGGTCAGGTTATCTTCCCAAGGTCGCGTTTGACCACAACCTAACGCACGGCAACAATCCGGTTTACGTCTTCGGAACGCTTCTCACCCAGCAGCGCTTCACGCAAGCCAACTTTGACCTCACCAATCTCAATTTTCCGCCTTCTCTCACGAATTTTCAGAACCGGTTTTCACTGACGCAAACTGTCCTCGACTTCGGTCGTACCCGCAAAGCTATAGCGCAATCACGCGCGGGCCGGGATCTCTCGCAAGCAGAGCTAGAAAAAGCCCGCCAGGAGCTGGCGTTTCGAGTCGTCAAGTCCTACTACGAGGCGTTGATGGCTAGAGAGATGGTACGGCTCGCCGAAGACGGCTTGAAGAGCGCAGTGGCTGACCAGGAGAAGGCCGAGGCGCTCTTCAAGACTGGTTTGGCTGTGGAATCGGACCTCCTCAGCGTACAGGTGCACCGCGCGGCTCAAGAGGAAGAATTGCTCAAGGCGCGCAACCAATCGAGCCTGGCTTTCTCAAGCCTCAACTTTGAAATGGGCGTTCCCCTCAGCGAGTCTTTTGAACTCGTGAAACCAGAACGGCCCCGGGCCTTAGAAGGGCTTGACTTGGCCTCACTTCAGGCCGTGGCGTTGCAGAATCGACCGGAGCTGAGACAAGCTGCACTCGCTGCCCAATCCCTGCAGTTAGCTGCCGAAGCCGCTCGGGCTGAGTTTCTGCCAAGCATCAGCGCTTTCGGAGCGTTCGAGACCGACTCGCACAACTTCGCCTCGAACGGCGGTAGTAACTGGACTCTGGGAGTCAACGTTCACTTCAACATTTTCAATGGCAGAGCCAATCAGGCGCGTCTTGCCGAAAGCCGGTTTCAACAGCGACGCGAAGATGCGCTGCGGGAGCAAATGACACAGGCGGTCCGGTTGCAGGTCCAGAAGGCCTTTCTGGAACTGGAAACTGCGCGCCAGCGAGTCGAGGTGAGCCAGCATTCTACGCGCCACGCCGAAGAGAGTCTGCGCATTATCCGTAACCGCTACGAGGCAGGGCTGACGACGGTGACCGATCTGCTTCGTGCCGAAGTCGCCGTGACAAGCACCAAGACGAGCTTTCTGAGGGCGCTCTTCGATCAGCACATTAGTGCTGCCAATCTGGAGCTGCACGTCGGGCGGCTGTCGCCAGAGTCCGTGATTCTTCGGGAGTGAGTGTCATGTTGGAGCTGTTGGGCTGCAGTGGATCATCGGACCCCTAGACTAAAGACTAGGTGGCAAGGACCTGTCTTTGGCAACGAGAAAGGACTCGCAATGAAACTCCCTAACGTTTGGATTCTGGCCCTTACCCTTAGCCTTCTGAATCTGGTGGCAGGATGCAGCAGCCCTTCCCCCGACACACAGCCTGCTGGAGAGTCAAAACCAATCAAGGTCCAAGTCGAGACTATCCGGCCGCAAGAGGTGCGAAGCATTGCCCGGATGCCTGGAACCGTGCGTTCTGTGCTCACCGCCACCTTCGCCAGCAAGGTGATGGGGAGTGTGCTGGAAGTCCGGGTGCGCGCTGGAGACCGGGTAAAAGCCGGACAGCTGCTGGTCGTAATCGACAGTCGGGAGACGGAGGCGATGGTCCGTAAGTCAGAGGCGGGCTTGCAAGAGGCCCAAATGGCGCTTCAGGAGATCAAGAAAAGCATTGAGGCGGCGGAGGCTAATGTGCAGCTAGCGTCATCCACGCTCAAGCGGTACGAACAACTCGCGGCCGGGAAATCGGTCAGCCCGCAGGAACTAGAGGAAGTACAAGTGCGCCAGCGATCTGCATCGGCTTCTCTGGAAGGCTTGCAGGCCCGCAAGCAGCAGGCGCTCAGCAGAATCGAGCAGGTTCAGTCTGATCTGAACTCATCGCAGGCCTTGCGCAGCTACACTGAAATTCGATCGCCATTTCATGGCGTCATCACTCAACGACAGGCTGAGCCAGGAGCTCTCGCCGTTCCGGGCATGCCTCTGCTGATCGTAGAAGACACAAGCCGTTATCGCCTCGAGGTACCGTTTGAAGAGCGCCGACTAACCTCAGTCAAAGGCGGTCAAGCGATTGCCGTCCATATCGAGGCAACAGGCTTGGCAAACCTGAAAGGAATCGTATCTGAAGTCGAGCCATCCACCGATTCTGCCAGCCGTACCTATCTCGTGAAGATCAACCTGCCGGCCAACCGACAACTGCGCTCGGGAATGTACGGCGAGGCGCTCCTGGAGGGCCAACCGCGCCAAGCACTCTGCATTCGTCCGGGCAGCATTGTCCGGAATGGACAATTGGAAGGCGTCTATGTCATTGAAGCCGACTCCATGGCGCGGCTGCGTCTTTTGAAATTGGGAGAGACCACGTCCTCTGGAATTGAGGTGTTGTCCGGACTCAGCGGTGGCGAAGTGTACGTAGTCCAGGGCATCGAGCGTTTGCAGGATGGCAGCCGCGTCGAGGTGTCGAGCGCCGTGTCAGGCGCTGAACATGCCAATGATGCCGAACAGGCGGTACCGCGGGAGGTCTCTCGATGAACCCGCTCGGAATGGCCGGCAAGCTGGCCAACGCCTTTATCGATTCCAAACTCACTCCTCTGATTATTGGCAGTGCGATCCTGCTCGGGCTTGGCGCCGTGCTGGTGTTACCGCGCGAGGAAGAGCCTCAGATCATCGTGCCGATGATCGATGTCTTCGTGCAGATGCCGGGTGCAAGTGCCAAGGAGGTGGAGGAACGCGTCACGAAACCCATGGAGAAGCTCATCTGGGAAATCCCGGGCGTTGAGTACATCTACTCAACTTCCAGTCCGAGTTTTGCCATGGCGGTTGTCCGTTTTCGGGTGGGTGAAGACGAAGAAAGAAGTATCGTGCGCCTGAATCAAAAGATGTTTGCCAACTTCGATCTCATCCCGCCCGGCGCTTCCCCGCCCCTCATCAAGCCTCGCTATATTGACGACGTTCCCATCCTGGCCCTCACGCTCTGGAGCAATCGTTATGATCATTACATGCTGCGCCGGATTGCCACTCAACTGGATGACGTCATCAAGCAGGTGGAGAACGTCTCCGGCACGACGATCATTGGAGGACAACGACGGCAGCTGCGTGTCGTTCTCGATCCAGCGCGACTAGCCGCCTACCAGCTATCTCCCCTGACCGTGCTGCAGCGGTTTCGCCAGGAGAACCAGGCCCTTTCTGCTGGCAGCTACACGCAATCCAATCAGGAAATCCTGCTTGAGACTGGGAGCTTCCTGGAGAGCGCTCGCGACGTGGAACAGCTTGTGGTTTCTGCTTTCAAGCAGAAACCGGTTTACGTGCGCGACGTGGCTCAAGTTATCGATGGAACCGAAGAACCGAGCCAGTACGTTTTTTTTGGAGCTGGCCCAGCGGCTCAAGGCAAGCAGATTCCCAGGATTTCCGAGGTAGCTGCCAACTCGCCCGCTGTTACCCTCGCTGTGGCCAAGCGCAAGGGTACCAACGCAATCACGGTTGCGGAAGGTGTTTTGACGAAGGTGCACGCCTATCGGGGCAGCCTGCTGCCCGAAGGTGTGGAACTTACGATCACCCGGCACTATGGAGAAACCGCCTCAGAAAAGTCGAACGAGTTGCTCGTCCACATGGGAATCGCGGTCTTCTCGGTGACACTCTTGATCTGGCTGACGCTTGGGCTGCGGGAATCGGGCATTGTGGCCATAGCAATTCCCGTGACGCTCGCCCTTACTCTCACTGTCTTCTACCTCTACGGCTATACCCTCAACCGCATCACGCTGTTTGCCCTGATCTTTTCCATTGGTATTCTGGTCGACGACGCCATTGTTGTAGTCGAAAACATCGTGCGCCATTATCGGTTGCCGGAGAATCAAGCCAGAGCTTTCATCCCAGTGGCGCTGGAAGCAGTTGATGAAGTGGGCAACCCTACCATCCTGGCGACGTTGACGGTGATTGCAGCCATCCTGCCCATGGCCTTTGTACGAGGCTTGATGGGGCCTTACATGCGGCCGATCCCGATTGGTGCTTCGGCGGCAATGATTTTCTCTCTCCTAGTCGCCTTTGTGGTGACACCGTGGGCTTCCTTCCGGCTACTCCGCCGCCATGGCGCGAGCCGGCACGGGGACGCATCGTCCGCAGACGGACCCGGGGTGAACGTCAGATGCGCCGCCGACATCGGCAAGTGCTTCAAACGACCAGCTCTCGAGTTCGGTCCGCCCGCAGGAGCTGCCACACCCCACAGCCGGCCACGCTAAGGAGGACTGGACGACTCGACTCTACCGCAGCGTCATGAACCCGCTGATTCACAAACCTCCTTTGAGTTGGGCATTTCTTGCGGGCGTGAGCTGCTTGCTCTTGGGAGCAATGTCTCTGGTCTATTTCAAGTTCGTTACGGTCAAGATGCTTCCGTTCGACAACAAGAGCGAGTTTCAAGTCATTCTAGATCTTCCTGAAGGGACGACGCTGGAGCAGACGGCGCGCGTGGCACGAGAAATGGGCAGCGTGTTGAGGACGGTTCCGGAAGTCACGGACTACCAGGTCTACGTCGGGACAGCCTCTCCCTATAACTTCAATGGTCTGGTGCGTCACTACTACCTCCGGCGTGGTCCCAATGTAGCTGATCTTCAGGTGAACCTCCTGCCCAAGCATGATCGAGCGGCCCAGAGTCACGACGTCAGCAAAAGAGTGCGGCCACTGCTGCAAACTATCGCCGAGAAGTTTGGAGCCCGCGTCAAGGTGGCTGAGGTTCCTCCGGGTCCGCCTGTACTCCAAACGTTGGTAGCCGAGATTTACGGTCCCGACTACACCCGTCAGATCGAAGTTGGGCGCCAGGTACGCGACCTCTTCGAGCAGACACCTGGGGTTGTCGATGTGGATTGGTACACCGAAGAGGATCAAGCCAAGACACGCTTGGTGGTGAACAAAGAAAAGGCAGCTCTTCACGGAGTGGCCACAGAGCAGGTGGCGCAGACTCTCCAATTAAGTGTCGAAGGAATTGTGGCCGGCCTCATTCATGAGCCTCGCGAGAAGGAGGATCTCAATATTCTTCTGCGCCTCCCCAGGACGGAGAGGTCAAGTATCGATGATCTGCTGGCAGTTCGCGTCTCCGGAAAAGAGGGAAATCTCGTTGCCTTGGGGGAACTGGTGAAGATCTCGCATACGGTCGCTGACAAGAGCATCTATCACAAGAACCTCATGCCCGTGGTCTACGTCACCGGGGATGTTGCCGGGCAGGAAGAGAGCCCTGTTTATGCCATTCTCAAAATGGATTCCCAGATTCAGAACGTCCAGTTGCGGGAGGGATACTCCCTGCAACAGTACACTGCGCGCCAGCCGGAGACGGACAAGCAGCTGGCGGTAAAATGGGATGGGGAGTGGCATATCACCTACGAGGTGTTCCGCGATTTGGGACTGGCTTTTGCTGCGGTGCTGTTGCTGATCTACGTCCTGGTGGTTGCCTGGTTTCAATCCTTCAGGACGCCCATCATCATCATGGCCGCAATTCCATTCTCGCTGGTCGGTATCTTGCCTGCTCACGGGCTGTTAGGCGCGTTCTTTACCGCCACCTCGATGATTGGTTTCATCGCTGGCGCCGGCATTGTGGTGCGCAACTCGATTATCCTGGTAGACTTTGTTGAGCTGCGCCTCAAGCAGGGCATGCCTCTCGCCGATGCTGTCGTCGATGCTGGCGCGGTGCGATTTCGGCCAATGATGTTGACCGCAGCGGCCGTTATTGTCGGAGCCGGCGTTATCCTGTTCGATCCTATCTTTCAAGGTCTGGCTATCTCCCTGATGGCGGGAGAAGTGGCATCCTTGCTGCTATCACGCATGACGGTGCCGATCCTCTATTACATGAGCGCAGCACGGAGTGCGACGACCGGGCTGCTGTAGGTTAGACGGAAGGTCAAATGAACAACCAAGAAAGGGGAACCGTGGCTTATCGATCCCCGAGGCTGGCTGCTTCAAGTGGCAGCGCCTCCGCGACGGCGTCTCGTTCACGTAGGAAACCCTTGCGCTTTCTCAGACTCTTGGGGATTCTGGCGCTTTGCGGCTTCTCAAGTAGAGGCGCCTTGGGAGCCGACTGGCCGGTCTTGAGCTTGAGGGAAGCTATCGAGCGAGCGCTAAATCGACATGCCGCGATCGGTGCGGCTGAGGCCAGGCTGGAAAGCACCCATGGCCTGCTGCAGCAGGCCCGCGTTCATCCAAATCCCAGTTTCATTTTCCAGTTGGAAAACTGGCGCTTTGGAGGGGTACCGGCATTCCAGCCGTCGCAAGATCTGGACGTGTTCGCTTATGTTTCCCAACGAATCGAAACCGCCGGCAAGCGGGATCGACGGACAGGGGTGGGGCAGCAGAATACTGAGCTGGCGGCACTGGAGCTGCAGTGGCGGAGGTGGAATATCCGCCAGGAGGTGCGCCGCGCCTATTATGGGGCGCTACTGGCGCAAAAGCGGCTCCAGATGATGGTAGAGAACAACCAGAGCTTTCAACAGATCGTGGAGTATCACCGCTTTCGAGTGCGGGAAGGAGCTATGGCTGAAGCTGACCTGATCAAGGTAGAGCTGGAGGCGGAACGCTTGAGTCTGGACCGTGAAACGGCGGCGCTGGAAGGCGAGCGCTCGCGTTTCGAGCTGTTGAAGGCCATGGGAGAATCGGCCACAGCAGCACACTTCCGCCTGACCGATCCTGGCCCAATTCCGATGCCTGCGACGCTTGCGTCTGCGGGTTCTCCAGACCACAAGTCCCAGCTCGCTTCCGCTCGGGAGAACACGTTGGATCGCGGCGGTTCTTCTTCGAGAGAGCAGCACGGCAATTTCAGCCTGGCAGCCGATCGCCGTGATCCAGGTGCCACCCCAACGATTGCGACTTCTCTGGAGCTCCTTCTTCGATTGGCCCGCCAGAGCCGGTTTGAAGTCCTGCTGAGCCAGGCCATGGTGGAGCAGGCTCGGGCGAAGCTGACGCTCGAACAAGCACACGTCGCATCCCGACTGGTCGGTTATCTGGGGCTACAAGCGCACCGCCGGGTTCAATACCATGTTGGCCGGAGTTTCCGTACCTCTGCCCTTCTTTGACCGCAACCAGGGCAGCATTGCCAGCAGCTCCTCGGAGCTGGAAAGGGCTCAAGCCTTGTTGCGGGCCACTCTGGCGGAAGTGGAGACTGAAGCGGCAGCCGCTGTGGGCCGGCTGCGCCGTCGCTATCTCATGCTGCGGCAGGTGCGAGATCGTGTCCTGGATCAGGCTGAGGAGTCCTTGCGCATCTCGCTGGCTGCTTACCAGGAAGGTGGCACCGACCTGTTGCGCCTGCTGGATGCCCAGCGTTCCCGCAATGAGACTCGTCTCCTGCAGACTCAGGCGGAGATGGCCTACCGAATCGGTTTGGTGGAGTTGGAAGCGGCCGTGGGGGAAGAAAACCTCTCTGTCACCGAGGAGTTGTTGCGTGATACCCCGTAAGCGTTCTGCAGGCTTGTGGACTCTGAGCTTGTCGCTGGTCCTGTTAGGAGGTGGTTGTTCCCGCCATCCAGAGACGAACGCGAACGTGCCCTCGTCCGCGGAAAAGACCGAGCCCGGGCTGGTCGTTCTCGATCCCATGGTGCTTCAAGAGGGTCGCATCGTGTTGGAAGAAGTCAAGCAGGAACGCCTGCCCGAAGTGCTGCGTGTGACCGGACGCATTGGAGTGAACGAGAATCGGACGGCTCGAGTGGGTGCCATCACCGGTGGGCGAGTGGTCCGGGTTTTGGCCAACGTCGGCGATCCCGTGCAACGGGGACAGGTCCTGGCAGAAATGCACAGTCATGAGGTTCACGATGTCCGTGCCGAATTGACCAAGGCTCAGGCGGAGCTGGACCGGCGGCGGTCTGAGCTCCAGTTTGCCCGCAAGGCGCGGGATCGTACTGCTCGATTGCATGACTTGAAGGCCGCTTCGGTGGAGCAATTGCAGCGCGCCGAAGCTGACCTGACTGTTGCTGAACAGGCGGTCATCTCTGCCCAAGCTGAAATCGAACGGGTCGCCGAGCATTTGCGCTATCTCGGGATTGCTGCGGAGAACCACTTGGAAGCCGACCAGCGGGCTCGCCCGGCAGCCCCGGGAACCCACGAGCCGAGTGAACGGGTACCTATAGTCGCCCCGCTTGCCGGCATTGTGCTCAAACGCATGGTGACCCCAGGTGCCGTCGTCACGGCTTCATCCGATCTGTTCGAAATCAGCGACCTGCGAACACTCTGGGTGAACGCCGAAGTCCATGAGAAGTATTTGCGGTCTCTGAGAAGAGGACTTCCTGTCCAAATCTCGGTTCAGGCTTATCCGGAGAGCTCTTTTGAGGGCCGGATTACCTATGTCGGCGAGACGCTGGACGCCACGACCCGGACCATTCAGCTTCGCTGCGAAACTGAGAATGCCCGGCGAGAGCTGAAACCTGAGATGTACGCCACCATTACGATCAGGCTGGGGTCTACAGCCGAAACGCCCCTCATTCACAGTTCCGGCATCAGTGAGGTCGATGGCGAAAGTATTGTTTTCGTCCATGAAAAGGATTCTCGCTTCCGGGTCCGCCGCATTAAGCCGGGCCGCCAAACCGGTTCGCTTACTGAGATCCTCGACGGCCTCAGGCCGGGGGAAAAGATCGTTCGGGAAGGCGGTTTTCTGCTGAAGTCCGAGCTGCTGAAGGGTCAGATGGCGGAGGAGTAAACGATGTTAAGCCAGCTCATTGACCTCCACCTGCACCATCGCTGGTTAGTGCTGGTGGGCTTGGGCGGTTTGCTTTTGCTGGGCCTTTGGTCGTTGACTCAGATTTCGATTGACGCTTTTCCCGACCTCACCAACAACCAGGTTGTGGTCGTGACCGAGGCCAGGGGCATGGCTCCCATCGAAGTGGAGCAACTGGTCACTTTCCCCATTGAGGCAGCCTTAATGGGCGTGCCTCGCACCCTGCAAGTGCGCTCGATTTCCAAGCTGGGTCTCTCCATGGTGACTGTCGTTTTCGAAGATTCGGTGAATGTCTATTTCGCCAGGCAACTGGTGAACGAGCGTCTGCAAGAGGCCCGAGGACGCATTCCACCGGGATTGGATCCCTCCTTAGGCCCGGTGGCTACGGCTTTTGGAGAGCTCTACCAATATACCCTGGAAGGGCACGGCTACTCCGCCATGGATCTCAAGACCTTGCATGATTGGGAGTTAAAGTACCAGTTGCGGGCTGTGCCAGGGGTGAGCGAAGTGAATACCTGGGGTGGCTTCACACAGCAATACCACGTCATTGCCGATCCCGCCCGTTTGCGCAGTTACTCGCTCTCACTGCGGGATGTGTTCGAACGCCTGCGGGAGAACAACGAGAATTTCGGCGGCGGTTTTATTGAGCACGTCTCGGAACAATACACGGTGCGCGGTCTTGGGAGGGCCAACTCCTTGGAAGAACTCAGGCAGATTGTGCTCACCAGCCACAACGGCACGCCCGTCTATCTGCGGGACGTGGCTGACACCCGGGTCGGGCCGATGCCGCGGCAAGGAGCCGTCACCCGGGGCGGCACAGGAGAAGCCGTTTCGGGCATGATCATTATGCTCAAGGGAGAAAACGGCATGCGGGTGATCGAGCGCGTCAAAGCTCGACTGGTCGAGATTGCCGGGTCTCTCCCTGCCGGAATCAAGATCCTGCCGTTCTACGATCAGTCGACTGTCATCAATGGCACGATCCGCACTGTCCGTAACAACCTGCTGGAGGGAGGCGGGCTGGTCGTCCTGGTTCTTTTTCTTTTTCTCAGAAATGTGCCCGCTGCCCTTATTGTGGCAGCCGTCATCCCGCTTTCGATGTTGGTGGGATTCATGGGAATGCAGGCGTTTGGAATCTCCGCCAACCTCATGAGCCTGGGCGCCATCGATTTTGGGCTGATCGTGGATGGATCCGTCGTCATGATGGAAAACTTTGTGCGCCGACTGCGCCACACGGACGATTCCAACGGCCTGAACCCTCGCCAACAGATTCGCAGCGCCGCCCATGAGGTGGCACAGCCGATTGTCTTTGGAATTGCCATCATTATTGCCGTGTACCTGCCCATTCTGAGCCTGGAAGGCTTGGAAGGCCGCATGTTTCGCCCCATGGCGGTCACGGTTTGTTGCGCACTGGTGGGCTCTCTGGTGCTGGCGCTAACCGTGGTTCCGGCAGCGGCTTCGCTGGTCTTTCGCAAGCCTCTGCCCGCTCACCAGGACAAATGGTTCACCCGAGTTCGCGAGCGTTATGCCCGGCTGCTGGACTGGGTCCTGCCCAACCGCGGCAAGGTCGCGACGGCAGCGGCGGTAGTGGTCGTAACAGCGTTGACCTCGTTGTTTTTTATCGGGACAGAGTTCATGCCTCGACTCGACGAGGGCTCGCTCCTGATTGAGACACGCAAGCTGCCCAGCGTCTCGTTGTCCGAATCGGTTGCCATCAGCTCCGAGATTGAGCGCATGATCAAGCGCTTTCCCGAGGTTCAGGATGTGGTGACCAAGATCGGAAGACCTGACCTCGCGACCGAGGCGATGGGCATCTACCAGGGCGATGTCTATGTGATGTTGAGACCGCGCTCTCAATGGCAGAAGGGGCGGACGAAGGAACAATTGGTGGACATGATGGCCCGGGAGCTCGGAAGATTTCCTGGAGTGACGTACAACTTTACCCAGCCCATGGCGATGCGGCTTGACGAAGTGATTTCGGGAGTCAAGGCCGACCTGGCCGTCAAGATCTTTGGCGACGACGAACACGTGTTAAATGAGAAGGCGGATCAGGTGATGCGCCTCCTTTCTCGCGTACCGGGGGCGGCGGATGTTCAAAAGGAAGTGTTTGCTGGGGCCGCCGAGTGGCAGGTGCGGCTGGACCGTTCCGAGCTGGCTCGCTATGGCTTAAACGTCGCCGATGTGCGCGATGTGGTGGAGTCGGCTGTGGGGGGGCGCTGGGCCACGGAAGTCATCGAAGGTCGGAAGCGGTTTGCTGTGGTCATGCGCCTTCCTGAAGCCTTGCATCATGACCGGCAGGCTCTGGGCGATCTTCAGCTGAAAGCCCCGGACGGCGAACTGGTCCCCCTCAGCCGGGTTGCCGACATCGAGCAACTGCGCTCGCCGGAAATTGTGAACCGCGAAAATGGCCAGCGTCGCATGGTGGTGCAGGCGAACGTCCGCGGCCGCGATCTCGGCAGCTTTGTGTCTGACGCCAAACGGGAGATCGAGAAACAGGTAGCGCTGCCTTCCGGGTACTACTACCGGTGGGGCGGCCAGTTTGAGAACCAGCAGCGCGCCATGGCTCGGCTGTCCGTGGTCGTTCCCGCAGTCATTGTCATCATCTTTGGACTGCTGTTTGCCAGCTTCGATTCGGTCAAGCAGGCATTGCTGATCTTACTCAACGTTCCTTTTGCCAGTGTTGGCGGCATTGCGGCTCTCTGGTTGCGGCACATGAATCTCAATCTTGTCCGCTGCGGTGGGTTTTATTGCCCTGTTTGGAGTGGCCGTGTTGAATGGAGTTGTCATGGTCTCGTCCATCAATCGGCTGCTGCGAGAGGGCTGGACGACGGAAGAGGCAGTCAAACAAGGTGCTGTGACCCGGCTGAGACCGGTGCTGATGACCGCGTCTGGTTGCCAGCCTCGGCTTTGTACCCATGGCGTTGGCCACGTCGGCTGGAGCTGAAATCCAGCGCCCTCTGGCCACGGTCGTGATTGGCGGGCTGCTCACCTCGACGCTTCTGACGCTGATTGTTCTGCCCTCGCTCTTCTCGATTTGCTGCGAAAAACGAGGCCAGGCTTGGGCTGAGGTCTCAGACGAGAGAGTCCGGTCCGCAACTACGACTGCTCGTGGGCGAGCTCCATTCGCACTTGGTGCTCACCCAGCGGAGTGGACATCTTGCTGCGGGGGATGAAGTCGCTTGCGGTCCAGCGGCGTACGTCTCCGTTATCGTCGTTACAAGCTGGATGACGAGGGTGTATTTGAGAGCGTCTTCGGCTTCACCGGACAACAAGGTGTCGTGACGAACGCTGAGAGTATGCGTGAACTTCCGCGGGAGTGTGCGTCCCTTCACCCAGCGACGTGATGAGATGCCACCCCCTTAGCTAAGAAGTGTCTTATGAAAGGCACCTTCTGGTTCGTAGTCCCGTTTTGAGGTGAACACAAAAGAAGCCGGTCTCAATGGTCTACACCTTTTTGAACACCTCTAAGTTAAGAATGAAGCAGCTTGCCTGCCTTGCTCGGACCGGTCAGGCCATTGAAATGACAACGGCCTCAAACCGTCTTCGTCTCGCCTTCATCTCTGGCGGCATCTTCGGGCAGAGTGATCTTCAGAACTAGCGGCATCTCGGCGAGTCATCTCCAGACTCCGTCTTCGGCTGTCGCTCGTTCGGGCTCCACTCTAACGGGCAGGTCTATACAGAAATCCTGAGCCGACTCCTTGCTGAGGGCGCCTTCCCGGGATGGGGCTTGGGTCTCCCTTCGTCCACCGATAAAGACTCGTTCCGGTTCCACCCCGACCTCAATCTCGTCTCCGGTGAACCCTGGAACTTCGCTGCGCACTATCAAAGACTCTCTCGAGTCTGTCAACACCACTGGAAAGAACTGCACCAACTCCCGCTCGGCGTCGAGCCAATCCTCCAGGTCATGCCCATGTTCTCGGCCGCGGGCTTCAAAGAGCTCGTAAGCCCGCCGGCCAATGGCCTCGTGGATCTCGTTCATTCGGGCTATTGGTCGCTCCAGGTCGATGATCGCTGGGGACAAGTCTTTCACTTTTGCCACTTCGGTTTTGGATGGCATCTATTCGTTCTCCTTTTGTCGATGGTAGGGGACCTGAGAGCGTTGATCGATTCTCAGCTCCTTAGCGGCCGCTAATGAAACCGGCTGCCAGATCAGTACCGCCGGCGTCAGCGAGCGCCTGGCGTCAGTGACCACCGGAGAGTAGATTTAATGACTTCGCGACAACAGGCGGGACCGGGTCGCAACCCGCGTCCAGTGGGCTTCTTATCCGGTGGGCCCGTTTGGCCGTTATACCGTTATACCCGGTCAAAAGAGAATTTTGTTCTCGCTTTACCGTCTGACAGGTACGTCGTTCCTCCTGACTTCCGTATCCCACCGGGATATCCAGTGCGACAGCCCCTGACTAGTTGGCATTGAGTTCATTTCCAACCTAAAGATCAATGGTCTCCTGAGCCGCACGTGTATGCGGTCTAGGCTCCGGTCGGGAGTCGATCCTCAGACGCCTCAAAACCATTCGCCTCTCCAGCGTCGCTGGTTTCTCCCTGACCGTTCTTCATTAACCCCACTGCCCTTGAAGCAATTGCCTGGCCAGGCTTGGCCACATCCGGCCATACGCGGGCCAGACCTGAAGATCGTCAGGCTCACCACCTAAAACAAGAGCCAGCGCCTCCACACGATTCCCTCTCGTCAACTAAAGCCTGGACGTCGCCTGCAGGTCCTGGGGAATTCCGCCCAATTGTGGATCATTTGCCCCATGTCATTCAGCGTAGCTCCGTGGTCAGCAGCTGGCCCAGAGCCGGTTGGGATTGCTTTATTATCTGAACGCACAGCCGCGAGCCATGGCCGCTCGCTTGCAGTGGAAGATCTTGCGAAGGTTCTGATCTCAAGGCTCCATTACCGATGAGTCTTGTCGGCTGAGATCTTCACCTGGAATGTGCTCCTTGAGTGCTGGCGAGAACAGGAACGGTCACTCGTGACAACACGCGACCGAAAAGACAACGATGCCTCCGATTTCAGAACTGCCATAGGTTGATTCCTGAATCCAGAAGCCAGCGGATAAACCAGGATGTGCTGACATGGATACCTTGACAACCGCCACGACCGGGAGACGCAAGCCACTCAAAATCTACTCATGGCTGAGAAATCTTCTTGTGAAGGAACGTCTGAAAGGAATCGCTTTTACTACTTCTTTTGGCATTATGGTGGCTGGCTCGTCCCTTCCATCCTGGACCAGACATTTGGAGCGGATCTCCAAGTCAACACGCAGCCAATGCCACTTGGCAAGCGACCGAGATTCACGATGACACGGCACTGCTCGCAGACTTTCAGAAGCGCGTACAGAAGTACGTCGAACTGCACAGACGCCTCGAAAAATTGCTTCCACCACTTAGAGCTATCGGATGATCCGGCTAAGATTTGTTCGGCCATTGGTGCCCTTAAGCGAGAGCTGCGAGCTGCCCGCATCAAGGGGAAACGTGGAGATATTTTCACCAACGGCATCGGGGAGCTGGTCCGTCGGGTTATCCTCGAGGCGCTGAAGGACGCCGATCCCGTCGAGCTTCTTGCCATGTTCGCGGAGGAAGATCCCAACCCGACCGCCCTGCCGCGAGTCAATGCGTCGTATCCAGGAGCCGCTCAGATCGCCGTCATGCCGGGTCGGATACTGCTCGCTCTTCCCGAATTACCCGAAGAGCTGAGGTACAGTTTCATGCATCGAGCATTGATCTTGTGGGATGTTCATGCCGAGCTAATCGTTGATTTTATCCCGGACGCCATACCCTACTCTGATTAAGAACACAATAGTCAAGACACGCAGGGTGGGTCACGCGTCTCGACGCAGCAGCAACGGTAGGTTGCTTTCATTCATGCGCTGGAGCGGCATGGATTCCCAACCCTGCTTGAGCCAGCTGAGAGTGTGGAGGCCTAGCGTTGATTCGAAACCTGGCCATGAATCCAGTTGAAGATGAGAAAGCTCTGCTGGAGTTCTTGAAGAACGGTCGGGCTCTAACTCTGAGCTTCACTACGACGTGGGTCTGTAACCACCAAGGTTTGAGAATGGCTGAGCTGGGAGCGCAGCCATCGCGGCCACGTTGCACGCAGGATTCGGCGCTCGCCCGATTCTCAGCCCAGGGAGTTGCAGCTTACTCGTCTTCCTAATTATGGTGACTGAGGTGATGACCATGAGACAATTTGACTACTACTGTGAGACGTTGCGATGCAAGATGAGCAAGGAAGCCTGCATTGGCCGTCAACTGCTTGCGATTAGGCCTCAGAGTTACTTCCTGAACCAAGGTTCGTTCCTTGTCAGCCAAGGCTTCTATCCCGAGTGCTATGCCTGCATTCGCGGCCGCCATCTGGCTCGTTCCTGCGGTGTCAACATCGGTGCGCTACGGAAGCAAATCCTCAGTCTGCGTAAACGGATTGAGGAATCCTCCAGGGTAGGTTATTCCAAACGCCGCCTTCGTTATTGCTCGGGATCACCGGCTTGAACTTGGCTCTCCCGGAAGGGGCTCTATGCGCTCAAAAGTCGACCTGAGGGGAAGAGGGTGCAGAAGTTCTTTGGAGAATCGCATTGTGCTGTGTGCCGACTGCGATACCAATCGAATCCTAACGGTGAGCTCTTCGGGGGCTCTAATCTGCTCGAGCTGCGGTTCGCAAAACTGGATGTTTGTAGCCGCCCCCATTATCCAAAATCTTCGGGAATACAGTGAAGAAGAGGTTCGGAAGCGTATGGCTGTAGACCGCTACCTTGCCGAGCTGGAAAGACAAGAATTCTTCGATCCTCACGACGCCCTGGTTTGACGGAAGTACCAGCAACAAATCAAAGCTACAGTTTGAGCGGCGAGGCCTTTCAAAGCGGGGAGTTGATAAGGGCATTCGACAAAGTGAACCAAAATGACCACCACAGACGGCATGAAAGTTTGTTTGACGAAGAATGACGCATGGTGGCTGACGCTGGCAACGGCGTTGATCGCTTGGCTGGTTCCCAGCTATGCGATCGAGCCAGCTAGTGTGACCTTTAGGCTGCCATTCCGGATGGATTCCAGGCGAATCTGCGACACGTCACTTTTGACCCCGCCTCTCCCCAAACGAGTTTCAGCCGCATACACATCAAAACCCAGCCATGAGATCGGCAAGACCTTTGGAGAACTTCCGCTCAGCTTTGAAGTAAACCACGGGCAATTGGATCCAATAGTGAAGTTCGTCTCCCGAGGTCGAGGATACACGCTCTCTTTAACGGCGAATGAAGCCGTGTTTCATTTCTGGAGCGGAGATCTCGAATCGCGAAATGAACAAACCCTTACGCCTTCGGATGCGAGACCTGCAAGACTCTTCTCTTTTTTCCAAATTGCGGCCCCGGAACTTTCGCGGGTGGCGGGGAGAGATATTAAGGAACCCCTGGTGAATCGGCGACCTTCGGATCGGCGACCCGAAGTCCCCAATCTGCAATCCCGATCGGTTCGCATGAAACTCATCGGCTCTAATCCCAGGGTAGCAGTCGAAGGAATCGACAGGCTGCCGGGGATTACCAATTACTTCATAGGCAACAATCCTGAGAAATGGCGAACAAACATACCGAATTATTCCAGAGTCCGTTATCGCGACATCTATCCTGGTATTGACTTGGTCTACTACGGAAATCCTGAACAGCTTGAGTATGACGTTGTGGTTGCTCCAGGCGTTGACCCGCAATCTTTTTTGATGGCGTTTGATGGTGCTGACCACCTTTCAATCAATGAAAGCGGCGATCTGGTCATGGAAGTCGCTGGATCACAGATACTTCAGCATAAACCTCAAGTCTACCAATGGATCAAAGGAAAGCAGAGAAATGTCCCAGGAGAATATCGACTCACCAGAGAAATGCAAGTCGCGTTTTCGGTGGGGGATCATGATGTGACGAAGCCGCTTTTTATCGACCCTGTTTTCTCGTTTACGTTCACTGGCCGCGGTTATGCGTCCGGGATCGTCCTGGATTCATCAGGCTCGGCTTGCATTATAGGTCAAGCGCTCACCCCCGACTTTCAGACCACCCCTGGGGCGTTTCAAACAACGGGAGATTGGCGCTTTCGTAGCCAAACTGAACCCTGCGGGTACCGAACTGGTCTACTCTACCTTCCTCGGCGGGAGTGGAAGCGACACTGCCACCGGCATAGTCGTTGATCAGAGCGGGAATACTTATATCGCCGGTTTCACCAATTCATCCAACTTCCCAACGACTCCCGGGGCTTTGCAGCCGGCCTATGCCAGCGGCTCGACTTCCTTCGGACCTTCCGATGCCTTTGTGACCAAACTGAATCCCACAGGAACAGCCCTAGTCTACTCGACCTACCTGGGAGGGAAGGATTATGACTCAGGGGCTGGGATTGCAGTCGACGGCGCAGGAAATGCTTACACTACCGGCAGAACTTCGTCCACGGACTTTCCAGTCAGCCCGGCGTTTCCGAATCCACCCGGCGCCTTTCAGAAAAGCAACGGTGGAAGCGAAGACGTTTTCGTAGCCAAGCTCAACCCGCTTGGGTCGGCGTTGGTCTATTCTACTTACCTCGGTGGGAGTCGTGACGAATTCCCCGCTGGCCTTAAAGTGAATAGCGCCGGCGAAGCCTATGTGGCAGGAACTACAGGATCGGACAACTTTCCCCTGACAGCTGGAGCTTATCAAACCCAGTTCTGGGGAGGACCATGGGATGTCTTCGCCACGAGGCTCAACCCCTCAGGAACGGGTCTCATTTATTCGACCTACCTCGGAAGTGCAGAGGAGGAAATCGCAGCGGGCCTTGCCTTGGATTCTCAAGAGAATCTTTACATCTCTGGTCCGTCCTTTGTAAAGATACTTAACTCCGCCGGCACCCATCAGGTTTATTCCACCCATTTGGCAGGTGGTTTTCCTCCTGGTACTGGTTTACCTGGAACAGGCAGGATCGAAGTGGATTCGGCAGGCAATGTGTACGTCCTGGATTCCCAGTCCTTGAAGAAGCTGAATCCCCGTGAGGATTCCATTTTGAGCACAATCCCGTTCGGAGGTTACGATCCAAGGCTCGATATCACGAGCTTCGCGTTGAATCCTGCTGGAGAGTTATATGTCACAGGGTCGAAGAGTACCGGAGCGATCATTTACGGCCTCGGAATAGTCTCTTATCAGAACCAGAACGTCTACGTCGCCAAGTGGACCGAAACTGAAAGCGCAACTCTATTCGTTCCAATTGTCCTCTCTGCATCCGGACTCAACAACTCGTTCTTCACTTCCGAATTGACACTCACTAACAGAGGTCCGAAAGACGCCACACTCGATTTGACCTATGTCCCTGCCTTCGGCGAAGGGAGCGGGTCTGTCACAACGACACTTCCGGCGGGGAAACAGTGGATCTTTCCGGATGCAATCGAGTATCTGAGATCTCTCGGTTTGCCAATCCCAGCAACTGGAGATCAGGGTGGGACTGTATCGATTCACGTTGCTGGAACTTCGCCTTCCGATGTTGCGGCGATGGTGCGAACCACCACCGCGGCAGGCAGAGGCCGTGCCGGTTTGGCTTACCCTGCCGTACCCGCTTCCAAGGCCTTGAACGATCCAGTCTATCTCTTAGGGCTTCGCCAGAACGAACAGGACCGATCCAATGTTGCCGTTCAAAACGCCGGCGGCCCGGGGGAAGGGGACATCGTACTCCGTCTTACGATATTTTCCGGTGACCGAGGCAGACCCCTCTCGCTCGTGCTGCCTGAGATACATCTGGGGCCAGGTGAATTCCGGCAGATCAACGGCATCCTCAATTCCGTTGGAGGTGCTTTGCTGAGTGGATACGTCCGAGTCGAGAAGCTCAGCGGCTCAGCTCCTTACTACGCTTACGGCGTTATTAATGACCAAATGAGTTCCGACGGATCCTTTGTTCCGCCAACACCAAGATTTCTGGCAGCCGGGCAATATGCGCTGTGGTTGCCAGCGGTGGTTGAGTCAGACGAGTTTGACACCGAGGTAGTCGTCACAAACTGGTCTGCAAATCGGAAAGTAATCCAGCTGGGTTTTCAGGCGCAAGCCTTGGCAAATGCCGACAAGACAGCCGTTGTTTCTGTTGAACTTGAAGCAGGAGAGCAAAAAATCATACCCCGTTTTGTTCAATATCTGAGGGACCACGGATTGGGCGATGTTGGCCCTATGGGACCGACTTATGTGGGGACAGTGATTGCAAGAGATGCCACTCAACTTAAGGGCTATGATCTGGAAGGCGTCTCCGTCAGCGCGCGCACGTCTGCACAGGGTGTTGGAGGTAAGTATGGGGTCTTTTACTCTGGTGTACCCCAGAGTGAAACATCTCTATTTTCCAGCGTTTGGCTTTATGGCTTGCAGCAGAACAAGGAGAATCGTACCAACCTGGCCCTGGCAAGTACAGGAGTTCCGGGCTCTCAAGAGCAAGCTGCCAATGAATTCAGGATTGAACTTTTTGACGGAGACAGCGGTTCCAAGGTCAGCGTGATCCAAAATATTACCTTCGGCGCTGAGCCCTGGAAACAGCTGAATTCCATCCTGGCGCAACTATGCCCCCACCACACGACAAGGCTATGCCAGAGTGTCACGAACAAAAGGTGGGTCACCGTTTATCGCTTATGCGGTTATCAACGATGGCTCCGCTCCAGGCGAGCGGACGGGAGATGGAGCGTTCATACCAAGCTCGCCCTGAGCCTGCTGAGGCTGGGGAAGGCACGAAGATGGAGGCCGTCTCTTTCAGAGACCAGAAGTGTCTTTCGGAGCGGCCGCAACCCGAATCGATGAATCAGACTGATCGACATTCTCAGCTTTCGCCAAATGGAGAGTTGGAGAATAGTGCCCGATTTGGTTGCCAAGATGTTTTTGCGCACCACAGGCGGGGGGCGGCTGCAGCCGCGAAAGATCCGGCAGAGTCTGGCTCAGCAAGATCAGCTCATCGCCTTCGCGCAACGGTCCCGCTTCCCCGCCAACCGGGTTGAGCATCATTGTTTCACCGCGATAGAGCCCGATGAGAAGGCACGCCTTCATATTCGTGCGATCGGGCAGGAACACGTTTGCCGCTGCGACGAAATCCATCCCAACAAGTTGGGCAGGCACCGGCACCAGGTACATCTCGTTGGCGTCGCGCCGGACCGATAGCAGCTCTTGATAAACGCGCGTCATGCCATGAAAGAGCGAGGCACGTGCCATCAGCCGCAATCCGAAGTCGGCGGCCGAGATGACTTCATCGGCACCCGCCTTGCGCATGTGCAGCCGGTATTTCGGATCCTGGCACTCGACCACGATGTTTGGCTGGCGCTCTTGCACGCAAACGTTCTTGACGGCAATGCAGCACACGATGGTTTTTCCGTCGGCATGCTGGTCCTGGCGGTCATCCGACAAGATGACGACGGAATGCGCTTGCGCAACCTTGGCGCGGCGCAGGATCACTTCGTTGGCTGGGTCACCTTTGACGATATAGACGTCGTTGAAGGCGGCTTCATCCTGTTTGTCAGGCAGCACGACTTCGTCGGGTGTGTCGTGAACGATCACGACTGGCCGCTTGTCGGTGATACCGCTGTGCACTTCGCGTATCCAGTCTAGTGCTCGCGGCGACCAGTTGCACAGCACCAGATGGTCAGACATTTCAAGATTAGACACCTCACGACTCCTTAGTGAGCGTTCGATCAGGATCGACGCCACGCTGGCCGTGAACAAACCGGCCAAGGCGACACCGACGACAAGCACGGCGGAAACCACGAGCCGCCCAACAGGAGAGTTGGGCGCGTTGTTGAGTCCGCTGAAGAGGGTGACCCAGACGTTCCAGAGGGACTCGCCCAACGTCTCGAACGCTGGATTCGTGCCACGCTCCGCGAAGTGGAGTGCTGTGCCGCTGACGATCCAGATCACCACGATAGCGGTCAGGATTTTCCAGACTTGGTGGCGGTTCCACGCCGTTAGCACGCTCAGCAAGGTGTCGCGCCACGACGCCTTGTCCCGAACTCGGCCGAGCTCGCTCAAAGCCGAGCCTCTGCGTCCGGAGCCATAACTCATGTCATTTTCCGTGTGCGAGGCTGTCACGATTAGGGCGAGCGGTAATTGTTTCTAGGCGGAAAGTCCGCCTGCAGGCGCACTTATTCGCCACGCTCATATTTCGTCAAGTCCCGCGTTCTTTGCACGCCATGACAACCGGCAAAGAAGCACGACCGATTGTACACGGTACGCCACTAGTCCGCCAGTCCGAAAACCACCACCGCGCCGCCCTGGCGGAAGCCCCAGAGCGAGTTGCCGCCGGCGGCCACCGCCACGTACTGCTTGCCGTCCATGGCATAGCTCAACTGCGGCGCGTTCACGCCCGCGCCGCAGTTGAAGACCCACAGCCGTTCGCCCGTCTTGGCATCGAACGCCGAGAGGTCACCCTTGCCTTCGCCCGTAAACACCAGCCCGCCCGCGGTCGCCAAGACGCCGCCGATCAGCGGATCTTCCGTCTTCTGCTGCTACAGGATCTTGTCCTTCGCCTTGAGGTCGATCGCCGTCAGCGTGCCCCACTTCTCGCCACCGTCGATCGTCTCGAATGCCGAAGTCTTGATTGCCGGCTTGTCGCCATCGGCAGGGATCTCGCCAAGGACGTACCTATCGGCAGGTGCATGGCCGCGACGAAGGCAGACGATAGGAAACATTAGGGCCGTCTCGCGGTTAGCATAACCTCCGTTCTCAGCCCCTCGTCAGCCCTCCCCACTCACGACAGCGCAAACGACTCGCTGGCGCACCTCCAGCCGCTTGGCGGCGCGCCAGCACGCCGTCGACCGGTTGATCTTCGCCGTTACGACGTTGCGACTTTGTCACGATGCATTCATTTTAGGCCTGTTTACTACGTACTTTGGCCCATCTATGTGGCATGCCGCTGTTCATCACGAAACCGACACCCTGACAGCTTGTCGCGCCCCGCCTGTCGCCACTCACAAAGATTACTAAAACGGCGTTTTTGTGTGACTCTGCACCGGTCCCGCAACCACAGATGGCCCAACCGCTCCTTTCGCTCGCAGATTTCGCCTGCTTCGCGCCTGGATTAGTAACGAGTCGCCTAGTTCTTACCAAACCAAGTCAGTGGACGTATAACGGGCAAACCGGAACTTGGCTTCCCGAGGCGAGTGCCAATTCCGCATGATAGGGCGATAGGTCCTCACTAACGTCGCAGCGTTTACGAATCCACTCGGGCGAGAAGTCGGGTACACTTCCATAACCCAGTAACGGAAGAGCCCGGCGTTGACCAGCCGCAGGCCGCAAGTGATTTTCGGTGCAGGCCCGAAGTGATCGATCTCCTAAAGTAGCATTCGGCGCCGTCAGCTCTACTGAGGCCTGACTTGGGGACGTGGAATTGTTTCCTCGTTCCGTTGTATTCTCTCGCAGCCCATTTGGATACTCGGGCACAAGAACAAGGAGACGGCACATGGCAATCATTGGTACCCACATGCTGCTTTACTCGTCTCAAGCAGACGCTCTGCGGGTAATGCTACGAGATGCGTTCGGTTTCAAATCCGTGGACGCGGGCGGTGGCTGGCTCATTTTTGCGCTACCTCCATCAGAGCTCGGGGTGCACCCTGCGGAGGGTCCGACATATGAATCCGGTGTTCGCCATCAGGTTACGTTCATGTGTGACGACATCCGAGCGACAATCGCCGAACTGCGCATGAGGGGTGTCCAAATCGATGGCGAGCCAGAAGATGAGGGCTACGGCGTCACAGTAATGATGACATTGCCAGGTGGCGTGCAGGTCATGCTATATGAGCCGCGCCACGCCATGGCTATCACCCCAAGCAAGACAAACGCAGGCTAGAGCGGGCCGCGTGTGGATCACGCATCCGTATGAAAAGAAGCTCTCAGCCCGAGCCTTCATTTTTCCGAAAGACGAGAAACTAACAACTTGATGAACCGTTCTCTATCGATATCCATCGCCACATGAGTGTTCGGTTGCAGAGGCTCAGTCCCTTCGAAAACTAACCGGTCTCCTCGGGGTACTATCCGATTAGTGGCATTCTGGCGATTGGCAACGGTTTCGGCCCGTGTGAACTCCCCACGCAGTTCCACATCGATATGAAAAAA
Source organism: uncultured Acidimicrobiia bacterium (assembly GCA_963752385.1). Lineage (GTDB taxonomy): Bacteria > Acidobacteriota > Terriglobia > Versatilivoradales > Versatilivoraceae > CAVVYL01. Next base: position 104,813 of record CAVVYL010000060.1, on the reverse strand, counting down.
CTGTGTCGTGATCAGCGTGCGGTCAATGACTGCACCCATCGCCGTTGGATCATACAACGGAGCGCCCTTGAGGCCGTACTTTTCAGATAAATTGATAAGGTATTCGAGGAGCTCAGCAGCGAAATCATTTTGGGCCCCGTGAGTTTTTTTTAGTTGCTGGAGGTGGTCGCGACGGAAGAGTGCCTTTCGTCCTATCTCCAATCCGACCATCGTCAATGGGCAACCACTATTGAACACAATTTGGGCCGCTTCGGGGTCCACGTAAATGTTGAATTCGGCCACGGCGTCGACATTGCCGCCTGAGATTGCTCCCCCCATCAAGACCACTTCTTTTACTAATTTCGCAATTGAAGGATCTTTGGAGAGCGCGAGGGCAATATTGGTGAGGGGTCCAACCGGAACCAACGTAATCTCATGCGGATACTTGCGGACAAGTTCGATGATGAGGTCGGGCGCAAAGTTCGGGTCTGGACTGCACCGAGCCGGGGGCAGGTTGATATTCGCAAGGCCATTCGGACCGTGGGTCTCCGCTGTGACCAACTTTTGGAGCAGGGGCTTTTGTGCTCCGGCAGCAACAGGTATATCAGTACGCCCTGCCAGAGACACGAGCTTGAGCGCATTCTCAAGTCCTTGCGCAGCTGTTACATTGCCCGGCACAATAGTAAGGGCTTCGACTTTCAGCTCCGGCGAGTTCAGCGCCAGCAGAATCGCAAGGGCATCGTCCGTCCCTGGATCAGTGTCGATAATCACTCGTTTCGGCGCTTCCGGAAGAGCGGCCCATGCCATGGCTCCGGCCATCAAGAAAATTCCAACCACGCTGCAGTGCCGCCACATATTCATAGGGATACCCTTTCGTGCGAGTGGAGTTGGTGAAGGCAATGTTCTCGGTCTCTCTGTAGAATCCTATGTGAGCCGTCGTTGCGTTTCAAGTTCAGATCGCCGTGGGCCTCTTTGAGACAACTTTACGACTACCGGGTCAGAAGCCGTACTGTGCGCATTGACCCCCCGTTTGAGGCGCACGATCCAGCACGGGCGCTCGGCGCCAGTGTCACGTTCGAGATTTCAACCGCGGCCGCGGCCGTTTCCGCTTGAGAACGACGAGCTGCTGCCGCAAGGCGAGGATCTCCAGGGCGGCGTCAGTTTGTAACATGCGTAACATCATCCTCAAAGGTCGGCTACCCGGAATCGCAAGTTGCTGATTGCAAAACACGACCGAATTTCGGCTACCCACAGCTATGGATCACCGGCGCCACGTTGGCGGTGGACGGCGGCCAGACCTGCACCGAGGGCGGCCTGACTGGGGTAAATGACCGAGCTACCGCATGAAAAAAACTGCAGCGCAATGAGACAAGGCTGTTGTACGCGGATCCGCCGTCGGCCCACCGGCACACCGTAGCTCAACAAACAAATACAAGAAAAGGAAGCATCTCGTGTCAGGCATACAAGACAAAGTCATTCTTATTACTGGCGCCAGCAGCGGGCGCGAATGATTTTCCATGCCCCTTTTCTCGGCTGTTCTGAGTTTTCACACAGTCTGGCGCATGGTTCGGCGTTTCGGTGTTCATTCGTCCTGCGCTTTTCCAATCCCCGGCGCTCAGCAGATTCGTGGACATCAACGTCATGACGTTGCCTTGCGCGCCGCGCGTAGAAACAGCAAAGCCGATCCGACCCACAGCATGGCGAAGACCGCGTTGAGGATAAACACGGCCATCACGCCGGGGGCAAAGTCGGCCCTCCAGAAGATCAGCGCAATTACGGGAACCAATATTTGAGCGACCGCCACGGCAAACAGCGCGCGAGCCATTCCCTGTGGCTCGAAACGCGCTATGCTGGCACCGATCATTCCAACCAGGAGCACGCCGCCATACATCAGGTTGGCGGGGTTGTCCTCAGACCCGATGATGCCATTAGCACCGTTCATCCAGACGAGGAGGAACGCTGCCGCTACCGCAAGCCCGACTGCGACTTTGTACGCGATAGTGTTCCCCATACTTGCCACGAACGTAAACCCAAGACCGGCGCTCGCAAACATTATCCAGGCGAAAACGTAACCTCCCACGCCCCAGTTCCATCCATCGACAAAAAACGACGCGGTCAAGGGCACGATCAAAAAACCCGCCGCGACGAGCAAAACGCGAATAATTTTTGTTAAAGGCATAGTGGTGAACCTTACATTCTCTCTAAAAACTCCCGCGGATGTTTCTAAGAACATCCAGAGAGCGAAATTGAATAATCCTCTTTCCGCTTTCACCCGCTCGCGGCAGAGATCATTGAACGTCTGCTCCATCCCTTCCTCGAAACGCTCGCGGTACGGCTTTGGATAGAAACGAAGCAGTTTTAGGTACAGCTTCCGGTATCGCGCAATAGGGTGTTCATATGCCATATGTGTATGTGTTGGGTGAAAGCTTATTGCGCTTGGCGACCGCCACGACCTCGCGGTATCGCTCCAATTCCGCTGCGAGCGCGTCTTGGCCGAGGCCGGTGATTTTGTAGTACACTCGCCGTTCATCGTCCATATCGGGGTCTCTTTTTTTTCGCTCTCGCGTATGAGTCCCGTCTCAATCATCCGGCCCAACGAGCCGTAGAGCGTTCCCGGCCCCATATTTACCTTTCCCTGCGAATCCGCTTGGACCTGCTTCATAATTCCGTAGCCGTGCCGCTCTTTCACGGAGAGCGCAAGGAGGATATGAAGTACCGCCGGAGTCAGGGGCGCGTTGGCTTTGTTGTTTGCCATTCGCTGAGACTATATCCGTTGCGGATATATGTCAAGCGGATATATTGTTACTATAAGACCAAAGCAAACCGACTTGAGGAAGGTTCAATCGTTCTGGTGCGAGGCAGCAGAACGCAGATGATGGCGACAATGTACCCGCCGACCGCCATAACTTGAAAGCCTACGCACATATGTGGCATCACGCCCTCAGGTTCAGCCGCTCGCGCCTTTGCGAGTCGGCTGCGACCTATTGGTTAAGCTGCAGCTTGACAGGGATGCCTCGATGTGAAGCGACGTGGGTCGGGGCGACGTCGAGCTGCCCAACCTGTTGATCAAGGCTTCTCCCCCGTCTGCCGTCCATCCTTACGGCAAAGCCAGCTGGTGCGTTGCCCACCACTCCCGCGCCCGGTCCTGGGTCCAGGCGCTCGCGCCTTCCACCTCTGCCAGCCGAAGCGACAGTTCTCTGGCGGACTGCGGTCGATTCGCGGGGTCCTTGGCCAGACAGGATAGCACGAGGTCATCGAGTGCTCTGGGGATCGGCAGGTCCGTCCGGGCTGATGGAGGCGTAGGCGGAGTCTGGGCGTGCTCCCGGAGTAGCCCCATGGTGGTCTCGGCGGTAAACACGAGTTGCCCGGTCAGGAGCCAGTAGGCTACACAGCCGGTCGCATAAATGTCAGCGCGCCCGTCCAAATCAGTTCCCATCGCCTGCTCAGGGGCAATGAACGCCGGCGTACCATGGACCGCGTTCTCCCGCGTGTGCACCGGGCTCGTGCCGGCGGGGTCGCGGACTGTCCCCACAATTCCGAAATCCAGCACCTTCACGAAGTCGTACTCCTCGCCGTACCGGCAGAGGAAGATGTTCGCGGGTTTGATGTCGCGATGAACCAGGCCGCATGACTGGGCCTCTGACAGCGAGTGACAGACCTGGCGAAGCAGATAGATAGCCCGTTCGGGCGGGATTGGCCCGAAGCGCTGAAGCAGCGAGTCAGCATCGACGCCATCGAGCAGTTCCATGACGTAGTAGAAGGCGCCGTCGGTGGCGATCCCAAAATCGAAGAGCTCCACAGTATGGGGTGAGCGGAGACGGGCAATCACCTGCGCTTCGCGCTCGAATCGTCGGACCGCCTCCTCCCACACTCCGGCACGCGCATTCCCGGCGAACGAGGGCCGAATCAGCTTGATGGCGGCAGGCCTTGCCAGCATGCGATGTCGGGCTCGCCAGACCTGGCCCATCCCCCCCTCGCCGAGCTTCTCCTCCAAACGGTAGCTCCCCAGCTCTCGAGCGCGCTTGACCTCGGTGCCCAGATGGTAGACCACACGGGCTCCGACATAGGCCATGCCCACCACGAGGAGGTATGGGAACACGAGACCGACAAAGAACTGCGCCCGATCTATCCGCAACGAGGTGGCGCCGGACGCGATCACGAGCCCGATGATGACGGCGACTGAGCTGACCGATGCCAGGGCGCCCACCACCGCGCGGCGCGGGGAGGTTGGCACGACGACCGTGAACAGCACGACCCAGACGGCGACCCAGGAGAGCCCCAACCACCCCCGGTGTGTCTCGAGGGTCACGGGGTCGGCGAACTCGGCCGCGGCGATGGCGTAGCTGCTGACGATCTCGAATGCCAGACCGAGGTTCATCGCCGTGGGAAGCGGTACGCGCGGGCTCCGGGCCACCGCCGCGAGGAGCGCCGCCACCACGATCCCGATTACGCTGGGACCCCACTGCACGACGCTCCCGAGGAATCGGGCCCGATCGCCCGGGAACAGCAGCGCCGGAAAGATTCCGGCCATGAAGAAGACGAACGCGTACAGCAGGGCGAGGACGCGGAGGCGTCCGGCAGACTGGCGGAGCAGATCGACCGGGAATCCCGAGGAGGTCCCTCGAGCGGTCGGATCACGCGAGTCGGGGTGCGTGAGAGTGACGTGCTCGTGCATGCCGAGGCTCCAAACGGTACGGGCAAAATGTCTTGCCGTTTACCTCGTGGGCAATGGCGGTCGTCGCTTCGCTGGGACACTCTGCTCACCCTCTGACCGACGCAGCACGCTGCGGGTGAGCCGGAGCCGCTTCGAGCCGTTATGCCCTTGCGGTTGGTGCCGCACTGCGGCCGACTGCCAACCTCAGAAAATAGTCAAAGTGCCTTATGCCAACCCAGGCGAGCCTTCCCACCTCACTGACCGACTGGACGACCCCATCGCGAACTGCCAGACAAGCGGCCTGGCGATCTTTGTGTCTTGCCGGGCCGAGTAACGGGTAACCACCGAGCAAGCAACGAAGAGGAATGCTGCCTTGACTGGGCGCTTTGCCTTGCCGCTCTGTTGGTCTCTCCTGACTGGCCTAACGTCTGCGCTCAGGCGCGAGCGTCCTCGCGAGTCGCCTGCAGCGCGCGTTGTGAGCTCTCCTGGGAGTTCATGACAACTCCGCTCTTACAAGCTCCATGAGAGCCGTAAGCTCCGATGCCATCGTCTTTGCTGGCGGCGTGACAATGCCGTGCACTCCAGTGGAGTACCTGAGGTAATACGGCGCGTTGTGCAGATCACTTAGACTTGCAACCCAGTCAGGTGGAACCGCAGGAACGCGTAGTCCTTGGGAAGCAGCCAGCTCCCACAAGCCGCTAAGGTTGTGACGGATATCACGCTGCTTCAATGCATCGTCCGAGCCGGTGCGCGATAAGTACGCTTTGAGGAGACATTCGAGAGCATGCGCGCAAAGGACAGCCAGTGGCCACGCTGGAGGAGGACAAGTCGCAACAAGCGCGTTTACTCCAAGCAGCAGCTGTTGAGCCACACCAACATAGGTGTGCGGCGGTCGGGGTGGCGCAACTGTTACATCCCCCAGGGTCGCTGACATCGTTCCGATGATCGATTTGTCATTCATTCTGAAGCCCAACAACGGATCGTCTATCGACCTCAATCTTGCGTCCCGCTGTTTCGTCGTGGGCCTTGGATAAACCTTGATCTTGAAGTACTTAGCTTCAATCTTGCGATATGGCTTGCCGCTGGGCAGCAGCCTAACCCCATGCGTCCTAGGCTGCAGAAACCTCTCAAAGTTTGTCAGCCGGGCTGATCCCCGGCCTCCTCGATTCAAAACGTGAGTATATCGTAAATGTGCTGCAGCACATTTGCGCTACCTCGGATGCAAACAGCGAATTCGGTCCGCGGTTAACGATCGAATCGGGATTGAGCCGGTATAGTGACTTCTACTCGCTCGGTGTCCGGATGGCCGACATCCAGGATTTCTACTTTAGTAGGTAGCTCAAACCAAACTGCCCAGTGTGGCTACCTCACCGGATGATTCTTCACGTCCGCCTCCGGATCTCGTCTTCTTGAGGTGACTCGGTTAATCCAGCTAACATACAACTATGGTTACCATTCTCGGAGCGGGCGGCGCGATCGGCGGCGAGCTTGTTAAAGAGCTCACCGCTCGTAACGAGCCTGTTCGGCTGGTCAGCCGGAATCCCAAACTCGTTCCCGAGGCAGCAGAGGTAGTCGCAGCCGATCTCTCTAACCTTGACGACACGGTTAAGGCAGTTTCTGGTTCGAGGATTGTGTTTCTGCTTGTCGGTCTGAGGTACGACATCACGGTATGGCGGGCACTGTGGCCTCGTATCATGCGCAACTCCATCGAAGCCGCGAAGCGCGCGAACTCCAGATTAGTCTTCTTCGACAACGTGTATATGTACGGGAAGGTGGAGGTACGGGAAGGTGGAGGGCGCGATGACGGAACAAACGCCCTTCCGCCCTTGCAGCAAAAAAGGCGCGATCCGTGCGCAGATCGCCACCATGCTTCTAAACGAGATGAAGACAGGTAACCTCACGGCGCTCATCGCGCGCTCCGCTGACTTCTTTGGCCCACGCGCGCGGACCGGTATCCCGAATGTTCTCGTGTTCGACAAATTGGCCAAGGGCGCGAAAGCGAGTTGGCTAATCAACGATTCTGTGAAGCACTCGTTCACCTTCACGCCGGATGCCGCGCGGAGTCTGGTTCTGCTAGCGGATAGCGAAAGCGCCTGGAATCAAACATGGCACGTTCCTACGTCTCCCGACCCGCCGACCGGGAAACAGTTCATCGAGCTCGTCGCCAAGGAGTTCGGGACGCAACCGATGTGCCGAGTGCTTAACCGGCCGATGCTCTGGCTGGCGGGATGGTTTCCGCTTTCAGCCCACTTCTTACGCCGAAGGTGTCCGCAGAACAGCCCAAGCCTACGGAAGCAACCCTACGCTTAGGTAATTAGGCACATATCTGCAGTGGCAAGATTTGCCCAGGGAGACAGCCGGTAGTCGTTTACAAATAGAAGTGCTGCACTTTGCGACTGAATGACGGTTTGCCTATTGGGATATGCCTGGACGGCCTAACCAGGCATTGACCGCCCTCGGAAAACGTCCACGCTAATCGATCTCTTAGCGGGATCGGTAAACACTATGGCGCTAGGCGGGACCTTCTTGGTGTCGGAACCGTTTTGCTGCAGGTCGTGAGAAGGGCGGCGTCGTGTAGATTGGCTCGGTACGCGGTGGAAGGTCATTCATGACTAGCGTTAAGGACAAGACCCGGACGATTCGAGTTTGTGTCGTGTCAATCGCGCTGAGTATTGCGTTCGGGTCTGTTATCGCCTCCTTGGAGCGGCTTTCAGCGCAAAACCAGAAAGCGTCCGGGACGACGGATTCCTCCAAGCGGATGGCAGACGGCAAACTGTGGACGACACACAATCTGAACGTCAACACTGTCCCGTCTTATTGCTACGAGGATGCGGAACGGAATTGCCGTCAATATGGCCGTTTGTATACGTGGGAGTCGGCGCGGCGAGGATGTCAATCATTGGGAGATGGATGGCGATTGCCAACGGACGACGAATGGCGGCAGATGGCGAAACACTACGCGGCGTGAGCGAGGATTCGGATGAGAGGGGTAAAGCGGCGTACAAGGCACTCTTGGCCGGAGGCAGCTCGGGATTCAGTGCCTTGCTTGGCGGTGGTCGCTCCGATGAGGGCCAGTATGCACGATTGGAAGCCCACGGATTCTACTGGACGGCATCAGAGAGTGATCCGGCCAGTGCATGGTTCTACAACTTTGGTCGAGGCGGGCAAGCTCTCCATCGTCAAAGCGGCGGCGAGAAGCAGGGAGCATTTTCCGTTCGGTGTGTCAGGGAGTGATGACTCAAAACCCTGTCCCGCCTCTGCTGAAATAGACCTCAGGCACCGCATCACAGCCAATAACGGCGCCAGCCTGGTTCATCCCGGTCGAACGAATGGCTACCGACACTTCGCAGCCATTTACTCGGGACCCCCATTGCGAAGGGTCCCTTCAACGTCGATTTTCTCCTGTGTAGTCCGCCTAGCGTTTACAAAGAGAAGTCAAGTTGACGGATGACGGGCTAACCGGAAACTGAGCTAACGGATCTCATTTCCTGCCAACTGCTCTCAGAAACCAATTTCGGCTGATGGATATCGAGTATCGAAGGGGCGCGGCCTGTCGAGTTTGTACTCTGACTCGGATCGGACCTGTTCTTCGAGAGACTGACCTTCGGAGCGCGGGTTTAAGTGCCAAAATAGGCCGAAAACCTACCATGGCTGCACGAAAAAAAAGTATTGATATGGCGATGTGACTCCGGCGCTTCGAGTCAAGTCACGTGGATCAAGACGGATAGATGACAGGGCGAGTCAAAATCAAGTGCTGACACTAGATGTTTGCGCGGATTCTGTATTAAGCTCATCCTGAAGGCTCCGGTTAGCCGATGAGCTTGTCACTGACTGGCGCTGGTCAAGGAGATTGCTGATGTGTCCGACACCTGAGATGGTCAAGCTGCTTTCGGCGGTGATCGGCGGCGGGTTCATCCTCTACGGAACATGGTCGATAATGACTGGCACCCATCACGATTCGGACGACGGTCCCATTGAGCAGCATGCTCATCCGATCCAGTTTTGGCTGCATGTCGTCAGCGTCTATTTACTTGGATTGTTAATCATCGCAGTCGGGTTTCAGACAAAGGCGGCTGGGGTTTGTCATTTCACTCATCGATAGAATTACAAAGTGAAGGTCTGAGAGTTGAAACAACGTCAAACCGATACTTCGGATACCGCAACACCCCTCCGGCGTGCAAAGTGCAAGAATTCTGGGAAGGCAAGACTTCTCTATCAAAGCCTTCCCGGAAAATATCCACCTTCGTTTCCAGGCAAGGGCGCAGAGCAAAGTTGCTCGCGCCGATTTCGAACCAGCTGTCTGGTTTTTGATAGATGTCGAAGCCGCGGCCGATTTTGATTTTCCAGCCGTTGTCCAGACGTAGTTCCCTGTCGTGAATCGTGGAGCTGAATGTCACTGACAAGGAGACTCCAAGTTCGGCAAGGCTCGCTTTCAGAATATTGAACTTTTCTTCGGCTTCTGCTTTCTGTTTCTCGTCATCAGATCCTGTCAGCAAGTGAATCTCTTTGGCATCCCCAATCTTCACCACCAGCTCGCAAAAGCGAAGGAAATTGGACACCTGATGTACTGAGCGGATGTACGGATCTTCCACGGTGATTACCTTCACGCCCTGTAGGTAATCCCCGAAGATCGATTCGTACGTGTGGCCTTTGTCGCCATAGTAGATTTTGAAGTGCTTCTCTTTGAGCTGGAGAGGAGGGGATAGCTCTGATCCCTTGGCAATGGCAGGCGACGGTGCACCCGCTAGAGCCTCCTCAAACAGCGACGGCGCCACTGGTTCCTTGGCAACATCCGATTTGGCAGGCGACGCGGAAAGGTGGCTTCCCGGCAACACGCGCCGCAACGGACTCTGCGTCGCCTTGGCATTCCTGGATTCTGGACAATAGACGATGACTTCCTCTGCCGTTAGAGTTGAAGTACGAGAGATTGATCATCGCAAACTCGTCGTCTGGTTTGCGCTTGTTCATCTGCTCCTTGACGCGGCGCCTTCCTTCCACGGCATAGCCCATGTACTCATCCAGCTCCGCCGCGCTTGGCTCTTCGATCGGATGCAGAAGCTTGACGAGTGCACACAATGTTTTCTTGATCGCTACCTCATCTCTGCCCTGCAAGGCTTTGCCGAAACGGCAGGCCTTGTTCACGTACTCATAGCGATTCTGTTTGGATAAATGGTGAAACGCCTCGGCCAGATAGTCGGTAATGAAGCCATAGTTCTCGGTGAGCAACTGGCTGCTGTTCTTCGGCATTTCCCAGCCTGGCATGAAAGCGTGGAATCGATCCATCACGGCGAAGTCGAAGCATTCATCCAGCGAGATGAAGAGATCGAACTGCGTCGAATTGACGAGCTGCTCAATCGAATGGTCAATGTTCCCTACAAACGCGAGGCTTGCATTGGCGATCACGGTGGTGCCACGCGAGAAGCGTCCGTTGGCCATGTAGTCCTTCAGGATGTCGATCGTGTTCTGGTCCTTGATGCGAATCCCGCCAACTTCATCAAAAGCCACAGTGTCCCAGAAGCCGACCAGTCCCACTTTTCTGCGGGCGTTGTTATAAAAGAGGGTGGCGGTGCTAGCTTGCCCGCCGCTGACCAGGGTGGAATAGGGCGAAAATTCGCTGAAGACGTATGATTTGCCGGTGCCCCGCGGGCCCAGTTCGATGAAGTTGTAGTTCGATTCAACGAATGAGACAGTCGGGCCAGAAAATGCAGCTTCAGCCGAAAATCCATCTTGCTGGGTTCCAGGCCAATCGATCGGATGAGCACATCAATCCACTCATCACGGCTGAAGCGCTTGCGGCCTTCCAAGAAACCCTTGTAGTCGAAACGGGAAAGCTGGATGGGGCGCAAGTCTTCAATGTAAAAGGCGTAGTTGTCATCATCGACATCGTTATGGCCAACAGTGACTTCAGCCCAAATGCCACCCTCTAGCAGGCGGTCATTGTCCTTGTAGAACTTCTCCGGGATGGCAATGCGCCGCGAATTGAAATTCTCCATTTCAGCCCAATGCCGCTTCTCCCGCTCCGTGTAAGTACGTGCACTTTGTCGATATACTTATGTTTGCCCTTCTGCTGAACCATCGACTGGGCTTTATTGGCTTCGTCGGGCCGCACATAGTTCTTCTGCAAGGTCTCCAAAACAGCTTCGATCCCTGCTTGAATTTCATCGGGATCGTCGCTGGCACAATACTTCGAGAGCAGGAACTCCAGAACAAATGAAGGAACGTTGGTGCCCTTCTTTATTCGATGGAGCAGATCCTTCCGGACTACTCTCCCTGCGTAGGCTTCATTGAGCTTCTTGTCCAATACATCCATAAAAACCTCAGCAAAGTAATTGCCCACGAAAGCACCCGAAAAAGCACGAAATTCATTCCGGGAAGTCCAGCCGCGGATGAACGCTGATCGACGCGGATCAAGTCAGTTCCAGCACGCCCCCTTCGAGGGCGAGGAACTTGTCCTTGTCGCTTCCTGCCCGCGTATCAAATCCACGTCTGTCCGCGTTCATCTGCGGGCCCCCACTGGCGTGTCCACTTCGTCTGTTCCGTGGGCTTTCTCTTATTCCAAATAATCTGTTCTGGCTTGATCGAGCCGTCTCAGCCCTCCGGGAATTTCCAAGGTCGCCTTGGGAACCAAAGCCGAATGATGTAATTCCGGCGATATAGGCCAAATAGAGTCTCTCAAATTGTTTGTCGTAGGGGATGTTCCAGAGACGCCGCTGAGGGATCGAGTCTGGGAGGGACGGCACAATCTGAGGAACCTCACTTTGCTGTCTTCTTAGGCCTCACTGTCCTCAAACCTCACTAAAGAGATCTTTTAGTCGCCCTGATCCCTGGGGTATAGGTATATACCGTAACTTTCTTTGCCGGTCAGCTTCAACGCCGATGATGCCAACTCTTTGAGCCGCTCGGTTCCGAGACAGACCAACACTCTCAGCAACTTCTTCAAGGGTGGGGGGAGGAAGGTAGTAACCGCTACAGTCATATTTTTCAAAGCCTCCAGTGCGGGAGTCTATCACAGATAATCAGGCTGGGGGCTCGATCGAGTGTGGATTCGATCTTTCAACGTCGGATCCGCCCAAAATGCGCAAGGCTCCCTTCGTGTTCTTTCGTGTTGGTTTCGTTATGGGCGAAAGCCTTAAGCCATCTACTACCCTGCCCTCTTAGCCTACTGACTCCTCAAACATTTCCTCTGTGACCGTAACGGATTTTCTTCTTCTTTTTGCTTTTCGCCTTTGGCGCTGCGACTTCGCAGAGGTGTTCCAGGCAGTGGGCGATGGCGATGGAGCGGTCGCGTTTGCAGACTTCTTTAGCCCGGTCAACCAAATGCTGTAGGCAAGGTGAGCCCAGTCGTACTCGCCGTTCGATAGCTTCTTCAAGCCGTTCCTCCAGGTCCTTGCGCCATTTGGGGAGGCGGAGGCCTGAGGGCTCTCGAGGCTCGCGGCGTTCCACACGTGCTGGTCGGTGCGCGCTCCTTTCATCATCGGGAAGAAGTGGAAACCCTGCGCGCGGCGCTCTCACTCCCATTGAATAGCAAGGGATCGACGAGCTCTCTGTATTCGCTACGCTGAGAGGATCTTCTCTTTGCCATTCCCGACCATCTGTTGTTCCGTTTCCGCAATGAGGCAGGCAAGCTCCACCCTTTCCGCAAGAGTCCCGAACAGCTTGAACCTGACCTTCAGCCGGTGAAGGAAGCTCTGGGAACGCTGGCCGAACTTCACCGCAGGCGAAACCAGCGCTCACTGCGTATGAGGAACAGTCGGAAAGCTTCTGGCAGTGACTCGGGCCCATGCGGGCTTTGCACTGCGTCCGTCCGGTCAGCAGGTGTTGGCGAATGTGCAGCGCGTCATGGACCTAGGACGGCGATTCGAGCTGGGCGGCAACTCGTCCGGGGATTCGTCGACATAATAGAGCATGAAGTCGGTGTAACGTATCAGCAGGTTCGGGTGCCGAAGATCAATTCGGACTATTTCGAGGAATGAGCTGGCTAACACGCGGCTGAATTGACCCGGCCTTCGCTTTCTTTTTGGAAGGAGTGACATTTTCCAAGCTCTCCGGCTCAGCTGCAGTGGGAGGCCGGGCAGCTTAGCCGGATCGTTAGCGCGCTGAAGACAGCATGCGTTATCGGGCCCCGACCCACAGGAGAAATGACGATGCCTAGAACATCACATTTTCGCGATAACGTTTGCAAGGGTTTATCCGCTGTATGTTCAAAAAGCGGAACGCAAGAATCGTACGAAAGAAGAAGTTGATCAGATCATTTGCTGGTTGACGGGCTATGACCAAGCGGGATTACAGCAGCAAATCGAACAGGAAAACGATTTTGAAACCTTTTTTGCTCAAGCACCAGGCATTCATCCGAATAGCGCGCTTATCAAGGGCGTAGTGTGCGGTGTTCGCGTGGAAGAAATCGAAGATCCGCTGATGCAAAAAATTCGCTATTTGGACAAGCTGATTGATGAGCTCGCAAAAGGAAAGGCGATGGAGAAGATTCTACGGAAATGATTCGTTTCGCCATAAGGAACTACGTCGATTAGAGGGCCTGTAATGCGCACGTACAATCTGGTCCGGGCGCTCTCGCGCTGTTCCAACTACTCGTTAACAAGGCGCAGCGAGTGTGGGGGCTGGCTCCCGCGCTCTAACAATTCATTCAAGCCGACGCCGCTTCGCGGCGCGGCTTAATTCAGGCGTGGTGTGCCGAGCATGTCTAACGGTTTAAGGGTGAAAGTCCCTTTCACAACCTGATGGAGGTGAAGTGATAGCGAAACGCAAGGGCGACTCCGCGAGAAGTGGTCTGAAAGAAACGTGGAAGCAAAGGCGCGAGCCGATGGACAAGACCGGATGGAGGCGTACGGTATCGGACGAGTTTGCACGGTATAACGAAGTCCATATCCATTCAGGGCACCGGTGGGTAAATCCGGCGGTTGTGCGCTGAAAGCGGTTAGGCTTACCTCGGGAGATCTGCTGCTTGTCTCGACGAGAGACTGACTCGGGAGTGATCCAGGGTGACCGGGCGGAGAAGTCAGCCGAGGGCATGGTAGTCACTTCGGTGGCAAGGGCCCGAACAGTAATCGGGGTAGTAGGACTCCAACCTCATGAGTGGTCAGCACCAGCCAATCAACTTCGGTTGAGCTTGCCCAGTTCGGATAGGGTGAAGCCCGAAAGGGACCGCGTAAGCGGTGAAACCAACATCGGCGGAAAGGGTTCCGAACCTCCAGCCCGTCAGGGCCAAGATTACTGAACCGCCGTATACGGACCCGTACGTACGGTGGTGTGGGAGGGGTGGGGCTGCGAAGCCTCCCCCTATCCCGATTAGGTGGCAATTATGGACTCTCGCAAGCTTGAAATGATTGCGGAAGATCGAATTTCCCATGAACTTCAGCTGAAAGGCATTCTTGTCGCCAGAGCCAAAGTTTGAGGTTAATGGGACTGACCTTCTCGCATTTGCCCAAATGAACGACGGAGTGAAGTTCTGTCGCATTCAGTGCAAGGGACAGTCGGTTGTTAACTCTCACACATCGATTCGAATTCCAATGAAGTACGTTTCCAACGGATTTCTCGTTATCCTTTACCTCGATGTCGGTAGCACTCAATATCTGTTTTGCTTTTTTGCAAACGACATTCTGCAGTGGCGACGTAACAAGAATGACGAGTACGAATTACCACTAAGCGCGTCAAGCCCAGAGAGACTCGATTCTACGTGCTTGATCAATCCAAGTTGGAACTTATCAAGACACTAATCGCGTCTGCGGAAGTCGCCGGAGAATTCCGCTTGATGGTATATGGTCGGGCAATCCTTTCATTGGGAGGGGTGACATTGCATGCAACCGGGACAGTTACTCCTGCCACCTAACATGTCGCTCCGGTAGCTTGACAGGATGCACAGGAGAATATGAGATATGAAGATCCATCGAATAGATCATGTGGGTATAATCGTCAATGATCTTCCTGCCGCGAAAGCGTTTTTTCTTGACTTTGGCCTTGAAATGCTGGGGGAAGGAAAAGTGGAAGGCGAGTGGGTGGACAAGGTAGTGGGGCTTCATGACGTTAAAGCGGCATGTGTAATGTTGCGAACGCCAGACGGTGAGGCGAATATAGAACTAGTTAAATTTTACATGCCATCGGATGAAAAAGGCATGCAGCGTCCTTTGGCAAATACTCTGGGTATCCGGCATATTGCCTTTGCTGTTGAAGATATTGAAGCCGTTGTTGCCAAATTGAAAAAGAAAGGCGCGGAACTTTTTGGTGAGATACAAAACTACGAAAACGCTTATAAATTATGCTACGTTCGTGGGCCGGAGGGGATTATTTTAGAGTTGGCGGAGCAAATCAAATAAATTAGGTGTAATCTTCATAAATCTAAGTATTTAACTGCAACGCACCAACCGCAGCCCGGCCGCACCCGGCCGCCTACAGCTACGCTCGTCGTGCCTCCTCGTTGCGCTTTCGGCGCGGCGGGTGAGCTTGGTGTTAGACGGCAACAGAACAGGAACTCTTGCGCGAGGGGATTCGGTACGGTTGCCTTCGCATCAGAACTGCGGAGCACAGTGCGATGAAAACAGTAACTGGCGGATCGTGCGCGGTTCTCCTCGCACTGATACTCATGATGGACGGACACGCGCACGACGCCGCGGCGTCGTGCGAGAGCTTGTCGTCCCTGGCGCTCCCGAACACGTCGATTACCTTGGCCCAGATGGTGCCCGCCGGAGGATTCAGTCTGCCTGGGACGGGCCCGGCGGCGGTGGAGCAATTCAGCCAATTGCCGGCATTTTGCCGTGTGGCGGCCACGCTGACGCCCTCCCCGGACTCTGACATCAAGATCGAAGTCTGGCTGCCGGCCGTGGCGTGGAACGGCAAGTTCCAGGCCGTCGGCAACGGCGGCTGGGCGGGAACCATCAGCTATGGCGCGCTGGCCTCCGCGCTGCAGGAGGGTTACGCGACGGCATCGACGGACACGGGACACGTCGGTGGGACTGCGTCGTTCGCGATCGGACATCCGGAAAAGGTCGTTGATTTCGCGTATCGCGCCGTCCACGAGATGGCGGTGAAATCGAAGGCCGTTATCGCGGCCTTCTACGATCGCGCGCCACGGTTCTCGTACTGGATGGGTTGCTCCACAGGCGGGCGACAGGCGCTGATGACGGCTCAGCGCTATCCGGAAGATTTCGATGGGATTGTCGCCGGCGCTCCTGCGAACAATCAGACGCAGTTGTGCGCCTGGCGAATCGCCGTGGAAGCGAGGATCCTTCAGGAGCCGGCGAGTGTTGTCCCCGTCCCCAAACTCGCCGTCGTCAATAGGGCTGTACTCGCCGCGTGCGACGCACTCGACGGAGTGACGGACGGGCTCCTGACGGACCCACACCAATGCCGTTTTGATCCCGCATCACTCCTGTGCCGCGGGGTCGACATGGACGATTGCCTGACGGCGCCACAGGTAGAAGCCGTGAAGATGGGCTACGCCCCCGTCAGGCGAAAGACGGGGGAGTTGATTTACCCCGGGTTAGTGCCTGGCGGCGAGACGGGGTGGGCCATGCTGACAGCCGCCAACCCGGAACCTGGAGGGATCGACGTGGGCATGTTCAGGTACGTGGCCCACGAAGACCCGGCGTGGGACTGGCGCACGTTCGACTTGGATCGCGACACCTCCCTGATCGACAAGAAAGCGGGCTTCATTGACGCCGTGAATGCGGATCTTTCGGCCTTTCGAGCTCGCGGTGGAAAACTTCTCATCTACCATGGTTGGAATGACGGCGGCTCGGGTGGGGCGATCTCGCCGCAGAACAGCGTCAACTATTATTCGAGCGTGTTGGCACGGATGGGGCCGAGGCAAGAGGATTGGCTGCGACTCTTCATGGTACCCGGTATGGCGCATTGCGGGGGTGGGCCGGGCCCGAACCAGGTGAATTGGATGGCCGCGATGGAGCGTTGGCGCGAATCCGGAATCGCACCCGACCGGTTGATCGCATCACGAGTCAGCGACAACCGCGTAAACATGACACGGCCAGTCTGTCCCTATCCACAAGTCGCGCAGTACACCGGCGTGGGCAGCACGAACGACGCGGCAAACTTCGTCTGCAAAGCGCGGTGAACGTCTCCCTTCCCATGAGGCCGTCTTAACAACACGTTGCACTGGAGCGGCCGGCAGCGGTGATCTGTGAATCGACGTTGTTGCCGCCGCCCGGTGGACGTGAGCGTTGGGCCGCAAGACACAGGACCATCGTCAGGGAGAGGAAACGTATGCGCTTTCTTACCGCGGTGCTGATTCTAGCGGTGGTGGATCCAGCGTCCGCACAAAAGCGGCCGCCCATCATCGACATGCACTTGCATGCCCTACCTGCCGACGCGAATGGGCCTCCACCGTTAGGGATGTGTGCTCCTTTCCCGGAGTATCCGCTCGCCAGTTTTTCTGAGGAGTGGGGCATGACATTCATCGCCTGGCAAAAAAAGCCGCCATGTCGCGACCCCGTGTGGTCCCCTCAAACCGATCAAGAGTTGATGCAGCAAACCATCACAGTGATGAATCGTCGAAACATCTTTGGCGTCCTGAGTGGGAAGCCGGATCGAGTACGGCAATGGAGTGAGACAGCTCCAGGCCGCTTCATCGCCGGCTTGCAGTTCCAATTCGGTCGAGACGCGGTTTCCCCAGCCGAACTGCGTGGAATGCACCAGGCAGGGCAGTTCGCGGTATTGGCCGAAGTGACAAACCAGTATGTGGGAATAGGGCCAAGTGATCCGCAATTCGAGCCCTATCTGGCCGTCGCCGAGGAACTCGACATTCCAGTTGGTATCCATATCGGTCCCGGCCCACCGGGGGCCCCTTATCTAGGAGCCAACAAATACCGGGCGGCTCTTCACAGCCCGCTGACCCTGGAGGACGCTTTGCTCCGACACCCGAAACTGCGGCTTTACATCATGCACGCAGGCTGGCCGATGCTGGATGACCTGCTGGCCGTCCTGTGGACTCACCCGCAGGTCTATGCAGAAGTCGGAGGTGTGGTTTTTGCACTTCCCCAACCGGAGCTTTACCGCTTCCTGCAACGAATCGTCGAGGCCGGCTTCGGAAAGCGCGTCATGTTCGGATCCGATCAGATGGTATGGCCGGGAGTGATCGAGCGCGGAATCGAGACCATCGAGTCGGCGCCATTTTTGACAGAGAGTCAGAAGCGCGACATTTTGTACAACAACGCTGCCCGGTTTCTGCGTCTTACTGACGAAGAAATAGCGCGACACCATGGCAAATAGCCTGGCGTGGGCTCGTGCGGCCCAACCAGCGCTTCCACCGGACGGAGCCGCCTCGCGGCGTCTGCGCCGGTGAAGCGCGGAGTTTCCCAAGGCGCGCCCCAGCGTCGTTGAAGACGCGGTGAATCAAACCAGGAAGGTGAATAGACTGAAGCGACCGGGATTTAGGATCGCGCCTTGTTAGCAAGTGGGGAGAGTATGGACTTCGACACTCTGTGGGTCGTGGCGGATCGCGCGCGCGAGAGACCACGCCTGATTCCTAAGGACGTCTCTTTTGTCCGCGACGTAGCGCCTGACCCACTCGATTCCTTTCCAAGGTTAGAGTTACCACCGAGCATCCGGCACCCTGCAGCGTTCTCGATCTCAGGGGCGTCGGTCGGCACGTTCCTTCGCAGCGCTCTGCTCATCGCCGGGCAGAAGGCGCTGGGCAAGAGGTTTGGAGGATCCGAGTTCTATGAGCGCGTGGAGAAGGACTTGGCGTTCGGCATCATGCGCTCGCATTTTCACCACGGCTATCCGAAGGGGGTACACTGCTGCGTCCAGTGCACACTTGCGGTGATTCCAGTGCTCGAAGCCGGTGCGATTCGCTACTTCGATTGTCGTGAGTTGTCCAGTGCTGTCCGGCGCATCGTTCGGCAACGTCAGTGGCGGTTTGCCAAATCAACCGACCCACGAATCGTGCGCTGGGCATTGGGTGACCAGGCGGAGTGAACTCCTCGCTAACCACCGGCTGCACTTGACGGCGGTCAGGTCGGGGTTCTCGTCGTTCGGCAACCGGCCGCCGCAAGTGAGCCGGAAGGTTTATACGGCGCTTAAAGCTCGTCGGCTAACATGTCGGCTTTTCGGTGCCGGTAGGCTATGAATCGAATCTTGCGGTTCTCCGGTGCGATCAAGCGGGATCCCGCCATCGATGCCTGGATAAAATACCAGGCAGGTGAATTAGGATCCATCGCACAGCGATGGTTCGACGTCATGCGGGAGTGTGGAGACGACGTTCGAGAACTCATACATGACGGCTGTCCGGTCGCGTGCGTAGAAGATGCACCATTCGGCTACGTCAACGCATTCAAAGCCCACGTCAACGTCGGGTTCTTCCATGGCGCAGAGCTGCCGGATCCGGCTGGCTTGTTAGAGGGCAGCGGCAAACGTATGCGCCACGTGAAGACAAGCGCAAACACCAAGTTTCCTTCCACGAAGCTTCAACCGTGTTCGGTGATCCGTTGGCAATTACCTTCTCCGATCCCGATCATTCCGAAGGTGAGTATCGTTTTCTGACGTACGGCGTGTCTCGCCTCAACGAGTTGCTTAGTTTCGCACACCGAACACGAGGGTCGAGTACGAATCATAAGCGCGCGAAAGGCGACACGTCGCGAACAAAGGATTTATGAAAATGGCTAAGCGTGACGAACTGCGTCCTGAGTACAAACGGGAGGATCTTGGTCCTGGTGTTCGTGGCAAGTTCTTTGAGGCGTACCAGAAGGGCACTAATCTAGTTCTGCTGAGTCCGGACGTAGCAGCTGCTTTTCCAACCGAGAAGGCAGTGAACGAAGCTCTGCGATCCCTGATTGAGGTAGCTCGGCGCTCAGCAGGCCTAACCCAGCACTCAACCGAACGCGCCAAAAAGCCTCGCGCCGATTAGCTTGTTGACGTTAGACTGCACGAGATACACGCCGTCCTATCATGGCCGCGGAGATCCGATTCATTGTTTCAACTTGCGAGCTGGCTGGAGAAGCCAGACAACGATGAACAGTTTGTCGCCTGACTATTTCATTCATGCCGCCAACATTCTGCTGCTGGTAGCCTACAGCGTTCGTGACATCCTTTGGTTGCGCATGTTCGCGGTGGCAGCCTCGCTGATGTCGATTCCGTATTTTCTTCTTCAACCCACAGTATTGTGGGCGCCGCTCGCGTGGACCATTGGTTTTGCGGGAATCAACCTGCTCCAATCATGGCGCCTCTTCCTTGAGCGTCAGCCAGTCAAGCTAACGGCTGAGGAAGAGGAAGTACGACGGCTCGCCTTCGGCGACGTGCCGCCTCGGAAGGTCCTGCAAGTTCTAAGCATTGGAGCCTGGACGACGGAGCAATCCGGAGAGCGGCTGATCGAGAGCGGCAAGGTTCCAGACTGCCTTGCGCTCATTGTCCGTGGCAACGTCCGGGTGACCAGAGCTGGATCTGATATCGGTGTGCTGGGACCGGGTGACTTCGTAGGGTCCGCGCTGATCCTGAGCGGTCTTCCAGCGGACTTCGATGCAGTGGTAGAAGAGCCGGTTCGTGCGGTTCGTTGGCAGGTTGGCACACTGGAGAAGTATCTCAACGCGAACCCCGAGATGCGAATGGTGATGCAGCGACACCTAGCCCGTGAACTGTCCAGGAAAGTGGAACGTCTGGTCCAAGGCGCGGTCGATCCGCGGGGAGGGAGAGCGGAATGATGCGTTGTGGATGGACTCGCTGCGGTCTAACATCCCCAAGGCGCGTACCGCCCGGAGAACTATGCCCGGCTGGTTGCCCTCAAGAACAAATATGACCCAACGAATTTTTTCCGTATCAACTCAAACATTCAACCGACAGTGTAGGGGAGCCACGCCGTGGGTATGGTATCAAACCCGGCCTCGCTGTCTCTTCCACCCGAACCAGGCACTGGAGGGCGTTGGGCTTGAATTTGGCGGTCCAGGTTCCGGCGGTGTGTCAAACCGTGATAGGTAGACGACGATGGAACTAAAGTGCGTTTTCCGAAGGCCTCGCTTCCCAATCATATGCAACATTGACGGTGAACTCGTGGCAGGCGGAAATCTCCAGCAGTTCGAGCGCCGCCTGAACAAAATTAGCCTGCCAGACAACGGAGTATTCGCCATCGTCGATGCTACAGGAGAGGGATGGGCGCTACATCCCGATCTGAGCGCGATATCACCGCTCACTCTCGATAAGCGCTGGACGAAGGCCCGCGTCATCGATATGTTCAACAAGAGCCTGAACGCACAACGTATCGGCTGGCAATATCAGCAGCGATCGCTTGCCAATCGGCGACTCGAGATGGTGATTCGAGATGTGGCAGAACTTCTAAACCGGGCCGAACAAAACCTTGCAGCGGACGCACGAAAAGAAGAGCGCCGCTGAAGGTTGGCGTTGGGCCTCCTGCGAGAAAGCAAAGAGAGGACAACCTGTCACTGAGAGGAGACTGGCATGGCATATACGATGGCAGGCAAAGTAGCCTTAATCACTGGAGGCAGTTCAGGCATCGGACGGAGTGCTGGTCTCCTGTTTGCCCGAGAAGGCGCCTGTGTGGTCGTCGCCGCCCGGCGGACTGAGGAAGGAGAAGCGACTGTCCAGATGATCCAAGAGGCTGGCGGCGAGGCGTGTTTTGTCAGAGCGGACGTCTCGCAAGCTGCGGCGGTGCAGGCGTTGGTGACCACGTGTGTAACACGGTATGGCAGCCTTGACTATGCCGTCAACAATGCCGGGATCGAGGGAAGCATTGTCCCCATGATTGACTACACCGAAGACGATTGGGATACGATCATCGCCATCAACCTCAAGGGCGTCTGGCTATGCATGAAGGCGGAGGTCCTCCAGATGCAACAGAACGGTGGGGGTGCCATTGTCAACGTCGCCTCGATAGGGGGCTTGATCGGTTTCCCGCGCATGGGGCCCTATGTGGCCACCAAACATGGCATCATTGGCTTGACGAAAACCGCTGCCCTCGAATATGCGGCCCACAATATACGGGTCAATGTGCTCTGTCCGGGGCTGATTGATACGCCCATGGCGGATCGCTTTGTCGAGGGGATGCAGGCAGGTGGGATCGACGCCGAACAAATTTTGATGTCGCTCGCGCCCATCAAACGGCGGGGTACGCCCGAGGAAATCGCTGAGGTAGCGGTGTGGCTGTGTTCCGATGCGGCGTCCTATGTCACTGGGCATTCCATGGTCGTGGATGGGGGCTTCTTGGCCATCTGAGAAGGCAAGGCAAGTGGAGGCACCACCGTGGGAGGTGCAGCCACGGATGTCTCATGGCAAGCCCTGGCCTAACATCGGCTGCAGCGAACCCGGCCATCGCGCCGTAGTTGCAATCCACGCGTCCTGCGGGCCGGGTCGCTGAGCTTGGGGCGTTATCCCGGTTCTTGAGCTCACTGACGACACAAATATGGCTACGACTCTCAAAGAAACTCTCGCGCAGCTCGAAGCACTCGGCGATGAAAAGGTCCGTGCACAAAACAGAAAGAATGGCGCTGGCGTCAATCAGTTCGGCGTCCGGCTCGGCGACATCCGGAAACTGGCCACGAAGATTAAGACCAACCACGCTTTGGCCATTGCTCTCTGGGAAACCGGGAACATCGATGCCCGGCTCTTAGCAATACTTCTGATCAATCCAAAGAACCTGTCAGGCGACGACTTAGATCGGATGGTGCGGTCCGTCGGATTTGTGCAAGTGGCGGACTGGCTCAACTCCTACGTCGTCAAGAAATACCCCGACAAGGAGACTCTTCGCCAAAGGTGGATGGCTGATGATGATCCGTGGACTGCACGCGCCGGATGGAGCCTGACGTCCGAGCGAATCGGCAAGAATCCCGAAGGGCTCGACCTGCCAGCGCTTCTGGACCGTATCGAGTCCGAAATGGGGGACGCCGCTCCAGAAGCACAATGGACGATGAACTTCTGTCTTGCAGGGATCGGCATCCACTTCCCCAAGTATCGCAAGCGCGCTATCGCCATCGGAGAAACTTTGGGAATCTATCGCGACTACCCCGTTTCCAAGGGTTGCACCTCACCCTTCGCCCCGATCTGGATCAAGGAAATGGTGAGTCGGCAGGGGTGAACCATCGAATGATCCCCCACGAATCGCGGGATAACCAAGCGGTGAACCGGAGCCGCCGATCACGCGGGTCTTAAAATCAAAGTGTTTTGGCGGCGGCCGGGTTACCGCTGCCGTTCGGCGCCAGAGAACCAACCCAAGAGGAGCAAAATCATGAGGGAACTGCATGTTACAAGGTTAACGGGCGGGGAGACAACCCTGCAAGACACTGTGCTCGCAGACTTGAAGGCACACTTACGTGGCCCATTACTCCTTCCCGGCGATGATGGCTATGACACGACCCGTCAACTGTGGAACGGCATGCTGGACAAACGACCGGCGTTGATTGCGCGCTGCACGGGCGTCGCCGATGTGCTGGCCTGTGTCAACTTCGCGCGTGCGCACAACGTGCTGGTCGCGGTCCGCGGGGGAGACCACAGTGTCGCCGGGAATGCGTCGTGCAATGGCGGACTGATGCTCGACCTGTCCCTGACGAAGAGCGTTCGCGTTGACCCTGTCAAGCAGACGGCGCGCGCCGGAGGCGGAGCCCGGTGGGGCGATTTCGATCACGAGACCCAGACCTTCGGCTTGGCCACGACTGGGGGCATCAACTCGGACACGGGCATCGCCGGCCTCACCTTGGGAGGGGGCTTGGGCTGGCTCGCGGGGAAATATGGGCTGGCGTGCGACAACCTCCTGTCCGCGGACGTGGTGACCGCTGACGGACGCCTCCTGACGGCCAGCGCCACAGAGAACCAGGACCTCTTCTGGGGGTTACGGGGCGGCAGCGGGAATTTTGGTGTCGTCACCTCGTTCGAATACCAGCTGCATCGGGTCGGTCCGGTACTGGCGGGCATGGTCGTCTATCCCTTCGAGCGCGCCAAAGAAGTGCTCCGGTTCTACAGCGATTTCTCCACGGCGATCCCCGACGAGGTGAACACGCTGGGCGCCCTGCTCACAACCCCAGAGGGCATCCGGGTGGCTGCCATCGCCGTCTGCTACAACGGCGCCCTCGCGGAAGGGGAAAAGATCCTGCGCCCCCTCAGGGAGTTTGGCCCGCCTCTGGCGGACCAAATCAGCCCGATACCCTACACCGTCCTTCAGAGCATGATGGACGCTACGTTTCCACGTGGACGCCAGTACTACTGGAAGGCGAGTCTGATGAACCACATCAGCGATGAGGCCATCAACATCATGATTGAGCACTTCTCGGCGGTCCCCTCGCCGCACACGCTCATGGGCTTTCAGCAGCTCGGCAACGCCGCGAACCGCGTCAGTGGAGACGCGACTGCCTTTAGCCACAGAGATGCGCTCTACGACTTCCTGATGCTGTCCGCGTGGGAGGACCCAGCGGAAGCAGAGCGCAATGTGCAGTGGACGCGTGCACTCGATACCGCGATCCAGCCCTGCTTGCATGGCGGCATCTACGTCAACGCGTTTACCGAGGACTCCAAGCAGGGACTCAGAGATGCGTACCGCCCGGAGACCTATGCACGACTGGTTGCCCTCAAGAACAAGTATGACCCAACGAATTTCTTCCGCATCAACCCGAATATCAAACCGACGGTGTAGGAGGAACCCACGCTGGAGGGGTGGTGAATAGACTTGGCGTCGCTATTATCCCGCGCCGAAAAAATGCATGGAACCGACTGCCAGAAGCCTCCGCTACGCTGCGGCTTCCGGCGGGTGAAGCGCAGGACGTTATCTGCCATCGCCCAAGAGGGTGGAAAGGAGAACTACCATGAAAAGCATACGCAAAACGACCGAAGTGTTACTGGCCGGGGGGTTAACGTTTTTCAGGCGGGCATCGGCACGCGGTCTCCAGGTGAAAGCACCCGCCGGAGTTCCCGCGCCAGATGGTGGAGCTGGGTCGAGCCGGGCGTAACCCAGAGGCTGGCTCGGGAGTTCGAGCCGACGGATCGTCGGCTGCGAGCCCTGGTCCGGGTGGCGGGCGTGGTACAATCGCCGGCGCCGACACGAGTCGCTCGGCTACCTCGGCCTGGTCGAGTTCGAGATGCTGAACGACCCGAGCTCAACCCTCGACCCCGCGCGCCACGAGCGTTCCCGTGGGGCCCTGCCGCTGGGAGGCTCTTCGAGCCCCAGCGCTGCCCAGCCTCCCACCCTCTCATGACAAAACCGAAAGCAATAAACTGAGGCCAGATGAATGACAGATTAGAGGGAGGATCGGCGAGATGGCTAATCAATGGTTATTCAAGAGCGAAACCTACGACAACTGCAATTGCGCTGTGAATTGTGGTTGCCAGTTCAACTTGCCGAGCACCCATGGCTATTGTCAGTCGGCCTTCGTCGGTAACATCGTTGAAGGTCATTTCAACGATACGCCGCTCGCGGGGCTGAATTGGGCGGGGCTGTACAAGTGGCCTGGCGAAATCGCGGAGGGAAATGGCAAACGCCAGATTGTTATCGACGAACGTGCGGATGAAGCTCAACGGGTCGCACTTGAAACAATTATCTCAGGCGACGCATGCGAACCACTGAGCAATTTGTTCTCCGTATTCGCGTCCACATGCACAGAATTTTGCGAGACTTTGTTCCTGCCGATTGATCTCGAAGCGAACTTGGAACTCAGAACCGCAAGGGTTGATATTCCGGGCATCATGAGGAGCAGCGGCAAACCGATAATCAACAAGTTTAATGGCCAACCGTTCCACATTGCGCTGGCACGTCCTAGTGGCAGTTTCGAGTTTACCTACGCAGAAATCGGACTAGGTACGACCTCGGTGACGGGTGAGATGGAGATGGCGTTCAAAGATTCATGGGCCCATTTTTGCGTTCACCACTTCAATCAGGATGGGTTGATCCGCGAAAGATCAAGGCTCACAGCATGGCTTGGCGCATGAGACCCCACTCCCGTGAATGATGGGAGTAGGGCAGTTCCAGCTGCCACCCATACATATCGAGTGGCCGCCCGGCCCTGTCGCGGGACCTCCGAAGGGGTCGGTTTCGACGTGGCGCAGACAAGCCATATCCCGAATTCGAGGAACATGATCGGGTGACAAGGGGATGACGGTGTCCGTCGATGCCGCATTTGAGGCAGTGGTCAGGCGCGATCGCGTGGTCGTCGTGACCGCGCTTACCGCAGTTATCGCTCTGTCGTGGGCGTATCTGCTGGCCGGCGCCGGCATGGGCATGTCGGCGTTCGAGATGACGCGCATGTCGCGGCTCGGGATGGCAGGGGGCAAGGCCTGCATGACGATGGTGACGCCTGCGGTCTGGACGCCCGGCTATGCAGTCCTGATGTTCTTCATGTGGTGGGTCATGATGGTCGCGATGATGCTGCCCAGCGCGGCGCCGATGATCCTTTTATTCGCGACTGTCAATCGCAAGCAGCGCGAAGCCGCCCGTCCCCATGTTCCAACGACCATATTCGCGGTCGGCTATCTCGCGGCTTGGGCTGGCTTCAGCCTGGTCGCGATGCTCCTGCAGTGGGGGTTCGAGAGGACCGGTATCCTTTCACCGATGCTCGTCGGGACCAACGTGACCTTCGGCGGCGTCCTGCTGCTCGCCGCGGGCGTCTATCAAGTCACCCCGATTAAGCATGCCTGTCTTCGCCACTGCCGATCTCCGCTTGCATTCCTTAGCACCTATTGGCGGCGGGGCGCCCGTGGCGCGCTACTCATGGGCCTAATGCACGGCGCTTTCTGCGTCGGCTGCTGCTGGTTCCTGATGGGGCTCCTATTTTTCGGCGGGGTGATGAACCTCTACTGGATCGCGGGCCTCGCCCTGTTCGTTCTGTTCGAAAAGACTGTCCCCGCCGGCCACTGGCTCGGTTACGCAACCGGTGTCGCTTTGCTCATCTGGGGTGCCGGGATGCTGGCGCTCGCGTCCTGAGAGGGAGATGCACGCTTCGCGCCGCGCGCCACGAGAGTTCCCGTGGGGCCCTGTCACTGGAGGCTCTTCGAGCCCCAGCTCATAGCCCCTCACCCTCTCATGACAAAACCGAAAGCAATGAACTGTCGATCGAACCGGGGCAACTCCTGTTTGTTAGAAACGTGGCAGCGGCTCGAAGACAATCAGCAGGCCGCGGGGGTGTGATTGGGGTGTCACATGGAGCCTAAGCACGAAAGAGACGCAGCAGCGGTACGCGTATTTCCCCCCGCGATACCATTGGTGACCGTACTGGCTGGAGTCGGGCTCAATCGCCTCTGGCCAATTGACCTTGGCTTCGAGCTTCCAGCACCGCAACGCTATTGGGTCGGCGGTCTGATCGTGATGGGCGCAGTGCTCGGCCTCGGCTGGCGCTCCGTTGTACAACTTCGACGAACAGGGCAAAGCGAGAACCCTTGGAAACCAACTACCCAGATTGTCGAGCGCGGCCCGTTCCGTATCACACGCAATCCCATGTACCTGCAAATGGTGCTTGCTTGCATTGGCATCGCGGTGGCGCTGATGAACTTGTGGATTCTAGGTCTGACTCCTGTTTGCGCTTGGCTGCTCCAGAGGCTCGCGATCCTGCCCGAGGAACGCTATCTTGAGCGAAAGTTTGGCGACACCTACTTGGCTTACAAGCGCCGTGTTCGTCGTTGGCTATGAAAGTGTGCCGGCTGCCGGTGTCGCATCTTGCGTTAATGCGGCCTAACAATTCATTCAAGCCGACGCCGCTTCGCGTCGCAGCTTAATTCAGACGTTTGACAGCTCGAGGAAAGGCTGAATTGCCATGTCCCGCCTGAAGACACAACGCCGGCAATTGCGGCCCCGGGGAAGTGATGTGAGGACGTCACAGGAATCAGCCTTACCTTTGAAGGGGCAGGTCGCTGTCGTTGCTGGCGCCACACGCGGTGCCGGACGCGGCATTGCACGTGCCCTGGGCGAGGCCGGTGCGACTGTGTACTGTACCGGGCGCAGTGTGCGCGGCAACCTCTCCCCGTATGGGCGCCCAGAGACCATCGACGAAACCGCAGATATGATTGCGGCTGAGGGCGGCATTGCGATTCCCCTTCGAGTCGACCACACAGTTGAATCCGAGGTCGAATCTCTCTTCACGCGGGTCGATCGTGAACAGGGCCGGTTGGACATCCTCGTCAACAGCATCGCCGGTGAAGATCCGATGATGGGCCAGTGGGGGTCATTTTGGAAGGCCGACTTGACTAACGCCGACGCCATCTTCAGGCAGTCCCTCATCTCCCACATCATCACGGCGAAGCACGCCGCTCCGATCATGATTCGCGAGCGCCGCGGCCTGATCGTCGAGGTGACCGAGAGCGACATCCTCGGCGGGGGTGGGAATCCAATGGCCCAGGTCGTGAAGCTTGGGCTCAAAGGGCTGGCGCTGAACATGGCGATCGAACTCAGGTCACATGGCGTCGCGGTAGTTGCCATCACACCGGGATTCCTCCGCTCCGAGTCGATGCTGGAGGGTATGGGAGTAACGGAGGAGAACTGGCGAGACGCCGGAAAGAAGGACAAGAACTTTCTCGAGTCCGAATCACCACTGTTTGTCGGCCGGGCAGTGGCCGCGCTCGCGCAAGACCCGAACGTTCTCAACCGATCGGGTCAACTACTCAGTTCGTGGGAACTCAGCCGGAAATACAAGTTCACCGACTACGACGGCCGTCGGCCTGACTGGGGAAGGCTGGCGGTCGATTTTTCGATCTTGCCCGGAACACTTGTAGACCTGTTCAGAACCGGCAGCCTCCTTCAGCTCGAGTGGTTAAACGCCGTCGCAAGGCATACGCGCCAGTTTCTGGCGAAGATCCCGAAGACGCCAGGACGGGCGTCCTCCGGCTCGACCAAGAAAGCACCATCCCGAAGACGTGTTGGCGGGTGAACGACAGCAACTATCGAGGCTCCCTGTAACGAAAGCGTGCACCCGACCGCCGCAGAAAGTACGGCGATTTTCTGGCGTGAACCCGACCGCCCACAAAACGGGCGGCGAGTGACACCAATTGCGTTCGGCGTTGACTCTCAACTGGGGTACGAAGCTCCATGGAGATGCTTCTGGCAGCCATACTTGACGACAACCGTGCGAGGGCTAAGGAACTGCTAGAGGCGGATAGCGGCCTGGCGACCCGCCTCATCGAACAGGCCAGACTCTACGAGTCACACATCTTTCACTGGATTTACGTCGGGGATTCAGCACTGCATCTGGCTGCGGCCGGTTATCGCGTTGAAATCGTCCGATCTTTGCTGGCCGCTGGCGCTGATCCAAACTCAGCCGCAAATCATCGCCGGAGCAGCCCGTTACACTACGCGGCGGATGGCTACATCAATGGCCCCGCGTGGGATGCCAAGAGGCAAGTGAAGACCATCCTGTGCTTGCTCGACGCCGGCGCTGACATCAATGCCCAGGACAAGAATGGTGCCGCTCCTTTGCACCGCGCTGTTCGTACGCGATGTGCCGCTGCCGTAAAATGCCTTCTCGAAGCAGGGTGCGATCCGACGCTGAAGAACAAACAGGGGTCGACACCCTTTCACCTTGCCGTGCAGAACACCGGGCGGGGCGGAACCGGGGTGAAAGAAGCCAGAGCTGCTCAACGACAGATTGTCCGGGACTTTCTTTCGCTTGGCGTGAGCACGGCACTCAAAGATGGCAAAGGAAATTCCGTGTTGGATTGCGCCAAGAGGAGTTGGATAGACAAGATACTATCCGAAAATGCCACCAAACCCCGCATGCAGCCGACCCATCGCCAAAAGCAGCGGCGGGCGGCTGATGCATGATCATTCGGTAGGACAGAGACTTTTGGTTCGACGAGCCACCCTGCCCGGTACCTGTCCCGTGGCTATGGGTGACGCGGCCGGTGCCAGGCTGAGGTTGCTTTTGTCTCAACCCCAGGAGTCGCCATGATTCGCCAAAAACGCAAGTGCGGGTGAGCCCGGATTCGTACTCCCGGCGCTTCGCTCGTCGGCCGCCGGTTAGCGCGATCGTTAGGCCAGCTTGCACCAGCCATCTGCACACTTTTCATATTCGTTCAAACCAGGTAGATTGTGACCCATGACTACCATCAACGAAATCGCTCCCGACCTTTTCCGGCTCTCGATTTATGTTCCGGACTTTGACATGCAGTTCAATCATTTCCTCGTGCGCGACGAGGAGCCGCTGCTCTTTCACGCGGGGCTGAAGGCGATGTTTCCGGCCTTGCGCGAAGCGGTGGCCAAGCTCATTGACCCTGCGAAGCTCCGGCATATCGCCTGGAGCCACTTTGAGTCTGACGAATGCGGCGGCCTCAACGACTGGCTGCGCCTCGCGCCCGAGGCGCAACCCGTCTGCACTCTGGTCGGCAAGCTTGTGAGCGTGGATGATTTCTCCATTCGCCCCGCGCGCGGCATGACGCCCGACGATATCCTGAGCACCGGTAAGTATCGGTATCGGTTCTATCGGTCGCCGCATATCCCACACGGATGGGACGCGGGCGTCCTGTTCGAAGAAACGCGCAAGACGTTGTTCTGTTCCGACCTTTTTCATCACTTCGGCAATGTCGAGGCGGTCACCACGTCGGACCTCACCGGACCGACGCGGAAAGCGATGCAACAATTGCAGCAAGGGCCGCTGGCCGGCTACATGCCCTACACCCGCCAGACCGAAGGAGTCCTGCGCTCGCTGGCGGGTCTGAAGCCAGAAACGCTGGCCGTCATGCACGGCTCCTCATACAGCGGACAGGGTGACCGGTTGCTCATCGACTTGGCAGGGGTGATCAGGGAAAGCTTCGATCAGGCCTAACGATTCCCGCTGCAGCTGACCGAGGCCGCCGTTTTGATTTCGGGCGGCATCGCGCTGTTGCAGGCGGCCCCGGCAGGTGAGCTTGAGCGTTCCGTTGACCGACATCGAATCCGCACTAGAGTCTACGCATGAAGGTGCGTGATGCACTGACCCTGTTGAAATCTGATGGTTGGTATCTGGTTGCGACCGAAGGCAGCGGCACTGCGAGCGCTTCATGACTGAACGGGCATTCGTGGTCCAGCCCGGCTAACCAGGGCTGGACCACACCAGCAGGAGCGGCCACTCACCCACCAGCGTTCGGCGGGTCCGTCGAGGACAGAGCATGGGGATAGACGCGATTCTCTGGCGTCGTTTGGACACCCCCGGTCACGACGCCTGTCGTCTTTTACAGAGAGACGGTGTTTGGCGACTGGAGGGCGCGGCTGCCTTCTGTCACGAAGGTGTTCCGGCATGTCTCGCCTACGAGGTCGACTGTGATGGTGAGTGGCGAACGCGAAAGGGTGTCGTGCATGGCTGGGTGGGTGCACGCTCGCTCGATTTCCGGATCACGCGAGGGCTCGACGGCACCTGGACGCTCAACGGCCAGGTCGTGCCCCACCTGGACGGGTGCGTCGATTTGGATCTCGGATTCACCCCAGCCACGAATCTGTTCCAACTGCGGCGTGTGGCACTCCAGGTTGGCCAGGCGGCGGACGTCCCCGTCGCATGGCTCGACGTGCCTGTCGGCACCCTGGATACGCTGCATCAACGCTATGAGCGGCGCACCGTCGAGGTGTACTGGTACGAGGCCCCACGATTTGACTACTTCGCCCTTCTGCAGGTCAGCGCCGTCGGTTTCGTGGAGAAGTATCCGAACCTGTGGGAAGCGGAGCCGTGACCAACACTTGCGTCGCCGATGAGTTCGAGTTGAAATGATGCGTGAGCGTCGTTGTCAGCTGTGTCGACCTACCTCAAGGGAGAGCGTCGTTGTCCGAAGGTACACTCAGACAGACTCCGGTCAGCATCTTGTGACAAGCTGCGGCGCATGAGTTCTTTCCTGGTTTCCGGCAGATCAAAGGAAATGGATCTGGCTTGGGCGAGGAGCATCAGATGACCGTCAAAGATTTGGAAGGTCTTTACGACTATGGCGACTGGGCAAACAGGAAACTCTTTCAGGTGATTTCAAAGGTCACGCCGGAAGAATTCACGCGGCCGGTGGGTGGAAGCCATGCATCCATCAGGAATACGCTGGTTCACGTCCTGAGCGCTGAATGGGGCTGGCTCGATCGTTGCGGTGGCCAAGAACGTGGCCCGCGCCTTAATCCTGACGAATACCCAACTGTGGAATCTGTGGTAGCAGCTTGGAACAAAGTCGAGGGATATGTGCGGGAG
This sequence comes from uncultured Acidimicrobiia bacterium, assembly GCA_963752385.1. Classification (GTDB taxonomy): domain Bacteria; phylum Acidobacteriota; class Terriglobia; order Versatilivoradales; family Versatilivoraceae; genus CAVVYL01. Next base: position 73,112 of record CAVVYL010000060.1, on the reverse strand, counting down.
TTCTTATCGACGCTGAAGGACGAAGATGTGGCTCGCAACATTGAGTACACCATCGGTCAGTCCGAGGTCCGCTCAATGCCATTGGGAGACTTGATGCACCACGCTGCCATCCATGGGATTCATCACCGAGGGCAGGTCGCGCTGCTGCTGAGAATGCTCGGCTACGCGCCGGGCAATTTCGATATCCTTTTTTATTATGCTGACAAGAGCGGCGTCCCTGCGTGGTAAGACAGATAACGTCCCGCATCCGCCCAACATTGTGGCGTTATTCGGCGTCACATCCCAATTAGCGGGAGGCCAGCGCCATGGATGTGCCGTCTCGTTTTGAGGTAGATCTGGAAATTGTTAAGCCAGCCGATGAGCGCAACGCACATGCAAACGAAAAGCCTGAAGCTGATTCCAATGACACTGGAGGATGTCCACGCGATGATCGAGGCGATGAGCCCTTCAGAGAAGGCAGAGTTGTCAGCGGACTGGCTGGCGCGGCTTCACGCCTCGACTTCGGCAGATCCGTGGACGCACGGTTTCTCCATGGTGCATCGGGAAACCGGCATTGCCATCGGCAAATGTGGCTTCAAAGGGCCTCCGGCAGCGGACGGCGTGGTAGAGATCGCCTACGGGGTCGATCCCGATCAGCAGGGGAAGGGGTACGCCACCGAAGCCGCGGAAGCGCTGGTGATCTACGCTTTTGGCGATTCCCGGGTTCGCACGGTCCGGGCACACACGCTCCCGGAAGGGAACGCTTCGACACGGGTCTTGACCAAGTGTGGTTTCCGCTACATCGGAGAGGTCATCGACCCAGAAGACGGATTGGTATGGCGATGGGAGAAACAGCGAGGCGGGTAAGCCTGAAGAGTTCCAGATGCTGCAGCGCTGGCAAGAGCGGAAGAAGGCTACCAGAGCTACCAGCAGACCTGGCCGAGAGAACTGAAAACGCCTTAACCGCGATGACGGCACGGTTGCGCCTTGAGGGTGAGGTTCTCTGCTATGCGATGCCATTGCTGGGTACTGCCGCGTGATTCATGATCGTAGTAACTCTTACTGCACTGACGCTCATCGCTTTTGCCGCAAACTCCCTGCTCTGCCGCATGGCGCTGGGTGGGGACCTCATAGATCCGGTGTCGTTCACTACTGTTCGTCTCGTCAGTGGCGCACTGGCTCTGGCCCCCATTTCTCGGTTGGTCGCGGAATCAAGGGCGCCGCACAAAACAAAGGGCTCCTGGGGTTCAGGTCTCGCGCTGTTCGCTTACGCAGCTGCGTTCTCCCTGGCCTATGTATCACTCAGTACGGGAATGGGAGCGCTCATCCTCTTCGGGTCAGTGCAGATGACCATGATCAGTGCAGGGCTAAGATCAGGCGAGCGTCTCGGAGCCGTTCAGTGGGTTGGCTCAGCCGCGGCGATTGCCGGTCTCATCTATCTCGTGCTACCGGGGATCTCGGCTCCCGACCCGATTGGCGCACTCTTGATGTCGGTCGCGGGGATAGCCTGGGGCGTGTACTCGATCCGCGGCAAGGGCGCTCCAGCACCGGTTTCCATGACCGCTGGGAACTTCCTTCTGTCGGTGCCGATGGCACTCCTTGCGAGCATAGTCGCGCTTGCCTCGATTCACCTGGAGCCGTCCGGCATCCTGCTCGCACTGATATCCGGAATCGTTACCTCCGGACTGGGATATGTTCTTTGGTACACAGCGCTGAGAAGCCTGACGACAACTCAGGCATCGGTGGTGCAGCTCTTGGTGCCAGTTCTTGCTGCCTTCGGTGGTGTCGCGTGGCTTTCAGAGCAAGTGTCTATGAGGCTAATCGCCGCGAGCCTTCTGATACTTGGAGGGGTAGCCATGGCAGCGTTGAAGCACGATCCTGCGGCGGGTGTGTCGCAACCAGAACACGGGTTCGGCGAGATCGAGGAGTGACCGGGCCCTAACAAGTTGAGGCGACGGCTTACGGCCGCCCCTCAACTCGATCGCTACCCAGACAGACGACTCGGTCGATCGCCCGAATCATGACCTTCAAACATAATGTCGGAACTCCTACAGGAGGCGTGGCGGCATGCATTTTTCGCAGCTTCTCATCACAGTGGTCGCGAGTGTCTCGCTGGCAAGCTCGCCTTCAGACAGCTCCTCGTCTCTTCAGGTGCGCCAGTCGGTGGAACGTGGCCTTGCCTTTTTGGAAAAGGAAGGTCTGGCGTGGATGAAAAAGCAGCAGTGTGCCTCCTGCCACCACATCCCCCTCATGGTTTGGGGTCTGGGCGAAGGAAGAAAGTGCGGCTATCCGGTGAACGTGGAGGCTATCAACCAGGCTACATCCTGGGCGTTGGACGGTAATCTGGCCAAGGTGTTCCCCGATTTGCCATTGGATAAGGAACGAAGTGAACCCGACTACCTTGGTCCGCTCAATATGGCTCTCGCGATCATGGGATCGGGAATCGGCGACTCTTGGACTGAGAAGGTACAGCAGACGTTGCTGGATCGCGTGGTGACTCAGCAAATGGCAGATGGCTCGTGGAACGCCAACAAGGGTGGTCGTCCGCCTGTTCACGGCTCAATCGATGTCCAGACGAGTTGGTTTTATTTGGCCCTCGCGACGTCTCCCAAGAAAGGTGAAGTAGACCGATGGAAGATCCAGCGTGACAAAGCCGTGCAGTGGCTCACTCGCATGGGGTCCGGGTCCGATACAAACCACCAATCATTAACTATGCGCCTAATGGTGCTCTCGAAGCTGGGTGGGGCTTCCGACCAGAAGAAACAGCTGGTGGCGGCTCTATTGCGCGAACAAGATGCAGCGGGAGGCTGGAGCCAAACGCCGAACATGAAGAGCGACGCCTTTGCCACCGGCCAAGCCCTCTATGTCTTGAGGGGATCGAGAGATACCGGTGTCGCCGAAGCTGTCCGGCGCGCAACCAGGTTCCTTGTCGACACACAGCAGCTGGACGGATCGTGGCAGATGACTTCACGATCCGCCGAGCCACCGGGACCGGGCCCTGCCCGTGATCTCAAACCAATCGTCTACGTCGGTACCGCGTGGGCCACAATGGGCCTCGCGGGATGGTGGCCGGTCCCCGAAGCTGGCTAGCCGGCCGATGAAGGGAAGATAAGGTCTCTTTGTTTCTTTGACACTGGTACATTTTCAGCAAGCTCCCAATCTAAGGCGTCGTAAGCGTTCGTCTATCGAGCCGAGGAGTGTAAATGGCGATCAAACTGAATTCTCCCGGTTGGAACATCCAACCAGCCGCAACGACCCGCGGGCTGGGGGCCGGTATTCCGAGCCTGCCGCCTGAGTTCCTCACTCAAGCGAAGAGCACAGAGGAGTTCGTCGCGCAAGCTCGGCCCGCCGTCCGCGGCGCCGCCGCTGCACCGAGCGCGCTCGACATCACCTACGAGTTATCGCCGGGCGAATCTGCCGTGCTCGCCCTGCGCCATGCCTCTGGAGCACTGACCTTTCATGCGCCACGCACGACAACCAGCCGCACCCGCGGCGGGCCGGTCGAAGTGCGATTCATCGCGCCCATTCGGCCGGACCTCGGGGGGAGCGATCTCACGACCAGCCGCGGAGTGGTCAGCAAGGCCATCAAGGCCGTAATCGTCAAGGTCGCAGGCGCCGCCCTCGACGCCGCCGTGGGGTTTGTGCTGTCGAAGCTCGCTCTGGCCTTCGAAACGGCCGTCTGGAAGTCCAAGGGACTCAAAGAAGGCTGGCTCAAGGTCACGAAGGGGGGGCTCGTAGGTGGCCGACTCGACGCTGGCAAGCCGTCTTCCACGGAGCGGTCCCTGCTTCTCGTGCACGGCACCTTTTCGAACGCCTCCGGCGCGTTCGCTTCGCTGGCGAAATCGAACTTCTTCGAGGAAGTGGCGCCGCTGTACGGCGACCGCATCTTCGCGTTCGATCACTTTTCCATCAGCCGCACGCCGGAAGAAAACGTCCGGATGCTCCTGAAGGAGCTGCCGGACAAGGCTTTCACCTTCGACGTCATCACACATTCCCGCGGCGGGCTGGTATTGCGGAACCTCGTCGAGCGGCGGGACGCGTTCGGCGCGCTGGCGTCCCGCTTCACGCTCGGCCGCGCCATCATCGTCGCAGCGCCCAATGAAGGCACGCCGCTCGCCACGCCGTCGCGGTGGGAGGACACGGTCGGGTGGGTCGCCAATCTGCTCGAGCTGTTTCCTGAGAACCCGTTCACGACCGGCGCCGAGTTCGTGGCGCACGGTCTCGTGTGGATCGCGCGTCATGCGTCGGGCGACCTGCCGGGCATTCACTCCATGGATGGGGACGGCGATCTGATCCGCGAGCTCCAGTCTCCGCCCGGCCCGCCCGCGGACCGGTACTCCGTGTTGGCTGCCAACTACAACCCCGGCAGCACCGTGCTTGAGCGTCTGCTCGATATGGGCATCGATCAGTTCTTCAACACGGCCAACGATCTTGTGGTGCCGTCGGAAGGGGGATGGCGCGTCGACCCGTCGGGCGGCACGTTCATCCCGGGATCGCGCATCGGGTGCTTCGGGCCAGGGGGCAACATCGACCGCGACGACGTCACCCACGTCAACTTCTTCGCGCAGCCGGAGACCGTGGCGTTTCTCGTCGCGGCGCTCAACGACCAGGCGCAGAAGCTGGCGCCGCTCGATCCCGCCCAGCAATTGCCCGATCGGCGTCTGCTCCGCGCGGGTGCGGCCGGAGTGTCAGTGCCGGCCATCGCCGGAGGGAGACCGGTCGCGGCCAAGCGAGCGCGGTTTACGGGTCGGGCCGCACGGGCGGTCGCGGCTGAGCCCGAGGCGAAACTTGGAATCACCGTCATCAACGGCGATCTGACCTTCGAAGAGCGTCCGCTGCTGGTTGGGCACTACCGCGCGACCCGTCTCACTGGAACCGAAAAGGTCGTCGACCGGTTGCTCGATCGCGCGATGACCAATGCGCTCGACCTCGGCGTGTACCCGGTCGAGCCGGGTACGCATCGCATCTTCATCAATCGTCAAATTCCGAAGGGCAAGTTCTGGCCGGCGCCACGCCCAGAAGCGGTGATCGTCATCGGCCTTGGTCAGGAAGGCAAGCTGCAGTCGGCGCACATCGTTCTTACGGTGCGGCAGGCGGTGATTGCCTGGGCCGAGCGGGTGGCCGAGAAGGGGGGCGGCCCCATCGCGCCGCTGCGGCTGGCGACCACGCTGCTGTCCAGCGGCGGTACCGGCGTGACGCCCGGTCAGGCTGCGCAGCTCATCGCACAAGGCGTGCTACGAAGCCAACGAGCTGATTCGTCGAGCCTCGGCGCGCCAGCGCCTGCCGGAGGTGCGCGAGCTCCGCTTCATCGAGTTGTATTTGAGCCGCGCCACCGAAGCGTGGGAAGCGCTGAAGATGCAGGCCAAAGCGACACCGTCTCGCTACCGTGTCGCGGAGCCCATTGTGGCCGGGACGGGATCGCTGCGACGACCACTCGAGTCGGGGTATCGCGGCGTTGAGTACGACTTCATCACGGCGGAAACCCGTCGAGACGTGAACGGCAACACGTTCATTGCGTACGCGCTCGACACCAAGCGCGCGCGCACCGAAGTACGAGCTCAAGCGACGCAGCCGCGGCTGTTACGCGATCTCGTGGCGACGGCTTCGAGCGAGCCGAATACCGAGGCACAGATCGGCCGCACGCTCTACAACCTGCTGGTTCCGATCGAGCTGGAGGCTTTTCTCGCCGGCTCGGGTGAGACTCAGATCGAAGTGGATGAGGGCACGGCCGGCATTCCCTGGGAGCTGCTCGACGACGCGGTTGCGACGCAGGCGCCGCGGCCACCATGGGCGATTCGATCGAAGCTGCTCCGGAAGTACAGGACCGAGACTTTCCGCCCACAGGTCACGGACGCCGATGCGCAGGCTTCGATCCTCGTGATTGGCGAGCCGCGCTGCCCGCCCGAGTATCCGCCGCTGCCCGGCGCGCTGCAGGAGGCCAAGGACGTCTTCGGTCTCCTCACGTCCAATCCGGGGCTCGATCGCGACTGCGTGAAGGACTTGTTTGCCGGGGGTCAGCTCCAGGACGGACCCGACGCCCGCCAGGTCGTGGATGCGTTGTTCGAGCGGAATTGGCGGGTGGTTCACGTCGCCGGGCACGGCGAGCCGCTGAGCAGGAAAGGAAACCGTGGCGGCGTGGTGTTGTCGAACGACACCTTCCTCGGCGCCAACGAAATCAAGGCGATGCGCGTCGTGCCGGAGCTCGTGTTCGTCAATTGCTGCCACCTGGCGGCCGGCTCGCGCAGCTCCCTGCTCCGTCCCTCGCAACGCGGCCTGTACGACCGCGCGGCGTTTGCGTCGAGCGTCGCTCAAGCGCTCATCGAAATCGGTGTTCGGTGCGTCGTCGCCGCCGGCTGGGCCGTGGACGATCAGGCCGCGAGCGCGTTCGCGACCACGTTCTACGACGCGCTGCTCAGAGGCCAGCGACTCATCGACGCCGTGGCTGAGGCGCGCGCCAAGGCATTCGAGTTCGACGGCAACACGTGGGCGGCCTATCAGTGTTACGGCGATCCCGATTGGACGTTCGGGGGCCGGGGCGGCTGGAGCAAGACACCGCAGGCGCCCGATGACGAGTTCGAGGACGTGGGGTCGGTACCCGCGCTGCAGCTGGCCCTCGAGACCTTGGTGGTGCAGTCCACGTTTCAGGGATACGACGCGGCGTATCAGCTCGAGCGCGTGCGGCGGCTCGAGCAACGGTGGCAGAAGATGCGCTGGGACGCGAGCGAGGTGGCTGAGCTCTTCGCGCGTGCCTACAGCGCCGCAGACGACGTGCCCAGCACCATTCGCTGGTACGAAACCGCGATCGAGCACGCGGAGGGAGACGTCTCGTTCCGAATTCTCGAGCAGCTGAGCAACCTGCGGATCCGGCACGCGTGGAACGCCGTTCAGGAGGCGCAGTCGAAGCGCGAGCGGCTGGCGGCCGCCCCGGCAGACGATGGCGGGCGCAGGCGCCGCGCCTCCGGCGGCCCGACCGTGGCGCGACAGCGCGCTGCCGCCAGCGCGAAGCTACGCGTCGCCATGGCATCAGCTCGCACGACCATCAAGGACGAGATGAAGGTCTTCAAGCAGTTGACGGCGTTTCGGAACACTTCGGAACGCGAAAGCCTTCGTGGCTCCGCGATGAAACGCCTCGCGATGCTCGAAGCGGGCGTCGGGCGCCCCGAAGCTGCACGACACGCGGTCGAGGCCATGGCGGCGCACTACCAGCGCGCGCTGGAGATCGGCCGCAAGCGCGACGCCGCTGATCTGTTTTACCCGGCCATCAATCTGATTGCCGCGGAGCTCGTTCTGCGCGCCGGGACGGCGAAATGGAAAGGTCTGCCTCCGGAACTGTTCGAAGAGGCGCGGCGCAGTGTCCGGGGGAAGAACCAGTCCAGCCCGGACTTCTGGAGCCTGGTCGCCGAGCCGGAGCTGCGCCTGTACGAGGCCGTGGCGCGCAACACCCTGCCGAAGGACCTACCGGCCATCGAACGATCGTTCCGTGACGTCTTCAAGCGATCGCAAGGAGGGACGCAGTGGAGCTCGGTCTCCGACACGACGCGGTTCGTCCTCGACCCGTACATCGCGCGCGGCCAACCGGCAGCCAAGAAGGCTGCCCGTGCAGTGCTCGAACTGATCGAGCACCTCGCCAAGCCGAAGCCGGTCAGCCAGTGATCATGGTGTAAAATCCAACCTCGAACTGCGGAAAGCGGAGCAAAGATGCCCGCCCGTCCCTTATGGCAAGCCCGAAACAAGGAAACGAAGTAACTACGGAACGGGGAAGGCTGGCCTATGAGAGTCTTGCTAGGCTCTGTCGCCTATCTCGGACGAGGATTTGTACGATCTATTGGAACGATTTCGTGGTGAATTCGCCGCATCACCCAGTGCTCAACCGGAAGCGCGAAAAAGGGCCGGTGGGGCCACTTCCCTTATGGCACGGGTATGGTAGAGTAAGGTCCTTGACATCGGAAAAGTCAATTGATGATCCAGCGGAAGGAGCAAAAGAATGCCAGCAAAAAGAGGAGGTAAGAAGTCTGCGTCCAAAATATCGGTGTCTTCTCGTGCCACGAGCAAAAAGAGCACAGCTAAGAAGAAGACCGGCAGGAAGCGTTCGACGCCCGGTATTGCCAAGCAAGCCAAAAAGGCTGCCAGCACGGCAGTCGCCACTGCCACAGGCGCCAGTAGATCCCTGATGGCCGCAGTGGTCATCACTCCCGAAGCCCTGCTGGAACATTGGCAGGGCCACCGCCGGTTGACTCGCCGCGTGATCGAAGCCTTCCCTGAGGATCGGCTCTTCACCTTCTCCGTGGGCTCCATGCGCCCTTTCGGAGCCTTGGCCCTTGAGATGCTCAGCATGGCCCTGCCCATGATCCGTGGTATCGTCACTGGAGATTGGGATCAGTCCATAACTCGCGAGCCCCGGCCGCGGGAGGAGATTCTTCGGCTCTGGGATGAGAGCACGAAACAGATCGATGCCCTCTGGCGGCAGATCCCGCGGCAACGCTTCCAGGAGACAACCACAGCCTTCGGTCAGTACGAGGGGCGGGTCTACGATCTACTCTTCTACGTCATCGACAACGAGATCCATCATCGCGGCCAAGGGTATGTCTACCTGCGCGCTTTGGGCATCGAGCCGCCCCCGTTCTATGAGCGGCAGTGAGTCTTGCCGTCGTATCCCACTCGATCACACTCTGTTGAACCTGGACTTAAGGCCCTTGCGACTGCTGCGACTTGCTTGCGGCCCACTTAACAGGACGGGCTAGCCCGCCTGTTGCAGCCGCCCTGCCTAAAAATGCGGGCAGGCTGAACCGGAGTCGTCAAGTCTTCCAGCATTGATTGGAGACCGGAATGGGACATGTGTTCATAAGCTATTCACGACAGGACACGCAGATTATTGAGAGGCTGGTCCGGGAGCTTGAGGCCGCAGCGGTCGCAGTTTGGATCGATCGTGAAGACATCCTGGGCGGCGCCAAGTGGCGTAGGCAAATCGTCGATGCTATCGAAGCTGCCGACGTCGTTTTGGTTGCCCTCTCACCCAATGCCGCTGCATCGGACAACGTGCGGAAGGAACTCGACATTGCGCAGGAAGCCAACAAACCGGTCCTACCCGTCGAAATCCGACGGACCGTCGTTCCCAAAGACATGGTGTATCAGTTGATAGGGTTGCAGCGGATCGACCTGGCGACCAGTTTCGATGTGGGGGTAAAGCGGTTAGTTGAATCAGTCCGAGCGCTAGTGACGGCCCCACAAGCGTTAGTCCGGTTATCTCCGGAGGTACGAAGCGAGATCAAAGAGTTGATGATCGACCCAGCTCTTTCCGCGAGCGATCGGCTTTCTCTCGCAAGTTTGATCTTGTTGAAAGATAGCGCCAGGATACGCGACAAGGCACTGGCGGATCTGGAGCAACTCGACGAGAAGGCACAGAAGCGAATTGACCTGAGAGACAAGTTGCGTCAGGGTGGCAGCAGCTTAGAGATGTATGTGCTCACCAGACAGCAGGAAGAAGACGGCCTCAAGAGGAAGCTGATCCTGGAGCAAATCGAGCAGGCAAGAAAAGTAAACGAGCTGGCGCTCTCACAGATGAAAGCCGCTTTAGCACCGGGGCAAAGTTGATGAACGATTTTTTGGGCCTTCCGGGTGACTCAAAGAATTGAGTCATCGATACTGATCAATATGCTCGTCGACGTTCATAGCCATTACTTCAAATATCCCGAACACTTCACCGACGGCTTTCGGGAACAGGCGCGCCGCGCGCGAAGTACCGAAGTGGATCTGACGGTGCGCTGGGAGGAGTATCACGCCGCCGCTTCAAAGTGCGGCAAGACCATCGTCTTTGGCGGCAAAGCCAGGTTATCGGGACTATGGGTCCCCGACGCCGACGTCGCTGCGTACGTACACGAGCATCCAGATAACCTCGTCCCCTTTCTCTGTGTCGATCCCACTCAACCGGGTTGGCAGGAGGAATTGATTCAGGGGCACCAGGACCTGAGGATGAAGGGAATCAAGCTTCTTCCCATGTATGCCGGCTTCAAGCCCAACGAGCGCACGTTGGACTATTTGTGGGAATACGCTACTCGACACCGGTTGCCGGTTCTGCTTCACACCGGGACAACGTTTGTGGACAAGGCCCCGCTGGAATGTACCCTTCCCCGCCTGGTTGACGACGTCGCCATTCGGTTTCCTGAGGTGAAGATCATCATGGCTCATCTCTCCCATCCCTATGAAGGCGAGTGCGTCGTCACCATTCGCAAGCATCCGAATGTGTACGCGGATTGTTCGGCCCTCCATTACCGGCCTTTCCAGCTCTATCATTCGTTGATGCTGCTTCAGGAATACGGAGTCTGGAACAAACTTCTGTTCGGGAGCGATTATCCGTTTACCACGGTTGACGCCAGCCTTGAGGGGATGCGCAAGCTGAACGACATGCTTTCCGGGAGCGCCTTGCCCAGACTCAACATGGAGATGATGGAACAGATGTTTTTCCGGGATACGTTGAAGATTCTGGAAATCGAGTAGTGACTCTTGGAGTGGCAGGAGACTGCCGTTTCACGCCTGTCTAACTCCGCCACTCCGGCTCGTCGCCCGCCAAAAGCGTGGGTACGGCTGAGCCCTGAATCGTTAGCCACCAAAACCAGGTATCCAAAGACCCGCTGGGCCTTGAGTCGTTGAGCGGCTTGGAATGGAGGTCAGTGTGCACCGATACGAAGCTCGAATCACATGGAACCGGAGTGGGGCCAAGTTCTCCGACAATCGCTATAGCCGAGGTCACGAGTGGTCCTTCGATGGCGGAGTCACAGTCAAAGCCTCCTCATCGCCGATGGTGGTTCCGGTGCCGTACTCCGTTGTCGAAGCTGTCGACCCTGAGGAGGCCTTAGTGGCATCCGCCTCGAGCTGTCATATGCTGTGGTTCTTGTCGATTGCCGCGAAACGGGGATTTATTGTGGAAAGCTATGTGGACGAGGCCTTCGGGACAATGGAGAAAAACGCAGATGGGAAGTTTCTGATCACCCGCATTACGTTGCGTCCCAAGGTTGAATTCTCCGTGGACAGGCTGCCTTCCGCTGACGAGTTGCGGTCGATACATCATTCCGCACACGAGGAGTGCTTCATCGCTAACTCGCTCAAATCGGAGATTGTGGTTGACGCGAGCTAACTAGGGCTGGGGTGAGCGGTGTGAGTTGAGAAAACGAGAGCAAAGTTGGCGTTTTCGCGCATCAGCGCTAACTTACTGTAAGAAATGAATAATTTCCGCCTCGCCCTACACGAGGATTGAATGGCGTTGGCTTGCCATTTCAGTTGCTTGACGTTCGCTGCCATAGCTTCGTGCTCTTTTGCCAGAGCTGCAGATCGTTACTCCTTCACCCGTCGCGACCCAGCCCCTGCGCATTTTCACCGTGTGACTTGCCGTCTCGGGAAAAAGATGCGAAGCCCACTGGAGAGAATGGTGGTGTCGCTGATCTCTCAGCCTGGAGTTTTCGAGCGGCTTTTTCGCGACCTGATGGGGGATACACTATTATCTATTGAACAGATGGGCAGAAGGCCGGTTTACAAGCCAGATTCATTTAATTAACAGCGCGAACAAGACTCACCAGCGCGCTCTCCGTGTTACTGTGTCGCTCCGCAACACGCAGGATAAATTCGCAGCGGTTTTCGATACACGTTGAAACAGCAATCCTTTTTTCCGCTCATTCAGGCTGAGGGCTTTCCCGCCAGGAGGGAGCCTTCTCCCCTCATGAGCTGATCCTGGTCCTCTCGACAGTAGATCCCACCTGGAGCCGGAGTGTCGATCCAGTCCAGTGGTCGTATAGTCGGCTATCCGGAAGTAATCCAGCCACTCAAGCCTTCATCGCGGTCAGTTTCCGGTTAGCCCGTCAACCGTCCAAGTGATCCCTCCCGTTAAGCACACACCCATTCTGTCCTCCTCAGCGTACTGAACTCCCTTACCCAATCGTGAGTCAGCTACGCACTCGGACCAAGCCAGTGGTATACTCGGATCATTCATAATCAGGGTCGTTAACTCAAAGGGTTAATATGGTTGCGGTCCCGCCTTCCCAAGTCAACCAATTGCTCCAGACCTGCAGCCGAGGGGGTTCTCGGCTTTCACCCCGATTGGCTGCTGATCACTCATCACTGTCTTCATGACTCCTGAACGTTGGCGACAGATTGAAAAGGTTTGTCACTCAGCCCTTGAGCTGGCAGAGAACGAGCGGGCCGCATTCCTGGAGAAGGCTTGCGCTGGCGACGAAGCTCTGCGTCAAGAAGTGGAGTCTCTGCTCCGGTCTGAACAGAGCGCGGACCGATTCATGGAGGAACCGGCCCTAGAGGTAGGGACGAAGACGTTTGCGCAAGAAGAACCCCAGTCGCTAATAGGGCAACGGATCGGCTCTTACCAGATCCTCTCTCTGCTGGGGACCGGCGGGATGGGCGTCGTCTACAAGGCACGCGATACGCGGCTACAGCGGTTTGTAGCCATCAAGGTATTGCCGGCAGAGCAGGTGAGCGACCCAGAACGCAAGCGGCGATTCATTCAGGAAGCTCGGGCAGCGTCGGCACTGAACCATCCCAACATTATCACGATTCACGATGTCGGACGCGAAGGCGGCATTGACTTCGTCGTGATGGAGTATGTTGCGGGCAAGACGCTGAATCAGTTGATCCCGCGTAAGGGACTGCCACTGAATGAGACGCTCAAGCTCGCTGTCCAGATGGCCGACGCCCTGGCCAAAGCTCATTCAGGCGGGATCATCCATCGCGACCTGAAGCCGACCAATGTAATGGTGACTGATGAGGGCCTGGTGAAGGTACTGGACTTCGGTCTGGCCAAACTGACTGAAGTCGCGGGTGACGAAGAGGAGACGCGCACGGCGCAGCTCGAGACGGAAGAAGGGACGATTGTTGGGACGGCAGCTTACATGTCGCCGGAGCAGGCAGAAGGAAAAAAGGTTGATGCCCGGAGTGACATCTTCAGCTTTGGGGCGGTGCTTTATGAGATGGTCACAGGGCAGAAGGTGTTTACGGGCGAGTCGAATCTGGCGATATTGACAGCGATCTTGCGTGAGGAGCCCAAGCCGGCCAGTGAAGTCGTCAAGGGCGTTCCCAAAGACCTCGAAAGGACCATTGACCGATGCTTGCGCAAGGATCGTGAACGTCGCTGGCAGAGCTTGGGTGACGTCAAGATAAACCTGTTGGAGCTGAGGGAGGAACTGGACTCCAGCGGGGAAGTCCCAATGATTACACCACAGCAGGCATCACCAAAGTCTGAAGTGGATCACTCTGTTGTTGGTTATTTTAGGGATTGGAGCCACTGCCATCTGGTTCGGCCGAACTACTACCCAAGTGCCACAGACTCCTCTAAGGCCCGTTCCCTTGACCAGTTATCCGGGTTTTGAAACAGCTCCTGCCTTTTCACCGGACGGCAACCAGGTGGCCTTCGTAGCGAATAAGGACCAGAGCGACAACTTCGATATCTACGTCAAATTGATTGGTTCCTCGGAGCCGCTGCGTCTCACCCGTGATCCGGCTGCCGAGTTTAGCCCTGCCTGGTCGCCGGACGGTCGGCAAATCGCTTTCCTTCAGAGGCTTCCAGGAGGGAAGGCGACTGTGATGTTGATGTCGGCCCTGGGAGGGGCTGCCTCCAAACTGACTGAAATTCAAACATTCGCCTTCGCTGACCTGTGGTGTCAATCCATTCAGCACTTATCTGGCCTGGTCCGCCGACGGCAGTTCGCTTGTCATCGTCGACAAGCCTTCCGCGGCCGAACCCTTCAGCCTGTTCTCCCTCTCACTGGGCACCCGTGAGAAGCGGAGGCTAACCTTCCCTACACCGAAATCGATCGGTGATATCAATCCCGCATTTTCACCGAAGAGTGGCACGCTAGCTTTCATTCGGATCGTCAGCTGGGCTGGCACAGCCAATCTCCATCTGCTCTCTCATTCTGGCAATCTGGAACCAGTGGGGGAGCCCGAACAGTTGCCCCCTGCTGGCGTCAGCTCGGCTACCTGGACCCCAGATGGCCAAGCGCTTGTCTTTGCTTCCTCTCCTGACTTGGGGTGGAGTGTAGGTTCCAGTCTTTCAAGAATTGCCCTCATTGGAGCCAGGATTCCCGAGCCGCTCGTATTTCCAGGAGAAGATAATCGTTCGCCGGTCATTTCACGTCAGGGACACCGCCTTGTTTACGTCCAGCGCCTGACCCAGGAGAACATCTGGCGTGTGGAAGTCCCGACTCCATATGGAAAAGCCAGTCGGCCAGTCAACTTTATCCCCACCACACGAAATGACGGTAATCCTGACTATTCTCCTGACGGGAAGAAGATCGCTTTTGCTTCCGACCGTTCAGGCAGCTATCAGATCTGGGTGTGCGACAGCGATGGCTCCAACGCCGTGCCGTTGACTTCTTTTGATGGTCCAGTGAATGGATCGCCGCGCTGGTCCCCCGATGGGGAGCGGATTGCTTTTGATTCAAACAAAGAGGGACAGTATGAGGTCTATCTCGTCAACGCCAACGGTGGCCAGCCGCAGCGCTTGACCAGTCCTCCTTCGGAGAACGCCATTCCGCACTGGTCGCGAGATGGAAAATGGATTTACTTCACCTCAAACCGCAGTGGCGAGAATCAAATATGGAAGATGCCAGCCGACGGAGGAGAAGCGATCCGGGTGACCCAGGACGGGGGAGTGGAAGGCTTCGAGTCGCCAGACGGAACCTCTGTTTATTACACTAAGGAAGGGGACAAAACCCAAGTAGGCAGCCTGTGGAAAGCTCCTGTCGGAGGCGGGCCAGAGGTGCGGCTCATCGAGACTCTATTCACTCGAACGTTTTCCGTCGGCAATAAGGGCATTTATTTTTGTGCCCCACGAGAAGGTTCGGTGGGCTCTTCAATCCGGTTTTTTGATTTTGAAACGGGAAAGATCAGGGAGATCGCCATGACAGAAAGGCAGGTGTCTGTTGGCCTTTCTGTTTCGCCTGATGAGCGCTGGGTCTTGTACTCGCAGATCGATCAGCAGGGCAGTGATCTGATGCTGGTAGAGAACTTCCGGTGAGGGGCACGAGTTGGATTGGATTGCCTAACGTGATGCTCGTTATGCCCACATATCATAATCAGAAGGATGTGGGCACGAACCAAACGTTGTTCGACTAGCGATGTTCACGTGGCCGTATAGTCGGCTAACCGGAAACTGACAAAAGATACCTGTTCCACAGGGGCTCAGCTCTCTGATACCGTTCAAGTGGGATTTCTTCGACGATTCTTGTGCCCATTGGCGCACCTGAGGCTACCTTGCAACCCGCTATTCGCAAACGACTGCTGGGCGACGGAAAGAACAGTTAGCCGCACACAACGATCGAATCGACCCGCGCGCTCCCGCACCCTCTTGGGAGCCCAAGGGCTCCTTCAAAGACACCCGTTCCTTCATAGACCGACTTACTCCCGATCCACATTTACTCCAGTTTCTCCCAGTCGAACTCCGCTTGCCGCTTCGGCAACCCGTTGTTCTCAGCGAAAGAGTTTCGTGAGGTTTGTACGTGACCAAACCATTGCCCAAAGTCCAACCGGAGCTGGCGATAGACGAGGAAACTCATGTCGACCGTGCGGTCTGGAACGTGATCTTTCACGTCATCAAGATCGTGAACGAATTTGCGCCCGTTGGCTTCGGCAACGCGCGGATACCAGGTCGCGTACCAGACCTGGACCGCATCGTGAAAGACCCGATTGCGTTCACGGTGAATCTCGCGGGCTAGTTCGAGAGCCTCGTCGATGGCGCCTAATGCCTTCTTCGCGTCTCCACCGCGCGCCGCGCTCTGTGCCCAGAAGAACAGTTTGTTGATGCGCCCGAGCGCCTGGAGGAATTCCAGGTTCTGTCGACAAATCTTCGCGATGGATTGCAGGACTTCCAGGTTGTAACGGTTGAACTCCGCCTTCTCCAAATTCGCCGCCAGCAACCGCATAAGCTCGTCGTTGTCAGTTTGGGATTTGGCGACCAGCCGGAGTCGTTGCTCGTTGGCTTGGATCCAGGAGGAAGAATAGGAGAGCTCCGGCCCAGAGGGAGGTGGAGGCAGCTGGATGGTCTGGTCCTTCCTCGGACGCTTGGGTGAGAATATCTGGCGGGAGTTCCCGAAGATCGGCTTGGTGGAAGTCGAATCGACTGTGTCCCAGCTATCGGACCACAATTGTGCCTGGTGGCTCATCAATTGGTAGAGCCTCTCTACGTCCTTCGCCCCCGGCCCATAGAAGAGCCGATAGAAGCTGCTCATGATTTCTTGCACATCCGGAAATCCGGGATGCCATCCGGCCGCGTTGATGCACACATAACCGAGCCAGAAGGTCTCGGGATGCAACCCTGCGTCAGCCCAGCCAGCATTGATAATACCCAGTATGTCTGCTTGTTTCCGGGCAGAGTGCGAGGAAATCATTCCAAATCCATCCTGGACCCTCGGATCTTCATGGCGTTCCGGCGTGTGTAGCAACTCAGAGTCGGGAAGGACGAAGTAGTTCGGAAACAAGCGTTCTTCACCCTGGGTCGACGTGTGGAGCATCTGGCGGATACCGCGGGCCTTATAGAGTGGGTCGAATTCCGGACCATTCACGATGGTATTCACCAGGTAGGGAGGAAGCGCTTCGATATCTCCCGGCCGCAAAGGGTACTCGCCCATGAATACCACGGTTCGACCGCTCTGATGCAGGGGTTCTGCTAACTTGGTAATGAACTCAGCCTCTAGCTTCCCGGGGGTACCGAGTTCCCGCGCCCTGGGCACCTCGCGGCATTGAGCGTTGTCAGCCAGTCCAATGTAGTAGGGCTCGTCGCTTGACAAATAGATATATCGGACGCCTTGGTTGGCTTCGATCAGTTCTCCGAACATCCCCAACAGCAGGTCTATGGTCTCGGGATTGGTCACACAGAACTCATAGTTGCTATCGGGGAAGGCACGTAACCGAGCATACTCGGGATGCTTGAGGATGAAGGCAACGTGGGCCGGAGCGTCAAGCCAGGGAACGAGTTGGAGGTGGTAACGCAAGCCGTAGTTGGTCAGTTCCTGGAGTTCCTCTGGTGAAAGGGCATACGGTTCTACGAGAGCCGGGACACTCTTGTATTGAAAATGGCCTTCCAACTTCACAGCAATGGCATTGATCTTGTAAAACGCCGCTTGCCGGATGGCCTTCTTAAAGGCGTCCATGCGTTCCAGGTGGTGGGCATCATCCCAGAAGATGAGGCGCAACTGGAGGTCGGGCCAGTCGGTCACCTCTCCTTCTGGAAGCAACAGCCTCCCCTGATGGGGCTTGAGCATTTGCACCAGCGTTTCCACTCCGTAGAACAAGCCTGGCGATGCGTTGGCCGTGATTCGGATTTTTTCGGGCGAAAGCTCGATCCGATAGGCTTGTTCTGCCAGAATGTGCCGATCCTTGTCCAGCGCTTCGCCAACGACTACGGAGTTGGGCTGGACGTCGAGAAGGAGGGCCGGTTTGCGGTCGGCGGGACTGCCTTCCTGTAGTGTGAGGTCAAAACGCGTCTTGAGGTCTTGCCTCAAGGCTTCGACGGCAACATCGTTGGGCGGAACCCTCAACCCCAAAACAAGGCGCCAGCCAGAATCAACTTGGAACTCAGCCTCGCGCAGGGTCACTTGCTGAGGCGCGGGGATCACCGTATAGCCGCGGGCAAAGAGAGCGGATTGCGCTGCCGCCAGGGACGGCGCAGTAGAGACAAATAAAGCGGCGAGCACGATGAGAAGCGAGTGGGCGCGGCGGTGTGAACGCGGACAGGCGCAGGTTTCAGAAGGTAGTTTTGTATGAAGAGAGTTCGTTGGTTGTGTTCCTTTCATTTCATTCGCCAAATCGTGAGGGTAGCCCTCGCATTGACTTCGATATGATCGATGAGTTCTTCAGGCGTAGGGTATCTTCGTGCTTCTCGGCGTTCGGGTTCACAGCTCTGAGATCGAGGTTCTCAGCTCGACGTTGCCGTGGGTGACTAGCCGAATCCTTCTCCAGCGATTTGAGCGGTGTGATTATTTTCACCATCGCAGGAAGTTTCACATAGACCGATTCTAAGTGACAAGCGTTAGCATTATTACCTCGTAGATCTTGTTCTCTGGATCGACATTCTAATCGACTGTTACGCCGTTATGCGTCACCTTGACTTATTTTTAGTAAACACTTGGGGACTGATCGTTCCTGTCATCGCTTAGCGCAACGGAAGGCCCGCCAGCTCGCCCCCCTGAGGTCCCTCCCGGCCATCGGGCGATGCAAGGCCAGGAAACGGCGCTCACCTTTCGCTTGGTCCGTCGTCCCTATTCTTTAGTGTCTATATCGGCTCCAGTACTAGACGGAGAATTATGGTTTGGCGAGTTCGCACGCATTTCGGCCCATATTGACGGAGACCGGTTGCAGCATCTATTATATGAGCCGATATAGTTTTGACACGGAGGCCGAGGAGACCTATGGCACGAAAGGCCAATCCTGATCCGCAAGAATTGCTGCCGCTGCCGTCGGCGCTGTTTCACATCCTGGTGGCGTTGGCCGATCGGGAACGCCACGGCTACGGAATCATGCAGGACATTGCCGCTCGGACTGATCAGAAGATGCGCCTGAGTCCCGGAACGCTCTACGGCTCTATCAAACGTATGCTGGCCCAAGGATTGATCGAGGAATCTGAAGAGAGACCAGATCCGGACTTGGATGACGAGCGGCGGCGATACTACCGAATCACTGATTTCGGACGGCGTGTAGCTGCGGCCGAGACGGAACGGCTCTCCAAACTTGTCAGCCAAGCGGTCGCGAGCTTGCTGCCCGGTTCCAGGCCGGTTTGAGGTAACTGTGTCGGATCGGTTTTATCGGCTCCTGCTGCTGCTCTGCCCCGGCGAGTTTCGGGACGAGTATGGAAGTGAGATGGCGCGCCTTTTTCGCGATCGTTGTCGCCGAGAGGGCACGCTGCGGGTCTTGTTGGAAGCACTGCCGGATCTGGCGATCGCGGCCGTGAGGGAGCATATGGAGACACTCTGGAAGGACCTTCGTTACTGCGTGCGGCTGATGCGCAAGAGCCCTGGATTCGTCGCGGTCGCCGTGACGACGATTGGCCTCGGCATTGGCGCCAACACTGCCATCTTCAGCATCGTTAATGCCGTGATGCTGCGGCCTCTGCCTTACTCCGACCCCGAACGGCTGGTAGGCATATGGGGAATCCCCCCGAGCCGTGCAGGCCAGTCGTTTCTTTCGCCTGCCAGTTTCCTCGACTGCAAGAATCAAGGCCATGTCTTGGAACAGACCGAGGGCCTCGAGTATGAGACGGTCAACTTGATCGCCAGCGCGGAACCCGTGCGTGTGGGTGGCGCCCGCGTCTCCGCCGGGATCTTCTCACTGCTCGGTGTGCCGCCATTACTCGGGCGTACCTTTCTCGCCGAAGACGACAGAGATGGCGCCGCGCCCGTCGCGATGCTGAGCTACAGGCTGTGGCAGCAGCAGTTTGGATCGGACCCCCAGGCGGTCGGGCGGTCGGTCACTCTCAACGGCAGAGTGCATACGGTGATCGGGATAACGCCTCCGATCCTCCAATACCCCTTGAACGGGCCGGAGGTCTGGACTCCTCTGGCCATGAGCGCCAAAGAGAGCCAGGTCCGCCACACCAGCAACTTTCAGGTCTTCGCCCGTCTGAAGCCGGGCGTCTCGGCGGCTCAGGCACAGGCCGAGTTAACGGCCATGGCACGCCGTGACGAGCGACTCTATCCCCAGTACGTGAATTGGAGTGCCAAAGTCATCCTGCTGAACGACCAAATGGTCGCGGATGTACGTAAGGGTCTCCTGGTCCTGTTCGGGGCCGTCGGCTTGGTGCTGTTGATTGCGTGCAGCAACATCGGCAATCTTCTGCTCGCCAGAGCAACTGTGCGGCGCCGGGAGATCGCGCTGCGGACAGCGCTCGGCGCCAGCCGTTCCCGTCTCGTGCGCCAGTTACTGACTGAGAGCGTCGTACTGGCTTCCATCGGCGGCGCTGCGGGTCTGGTGCTGGCCAAGTGGGCACTGAAGGCGCTGGTACTCGTGATCCCTCCAAGTGTGCTGGTTCGCAGTCGCGGTGAACTGGGCATTGACGTGCACGTTATGGCGTTTACGCTCGCGGCATCGCTGCTCGCCGCGCTGGTCTTTGGTTTGGCGCCCGCGCTGCGAACGTCGAAACTCGACCTGAACGCAGCGCTCAAGGAAGCCGGTCGCAGTGCCGGGACCGGATCGCGCGACCGCAGGCTGCGAAACGCGCTGGTTACCTCCGAGGTGGCTCTCTCCTTCCTGCTCCTTATTGGCGCGGGCCTGCTGATGCTCAGTTTCTGGCGCCTGCAAAATGTGAGCCCCGGTTTTCGCACCGAGAAACTGCTCACCTTCCGTGTGGCGCTGCCTGAGTCCAAATACAAGGACCAACTCGTTCCATCCGGCGACACGTTTGTGTGGTCAGGCCGCCAGGTACCCACTTTTTACGACGAACTCCTCGAACGCTTGAGATCTCTGCCCGGAGTCAACGCAGCGGCGGCTTCCGGATATGCGCCCTTCACCAGTGAAAACAACAGCGCGACCTTCGAAACCGAGGAAGCCCGTTACATGGAGGGCAAGACTCCGCCGCGCGATGTCCCGATGGCGTTCTTCCGCCCGATCAGCCCGAACTACTTCCGCACATTGGGCATCCCCCTTCTGCGAGGGCGTGAACTCACAGCTCGCGACAATGAGTACAGTCCTCCGGTAGCGGTCATTAATGAGACGATGGCGCGGCGGTTTTGGCCCGGCCAGAACCCGATCGGGCGGCGCTTCAGGACTTCGACCAAGTTTCCTTGGCGGACGATCGTGGGGGTTGTCGGCGACGTGAAGTATCGCGGCTTGGGCTTAGCCGCCATTCCGGAAATGTACTTTTCCTACCCGCAAGCTCTCTGGCCGCAGCATGCGATGACTGTGGTGCTGCGAACTAGCGGTGATCCGGCCAATCTTGCTGCGGCGGCGCGGCGTGAGGTTCTGGCCATCGATCCCGATTTACCGATTTACGACGTCCGCACCATGGAGGACCTTGTGTACAGATCGCTCGCCGGACCACGTTTCAACATGCTGATGCTGGAGATTTTCGCCGGTCTTGCTCTGATGCTGGCAGGGGTTGGAATCTACGGCGTTATCGGATACTCAGTGACGCAGCGAACGCACGAACTGGGACTCCGGATGGCAATGGGGGCTCAGGCTCGCGACATCACGAGGCTGGTTCTTCGGGAAGCGATGACAGTCACATCGATCGGCCTCGCAGTGGGCTTGGTCGCGGCGCTAATCGCCACGCGCGTTCTCTCCACTCTGCTGTTCGGCGTGGAGCCGACCGATCCCTACGTCTTCCTGGGTGTTTCCGCGTTGCTGACTGCTGTTGCCCTGCTAGCCAGCTACCTCCCTGCGCGAAGAGCCACTCGCGTTGACCCGATCAATGCCTTGCGCTGCGAATGAAACTGTTGGAGAGTATTCGAGCGGACGCTGACGGGCTCTCGCCTGCCGTAAGAACGGCGGCGGGGCCCCGGTTGACCTCGGTGTCCGGGACGGATAAACGGCGTAGTGTTTAGTGATCGAGTACCGTGGTTATGTCGTCGGCTAACCGGAAACTGCGGATAGCTCTGTAAGAACTTCAGCGAATGGTTCCTTCAGAGAACGCTGGCTCGGTCTCAGACTATAGATCCTCATAAGTCGCCTAGTGGCGACCTATTCGCCGCCCATCGACTTTCAATGTCAGGCTTCTCGCCTGGCTTAATGCCCAGTCGGTCATTGACGGCATTACGAAGCCTTTGCTTGCAGCCCAGGTATCGTACTGTAGTCTGGATAGAGACATGCCCGAGCAGGATTGAATCTGATCTAGTTCGCCGCCAGCGAGATGGCACAGACGGGCGCAAGTGCGGCGAAGGTCATGCGGCGCAAGCTTCTCGATACCGGCACACGCCGCAGCCGCTCGAACGACCTCCCAATCACCTTTGGCGTCATTCCATCACCCCAGACCCGTCCGGCTCTATTTATTTATCGAGCGAAAAAGTACTCCCTCTTTGATGCCGCTCGCCTCCTTCCAGTCATCGATGGCTACCTTCACCCAGCCAGGAATCGGGATGGTGCGGACGTGGCCAGCCTTCCCTATCAAATCGGCGATCACCCAGTGTTCCTCTCGCAACTGAATGGCGTCGATGCGAAGGGACCGCAACTTGCCTCGACGCAGCCCACACCCGATCAGCATGGCAAGCATGGCGAAGTTCCTTTTGCCGGGCAGGGACTCCAGGCTCACGCCCGCCAGCAATCGTTTGCCGTGCTCGACACACTGGTGCAGGATAAGGAAATCATACGGAGCATCTACCGGCGCTTCGACGGTAAGCTAGCGCTCAACTGCTTCGTGATCGTAGGCGGCGAGATTACCGTCGGCGACGAGGTACAGCTGGTGCGGAGCGTGCTTGTGCAGAATCTGCGTCGTTCATCGAGTAGGCCGCTCAAGGCCACCGCCATGTTTTGGCAGATCAATGCTGCATCATCGCCCAGTGTCTACCTAACCAAGTCAACTTGACGCCCCATCCGCAATCAGGCGGTTATTTGTGTTTTGTCGAACTCAACACTCCACCGCTGAGCGGCAATTGCGTAAACGCGGACTTTTCGCCGAGCGTCCTACCTTAGGAACCCCAGGAAGAGGCCGCTTCACCTGTGTTTGATGATAGACACGGTCTTGTCGTCGATGCGGTCCTCTTCACCCATCTGCCGCCGGTACGCGTCCTGCTTCACTGCGTGGTCCAGGATCGCGTTACAAATCTCTTTTGCCGATTCACTTTTCTGCTCACGGATAACTCGTTCGATTTGCAGCCGGTCCTGTTCCTCGCTGCCGTCATAAACCCCATCTGAATGAAGGAAAAGGATGTCTCCCGGGCTCATCAGTGTGATTTCTGCCACGTCCGAAGAGTTCATCCGTTTCCTGCCGAGCTTCATGGAAAAATACCTATTCCGGTCCGGATGGTCATCGGGAATTTCCAGCCCGAGCGGTAGGAACTGCACCATGCGATTCTTGTCAATCTTCATGAACCTTCCGAACTCCGCGGAGAACACTAGCGGCGGTGGGTGCCCAAAACTTACAAAGCGGAAATGTCCATCAGGATGTATTTCACCGTACAGCATAGTCGCGATTTCGCGCGAAATGTCATCCGAATCGCGTCCCAAGGCATTTCGTGCCGTGACGGACAGGGCCAGCCTGAGATTGATCTTCTCGAAAAGC
Organism: uncultured Acidimicrobiia bacterium; assembly: GCA_963752385.1. Taxonomy (GTDB): domain Bacteria; phylum Acidobacteriota; class Terriglobia; order Versatilivoradales; family Versatilivoraceae; genus CAVVYL01. The sequence continues at coordinate 49,930 of CAVVYL010000060.1, read as the reverse complement.
TCTGGCGTTGTCTTTCCGCTCCGATCGAGCTCCGAAAGCATGAATGCATGAAAAGTGTCGTGCACCGTCGACGCAATCTTCGCCGAGATGATCCCGTGCCCCTGGGCATCCACCAACAGGACTCCTGCTGTCGCGTAGAGTTCTTGCAGATCTTCAGCGATCCTGAGCTGCTCTGAGCTTTTTGCTTTTCTGTACTCAGTTGCGACCGTAGCGTCGTAGCCCGGTTTGGACTCCAACCACCGCACATGATCATCCACCGAGTTCCGCGGAGTCTGGTCTTTGGGAAGAGGCTCCAGATACTCACTGGACAGTTTGAGAGCGCCTGCGATACGCGCGTCAATGTTGTAGCGTTGTTGAAAGTTAATGTATTCAAAGAGATCACCGCCTACCGTTCCTGCCGGGATGGAGCTGCCGTACATGTCGATCCCGGCCAGTTGAGGAATAGCACCTTCCACTGGCATCAGTCTCTTGCGCAGGTACTCATCAATACTGAGGTCTATCTGTGGCGTCGTCATAGCCAGGATTTTCTCTCCTGTGCTTGTGCCCGAATACCCAAATCGGTTGCGAGAACGGTCGAAAGAATACCACGAAAAGAGAAAGGGATCCCACGTCCCGAATCAGGCCTGAGCAAACCCGACGAGCCGCGGAATGCTGCTTGAGGGTAGAGGATGACTTCAAGCCTGCACCTAGAACTATTTTATGGCTTGTGCAGCGAGGCCTCTCCCCTGATGCATGTGGACCTAAAGAAGAAAAGGGTACGTCCTATGGGAACTAAAGGGAGGTTCTGAAGCATGAGGTGTTCCTTGTCCTGACGGACCCATTTGGCACTGCTCGGCTCAGCCCCAGAATGGCAACATTTGGATGATTGAGAACTTCTAAGAACTACAGATTGTCCAATCAGTGAATCAGAATTTCCGAGACGCAGGGCACGGTCACCCATTTTCGAGCATCGAGACCGTGGTGCGCAGTCGCCGCCTTCTTCGCAGCTTCCAGTTAGTGGCTACACGGCCACTGAACAGGATCAGTAAACACGCATTATAAAAGGCGCCCCTTTTTTGAAGTAAGGTTTGAGGGTTGACCTCAATCCTATAGAAAGGAGCACGCTGTATGGAAAGCACGAAGTACATCGGAATGGACGTTCACAAAGACACGATTTCGATCGCGGTGATGAATTCAGCCGGCAAGCTGATGATAGAGTCGATCGTCGAAACCAAAGCCATGACCCTTTTGCAGTTTGTCCAAGGACTCCGCGGAACCCTGCGGGTCACATTTGAAGAAGGAACCTGGGCCACCTGGTTGTACGACCTTCTCAAGCCTTACGTCACGAAAGTCGTGGTGTGTAATCCACGAAGGAACGCCTTGCTGAAAACAGGCAATAAGAGTGACCGGATCGATGCCCGAAAGCTGGCCGAACTGTTGCGCGCCGGACTGCTGTCGGCGGTCTACCATGGAGAGACAGGTATCCGAACCCTGAAGGAGCATTCATAGTTAAGGTCGTCAACTCAACGGATTAATATGGCTGCAGTCTCGCTCCGGAAGTCGTCCAATTACTCCAGGCTTGGAGCGGAGGTAATTCCTTGGCCTTGGAGAAGCTCCGACTTGCCATTCATCGGTTATGGGCGCCTTTATGACTGACCGTTGGGAACAGATCGAGAGGATTTGTCAATCCGCGCTGGAGCTGGGAGAGAGCCGGCGCAGAGCCTTCCTGGATGGGGCATGTGGCGGCGATGAAGAGCTGCGTCGAGAAGTGGAATCGCTGCTCCGGTGCTTCCGCATCCTACTGTTGGTAACTTGTCGTTATCTATATTTGACAAAAGCACTTGTTCCCGATTTGGAAAGCCAACCAGAGTTGGTGACGCCAAATTCGGCGGTAAATATTGCAATCGAAAACTTTACCTTAGCCCTACCAACAATTGATGACGGAAGCACCGTCGATTCCCAGCCGAGTTTTCGCCTTGCACAGCAAACAATAGCGCTGTGGGATGCGCTGAAACGCCTCAATAAGCTCGTTCAGCAATTCTACGCATTCCGGCTCGGACGATGAAGTCCGCTCGGACGGCAAAATCGCCGTCGGATGTGGCCTTGCCGAAGCTCTCGCAGTGGGTCTCACAGAGGATCTTGCAGCGGGCTTTGGCTTCTTTGCCATTTCCCGAATTCTCTAACACAAGCCCGTGGACTTCGAAGCCCCGCGCCGAACGTGAGAAGGAAGATTGAAGAAACGTTTGGAGGAATCATGCGGGGACATCGAATGAGAGGTCCCCGAGGATTGCCAAAGCGGGACTACTGCTTTTCGTAGACCGCGACGTTATTGGTTGGTTCACCTTTTGCGTTGGTGCCTTTGGTGGTGACCGTCAATATTTTCCCATCCTTCGACACAACGCGTTTACCTTTGCCAACCACTTTCCCGTCCTTCTTAGTGGTCAATTCCACAGTGTTAGGGTTAATTCGTTTGAGCGCAATCGTGTCATAGGGTGCTCCTGTTCCCGTTACCGGAACATCCGTGCCATCGTAGGTGGCAGAATAGGTAGTGGCGATTGGTTTGCCTTCTGCATTAATTCCCTCGGTAGTTGCTTTTATCCCATTCTCGGTTGCCTCATACGTTATGGTCAGATTCTTGGGAGGTGGGCCAGGACTGTACTTGGACTTGGCCAAGTTCAGTTTCCACGTTCCAACGAAAGGATCAGCAGCCCACAGGGTAGCAGTCGTGATCCATAGACCAATTACTACATACAGTGCCCCGATGACCAGTTTTCGCGGAATGGTGTTCATACAGAACTCCTTGTTTTGATTATCGAAGAGGATAGGCCAGGTTGCCAGAAACCGAACCGATTTTAGATTGGTTTTTACCATCTTATCTAGGAGTCCCACCGACACAAGTGTCGGCAATACGGGATAAGGAAAATGTAGTGGGATGATATCCTCAGAATTCTCTGCGAGGCAATGAGAATTTCGGTTGAAGGCAGCCCGTGGAGGATTCGGTCGCAAGGACCAGCCGAGAATAGAAATCAGACTGACGACTGCTTGGAAGGGAGTAATGCATTGTTAGCCGGACACACTTTCTTCTGAGAAGAGCCAGATGAACCTTCGCTCAGCGAGTAAAGCATGAGCAACGAGGACGGAGATGGCGCTCATTCGAGCGAATTGAAAGCTCCCAGCTGGCTCGTCCCGGGTGGGCATTGCATCAGCAGACCCCAGCAGCCGTCCGCGAAAGCGAGGCCAGTCCAGCCAGCGCGTGTGATCTGCGACGATTTCGTCGTAGAACCGCAGTGAGATACAATTGCAGCATGCGTGTAATCAGTCTCGCTTCGATTCTGCTGTTGGTGCCTTCGATTCATGCTGCCGAGGCTCGCATTCCCAAGACGACTGTGCTGACGCTTGCGCTCGACCAAGAACTGGAAGGGAAGAAGGTAAAAAAGGGGAAGGAATTCAAAGCCCATTTATCGGAGCCCGTAACAGGGGCTGGCGGACAGGTGATCATACCCGCCGGCAGTGAGCTAAAAGGCAGGATCGAGGATGCCGACGAACGACATCTTACGTTGAAGTTCAAGGAGATTAAGACTCCGTCCGGCAAGAAGTCGATCGAGGCCCGGCTCGTGGGCGTCGATGCGGAGAACGTCAAGGTCGAAGAGAACGAACTGGAATCCCCCGGCAAATCGGGCAAGAAGAAGGTCGCTGCTGTTGGGACCACGGCGACGGGCATGGCGACGGGCGGCATTGCGGGCTCCGCAGTTAAGGGCATCGGACGGATTTTCTTCGGCGGCGGTGGCGAAGGCCTGAAACTGAAGAAAGGCACGCTGCTGAGGATCGAGCTAAGGAAGGAATTGAAGCTCAAATTGAAGGAGGGCCAAGTTTCTTACTGGCAAGCACCCCCAAACGCGCGGGGCTTTTACACTGATGTTGGCGTGCACCCTGAAGCCGGAAACCATCGCGCACCTGGGGCTCTCGAAGGCATCCAGACGGTCTCCGTCGATTTGATCTCCCTGACACACGACACCGCGGCCGGTATTGGAACCGATCGCAAATCCTTCTACGGGCGGAGCTGGCCAGCAGAGCGGTGCTTCCGTCATCAATTGTTGTTTGGATCAATCTAAGATTGTGGGCAACGATAGGTTACAGTCAAATTTAGCACCACAAGATCCAGCTAACTCAAAATCGACAGCAAGTGCCTTTGCAACAACGGGTTGAGAACCAACCACCAACAGTCGATTAGGCAAGCACCCTCCGATGCTCAGAGCTCGTGAAAGACGCCGTTCTGTTGATCGAAGTCTCAACTCCCTGGATCGTCGGCTATACGGAAGCAATCACCTTGCTCTTCAGTCCCTGGACGACGCGAACTGTGCGAATCTTAAGTTACGCTTGTGGGCACTGCCGTCGATGGCCCGTGTGCTCCGCAACGACTTGTCCCCTGGAGCTGTGAAGAAATTCGAACGCAGCCCAGATCGGCATGGCGAACTGCTACTGAGCTCTACCAAGCAAGGACTTGATGGACGACGACTCGCCAAGTCTCGCTTCCCTAACGCTTTGGATAACCCAAAATCGAAAAGGCCGCTGCGATTTCATCGAGGATGGCCGGATCATCGATGGTCGCGGGCATGCGATATTCGACCCCATCTGCGATTTTCTTCATCGTCCCGCGCAGGATCTTGCCCGACCGCGTCTTGGGGAGACGCTTGACGACGGCGACGACTTTGAAGGAAGCAACAGGGCCGATTCTCTCCCGAACCGTCTCTATGAGCTCTTGAATAATTTCATCATGAGGCCGTTCTACACCCGTTTTGAGGACAATCGCGCCGGCCGGAATCTCCCCCTTGATTGCGTCGTCGATACCCATCACGGCGCATTCCGCCACATCTGGATGGGAAGCGAGCACTTCCTCCATCGCGCCGGTAGACAGCCGATGCCCGGCCACGTTGATAATGTCGTCCGTTCGGCTCATGATCCAGAGATAGCCCTCGTCATCCCTATAGCCGGCGTCCGCCGTCAGATAGTAGCCGGGAAAAGTACTGAGGTAAGACCCGACGAAGCCCTCGTCGTTGTTCCAAAGAGTCGGCAGACAACCCGGTGGCAGGGGTAACTTGACGACGACATTCCCAATTTGACCGGTTGGCATTTCGTGGCCAGCCGCATCCAAAACCTGGACATTGAATCCAGGCACCACCTTGCCAGCCGACCCAGGTTTGATGGGGAACAGCCCTAGCCCGGCAAAGTTGGAGGTAATCGGCCAACCCGTTTCCGTTTGCCACCAGTGGTCAATCACCGGGACACGGAGCTGGCGCTGCGCCCATAGGAGTGTGTCGGGGTCACAGCGTTCACCGGCCAGGAACAGGGTTCTGAAGTCGCTTAGATCATATTTGCGGATATGTTCGCCGTTTGGGTCCTCCCGCTTGATGGCCCGAAAGGTCGTCGGTGCCGTGAACAGCACCCGCACGCCGTGCTGCGAGATCACTCGCCAAAACGCGCCCGCATCGGGCGTGGCCACGGGCTTTCCTTCGTAGAGGATGGTGGTGCAGCCATGAAACAGTGGTCCATAAACTAGATAGGAGTGCCCGACAGCCCAGCCCACATCCGAGGCGGCCCAGTAGACTTCGCCCGACGCCACTCCGTAGATATGCTGCATACTCCATTTCAAGGCCACGAGATGCCCGCCATTGTCGCGCACTACACCCTTGGGTTGGCCAGTCGTGCCTGAGGTGTACAGGATGTAGAGTGGGTCGGTCGCGGCCACCGGCACACAGTCAACGGGTTGCGCTGTAGCCATGACCTGCGACCAATCCAGGTCGCGCCCAGGAACCATTGGGGCTTGAGCTTGGGGGCGTTGCAAGATGATGCACTTCTCTGGCTGGACTTTAGCCATTTCGATGGCCGTGTCAAGCAATGGCTTATACGGCACCACACGATTGACCTCGATACCACACGAGGCGGAAACAATGAGTCTTGGCTTGGCGTCGTCAATGCGAGTGGCGAGCTCATTCGCAGCAAAACCACCGAAAACAACCGAATGGACAGCCCCAAGCCGCGCACAGGCCAGCATCGCGATGACCGCTTCCGGGACCATTGGCATGTAGATGATGACCCGGTCACCTTTCTGCACGCCCTGGTTGCGCAGCGCCCCGGCAAAGCGCGCCACTTCATCCCGCAGCGCCGCATAGGTGAACCGCTGAACCCTATTTGCGACCGGGCTGTCGTAGATGAGAGCCACCTGCTGGCTTCGGCCGTTTTGAACGTGGTGATCCAGCGCGTTATAGCAACTATTGACCACGCCACCGCTGAACCACCGGTAAAAGGGTGGCCGGGATTGATCCAGCACTTTGATCCACCTCTTATACCACTGCACATTCTCCGCAGCCTGGCCCCAGAAGGCTTCAGGGTCCTGCAGCGACTGCGTGTAGAGTCCATCGTAGTTGAGGGCACTAGCTCTCATAGATAACCTCATAAAGGAGCGGTCTGAGGACCGCGACATGCAAATCTAAGTAGAACTGGCAACTGGTTTGGAGACTTTGCTCGGTCAGACACTGCTTCAAACTAAGGCGAGCTGCCGATGGAAGGTGGCATACCGATCTTCCTGAACGTTCCAGCAGCTGCCAATCTTGATCCGCCTCAAAAACCGCGTGAGTGTTGCTGTCACGAGTGAGCCAGTAGCGAGGACTGCTTTTGGATCTTCCGGATAGCCTCCGCAATCTGTTCCATGTCCGACTTGGTTCCCAGCAGTAGATTCTGGGTAAACCAAACCGCCTCCTGACAGAGCTTGTCGTTTTCCGGACAGTGATTGCGAGCGTCGAGCTCGGCAATCTCTTTGGGAGGATAGATGTAGCGGAATCCGCGGGAATGCAAGGTCTGCTTCAAGAACGGTTCTTTGTTCAGTGGCGCGTAACCAGCCGAGCAGGGCACTCCTTCCGCTTGCAGGGCTTTGAGAAAGTGCTTGCGGGGCAAATCGCTGAACTCAGATGGGGTATAGCGGAACATATACAGATGATAAGCGTTGCGGGTGCACCCTTCAACCATTCGGGCCGGCTGGATACCGGCGATCTCAACGAGCAACTTTGTCAAATAGTTTGCGTTCTGTTCCCGGACTCGGGACTGCTCCTCGAGCCGCGTCAGTTGTGCCAGCAGCAGCGCCCCCTGAAACTCCGTCAGGCGGCGGTTGTCACCCTGTCGCGCCCAGGAAAAACCGGCATTCTCGGCCGCCCGGCCCTGGTTATGAAAGCTCCTGGCAATCTCCATTAGCGACTCGTTGTTGCCAACAACCGCTCCGCCTTCGCCGGAGTTGAGGTGCTTGGAGGCCTGAAAGCTGAAGCAGCCCAGGTCGCCCCAGGTTCCCACCTTGCGCTGTCGCCATTCTCCAAGATGCGACTGGCAGGCATCTTCGAGCACCAAGAGTTGGTGCTTCTTAGCGACCGACAGAATGAAATCCAGGTCAGCCGATGCTCCTCCCATATGAACTGGCAAGATGCATCGCGTACGCTTGGTGACTGCAGCTTCGATCTTCTTTGCATCGATTTGAAAGGTTTCCCGGTCAGTATCCACGAACACGGGCAAGGCATGCTGCAGCAGAACCGCATTCACGGTCGCGACGAATGTGTAAGGAGGCACCAGAACCTCATCACCGGGCCCGATCTCCATGGCGTTCAGCGCAGTCACCAGAGCACTGGTTCCACTCGCGGTCGCGAGGCAGTGCCGAGTATCTAAGCGTTTCGCCCAGGTCTTCTCGAACTGTTCCACATAGGTGCCGTCGAGCCGGTTCCAGCGTTTCGTGCGGAACACTTCCATCCAGGCCTGTTCATCGTTTTCGCTGATAATAGGCCAGGAAGGGAACGGCTGCGTGCGAACTGGAGTTCCTCCTAACAGAGCCGGCTTATTGTTAACTGGAGATGCGCTCAGGGAAGGCGGCTGGTGAGTTAACCCTGAAATCACGCTGCTCGCAAAGGCAGCTTCAATAAAGCGGCGCCGTGACAAACTGCCTTTCATGATCAGACTCCTGTCAGAATTTGATTCTTAGAGAAACGTTATCAGAAAACCTATCATCCTCGCTTGAGCGGTTCAATAGAAACTCTCCAGAGCTTACTCTAGTTGACCAGGTCTCAAAACAGCACCTCTGCCCTTCTGTACCGACTTAGGCAAGGGACATCCAGGCTACGAGCGCTGCGATTTTCTCATCGGCCCGCCACGGTCCATTTTGCAGGCGACCGATTTCCAGGACAGTCCGCTTTAGCTTGTCCTCTGATTGGGACAAGACCGATATCGCCTTCGAGTAAGCCCTTCGCTCGACGAGAATCGAGCACGACAGTCCGCATGCCTGCAATGCGTCCTCAAGCACCGTTCTGAACAATCGTCCCTCAAGAGCATGTGCGCGGATGTGCGGGTTCTTGATCGAGGCTGGATCGATTTCGCTGCCCACCGCCAAACTTGCGTCTCGTACCTGCCAACCCGCGTCGCGATAGTCTTCCAGAAGCCCAAGCACGGATGCCTTTGTGACCCGCCGAACAATCTTAACCCGACCTTCGACTTTCGCGTCATTCTCTTCCAGCTGCCCCATAGCAGCGTGATATGGTTGCTTGGATTCCGGAACGGCTGAGTCGCACAGATCGATGACCCGACGATCCAGGATTCGCGGTGATTGCACGGGACCGGCCAACAAGACCGCCGTGGCCCAACCCGTCTTCACACGGAACCCAACAGCGGCTCGAAATGATTGCCTGTCCCGAGACATATTTCTGTCGCCCTGCACCGAAGGCCGCTCACCGCCGAACCTATTTCACCAAGACGGCCCAATCTTTTTGCGGGTCACTCGGCGGGTTTCCGACTGAGACCTTGCCTGGACCCTTCACCTGTTTGACACCGCCGCTTTGCAGTTCGCCTCCGATGCGTGGGTTGTACCAGGTAACTTGATAACTCCTTGTCGCGGATCCCAGGTCTAACTCCGTGCTGCCACCCTTCGGGAGATAGATCGCATAGACTTCGCCGGGTTTGGCAAAGCAGTAATCATCGGACGCACTTGTCAACTGGTCGGCGTGCGCCATTTGAGTGAACGGCAAATGGCGATGGAAAAACTCCAAGGCGTAGCGAGTCTGATCCCACAACTTATCGCGCGACCGCCAGTCCTCGGCATTCAAGTCGTTGTGGGCATATTTATACCCAAAATACGACTCCACTCCAGCCCCTCCAGCCATCAGGTTGCCCCATAGCGACTGCCAGCGGACTTCGAAGCGCTCGGGATCGTTCACATCCGGTTTCACACCCGTGTCTGCCGGCCCAATTTCATCGAGGCACACGAACCATGGTCGGCCTGCCTGGGCCGAACGATCGATCCATTCAATCGTGTCCGCGTGGACTGTGGTTTGGGGTGAGACTTGCAACGATGGTCCTTCCAAATTTTTGAAGTCCAGCAGGCTTGGGTAAACGTTCTGTTTTTCACCTGGATGTGTGTGAATCACGATGGGATGCTGATAGGGGTCATGCCGGCGAATCCAGTCGGCAAAGGCCTTCCGCTGCCGGTCGGTATTGACGCTTTCCTCTCCCAGATTCCACACCAGCGCCGGATGATGGGCGAAACGCGCGATCAGTTCACGGTAGTAAAGTTTCCGCTGTAGGCCTAGCTCGCCGCTGTCAAGCAAGGCATCGTTTTCGGTCTCCTGCGTAATGACATGCAGCATGAGACCCAGACGCGTCATGTGTTCGAAAATAATCTCCCACTGGTCGAGCTTGCTGCAGTCAAAGAAGAAGGGCTCGTTTGGTTTCGCCCAGGGCCAAACGTCGTCGCCATCACCGGTAACATTCATGGTAAGAAAGTAAACGGAGTTCATCCCCTTTCCGGCCAGATAGTTTAGTGCCCCGATAATATTCTTGCCTTTGCCACCACGCCAGGAGGGGTCGCCCGCACGCCAGTCTCGAGTGTGTGGCTCGTAGCGGTGCAGGCCGGAGCTGAGTGCCTCTCCGTGCTCGGGCTTGGCACCGGCTTTTTTCTGTGTCCAGGTGCCATCGAAGTCACTGTAGGCGAGAAGGTTCTCCGGACTGTTGGTGCCACCCTTGAGAAAGTACTGCTTGGAGCCGCCAAACCGCAAGTAGCGTCCGCCAGCGTACTCCAGCCGTCCCTGGTTGCGAAAGTCGCGACCAGTCTTGTCACTCGGACCTACTTCGAAGGAACCGACTGCACCGTCGAACGCGACAGATTGGCTTTCGGTGTCGTCATCGCTCACCGCCACATTGCGGCCAAATCGGAACGATGTCCTCCACTCCCATCTGCCTTCCGCATCGGGTATGAAATGCGCCCGCCAAACGTTGCCCTTCTCGGCGCCGGTTTCCCCAGCCTGGCCGTCGGCGGCGAAGTAACCAAGGACTCGATAAGAAGTATCACTGCCGGTACGTCTGAAAGTGACCTCCATACGATAGTCGCGAAAGGGGCTCAGCCAGTAGTGCTGGGCTTTACGGCCCGCTTCACTTTCTTCGGGTCCCCTGAAAGACAGGGTCACCTTGTGCCAGCGCTTGAGCTCGCCAGTAAGCTGAGGCCCCATCGGACTTTGAATAGCCCCCATGCTGCTGAGGCTGCAAAGTAGCAGTGCGATAGCCAGCAACACGGCCTGATTCCTCCAGGACTTTGTGTGGTTGATGAGCAAGTGGCCTTCTTTGACGCAGCGATCCTGATACATAGCCTTTCCTCTTTCAGGTACAGTCACTCGAAATGGGCAGGAACTAACTCGGGGTCCCTGCCTCTATTATCGTTGAGTCTCTGCCTTGGGAAGTTGCCTCGACACGGTCCCGCTGCCCTCTCGCAGCTCAACGTAGGTATCAACCGGAGGATTAAGAACCCTGTCCATCTGTCCACTGGGCCAGCGGATTTCCAGCTCGTCGATCTTGGTTGAAGGGCCGAGTCCCAGGATCTCCCTAGGGTCGTGCCAGGACAAATAACTGCCTCCACTCGTTTTCAACCGGCTCCTCTTTCTCTCGCCCACGCGCCAGGTAATGAGTGCGCCAACGGCCGCGGGATTGCTCTTAGTCGCCACCAATTTGAGACCGATCCAATGATGGCGATCGCCACCGGAGTTCCGAAGCAGCAGAGGCGGCTGACCATTGACATTGATGAGTACGTCCAAATGCCCGTCGTTATCTACATCTCCCGTGGCCAAGCCTCTTGCGGGAAAATCCTTCGCGAAAATGGAGCCGGAGTGGGCGCTGATATTCTTGAAGATTCCATCCCGATTCTCAAACAGCAACAAAGGCTCCTTGTACTTCACCTGGAGGTTGACCTCATCGACCATGTCATCCGGGTGGCCGTTTGCCAGGAACAGGTCTGAGTCACCGTCGTTGTCACAATCAAAGAAGCGCAATCCCCAACCGCTCAGCAGCAAGGTGTCTCGAGCAATCTCGCCCGGCTCTTCACGGAACGTCAGATCCTTGAGATTGCGGTAGAGGCTGAAGCGCTGATGGTCGACATTGGCGACAAAGAGATCCTGCCAGCCGTCGCCATCAAAATCTGTCGCGTCGGCTCCCATTCCCGAGCGAGGAGAACCCGCCTCGCTATACCCTACTCCGGACCACAACCCAACTTCTTCGAACTTCCCTTTGCCCTGATTGACAAAGAGGAAATTGGCAACCATATCGTTTGCCACAAACAAGTCCGGCATCCTGTCGTTGTTGACATCGGTTGCGACCACTCCGAAGGCCTTCCCCAAAACGCCATCAATGCCCGACTCCGTTGAGACGTCGGCGAAGGTGCCGTCTCCCTTGTTCCAGTACAAACGGCTCGGCGTCGGTTTGAAGAGGCGGGGGATACAGTAGCGCGCCCGCTGCCTTTCGTCATGGCAGAGACGGCTGAGGGCCCTCTCATAGTAAACGTAGTTGCAGACAAACAAGTCCAATCGTCCATCGTTGTCATAGTCGAACCAGACGGCTGAAGTGGACCAGACGTTGAGATCCACACCCGCCTTCTTGGCAACTTCTAGAAACGTACCGTCTCCCCGGTTGTGATAGAGATAGTTGTGCCCGTAGTTAGTCACGTACAAGTCTTGCCAGCCGTCATTGTCGTAGTCGCCCACCGCGACACCCATACCGAACCGGCCGCCCGACAGTCCCGCTGGATCGGTCACATCCGTGAATGTCCCATCTCGATTGTTGCGGTACAGGGCATTCTTGAGGGGACTCTTGGGAGCGAAGAAGTCCGACACTCCACTGTTGACCAAAAAAATGTCTAGCCAGCCATCATTGTTGTAGTCAAAAAATGCGCATCCTGAGCCCGTGGTCTCGGGCAAGTGGCGCTCTGGCGACATCGCGTTGTCATGAACCCAGGCAATTCCGGTGACTTTTGACGGGAGTTCCTCAAACAAGATAGCGCGCTCGGAATCTGCCTTTGACACCTCCGCAGGAAACCTGCGAAAGCCCAGTATCGAGAATGTAAGGAGAAGTCCGACCAGTATTGACTGCTGCACGCTTAACTCGGGCCTTATCAGCGGCATTCTTGGCGGTTTCTCCAGATCCGGGTTCATTCAAACAGACGCCTTTGGCTCGACGGCGAGTGTCTGGCTCATTTGGGAATCGGGCTGCCAATGCCCGTGTAACGCAAGTCGTCGGCTACCGGCTGGCGATCCTGTTCGGCAGCGTTGAGGCGGTCGATAATCGCCCGCTCACGCCGCGCTTCGGCAAGGCGCTTCTGCTTAAAATAGAGCTGCGATAGAACCACATGGGCGGGCGTGTAGTCCGGTCGTTGCAGGACGACCTTTTCCAGGAGGGCAATCGCTGCTGCAGACTCTCCTCTTGCCTGAGAGAGCTGCGCCATTTGAAAGAGTACCCCTGGGTCGTCGACCTTCTGCCTCTGGGCTGTCCGAAGCAGACTTGTAGCCTCATCCACTCGACCGTCTTCACGGTAGTACCAGGCAAGAAACGCAGTCGCGTTCGGATCCCCTGGGCTCCGTTGTAGCTGCTTCTCGAACATTTGCATTGCGAGAACCCGGTTGCCAATCATGGCGTAGGCGTGGCCGAGTTCTGAATAGAGTCCAGAAAGCGATGGATTCAATGTCTCTGCTCGCCGGAACTCTTCCAAAGCTCTTTGATAGCGTCGCTTCGCCATTTCGTAAGAACCGGTAAGCAGATGAGCCTCTGCCGTGTCGAGATGTCGTAAAGTTCCCTCGACAAGGGGCTGAGCCTTCTCCGGTTGACCGGTTTTGATATACGAGGACACCAGGGTGTAAGCCGCAGCGAGATTCTTCGGCTGAGCGCGCTGCACCGTTTCGAGCTCGGCGATGCCATCATTCAGCTTGTTCTGTTTCAATTGCGATATGCCTAGTAGGTGGCGTGCCTGGAGATTGTCTGGCTGCGCAGTGAGAACAGCGGAGAGCTCTCTCTCTGCCTCCGGCCATTGTTGCAGCTGCACGTAAGCAATTGCCAGGTGTAGCCGAACGACGTGCAGTTTCGAATCGGACTTGAGTACCTGTTGGTACGATCGGATAGCCGCGTCAAACTGACCTGTCTGCGCGTAGACCGAGCCCAAATTGGAAAGGGCGTCGATCCTGCCTGGCCCCAATCTCAATGCCTCAAGGTACGCCTGACGCGCTCCTGCCAAGTCGTTCTTTTGCTGAAGCTCGACGCCTCGGGCGAAGTGTTTGTCCGATTGATCGAGCGAAGACTTCGTTTGAGCGGAAGTCGACAACAGATACAGCAGTGTGGCACAGATGGCCAGGAGTAAGGTCGTCACTTTATACGTGAACCGGCGCTCCTTCCCAAGCAACCATGGTCAGCCCGAAAGCTGCGCAACGGCTGAAAACTTCGCCTCCCCTCGCTCCCGCGAGGGGAAAGGAGAGCCGGCTCTTCGCTGACGTGCAATTTTAGCAGCTCCCTGGTGTGCCCCTCGAAATCTTGTACTTGATTCGATTCAGTCAGGCTCCTTCTGAGCTGGCGTCTGAATCGTGGTTTCGTTTCTTGGTATCAATTCCTCCATCAATCTGGCTTTTTGAAGCTGTCTTTCCGCGGAAGGGTCTCCTGCGATCTTCAGCGCCAAACCAAGACCAGACTCGGCAAGCACGAATCCTGGGCGAAGCCGAACGGCCATCCGAAAGGACTCGACGGCTTCCGTGGCTTTTCCCAGACGAGCGAGCACCAGTCCCTGGTTGTAGGCGGCTTCAGCATGCAGGGGATCCCGTGACAGGGCATCTCTGAACAGGATTAGGGCCTCATCCAGACGTTCCTGATTCATCAGTTCAACACCTCTGGAATTCAAACTGGAAGCTTGATTTGAGGCATGCCGTTTTTGCTTTATTTGTTCGACGCGCTCGAAGAACTCCTTGGCTTCGGCGTTTTTGCCCTCGGTCTGAAGGAGCTGCGCCAGCGCATAGCATGCCCTTTCCTGGTCAGGGCTTGATTCGAGAGCTTTGCGGAAGGCTTGCTCAGCCTCTTCCGGCTTGTTTAGGCGCCGGTGGAGCCCACCCAGTTCGGCCCAGGCCTCAGACAAAGTCGGCTTCAGCCGAATGGACTCCCTGAGATGACTCATTGCCTCCTGGACTTCCCCGTCTTGAGCAAGGAGCCTGCCCAGTTGATAGTGAGCGTACGGGTCCCCAGCATCGAGTTCGAGTGCCGCTTCAAATTCTGAACGTGCTTCCGACAATCTGCCTAACGAGCGCAAAGCCATCCCAATGCCATAGTGAGCGGTGGAGGACCGGGCATCCAACTCGAGCGCGTTGTGAAATGACTGGATCGCCTCTGAGTATCTCCTGGCACGTACCTGTTTCTCTCCGAGCAACGTGTGAAGCTCAGCGGTTCCTCCACTGACCCGGAGAGCCTCCTGGATCTGCGCCAGGGCCGCTTCGAGGTTTCCTCCTTGTTCAAACAGATTGCTCAAGTTGATTCGTGCATCTGCATGCTTGGGATCCAATCGCAAGACCTCTATGAACTCGTCCAAGGCGACGCCGTACTGTTCCCCGCCTAGACGAGCCAAGAGGACTCCGAGGGAAAAATGAGCCTCAATGAAATCGGGTTGGAGTTGTATCGCCGCTCTGAGGGCTTCGATAGCTTCGACATTCTTGCCGTTCCCCTCCAGAGTTTTGGCAAGTTGATACTTGTCAGCTGCTGCCTGGTTGTTGGCACGGGCTTTGTTGTGGGAAGCCTCAGGAACAGGCCGCCCTATTGTCCGAAGTGGTTCCTGAATGTCTGTCGCGAGGCGCGGGGGTCCGAGAGCTGCGAGTGAATCGGGAAATGGTTCCCCGAAACCCGTCCAGGCACTCGCAAAGCCCTGGCACAGCCAGGCGGGTGGGCACAGAATCCAAAGACCTAACAGGAGACAAAGGCTTCTCAGGATTTGAGGGACGCCAAGATGATGATAAAGAGTCAGCAGACACATGTAGCAGTGGCTGGGTAGTCGGCCTGTGAGGTGCTTCCTCCCGGCGCTTCTAATGCCTGCCGTGGAGTCTCGTCCATCGTAATCTCAGGCTGTGAATGCACAGCAGAAGCTCCTAAGAAAATGGATCAAGGCGATATGTGGTGCGAATTGCCACAATTGAAGCCGTAGTTCGAGCTTAACGACCTTCGGCTCCAGCGGTTCAGAGTCTCACCCCTTTGGCGGTCTGGCCTCGCAGCAGAAAGGTCTTCGGATATCTCCCGTTGCCACAGATCTTGAACGATCCGAAGTCCTTGTACCAAAGTCCTTCCGGAGCCTCGGGCGCAGTTTCACGCCACAGTTTCAATTGATAGAGGTCTTCGACTGTGATCTTGCGCTCTCTTGCCTCGCGAAGTCGCTCGAAAAGGTGATCGCGGAGAGCAGGCGGCAGATTCGTCCACTGAATCTTCGGCATCTATTCCCCGAACGTCAGGCGCGACAGTTCTTCCTTGATGCGCTGCTGCTCTGCGCTATCGGTCGAGGCACACAGCTGGTCTGCCAGTTCAAAGAACCGGCGTTTCTCAGCTTCCTTCGATTCCAGCCCAGTCTCGATGAGCTCAACCAGAACACGGTTTGCGCTGGTTTTCTGATGCTTGGCCAAGGCCCTGACCCGCTTGGCCAGGCGAGAGGGCAACGAGATGCTCTGACGGATTGGTTTTTCTATGATCACCATGGCTGCGATTCTACATGATGATGCACCACTTTGCACCTTCTCCCAGCTTAGATCGCCTCAGGAGAGATGCCTGGACAACGATGACCACTCTTCTGCAGTTATCCGCGCTGGTCCAGGCAAAGCCTTTTCTCAACGAACGAATCTACAAAGACACGGAGGCGGAGAAGACTTCCGGACACGGATGGTCCCGGATGAACGCGGATAGAGCTTAAAGGGGAGACAGGTGGCCGCTTCCCGCCCTCCCAGGCGCGGAGCCGTCAGATCAGGCCAAGCAGTTGACGGGTAAACTCGCCTTCGCCGTGGACGTCGGTCAGGCGCTGGTCGCGGCCTTGATGGAAGTAGGTCAGTTTCGTGTGGTCCAGGCCCAGCAGACGCAGCAGGGTAGCATTGATGTCATGATTGACGAGCGGGTGTTCCACCGGCCGCAGGCCAAACTCGTCGGTGGCTCCATAGACCCTTCCGCCGCGAACACCGGCTCCGGCAAACCAAACCGAAAAAGCGTACGGATGGTGGTCACGACCGTTACGGCCTTCGGCAAGCGGTGTGCGGCCAAACTCACTGCACCACAAGACCAGAGTGGAGTCGAACAAGCCGCGCGCTTTCAAGTCGGTGAGCAGGGCAGCGACCGGCTTGTCGGTCTTGGCGGCCATCCTGGTGTGGGACCCGATCAGATCGCTATGCGCACCGTCCCAGTCGTCGCCCAGGTGAGTGCCCGAGTACAGCTGCACAAAGCGCACCCCGCGCTCCACCAGGCGCCGGGCCAGCAGGCACTTCCGGCCAAAGTCGTCGGTCTGCGGCTCGCCGATGCCGTACAGCCTCTTCGTCGCCGTAGTCTCCTTTCCGATGTCTACGGCTTCGGGTGCTGTCGCCTGCATGCGGAACGCAAGCTCATAGGCAGCCAGCCGCGCTTCCAGGTCGGAATCGCCGGGACGGCTGGCCAGGTGACGACGATCCATCTCGCTGATAAAGTCGAGCGTCGTCCGCTGTGCACCGGCCGGGACACCCTCTGGCGTGGCCAGATCGAGCACCGGGTATTGCCCCCCTCGAAACACGGTGCCTTGATATACGGCAGGCAGGTACCCCGCGCCGTAGCCCTGCGGGCCGCATTTCATGGCGCCGTCGGTCATCACCACAAAGGCCGGCAGGTCCTGGTTCTCGGTACCCAGCCCATAGATGGACCACGAGCCCAGGCAAGGCTTGCCTGGAAACTGAGAACCCGTGCTGAGGGAGTACATCGCCGGCGCGTGATCAAACGCGTCGCCGTGGCATGAACGTACCAGGAATAGTTCGTCAGCGTGGCGCGCGATCTCCGGAAATAGCGTGGAAATCTCAATGCCGGACTGGCCATGCCGCTGAAAGTTGAAGGCAGCGCCGCGGGCCAGGGCTTTCGTGAAATCAATGCGGCTGGTCTTGAGACCTTTCACAAAGCTTGCGGGCAGCGTATTTCCCGACAACCGGGCAAGCTCTGGCTTCGGATCCCAGGTGTCCACATGAGAGACGCCGCCGTGCATGAACAGGCAAATGACACTCTTCGCACGCGCGATTTCGTGAGGCGGCTTGGGCGCCAGCGGATTCGGTGTTGCGGCTTCCAGCAGCGAAGAGGCAGCGGCTGCGCCGAAGCCCATGCCGGCAGTGCGCAGGAACTCTCGTCTCGACTTAGTCCACATAGAGAACCTCGTTCAAGTTAAATAGACCACGAATCATTTCAGTGGCAGCCCCCAGACGGCCGCCGGTATTCTCAGTTTGACGGGCCAGGAAGCGATTCGCAAGCTTCATCTCCTCGGAATCAGGCTCGCGCGCCAGAACCTGCAACCAAGCGGCTCGGATGAGTTTCTCGTCGGAGGCGTGCTCCGCAGCCAGTTTCTCTGACAGCGCGCGTGATTGCTCCATGACAAAGGCGCCGTTCAGCAGCGTAAGCGACTGGGGAGCCGTAGTGGACGACTCACGGCGCGGACAGGTCAGCATCGGTTCCGGCGCATCGAACACTTCCATCATGGGAAGCCGGAAAGTGCGTTTCTGAAGCAGGTAGATGCTGCGCCGGCTGTATTCGGAAGTATCGGCGGTCACAACCCAGGCATCAGCCGGGCGCTGGGTGAGACTTTGCATTTCCTCTTTGGAAAGCGGGGTCACGACGGGGCGGCCGCCCGCCTTCCGGTTGAGCCGGCCCGCGGTCGCCAACACCGAGTCGCGGATCTCATCGGCATTGAGGCGGCGGCGCGAGAAACGGGACAGCAGCAGGTTTTCAGGGTCTTTCTGAGCAGCCTCAGGCGCACCAACGGAATCCTGCTGGTAGGCGGCTGAGTTCAAGATGAGCCGGTGCACCTGCTTCACCGACCAGCCCCGCGCCACGAACTCCGTCGCCAGCCAATCGAGCAGCTCAGGGTGGGAGGGGAGGCGGCCGCGCGTGCCGAAATCCGATGGCGTCGCCACAATGCCGCGACCGAAGTGGTATTGCCAGATGCGGTTCACCATGACCCGAGCGGTGAGCGGATTGTCGGGCGTGGCAATCCAATCGGCAAGGGCTCGGCGGCGGCCAGTCGTTGGGTTCAGCGGAATCGGTCCCGTGCCTTCCCGTTTCTCGGCAGGAGGTGGCACTTCGCCGCCGCCGAGAATCGAAAAGAAGCCCGGCTGAACCTCCTCGCGCGGGCGCGAGCCTCTGCCCGGAACATAGGTTTTGGGTGAGACGTAGCCAATATCCGTAATACCGCAGGCAAAGGACTTCGGCCGGTAATCGGCAAACATGGAGACCAACCCCTTCTCGATGAGATGGAGCCGAGCCGATTCCTCGCTCGTCAGACAGGCCCGGACCTCATCATCGCTGACCCGCGCCTTCGGACCGTATTCAGTAACGAGTGCACGCTGCCGGGCCGTGCGCTTCGAATCATCCAGGCGTAGGGCTTCTTGGGCTTCAGCAGGCAGAACTCTGAGCTTTTCCTCAAAAAGCTGCGTCCGGCAGCGCCCTTGGGCCGCTCGAATCTGCTCACCGATCTCGCGAAGCTTGATTTCACGCACGTTCTCGGCAGTGTCAAAAGCGAGGGAAGAGAGGCGATCGAGGGGTATCCGGGTCTTTGCAAAGGGCTCGAAGATCGCTTGGACGCGGAAGTAGTCGCGCTGCGAAATCGGATCGAACTTATGATCGTGACAGCGCGCGCAGCCGGCTGTCAAAGCCAGAAAGACGGAGGCCGTCGTATCTACAAAGTCAGTGAGTGTTTCTTCGCGGTTGATGTCTGACTGGTCAGGGAAGAGGTCGCGATTGGGGCCGACGCAGAAAAAGCCGGTGCCGGTTTGGGCAACCGGGTCCTCCGCAAAGAACTCGTCGCCCGCAATCTGCTCGCGGATAAAGCGGTCATAAGGCTTGTCGCTGTTGAATGACTCGATCACCCAGTCGCGGTAGCGCCACGCGTCAGCAATGTAGGAGTCCAGCTCGAAACCGGCCGTGTCGGAGTACCGAACCAAGTCAAGCCAGTGGCGCCCCCACTTTTCTCCGTAATGGGATGAGGCCAGCAGTCGGTCCACTTGCTTCGCATAGGCGTCGGCGGACTGGTCTTCAACGAAGACCCTCACCTCTTCGGCGCTGGGCGGCAGACCGGTGAGATCGTAATAAAGCCTACGGATCAGGGTGGGACGGCTGGCTTCAGAAGCAGGCTTCAGCCCGTTTTCAACCAACTTATTGAGCACAAACTCGTCGATGGGATTCCGCACCCACTCATGGCCTGATCGCAGCACTTCGGGGCGCACCGGCTTGCGGAAGGCCCACCACGTGGAGGCAGTCATGTTTTCGAGGGTAGCAGCGCCCTGGGGCCACGCGGCCCCAGCCTCAATCCACTCACGCAACAAAGCGACATCTTCAGCTCGCAGCTTCTTCCCAGGTGGCATGGCAAGCTTTTCTGTATGGCTAACCGCCTGAAACAAGAGGCTTGCCTCCGCTTTGCCGGGAACGAGAGCCGGTCCGCGGGTGCCGCCCTTCAACACAAGCTGGCGCGACGTGAGCTTCAAGCCCGACATGGCAGTCGATTCGCCATGGCACGGCAGACACTGCTCCTGCAAAACGGAGACCGCTCTCTGAGCCAGATCGCCGGTGGCAGCAGACAAGTTTGGAACCGGCGACGCAAAAGCAAACGTTAAGGCAAGACAAGTGAGAAATCGGAAGTAACGGTTCATGCGTGGTCCGCCATTGAGCCACAAGGCACAAAGTGAACAGCTTATTGTTGCATTACCACATTGCGTGTCAACTATAGGCGTTTCCTAAGAATTCTTCCTTCAAAATGATCATCCCAAATCGGATCAAGATCCATGGCTGATACGACTGATAAGCCCAGACGCGACAAACCGGCAAGAAAAATTCTGGGCCGTGTATCATCTTGCCTTCCCGTAGCTCGCATGCAAGGCACCCGGCGCTAGCCTTAAGTCTGTGCCGGCCCAACGACCGGATTCTCCAACCGTCCGATCTTCTCGATCTCCAGAACAACCTGGTCACCTGGCTTGAGGAAGACCGGCGGCTGGCGAAAGACACCGACTCCGGCAGGAGTCCCCGTGCTCACAACGTCACCCGGCTCCAGAGTCATCACCTGTGAGAGGAGCGAAAGCAGCCTGGGGAGTGGGAATAGCCAGTCGCGTGTGGAGCCGTCCTGCATCACGCGGCCATTGAGCAGCGTACGAAGACGCACGTTGCCCGGTTCGATTGGCTCATCGGTCGTGACGAGGCACGGTCCCATGGGAGCGAAGGTGTCAAAATTCTTTCCCAGAGTGATCTGGTTGTCTTTGAATTGGACATCGCGAGCGGAAACGTCGTGCAAGATCGTATAGCCGGCAATGCTTGCCATCACTGCCTCCTCAGGAGTGTGATGCATGGGCTTGCCAATGACCACGGCGAGCTCCACCTCGTAATCCATCTGTCGCGTGGCCCTGGGATGGACAATCGGTGCTCCTGGACCGATCACCGCGGAAGGCAGCTTCGAGAAGAAGAAAGGAGATTCAGGCAGAACGGCGTTGGGGTTCTCGTCCTTATGACTCAGGTAATTGATGCCGGAGCAAAGGATTTTGCCTGGCCGGGGAATCGGAGCCAACAGGCGCACCTCGCCCAGCGGGATCATTAGTGGCGGATTGGACCTGTCACGTCCCAGCGCGTATTGAAAGACCCGCCTGGCCGCGTTCATGCCGGTGTCACCGGCCCGGATCAGGCCCAGCATGCCTGCAGAGAATGCCTGGGCGCCGCCCGCCGAGCGTTGCTCGCGCTCCAAAGCCTCGGCCGCCGCTCTAAGATCCACTAACTGGTTGTCGTGTTCGGCACCGATGCGCTGTTCCCCATGACGTTCAAAGCTGTAGAGCCGCATGAATCACCTCTGTTGACGAATGTGGGAGTGGCCGGGTCCAGCAAAAGACGGCGCTCTCGAGTGCCAGCTGCGACCAGACTATCGGGCCCGCACAGACACCCACCGACTTGACCCCAACCAACACTTCACCGGGACCCAGGAGCGGCGGCGGGCGCGACTCCATACCCATCCGCAGCGGAGCCTGAATAACGGCGGCTTGCATCAATGATCCCTTCTCAACCTCGCATGAGAGCAACTTGCCGGTCAAATCACGCCTGGAGGGGCGGCAAAGACTTCTCCCGGCCTCAGCACCAACGACCGCGGGACTTTTCGTCCGTCCCGCCCGGCTTGTTCCAACAGAAGGTTGAACTCGCGAACTTGATCGCAGTCCGGATTGATGTAGTGACAGGGCAGGACGGTCTCGAGCCCAAGCCATTCTGCAGCCAGCGCCCCTTCGCGCGGACTCATCTCGGCGGTTAGCATCTGCCCCGGCATGGGGTTACGATCCAGAATCTCAAGAGGGTTGGCTATTCCAATACATCCGATAGTGGGCTGATAGAGCTCTCTCTGCAGTTTCATATCGCTGAAGATCGCCGTATCACCGTAGTGGTAAAAGCGGACCCCAGGGTCAGTGTAAATGACAAATGCCATGGGCACTCCTGAAGCAAACGTGCCGTCGGGCATCTGAATCTGCGACCAGTGATGGCATTCCAGCGGCTGCACGCGGATTCCAGCCACCTCGACGGCGATTCCCCAAGTGGTTGCACGGATCTGGGTGGCAGGAACACCGCGCGCCGTTAGGTAGGCTTTGACCTCGCCTCCACACACAACCGGTGCGCCAGTGCGCCGAGCAATGGCTTCGGTGTCTCCCAGGTGATCGGCCGCGGCATGAGAGACAACGATCAGATCGACCTTCTCGAGCTGGTGAGATTTCACGGGACTGCCCGGGTTCTCATCCAGAAACGGGTCAACCAGAATTCGCTGGCCCCTGCCGGTGGTCAGTTCGTAGGCAGCCACACCAAAGAAGCGAATTCGAGTCATTGAATAGCTGCTCCATCTGACTACAGTGAGAATCTGACCAGGACGCAATGGACTCCGGGCAGTCAATACCGCACGCGTTAAGCGCGCAGGGACTCCACCGTCGAAAGATCTGGCGACCCAGGCTGCTGAAAGGTTTCTTCCAATGCTTTCACCAGCCACACCATCACGTCGTTGTAAGGGGTGCCGATGCCCAACCGCCGACCCGACTCCACGATCGCGCCGTTAATCACTTCGATCTCGGTCTGCCGGCCCTTCTCCACATCTTGACACATAGAAGACTTGGCACTTGGCGCCAGGCCCTTCAACAGTCCGGTGATCACATCCCAGCGCTCATCGAAGTCGAGGGGGATCTGTTGGGCCTGGGCAACCGCGACAACCTCTCCCAGCAGGGCACGCATCAGTTCGAGCATGCTCTGGTGTTGAATCAGTTGAGGGGAGAACAAACGGAGCAGGGCTGAGGTCGGCAGCGTGCAAGCGTTCAGCGCCAGCTTGGACCAAATCTCCTTGAGGACAGCAGGCGTGGCGGTCACCTCAATCCCGGCCTTCTCAAACGTCTCGGTGATACGTTTCAGCCGGGAAGTGATTTTGCCGTTCAACTCTCCGATAAACGTCATACCCTGCCCTACGTGCCGGACGTGTCCTGGTCCTGCAACAGTCGCGCTGTGGTAACACACTCCCAGCAACAATCGCTGCTCGCCCACGATGGCGCTGATCTTTGGCCCGTTACCCCAACCATTCTGCAGAGACAACACCATCGTGTCGGGACCAATCAGAGGCGATGCCGCGTGTACTGCCGCTTCTGTGTGGTAGCACTTCACGAACACGAGAACCAGGTCAACGATGCCCACGCGGCTGGACTCAGCGGTCGCGGGCACATGGATGGTCTCCGTGGCGCCGGACTTGGCTTCAAGGCGCAACCCTCTGCTATTGATGGCTTCGACAACTTGCTGCGAGACCTCAATCAGCGTCACCTGGTTTCCCGCTTTGGCTAGCAGTCCACCCATGACGCTCCCCATTGCTCCGGCGCCAATTACAGCGATTTTCATTGTTGCTCCTTGGCTTCGGCCGCTTCAACGGCTGCATCGTCGTCCTTGCCGCTTCGGTGTCGAACTCAACAGCTTCATTCAGCCTCGAGACGCTTGATGCGAAGCGCGATGTCTTCCGAGTAGGAGGGAGAGCGCACGGTGTGCGGTGTGCTCGTACTCTTGAATTTCTCGGTCTTCTCAATATGGCCCGACTTTGTGCTGATCCATTCGGCTTGGTACAAACCGCTCGGCACGTCCAATACGAGCTCCACCTGTTGCGGACCTGGAGCCACTTTGTACGGCGGTCTCGACCGCGTGCCCGTGCTCGTGTGATCGTACCCGGGCTGTCCATGATGAACATAAATGGCATAGGCCTTGCCTTGATCGGCCAGGGCCCGAGCCGTGGCACCCGCTGGGAATACTCCTTTGACGACAGAGTCGCGAGGAGCCATCCTGATGAAATCGACGCTGTGAATTAAATCTTTGAGAACCTTCAGCTGACTACGCAAAGCCGGGCTCCCTCCGCCGGGCGTTTTTGGATCTGGCACAAATGTCCCGTCGGGATGTTCCACCGTGAAGGAGTAGTCCAAATTGTTGTAGAGCGCTCCGCCTGCCAGGATGAAGTCCCATCCCTGGATGCGATAGGTCGCATCGGCAGGACCGTCGAAGCCTGTCTCATTAAGGCCAATCACTCGGTTAAGCCCATAGTTCATCCGAACACTATCCGGCGGCCGTGAGTAGTGAAAGTTGAAGATGGAAACGGCTGAATGGGGATTCTCGATTTGCGTCGAACCATTCGCAATGTTCTGGGCGATCAAGTGTTTTTGGGCAAAGGCAGATTCTGCCTCCACAATGGTCTCGGCGATGTGATGTTGCCAATCCAGTGTGACACCACCGACATAGGGCTCATTGCAGATCTCGTAGTAGAGGTTGTCAAAGTCTTTAAGCTCAGAAACAATCTTGCGCACCATGGCCTCTTGAATAGCCAGAAGGCCACCATTCTTCAACGTCAACGTCTCTGTGCGAGCCAGGTTTCCGACTCCGTTGACGTTGTTGCTTGCCTTCCAGGGGCTCACATTCCACATATCCTCGGTGTAGAAGGGACAGAACAGACTTAACTCGACAACCACTCCGCGCTTGCCGGCTTGGGCCACAAAGTCCTTTAGCCGCGCGAGATGGGCTTGGTTCCAGGAAGTGAGGTCGAACTTGTTTCCTCCGCGCTTGTAGCCAGGAGAGGAACTCCGCTGCCAGATGCAACTGAAACGGTTCGCCAAAGGGGCCAGTGTGTTCTTGGCGATGTCAAAGGTACCGGGAACCTCCAGGTATGGGCCCCCGGGCCAGATCCTGGTCAGGTTCAAGCCCTTCGCCTGAAGTTCGTCCAAATACCGGATGTAATCGAAATCCAGGTTGAGCACAGCTCCGTAGTGTTCTGCGGAAGTAATCAGTACGGTCGGCTTTCCTCGAAAGAGAAAGTAGTGCGGATTCTCAGGATGCAACTTCAATGGTTCGGCGGCAACCAGTTGGCCGATCCCGAGACTGAAATAGAGGAACAAGGCAAGAACTGTTGCCCCAACGGAAGGCTTGGTTATTCGAGGCTGGAGAACTGTCGTCGCGGCCATCAGGCGAGCCGTGTGGATATTCAAATCAAACATACCCCCAATTCCTTTCTTGGCTGAAAAGCCCGGACCGGCGTCCTTTGGCGCTTTCAATACCATTTCCCTCGGCAGTGAGGTTGCTCGCTACATGGCACCCTCGCTCAATTGCTGGGCCTTTCCAGTTCAACCTGCCGTGCGGTTCTGACAAAAGTGGCATCCGCTCGACGTAACGTGTCCCGAGCCTCGGCCAGATGCTCTTCCATGGCACGGCGGGCACCTTCGACGTCATGTGCGCGTACCTTCTCGAGGATGTGCCCGTGATAGAAGGCTGAGCGCTCCACGACCAAGGGGCCGTCAACCCTGAATGCTCGCAACCGGATATTGATCATGACGTCGTTAATTGAGTTCGCGAGTACCGTAAATAACGGATTGCCCGCCGCTGCCGCCAGGCGATTGTGAAACGCGACGTCGATTTGGGCGTACTCCGCCGGGGCCAGTTTTGGATTGCCGAGGGCATCAATGGTCGCCTGCAAGTCTTCGAGGTCGCGGGCCTGGGCGCGCTCTGCCGCCAAGCCTGCAATTTTGATTTCGAGAACCTCCCGGACTTCCAGAATCTCGTCCGTGTTGAACCAGCGTGACCGAAGCAACAGATTGATCGGCTCCGTAACGAGGTGTGAACCCAGGTCGCGAACATAAATCCCCGACCCCGTGCGCGTCTCAACCAGCCCTTTCGCGATCAGACTATGGATGGCCTCTCGAACCACCGAACGACTGACCCCGAGCTTCAAAGACATCTCTTTTTCGGAAGGAAGACGATTGCCAGGTGCATAACTTCCGTCCAGGATTAAGCCCTCGAGCTGGTTCAGAGCTTGGTCCACCAAAGTTAGATCTCGTGAAACCGCCTTCAACATAGTTCACCTGTTCAGCCCTATAGGAAACTGCGAAAGAACACCGGCGTCGATCTGGACCTTCAGATCAATCAGACGACGGCCGGCTCCCCCCACATTCAAGTCTCCACGACCAACAGACTCTTGTGGACCGCTGCTGGATCTTGGGCCATCTGAGCCAGCACCCGGGGCGCCTCCGAAAGAGTAAACTCGGTCGCCACCTTCGGATACTGGACTGCCCCACTCGCCAGAAGCTCCAGCGATTCAGGAAAACAGCTCACCGACGCTCGGGATCCCACAATGGTCATCTCTTTGCGCGTGAAATCCAGACCCTGGAAAGTCACGCCGATGCCTCTTTTGATGAGCCCGACAATCACGATCCTCCCTCCGGCGGCAACCAGCTCTACCGTCAGCTCGATGGCTTTGCTGTCTCCCGTCGCCTCGATCACCACCGGGGCTCCCTCTCCGTTGGTCTGATCAAGGACCCTGGACAACAAGTGGTCGTCTGCCACAAGCGTCTCTGCTCCGAGCTGCTTGGCGATCTCGAGCCGAGAAGGCCGGATGTCAGTGGCAACAACCCGGGCGCCTCGTTGTCTTGCCACTTCGACGAGAGCCAGGCCAATTGGCCCACACCCCAGGATGAGCACGTATTCACCCTTCGCCACTTGTCCTCGACGGCAGGCCTGGACACCGATGGCCACAGGCTCGGCAAAACTGGCCATGGAGAAAGAAAGCCCGTCGGGAATCCGATGAAGATTGTGCGCGGGTACGGTCAGGAATTCAGCGAACCCTCCCGGCCGGTGGACACCGATGATCTCAAGCCTTGCGCAGCAATTGGACTTGCCCACCCGGCACGGATAGCAGGTCCCGCAACCTATGAACGGTTCGACGACAACACGCTCCGCAGGCTCGAAACCCGCGACACCGGCCCCAACCCTTGCGATCACGCCGGCGATCTCATGCCCTCCGACGGCGGGATAGCTGGCATAAGGATTTTTCCCTTGATAAATGTACAGGTCCCCAGCACAGACCCCGACGGCTCGCACTGAAACCAAAACCTCGCCCTGCCCGGGCTGGGGTATTGTCCAGGATTCCAGTTGCATCTGACGGGGCGCTTGAATCACGGCAACCTGCATATCATTCCTCTCCTGGTTCACGGAGCAAGGGCTCCTTCGCCTTCAGGCGGCGATGACCAGGGCCGGCTGAAGGCGGGACTACAAACTTGACCGAATTGTGAACTTCGTCGCCACCTAGTGGACTACGGCGTCTTCTTGGCTTTGCCTTTTCCCGGCGCAGGGAAACCCCGGGCAGCATCGTCTAAAACGAGCACCCAGTCCATGTTCTCTCCCAAGCTCGGGGGAACGAACTCTCGCTGCCCGGCGCTGGAGAATTCTCCGATCACCGTGGATTCGCCGTCGCGCGGGTTGTACCACCACGCCTTCACGAGCGCGCCGCGGATCTTGTCCATGCGCACCTTAAAGGGCCTTCCGGTTGGAGCATAAACCAAAGCGAAGCTGCCCTCGGCATCGCGGGTGGCGGCAAAGCGCTTCAGCCCTGCTCCAGGCACGGAAGAGGCTGGATCCGTAGGAACAATCACGGAGTCGTCCGGAATTCGTGTCAGGAAGGGCCGCGACTCGATGAGCCTGCGACCGTACTGCATCTGGCTGGCGCCGAGCTGATCGAGCGCTTCAAACCACGGCATCAGCGGGCTGTTGACAGGCTTGCGGCCCGGCTGCCACATTTGCCAAACCGAGTGATGGCCATAGGTGTGCCCGAACGCGCCGCTGAACAGGTCCCAATAGAGCGGCCGCCGGACGTCGGCTGCCACAGAATGGCCCAGCTCTTGGGCCTTGAACGATATCGGGTGGTCTTCGTAAATCGGTTCCCCATCCAGCACCGGCTTGACAGGCACGCGTTCGTAATCGGCTCGGGTCGCTTCGTAGCGCGGGTTGAACTCCGTGACATGACCGTTCTGGCGCATGTTGAAATCCAGCCACTCGTCTTCGTGGAACCAGCGCGAGGAACCCTCGCCTCCCGGCGGATGCAGCGTCGCCAGGTGTGCACCGCCATGCCCTTTGCGCAAGCCCTGCGCCATGGCGCGAATTACTTCTCGATGGGTGTCGCTTTCCACTGGCCGGTCGCCGCCCAGAATCCAAATGATGTTCGCAGAGCTCCGATAACGCTGCCCTAGCCATGTGCCATACACAGCTGCGTTTTGAGGGTTGAAGATTTCCGGACCGGCTCCCTGCCGTCTGTTCCATTTGTCACCCCAGGTCGGCAGAAAACCAATGTAGAGTCCAAGAGATTCTCCCTTGCTGACGATGAAGTCCACATGATCCCAGTAGTCGTTGTCCCTTCCTTCCCTGACATCCGGCTGAGTCGGATCATTGTTCACCAGAGGACGGTGACCGTAAGGATTCGGATCATTCAGCCCATCCAGCTCCGCCAACGCCACCGCCTGGATGACCGTGAACCCTTTTTTTGCGCGGTCCTTCAGGTAGCGTTCCGCTTCTTCGCGATTGAGCCGATGGAACAGCTCCCAGGCCGTATCACCCAGATAGAAGAAGGGCTCCCCATTCTCCGCGACGAGGAACCGCCGGTTCCCGCTAACCTTAAGACGAGGCAGCGCTAAGCAAGGAAGTGCCGCGACCAGGATCGCCAACCCAACCAGAACAGAGCGGACGCAGTGCAGCCGCCGCTGGCGGAAACGCACTGGAGCCGACGGAAACCGGGATATCTTTGGAGTCATCATGCCCCTAGGCGACGAAAAACAGTGGTTCTTGGCCCCGGAGGACCCGCAGGGCGTTCTCGGCCGTTATCTCTCCCATCCGACGCAAACCCTCCGGAGTCTGGCTGGCGCTGTGAGGCATCGCCACGAAATTCTCGAGTTGAAGCAGCCGGTTTTCACCGGGGGGCTCGGTGCTGAACACGTCGGCAGCGGCTCCGGCCAGGTGGCCGCTGCTGAGAACTTCATAGAGGGCCGCCTCGTCGACCAACTCGCCCCGCGCGGTGTTGATTAGAAAGCTGCCCCGCTTCATACGATTCAGCCTCTCACAGTTGATCAGGTGTCGGGTTTCATCGGTGACCGGCAAATGGAGTGAGACGAAGTCTGCCGTGCCGAGCAACTCATCGAGAGCGCGATACTCCACCCCCCACGAAGCTGCGAAAGCTCGATCGGGACACAAGTCATAGGCAACCAGCCGCATGCCGAACCCCTTGGCTCGAACACACACGGATCGCCCAATTTGCCCCAGTCCCACCAAGCCGAGCGTCTTGCCGCGGAGCTCAGGTCCGACAAAGCGCTGCCATTGACCCCGCTTCACAGACGCATTGCCCTGAGGAATCTGGCGAGCCAGGGCGAGCAGCAGCGCCAGGGTCATGTCAGCTACCGAATCGGCAATGACTCCACCTGCAATCGCAACGCGAATTCCGCGCTCCCTTGCCGCTGCCAGATCGATATTTTCGAATCCGACGCCGTGCCTCGAGATGACTTTCAAGCGTCGTGCGGCAGCAATCACGCGGGCGGTCACGGGCTCCGTCCCTGAAATCAAGACGTCGGCTTCTGGAATGAGCGCGAGCAGATCTTTTTCACTGGGCGCAAGATCATAGTCGTTCGGCATGAAGGCACATCCCGCAGCCTTCATCCTTTCCAGAACCTCTGGGCAGTTCTTGCCAAAGGAGCGCGAAGCCACCAGGACGTTAAAGGTCTGCGCTTCCGCCCCGCGGGCGGCATTGGCAGGCGCTAGGATTGCAGCTTGGAGATCGCGAGAGGCACTTCGATCCACGATCTGCGACCCGAGGTCCTCGAGTCCTTTCCCGATGCACTGGCGAAGTCGCGACACGAAGAGGGCCATGTCAGCCTCCCGGTGCAAAGCAGCGCCAAGGGGAAGAGAAGTGGCCCCCGCCTGAACGACCTCGGCGCAATTTGCTATTTCGAGGCCTCCGGCGGCTTGGACGTCGATCAAGCCTCCCGCGACATCGCTGCGCTGGCGCACCTGGCGCACACGCTCAATCACAAGTCGATTGAAGTCACGGCCGCGCTTGCCCTCGCCCGTGACACGCCCCAGCAGCAGCACCGAGTCAATCATCGGCAACGTGGAATCCAGCAGCGCCAGCGGAGTGCCGAGAGCCAGACACAACCCCACCCTCATTCCCTGTTCGCGGACGGTAAAGATGGTTTCGTAGAGCAGCGCGACGCTCTCAGCTGGAAGAAATACCAGGTCCACACCAGCGTCTGCCAACGCGGGCAGGAAGCGAACCGGATCGTTGGCGGCCAGGTGCACCTCAAACGGCAGCTTCGTCAGCCGCCGCAGCCATTTGATTGTTCGGGCCGGAAACGCCTGGTCGGGCACAAAGTACCCGTCAAAGACATCAAAGTGAAAAAAATCAATCCCAGCAGCCTCTGCCCGGAGCAACTCGTCTCCAAGGCGGGTGTGATCTGCGTTGAACAATGCCGACCCGATTCGAACCATAGAGCCCCGCAAATCCAAGTTGAAGCGACGACCGCAATGCGAACGGCTATTCGAAACGCAACGATGGCCAACATCCTTCGATGTCCAGCGCAATGGCCCGGATCGGCGATGCATCTAGCCCTTTCGCGGGAATAGGCAACCCAACGAAGAAAAATCGCTGGCTGGGAATCTTATCCAGGCGGCAGAGGCATTCCACAACTGGGATGTCAACACCCGCCTTGAAAAACAGGTGGTGGTTGGGATGCGTGCTGACGCCACGCACCTCAAATCCAGAAGAGTCCGTTCCCAGCAACTTGATCTTCTTCTCGAGTGCCAGCCAGCGCGCCGCCTCTTCGGTGAGATAGGGGCGGGAGTGGGATTCCTTGGTGCGATAGAGATGGTCTCGCCCCTCCCAGAGGACAACGATGTCTCCTTCCCGAACGTCGCCGGCGGCCTGAATCTCCGCCAGCGTGATCGGCTCGTTCGTCTGCTTGTGCCGGAAGTCTAGACGAATGGCTGATCCTACGAAGGTCTCCGGTGGAAAATCTGACGTGTCTTTGCCTCCTGCATAGAAGTGAAGCGATACCTCGACATGAGTTCCGGAATGCGACCACATGTAAACGTCATGCATGATGTCGCCGGTTGGCGTCTCGCGCGGCTTGCCTCGTTGCTTGACCTCGACAGGGTATTGTTCTTCACCCGGCAGAAGCTTGTGGGTCAGGTCGATGATTTTGAAGTTCATGAAGAATCCCTTCCACTCGCGACGGTCTGCCACGTGGCGAGTCTTGGAGACGCCCTAGATTTGTCTCCGATCGATTACGTTGGCACCACGCTCCCCGATCTCGGGAAGCAGCGCCGTCCCGCCTGCTTCCACGATGGCGCGGGCAACTCGCTGCTGTGTCTCCGAAGTGACCAACGCAATGACGATGCCCCCGCCGCCGGAGCCCGAGAGTTTTGCCCCCAAGGCACCTGCCTCCCGGGCAGCTTCGATCAGCTGGTCAATCTCAGGGCTGGAAACGCCGATCTTCTCAAGCGCCAGTTGGTTCAAATTGAACAGCCTACCCAGCTCGTTCCAATCGCCTGCTTTCAGGAGCGGCAAGGCAGCTCGTGACAAAGCCCCCATTGCTTCGAAGAAAGCCAGGCGACTGGCCGGCTTCTCTTCCAGCCAGTGGCGTACCCGCGTGTTGATTTCACGGGTGGACGCCGCCACACCAGTATTCCCAATCACCAGCGAGAAACCCTCGGCGCAGGGGACTGCCTGCGCTAGTCCTTGGCCTGCGAACCGAATGATACCGCCCACGAGCGACGTTTGCGTATCGAGGGCCGATGCCACGCCTCCATGGGCAACCACGTCACCGCGGTAGGCCCAGGCGGCGAGTTCTTCGAAGCTTGCAGGCTTCACCAGGAGCCCGTTCAGCGCCGTGACAAGGGCCGCAAACGCTGCTCCGCCAGACCCTAGCCCGGAGGAAGCGGGAATCTCGCTTTCCCACTCCACCGAGAATCCGTCCGGCAACTGCTCCCCCAGCGCTGACCCCAGAATGTACTTGGCGGGGGCGAAATAGTCTTCAGCAGCCAGTTGGCGAATGGACTCATAGTTGCCTTGGCTGCGCGCAAGGTCAACCTGGCGCGTCAGGTCGAGAATCGATTTCTGAGAGACTGCCTGCTGGTTAGTTCCGCTGAGGAACACATTCCCTGGCTCGCTTCGAAGGCAGATACGGCAGCGCGCCCATAATCCGACACTGGCCGCCAATGCCGGCTGTCCGCGATTGATGGCGTGTTCACCGAAAAGGATCACCTTTCCAGGAGCAGTAGCCACGATGCAGCCGACGGCTCCATGAGTTTGATTGCGCAAGAGCTGGTTCATCGGCCTTGGATTCGATTGAGACAAAGCGGAGCGCTCCGCCAGCTTGTCAGTTGCCGCTCAATGAAGAGCGGCCACGAGACAGTCACATTGGGACGATGTTTTCTGAAGGAGCCTCCGGGCGATCCAGCGAGACGGAGGCCTATTCTAATCTGGTTGTCAGACAGATTTCAACCAAATTTACTTGACATGCAAGAAGACCCTGTCCTACCATGGTCAACATCAAGAAAACCAGTAGTTTGTGTCGTGTGTATTCACATTATTCCAATCGGACGTACCGCTTGCCAAGCTGTCTGATAGCCTGCTAGCAAACTCTAAGGAGGGATGATCTGATGGAGGCCTGGAAAAAGAGAGAAATCGGTGTCTTCCTCGGGCTGTTGGGGATACTACTTGTTTCGCTGGTCTCGGGAAGTGCCTTGGCCCAGACGATCACTGGTGCCGTAACTGGAACTGTGATCGATACTTCCGGGGCCATTGTTCCTGGCGCCACCGTGACGCTAAAAAGTGAAGCCACCGAGGTAGCCCGCTCGGGGGTCACCAACGACTCTGGAGTCTTTGTCTTTGATTCCGTCCAGCCAGGGATCTACACCGTGATTGTCGAGAAAGCCGGCTTCAAGCGACATGAGCAAAAGGGGTTGGGTCTGACCTCCAACCAGCGCCTGGGCCTCGGTTCGATTTCAATGGAGCTGGGGGAAGTCACTCAAACCGTCTCCGTCACCTCGACTGGCGAATTGGTTAGCACGGAGAGTGCCGAGCACTCGGGCGTGCTCACCGCTACCCAGCTCGAATTGATGATTGCCAAGGGTCGCGACCCGTTGAGCTTGCTCCGAACCTTGCCGGGGGTTAGCCAGTCAGTGTTTGTTCCCTGGGGCGCGCAGGAAGACTCGGCTTCAGGAGCCGGCGCCTTGCAGTTTGGCAACCAGTCGCTGGGCGGCCAGTTTGGAACCTTCACCCCGAATATTCAAGGCGTGCGGAGCTACTTCAACAATTTTTCGCTGGACGGGCAGCCGGGCGGTGATGCAGACATTGTCGGTTTGTTTAATGAAACCACGGGGATTGACTCCGTTTCGGAAATGAAGGCGGTGCTCACCAATTACGCGGCTGAGTATGGGCGCAACCCGGGAGCAGTGGTTAACCTGGTCACCAAGTCAGGCACGAAGGATTTCCATGGCAATGCCTATTGGTTTAAGCGGCACGAGAATTTCAATGCTAATAACTTCTTCAACAACCGTTCGGGGCAGCCGAAGCCGATCTACAGGCACAGCAACTGGGGATTTACTGTTGGTGGGCCCGCCTACATTCCGAACAAGTTCAACAAGAACAAAGACAAGATCTTCTTCTTTTTTGCGCATGAAGATTGGGGTGTTAAGCAGCCGACTGGTTTGCGTCAGGTGACCTTGCCGACCGAACGCGAGCGAGCGGGCGACTTTTCGCAGACGCTCGATCTCAATGGTCAACTAGTGCCGATCATCGATCCTGAGACGGGACAGCAATTCACAAACAATATCATCCCGGCCAATCGAATCAACCGCAATGGCCAAGCGTTGCTGAATGTCTTTCCCCTGCCCAACCGACTGGATCGTAACCTCACGGGTGGCAATTACAACTTCGAATGGGAGGATAGCCTTGACGTTCCTAAGTTGGCCCAGGTACTCCGCCTGGATTTCAATCTGACCACCAAGGACTCCATTTTCATCCGCGGCCGGCGCTGGAGGACCGACACCTTTGGTTTTGAGCCAGGCGCAGGTTGGGGCGGCGGCGCGCCTCTGTTCATTCACCGTTATCTGTTTACCGACAGCAGCGCACAGGTGGGATACACGCGGGTCTTCAGTCCCAGCCTTGTGAACGAGTTCAACATCGGCATCCGTGGACTGGGAGAATTCGGCCATCTGGATTCCGACAGCGACTATGGTCCTGTTCAGGGTTCCACGGTAGGTTACAACCTGGGACAACTCTTCCCAGCAGCCAATCCGCTGGGCCTGATTCCGCAGATGGGTTTTGGCGGGGTTCCCGGCGCGGCGAGCGTCAACTACGACACGCGGTTCCCCATTGATGCTGGAGATCACCGGGTGAACCTATCGAATAACATCAGCTGGGCCAAGGGCAGCCACAACCCGAAGTTCGGCATCTACGCCGAGTGGGGTTGGGCCAGCGAAGGGCCTCGAGCCAACGCCCCCCAGTCAGGAAGCTTCGATTTTGGTCGTGATCCCAACAATCTCGGCGACACAGGCTACGCCTACGCCAACGCGGCTCTGGGCACGTTCCGGCAATACTCCGAGACCAACAAACGCAACCTGCACAAGGCTAAGAACAATGTCTTCGAGTTCTTCGCCCAGGACACGTGGAAAGCCACGCGCAAGCTGACGCTGAGTTACGGCGTGCGGTTTTCCACTTTCTCACCTTGGCTGCTGCGCGGCCGCACGGAGGGGGCTGCGCTGGTGCTTGAGCGTTTTGATCCAGCCAGGGCCCCCGCATTTTACGGGCCCGCTTTGGACGCGAGTGGGAGCCGGGTGGCCAGGGACCCGATTTCAGGACAAATCTTCCCGGCACCCTACATCGGCGCTTATGTGCCCAATAGCGGCGACCCGGTCAACGGGATGGTGCTGTCGAGTGACACCAGCTATCCAGACGGGTTCCGTGAACGACCGTCGCTTCAGGTGGCGCCACGTTTTGGGTTTGCCTACGACGTGTTCGGCAGCGGCAAGACGGCCATTCGTGGTGGATTTGCCTCTACCAAGCAAACGGCGCTGACTTCCGGAAACTTCCTTTGGGAGATCACGCAGAATGTGCCGGTGACGTTCCAGCCGCAGATCTTCTACGGTACGATGGACACGTTGCTGCAATCTCAGGGAGTGCTTTTCCCGACGCTGGTCAGCGCGCTGGAGCTGGACCCGCCGGTCGCCACGGTTTACAGCTACAGCTTGGGTATTCAGCATCAGTTGGGGAGTAATAGCGTGATGGATGTGTCTTATGTGGGCAATACTTCCAGGCATCTGCTCCAGAACCGCGACCTCAACACGATCGCTCCGGGTGCCCGTTTCAATCCGGCGAATGTCGATCCCACGACCGGGCTGGCATTGCCGGAGAACTTTCTACGCCCATACAGCGGCTATGCCGGCATCAAGTACATTGATCATCCCGGGATCGCCAACTACAACTCGTTGCAGGTCTCACTGAACCGGCGATTCACCAGTGGGCCCCAGATCGGAGTGTCCTACACTTGGTCCAAGGCCATGGGACTCACCGACGGCGATGGCGGTGGGTTGCCCGCGTACTTGCCCATCAGTTCCTGGATGTACGGCCGGCTGGGCTTCGACCAAACCCACATGTTGTCGTTGAACTACCTCTGGGATCTGCCGAAAGCCAGCAGCCGCTGGAACAACGCATTTGTCAAGGGAGTGCTGGACAACTGGCAACTTTCTGGAATCACTACGTTTCGCTAGCGGTGGCCCCTCGGGAATCAACTACAGCACGACCGATAACGCAGACATCACGGGCGGCGGAGACAGCGGCTTTGCGCGAGTGAATCTGCTGGCCAGCCCCCTCGTTGATAGCAAGAGTTTCGATCGCTGGTTCAACACAGACGCTTTCGGCCGTCCGGCCCAAGGCTCGTTTGGCAATGCAGCCCGCGATCTGTTCCGCGGCCCCGGATTTAACAACTGGGACATTAACATCGCCAAGAAGTTTCCCTTGTGGAGCGAGGCGCGGTATCTGGAATTCCGCAGCGAATTCTACAATGCCTTCAATCACACGCAGTACCTGGCCGTGGATAACAATGCGCGGTTCGACCCTTCCGGCGCACAGGTCAACGCGCGCTTCGGGCAGGTGGTGGCTGCCCGTCCACCGCGCTACATCCAGTTTGCCCTTCGATTCTTCTTCTAGTATTACTCTGTCAGGTGATCATTGGTCGCGCAGACATCGCGTTGTACTGGCGATGTCTGCGTTCTGTCTCGTACACATGACGAACCGGCCATGTGTACGTCACCAGGAACTTGCCTCCGAACCTTTCTAAGTCGGCGAGCGTGCCGGCGTGCGCAGATACTCTTATCTGCCAGTTGGGGCAACTTCCCTGGGGCGCGGAATCGCAGGGAAGCAATCTCGAAAGTCCAGGGTAGTTCCTTGTTTCACTTTGCGGATGACAAGGCTAAGGGAGAACCGATATGAACCTAACTCGCCGTGATGCTCTGAAGGTCGTTGTCGGAGGCGCTCTCGCCGGCAGTGTCCGTTCGGCTGGACTGATGGCGTTGCCTCACTTCAGCCGGTCGCTTCAGTCGGCCGCGAAGGTTGCTTCCACCAGTGCGGGCAGGAGGGGTAGCCCGCTTCCCAAAGCAGTTCTCTATTACGGAAAGAACGAGCCACTGCCGGAACGGCTCGCTCTCCGCGCAGGATTCCTTACAATGATCTTCGAGCCCGAAACGACGATCCTCCGCTCCATCCGGCTGGGTGAACGTGAGGTGATTCGCGGCATCTACTCGGCGGTGCGAGACCGTAACTGGGGCACTGTCGCTCCTCAGATTTCTGGTCTGCGGCTCGAAACCACTGGCGACACCTTCCAGCTGACTTTCGATGTCACGTGCAAGGAACGGGAGATCGACTTCCTTTGGAAGGGGACCATCCGCGGCGAAGCAACTGGGGTGGTCCGCTTCAGTATGGAAGGCACGGCACGTTCGACGTTCCTCCGCAACCGCCTCGGCTTCTGCGTACTCCATCCGGTTGAGGAATGCGCCGGCAATCCCTGCACCGTGGAAACCGTCGATGGTCGTATGCAGCCGGGCGTTTTTCCGAAAGAGATCTCTCCGCATCAACCGTTCATGAACCTGCGTGCCATTACCCACGAGGTGCTGCCAGGCGTCTCTGCCGAGGTCCGTTGCGAAGGTGACGTCTTCGAGATGGAGGATCATCGCAACTGGACCGATGCCTCTTACAAGACCTACTGCACGCCGCTGGCGCTGCCGTTTCCGGTCGAAGTGAAGCAAGGCACCCGCGTAGCCCAGTCCGTGACGCTGAGTCTGAAGGGCCGGCCGTCGTCAGCTAGCCCCGTAACCACAAGCGGTTCGGGGGAAGTCACAATCAAGGTGGGTGCAGTCGCTTCGACTCCCCTGCCCCTCATCGGCTTGGGGCTGGCCAGCCGCGAACTGAGTTCTCGAGAGCGAGAACGGCTGAAGCGACTGAACCTCTCTCACCTCCGTGTGGATCTGAACCTCTCCCTTCCACGACACAAAGAGGTTCTCAAGTTGGCGGTTTCAGAGGCAGGCTCAGTTGGGCTACCGCTCGAAATGGCGCTGCATCTGAGTGATTCCGCTGAAGCGGAGTTGCAGGCGTTACTGGAAGATCTGAAGCGCTTTCAGCCACGTCTCTTCAGCGCGCTGATCTTCCATGCAGCAGAGAAGTCCACTTCCGGGAAATGGGTGCAACTGGCTCGCCGTCACCTGACTCGCTATGACCCAAAAGTTAGAATCGGAGGAGGAACCAACGCATACTTTACCGAGTTGAATCGGGAGCGGCCCTCGGTCGGCGCGCTAGATCTCGTCTGCTATTCAATCAATCCGCAGGTCCACGCGTTTGATAACCTGACGCTTGTCGAAAACCTCGTCGCCCAGGGCTACACAGCAGATAGTGCTCGCCAGTTCACCGGTAAGACCCCGCTGGCTGTGACGCCCGTCACTTTCAAGCCGCGTTTCAACCCGAATGCGACCTCAGCCGAAGCCGCTCGCCCCGGCGATCTGCCCTCTCAAGTAGATCCCCGCCAGATGTCGCTGTTTGGCGCCGGCTGGACACTCGGCAGCTTGAAATATCTCGCTGAGCACGGTGTGGCAAGCGTGACCTACTATGAACCCACCGGCTGGCTCGGCGTCATGGAAAGTGAGGCCGGCTCGCCGCTGCCGGATAAGTTTCTTTCCATTCCTTCTTCAGTTTTCCCGCTCTACCACGTGCTCTTTGCGGCCGGCCAGTACGCTGGCGGGCGGGTGATTCCCTCGACTTCGAGCGCCCCTCTGAAAGTGGAAGGCCTGGCCCTGCAAAAGGCCGGCCGGACACGCATCCTGTTAGCCAACCTCGGCCCTGATTTCCAGCCGGTGCGGCTGGTTTACCCAGGCTTGCCTCGCCGTGTCCGAGTCAAAGAGATGGACGAGAATAACGCCGAAACGGCCATGACCTCACCGGAATCATTCGCGGCACAGTCTGGCCTGTTGCGGGAAACGTCCGATCAAAATTTGGATCTGAGCCTGCGGCCGTTTGCTCTGGCCTGGATCGATCCGGCAGAAGACGCAGGTTGAGATGGTAGTCAGCTTAGAATTGGCTTTAGGATCTGACCGTGTACATCCGTCAACCGGTAGTCGCGACCCTGGAACTTGAAGGTCAGCTTGGTGTGATCGACGCCCATCAGGTGGAGAATCGTGGCCTGCAGGTCATGCACCGTAACTGGATCGTTGGCGACGCGATAGCCAACCTCATCCGTTTGTCCCAACCGAGCGCCAGCCTTGACACCGCCTCCGCAGAGCCACAGGGTGAAAGTGCGGTGGTGGTCGCGCCCGACGTTGGGATCGTCGGGCTCGCCCTGTAGCATCGGTGTGCGCCCAAACTCGCCGCCCCAAATTACAAGCGTTTCGTCGAGCATTCCTCGCTGCTTGAGATCTCTAATGAGTGCAGCGCTGGCTCGATCGACTTCCTGGCAGCGCTTCGGCAGGTCCCGCCTTAGACTGGTGCGCGTGCCACCGTGGTGGTCCCACTCGCCATGCATCAGCTGAACAAAGCGAACGCCCCGTTCAACAAGCCGCCGCGCCAGAAGGCAGTTATTCGCAAAGCTCCTCTTGCCCAGGCTCGGTACCATACATCTCATGCATCGACTGAGGCTCCTTGGAGATATCCATCAGGTCTGGGACACTCGTTTGCATTCGGTAGGCCATTTCATAGGAAGCAATGCGAGTCTCAATCTCGGAATCACCCTGGCTTTTCAGTTTCAACTGATTCAGGTCGCGAATGACGTCTAACGAATCGCGCCGAACCTCGCTGGAGACACCTTCCGGATTCGACAGAAAAAGCACCGGGTCACCGCCCGAGCGAAAAGGAACTCCCTGATAACGCGTTGGCAGGAAGCCTGAGCCGTGGCAGGCGGAGCCGCAGCGTGTCCCGCGGCCAGAGGCCAAGACCACAAAACCGGGAAGGTCCTGGTTCTCGCTGCCGATTCCATAGGTGAGCCAGGACCCCATCGAAGGACGCCCCGAGCGCTCATGCCCGGTGAAAAGCTTCAGCTGAGCCGGAGTGTGGTTGAATTGGTCAGTCGTCAGCGAGTACACGAAAGCGGTCTCATCGACGATCCCCGCAATCTGAGGCAGCAAATCCGAAACATACGTCCCCGTCTGCCCGTAGCGATCGAATTTGAATTGCGGCCCGAGTAGCTGAGGCCGGCCTGACAGGAAGGCGAACCGCTCGCCCTTCACCAGCTCTTCCGGTACGGGTGTTCCGTGATACTGCTGCAATTTGGGTTTGTAGTCGAAGAGATCCAGCTGCGACGGCGCGCCATCCTGACAGAGGAAAATAATGCTCTTTGCTTTGGCTGGAAAGTGCAAGCCCTTGAGGGGAACTCTTTCCACGCCTGGGACCAACCCCGGCTCCGAAAAGATCCCGATTCATCAGCGAGGCAAACGCGATTGCGCCAACGCTGACTCCTGCGGAACGGAAGAAGTGCCGTCTCGTGATCTGCTGCGCTGCTTCGTAACTATTCATCATCGTTCTCCCCAAAAACCGGCCTCTGGCAGGAGCCCAAGGAGCATGTTCCCTCGTCAATCGAGGATCGGATAACTTCTCCTTGGCTCGACCGGAGGTAAGTTTCTCATCGGAATCTGTTGTGAACCGAGGCTCGAAAGTAAACGTTGTTCTAGTTTCACGTCGGTGGCTCGACCCCCTGCCGCAAACAGCGCGGCGTCCCCCTTGCCAAGGCGGGACAAATCATGCGTAGCGCCCCACGAGCCTGGTTCCACCAGGTGGCGACGAAGTTCACAATTCGGTCAAGGAGTGGCTGAATTACTCCCGGGTTACGGCTTCGTCAAGGTTCAGCAAGGCATTGGCGACCATGATCCAGGCGGGCAACTCGATCTTGTCTGCCCGCGGCTTTCGACCCGGGAACGCCGCTGCCACGACTTTTTCGGCCTCCGCCGCCGTCTGGTATTTCGTGCGCATCTTCCGGTAGAAATCCTGCAGACGCTGTGTCTCATCCGTGGTGGGCTTGCGAGCGAGGACAACCCGGAACGCATACGCGAGACGGTCGCTAACGTCGCCGTGAGCCTCGGTCAGAAGACGCTGTGCCAAGCTGCCCGCCGCTTCAAAGAATACCGGGTCGTTTAACGTGTCGAGAGCTTGCAGCGGGGTGTTGGAACGTGTCCGCTTCACAGTGCACACGGTGCGATCTGGCCCGTCAAAAGTAGCAAAGGTCGGATACACCAGTGTCCGTTTGTAAAACGTGTAGAGTCCGCGGCGGTAACGATCCTCGCCTACGCTCGTGGGCCACTGATTGAAACCTCCCTCGATGAAGTGGTCTGCAAAAACGGCTGCAGGTTGAGGAGGAAACACACTCGGGCCACCTAGCTTGTGGCTCAACAGATTGCTGCACGCAAGTGCGACATCACGCACGGTCTCACCCCGCAAGCGATAGCGCGCGCCTCGCGAGAGCAGCTTGTTTTCAGGATCCTTCTCCTGTTTCTCGGGTGAAACCGCCGACGACTGGCGATAGGTGGCCGACGTGACAATCGTCTTGAGAAGCGCCTTGTGATCCCAACCCAAACGGATGAACTCAGTGGCCAGCCAATCCAAGAGCTCGGGATGGGTGGGCGCCTCTCCCTGGCTGCCGAAGTCTTCGCTCGTGCTGACCAAGCCCTGCCCAAAGAGGTTGAGCCAGATCTGATTGACCCGCACCCGCGCGGTCAGCGGATTATTGTCGTCCATCAGCCATCGAGCGAAGGCGAGTCGGTCGACCTTCTGCTTGCGATCGATCGGATGCAGCACCGCGGGCACGCCGGGCTCAACTGGTTCTGCCGGGTCGAGGAAGGAGCCCCGGTTTTGCCGATGAGTTTTTCGCGGCTCCGGCAGTTCCTTCATCACCAAGGTTGTGGTGCTGTGCTGTTTCTTAAAGACGTCCAACTCGGCCCGTAACTTTCGATACTGCTGCCATGCTCCGGCCAGTTCCGGAGAGATCGAGCGATAATAGTCTTGCGCGCCGCGTACCTCTTCGAGAGTGCGCTCAGCGGGTGTTTTTGCCAACGCCAGCCGCAACTTCTGGGGTGTCTGACGAAGCTCAGCCACAACACTCGGCGGAAGCGTCGTCACAGAGATTCGGAAGCGTTGTAAGGGCTTGTAGTCAGCTTCGGGTGAGTCGTGAAGCAAGCGGACCTTCAAGATGCCGCCACTTGCTGAACCGACCGGTTCTTTCGCCTGCAAGATCGCGACGCCACCGTGATCGCCGGTTGCCCAACCCGTCTCCTCCTTGCCATCGAGCACGCCAGGAAGATCGATATTCTCCCAATCAAAGTGATCCGCCGAAGCGGCAGCGAAGTGGACGCGAGCCTTCTCTTGCAGTCCGAGGTAGGGCTGAAAGTAGAACCCGTAAGGGCCTTCGTCGTTGCTGCCTTTGATGAGAATCTCGTTCGTGCCCGCTTTCAGGTCGAGGCGCACGATTTCCTGGTCGGGTGCAATCTCACGTGTCGGATCTGTGGAGAAAATGAGTTCCTTGTTGAGCCAGAGCTTCAGTCCCTTGAGACTGCCGAGAGACACCGTAACCGACATGGCTTCCTTTGCTTCAACGGTACGGAAGGCGTAGTGAGCACAATTCTCTTCCGGTGTGTCGGGAAGGTAGCGGAAGTAATGTACGCGCCCGTCTTTCCAAGGGCGTTTGATCCAGGCCAGGTGACCATTTTCGTATACTTCCTGGGGGTCGAAGCCAGTTTCTGGCGGAAAGACCGTGGAGAAAGCCACACTTCGCGAGTCCGTACGAAAAGGCCCAATCGTTTGCCAAGGCCCCCACTGCAATTTCCCGTTCCAGCGATCGGTTTGTTCCCGCAATTGACTGGCAGACCAAGCTTCGGCTTCAACATCGCTCAGAAGGAAACGGCGTTTGGAAACTTCCGCGGCCTGGACATTTGCCACGCCCTTGTCAGGCAATGCCTCGAGACGTAAGCCAGTGACATTCCCAAGAGAGGTCTTGAACTCGAGCTCGTAGACGTCAGTTGTTTTGGCCTCTCCTTTCACGAGAACAGAACCATCCGGCTGGATTTCCAGAGTCGCTCCAGACTCTGTGCGCATCGCGACGGGTTGGACCACTTTCCAGGCTTGATCGAATGAAGCGAGCTTGGCTTTCGTGCGTTCCTCCCATTTCTGCTGGGCTGCTTTGAGTGCGGGAGTTTCGGTGTCCAAAAGTTTTCTTAAGGCAGCGACCTGCGCTTCGCGCTGCTTCAGTTCGTTCTCTGTCACCCTTGAAAACCTCCATTTCTTCTGAAATCTTGATGGCACTCTCAGCCGTGTTGTTGAAGATGGCGTAGAGTTGATAGTACTCCGCCTGCTTGAAAGGATCGTATTTGTGATCGTGGCACTGAGCGCAGCCGAACGTGCTTCCCAGCCAAACGGTCGCGGTGGTATCGACCCGGTCCTTCACGGCCGCATCACGGAACTCGTCGTCTTTGGCTCCGGCCTCATTATTCACCATCGTGTTGCGGTGGAAACCGGTCGCGATGAGCTGATCTGTGCTCGGATTGGGAAGCAGGTCGCCCGCAAGCTGTTCAATGGTAAACCGATCGAAACTCACATTTCGGTTGAAGGCATCGATCACCCAGTCGCGATAAGCCCACATCGTCCGAGGCTCATCGCTTTCGTAACCATTCGTGTCGGCGTAGCGGCTCAGATCCAGCCAGTGCTGAGCCCAATGTTCCCCGAAGGACGGCGAATTCAGCATGCGGTCCACGAGCGATTCGTAGGCGTTAGGGCTTGTGTCGGCCAGGAACCGGTCGATTTCCTTGACCGTCGGTGGAAGTCCCCGAAGATCCAGACTCAGGCGACGGACGAGCGCTTCCTTCGTCGCTTCCGGAGCGAATGCGAGTCCCTCTCTCTGCAGCCGTGCGAGAACGAAGTTGTCAATGGGATTGCGTACCTGAGGACCTGTGCCGACCGCGGGTGGCTTGACTTGAGACGGCTTGATGTAAGCCCAGTGTTTTTCGATTTGCCTGGTCTTGACGCCGATATCGTCCGGCCAGCCTGCACCTTGGTCAATCCAGGACTTGATCAAGGCTAACTCGTCCGGCTTTAGTCTTTCTCCAGCCATAGGCATTGGATTTAACTTGCCAACACCGGCTACACGCTGGAATAAGGGACTTTCACCTGATTTTCCAGGGATGACGTTCGGCCCGGATAGGCCACCCGTCAACGCCACCTGTTTCGCATCCAGGCGATACTCTCCCATCTGTTGCTCAGGGCCGTGACAGCGAAAACAGCGTTGCTGGAGGAGCGGGAATACCTCCGTCGCAAAATCGACTTTCGGGTTAGTTGAAGAGGCCGGCGTCGTGCTCGAGGTGGCATCGCGATTCGTCTTGCCGACTTCTTTCTTTGCAGGTTCTTGAGCTCCCAGCCACAGAGAAGGCCCGGAGAGTAGAACAATCGTGCAGAACAAGTGACAAAACCTATTCATTCACCATCTTCCTTTTCTCGGTGTCCCACATCTCCACTGATCGACTCCAGGAGGTCGGTTTTCAATTCAGAATAGCCCAATCGGTTTCGAGACCTCCTGGAATCAAAACTAAACTCGGGCATTGAATGCCAGCGAGACGGGTTGGCGCGATTCTATCATGTCCGGGTCCCGTAGGAAGGCTTTGACTGC
The DNA here is from genome assembly GCA_963752385.1 of uncultured Acidimicrobiia bacterium. Classification (GTDB taxonomy): domain Bacteria; phylum Acidobacteriota; class Terriglobia; order Versatilivoradales; family Versatilivoraceae; genus CAVVYL01. The sequence continues at coordinate 5,873 of CAVVYL010000060.1, read as the reverse complement.
GGGTTCTATCCGGATATACCCTGCTTCCCACCCCCTTTCTTCGCACTCTTGCGCGGGGTGTCTTCGCAGCGGGCTTTTTGGTCGACCGTGGCGTTGCGGCGGCCTTTCTTCCAGGGCGCCGCTTGGCCGGGCCTGGTGAGGACGCCACGGCCATACGGCCGGAGATAGCGTCTGTGAGTGCCTCGATCGCTTCGGCTGCCTTTGCCCGCGCCTCGGCGGCCTTGCCGGTCGAGAGCTTCCGCAGCAGGCTTGCCGTTTGGGCGAGTTGCTGCGTGACGGAGTCGACCTCGCGTCCGGTCGCGGAACCCCTCTTGAAGGCGTCCGCATAGAGCGCTGCGAGACTTGCTTCACCTCAGCCGGCAACGATTCCGAAGCCAGGGCAACCGCCACTTTCGCATCCGGAATCGCCGACGCATCGAAGAAATTGTAAGTCTTCGCGAACCGCTCACGCGCGGCCGTCTCCGCCCGCGCGAGGATCGGAGTCCGGCTTCGGGGATCGATTCGCCCGCCACGGCAGACAGGGTGACCCAGTTGAGGGCGGGATACGGGTTAAAGGCGCCGCGCTGCATGGCGCGTTCATGCGCGATCCGGTAGTTGTCCGCTGCCCTGCGTACCGACTGCAGCGCCTTCGCCGGATCCGCCTCGAGTATCGCGAGCCGCTTGTAGGCGCTGCCAAGGAGTGCGTATCGCTCCGACGAGGCGCCGACCTTGAGCAGGCTTTCGAGCCGCTCGATTGCCTTCCGCACTTCGGCCTCCGACTTCCGCCGCTCCGCGGAGCGGGCTTCGAAGTTCGCGAGCTGCTCGACGGCTCGCAAGGTGGTCGCATTGTCCTTGTCTCCAGCTCGAGCGCAGCTTTCAAGTATCGTGCTGCGGGGTCGAAGTTGCCGGCTTCGCCGTACGTGGCACCGAGCGCCAGCAGGATTTCGCTGCGCTCGAGCCACTCAGCCGGGGACTTCTTGATCAGGTCGTCGATCTGCGTGGCCGTGCTCGAGCGCCCCGCTTCGGTATCAGCCGCCTTCTTGCTTGACTCGCTGGCACCACGACGAATGACCTCCAGCCGGTCCAGTAGCTCCGCCTCAGAGACATATCCATCCGCCTCCCTCCGCCCGGCCAGAGCGCCACTTGGATCGAGCTGGAAATCCGGATCACCGTAGGCCTGATACGCTCCCCAGGTGTTGCACTCGCGGTACTTTGCCCAGGTTTCCTGGCGGGCTTCCCGCAAGGCATTGCCAAACCGCGCGCCCGCAAGCATTTGCTCGTAGAACACGCGAGCGAAGTGGAGTGCAGCGTCGTCGCGTACGGCCCAGCCGGCGGCAACGATCGCGCGGACGCCCATCTCGATCAGCTCGCGCGACATACTCGCGGCCAAGCGATTGAACTGGATGCCGGTGACGAGGCTCGGCTGCTGCGGCCCCACCTGCCCGATGAAGCAGCAGTTCAGAAATACGAGCTCTGGCACCTGCTGCATCTGCCCGATCTCCACCGCCGTGAGGAACACTCCGTTATCGAGGACCATGCCGCTTTTCGCACGGCCGCCCGGGGTATTCGGGGGCTCGTAGTGGCCATGGCCCGCCAGGTGCACGACTCGATACGGCTTGTCAAAAAGGCCGCCCAGCACCTCGAGCGCACCTAGCTGCTCGTCGCGATACGTTACGTCGAACTGAGCGCGAAGCTTCATCGCGACTTCTCTCGCCTCGACGCGCGCACCCTCGAGCTGCCTGAACGGCGGCGTCACGATCGGGTCGCCGACAACGTAGGCTGCTTTCGTCGTCGTGGCCCGAATGTGGGACCGGTAGCGCCCGGGTCTGAAGCTGCCGGACTAGGCCGATGCGAGCGCACAGTGGTTCGGTGCCATCATGCATGAGCTCCCACGGGTATTCGGAAGTCTCTTCATCGACGACAAGGACCACACGCGAGAGCTGCGCGAGGCTGTCCTTGAGGTCGTTCGGGATCATCAGCTCGAACAGCGCCCGTGCCTCCATCTCACGGTATGAGGTCTTCTCTACCGAGTTCTTCACAAGACGCTCGATGAGCTCAGGCTGCCGTTGCTGGACTGTCACCTCCGCACGGGCGCGGTCGGACAGCGTCAGGAAACGAAGTTCACTATGAGGCTTCTGTGCTACGAGGCTATCGGCAAGCGCAAGATCAGTGAGGGCCGTGAGCAGGTCGGCATCGGTCTTCTCTGCCGTGCCGGCCTCGATGATAGCGCGTTTGAGTTCCTGCGCGAGAGGTTTGGCAAGGTTGGGTCGGTGCCAGTCGTCTGAAGGGCGCACGACCGAGATTTCCCAGCGCCGCCAGGGATCGCGCCCGCCCACGGGCATGAGCCGACTGCGGCCATGCTTCCCGCGCTGCAACAGTGGAACGGCGTCGATAGCGACATCGAGCTCCTTCGCGATCGAATCGGCCAGCCGTTGGACTGCGTGGGCCGCCTCGATCGCGGAGTCAGCGTACAACTCGACGATCTCGATTTCCGTGATAGTGGTCGAGCCAGGCTTGCGCGTGTCGATCTCGCGGTTCGCCTGGGCAATGCCCCGCAGGATCGCAGCAACCGAATCCTCGGTTGAAATATTCGCCGCCGAATTGCCACCAAGGAGCACAAAGCTCAAGCCCGCCGTTGCGGGTCGTGCAGGCGCCCCATCGCTTGCGTAGTCGGCGAGTTGGAGAACGTGCTGAAGGGCCGCGCGCCGGATCAGATTAGCGAGCTGAGCAGCAGTCAGTTCGCCCCACTTGCCGAGCCCAATGACGACCGCGCCGTGCGGCAGGCCCAGGGCCTGCTGCATCTCAGAAGGCTGGCGTAAAACGACCGCGACGGACCCGAACGGCCCGGGGTACAGCCCAGGTTGTAGCGATCCGAGAGTGCGCCGTCGAGGATGCGGTCCACCACCTCCTCCGCACCAACGATCGTGTCTCCCTGGTAATGCCCCACTACGATCGGATACCTCGAGAAGCGAAGGTCTCCGTGGACGACCTTCACACGGAAGCCAGCCTTGGCGCGCGGACGATACGAACGCACCCGGCGGCGACCGAGCACGCCGTCGGTGAGGTCTGCCTCTGCGGATAGAGCACCGGCTCCGGCAGGGCCCTGTACTCAACAACGCCGCCGCGCGTCGCGCTGGGCGGCGTCGTCGCCAGACGGGTTGTTGTGCCGCGCTCGAGCAGTTCCACGATCGCTGGGAACGCAGGTTCGTGATCGGCCAGGTCACCGTGTTCCGCCTCGACGTACCAGGTCGCAACACCCGGCAGCGCCCTGACTCATAGGTAACCCGCCCGTCCCCCTCGGTCGTGGCCTCGAGAACGATTCGTTGGTTGCGGATCTCGAACCCCTTCACCGTTCGCGGCGAGCAGCCGGCGACGTAGAGGACCCGGTCCGCGTGCGGCAGTTCGAGCGGCATCTCACCCACCGTGGCCTGGGCGTTCTTGAGCAGATCCGCTGCGGGCGAGCCGACGTTGGGAGCCTGCTTTGCGAGATCCTCCCAGTCTTCTTCGCGAAGAAGCCATCCTTGCGTGGCAGCAGTTCGAGCATGCCGGGGAAGCTCGCAATGATCCCGACAACCTCGCGCCTGTTGTGGGTCAGGTCGAGCAGCGCCAGCTGCTGGATCGTCGTCGCCGTGCCGAGCAGAGCCTCGACCATCGCGTGCGAGCCGCGATTGGGCGTGCCCAACATCAGAAAACGGCCCCCATCGCGCGCGCAGATCTGCTCCCACAACTCAGGCCGGTTCTTGATCATGCGCCGAGTTACCAGCCCACCCATGCTATGTGCGAGGATGCGTACCGGTTCTTTCGTGCGGGCCAGCGCCTTCTCAACCTCACTCGCCAGAAGCTTGGCCGAGTCGTCGATCGACTTGCGCCAGTCGTAGGCAAAAGGAATGACTTCGTGGCTGTTCGACAGGTGCTCGCACAAGCGCCGGTAATAGTCGCCGATCAGCGCAACCGGCTGGACGTCTTTCGAGGCGATGTCCCGCAACAAGCCCAGCCTGCCAGCGGCCAGTGCAGGGTAGCGAAGCCACACGTGGTCATCTCGCACCTTGAGGTGCGATCCCATGATCCCCGGCAGCACAAACACGATCGGTTGCGCCGCACCCGCACGCGTCTGTATCGAGCGCAGCATCGGCACTGGTTCCAGCATCTCGCCCTCGATGGGGAGGAACTCCGCGGGTCGGTCGGTGTCCGCAGAGATCAGCCAGCGCGCCAGGGCCGCGCGCGTGCGCTCGTTCTTGAAATAGTTGAAATGGCTGACGTCTGCTCCCTGATCGAAGACGTAGCGGGGCGGATCTTTGCGACGCGCGCCGTAGAACATCGAATCGGTGTTGACAACCAGGTCATTGTCGCGCGACTCGTAGACGAACCTGTCAGTGAGGAACACGCCCAGGCGCCTGAGCCAGCCGCCTCCCTCGATGTCGCCGGCCACGACGCCGAGGGCGCCACCCGCCTGGTCTTCAGCCGCGTTCAGAAACGCGACCAGTGGCGAGGTCGGCATCATCGCTTCGACGCCGGGCACGAGAGCGGGCTTGGTGCGGCTTTTGACAATCTGCAGCGTTACGCGCTTCACTACTTCGTAGAGTGGATTGCCGCTGAGGCCCGGGATCAGGCCGACGAGGTTCGTGAGTACTGAGAGAAACTGGTCGATGTTCTCGCTCGCCAGAAGCGTGCCTCGGGCCGGGCACGCGCAACGCACGAAGCGCTGCACGCGGAACTTCTTCGCGGCCAGCAATTCGGCGAGTTCTCCCAGCTTCTTGCGGTCGAACTCGTCAGCCTCGGCCAGCTCTGGCTCACCGCGATTGAAGCGCCGAAGGTGCGTGGCAGCGATGGACTGAAGGCAAAGGAGATCCCCAACCAGGCCGCCCCGCGAGTGCGATACGAGGTACAGGTTTGCGTTTTGCGGCAGGGTGCGGGCAAGTTCAAGTGCGTTCTCGATTGGACTGTCGCTCATGGTCCGATGCTCGAAACCATAGATGTGCTTGTCAAAAAAGTCGCGCAGCGTCCGCCAGACCGGAACCGCCTCGTCGGTAGTGAACGCGCCGAAGCTACCCGCAGTGCTCGAAGCTGTTCCATGGATAAAGACGAGAATCGGTTTATTGGGATCGACGCCGTCGAAGTCGGCCGCACCGGCCTGCGTGAGCTCGAGCGGCTTGTCAGCAGTGCCGTCGCTCCAACGGTAAAGCCCTGGCCCCGGTTCGAGCTGTTTTTCGATGAGCCGCATGATGAGCTTTGTAGCGAGCCAGGCACTGAGGTTGGCAACCTTGTTAATACCGAACTCCTTGAGAAAATCCTCGGCCATTGACTGGGTCCTCGAATTCATCGTGAATGCGGTCTTTCACAAGCCGCAGCACACGCAGCGCACTCGCCACCCAGTCCTTGATACCGCGCTCGGAGGCGCTCGCCTGCGGCAGTGTGTCGACCGTGACCGTGCCGTCCACCTGCTCGGGCTTCAGGACCGCCAGGTCGTCCCTGTAGCGCGCGACCGAGGTCCACAGCGTGAACCCTCCTTCGACCTCATCTCGAGGATGTCATCCTCCGGGACATCCACCTTCGCGGGCGCTACCGTCTGCGCGCGGGCAGGCGCAGAGAGACTGAACGCGTCGACGACCTGTACGGCCTTGGCAGTCGGTGACGGGCTTCGCCTCACCGGCTGCGGGGCGACACCCCGTGTGGTGGACGCGGGCGCGGTCTCGCGTTTGCCTGGAATGACAAGGGTGGTGGTCCTGGGTTGGCTGGGCACGACAGACCTCCTTTGCATTGCTTAAGAATTGAGGACTGTATCACGCCTGCCAGGAGGGCTCAAGGTAGAGGGCGGGCTCAGTGGCTGAGTGGGCTTGGCCTGACTGGCCAGAGGCTGCGGTCTCCCACGCGCAGCCGGGCAGCCACCAGGGGCC